>NZ_PTIS01000001.1 GCF_002934235.1 Clostridium algidicarnis DSM 15099
AGAATTCAACCTCTTTTTCATTTACATTTATACTTGATACCTTCAAAGTGTGGTATAAGCTTAAAGTTAATTTATTTAAGTTTTTATTATTAATTGTAATTTCCATATTACAGTCATTAGAAACTCTATCTTTTAACTGTAACTTCATATTATAACTTTCAATTGTAAATCCTTCACTTAGCTTAGACTCTTTCTCGTAGTTTTCATTAATATTGTCTTTTAGAATAAAATAACTTTGAGGATTATACTTTGAACCTACAAAGAGGCAAGACAAAATAGAAACTACTAAAAAGCATAATATTATTTTATTTCTAAACTTCAAAAATTGTAAATCTTTAATGTTATATATTAAATACATTGCGAGTAAGCCTATTAAGTTCCAAATCATAAAATGATAAAGCGTTAGTTTATCTAAAGAAAATAACTCAAAGGTGCTTGATAATGGATCGAATTTCATAATTGGCGTAAGTATATTAGGCTCTTTAAAGAAATTATTTGTACCTAGAAAAAACAAAATTATTAGTACATAAGAAAGAACCCTATATCTGAATTTTGATATTGTTTCACCAATTAATAGACCAATGGCACTAGAACAAAAAAGTCCAGTAAATATATTTAATAAAAACATGGAAATGAGATACAATGAATATTTAAGGGGTGCTTTTGCTATAATTGCAACTACAACTAATATTACAACATTAACTATTATTATAGCTAAATTTATAACTGCGCTTGTGAAAAACTTGCCTAAAAATCTTTCCTTTTTAGAAATATTAAGTACATGAAATATCTCCTGATCACTACTACTTATTATTTCATTTATTATCAAAATTGGTATGTATATTAAATTGATTGGTAGCCAAGAGGTCTTTAAAAATGTAATAAGATTTATGTGAAATGCACCAGATATTCTTGAAGCCCATAACTGTTGCTGGATACCAAATAGGAATAATAGCATCATTATAATTATGATAAAAATTCTGTGCAAATTTAAAAAGTTATATCTTATTAGTGCTTTAATCTTTCTCATAAATTCCTCCTACCATTATTTTCATTTAGATATATATTAATACATCAAAATGCATATGTAAACAATTACTTGTATTTTGTTTTATATTTAAATTTATTTACAATATAGTTATGGTTTAGTATGTGATACATCCACGAACCCAAAATTGAAATAAAAAATTAAGGTTTTATAAAATAATATTAAAAAGCTAATGGAAACTCTAAAGCAGATAATGAATCAAGAATTATGTGTACTAATTTGAACTATAAATTTAAGCCATCATCCTAAAATCATACCTTTTGGTGCGTGTCATACCAAAAAGTGCCTTCTTGCAGAGTAATTCAATATGCAATATACTTCAATAGTCAACAGAAAACAAACAAGTTTTCAAAACAAAAATATAAGATTTTAAAGGAGAAAAAGTATGAGATTTACGATTCCAAGAGATGTCTACTTCGGTAAAGATGCGGTAGATGAAATAAAAAATTTAAAAGGCAAAAAGGCTATGGTTGTTATAGGTGGTAATTCTGTTAAAAAGAATGGCGCACTTGATAAGGTAATGGCTAATTTGAAAGAAGCAAATATAGAAACAAGGTTATTTGAAGGTGTTGAGCATGATCCATCTGTTCAAACAGTTAAAAAAGGTACTAAAATCATGCAGGAATTTCAACCTGATTGGATTATAGGTATTGGTGGCGGTTCTCCGATTGATGCAGCAAAAGCAATGTGGATCTTCTATGAACATCCAGAATTAACATTTGAAGAAGCGGCTAAACCTTTTAGTTTACCTGAACTTAGAAATAAAGCAAGATTTTTAGCGGTAACAACAACAAGCGGTACAGCAACAGAAGTAACATCATTCTCTGTTATTACAGATAATGAAACAGGAATTAAATACCCTATTGCTGACTACAATTTAACTCCGGATATTGCAATTGTTGATACAGAATTAGTGCAGACATTGCCTACTACATTGGTTGCACATACTGGTATGGATGTATTAACACACGCAATTGAAGCATATGTTTCAACAGCTTCAAACCCTATAACAGATGCAGTTGCTATAAAGGCAATTGAAATGGTTGGTGAAGATTTGATTGATTCTTACCATGAAAATCCTGAGGCAAGAGGAAATATGCACATTGCACAGAACTTGGCAGGAATGGCGTTTTCTAATGCAATTTTAGGTATTGTTCATAGCATGGCTCATAAATCAGGTGTTATTTTCGATATACCTCACGGATGTATAAATGCTATTTATTTACCTTACGTAATTAGATTTAATGCTAAAACAGCACCAAAAAAATACGTTGAGATAGCAAAACGTCTTAATCTTGCAGGAGATACTGAAGAAGCATTAGTAAACTCTTTGATTAAAAAGGTTCAGGAAATGAATATTGCTCTTAATATACCAGCTACATTGAAAGATTACGGAATTGAAGAAGCTACTTTCTTGAGTAATCTTGATTCTATTGCTGAGATAGCAGTTCAAGACCCTTGTACTGGTACTAATCCAAGAGAAATATCTGTTGAAGAGATGAAGGAATTATACACTTTTGCATATTACGGAAAATAAATCAAAATGCAAATGAGGACCATCTGTCAAATGGGTGGCTTCCTTAAAGGCTTAAGTCTCTGTTACTAGCTAGCGCTTAAAAGCGCTAGCTTTAATTTTGTTCAAGCTATTTTGCCTTTGCATCTTTTGCTCTAAATAGAATATTTAATTAAGCTCGTCGCTTTCGTATTTGACAATATAATTTTTACCCCATTTATCCATTTGATCCATTATAGGAATTAACGCATTTCCGAGTTCTGTCAAAAAATATTCTACTTTCGGAGGAGTTATATTATACACCTTTTTGTCAATAATACCATTATTTTCAAGAGATCTTAACTGCTGTGTCAGCATTTTTTGAGTAATGTTGGGCAAAATTCTTCGTAATTCATTATATCGGATAATTTCATTATTATGTATTTCCCAAATAATTAATGACTTCCATTTACCACCGACTATTTCTAAAAATATTTCAATTTCACATTCGTAATTATTGCAACTTACCTTGTTATTTCGGTCTTTTGGCATAAGATAATCACTCCTTTTGATATTATTATAGCCATGAGTAAAAATCAAAAAAACTTTGAACTGAGAGCATGACAAATTCATTTAATCACTGCAAATATATATAAAGATGATCCACAACTTGCTCATCTTTATATATTACTCTAAATAGATTATATCACAGGAATTATCAAAAAACTTAATGCTAATAAATTTCTTGATATATTGATATGGCTGTGTATGATATATCATGATAATAAAGCAAGTGAGGGGCAGCTATCTGTGTCATGTGATAGCTTCGTTGAAGATTTAATTACTTTTAGCTTATTTACTCACAAACCTTTCCTGGATTTAATATATTTTTAGGATCAAAGGCTAATTTTATATTTTTCATAAGGTTAACATATTCGTAGCCGTACTGCTGAAGCATATATGTTTTCTTAGCAAAACCAATTCCATGCTCTCCAGACACTAAGCCTTTTAGTTCTCTGGACTTTTTATACATGGCTTCAAATACTTCTTCTATCTTATCTTTCCATGCGTCATCTGTAAGATCATCTTTTAATACATAAACATGTAAGTTACCATCACCAGCATGTCCAAAACTTCTTATTCTTACATCAAATTGTTCTTGAAGTTTACTTGTATACTTAATGAATTCAGCAACTTTGTTTCTTGGGACAACAACGTCACATTCATCCATATCAGTTGTGGATGCTTTAACAGCTTCAAGGAAAGCTCCTCTTGCAGACCACACAGCATCTTTTCTTTCATCTGTATCAATTATAAATACATCTAAAGCGCCTTCATTAAGGCAAATGTTAGCTACATTTTCATAGGCCTTTTCTATATCTTCGGTGCTATTACCGTCAAAGGTTAATAAAAGATATGCATCAGAAGAATTATCAGGGAACTTTTTCAAGAGGAATTCTTCAGCAGCAAGGATAACTTCTCTTTGCATAAACTCTATAGCAGTTGGTGCAGATTTTGATTTAACTATTTTGGGAACTGTACCTATTGCCATATCAAGATTTGGAAAGGGTATTAACAAAGATATAGCTTTTTTAGGTAGTGGTATAAGTTTTAAGATAACTTTTGTAACTATACCTAAAGTTCCTTCAGAACCACAAATTAAGTCTTTTATGCTGTATCCAGAAGAATTTTTAACTACTTTTCCTCCTAGGTTAAGTATTTCTCCATTTGGGAGCACTATTTCAAGACCTCTTATATAATCTCTAGTAACGCCATACTTAACAGCCCTCATTCCACCTGCATTTGTATTTATATTACCTCCGATTGTAGCAGATTTTTCTCCTGGATCTGGAGGATAAAACAAATCAAATTCTTCAACGTATTTGCTTATTTCCATTAAAAGTACACCGGGCTCAAGGGTTAGGGCTAAGTTTTCTTCATCAATTTCAAGTATTTTGTTCATTTTGGACATACTTATCATAATGCCACCGTAAATTGGTACTGATGCTCCAACTAGTCCTGTTCCAGAACCTCTTACCACAACAGGGATCATGTTTTCATAGGCATATTTCATAATACTTGACACTTCTTTAGTAGAAAAAGCTTCCACTAGTACCTCTGGCATGTGGCTGATTCCACCCATCTCATCATGGCTGAAATCATTATTTATTGAGTCACCTTTAAATACTCTATTTTCATCTAATATAGATACTAAAAATTCTATATCCTTAGCATCAACCTTTTTATAATCCATAAAAAAACCTCCTTGATTTTAAATACTAAGCTATTGAGTTTTTAATATCTGAAATTAACTTAGGAACTATTTCATAAATATCTCCAACTATTCCATAATGAGATATATTGAATATAGAAGCATTTTCATCTTTATTTATTGCAAATATACACTCGGAACTATTCATTCCAGCTGTAAATTGAACTGCACCAGAAATTCCAAGGGCTATTATAAGCTTTGGTTTAACGGTTCTACCAGAAAGACCAATTTGCTTTTTAGCATCTATCCATCCTTCTTCAACTAATGATCTTGTTCCAGCTACTTTAGCATTAAGAAGACTTGCTAGCTCTTCAATCATAGCCATATCTTTTTCTGATTTTAGGGCCCTACCAACTGCAACTATTATTTCTGCATCAGAAATATCTCCTTCAACTTCTTTTTTTGTAATGTTTAATACCTCAATATTTGATGTAAGTTTTGATTTGTCTATTTCACATAAGGTGATTTTACCTTTTGAATCAGATTGCCTTTTAGGGGCATTCATAACCTTATATCTTACAGTTGACATTTGAGGTCTATTATTTGGACATATAATTTGTGCCATAATATTACCACCAAAGGCAGGTCTTATCTGTACAAGATCTGTATTTTCTTTCATTTCAAGTATTGTGCAGTCTGCTGTAAGGCCTGTTTTAAATCTTGCAGCGATTCTTGGTGCAAGGGATCTACCAACAGTTGTAGCTCCAATTAGTAATGAAGATGGTTTTATATTATTAATAAAGTCTTCAAAGGCAGCAGTATAAGGCTCTATCCTAAAATCCTTAAGCTCTTCGTAGTCGTATACAAAAACTTCATCCACACCATAATGAAGTAATTCTTTTGCCTTCTGCTTTATATTGTAGCCAATAAATACACAGTATACTGGAAAATTGACGACAGAGGCAAGCTCTTTAGCTTTTCCTATGAGTTCCATTGTTACAGGGTGTATTTCTCCTTCCACATGATCTACATATACGCCTATACCACGCCACAAACTCTTGTCCACCTTTAAAGATTCTGTTTCAACAAACTCCATTACTCCAGTAGGACCTTTTTTAACGCAAATCCTACACATTTTACAGGCTGCACTAACTTCAATTTTACCTTCTATGTATTGAATTGCACCAAAAGGGCAAATCTTTGTTAACTCTATAGCATTTGAGTCATTTACTTTTTCTTGATTACAAATTAGCTTACTCATGAGAATTCCACCCTTCTTTATATAAACTTTAACTCTTTAAGTTTTCTAGCTATTTTAAAACTAAGCTCTGTACTATTACCTATCCAGTTTTCTCTATTATTATTTATATCTGGTGGAAATATTCTTTCAACCTGTGTTGGTGAGCCATTAAGTCCATATTTATTTTCATCTTTATCTTCAAAATCATTTAATGTTATAATTTTTATTTCTCTATCTTTTGTAGCTATTTTTTTCCTATAAGAGGGAAGTCTTGGCTGAAATATATCTTTTTCTACAGTTAAAAGGCAAGGGAATTGAACTTCAGCTATTTCAACTGTATTTGACATATCCATTTCTACGATAATAGACTTTTCTTTTACCTCTATTATTTTCAAAACGTTTGCAATATGGGGAATTTGAAGATATTCAGCCATTTCTGGTCCTACCTGAGCGGTATCACCATCTGTTGTTTGTTTTCCGCATAATATAATATCAAATGTACCCATTTTCTTCACACCCTGTGAAATTGTATAAGAGGTAGCAAGCACATCTGCTCCTGCAAACTTTCTATCAGTAACCAATGCGCCTTCATCTGCACCCATCATATATGCTTCCTTTATAACATCTTTTGCTTGAGGTGGCCCCATACTTATAACCTTAATTAAACCACCTTTTTCTTCTTTAATCTTAAGTGCAGTTTCTAAGGCGTATAAATCATAAGGATTCATTTTGGAATCTACACCATCTCTTTTTAAAACACCTGTAACAGGATCTACTTCCACCTTCGAAGTTCCTGGAACTTGTTTTATACAAACTAAAATTTCCATATATATTCCTCCAATCTTTTTGTAAAAAAGCAAAAAAACAATTAAACGGTATGATGGTCTGACCACCACACAAAATAATATTACCATAATATTAAAAAGTTTTATATAATAGTTAAATAGTTAACATTGAGATTTACAGTATTTAAAAAATAAAAATGACAGTAATACTTGACATACTGTCATTTTTGGATTTCTATAAAGCTATATATATTTTTATTTTTTCACTTATTCATATATTTATTTGCAAAATCAAAATGTTCACGCATTGCTTTTCGAGCGGCCTTTGAATCATGGCTTTCCATGGATAAATATATATTATGGTGCTGAGAAAAAAGTATTTCTTTATTTCCTTTATCAACTAGTATAGATTTTCTTATATCTTTAATAAAGTGATCTACAAGATTTGAAAGTGTTTTAAGGATATTATATATTAAAATATTACCACAGCATTTTGCAATTTTATAATGAAACTTTTTATCAATTTCAGCATGGATTTCTTCATTATCAAGGTCTAAGAATCTTTCAGTAAGTTCCTTTAGCTCTTTTAAATCCTTATTATTTATTCTCTTTGAAGCAAGGCCTGCTGCCTCCACTTCCATGATTTTTCTAAGCTCCCAAATTGATTCAGGGTCACTTTCCTCTAACATAAACATAATTGATAAGGGCTCAAATAAATTATCTTCAAAGCTTGTTTTTATATAATTACCTTCACCTTGCTTGCAATCTATTAATCCAATGACTTCTAATGCCTTAAGTGCTTCGCGAATTGAAGCTCTACTTACATTTAATTGTTCAACTAAATCACGTTCAGAAGGGAGCTTATCTCCTTTTTTTAGAGTACCGTCATCAACCATTTGCTTTATTTGCTCGATTACTTGCTCATAAACCTTCGTGTTTTTTATTGGATAAAACATGGTATTCCTCCTAGATTTAGCTCTAAATAGTTACATTTAAAGCTTGTGATTTTATCCCATGGCTACCATCCGTAATACCCATATCCTCTTCAAGGTGGGGGATGACGGCTGCTACGCCCCTGGATAAGTTCTTCTAGCCTTTGATGGAGAGATGTATTCCTTATAAGCAAACTCCACCTGAGTCTAAGAATCACTTGATCTATTATATATTGCTCTCTTCTAATACTGAAAGCCTATATATTATATACACTATAACATAATAATTATAGTTTTATAATACACTTTTTAACATTAAAAGTAGCGAAACTTTGTTACTTTTATATAAAAAATGTGTACTATATTTAGTGATACTATTATAATTAGATATAGTTATTTTATAAGTAGATAAAACAAAGGTAATGAATTAGAATCTTCCAGCAGGATAAAAATTAGTTTTTAATATTAAGATTATGAATGTAAGAATTTCCCCATTGTTTCATACTTTCCATAACGGTTGTAAATTCTTTACCTATAGGAGATAAAGAGTACTCTACTTTAGGTGGAATTTCATTATAGACTTTTCGTTCTATGACATCATCATTTTCTAATTCTTTTAATTGTCTAGAAAGTGTAGTGGGCGTAGTTGGTATAAGCCTATTCAATTCATTAAATCTGACGTTACCTTTTTGCAAATGCCAAAAGATCAGCATTTTCCATTTTCCTTTTATGATTTTTTGAGCCAGGCAAAAGGAACATAATTCACTTTTTGTATTACAATCTATTTCACAAGTTTTACATTCTTCTTCATACTTTTTATTCATTATAAGCCATCTCCTAATAGCTATTTTATGTAGTTAATATTGTTAAGGACACTATCTTTAATGATAGTACTTATATTAAACATAATGTAGTGTTATTATTGTAACACAAGGTAGAAGTTTATAAAAACAGATAATATAAAAAAGCTTTCAAAAGATATTACAAAATAAATATTAGAATCAGAAATTGTTTATTGTTAGAAAGGGGAAATATAAGTGAATATTGATTTTCCGTTAGAAAAGGCAGTAATAAAGAGATATAGCGTAAGAAACTATGATGAGAAAGAAATTGAAGCAGATAAAAAGATCCAAATAGAATCATTTGTAAATTCTTTGGATAATCCTTTTGGAAAGAAGGTGAATTTTCATTATCTTGATAACAAAGGAATGGAAAGTGGAAAGGCACTTGGAACTTATGGTGTCATTAAGGGAGCAAGGCAATATATTGGAACTACTATAAAATTAGAGCCAATGGCATTAGAAGCACTAGGGTATGAACTTGAATCTGTGATTCTTTATTTAGCTCATCTTGGCATTGGGACTTGTTGGTTAGGTGGAACATTTAATCGTAAAGGATTTGCAAAAGCAATGAATATAGGAGAAGATGAAATATTTCCAATCATAACACCCTATGGTTATGCTGCTACGAAGAAACATTTGAAAGAAATTATGATGAGAAAAACAATTTCAGCAGACCAGCGTAAAGAATGGGATATGTTATTTTATAAAGATGACTTTAATTCAACTCTTACCAAAGAAGAGGCTAAAGACTTAGAATTTCCTCTAGAAATGGTTCGTTTGGCACCATCGGCATCAAATAAGCAACCTTGGAGAATTCTATTAAAAGATAATTCATGTCACTTTTATGAATATAAAGAACCAGGATACAGTGATAGATTTCAATATGATATTCAAAGAGTTGATATAGGCATTGCAGCAGCACACTTTGATCATGCGGTTAAAGAAAAAGGACTTAAAGGTTCTTTTGATATAACATGTGAACCAGAATTAAAATTGCCAGAGAATATGGAGTATGTATTCTCTTGGACTAGAGAATAAAACATTATGATTTATTAAAAAGTTAAATAATTTATAGAACTTTAGTTAATTTAAATGTATATTAAGATAAAGTGAGGAGATGGCAAAATGGCTAGTATAGAATTAAATAAAGAAGCACCAGATTTTGAAATTTATGATTTTAAAGGAAATAAAATTAAGCTTTCTAATTTTAGAAAAATGAAAAATGTATTGGTGGTATTTAATAGAGGTTTTGCTTGACCTTTTTGCAAAAAGCATATGATGCAGTTGCATCAAGATTACAATGAGTTTATAAAAAGAGACACTGAAATAGTTGTACTAGGACCTGAAAATGCAAAGGCTTTTAAAGCATACTTTGAAGAAAACGGTCTTGAATTTTATGGTATTCCAGATGAAAAGCATTCTGTGCTAGACCTATATGAGCAGAAAGTAAACTTACTTAAGCTAGGCCGAATGCCTGCACAGATGGTAATAGATAAAAATGGGATACTAAGATATGTACACTACGGAAGCTCTATGAAGGACATTCCTGAAAATGTGGAAATACTTCACCTTATAGATACATTGTAAACACTTATATATCCATGAATTTATTTTTATAAAAAACAAAGGGTGCGTTTTATACTAACTATAAAAGTTAGTATTTAGCGCACCCTTTTAGTATACTTATTTGAAATAATAACATTATAAAATGTCGAATTTTATGAATCAAAAATGGTTAAAGCTATTGGCATAGATTTAAGAGCTGATATTGCGAAAAAGTTTATGGAATATGATTATGAAGAATATAATTCAAAAGATAGTGGGATGTATGTAGCTTGGTTAACTCAGGACGTAGATTATGTATTGAATAATGGAGTAAAACCTTTTTATATGATGCTTAATCAGATAATTTCAGTGATAGCATCGCTTATTGGAGCCACAATGATTCATTGGTCATTTATTATTATTTTTCCAGTGAGCTTACTAGTAACCATGATTACTCCTAAATACCTAGCACCTCGTATGCAAAATGTAGCAGAGGATTATAGCCATGAGAGTGGTATCTTTACTAGTAAAATTAAGAATATCATGTTAGGATTTGGAGTGTTTTTATCAGAAAACTGTATAGATAAAATGAATATACAAATTGCTAAGTCTACCACAAACTTAGAGGATGGATTGTCAATAAGGTCCTGGAAGATCCAAAACTCACAGTAATTATGATAACTCATCAATTAACAGAGGAGACAAAAAAGAATCTAGATGAAGTTATATCTTTATGATTGAATACTAAACTACCTCAAAAGAGGCACTAAATAGTTGATTTCACTAGGTTAATCACGTTAATTTTCATTGACCATTTCAGAAATCTCATGGTACAATTTAACTAATGAAAAAGATTTTTATAATAACATTATATGTGTACATGTATAAGGTTTGATAAAAATATATAGTGAGGTTTATATGGATAAAGTGATATATGAAGAGGAAATTTTGGAATTGGCTCTTGACCTTGGAGAAATAATGCTGTCATGTGGTGCTGAAATAAGAAGAGTTGAGGATTCTATTACAAGAATTTGTAATGCATATCAGTTGGAAAATGTAAAAGTGTTTGCAATTACCTCATTGATTATAGCTTCGGCAAAATGTAATGATGGAAGAGTAGCAACGCAGATAAGAAGAGTAAAAATATATGGAACAAATCTTTCTAAAATTGAAGATGCTAATGCTTTGTCTAGATATATTTGTAAAAACAAGATTTCTACAGATGAAGTTAAGAAGGAACTTTTAAAAATTAAATCTCCAAAAAAACAAAATAAGCATATCCAATGGGATCTTTGCATAGGATATCTTTGTGCAGCAGGAGGATTTACAGTTTTCTTTGGTGGAAATGGATGGGATGCCGTTGCTTCTTGTATTATTGCATTTTTAATGTTTCTTTTTGATACATTTATAAAAAAACCAGATGTTAATCGTATTGTGTATACAGTATTTGTGTCTATTGTCATGGGGATTATTGCAATACTTTTTGTTAAGATAGGAATTGGTGTACATGTAGATAAGATTATGATTGGAGATATTATGCTCTTAATTCCTGCACTAGTATTAGTTAATTCTTTGAGAGCTATATTTTTGGGAGACACTATTGCAGGTATGATACAGCTGACAGAAGCTATTCTTATAGCTCTTTCCATTGCAGGTGGGTTTGCAATTGCGCTAGTTACTTTAGGAGGGATTTTATGACACAATCAGAAATAGTACAAATTATATCAGCTATAATAGGAACTATAGGATTTGGGTTATATTTTCGTGTAAAAAAGAAGAGACTATTGGTTGTTACATTTGGTGGTTTCATTGCCTGGGTTGTGTATCTTTTATGCTACCATTATACATATAACATTTTTATTTGCAATATGATTTCAGCTATTGTTGTAAGCATATATTCAGAGGTTATAGCAAGAATTTTGAAAGCACCTTCCACAGTTTTTATGTTGCCATCTCTTGTGCCATTATTGCCAGGGGGAGCTTTGTACTACACAATGAGCGGCATTGTACAAGGAAATATAGGTATGATAGGTGAATATGGTTTACAGACGATCAAGACAACATTTGGCATTGCCTTTGGTGTACTTGTATCCACTGTGTTTATTTACCGCTCCAAAAACAATAGAACCACTTCATATTGATAACATTTAAAGAATGAAAAAAGTCGAATGAAAACTATTGACAAGAATATATTTGTATATTATGATTATGAAAACATAGTTAGTAAATTCATTGATTGGGAAAAGTAAGCAATTCTTGAAGGTTTAGAGAGTCGGGGACGGTGGAATCCTGATACGGAAAGGTTGTTGAATGGTTCCATGAGAAGCGGTGTTAAATCTTAGGAGAGTACCACTAGCCGAGTGTCTTACGTTATAAAGACGGGGTATCGAGATATTAGTATTTCCGTACCTTAAGAGTGAGATAGGAAACTATCTATATTAGGTGGCAAAGCGATTATAACATTTCGTCCTAGATTAGGATTGGAATGTTTTTTTTGTTACAAATGTAGATTACTATCTAAACAAGGTGGCAACACGGAATGTTAAGCATTTCGTCCTTATATTGAGGATGAGGTGCTTTTTTTGTACTTAAAAAAGGGGGGTATTAGAGTATGTATCCAGATTATGAAGAATTCAAAAGATTAAGTAAAGAAGGAAAAATGGTTTCTATTTCATTAGAGATAGATGGAGATATTGAAACTCCTATTTCTTTATTTAACAAGCTATGCAAAGAAAAGAAGGCATTTCTATTGGAAGGTGTTGAAGGAGGAAGCAGGTGGGGAAGATACTCTTATATAGGCAGAAATCCTTTTATAGAAATCATAGCTTATGACCATAACATTACAATAATTAAAGATGATGAAATAATAAATAGAAGGGGTGATGCTCTTCTTATATTACAAGAAATTATGGATGAATATAAGATGGTTTCAATAGAAGGTATGGATAATTTTATAGGTGGCGCAGTAGGATTTATTGGTTATGATTTAATAAAAAATATCTGTGGAATAGAAAACATAAATAAGGACAGCATAAGAACTCCGGATTTACATCTTTTAATAACTAAAGATATTATTATCTATGACCATTTGAAGCAAAAGATAAAGATTGTCACAAATGTAAAAATAGAAAACTCGTTGAAAGAAATATATGAACAAGGCTTAATAAAATTACAATCAATAAAAAAAGAAATAATAGAAACAAAGGTTTCTTTAGAAAAAGATACCGAAGCAACTTTTGAAGAAATTAAGTATACAAGCAATGAAACAAAGGAAAACTTTATGGAAAATGTTTTAAAAGCTACGGAACAGTTAAGGTAGATCAATTTATGAAGATACAAAAGTATTCCCATGTAATGCATATTGTGTCTCATGTAGTAGGAAAGATGAAAAAAGGTTTAAATGCTTATGATGCTTTAAGGATTTGCGCACCTGCAGGAACTGTATCTGGAGCACCGAAGGTAAGGGCTTTAGAGATTATAGAGGAATTTGAGAATGAAAAAAGAGGGATATATGCAGGTGCTATAGGATACTTAGGATTTAATGGAAGTATGGATACTTGTATTGCCATAAGGACTATAGTATTTAAAGATAATATGGCATATATACAAGCAGGTGCAGGAATTGTTGAAGATTCAAATCCTGAAAGTGAATACGAGGAAACTTTAAACAAAGCAAGAGCCCTTATGGAATGTATTAGAAAAGGAGTGTAGAGTATGCAATTGGCAATAGATAAAGTTATAAATTATAAAGATTTAACTGAAAATGAAATGATTCGGGTGATGAGTATAATCATGGAAGGTAAGGCTACCCCATCACAAATAGGAGGTTTTCTTACAGCACTTCGCATGAAGGGAGAGACTCTTGAAGAAATCACTGGTGCAGTTAAAGTTATGAGGGACAAATCTATAAAAATTGAAACAAATAATAGATATACAGTAGATACTTGTGGCACAGGTGGGGATAAAAGCAATACATTTAATATATCAACAGCAGCAGCTTTTGTAGCAGCAGCATCATCTTTGACTATTGTAAAACATGGAAATAGATCTGTTTCAAGCAAATGTGGTAGTGCAGATGTACTTGAAAGTTTAGGTGTTAATATTAATCTTTCACCTTTGGATGTTAAAAGGTGTATAGATGAGTTACAAATAGGCTTTATATTTGCTCCAAATTTTCATCAAACTATGAAACATGCTGTAGATTCTCGTAGAGAATTAGGAATTAGAACTATATTTAATGTTTTAGGTCCATTGACTAATCCATCAAATCCTAAAGGTCAAGTGCTAGGTGTGTTTGATGAAGATCTTACATCTACATTGATAAGAGTGCTAATGGAATTAGGTTTAGAAAGGGGGATGGTAGTACATGGTATGGATGGATTAGATGAGATAACTATTACTACAAAAACAAAGGTAGCAGAATTAAAAGACGGAAAAATAAAGGAATATTATTTAAATCCAAAGGATTATGGCATAACATTTGGAAAGTTAGAAGAAATAACAGGGGGAGATCCAAAAGAAAATGCTAGAATTTTATTAGATGTGTTAAAGGGTGAAAAGGGTCCTAGGCGCGATATGGTTTTGTTAAATGCAGGTGCAACTATGTATGTAGGAAATGTAGTAAGTACTTTAGGTGAAGGAATAGAAAAGTCAAGGGAAATGATAGACAAAGGATTTGCATTAGATAAATTAAATCAATTAATTAATCTTAGTCAGGAGATGAAGCAATGATATTAGATAAGATTGTGTCATCAAGAAGGAAAAGGTTAGAAATAGAAAAATCTATTATGTCTATTGAAGATTTAAAAAAACAAATTACAAATGTAGATACTAGAGATTTTAAAAGGGCTATAAAAAGAAATGGAAGATTAAACATAATAGGAGAGGTAAAAAAGGCATCGCCATCAAAGGGAATTATAAGAGAAGATTTCAATCCTGCGGATATAAGTAGGATTTATGATGAAAATAAAATAGATGCAATTTCCGTATTGACTGAAGAGGAGTTCTTCTTAGGGAATGGTGAGTATTTATCCCTAGTAAAGAAGGAAACGAGAGTACCCATTCTAAGAAAGGATTTTATCATTGATTTATATCAAATATATCAGTCTAAATTTTTAGGCGCAGATGCTATTTTGCTTATTGGAGCTCTTTTAACTAAAAAACAATTAGTAGAGTTCCAAAAGGTAGCCAAAGACATTAATCTTCAATGTCTAGTAGAAGTCCATAATTTAAAAGAATTAGAAAAGGTACTAGAGACAAGTGCTAATATAATTGGAATTAACAATAGAAATTTAAATACATTTAAGGTTGATATTGAAACTACAGAAAAATTAATACATCATCTACCAAAGGATATTGTAGTTGTTAGTGAAAGTGGTATTTCCAAAAGAAAGGATATGAAATATCTAGAAGATGCAGGGGTAGATGGGGTTCTGATTGGAGAGGCGTTTATGAATACTATTTCTATAAAGGATAAGATAAAAGAATTAAGAGGTGAATGATTTGGTAGAAATAAAGATTTGTGGATTGAGAAGAGCTGAAGATATAGACTATGCAAATATATTAAAGCCAGAATATATAGGTTTTGTATTTGCAAAAAGTAAAAGGCAGATTGATCCTTATGTTGCAAGACAATTAATAGGTGGTCTTGATAAAAGTATAAAAAAGGTTGGTGTATTTCTAAATCATTCTATAAAAGAAGTTAAAGAAATAGAAAGACTTTGCAATCTTGACGTACTTCAATTTCACGGAGATGAAGACATTGAGTATTGTAATAATTTTGAAACAGAAGTATGGAAAGCTTTTCTTATTAAAGATGAAAAGAGCTTAGAGCTATTAGAAAAGTATAAGGTGAGTAAATATGTTTTGGATACCTATATAGAAGGAGCGGCAGGAGGGACAGGACAACAGTTTAATTGGAAGTTAGCTACAACCATTGGTAAAACTAAATCTATAGTTTTAGCTGGAGGATTATTCCCGGAAAATATAAAAAAAGCAATAGAAATAGTTAAGCCTGCTATAGTAGATGTAAGCTCTGGAGTAGAGACTAATGGAGTTAAAGATTTTGAAAAAATAAAACAATTAATAAAAAAGATAAGGGGTTGATTTATATGAATACAAGGTTTGGACAATTCGGAGGGCAGTTTGTACCTGAAACTTTAATGAATCCATTGATTGAACTAGAAAAGGCGTTTACTAAGATAAAAGAAAATGAAGATTTCAAAAAGGAATATATGTATTATTGTAATGAGTATTCTGGGAGACCCACTCCATTATATTATGCGGAAAATCTAACTAAAAAGCTAGGTGGAGGCAAGATTTATCTAAAGAGAGAGGATTTAAATCATACGGGTGCTCATAAGATAAATAATGTAATAGGTCAAGTTCTTCTTGCAAGGAGAATGGGTAAAAAGAAGGTAATAGCAGAAACCGGTGCAGGACAGCATGGTCTAGCTACAGCTACTATTTGTGCTATGTTCGATATTCCCTGCGAAGTGTTTATGGGACAAGAGGATATAGAAAGACAAGGCTTAAATGTTTTAAAGATGAAGATGTTAGGGGCTAAAGTAAACTCTGTAACATCTGGTACAAAAACCTTGAAGGATGCTACAAATGAGGCTATTAGACATTGGGCTGCTAATCCGGAAGATACCTTTTATGTAATTGGATCTGTAGTAGGACCTCACCCTTATCCTACAATGGTAAGAGATTTTCAAAGAATTATAGGGGATGAAGTGAAGAAACAAATTATAGAAAAGGAAGGTAGACTACCTGATTATTTAATAGCTTGTGTAGGTGGAGGTAGTAATGCTATGGGTTTATTTTATCCATTTATTGAAGACAAAGTAGAGATGTATGGAGTTGAGGCAGGAGGAAAAGGAATAGATACAGAATATCATGCAGCTACTATTTCTAAAGGGCGCCTAGGAATTATACATGGAATGATGACTTATTTGCTGCAGGATGAACACGGACAAATAAAGCCAGTTTACTCCATATCCGCAGGGCTTGACTATCCTGGAATTGGACCAGAACATGCTTATTTTCATTCTATTAACAGAATTAAGTATGTAGCCATAAATGATGATGAAGCTATAGAAGCTTTTCAATACTTGACTAAGGTAGAAGGAATTATACCTGCATTAGAAAGTGCTCATGCCATAGCTTATTTAATGAAATTTGCTAAAGAAACAAAAAAAGATGATATTATTGTATTGAATTTATCTGGAAGAGGAGATAAAGATATGGATACATTATCCAATATACTAGGGGGAATAAAAAATGGACAGTAGAATAAGTAGAAAGTTAAATAAACTTAAAGAAGAGAAAAGAAAGGCCTTAATTACTTATATTGCAGCAGGAGACCCTAGCTTAGATAAAACTATGGAATTAGTTTTGACCATGGAAAAGGCAGGAGCAGATATTATGGAACTAGGTATTCCATATTCAGATCCTTTAGCAGATGGACCTGTTATACAACGGGCTTCAATAAGAGCTTTAAGTAAGGGAATTAATATAGATTATATTTTTTCAATGGTCTTAAATCTAAGATGTAAAACAGAAATTCCTTTAGTTTTTTTGATATATTATAATACGATTTTTTCATATGGAATAGAAGAATTTTTAAATAGATGCAAAGAGTGCGGGATAGATGGTTTGATTATTCCAGATCTTCCTTTAGAGGAAAGAAAAATATTAAATGAAATGATGAAAGATTATCCTATTGATTTAATAGCTTTAGTTGCCCCAACTTCTAATAATCGAATAAAAGAAATAGTGGAAGGCAGCAGTGGCTTTATTTATTGTATTTCGTCTAAAGGAGTTACTGGCACTAGGGAAACTTTTGACGAAGAATTGAAAGCTTTTATGGAGGATGTACGGAGATATTCAAAGATTCCTTTAGCTATTGGTTTTGGAATATCAGATGCAAAAAGTGTAAGAAATCTAAAGGATTTAGCAGATGGATTGATAGTTGGTAGTGCAATTATTAAAGAAATAGAAAAAGGAATAGAACTAGGGAATATAGAAGGAAGGGTTTTTGAATTTGTAAAAAGCTTAAGGGAAGCAATAGATGAATAGGGGGTAGGAAGATGGAAGGCTGTAGTAATAAAGTAAGTAGAGATTCACATCCTATGGATTCTATTATAAATGTAGGGAAAAATACTATAGGCGGCAATAAGATAACAATAATAGCTAGTCCCTGTTCTGTAGAAAGTGAAGATCAGATAGTAAATATAGCGGAGAGTGTAAAATTATCAGGTGCCACATTTTTAAGAGGTGGCGCCTTTAAACCAAGGACCTCACCTTATAGTTTTCAGGGTCTTGGAGAACCTGCATTAGAATTATTAAAGATAGCTAGGGAAAAAACAGGACTTCCCATTGTAACGGAGCTTATGTCTCTAGCATATTTAGCTAGATTTATAGATGAGATGGATATTATTCAAATTGGGGCAAGGAATATGCAAAATTATCCTCTTTTAAAAGAATTGGGAAGAACCAATAAACCTATACTTTTAAAGAGGGGGATTTCTGCAACTATAGAAGAACTATTAATGTCTGCAGAATACATTATTTCTGAAGGAAATGAAAAGGTAATTTTGTGTGAAAGAGGCATTAGGACATTTGAAAAATATACAAGAAACACCTTGGATTTAAGTGCCGTGCCCATACTTAAAAGACTAAGTCATCTTCCTGTAATAGTAGATCCGAGTCATGCTTCGGGATTATGGTGGCTAGTGGAACCTCTTTCAAAAGCGGCTATAGCTGCAGGGGCAGATGGTGTTATCATGGAAGTTCACAATAATCCTACAAAGGCCAAGTGTGATGGAGAGCAATCTATAACACCTAATAAATTCGATAAACTTATGAAATCTTTAAGAGCTATTGCAAATATTGAAAATAAAGAATTATAAGTAGGTTGAATTTATATTGACAATAAGAGGTAGAGGTGATTTGTTAAAAATCTTGGATTACTGTATTATGATGATGATAGTATTAAACTAGGCACATACTCTGAAATAATGAGTTGTAAATATTATGATTATATGATATGTTTTGTATAGATGAAAAAATAAATATTGATTTATAAGGGGAGCTTATATTAATAGGCTGAGATAGAAATGTTATTTCTGACCCTAAGAACCTGATTTGGATAATGCCAACGAAGGGATGTAGCTAAAGGACTTGTATTTTGCTGTATACTTTTATTGGTATACAGTTTTTTTGTTTTTGTAAAGGAGGTGAAAAAACAAATATAGCTAGAATAATGAAGAGCAACATAAACAAAATTCTAGAGAATGTAAAGGATTACTAGCGATGAAAGAGATTAAAATAAAAATAATAAAATAATGATGTGCTTTAATATTTGTTAGAACTTCATTAGTTTTTTTATCAAATGTTATAACTACATCATACAAGGGGGATATAAAAATGAACTATACAACTCAAATGGATGCTGCAAGAAAAGGAATTATAACTAAAGAAATGGAAATAGTCAGTAAAAAAGAAAATATGAACATAGAAATACTAAGGGAGAGAATAGCAAAAGGACATGTAGTTATCCCAGCAAATAAAAATCATAAATCTTTAGATCCAGAAGGTGTAGGTAGAGGGTTAAGGACTAAGATAAATGTTAATCTTGGCATATCTAGAGATTGTCCGGATGTAGATATAGAATTAGATAAAGTAAGAAGTGCAATAGACATGAAGGCTGAAGCAATTATGGATTTAAGTTCCTTTGGAAAGACAAAAGAGTTTAGAAAAAAACTAGTAAACATGTCTACAGCTATGATTGGAACTGTTCCAATATATGATGCAGTAGGATTTTATGATAAGGAATTAAAAGATATTACAGAAAAAGAATTTTTAGATGTTGTAAGAAAGCATGGAGAAGATGGGGTTGATTTTGTAACTATTCATGTAGGACTAAATAGAGATACAGCTAAAGTATTTAAGAAAAATAATAGAATTACTAATATAGTTTCAAGAGGCGGCTCTTTGCTTTATGCATGGATGGAATTAAATAATAAAGAGAACCCTTTCTATGAACATTACGATGAATTGTTAGATATATGTGAAGAGCATGATATGACCATAAGTCTAGGAGATGCTTTAAGACCTGGAAGCGTAGCAGACGGAACAGATGCACCACAAATAGCAGAGCTCATGGTACTAGGAGAACTAACCAAAAGAGCATGGAATAAAAATGTACAAGTAATAATAGAGGGACCAGGACATATGAAATTAAATGAAATTGAAGCAAATGTTATTTTAGAAAAGAAACTTTGTTATGGAGCACCCTTCTACGTATTAGGCCCATTAGTTACAGATATAGCACCAGGATATGATCATATAACCTCAGCAATAGGTGGAGCTATAGCAGCAAGTCATGGGGTAGATTTCCTATGTTATGTAACACCAGCGGAACATTTGAGATTACCTACATTAGAAGATATGAAGGAAGGAATTATAGCTTCAAAGATAGCGGCTCATGCAGGAGATTTGGCTAAGGGCATAGAAGGAGCAGAAAAATGGGATTTAAAGATGAGTGAAGCTAGACAAAGGCTAGACTGGGAAGAAATGTTTGCCCTAAGTTTAGATGAAGAAAAAGCTAGGAGATATAGGAAGGAGTCTACTCCAGAACATGAAGATAGCTGTACCATGTGTGGTAAAATGTGCTCTATGAGAAATATGAACAGAATTATGGAAGGCAAAGATATAAATATATTAAGAGCGGAGGACTAGATGTACTAGTCATTTAATAGGATATTGTTTTTTGACTTAAAAATATTATAATCACAAAATTTTAACATGATTTCCTGTAAAGAGCTACTATCCACTAAATTAAATCTTTGGGGCTAATGGGATAGTTGTAATGATTTGACCTAAAAGAATTAGCACAATATAATATTATAATGCTTATAGGTAAAAACCAACATGGATATTGCAAATATCTACCTATGGAGTTATTTGTAATAGGTGTAAGCATTAAAGGCTTAAAGATAAAACAAAAGATATTATATGGACTGATATACCCTATAAAGAAGATAATGTAAAAGTCTTCTTTATGGGGTATATTTAAATTAAAGAGGACAGTCCCTGTCACGTTGAAGGTTGTATTATGGTAATAACATAATATTTACGATAATGGATTTGGGAGTTGAAAAAGATGAATTATGAGGATATGGACACAAAGTTACTTTTAAAATCTATAAAAGAAAAAGATGATATTATAAGAGAACTTGAGAGAAAACTTAAGGAAAGTTTATATTATGCAAATAGAGATGCTATAACAGAATTACTAAATAGAAGAGCAGGTTTAAGTTTACTGGAAAAAGAAATGGATATATCAAAAATTAATAATAAAAGCCTAACTGTATGTTTTATAGATATTGATAGGTTTAAAGATATAAACGATAACTTTGGACATGCCCAGGGAGATAAGATTCTAAAGAATATAGGGAAAGTTTTAAAAGACAATGTAAGGAAAACAGATATTGTAATGAGGATTGGTGGAGATGAATTTGTTATAGTGTTTTGTGATGCTGAAATAGATGATGCTAATATATTATGGGAAAGAATCTATGATGAGATAAATAAATTGAATAAAGAAACTCACTATAAGTATAATATTAGCTTAAGCTATGGATTTTCAGAGTATAGTAGAAAAAAACCACTATCTATTAAAGAATTGCTACATAATGCCGATAAAAATATGTATAGTAATAAGAGGTCTAATTAATATATTACAATAATTTATATAAAAAGGAATAGTGATTATGGAAAGATTTAAATCGTCAGTGCTATTGCATATGTATAGTAAAGTGAAAAATAATGAGTCATTTACTAAAGAATATATTGTAGATAAATTTAATGTAAGTGAAAGAACTGTAACTAGATATATAAAGGATTTAAATAATTATTTTCAGGAAGAATACATAGATAATAAGATAATCTACAACAGAAAAAGCGGCCTTTATGAACTAAAGTACAAAGATACAAAAATTTTAAATGAAAAGGATATCTTATCAATATGCAAGGTGCTTCTTGAAAGTAAAGGGTTTTCTAAAGAGGAAATAGAAAAAGTTATAAATAAACTCCTGTGTGATTGCGTATCTGAAGATAAAAAAATAGTAGAAAACATTATAGCAAATGAACTATTTAACTATGTTCCTACGAATCATGGTAAGCCATTGATAGATAAGTTATGGGATCTTAGTATTGCTATTAATAATCAGGATATCATTGAAATAGAGTACTTTAAATTAAGTAAAAATGGTAAATTAGAAAGTGAAGCAACTAAGAGAAATATTAAACCATTAAGTATAATGTTTTCAGAGTATTATTTCTACCTAGCTGCATTTATAGAGGGGACAGAATATAAATTTCCAACTATTTATAGGGTAGATAGAATAGAGAGTTTTGAGAGTACAAATAGAAACTTCTCTATAGATTATAGCAATAGATTTAAGGATGGAGAGTTTAGAAAGCTTATACAATTTATGCACACAGGTAATCTTCAAAAGATAAGATTTAAATTCACTGGGAACTCTTTAGAAGCTGTTTTAGATAGGCTACCAAATGCAAAGGTTTTAGAAGAAAATCAAGGTGAGTATATAATAGAAACTGAAATGTTTGGTACAGGCATAAAGATGTGGCTTCTAAGTCAAGGGAGCTTTGTAGAAGTGCTAGAACCAATAGAATTTAGAGAAGAAATAAAAAGTACCATTGAAAAAATGAAAAATAATTATATTTAAATAGTGCTATTGACAAATAGCGCAAGAAGACTTAATATGTAATTAGGCAATACCTAACTAAATAAAAAAAGAGGTGATGAGTTGGATAGTAAAGATAAATTATATGAAACTTACAGTGGGCTTATGAAGGTAAAGGGAGAGTGTTCCTGCAAGTTAATTAATGAACTTAATATGTCAGAACTCACACTAAGACAAATTGAGTATATAAAAAAAATTGGAAAGTATGATGAGCTTACAATTAGTAAGCTAGCTGAGGTCTTAAATTTATCTAAACCATCAATTACGGAAATGATTAAAAGATTCGTAAAGTTAGATTGTGTTTATAAAAAACAGTGTAAAGATGATGGAAGAGTACAATATATATTTCTTACGGAAAGAGGTAAGAGTATAGCTAGTTTTGAAGATCTAGAAATTAAAAGATTAGTAGATAAGATTGCAGCAAGTCTAAATGAAGATGAAATCAATGATTTAATAAATATATTGTTAAAGGTTAAATAATACATTAATAAATCAAATAAATGAAGTTAGGTTAACTAAAACTAATTATATTTGTTGCTATAATTGATATAGAAAATATTGATAAGGACTTAATAAGAAATGTTGTAAAACATAATAGAAACAGTGTAGGAGGAAATAATTATGAAAGAATTAGATATAAATAAAGAGTTGCCTGTAGTCCATATACCGAATTTAGTTTTGTTTCATGGTGGAGAAATTACAGTGAATTTAAACAAAAGATTTAACGAAGAATATTATAATAAGATTAAGGAAGAGAATTTTTACGCCATAGCTTTAACATTGAAAAGTAATAAGAATGAAGAAGCTTACGGGGAAGATGATCTTTATAAAATTGGAACATTAATAAGGATAAAAGATAGAAAAAAGATAAATGATAGCTATGAATATAATATAGATGTTGTAGAGAGAGTTAAGGTAGAAGATTTTACTGTAGATGGAAGCTATTTTAGAGCTACTTACAATTTGGAGCCTGACATTATGGACTTAGATGAAAAAAGTAATAAAGAAATGTTAGGTTATATTAAAAATTTAACAGCTGAAATAAGTAAAAACTTTAGAGGATCTGAGGCTTATGTAGAGTATATAAGTAAGATAGATAATATAACAAGTATTATCGCATCCCTAGTTCCTTATGTGAATTTATCTTTAGAGGAAAGGCAAGAATTTTTAGAGATTCGTTCATTAAAAAAGAGGAGCTTAAGATTTTTAGATCTTTTGATTGAGCATAAAGAATCCATAGAATTTCAAATGGAAATGGCATCAAAATTTAGTGAAGATATTAATAAAAACCACAGAGAGAATATGCTAAGAAGACAGCTAGAAGCTATTAAGGAAGAATTAAATGAATCGGATGGAGTTAGTGGGAAAAAGAAAAAGGATTATAGTGAATTAATAGAAAATGCAAAGATGCCTTATGATGTAAAGGAAGTGGCCTTAGATGAGTTGCGTAAATTAGAGCGCCAAGGTCCTAATAGCTCAGAAGGTAGCGTAATTCAAAATTACTTGGATCTTTTAACAACTCTACCTTGGGGTGAAAGTGATGTTAAAGATATAGATATTAAAGCTGCAAGAGAGCTTTTAAATCAGCAACATTACGGCCTTGAAAAAGTAAAAAACCGTATAATTCAACATCTAACAGTAATGAAATTAAAACAAAACAAGCAAGGCTCAATTTTATTATTAGTGGGACCTCCAGGTACAGGCAAAACTAGTTTAGGGAAAAGTATAGCAGAAGCTTTACAACGTAAATATGTTAGGATAAGTCTTGGTGGAGTAAGAGATGAAGCTGAAATTAGAGGACATAGAAGAACTTATATAGGGGCCATGCCAGGAAGGATAATTCAAGGAATGAAGAAGGCTGGAGAGAAAAATCCAGTATTTATATTAGACGAAGTTGACAAATTGATGTCTTCTGCAAATGGAGATCCAGCTAGTGCATTATTAGAGGTTTTAGATCCAGAACAAAATAGTACATTTTCAGATCACTACTTAGAAGTGCCATATGATTTATCCGATGTGTTATTTATTGCAACTGCAAATTCTTTAAGAGATATTCCAGAAGCACTTATAGATCGTATGGAAGTTATAGATATTAGTAGTTATACAAGTTATGAAAAGTTCCATATTGGGAAAAATCATTTAATTTCTTCTGTGTTAGAGGAAAACGGATTAAATGAAAAGCAATTACAATTTGAAGATGACACATTAAAGACAATAATAGAAAAATACACTAGAGAAGCTGGCGTAAGAGGATTAAAACGTCAATTATCTACAGTAGCAAGAGTGGTTTCAGAAAAGATTGTTGAAGACGAAGTGCCATTGCCTTATATTATAAAAGAAGATATGTTATTTGATATTTTAGGTCATGAAGTTGCTCTTTATGATAGAGCAAATAAAATCAACGCTCCAGGAGTTGTAACAGGTCTTGCATGGACACCAGTAGGTGGTGATATATTATTTATTGAAGGGGCAATGATGCCAGGAGATGGTAAGTTAATACTAACAGGTCAACTTGGAGATGTGATGAAAGAATCAGCTAAGATTGCTCAAAGTTTAGTTAGATCAAGACTTGTATTTAACCAAAAGGGACTTGAATTCAATAAATATGACTTGCATATCCATGTGCCATCAGGATCTATTCCAAAGGATGGACCATCAGCAGGGGTGTCCTTATTTACAACTATTGCATCGCTAGTAACAGGACATCCAGTAGATCCTAAGTTAGCAATGACAGGTGAAATTTCCTTAAGGGGTGCAGTTTTACCTATAGGTGGACTTAAAGAAAAAGTATTAGCAGCACATCGTGCAGGAATTAAGAGAATATTGCTTCCAAAGGATAACAAAAAGGATATAGAAGATATTCCAAAAGAGGTACAAAACGAATTAGAGTTCATTCTTGTTGAAACTATTGAGGATGTAATTAAAGAGACAATAGGAATTGAATTACCAAAATCAGCATTTATTGAAATGGTATCAAGAAATAAAAAAGAAATTAGTGCATAAATTATAAAAGGGGTGGAATCATATGATAAAGGTTATAGCAAAAAGTTTTCCAAAAGAAGGTAAAGTAGAAAATATACTTGAATTATCAAAAGAATTAGTGAAAGAAACATTGAAGGAAAATGGTTGTATAAAGTATGAGATGTATCAAGATATCAAAGATCCGAACGTGTTAATAATGATAGAAGAATGGGAGACTATAGAAGATTTGAATAGTCACATGGCCTCAGAACATTTTAAAAGGATAGTTCCTAAAATAGGTGAATATAGAGAGAAAGATTCAGAAATTAGTGTTTGCAAAAAGTTGATTTAATTATTGTCTAAAAGAAATTAATTTGAAAGGAAGAGATTAAAATGGAATCAAAAAATAATAAGTTATTAGAAAAGAGAATGTTAAATTCAAAGATAAATGTAAGAAATCCTATAGTTATGGCTCCAATGACTACTTTTTCAGGAAATGATGATGGAACAGTTTCAAAGGCAGAATTAGATTATTATAAGGTAAGAGCAAAGAGTGTAGGTATGGTTATTACTGCTACAACTTATGTAATCCCATCAGGTAAGGGTTTTAAAGGGCAATTTGCTGCTTACGATGATAGTTTTTTAGACAGCTTAAAAGAGTTAGCAGAAACTATAAAAAATGAAGGAGCAGTAGCGATTTTGCAAATATTCCATGCGGGCAGAATGGCACTTCCAGATGAAATACCAACAGGTCAAACTATTAGTGCAAGTGCTGTAGCAGCTGAAAGACCAGGGGCTATGACACCAAGAGCTATGACAGAAGAGGAAATTCAAGATATAATTAAAGCCTTTGGTAAAACAACAGAATTAGCTATAAAGGCAGGATTTGATGGAGTAGAAATTCATGGTGCTAATACCTATCTATTACAACAATTCTTCTCACCTCACTCTAATCGTAGAGAAGATAATTGGGGAGGAAACTTAGAAAGACGAATGAACTTCCCACTAGCTGTTATAGAAGAAGTTAAAAAAGTTGTAAAAGAAAAGGCAGGAAATGACTTCATAGTAGGTTATCGTTTCTCACCAGAGGAAATTGAAAATCCAGGTATAACACTTGAAGATACACTTTCATTTATCGATGTATTATCAGACAAAGGGTTAAGTTACTTACATGCTTCACTATCAGATTTTTGGCAAGGATCTATGAGAGATAAATCAAATGTAGAACCTATCATAACTAAAATATTAAATCAGATTCATGGTAGAGTACCTCTTATAGGTGTTGGATCCATATACACAGCAGATGATGCAATAAAAGCATTGGATGTTGGAGTGGAATTTTTATCTCTTGGTAGAGAGATAATTATGGAACCAGATTGGATGACAAAAGTTGAAATGGGTAAGAGCTCAGAAATACGTACTAACTTAAAGAAAAGTGATAGAGAATTATTAAAAATACCAGAACCACTTTGGAATGTAATTATGAATACACAAGGTTGGTTCCCAATCGTAGAATAATTTAAGTATAGTGCCAGCAAGGTCAAAAAAACTAAAAGACTTTGCTGGCACTTTTTATTTTGAATATCTTTATAAAGCTTGGATTTGAATCAAAGGGATTCTTGTTATCAAGAGTTTATGGGCAAGTTATATAATGACTACGATAAGTTTACAATTCCACTAATATCTGATGATTATATTAAAGAACATTCAAATAGATCATTACAGGAAGTTAAAAGGGATATAGAAAGTTTAGGTGGAATAACAGATATTAAGGCCACAGAAAGTAAGTCTCAATTTTTCAATACCTTTGAAGTTAGAGGAACTTACACAGGAGAATACTATCATGGAGAGCTTATAGATATTCAAAAGATGTCGGAAGTTGCTAATAATTACTTAAAAGCTTTAGATGAAAAAGGCTGGAGTGGTTATAAAACAACTACAAGTTATTTTGTTAACTGGAGACTTGATGAAAATTACCACTATCAATTTGATATTGTATTTAGAGGATACTTATCAGAGAGTAACGGAAGTGTTGAGCCATCAAAACCTGTAGTACAAATTAACGGACCTTACTCAGGAGAGGCAGGAAAAGCTATTAATTTTTCTAGTGAAGGATCAAAAACTGAAAATGGAAATATTGCTAAATATGAATGGAATTTTGGTGACAACAAAACAAGTAATCAAAAAAACCCTACTCATGTTTACACAAAAGAAGGAGAATACACTGTAACGTTAAAGGTAGTTGATGATATGGGAATGGAGGCTATTAATACAACAAAGGTAAAGATATCTTTGAATAAATCACAAAGTGATAATTTAACTTATCTATTATATAAAGATGGTGACTTAGTGAATTATATAAGTTATCCAAAATATGTAAGCGGAGATGTGTCTTACTGCGAAGAAACTTTAGAGAAAGGTAAATACTATATACTTGTTTATTCTGGAAATGACAAGAAGGCAAATTATGATCTGACATGGGAAAAGATTAAGTAAAACTAATAATTATATAAATAATAAAGTAAAAACACCTAATAAATATTGCTTTATATTAAGCATTTTTAGTAGGTGTTTTTTTAGAATATACTTATAGTTATTATTAATCACATTATATACCTAAAGGATAAGAATTATTGCTAGTAATATTAAATAAGGCATGATATAATTTAATTAGATTGAAACTTGCGCAATTATTTATCTAGGGTGTATCTGATAAATATGGCGGTATATCAGACAAAATAAGATAAAAACAAAGTTGCTTTTTTACTAAAAAGTATAGAATGTCATTAAGTTAAAATTTATTTGTGAAAGGTATTGGTATAAGTATGAATAAGATAATTAAAGGCTTGTTATTAGCATTAATGCTTACTATCTCGCTTGTAGGATGTTCAAGTGTAGGAGATAAAAAAGAAGATAAGGAAAATAAAGAACTTGTAATAGGTATGGAACTTGCATATCCACCCTTTGAGACTACTGATGAAAAAGGCAATCCTTCAGGTATGAGTGTAGATTTAGCTAAAGATCTTGGAGAGTATCTTGGAAGAACTGTTAGGATTGAAAACATGGCCTATGCAGGATTAATCCCATCATTACAATCAAAGAAGATAGATGTGATTTTATCCTCTATGACTATTTCTGAAGAACGGCTAGAGGTTATAGATTTTTCTGATGCCTATTCTAATGCCTATTTAACTTTACTAATAAATAAAGATTCACCAGTTAATGAAGTTAAAGATTTGAATTTAAAGGGAAGAAAAGTTGCAATTAAAAAAGGAACTATTGCTCAGGTTTATGCTGAAAAGTTTTTACCCGAGGCAGAAGTACTTTTATTTGATAAAGAAACAGCTTGCGTACTAGAAGTAGTTCAAGGTAAGGCGGATGCTTTTATTTATGACCAAATGACTATATTCAAAAACTGGCAACAGTATCCAAATGAGACAAGAGCAAATTTAACTCCATTTGAAGAAGAACCTCAAGAGTGGGCCATGGGAGTTAGAAAAGAAGATAAAGAACTAAAGGAACAAATTAATGATTTTATAAAAGAGTATAAGGAAAATGGGGGCTTTGAAAAGCTATCAGATAAGTATCTATCAGATATAAAGGAAGAATTTAAATCAAGAGATATACCTTTCTTTTTCTAAGGTATATAAATTAGATATTAGCATAGGTTAAAAATATTTTATTGTAATTTAATTTTGGTTATGGATGAGAGGATATTATTATGAAATTTAAGGATTTGTTTGTAAAAAAGGATAAAGATATAAGCCTTTTGCAAAAGGCTGTTAATATAGTTATTGTAATCATATTATTAATGGCAATAGTGTTTATTTCTTTTAAAAAGTTAGGTTATCCTTTTAACTTTTCAAAGATAATAAAATATAGATATAAGTTCTATACAGGCTTTATGATGACTATAGTTATTAGCTTCTTTTCCCTTATATTAAGTCTTGTTATTGGTACTATAATAGCTAGCCTTAGAAATTCAAAGATACTTGTGTTAAACTATTTTTCAAGGATATATGTTGAAATAATAAGGGGAACACCCTTACTTGTTCAAATCTTTATATTTTTCTATATAGTTGCAGCAGCTGCAAAGCTTGAGAATCGTTATATAATGGGTACAATAATATTATCTATGTTTTCTGCAGCCTATGTTAGTGAGATTATAAGATCAGGAGTTGAAAGTATTGAAAAGAGCCAGTTAGAAACGGCTATGTCTTTAGGATTTACTAGCTACCAAAAGTATAGGTATATAATATTACCACAGGTTGTAAAAACTATACTGCCACCTCTAGCAGGGCAGTTTGTTTCTTTGGTTAAGGATTCATCATTATTATCTGTTATTGCAGTAAGTGAGCTTACAAAAAATGTTCAAGAAGTTGATGCTATAAATTTTGCTACCATGGAAAATTATATAGCATTAGCTATACTATATTTAGTACTTACACTTCCAATTTCACAGTTATCAAGAAGACTAGAAAGGAAGTTTAATTATGAAAATTAGCATAAAGAACCTTACAAAAAGTTTCAATAACAAAGTAGTCTTAGATAATATATCTATAGAGTTAGAAGAATTTCACTCTTTAGCTATAATAGGACCTTCTGGTGGAGGAAAGTCTACACTTCTTAGGATATTAGCAGGAATTGAAAGGCCAGATTCAGGAGAAATATATATAAATAATAAAAGATTAGATTTTGAAGAAAAAAAGATTAGGGAATATAGAAAGTCTATAGGTGTTGTTTTTCAAGCCTATAACTTATTTCCACACCTTACCTCATTAGAAAATATAGTACTACCATTAGAAAAGATTCATAAGGTTAAGGGTGAAGAGGCTACAAAGATTGCTGAAGAACTTTTAGAAAGATTTCAGCTAAGTGAACATAGAGACAAAAGGCCTTCAAAGCTTTCTGGTGGACAACAACAAAGAGTTGCTTTAGCAAGAGCACTTGCTATAAAATCAGAGTTTTTATTACTTGATGAACCTACCTCAGCTTTGGATCCAGAACTTACATCTGAGGTACTAGCTATGATATTAGAATTAGAAAAAGCTAATAAAGATTTGATACTAGTAACTCATGAAATGGGATTTGCAAGGCAGGCTTGTGATAAGCTTATATTTATATCAGGGGGAAAGATAAAAGAAATGGGAGATTCAAGCAAGGTGTTTTCAGCGCCAAAAACAAAAGAACTACAAAACTTTTTAGATAAAATATTAGAGTGGAAATAAAAGGATATATAAGTAAAGCACCTAGAGATAGGTGTTTTTTTCTTTTAGTGTTCAATTTAAATTTAACAATGAAATGTTTATGAATATACAAATAAGTAAAAAATTGTTGATAACGATTAAAGAAAGGGTTAAAATTGAGACTAATGTATAAATAAAGAGTGAACAAATTAAAATAAGCTTAGAAAGAAGGTAATAAAGTGAATTCTATTAAAGGTAAGATAATAAGCATTTCCTTAATCATATCCGTAAGTTTTATCGTTTTAGTATCAGGAATGGGTTATAGTACATCTAAAAATAACATTAAAAAAGAAACATTATCAAAAATTCAGTTTCAAGCAGATACTTATTCTATTAATTTTGATGGCTGGTTAAATACTCAAGGAAAGGTTGTGGATGAGCTTAGTAGTGATTTGGAAAAGATGGAGGGTTACAACAATGAAATTTTAACATCTTTTTTAAATAATAAAATTGATAATAACAAGGGGTTTTCAGCTCTTTATATTGGATTTAAAGACAAACAGGTTATATTTAATTCCTCAACAAATATACCAGAAAATTATGACCCCACACAAAGGGAGTGGTATAAACAGGCCTTAAAGGAAGACAAGCTTATATTTACAGCACCGTACATAGATGCTTTTAGTGATAATATGGTAGTAACTATTGCAAAGCCTGTAAGGGATAATGGAATAGTAATTGGGGTTGCAGCAGCAGATGTTTTTGTGGATTATTTAGTGAATTTGACTAAAGATGCAAATGCAGGTGAAGATTCTTATGCATTTCTTTTAGATGATAATAGAAATTATGTAGTTCACCCTAATGAGGAATTTAAACCAACGGAAAAAGGTAGTATAAGTTTTGAAAAGGTACTAAATGATAGATTTAGTCATATAGCCGAACAATTTAATGAGGATAATACATTAAATCTTGTACAAGATTATGATGATACTAATAAATATTTTGTAACTTCTAAAGTTAAAAGTTCAAATTGGATATTTGGATTTGCGGTGCCTGAAACCTACATAATGGCGCCCATTAAAGATCTTTTACATAAACTTATTATTTTAACAGTATTAAGTATTGTTATAATGAGTGGTTTATTATCTATTGTTTTAATTAAAATATTTAAGCCTTTTGGAGCAATAGTTAATAATATAGAAAAATTTGCAACAGGGGATTTTTCATCTGAGGATCTAAAAATAAACATAAAAAGTAAGGATGAAATAGGAAAGATAAATAATTCATTATATAAAATGCAAAAACAATTAACCTCATTAATAAAAGAAATAATGGATAATTCACAAAACCTTAGTGCATCTTCACAAGAACTTTTGGCTACGGTAGAACAATTATCTTTAAAAGCAGAAACTATTGATGATGCAGTAGGTGTTATTTCAGATGGTATGCAAGAATCAAGTGCAACTACAGAGGAAATAAGTGCGTCAATGGAGGAAGTAGATTCAAGTATAAATATATTATCTTCAAAAGCTATGGAAGGAAGTAATAATTCAAATGAATTTAAATTGAGAGCTATCTCTGTTAAAAATAATAGTGAAAAAGCTATTCAAGAAACTAAAAATCTATATGCTGAAAAACAAAGAAATATGGAAGTTGCTATAGAAGAGGGAAGAGTAGTAGATAGCATAAAAGTTATGGCAGATACTATAGGCAGTATAGCTGAACAAACTAACTTATTAGCATTAAATGCTGCAATAGAAGCTGCAAGAGCTGGAGAACAAGGAAAAGGTTTTGCAGTAGTAGCAGAGGAAGTAAGGACACTAGCGGAACAATCATCGCAATCAGTAATAAATATTCAAGATACTATTTTAAAAGTTCAACAGGCTTTTAAAAGAAGTATTGATACAGGGAAAGATATATTAGAATTTATAAATACAAATGTAAATGAGCAATTTAATGGTTATAAGGAAATTGGAAATCAGTATTATAATGATGCTGATTTCGTAACTAAGATGTCAGAAGAAATAACAGCAACGGTTGGGCAAGTAAGTGAGGCAGTTGAAAATATGGCAAATGCTTCTCAAGGATCTAGTGAAAAAGCAGAAACCATAAAAGAAAGCATGAATGAAACCACAATGGCTATAAAGCAAGTAGCTAAGACAGCTGAAATGCAAACAACTCTTTCTGAGAAACTTAATGAAATGGTGCAAAAGTTTAAAATTTAAAATTAACTTAAGGATTTAATTTAGTGTAAACTAAAATATTCAGATGTATAGTCAGATGGATCCAAAATTCGCAAAAGAATATAGATTACCCATTGACATTGCACGAAATTTATAATAAATTATAGAGGCATTTGTTTTATACGTTATTTTTATTTAATAAGAGGATTTTAATGCTTTAATTTATTATATTTTAAATGGTAGGATAACAATGTATATAACTTATGTAATTTACTAGTACATAGGGGGAAAAAATGAATAATGATAATAAGGTACAGATAGTTACAGCAGATCCATCTGCACTAGGTTTATTTGGTCTTGCAGTTATAACTTTAGTGGCATCTTCCCAAAAGCTTGGATTTACACAAGATGTTTCTTTTGTTTTACCTTGGGCAATATTTTTAGGGGCCTTTGCTCAATTACTTGCAAGTATAAATGATTTTAAACATAACAATACTTTTGGTGCTACGGCATTTGCAGCTTATGCATTCTTTTGGTTTGCTATGGGATTTACATGGCTTATACAAAATGGGGTTTTCGGCGCAGAGCTTGCATCTAAGGCTGATCCTAAGCAACTAGGGTTTGCATTTTTGTCATATTTAATATTTACTGCATTTATGACTATAGGAGCAATGGAGACTCATAAGGTTTTATTCCTTATATTTGTAGGCATTGACTTCTTATTTTTAGGACTTACATTAAGTTCATTTGGAATAATGAAAGAGTTTTCACATAGTATGGCGGCTTATGCAGAATTTACAATAGCAATATTATCTTTTTATGGCAGTGCTGCAGCATTATTAAATACTCACTTTGGTAAGGTGTTTTTACCAGTGGGTAAGCCTTTTGGAATATTTAAATAAGGTGATTTTAAGTCTAATGTAGGATTTTAATATTACAATACGGAAATTGTGGTATAAAAAAGGTACTCTATAATTAATTATGGAGTACCTTTTTTCATCACTTTTTATATTGCTATTTTTTTATAAGCCTTAATATTAAAAGAATTATTTACCTCTTTTTAGTATCGAGACACCTGTAGCGGTTAATGATAGACCTAAGATGATTATAAGGGATAATCCTATAGGAGATCCTGTCTTAGGTAAGTCACTATAATTTATATTAGTTTTTGAAGAATCATTTGAAGGCTCTGAAGATTCCACCTTGTCGTTATTATTATCAAAAGTAATAGGTAACTCATTATCATCTTCATTTTTAGTATAAAGATTATCTAATTCTTCTTTTGGAATATCATTTATATTTATAGAAGCAATATTTGTATACTTTCCATCGTCACTAGTTGGAACACTTAATATTCCTTTTTGTACTAGCTTTGTTACAAGATCATATTCTTTAGAAAGTTTATCTATACCTAAAAGTGACCAGTTTTCAGCTACGTGTCCATCTAGTAGGCCACCTTTAACATTCATTATATAATCTATAGAACGATTTCTTATGGTTCCAGCATCTTCCCCATATTCATCTTTAGATGACCACAATTTTTTGATATTAGATCTTCCTTCTAGGGCTCCACCTTTTGATAAGAGTTGATCCATACGGTAGGAATTAAGACCTAGTTTAAGGGTATCACTATCTTTGATTTCTTTTCCATCTCTATAAGTTAAATTAACTATTCTATTTCCAGCAGGTTTTGATAGATCAATATTGTAGTTTATTCCACCAAAGATATCATTAGTGCTGTACTTTGAATTTCTTCTAGTAGGGTTAAAGCTTGGAGTGATATCACCTTCTTTAAGCTGATTAAAGTAGGCAGCTGACCATTCCATGTAATCTTTAAGGTCTTTTCCTGTAACTTCATATACTGTAGTTTCACCACCAGTATATCTATAGTTAAAGGCTATGTCCTTTTTCTTTATAGGTCCTATATTTAATTTTGCTTTTTCATTTTCTATGCCTATAGCCACTGCATCAGCCTTGCTATAGTATAATTGAACTTCATTAAAAAATGTAGTAAGAGCTGTTGGGGCTATTTGAATTTCAGGTATACCTTTAATTTGCTCATCAGGTACTAAAGGCATAACCTTAAGCTCACCTATAACCTTATTTGCTTCATCTCTTAAAGCCTTATGGAAAGGTTGTAATTTATCTTCAAGTTCCTTATCTGATTTATATTTTGATACATCTATAACATTGGATTTCTTATCTTTAAGAAGATACTTATCATTTTCCTTTTTAAAGGTTAAATCTACCTTAGATAAACGTTCTCCATATTTTGAAGGTTCTGTTACAAGTACTCCATTTATAAGTTTTCCATCGATTTGTTTATGCATATGACCTGCAAATATAACGGAAAGCTCAGGCACAGCATTAGCTAAGTCAGTTACACCAGTATTTGTAATCTCATTTTCATTATCTTCGCCCATGTGAATAAGTCCAACCATCACATCTACTTTTCCTTCAAGTTCTTTTACTACCTTTTTAGTTTCTTCTACAGGATCTGTAGTATGAACACCTTTTAAATGATCAGTTCCAGCTTCAAACTTTTCAATAAGTGGGGTAGTCATACCTATAACTCCTATTTTTATACCACTTCTTTCAACTATGGAGTAAGCAGGCATAAATCTAGTTCCGTCTTCATTATATAAGTTACCTACAATTGCTTGTCCAGTTTTAAATTGATTAGTTACATTCTTTAAAGTATCTAAGCCAAAGTTAAATTCATGATTACCCATGGCCCAAACATCATAGTTTAAATAATTCATAGCAGTCACCATAGGCTGCTCAGCACCTTTATTAAAAGTTTCTACAGAATTATCCTGAATGGCATCTCCTGCATCTACTAATATAACATTAGGATTTTTAGAGCGTACATCCTTCACTATAGAAGCTATTTGTGTCATGCTTCCTTTGATATTAGCCTCATCTGCTGAATAGTCCCAAGGCATGAATCTTCCATGGACATCAGAACTTTGTAAAATGGTAATGGTTACATCCTCATTAATAGTTTCAGCCTTTGCTGATTTTAAATTAAATGAAGTAACGGTAGACAGGGATAAGGAAAGGGTTACAAAAAGGCTCAATAATTTTTTGTTATTCAATTTTTTTTATCCTCCTTTATGATATACAATTTTGTCACTATAATTATACTTCAAATTAACTAAAATACAAAATAAATTTACATTATGGTTTCAGTGGGAGTAAAAAGTACCTCTGAAGCTTAGAAATCTGTTTCTATTTGGCACATAAAATTTAAGGTATATATAGGTGGATTTTAGATATTATGATATAGATAATAAAAATATTGATACATCCCCTTTTAATTAGCATATTGAAAAGTTTAAGTACTAAGTTTTATAAGTCTAGTGAAAAATTAAGAGTAATAGGATGAAAGTTTAACGTATATTTCAGCTGTTTTTATAAAATAGGATTATTTTACAGATTATGTTAGAATTGAAATTTGAACTGTGTTTCTTCATTTTGCTTACTATTAAGGGTAACATTAATATTATGTCTGTCTGCTATTTGCTTTGCAATAGCAAGGCCAAGACCTGTGCCGTTTTTATTTGCCTCTGATTTTACCTTATAGAAGCGGTCAAAGATATAGGGTAAGTCTTCTTTTGAAATTCCAATTCCGTTATCTTTAATTGATACTGATCTATTTTTAAGTGTAAGTGTGACCACACCACCTTTAGGAGAAAACTTTATAGCGTTATCAAGAATAATCAATAACATCTGGCGCAAACGACCATAATCTCCCAATACTTCAAATATATGAGTATCTTGATTTTGCTTTATATTAACACCTTTTAATTTAGCAATTTGACTTGCACTACGAATCACATCATTTATCACATCACAAAGGTTAATCTGTTGCATTTCTATTTTGAAATCTGTATTTTGAAGACGAGATAAATCAAGTAAGTCGTTTACTAGTCTTTGGAGATACAGGCTTTCACGTAGCATTTGATGGTGATATATTTTTATTTGATCAGGATCTGTTACTATTTCCTCACAGAGTGCTTCAAGAGAACCTCGAATTACTGTAACTGGTGTTCTAAGTTCATGAGAAATATTTGATATAAAGTCCTGGCGAAGCCTATAAAGCTTTTGGCGTTCCTGGCTGGCAAGGTCAAGCTGATCACTTAACACATCAATAGCAGATGCAAGCTCTCCAATTTCATCTTTTTGACGTACACCTGTTTTGCTACTATAATCCCCTGCTGCAAGCTGCAGTGCTGAATCCTTCATCTTTTTTAAAGGCTTTGTAAAAGCTACTGCAAGTATTATAGATAAAATAATAGACAAGATAAGAGCAACTAAGATGCTCAATGTTAAAATACTAAATCCCTTTAAGACACCTTCATTCATTCCTTCTACAGGAGAATGCAGAAGGAGGGCACCAATAACTTTTCCTTTAATCTCAATAGGTGTGCCTACAGTAAGTGTAGGGGCATTCAAAAGATTACTAAAACCCTCACTAAAGGTTGTTTTCCCTTGAAAAACTTCTTTAACAACGGCTTCGGCATCTGCTGGTAAATCAGCATAATTATACTTTTTACTTTCCATGTGGCTACTTGTAATAAGATCAAGGTTTTCGTCCACAATCCATACATCTGTCATGGCAATATCATCTAAAAGTCGAAGATATGAACCGTACCCTAGATGCTTCCCACCCATAATATTAGTAGAGGACCCTGAATCACTTATAAGGTTAGAAAGTGTATCTGCAATAGTTACCGCACGTTTCCCTAAATCAGACTTGTAGATTTTCATGGTGTGATTTTTAAAAAGGGTCATAAAAACGCTACCTATAATTATTGAAAATAACAAAAGTGTAGCAGAAAAATACATTATTAGTTTAAATGCAATTTTATTTTTCATCTAATTTTTCCTCGAATTTATAGCCAATGCCCCATATTGTTTTTATTTCCCAGCTGCTATGATGAAATTCTTCAAGTTTTGCACGAAGACGTTTAATATGGGAATCTACCGTTCGGCTGTCTCCATAATAATCATATCCCCAAAGTAGATTAAGCAGGTTATCTCTAGAAAACACCTTGTTTTTATTGGTGGCAAGGGCCCATAAAAGTTCCATTTCTTTTTTTGTTAAAGATACATTTTGATTATCTATTGTTACAATGTAATCATCTAAATTGATAGTTAGATTGTGAAAGGAATAAATCTGTTGATTTTGTAGGTCTACATGAGTTATTCTTCGTAGAATTGCACGTATCCTTGCCATAACTTCACCAGGAGAAAATGGCTTTACAATATAATCGTCTGCACCAATATCAAGGCCCATAATCTTTTCAAAATCTTCCCCTCGTGCTGTAATCATTATAACCGGAACATTAGAGGTCTTGCGGATATTTCTACACACTTCAAAGCCGTCCATTTTGGGCATCATTACATCAAGCAATATAAGGTCTGGCTGGAATTTTTGGAAAAGGTCCATTGCTTCAAAGCCATCTAGTGCAATTTTAGGTATGAATCCTTCTTTTCTTGCGTATTCCCCTAAAATAGAGGTAATTTGTTTATTATCATCTGCAATTAAAATAACAGGCATAGCATCACCTCGTAACTTTTTAATATGTTAATTATAACATATTAAAAAAAAATACTGTGACAAAAGTATGTTTTTTCAAACTCAAATGTTCACAAATTTAAAAGAATAAAAACACAATTTTGCCATAGCTTTAATATATTCTATAATCATAGCAAACAATAAGATGCTAAGTATAAAATTATAAGGAGGTCATTTAATATGAAAAATATAAAAAAAATTGTATCCTTAGGCGCAATAGTGTTTGCAATAGGCGCAACATCAGTTACTGCATTTGCTGCATCTAACTATACTACACGGGCTGAGGTAGTGGCAGGATTAACAGGGAAAACTGTAGAAAGTGTTAATGCTGAAAGGTCTGAAGAAGGTAAAACTTATGGAGGTATTGCAAAGGACGCTGGAAAGCTAACAGAATTTAAGGCTGAGGTTCTTGAAATGAAAAAGGATGCTTTAGCTAAAAAGGTTGAAGAAGGAACAATAACACAGGAAAAGGCTGATTTAATTATCACAAAAGTGGAAGAAAGACAAGCGAGCTGTGATGGAACAGGTGCTCTAAAAGGTTCTAGAAAATCTGGAGAAGGTAGAGTAAACCCTGGTGAAGGTCTTGGTAATAGAAATGGTAAGTGCATAGGTTCTGGATATGTAAAATAAATTAATGTAATATTATATCTTAAAGAGAATAAATATGATAATTGTTGCCCTAATTTTATTAGGGCTTTTTAATATATAGAAATTTGTGGTCTAATTTGTATTTATAGTTATAATTATATTGATATTTAGTAATAAGTAATTTACCTTAGACATTGTGGTTCAGGTAATACTAAGCTATAACAAATGGATATAGGAAAAAGGTAACAATTTATGAGTTAAAGACTGAATTAACCACTAAGGGATTATTATAGAATTACAGGAATCAGGTTACTAATAAAAAATCATTGATTTTGTGGTATAACTAATGACAACACAAATTAAAAGGAGTGAAACTAATGAGAAAAAAGTTTATTACACTAATTATATGTGGTGCATTAACAGGTACTGGATTAATGGGAGGAACAATTAAAAGTGGCACGGAGTGGGTTAATCCGCTAAGGGCCATTTTAGGAATAGAAAGCGTAAAGCAAGATAAAGAAAGCAATGTAGTAGAAAAGGATACTATAGTTGAAGAAAATTCTACTACAAAGGAAGTTGCTACACAAGAAGTTAAAAATGATGAAACTAATGAATTTGTTGAATTGGTAGTTAATGGACAAGCAAAGAAGGAGCAGGTTTCTAATAAAGCTACACTAGATAATGATGTTAAATTAGAAGACAATATTAATGAAGCTAGTAAAGATAATGAATTTTCTATTGAGTTATTAAGATCAAATAGAAATTCAATGGTGTACAGACCTTCAAGGAGAAATGTAAGTGCAAAACCAGCTGTAACACCAAAACCAAATACTACGCCTAGTGCACCAGCTCCTGTAGTAACACCTAAACCAACGCCAAATCCTGCACCGGCACCCGTGGTTACACCTGCGCCTGTTAAACCATCCACAGGAGTAGTAACAAATGATGCAAACTTTGAAGCAAAAGTTGAGCAACTAATATTTAATAGGGTAAATGCAGAAAGAGCTAAAGCGGGAATGTCTCAGTTAAGCTACAATAGCACAATGGAGAAATATGCAAGGATTAAATCAAAGGACATGGCTGATAGAGGTTATTTTGATCATAAGAATCCAGAAGGACAACTTATAACTGTTCAAATGGCTAAAGATGGAGTATCATATAGGGCTTGGGGTGAAAATATAGCTTATATAGGTGGTATTTCTGATGCAAATGCTGTTGCTGATAAGTTCATGACAAATTGGATGAATTCATCAGGTCATAGAGCAAATATATTATCATCTAACTTTACAAGCATAGGAGTTGGAATTTATAAATCAGGAAATAGATACTATGCTACTCAAGAATTTTACAAATAAATAGACAGTATTGTAAGGGCTCTAAAGATAGAATTAATTCTATCTTTAGAGCCCTATTTTTATAGATTAATTAGTTTCTCCAAATATGCCACATTGCATTATTTCTGCCTCTAGCAAATACATCCGTTCTGTTTGAACCCCAAGATACTGCTGATGGATCAGAGGTGATGGTTCCTCCAAGATTACTCCAATTGCTCCATCTTGAGCCATTCCATGACATAGTCATTAGTTGGTTATTTTGACCCCTTGCAAATACTTCAAGTCTATTAGACGCTCTAGAAGATACTGCAGGAGCTGAAGTTATATTTCCACCAAGGTTTTGCCAGCTGCTCCATCTAGAGCCATTCCAGAATATGTGATACAAACGATTGCCATCTCCACGAGCTAAAACATCAATTCTATTATTTCCCCAGGAAACAGCAGTAGGAGCTGAAGTTAGCCTTCCACCAAGATTTTCCCAATCACTCCATCTTGAACCGTTCCACCACTTATGATACAAAGCATTATCAGTGCCACGTACAAAGGTATCAAGTCTATTACGAGACCAAGAGGAAACTGCAGGAGAAGATGTTAAAGTACCACCAAGGCTTTCCCAGTTGCTCCACCTTGAGCCATCCCAGAAAATATGCCACATAGCATTGTCTGTACCTCTTCCAAATACATCAATTCTATTGTTTGCCCATGAAACAGCAGCAGGTGCAGAAGTTAATACACCACCAAGGTTTTCAAAATTACTCCATCTTGAACCATTCCACCATTTATGATATAAGGCATTGTCAGTTCCTGTTACAAAGGTATCGAGTCTATTAGGTGCCCATGAAGAAACACCAGGACCAAAAGATAAGACACCACCAAGGTCTTCCCAATTACTCCATCTATTAGATGGGTTAGGTGGATTAGTAGGAGTAGGTGTACTAGTATTTATTAAAGTAAATTCTATTACCTCTTTAAAGGTGCTGTCAATTATATTATTAGGTACTCCACTAGAACGTAAAGAAACAAATATCCAAGTATAACTTCTTCTGAAATTATTAAATATAGCATTTGTTCTTTGATTTATGTTTCCACTATACCTATTAGCATTGTCTATGGTATAGGATATTGCAATACTAAAGTAAATGTTAGTAAGTGCACGACTTACTCCAAATCTTTCAAAGTTTCTTACAAGGTGCGGCCTTTGAATGTTAAGAAGTGCAAGTATTCTATTTACATCTTGTTGAGGAGCCCTAGTATCTTCTAGAGATACATCATAGTTTTCATTTAAAGATCTAGAGTCATTTGAATGATCATTTTCATGAGGAATCTCCATAAATTTAGGTTCATTGAAGTTTTCAATTAAATTGTAATCTTGAAGTTCATTAGAATCTCTAATTTCATCAAGGTTTTCCAAGCTATTAAAAGCATAAATATCCTCAATACCTTTAGTATCATTAAAAACTTCAAAATCATTAGAATTTTCAAGATCATCTAAAACTTTAGGGCTATTAAAAACTTTAGAGGTGTTATCATCTTCAACCCTATAAAAACTCCTCATTTGCTCATCTAATAATGAATTAAAAGCTTGATTATCTGCAAGGGGACAATAAAAGAATGGATTATACATTAGAAACCTCCTAATATTTTGCTGCGAATTTTAAATTCTCATCAGTTATATTGTATTCTTAAAGACTAAAGCTGTTACAGAAATATTAGATAGAATGATAAGAAGTTGAACATATTGCACTATTATTATAGACCACTAAATCTTGACAATGGTATGTAAACGATATACAATATGAGAAAGAAGTACTTTTTCTATAAACATGTAACATGTTACACAGTATATGTAACATGTTACATAAGGAGGTGAGTCATATGGCAAATATTAGAGATATAGCAAGAGAGAGTGGATTAAGTATAGGTACAATTTCTAGGTATATAAATTCTACAGGATATGTTAGTGAAGAATCTGCTAAAAAGATCCAAATGGTTATTAATGAAATGAACTACACCCCTAATCAACATGCTCGTGCTCTATTTAATAGTAAATCTAAAATTATCGGATTAGTATTTCCAAGCTTAATTAATCCATACTTTTCAGAATTAGCAACTATTTTTGAGCATTTACTTCAAGAAAAGGGGTATGTAATTATTCTTTGTAACACTGAGGATAGTAGAGAAAAAGAATTACAAGCATTAGAGTTATTAAAAGGATTTAGAGTAGAGGGTATAATTTTGGGAAGATCTCAGTGCAAGAATGAATTAAATAAAATAAACATACCAATGATTTCTTATGAGAGTACAGTTGAGAATAATAATATCATAACAGTTTCTGCGGATAATTATAAAGGAGGGGCTCAGGCATTCGAACATCTTTATAAAAAGGGTTGCAGAAAGTTATTACACATTAAAGGACCTACAAGCTTTGAAGCAACCCAATTAAGGTATGAAGGATTTATAGATTCAGCTAATAAAAAAGGTATCAAACCAGAAATAATTAACTTTGATACTGATTTTGATTTACAAAATAAAAATTACATTGATGGTGTTTTAGATAATTACGATATGAAGAAATATGATGGAATATTTGTATTTAATGATATTGTGGCAGCACAAATGTTGAGGTATCTAAATGAAAAGCAGATAAAAGTACCTAAAGATATTAAACTTTTAGGCTTTGATAATTCATATATATGTGACCTTTTAAGTCCAAGGTTATCTACTATTGAACAACCAATAATTAGTATTGCGGAACGTTGTATTGAATTATTGTTTGAAATAATTGATGGTAAGGAGGTTTATGAAAAAGAGCATTTAATAACAACTAGGATAATTCAAAGGGAGACTACGTAATTAATGCTTTTAAGGCTGAATTAGCGATATTACACATTAATATTGATTGGTTTAAAAATAATAGACTTTTGTGCGAAACGTAAAGATTAAAATAAACAATATGAAAGGAAGACAGATATGAAGGAATATTTTAAAGGCATACCAGAAGTTAAATACGAAGGAAAAGATTCAATTAATCCATTTGCTTTCAAATTTTATGATGCAAAAAGAGTAATTGATGGTAAGAGTATGGAAGAACATTTGAAGTTTGCAATGTCATGGTGGCACACAATGACTGCAACGGGAACAGATCCTTTTGGAGCAGGAACAATAGATAGAAATTATGGACAAACAGAATCTATGGAAATAGCAAGAGCAAAAGTTGACGCTGCATTTGAACTAATGAAAAAGCTTGGCATTAAATATTTTTGTTTTCATGATGTAGATATTGTTCCAGAAGGAAAAGACCTTAAAGAAACTAAAGAAAATTTATCAGTTATTGTTGATTACATTGAAGAAAAGATGAAAGGAACTGATATTAAACTATTATGGGGAACAGCAAACTGTTTCTCAAGCCCAAGATATATGCATGGTGCCGGTACATCCTGTAATGCAGATTCATTTTCCTATGCAGCGTCTCAAATTAAAAATGCTATTGATGCAACAATACAATTAGGTGGAAGTGGGTATGTTTTTTGGGGTGGAAGGGAAGGTTATGAGACTCTATTGAACACAGATATGGGATTTGAACTTGATAATATGGCAAGGTTGATGAAGATGGCTGTTAAGTATGCTAGAAAAAAAGGCTTTAATGGAGATTTTTATATTGAACCTAAACCAAAGGAACCAACAAAGCATCAATATGATTTCGATGCCGCAACAGTTATTGGTTTTCTTAGAAAATATGACTTAATGGATGATTTTAAATTAAACATTGAGGCTAATCATGCAACTTTAGCTGGACACACATTTCCTCATGAACTAGCAGTAGCTAGAATAAATGGAGTATTTGGAAGTGTGGATGCAAATCAAGGAGACTCACTTTTAGGTTGGGATACTGATCAATTTCCAACAGATGTTAAGGATGCAACTTTATCAATGCTTGAAATTATTAAGGCTGGAGGATTTATAAACGGTGGATTAAATTTTGATGCTAAAGTAAGAAGACCCTCTTTCACCTTTGAAGATATTGTTTATGGATATATAAGCGGTATGGATACATTTGCTCTAGGATTGATAAAGGCTTATGAAGTTATTGAAGATGGTAGAATTGATGAGTTTATTGAAAAAAGGTACGCAAGCTATGAGTCAGGAATTGGTAAGAGAATTTTAAATGACGAAGTTACATTAGAAGAGCTAGAAGCGTACACTCTTGAAAATAAAGAAAGACCAATGGAAAGTGGCAGACAAGAATACCTAGAAACAATACTAAATCAAATATTATATAAATAATTAAAAAATTAAAACAAAATGTGATATTTTTATAATTCATTTAGAAAGGAGGTGTTAAAGTGAAATATTTACTAGGAATGGATTTAGGGACATCATCATTAAAAATTGTACTATATGATGAAAAATTCAAAGAAATTCAAAGGGTTTCAGAAGCATATGAAATGAATCAACCACATAATGGTTGGGCTGAACAGAATCCAGAAGATTGGATAACTGCCCTAGATAAGGGTGTAAAAAAGATATTAGAACAATCCATGGTTAACCCAAAAGATATTATTAGCATTGGTTTAACCGGACAGATGCATAGTTTAGTTATGTTGGATGAAAAAAACAAAGTGATTAGACCAGCAATTTTATGGTGTGATCAAAGAACAAGTTTAGAATGTGAAGAAATAACTGAAGTTTTAGGTAGAGAATTTTTGATTAACGAGACTGCAAATCCAGCTTTACCAGGGTTTACATTATCAAAATTAATATGGGTTAAGAAAAATGAACCAGAAAATTATAAACGTTGCAGGCACATTTTATTACCCAAAGATTATCTGCGATTATATTTAACGGGGGAATATGCAACCGATGTATCTGATGCTAGTGGAATGCAAATGTTAAATGTTAAAGGTAGAACTTGGTCTATAGAACTAATGGAAAAGTTGGATTTAGATCCGGGGATTTTGCCAAAGGTTTATGAGTCTATAGAAGTTACGGGTAGGATTCAACAGCATATTACAACTAAACTTGGATTAGATAAAGAAACATTAGTAGTAGCAGGGGCAGGCGATAATGCTGCTGCAGCTGTAGGATGTGGTGTAGTAAAGGATAAAATGGCATTTACTACAATAGGAACTAGTGGAGTTGTATTTGCCCATACTTCTAAATTTAAGATTGATAAAAAAGGTAGAGTTCACACATTTTGTGCAGCTGTACCAGGGACTTGGCATGTTATGGGGGTAACACAAGCAGCTGGATTATCACTTACTTGGTTTTTAGAAAACTTCTATAAAGATGTTTCAGAAAAGGTAATATTTGAGGAACTAGATGATATCTTGAGTAAAGTACAAATTGGAAGTGATAAATTAATTTACCTACCATACTTAATGGGGGAGAGAACTCCTCATTTAGATTCTAAATGTAGAGGGGCATTTATTGGGTTATCAGCTAAACATAAAAGAGAAAATATGCTTAGGGCAGTAATTGAAGGGGTAACATTCTCTTTAAGAGATTGCTATTCAGTGGTAAGCGAACTTGGAATTGAAATAAACACAATGAAAATAACTGGTGGAGGTTCCAATAATAAAATATGGTCTCAAATGATAGCGGATAATTATGGCTGTGATATTAGCAGTACATTTAAAGATTCAGGTACAACATTAGGAGCAGCTATATTAGCTTCTGTAGGAGTAGGATTATACGACAATGTTGAAGAAGTTTGTAAATGGGCTGTATCTTTTAAGGATGATTACAAACCTAACCAACGTAATAGGGGAGCTTATGATAAATACTATAAAATATATAAGAAGCTATATCATGATTTGAAACAAACTTTTGTAGAATTAAATTCTCTTTAATAAGGAGCAGAAATATGATAAGTAAGGTGGTATTTGGAACTTATAATGGTGAAATTATATATGGGTTTATTTTAGAAAATGAAAAGATTCAAGTTCAGATAATAGAGTATGGTGCAACAATAACTAAGATTTACATGAAAGAAGAAAATCGGGATGTTGTATTAGGTTATGATGATTTAGAAGGATATATTAAAGATACCTGCTTTTTTGGAAGTACTGTTGGTCGTTGTGCCAATAGAATTGAAGCTGCAAACTATATACAAGGAAGAAAAATAGTTAAATTAGAGAAAAATGATGGGCAAAATCATCTGCATGGTGGAACTTTTGGATTGCATAAGAAACTCTGGAAAGGAAAAGTTGAAGGGAAATCAGTTATATTAAGGACCACTTGTAAAGAAAGTGAAGATAGATATCCAGGAACTAGTGAAATAAAGATAACTGTAGAACTTATAGGTGAGCAACTTATTTTTCACTATTATGCTGAATCAGATGAAGATACATTAATAAATTTAACCAATCACAGTTATTTCAATTTAAATGGACACAATTCAGGGAATATATTTACTCATTACTTGAAGTTGAATGCTAAATTATTTATGCCCTGTAGGGAAGACTTAATACCAGATAATAGGATTTGTTTTACGAAAGATACACCTTTTGATTTTGAAGAATTATGTCAATTAGAAAAACCTAATGATAAAAATAATGAGCAGATTAGAATATGTAAAGGATATGATCATAACTATATTGTTGATAAAAGTAACAATTCATTAGGAATTTTGGCTGAGATATGGAGTGAAGATAAGAAGGTTTGTTTAAAAATATATTCAGATGCTCCATGTTTTCAACTATATACAGGAAATAGCATAAATAATGTTTTAGGAAAAGAAAAATCTATATATAAATCATATCAAGGAATATGTATTGAACCACAACTCGCACCTAATGCTATTAATTCACCCTGGATGTCAAGTCCACTAATTAAAAAGAGAGAGAAGTATCAAAGAATAATTAAATATCAATTTAACGGAGGGGAATAAAATGAATAAAGAAAAGAGAAAACCTAGTTTCTTTTTAGCTGTGTTACCAATTATTACAATGATATTATTTTTAGGCATAGGCTATGGTGTTATGGGATTAGCCGCGGAAGTTTTAATGCTATGTTCAGCTGCTGTAGCTGGAATAATTGCTATTTACTTAGGATATACATGGGATGATATTATGAATTCCATTGTACAAAAGTTGTCAAAGACAATGCCAGCTATCTTTATCTTAATTATCGTAGGATTTTTAATAGGTTCATGGATGATTGGTGGAACAATTCCTATGATGGTTTACTATGGATTAAAAATTATAAATCCTAAATATATTGTGATTACATCATTTTTAGTGACAGCAGTAGTTTCAGTTTGCACAGGGACATCTTGGGGATCAGCAGGTACCATAGGTGTTGCACTTATGGGAGTGGCTTCTGGAATGGGAGCACCTCTTCCAATTGTAGCAGGTGCAATTGTATCAGGAGCATATTTTGGCGATAAAATGTCCCCACTATCAGATACTACAAATTTAGCACCTATTGCTGCGGGATCTAAACTTTATGACCATATTCAACATATGTTTTATACAACATTACCTGGCTTTGTTATTTGTTGCATAGTATATACTTTTGTTGGATTTAATATGGTATCAGGTGCTTCTAATAGCGGATCTTCAATAGTAAGTGAAATCTTAGGCTCCTTAAATATGATTTTTTCACTTAATATCTTTACAGTTATACCAGTATTGATGGTTTTATATGGTTCAATTAGAAAGAAACCAACCATACCTGTAATGCTTTTATCAAGTACAATTGCTTTTGTGAATGCCATTGCATTTCAAGGATTCACAATTAAGCAGTGCTTTGACGCAGCAATTGGAGGCTTCAAATTAGAAATGATTTCTCCTGCAATTGTCGATTATACTACATTAATTCCTGACATTACTCGTTTATTACAAAGAGGTGGCATGATGTCAATGTTAGGCACTGTATTAATTGCTTTTTGTGCTTATGGATTTGCGGGTACACTTGCAGTAACAGGATCTCTTGATATTGTGTTAGAAAAGCTTATGAAATCAGTAAAGAGTACTGGTCAATTGATTGTAACAACTATCATTTCCTGTATTACCTGTGTCTTTGTTACAAGTAATGGACAGTTATCTATATTAATTCCTGGAGAAATGTTTAGTAAAACTTATATAAAGAGAGGACTAGCCCCTAAAAACTTATCAAGAACTCTGGAGGATTCGGCAACGGTAGTTGAACCTATTGTTCCATGGACTGCAGCAGGGGTTTATATGGCTACAACATTAGGAGTCCCAACTCTTTCATATTTACCTTGGGCTATTATATGTTATACTGGAGTGATTTTTGCAATCATTTGGGGATATACTGGATTTGGTATTGCAAAAATTAATGAAGGGGACGAGTATTACGAAGAGTATGTAAGATTAAATAATGAAAGTGAGGTGTAATAAAATGGATTCACTTTTTGATGAAATAATAAACCGTAGAGGGACTAATTGTGGAAGATGGGATACCATGGATACACTTTATAAAGATCCAGATATAATTCATATGGGAGTTGCAGATATGGATTTTAAGTCTCCACCTGCAATTATTAAAGGATTTAAAGAAATTATTGATCAAGGGGTTTTTGGATATACTGATTTAAGTGAAGGTCTATTTAATAGCATACAAAGGTGGTATATAAAGCAATATGAAATAGAAATTCCTAAAGAATGGATTGTATTTTGCCCAAGGATTAATATATCATCAAGTCTATGCGTTTCTATATTTAGCAATGAAGGCGATGATGTGATAATTAATACACCAGCTTATGGACCCTTGCAAAATTCAATTACAAAGAATAATAGAAATAAGGTATTTAGTAATTTAAAATTAGAAGATGATTTATATGTAATAGACTGGCCAGATATGAATAAAAAGGTGTCAAATAAAACAAAAATGATGATTTTATGTAATCCTCATAATCCAACAGGGAGGGTTTGGAATAAGAAAGAATTAGTTGAAATATCTGATTTTTGTATTGAAAAGGATATACTACTATATTGTGATGAAATTCATGGAGATATCACTGCTAATGGTATCAAACATACCACAATGATAAATTTATCAGATGAGTTGAATGAAAGATTAATAGTTGCAGGTTCTATGACCAAAACTTTTAATATACCAGGTGTAATAGTATCTTTTCTAATTATACCTAACAAACAATTAAGAGATAAAGTAAAAGAAGAAATTGATCGTATTGGAATGCATAATCCTTCTATATTTGCTGTAAAAGCAGTAGAAGAAGCTTATAACAACTGTGATGAATGGTATGAAGAAATGAAAGAATATATAGATGGGAATGATGATTTAGTTAGACGTTTCTTATCAGAAAAGTTCCCGGAATTTAAAGTGATGCCTAGGCAAGGTACTTACTTACTATGGATTAACTATAGTAAGTCAGGAAAAACTTCAAAAGAAATAGAGACTTGGTTTTTAGAAAAAGCAAAGGTATCAGTCTATATGGGAGATGTTTTTGGACAAGGTGGAGATGGATTTTTTAGATTTAACTTAGCGTCTTCAAAGTTAATAATCCAAGAGGTCTTAAATCGAATGGAAGAGGCAAAGAAATTTCTTTAGTTAAACATAGAACAATATAATAAAATATAAATACTAACCTATAGTGAGGTATGAAGATACCATCATTATAGGTTAGTATTTATTTATGGAGGATATTTTTGGATTTATTCAATATAGGACTCATAAGATCACTGTTAAAACCATAAAGGTTTTGTAACTACATAATTTTCAATTAAGACAAAACAAGGTATTACTAACTATAAAGGTCATATTTATTGAAGATATTTAATAATAATAATAATAAGAGGAATATGAAGGAAAAGACCTTTAGATTTTAAAAACAGGATATTTAGGAGGAGTGTATGGATATTTTTGATATTTTAAAAAACATTACTAAAGAGCCTAATAAAGATCAAAGCCAAGATAATAATATAAACAAATACACAAAAGACGAAATTGAAATGATAAAAAAGCACAACTTATATGTAGATAAAAAGTTACTTATTATAACTAATAAGATGTCACACATTTTAGAAAAGCTGCCACTTGAAATTCAGGACAACTTTTGCTATAAGATAAGAATAAAACTGTTATTATCTGACTGTAACATTAAATTATCAGCTAATCAAATAAAAGAGTCAGATAATGTATTAAAGGATATAGATGAAGATATATTTTTAAGATTACTAAATGAATTAGTAGTCTTAAAAATAGTAAATAAGCTAGAGGATCGATTAGTAACTAAATATGTAGATGGGCCTAAGATTAGGTTTAATGAATTTTTATTAGTTGAAATATACAAGGTTCAAATAGAAGAAGAAATTGAAAAAGCTAAATTTCAGCTAGAACCCTTTAAGGAGTTACAGGAAGAACAGGTAGAGTATATATTAAATAAAGTAAGGGTTTTACATGCTATAAAGTCATCTTTTAGGCCAATATTATTAAATGAATTTGCTTTATATGATAAGGCTTTAGAGGAATTTGGAACTGCTAAGATTGAAATTATTATAAAGGAATTAATTAATTCGGAAAACATTATAGAAACTGTAATTAAAAATGAAGATGCATATTCATTTCTAACTGATAAAGATTTTATAAAAGCTGATGTTAATAAACAAGAATATATAAATAATGAAATTAAAATTTTTAAGAACATGGAAGAGGCCTCTAAGGATAAGGATCCAGTTATAATAACTAAAAGGGTAAAAGCTAATAAAAAAACAGATAAAGTAGAAGTTAAAGAGCCTAATAAAATAGAAAAGTTAGAAGTTGAAGAGAGTAATAAAATAGGAAAAATAGAGGTGGAAGAACATAATGAAATAGATAAGGTAGACATGGATGTAAGTATAGGAGAACATAATAATGAGGGTAAGGAAAAGCTTGAAAAAAAGGATGATATAGATAATAAAGGAATGGAAGCAAACACAGAGGATTATAAGGAGGTATATAAGATAGAAATGGAGGCAACTATAGGAGATGGAATTAGTGAAGTGTCAAATGGAAAAACTATAATAAATAAAAAGGCTAATTAAATATAAGTAAAAAGATTTAAAGATGTTATAATTAGAGTTATCAAGTGATTCTTAGACTCGGGTGGAGTTTGATTATAAAGTATACATTTCTCCATCTAAGTGTTAGAAGAACTTATCCAGGGGCGTAGCAGACGTCATCACCTACCTTGAAGAGGGAAAGGGGTGTTACGGATGGTAGCCATCGGATAAATATGATGGTAGGTGGGATAATATGATATTTTATTTTTCAGGAACAGGAAATTCCTTTGATGTAGCTAAAGACATTGCAAAGCATAATAATGAGGAGTTAATTTCTATAGCCTCTTTGATTAATAGTGGTAAGACTGAGTTTGAGTATATATTAAAAGATAATGAAACTATAGGGTTTGTGTATCCAGTTTATGCCTGGGCACCACCAAAGATAGTTCTTCAATTTATTGAAAAATTAAAGATTAATAACTACAAAGATAATTACATCTTTTCTGTAGCAACTTGTGGGGCTAATATAGGAAACACAATGAAGGCTATGAGCTTTGCATTACAGAAAAGAAATCTTGAGTTGCACAGTGGTTTTTCTTTAATAATGCCTAATAATTATATTATTATGGGGGATGTTGATTCAAAGGAAGTAGAAGATAAAAAACTTTCGGAAGCTAAAGAAACACTTAAGTATATAAATGGTGCTATAGATAAAAGAGAAAAGGGTATATTTAAACTGGTAAAGGGAGTTATGCCTGGACTTTTAACAAGTGTTATAAATCCACTTTTTAGTAACGGTAGTAACAAAACAAAGAAGTTTTATGCTAAGGATAATTGTATAAGCTGTGGGATTTGTGAGAGCGTTTGTAACTCCAAAACCATAAAGGTTAATGGTAAACCTACCTGGGGAGAGGATTGTACTCAGTGTTTGGCATGTCTTCATCTATGTCCAGTTCAAGCTATTCAATATGGAAAAGGTACAGAAAATAAAGGAAGATATAAAAATCCTAATGTAACTATAGATGAGATGAAGATAAACAAGTAAAGAACATAAAATTAACCTAATTATGTACAAAAGATAAATATAGAACTTGGAGGATAAACAATGAAGCTAGACAGTATTATATTTGATTTAGATGGTACCTTATGGGATTCAACGGCTGAAGTTGTGAGGTCATTTAATAAAACATTAAGTAAATATAGTGAAGTAAAAGAGAAACTAACAATAGATGATATAAAAGGTATTATGGGATTTACAATAGAAGATATTTCACTTAAATTTTTCCCTTACTTAAGCAAGGAAAAAGGACTTGAAATCATTAAAAAATGTTGTGAAGAAGAATGTGGTTATTTAGAAAATAGGGGTGGCATCTTATACCCTAGAGTAGAAGAAAATCTAAAAAAGTTAGCTACTACACATAAACTATTCATAGTCAGTAACTGCCAATGTGGTTATATTGAAGCGTTTTTTAAGGCACATGGGTTAAGTAAATATTTTATTGACTATGAAAATCCAGGTAGAACAGGACTTCTTAAAGGTGAAAATATAAATTTAATAATAGATAGAAATAATTTAAAAAGCCCTATATATGTTGGAGATACTAAAGGAGATTTAAAAGCATCAAGATTTGCCTCCATACCTTTTATTTATGCAAGATATGGGTTTGGGGAAGTTACAGGCTATGATTATGTAATTGATAGATTCGAAGAAGTTTATGAAATAGTAATGTCTTAAGATTCTTTTGATTAAATAGTGCATTTAGAGTTATAGATTAAAATTAAGCATCTTATTTATAAATAAGGTGCTTAATTTTAATGTAGTTTTAATCTGATTTTTAGCTTCCTTTAATTTAGTATATGTAATATATAAGAATAGAAGAAAAAAATGTAGGAGGTAATTTAAAGGTGAAAAATATTTTTGTACAGCTAAAAGAGTTTTTTAAAACTTATAAAAAGAGGATAATTACTGTTATATCAATTAGCTTACTTGCTGTTGTTATTGTAGCTGGAATATCAGGAATGGTAGTTTATTCAAAGTTAAAGGCTAACTTAAAATATAGTCAAGAGGATCTTCAAAAAATTGCATTAGTAAAGGTACCAGGTGAAGTTATAAAGGTAGAAAAAGAATTAAATATTGAGGAAGCAGTTTATGAGTATAAGTTTAAAATAAAGGATAAAGAAAATATGCTTCAAATTGTTAAGTTGGATTCAGAAAGTGGTGCAATATTAAAAGTACACAATCAAAAAGATAAAGGGGAAAATAAAAATAGAGATGGAAAAAATAATAACCAGCATGGTGAATAGTAAAAAGATAGTGTATATTATAAATATATAGTGAGCTAATAGCTCACTATTTTGCTATGAAAGGAAGGGTTTAATTTGAAGAACTTTAAAATTCTTTTAGTAGAAGATGAAAGGCAAATGTCAATGTTTATTAAAATGGAATTAAATCATGAAGAATATACGGTGATGTAGCTTATGATGGAAGAGAAGGTTTAAATTTATCAGAGGAAATAGAATATGATTTAATACTTCTTGATATTATGATACCTAAATTAAATGGAATTGAAGTTTGTAGAAGAATAAGAAAGTTTTCCAAGGTTCCTATAATTATGCTTACAGCAAAAGATGATGTATCAGATAAGGTTTTAGGACTTGATATAGGAGATACTAATGTAGTTGATGTGTTTATAAGATATTTGCGTATTAAAATAGATGATGGATTTGAAGATAAACTTATAAATACTGTAAGGGGAGTAGGGTATGTTATTGAAGGTGATTAATTATGAATTTTAGAATTATTAGATAAAGAACTTGGTTACAATGTATCATCTAAAGAAAATATATTTATAAAGGTAGTACAAGAAGATGGAAAGATACTAAATTTGTCAGACAAATTTAATTATAATATTAAAATTAAAGAACCTTTTAATAAAACAAAGAAATTTAAATACGATGATGAACACTTGATATATAAAAATTTGAGAAGTGAAACTAAGGAATATGGTGTTATATACATTCAAATAATAAAAGACATGGATAATGAATATGATTTTATGAAGATTTTATTTGTTTTTATGCTTATCAGTGATTTTATAGGTATTATCGCTTCAATTATAGTAGGCTACTTTGTAAGTAAAAGAATGTTAAGACCTATAGACCATATAATTAAAGCAGCTGATAATATCAGTATTAATAATTTAAAAGAAAGAATTGAGATTACCGGGCCAAATGATGAACTTAAAAGATTAGGAGATACTGAAAATCAAAGGATAGAGAAAAAGGAATTTTTGCTTAATGAACTCATTTATGAAGTGGTTACAGAAACTAACCTTATAGATAAAAATCATACAATATCCAGTGAAAAAAATAATAATGTTAGTATATTTGCAGACTATAAAATGATAAAGCAGATGGTTAGAATATTCGTTGATAACAGTATTAAATTTACACCAGCACAAGGGAACATCGATATAAGTTTAGAAACAAAAGACAAAAGAGTAAAAATTATTATTAGTGATAGCGGTATAGGAATACCAAAAGATGAAATACAAAATATATTTGAAAGATTTTATACTGCAGACAAATCAAGATCAAAAGATATTGCTGGTACTGGGTTAGGACTATCTATTGCTAAATGGATTATAGATGTACACAAGGGAGAGGTAAATGTACAAAGTGAAGAAGGTAAAGGAACACAAGTAACGGTTATATTAGAAACTTTATAAGTTTTGTAAGAAGTACTTTGAGATACTGTTTAGAAATAAAAGGAGGAATAATAAAAATGATATCTTTAATACAAAAATTTGATAGATCAATATTGATTTTTATAAAAGATAACATAAATGGACCTGTTATGGATAGAGCCATGGTTATGGTCACACAGCTTGGTGATATGGGTATGATATGGATAATAATAGCATTAGCCTTAATTATTAATAAAAAGTATAGGAAAATAGGGATTATGGCTTTAGCAGCATTAGGGCTAAGTACGATTTTAGGAGAAGGAATATTAAAACATGCAGTTCACCGTATGAGACCATCAAGTGATATTAATGTTATTAATATTTTAATTGCAAAGCCTTTATCTTATTCATTTCCATCAGGTCATACCACATCTTCATTTGCTGTTGCAGGTGTTTTATCAAAGCATTTTAAAAAGTATGCAGTGGGATTCTTTGCATTAGCATCGTTGATAGCTTTTTCTAGGTTGTATTTATATGTACATTACCCTACAGATGTTTTAGTTGGTATAATTTTAGGGTTACTATGTAGCTGGGTAATAAATCACGTTTTTGAAAGAACAATTTATAAACATGATTAAATAAAGGACAATAAATAAAATTAAATGTAACACTCACTTATTACAGTGAGCATTACATTTAGTTGATATTTGAACATTTATTATTTTTCAATTGTTTTTTTAGATTCAAAACTATCTTTCATTTCCTCGAGTTTATCTTTACTTAAAACTTTCCTTGCCTTTTCGAAAAGATCTTTTTCTTCTTCATCCATATGATGTTCTAGTATTTCCTTAAAAACTGAGAACTTTGCACTAAAGGTTTCATCAGTAGTTTTAATCTTGTCAATTTCATCTAGTAGATAATGAATAACTTTATGCTCTTCAATTCCTTCAAGAGTAATTTCTTTAGATTCAGTATGATTTTTTAAATCAGGAAATAACACATATTCTTCAGATTCATGATGAGCTTTTACGTCATCTTTTAGTTTTTTAAACTTTTTTTCCCTAGTCTTTTCAGCTCTGGATGTAGTTTTACTAATCTCATCTGCAATTTTTCTAAAGTTTTCGTGCTCTTTTTTAATTTCTGACAAAATATCCATACTACCCCTCACTTTATTTATCTAAATAAAAATGTAAGGAGCAGTCATATGATTAAATTTGAAAATGTATCTAAACATTATCCTGATGATAATGTAGCTGTGAAATCTTTAAATTTAAACATTAGAGATGGAGAGCTTTTTGTACTTATAGGGCCTAGTGGTTGTGGTAAAACTACTACACTTAAAATGATTAATAGGTTAGTAGATATTAGCGAGGGTACTATTTATATAAATAATAAAAAAATAAGTGAGTATAATATTCATGAATTAAGATGGGATATAGGATATGTACTTCAACAAATAGGACTTTTTCCTCACATGACTATTGAGGAGAATATAGCTATTGTTCCAGAACTTAAAAAATGGGATAAGAAAAAGGTTAATGGAAGAATAACGGAGCTTCTAGAAAGTGTTGGACTTGAACCTGATAAGTATCGTAAAAGGAAGCCATCAGAGCTTTCAGGATGAGAACAACAACGTGTAGGTGTAGTTAGGGCTCTTGCTGGTGATCCTAAGATAATTTTAATGGATGAGCCTTTTAGTGCATTAGATCCAATTAGTAGACAAAAACTTCAACAAGACATAGTAAAACTTCAAAAAAAGATTAAAAAGACTATTGTTTTTGTAACCCATGATATGCAAGAAGCTTTGGCCCTTGGAGATAGAATTTGTGTCATGAAAGATGGAGAAGTGGTTCAATGTGATACGATACACCAACAAACATTATAAGTAACCCTAAAAATGATTTTGTAGAAAACTTTTTTAAGTCAGGAAATGCATATAATACATGTGTTCTAAAAGGAGAGTATAAGGTAAAGGACTTAATTGATATAGAACTTTATAATCATTATAAATACAAAACTCAAAATAATAATATAAGCATAGATGATGAATCATCCTTTGAAGATTTACTTAAGTTATTAAAAGATGAGGAATTAATTTTGGTAAGGCATAAAGGAGAAATCATTGGAACAATTGATTCTAATAATGTGGTTAAATTTATATCTATGCAACTTGAAAAAGGCGGTGATGTTTAATGGTTACATTAATTTCAACTCTTGAAGAACGTAAAGAACAATTAGTAACTGCGCTTTTTCAACATATGCAGATTTCCTTTATTTCAATATTTATAGCTGTACTTATTGCGGTTCCTCTTGGAATACTTATTCCATTAGTAGGAATTGGTCAGGTTCCTGCTGTTATTGCACTTGTGATTTATGCAATTTTACCAATACTTAGGAATACCTATACTGGCATTAAAGAAATTGACCCTGTGTTAATAGAAGCTGCTGAGGCTATGGGTATGAATAGGAGAAAGCAACTTTATAAAGTTCAACTACCACTTGCAATGCCTGTTATTATGGCTGGAGTTAGAACGTCTATGGTTTTAATAATCGGTACAGCTACACTTGCTGCTTTAGTTGGAGCTGGTGGGCTTGGAGATTTAATTCTTCTAGGTATTGATCGTAATAACAATAATCTCATTTTAATTGGAGCAGTACCTGCAGCACTTCTTGCTATTGTTTTTGATGTACTACTTCGTTATCTTGAAAAGGTATCTTTAAAAAAGAGTATGATAGCAATTGGCATAGGTGTTATGGTAATATCTTATGTTGTTGTTCTACCATATTTTACAACGCAAAAGAAAGAAGTTATTATTGCAGGAAAGCTTGGATCAGAACCTGAAATTTTAATTAATATGTATAAACTTATAATTGAAGAGGAGACGGATCTTAATGTAATCTTAAAACCTGGACTTGGAAAAACAAGTTTCCTTTTTAACGCCATAAATTCAGGCGATATTGATGTATATACTGAATTTACAGGGACAGTTCTAGAATCATTTATAAAAGAAAATGCGATAAGTCATGAACCAGATGAGGTTTATGAGCAAGCGCGAACTGGCCTTGAGGAAAATTTTGAAATGGAATTTTTAATGCCTATGAAATACAATAATACTTATACTATTGCTGTATCTGAAGACATTGCAAGTGAACATAATCTTACAAAGATATCAGATTTGGAAAATATAGAAGGTAACGTTAAAGCAGGATTTACCTTAGAATTTGTAGACAGGGAAGATGGTTATAAAGGTATTAAAAAAGTTTATGGATTAAATTTTGACAATATAAAGACTATGGAACCAAAACTACGTTACAGTGCAATAAAATCAGGTGATATTAATTTACTTGATGCATATGCTACAGATAGTGAACTTGAGCAATATAATCTTAAGGTATTAGAAGATGATAAGAATTTCTTTCCTCCTTACCAAGGAGCACCACTTATGCTTAAAAAGACTCTTGAAAAGTATCCACAAATAAAGGAGCCGTTAAATAAACTTTCAGGTAAAATAACAGAGGATGAAATGCGTAAAATGAATTATGAAGTCAACGTAGAAGGAAAATCCTCTAAAGATGTTGCGAAGGAATATCTTGAAAAAGAGGGATTACTTAAATAACTAACAATTGTACTAATATAATGTTTGATTAAGGTAAAATATATTTTTTATATGAGTCTAATGATGAAAAGATGACAGATACCATACTTGTAATGGTGCTTATTATGTAGAGGTTATAAAGAATAAAGGTTTCATATATTTGTATGAAATATCACCTTTAGATGGAACTATATCTAGGAAAAAGTGATCAGGATCAAAGATATTCATAAGGAAATAAAGTATAATCTAATAAAGACTTAAAATAATTATAATAAACTTATGATAATTATAGATGAAAGAGGTACAGGATATGAATAAAGGTTATGTTATTATAGGAAGTGGTATTTCTGCAATTAGTGCAGCTAAGGCTATTAGAGATAAAGATAAAAGTGGAAGTATATCCATATATGGAGAAGAGTCTATGATGCCATATTTAAGAATAAAGTTATCTAAAGACTTATTTAAAGATTTAAATAATGATAAAATTCTTTTGAAAAAGCAACAGTGGTATGAAGAAAACAATATAAGCTTTTTTAAAGATACAAGAATTTTAAAGATAGATGTAGAAAATAAGATTTTAATGAGTTCAAAGGGAGAAAACATTTCCTACGATAAATTGTTAATCGCTACAGGGTCAAGAAATAGAAGGTTACCTATTATAGGTTCAGATAAAGAAGGGGTGTTTACACTTAGAAATGTATTAGATGCAAATAATATTAAAGATTATCTTAAAGAAAAACACAATGTTGTTCATATAGGTGGAGGGGTTCAAGGTCTTGAAACCGCTTGGACATTGCATTCAAATGGAAAAGAAGTATTTATTGTTGAAGCTGGAAAGAGACTTATGCCTAGGCTATTAGATGAAAGAGCGTCATCTATATTAAAAGAAAAAATAGAAAACACAGGAGTAAAATTCATTTGTGATACTAGAGTAGATGAAATTTTAGGACACAAAAAAGTAGAGGCTGTTAGCATAAATGAAAAACAGGTTATTCCTTGTAACAGCGTAATATACTCTATAGGAATGATTCCAAATATTGAAATAGTAAAGGATACTAAAATTAAAACTAATAAAGGTATAGTAGTAAATGACAATATGGAAACTTCCATTAAAGATGTTTATGCAGCAGGCGATGTTGCTGAATTTAAAGGTAATATAGAAGGATTATGGATGAAAGCTACGGAACAAGGTACAGTAGCTGGAAGTAATATGGCTGAAGATAATGTAATATATAAAAATGCAGTTCCTGTTACTGTATTTAACGCCTTCAATACTTCCTTATTTTCTATGGGAGATGTAAGTTACGGAAGCTATGATAATAGTATAAGTGAAGAAGTAGATGGTAAGTATATTAAAATATTCATAAAAGATAATAGCATAGTTGGTGCTATTTCAATTGGTGATGCTAGTATATCAAGGACAGTTAAGACATGTATTGAAGATGGGTTATCCATAGACGGGATTGACTTAGATACTATAACTATAAAAGAATTAATATCACAAATGCAAAAGAGTATTAAATCTTAAGATAGCCACATCATTTTAATGGAGAGTGTCTATATTAAGGTATACTATGAATGATAAAAACCACTCGTGAATTGAGTGGTTTTTATTTTTGATTTTTAATTAGAATTTTTAAAGAGATGTTATTGATAATATTTCATCTTTTCTATCTAAAAGGTCATTTGATAGTAGCTGATTTTGAATATCTAAAAAACCAAGTCTTTCAATAGTTTCAGCCAGACGCTCCCCAGCTTTACCTTGATCCTTATATAAAAGTATAGTTTTTTCTATTACGTCCATAGCTTCATTTTTATCTAGAAATATTTTATTAAGTGCTATTCCGTGAGAAATGCGTTTCCCCCATCTACCGCCTATGTATATTTTGTAGCCTGTTGTACCATCTTCCATAGCCTTAAAGTGACACTTACCAATACAACGTCCGCAATTATTACATTTATCCTCGTCAATTTTTAGAACGCCACCAACTACCTTAGAGGCATTCACTGGACAGGCACTTTCTACAGAGCATTTTTTACAACCTTTACATTCATCTGCATTAAAATTTGGAATCCTTTGGCCGATTATACCAAGGTCATTTAATTCAGGTTTAACACAGTTATTAGGGCAGCCACCTACAGCAATTTTAAACTTATGAGGTAACTTAACATTTGAGTAGCCCTTAAAAAATCTTTCATGTATTTCTTCTGATAAGCTAAAGGTATCAATTAATCCATATTGGCAGGTTGTACCCTTGCAAGAGACTATTGGTCGGATTTTAGCCCCAGTACCACCTGTTATAAGCCCTTCTCTCGCCAGGTATGCTCTAAAGTCATCAATTTTATTATATGGTATACCTTGGACTTCTACAGTTAGCCTAGTAGTAAAAGTTACAATTCCATTTCCAAAGATTTCAGCTGCCTCTGATATACATTTATTTTGAGCTGATGTAATCTTACCATTTACAGTGATAATTCTAGCAGAGAAGTTGTCAGTTCCTTTATTACTAAGAAACCCCAGCCCTTTTACCCTTTTTTCATCTTCAGTACTAATAGTTAAAGTTGCCATAATATAATCCCCCATCAAATATAATAATTATCTTATAACATAAATATATCACTTGTGCAGTTATTAAGAAAGTGATAATATCTTATCAATATCATAGGTAAAACCTATGGATCATTTTAAAAGCCCTTAAAGAGAGGAGAACACTATGACTATAAGACATTTAAGAATATTTATTGAAGTAGCAGATAGTGGGAAGATGAGTATAGCTGCATCAAATCTTTTTATTTCACAGCCAACAGTAAGTCAAACAATTAAAGAATTGGAACAGCACTATGGTGTTCTTTTATTTGAACGTTTTTGTAAGAAATTATACATAACAGAGGAAGGAAAAAGATTGCTTTCTTATGCAAGGTATGTGGTAAATCAATTTGATGACTTAGAAGAAAATATGATTCAGTCAAAACATGTAGAGAAGATAAGAATTGGAACAACAGTTACAATAGGCAATTGCATTTTAAGCAATATTTTAAGTAGCTTTAATGAAAGTAGTCCTGAGGTTGAAACCTATGCTTATGTAAATAATACAAAAATCATAGAAGAAAAGTTATTGAATTCTGAATTAGATATAGGTATTGTAGAAGGTGAGATTAAGAGTTCTGACTTAATCTGTATTCCTGAGGTAGAGGATTATTTAGTTCTTGTTTGTAGTACTAAACATCCATTTGCCAGTAGAAAAGAAATTAAATTAAATGAATTATCGGGTGTAGGCTTTGCCATGCGTGAAAAAGGTAGTGGAACTAGAGAACTGTTTGAAAATTATATGTCACAAAATGGAGTAACTATTAAAACTAAATGGGAAAGCAATTGTCCTGGAGCTATTAAAAGGGCAGTTTTAGAAAATCAGTATTTGGCGGCTATATCTATTAGGCTTGTAGAAGAAGAAATAAAAAATGGTGAAATCTATGTAATACAAAATTCAGAATGTGCATGGAATAGACACTTTAGTATTGTATATCATAAAAATAAGTTTATAAACAAATCCATGGAAGATTTAATAGAGGTAGTAAAAAATTATAAACATATGGACATACTTCAAGAGGTTAAAACAGGGTGGCTTATTTAATAATTCAATTAAACCTTACTTTTCTATAAGATAATTCTATTATACTTATTTCATTATGTTGGATATAATCATTTAGAGTTAGGTATATTAGCTTATATGATGGTTTGCTTTTTATAAGGGAAGGAAAGTGATTTAATTGAAAAGGGAAGAAATGACTCCGAGAGAAAGAATGGATGCTTTTTCTAAAGGTGAAGAAATTGATCGTATACTCTGTATCCCTGATATGGGAGTTACTATGGTTCCTTTTATAGGAGTAACAGCTAGGGATTATTATCATTCGGCAAGGCTTATGGCAGATCTTGAAATAGCACTGTTTAGAAGGCTTGGGCATGATAGTGTAGGAATATCTACTAGTCTTAGAGGTGTTGCTGAGGCTATGGGTTCTAAGGTTTGTTATCCTGATTATAATATTTCTTATCTATTAGAACCTATTATTAAAGCCCCGAAAGAAATTGAATCTCTTAAAGTTGCAAATCCGTTAAAAGACGGAAAGTTGCCAATATTAATAGAAGCTTTAAGACTTACTAGAGATGCACTTATAAAAGAAGTGGATGTTGGGGCTGCTATGTCTGGACCTTTTAGTGTGGCAGCTTCTTTAGTAGGGACAGAAAATTTATTAAAATGGATGATAAAATATCCTAAGAGTATTCATACACTAATGGAAATAGTAGTTGAATCTAACAATAAATATATAGAAGCAGTAGCTAATCTGGGTTTATCTATTGGATTTGCAGATCCAGTTTCATCTAATAGTCTTATAAGTCCAAAGCAATTTAGAGAGTTTTCATTACCTTATCTTCAAAAAAATGTAGATAAGATAAAAGAAAAGACTGGTAATGCTCCAAGTATACATATATGCGGTAAGAGCCGTGGTATATGGGAAGATGTCACTAGGACAGGTATTTCTAATTTTAGTATAGATAATATAGAAGATTTAGAAGAGGCTAAAAAGGTTATGGGGGATAGAGTTATAATTACTGGAAATGTTCCACCGGTGGATGTGATTTATAAGGGGACTAAAGAAGAAATCTTTAAGTCAGTTAAGGAGTGTATTGCTAAGGGGCATGATTCTAAAAAGGGGTATATTTTAAGCACCGGATGTCAAATTCCAATGAATACACCAATTGAAAAGGTTGAAATGTTTATAGATGCAGCTAAGACTTATGGTACATATCCAATAGATTTATTTTAAAAAAGTAACATTTTAAAAGGTGGATATTCTTTGATGTAAAGTATAAGAAAATATATTTTACTCATAATTATGGATTATAATGTGTAAAATTAAAAGTATTAACCTTTAAAGTTAATACTTTTAATTATATCTATTAATATAATAGATTACTTAACTCTTAGAACAAAGACATTTGGTGTAAGTCCGCCACTTTCAATCTTTATTTCATCAAGAAGTTCTAAATGATTATTACCTGATAAATTTTGTTTAAGTAAGTTTTTTTCCACGGTATAAAGGAATACCATGCCAGTAGGCTTTACAAGTTTTGGAATCATATCTACAAATTCACGATATAAATCTATAGTGTGATTTTTGCTTCCAACGTTAGCTTCAAAGGGCATATTACATATAATCTCGTCAAAGACATCAAAGGTTTTGTAAGATAATATATCTTCATTTATAAGCTTTATTTTTGTATTTGAAAGTCTTGAGTTTATTTTCGAGAAATCTATAGCATCACCAAATATATCAATGCCTGTTAAACTAGAAGTTTCCTTTAACTTAGCCCTTTCAATTAACATAGTAGAGGTCCCACAAAAAGGATCTAAAACCTTTGAATCATTTTTTAACCATTTTTCTATAGACTTTACTACAATTGCTGCTGTAACTGGGTTTATAGAACTTGCTAAGGTGTTTTCTCTATAGTCAAATCGTGTATCTTTAAATGAATATAGTTTAATGAATACATTGCAAAGGCTGTTTTTTTCAACTATTCTAATTTCAACTTCATAGGAAGATGGACTATTTTTAAGTTTTCCCTTTGAAAGTTCATCTAATTTTATAGATAAGCTTTTTAAAAAGTCAGATCTTTCCTTATTGTAATTTTCAGTTTTTAATTCAATTCTATAAGGAAAATAATTATCATAAGTAGATGTATTTTCATGACAGCTATTTAAAAAGTTTATAATATTAGCTTTTAAAATTGCTGTAGCTATTATATCAGAATTAAATTCTAGCTTTTCTAAGGAATCTAAAGGGTAAAGAAGTTCATAAAAGGTTCTGCAGCTGTAGATGTTATCTAAGTCTTTTTCTTTAATAAGGATACCATCATCTACAAGCTTACCCTTAATTGACTTTTCTTTAAGCTCATTTAGAGTAACTCTAAACTCTTTATTCATTGCTGTAACTAGCATAGGAACAGCCTCTTCAAAGCCTTTAAATTTATGCTTTACGGATTTAGACAATTTAGCTATTGCTCTTCCGAGGACAAGCTTCTCTTCATTTATATGTTTTGCATTTTTTATTAGCTCACTTTTATCGGTACAAGCTTTTTCATTTGATATTAAACTTTCAAGTATTTTCTCTAGCTTTTCACCATCAGAAGCTTTTCCACAGTTTCCGATGGCAAGGATATATGAAGACTTTACAAATAGCTGATCTTCTTTTTCAAAAGCAGTGTATAACGAACTTAAATAGGCAGGATCAGCTAATTCACTAATGATGCCACAGGTGTTTTTTCTTGTTTTTGCATCTGGACTTTGAAGAAAGGTTTTAAGCTTTTCTTTAGAACTACCTATGTTTCTTTTAAGCATTTCTCTTGGCTTTTCTTTTTTTATAATATCTCTTATAGCAGAAAGTATTGCTCTTGGGTTTTCATCACTTAAAGCTTCATTCCATAAAAGAGGTAGTGCCAAAGTATAATCCTTTGAAAGTATAGTTATTATTTTGGCTCTCTCTTTATCCTCCGAAGTTTTTAAGTTTTCTATTAAAATTTTATAATTTGTATCTTTAATGTAACTCACTCCTTGTATTTTAATGTAAAACTATTTAAAAAGATAACAGTTTAAATAGCAATATGATTAATTAGTATATTCTTAGCTCATAATTCATCTAATTATACCTTATATATTAGACTAATGAAAATATCTTTTATTAATTATTAAAAGTATAAATTCACAAAGTTCTGAAAATATGGTAAGATAAAATTATTGTGGATATTATTTTAATTGGAAAATTTAAAGATAAGAGGGGGAAGTATATTGTTAAAATTCAAAGATTATAAGTACGAAAGACCAGATATGGATAAGTTAGAAAAGTCATTTAATCACTTAATAGAAGATTTTGAAAAGGCTCAAAGTATGGAAAAGCAAGATAAAATAATGAAGGAAATAAATCATTTAAGAAGTGAAGTAGACTCTATGGCACAACTAGTTGGTATAAGAAACTCTATTAATACTGTAGATGAGTTTTATGAAAAAGAGCAAGAATTTATAGATGAATCTATGCCAATATATGAAGGAATTATATCAAATTATTATAAGGTTTTAGTAAATTCTAAATTTAAAAAGGAATTAGAAGAGAAATGGGGCAAACAATTATTTACTTTAGCACAAATGCAGCTAAAGACATTTAAACCCGAAATAATAGGTGATCTTCAAGAAGAAAACAAGCTTTCAACTGAATATGGTAAGCTTAAAGCTTCAGCTAAGATAATGTTTGAAGGAGAAGAAAGAAACTTAGCAGGACTTGATCCTTTTATACAATCAAAGGATAGAGAAATGCGAAAGAAAGCTTACGAAGCTTCTACTAACTTTTATGTAGAAAATGAAAAAAGGTTTGATGAAATATATGATAAATTAGTTAAGGTAAGGGATAGAATAGCTAAAAAGCTAGGATATAATAATTACGTAGAGCTTGGATATATAAGAATGATGAGATCGGATTATGATTCAACTATGGTAGCAAATTATAGAAAGCAAGTACTAGATTATATAGTGCCAGTAGCAGAAGAATTAAAGAAAAGACAAGCTAAAAGATTAGGTCTTGAAAGTCTTAAATATTATGATGAACCGTTAAAATTCTTAAGTGGAAATGCTGTACCTAAGGGAGATTCAGATTGGATTTTAAATAATGGAAGACAAATGTACAAAGAATTGTCGCCAGAAACTAATGAGTTCTTCAACTTTATGGTAGAAGGCGAACTTATGGATTTGGTAAGTAAGAAAGGTAAAGCTGGGGGAGGTTATTGCACCTTCATTGGAAAGTACAAAGCTCCATTTATATTTTCTAACTTTAATGGAACATCTGGAGATGTAGATGTACTTACTCACGAAGCTGGACATGCTTTCCAAGTTTATTCTAGTAGAGATCTTGAAGTGCCAGAATATGAATTTCCAACCTATGAAGCTGCAGAAATACATTCAATGAGTATGGAATTTATTACATGGCCTTGGATGAAGTTATTCTTTAAAGAAGATGAACTTAAATATAAATTCACTCATTTAGGTAGTGCGCTAACATTTATACCTTATGGAGTTACAGTAGATGAATTCCAACATTTTGTGTATGAAAACCCAGCGGCCACACCAGAAGAAAGAAAAAAGGCTTGGAGAGAAATCGAAGCAAAATATTTACCAAGTAAGGACTATGAAGATAGTGAATTCCTAAATAATGGTGGATATTGGTTTAGGCAAGGACATATATTTGAGTCACCTTTCTATTATATAGACTATACATTAGCCCAGGTTTGTGCATTGCAGTTTTGGGTTAAATTTAATGAAAACAAAGAATTGGCATGGGAAGATTATTTAAGATTATGTAAAGTTGGCGGGAGCAAGTCCTTCTTAGAACTTACTAAGTATGCGAATTTAAATAATCCATTTAAAGATGGATGCATCGAAAGTGTTATAACACCAGTTAAACAGTGGTTAGATGCTGTTGATGATAGTAATATGTAGTTAAATTTAGTATTTTAAAGTGATTTAAAATAGATTCTATTAAATTATTAAAGTACCCTAGAACAGTAGTTAGATTAACTATTACTCTAGGGTACTTTATATTAATTAAAATACTTCCGTTACCCTTCCTACAATACCGTTTTCTAACATTACTTTTATCCCACGTGGATGATTTTGTGAATTTGTAAGGATTCTTTTAACAGTTCCTTCTGTAAGCTTTCCAGAGCGCTGATCTTGCTTTTGTACTACTGTTACCTTTGATCCTATCTTTATGTTATCTCTTTTAGTTCCTATCAAAATATATTCTCCCTCTTTACTTTAAGTTTTGTAACATACTATACTTTCAAAGAAAAGTATTTGGTTACATTCTATAAATTATATCATAAAACTTGAATTATAGGCATACTCTTAATTTTCAATACCACAGTAGTTATACTTTTATACACTAAAATATAAGGATAAAACATTAAAAAACAAAATATAATAATTTGTTTTTTAACTATTGACAAAGCTTTAACACTATATTACTATTTAATCATATGCTTATATAGTCACAACATTATACCTATTTGAAATAAGGGTTAGGAGATTTTTATGGAAAATGAAGTTAAGATTCTTAAAGCCTTGGCCCATCCTATAAGATTAAAAATAGTGAAAAAATTATCTTTAGGGGAGCTTTGTGTATGTAAGTTAAATGAAGATGTAGAGTTTAGTCAGTCTAACTTATCTCAACACCTTAAAATTTTAAAAGAAGCTAACATTTTAAGATCTGAAAAAAGAGGCATGTGGACTCATTATAGTATTGTAGATTATAAAGTTTTAGATATTTTATCAACTTTAGAAGAATTTAAATCAAGTGATTCTTAGACTCATGTGGAGTTTACTTATAAGGAATACATCTCTCCATCAAAGTCTTAGAAGAACTTATCCAGGGGCGTAGCGGCCGTCATCCCAACCTTGAAGAGGATAGGGGTGTTACGGATGGTAGCCATCGGATAAATACGTATAGCCTAAACTATTCGTGATATTAAAAGGGGATTGTAAAATGAGTGATATTAAAAAAATAGATGTTAGAAATTTAGTTCGTGATAGTTATAAAAAGATTGCTATATCTAATTCAAAAAAATCTGGCTGTTGTGATAGTGATGAGTTATCATTAAAAAAGTCCGCCTTAGAGATTTCTCGCAAAATAGGTTATTCTGATGAAGAGATATTAGGGGCGCCAGAGGAGACTAATATGGGACTTGGATGTGGTAATCCTCAACTAATAGCTAAGATAAAGTCAGGTGAAACCGTTATAGATCTTGGCTGTGGTGGAGGCTTTGATTGCTTTTTAGCTTCAAAAAAGGTTGGAGATAATGGATATATTATAGGGGTAGATATGACACCTGAGATGATAACTAGTGCAAGACGAAGTTGTAAAAAACACCAATATAAAAATGTAGACTTTAGATTAGGTGAAATCGAAAATCTGCCTGTGGCTGATAATATAGCAGATGTAATCATCTCTAATTGCGTTATAAATCTATCGCCAAATAAGCAAAGGGTTTATAATGAAGCTTATAGGGTGCTAAAAGAAGGTGGCAGAGTTGCAATCTCTGATATAGTTCTTATGAAAGAATTAACATCTGAAATGAAGCAAGATGAAAAACTTTACTGTGGATGAGTTACCGGCGCATCTTCCGTGGAAGAATTAAAAGATTATTTACAAAAGGCTGGTTTTAATGACATTAATATAACTACAAAAAAGGTATCAAAAGAATATGCTGAAAAATGGGGACATAAGCTAAAGGTTGGAGAATACATCATGGCTGCAGAAGTATCCGCTATGAAGTCAAGCAAATAGTATAATATAAAAAGACTATGAATTTAGAATACATATCTAAATTCATAGTCTTTTTAAATGTTTAATTAAATTTTACTTTGCTGGTACTTTTTCAATTAGATCATCTATGGTATCTTTAATTTGTGTCTTTTTAGTTTCTATATCAGCAGGTTCTATATTTTCTATTGAGTCTTTATTAAATATTCCTTTAATAAAGCTTCCAAACCTATCTAGTTGCCTGGAAATCTTTTTTAATATAGTGTTATTTTCCTGTAATATAACTCCTGACTTTTCTAAACTTTTTGTCATTGTATCATTCAACTTAGATAAAGTGCCTTTGAGGTCTTTATAGTTTAAATCTAAATCATTTAATTTTGTTAAAAGATCTGTTATGCTTTGTTGCTGGCTTTCGGATAGCTTAACATCATATCTATCAGCAGTCTTGTCTACTATTCCTACTATCTCTTCTTTATCTTTAGGTTTTTCTTTTATAACTTCTGTTTTTGCATCATTTATTAATGAAGCAGCTTTATCTGGTCCTATTTCATTTCCTAAAGATTTAGTTACATTTATTTCATCTCTTGCTACCTCTTTATTTTCTAAAGGTAATTCCTTACCCATAGATTGTTCGAATCCCTTTAGTATACCTGCAAGTGCAGCAGTTCCTGTTACCTTATATGGAGCATCTGCTATTACCTTTGCATCGGTTATTCCAGAGGTCACAATGGCATTAGATAGCATGTTCTTATTTACTTCTGTTAAATTATTTGTGGTTACACTTATACCCTTTCCTTTAGGCAAAACTTCTACATAACAGCTAGAAATAGAAACGCTGCCCTTAGCTACAGGCTTACTAGTATCCATACCGAGTTGCTCTCTTATATCTTGTATAGTTACTTCCACTTCTTTAATTTCATCTTTTTCTATTTGGTTTTCTGTTACCTCAAATCTTTTTAGCATCTGAAGTCTTTGGTCATTTGTTAAATCAGCACCTAAGGTTACTATACGTTTATTTTCATCCTTTGCCCTTACGCTTACTGGAGAAAATAAACCAGTAATTATAGCACTTATCAAAAGTATAAAAATAACTTTATTTTTCATTTAACATATCCTCGCTTTCAATAATAAGTTTGTGAATTGGAACTTTGATTTTATATAATTTTTGATGTTTAGAATAACTAAAGGTTAGTCTTATTAAGCAATTGTAACACCAGACATGTTTAATTACTCTTATTTAATTATAGCAGAAATATATTGAAAATATAGGGTATATATATAGATACGTTTATAAAATATAATAGTACCTCTGTAAATAACCTTTGTAATATATCTATTATTCCGTTGGATTTAGCATAGAGCTTACTTTATCTAAGTTACTATAATATTTCATTATAAATTTAGAATTTAATCCATTATTTATGATATATTTAGTATGGGGTTAACACTATCCTTTGTTACAAGGAGGAGGCTATATGATTAAAATAAGTAAATTAATAAATAATGATGAGAAACAAACCATTACAAATTCTATATTAAGAGAATTACCAGAGTGGTTCGGTATAGAAGAAGCAATAGTTGAATATGTAAATGGGGTAAAAAATACTGATTATTATGTTGCATATGATTCAAATACAGCAATTGGATTCATAAGTATAAAATCAAATAATAGTTATACATAAGAGATATATGTTATAGGAATAAAAAAGGAATATCATAATGGTGGTATTGGTAAAATGCTTCTAGAAACATCACAGCAAGTATTAATTAACAGCAAAGTTAAGTTTCTTATGGTAAAAACTTTAGGGGAATCTCATCCAGACAAGCACTACAAAAATACTAGGAGGTTTTACAATAAATTAGGATTTTATCCCTTGGAAGAGATAAAAGAAATATGGGGAGAAGAAAATCCATGCTTAATTATGGTTAAGAGTCTATCCGATGGTTACAATTGCTAATACATTTTAAAAAGTAAATTAAGGACTGAGAATTGTTACAATAGAAAAAGTAATATCAAAGGACTATAATGTTGTTGCAGTGGTTAAAGTATCAAATAAAAATAATGAAGAAAGTTTTTATTCGACATTTTTTTAAAATTAAAAAGACAAGATAATTGAAGAAATAACTGAGTACTTCGGAAATAATGGATAACCACAGAAGTGGAGATTATATGAAAAGTTATCTGAAAAATATTAGTAAACAATAGTAATTGATAACAGCCCATTGCCACCAATAGGTGGTTTGAATATTATTTTAGACTCTGATAATAATGCTGTTTGTATAACCCAAACAATTAAAGTTTATACTTGCCCATTTGGGGAAGTGTCAGAAAGTCATGCTTTTAAAGAGGGTGAAGGGGATTGCTCCATATCATATTGGAGAATGGTACATAAAGATTTTTTTTCAAAGGAATTCAAAACATATAATTTAGATTTTTCTGAAAACATGATGATTGTTTGTGAAGAATTTGAAGTAGTGTGGAAAGAATAATTAATAATATTTATAAAGGTTGCAGCAATCGTAATTTTGAGAAGGTTGCAACCCTATAAAATACAACGTTTTAATTTCTGAAAGGAGAGTTTACATGATGGAAATATTAAAATTAATGGGGGGACTTGGTGAAATTGCAGTATTTATCACACCATTAACGCTTGTCATTGGAATTATCAATGCTATAAAAAAACCTGAAAAAGAATCTACGCCATATAAAATAATGGCGATAATAAGTGCATACTTGAATATAGATGCTTTAAGATCCCTAATCTTTGTAGCTCTAAAGGTAGACGAACTCTAATATTAGGGCTTTTAGATTATTATATTTGCTTTAAAATTTTATTCCATGGCTACCATCCGTAACGCCCCTCTTTTCTTCAAGGTGGGGGATGACGGCTGCTACGACCCTTTATAAGTTCTTCTAAGACTCGAATGGAGAGATATATTACTTATAAGCAAACTCCACCCGAGTCTAAGAATCACTTGATATCTAATTCATAGTTTTTTTATATTATAACTTTTTACTAAAGTCTACTCCAAACTCTTTACATCTTTTTAAACCTTCTACATCTGGATTCCAAAGTTCTTTTATTCCGTCATTTACAAGTTCAAGTTTAGCGCCTTTTAGTCTCTCATTTAATAATGATACAGACTCTCCACTCCATCCATAAGAACCAAAGGCAGCGGCTTTTTTATTTTTTAAGCCAAGGCCTTTTATCATATCTAAAATTCCTCCAGTGGCTGACATTATGCTTTTATTTACTGTGGATGATCCTACTAATATTGCTTTAGATTTAAACATTTCTGTGATTATATCATTCTTATCTGAATGTGCTGCATTAAATAACTTTACAGTTACATCTTTATCTACAGACTTTATTCCATCTGCTATAGCTTCAGCCATCTTTCTAGTGGCATTCCACATAGTATCATATACTATAACAATTTCATTTTCTGAATAACCCTTAGCCCAATCCATATATTTTTCAATAATTTGAGATGGATTATCTCTCCATATGATTCCGTGACTTGGGGCTATCATATTAACTGTAAGGTTAAAGCTTAAAATTTCTTCTATCTTCTTTGTTAAAATAGGGCTAAATGGTGTTAAAATATTTGCATAATATTTTATAGCTTCTTGGTATAATTCTGATTGATCTACCAAATCATTATACATTAAGTCTGAAGCATAATGTTGACCAAAGGCATCATTACTAAATAATATGTTATCTCCGCTCATATAAGTCATCATGCTATCTGGCCAGTGAAGCATTCTTGCTTCAACAAATGTTAGCTTTTCATCACCAATATCTAATGAGTCTCCTGTCTTAACTTCAACAAAGTTCCAATCTTCATGATAATGTGCTTTTAATATTTTTGCCCCATTAGCTGTACAGTAAACGGGTACATTAGGTATCTCTTTTAAGAGTAATGGTAATGCACCACTGTGATCAACCTCCCCATGATTTGCTATGATGTAATCAATGTCTTCTAAATTTATTTCCTTTTTTAGGTTTTCTATAAACTCTTTTGCAAAGGGTTCCCATACAGTATCTATAAGTACGTTCTTTTTACCTTTTATTAGATAAGAGTTATAAGAAGATCCTCTATGAGTTGAATATTCATCTCCATGAAAGTTCCTTAGTTCCCAATCAATTTTACCTACCCAAGTTACATTATTCGTAATTTTAAAACTCATAAATTGTACCTCCTGCATATTGTTTTATATTATGTTGTATTTCTTAATTAATTTTATTATACCATAATATAAGTTAATAATGATAAATGATTAACGAATATATATAAACACATGTGTTTCTTTATTATCTGTGTTCTTTATATCTTTTTTTAGATTTACTTCTGTTTTTAATACTTTCTTTCCATTTTGAAAATTTATCTTCTTTTTTTAGTTTCATATAATTTTCCCATCTTTTTATTGAAAGATCTCCACTTTCTAATGCAGACTTCACCTTACATCCAGGTTCTGATTTATGGGTACAGTTGCTGAATTTACATTCACTTTCTAGCTCTTTAATATCATCGAAGGCTGAATTAAGTCCATCAGATACATCCCACATAGCAAGTTCTCTCATTCCTGGAGTATCAATTATCATAGCGCCATTTTTAAGCATAATAAGTTGCCTGTGAGTTGTGGTGTGACGACCCTTACTATCATCTTCTCTTATATGATTTACCTTCATAATTTCTTCGCCTGCAATAGCATTTACAAGTGAAGACTTCCCAACACCAGAGGATCCAAGGAATACAATTGTTTCTGAAGGCTTAATATAATTTTGGATTTCACAAATCCCATCTCCTGTAATTGAGCTGACTGTTAATATTGGAATTCCTATAGCTATTTTTTCAAGCAACGTTTTATAATAACTACAGTTACTACATAAATCAGATTTTGTTAGAATAATTATAGGCATACCTCCGCTTTCAAAAGATACAGTTATATACCTTTCTATCCTCTTAACATTAAAATCATTATTAAGAGAGGTTATAATAAAAACATAATCAAAATTAGTTGCTACAACTTGTTCCTTCTCATAAAATGAGTCCATACGTGAAAACTTGCTTTTTCTTTCAAATACTTTGTAAATAATAGATTCACCTTGGTCATTATATTTTACTAATACAAAATCTCCTATGGCAGGGTATATAATATTTTGTTCATCATTATAGAACAATGAACCTTTTAGCTTAGCGCTGCTTTCTTTGAACTTTGTTACAATGGTGTATTGATTTCTATGCACCTCTATTATTCTTGCTGGTATTAAATCCTTATACTCTATAGTAAATCATTCTATTTGCTTTTTATAAAATTCCGTATAGCCATAACATTCAATATTTATATTATCCATTATCAAATCACTCCCTTTTTAATATGTTTACATTCTAAAAATGGGCATAAAAATACCGTAGATAATAGCCTTCTAAATTTGGCTGCTATCTACGGGTACAAAAAAACACGACCTACCTGTCGCGCTACTTATCCTTTATAGGCAGTATATTATGAAAGGTTATATATTACTGCAAAATGCAACGCAAACAAAGGATATACTATCCTCTAAGGTCACCTCTTGCCCATATTTAGTTTTAAATTATAATCACCCTTAAAATCATATTCATTAAAAACATCTCCTTTCATATAGAAATATTATTATAATTTTAATATTGTATATTTAACATTGTAATATTTCAAGAATGTTTTGTCAATTATAAAATTAAAAATATTTATTATGCAGTTCTTTCATTATATTAACAAATGATGCGTGTAGCTTATGTTTCTAAATTTAAAGTTTTAGTTTAGATGATTTCCCTTATATAGCCATATGTAATTTTAACCTAATATTTAGAAAAACAAAACCCACCACGTAAAGGTGGCAGGTTTACTATGTTGAGATATATATTATAAATCTCAATATTAATTTAAAATTTGTTTTAAACTCAAAAAGATAATTATTTCATCATATATAGGCGTGGTTCTTGTAACTTTTCTTGAACAATTCTAAGAGCTTCTCCAAATCTTTGATAGTGTACAACTTCTCTCTCTCTTAAAAACTTTAAAGGTTCTATTACATCAGGATCATCCGCCATAGTTATTAAATACTCATAAGTAGCTCTTGCCTTTTGTTCTGCTGCTAAGTTTTCTGTAAGGTCTACAATTGGATCACCTTTAGACTGAATATAGGCAGCGTTAAATGGTACACCGGAAGCACTTGCAGGATATATCCCTCTACCATGATCGGCAAAATAAGCACCCATACCCTGCGCCTCAATTTCTTCAATGCTTGCACCCTTCATTAATTGACGGACCATGGAACCAACCATTTCTAAATGGGCTAATTCCTCTGTGCCAATATCATTTAATGTGGCTATAGCTTCAGGAGTAATCATAGTGAATCGTTGGCTTAAGTATCTAAGCGACGCAGCAAGTTCGCCATCGGGGCCACCGTATTGAGTTATAATTACTTTTGCCATTTTAGGATTAGGATTCTTTATTTTAATAGGATATTGTAAAAACTTCTCATATGTCCACATAAGTTATACTCCCTCCTTATGAAATCTAAAATTAGCCTCATATTCCCAAGGCCAAGGTTGGTCTATCCACTGCCAAGGGCAAGGACTACAAGAGTCATGTTCGGATATCATTCCATAATTCATCTCATACCTTTCTTTTAAGGCCTTTGATTCCATTACGTGGAAGTTATATCTTGTAATAACCTTTTCATCCATTGGATGAGTATTAAGATACAAAGAAAGGTCTTCTTTCATAAAACTTGAAATAGTAATTAGTTTTAAAAGTTCCATTCTATCTATTTCACCTTTCATAGCAACCTCCCTTTTCACTCTTACTTAATTTAACACCTTTTTTATTTTCCCCTTCAAAGGGACTGTAAAGTTCCGGAAAAGCAGTACCTCTTTTAAGTGATTCAATAGGTGAAAAAAGAGTACATAGCTTTTGGTATGGAACATATGCTGCAGCAAGCCTAACATTAGTTATTACAGTTTCTTGTGGAATACATTTTTTCTGTGTTATACAGTCTGAACTAAGTCTAGAATCTTCAGGGTCTTCCATATAAAACATAATTATATTTATCTCCTTATTTATTCCTTATACAATTACAATATATTCCTTTAGTTCATAACTGACACAATATAATTTAATTTATATATGAAAAATATTATTTAAAAGTTATTTTATGGATTTTTTAAAATGATTTTTACCTTTCTAGATGCGTAATCAATAACTGACTGGAGATTATTATTGTTTTTACCAGCACCTTGAGCTAAAAAGTTACTACCGCCACCTTTTCCATCTATAAGGCTTATAGAATCCTTTAAAAGATCATTCATGTTTAAGCTTTTAACATTCTTTGAAGATGCAAATATTAAATTAGCTCTTTCCTTTGAAGTTACTACAATAAGCGCTATAGTATTTTCATGTTCTACAAGCTTTGAGGTTAATTTACTTATATACTTTAGGTCATCATCAACATATATTTTATTTATAACATTAAAGTTTCCTACCTTTTCTGAGTCTTCTAGGATTTCTTTAATTTGATAACTTTGAAGATCGATTTTTAACTTTTTATTACTATCTAGAGCTGATTTTAAGTTATCATTTAAATTCTTGATGGCATTTGTAGCCTCGTCTTCATTGCAGCTTAAATGTCTGCAAAGATCGTGAGAAAATTTGTCTTTTTTAAAACAATAGTCTACTGCTCGTCTTCCAGCTAAAAATTCTATTCTTGTGGCATTTTTATTTTTCTCCCACCTTTTTATTTTTATCATTCTAAGTTCTAAGGTGGAGCTAGGATGGACACCACAACATGCATTTATATCTAAATCTCCTATTTTGACAACTCTTATTTCATCATTTGTTTTTGGGAGAGCTCTTCTTAATTTTAAATTTTTAAGTTCTTTTTTTGAAGGTATGAAGAATTCAGCAATGATATTCTCTTCAATAATATCATTAGCAAGGATTTCAGCTTTTCTTATTTGCTCTTCAGTAAGATTCCCTTCAATATCTACGGTACTAATATCAGACCCTAGGTGAAATCCTACAGTATTTGCATTAAATAGTTTGAAAAAGCATCCAGAAAGAACATGCTGACCGAAATGTTGAAGCATACCATCTAGTCTTTTATTCCAATTTATAGAACACTTAACCCTATGTATTTTAATTGGCCTTTTTTCTACAACATGATATATAATACCTTCTTTTTCGTATACATCTATAACTTCATGATTTTCTATAAATCCTAAATCGTGAGGTTGACCACCACCACCTGGGAAAAAAGCCGTTTTATCTAGGGATACATGAAATTTATTATCTATGTCTTTTATATCAATTATTTCAGCAGTAAAATCTTTTATATATTGGTCTTCGTAAAAAAGCTTATCCATTTAATTACCTCCACAGTAATGATTTATTATTGTATTATACTTATTAAGATTATCTAGTTATGTTGGATTATTACTTTAAAAAGTGAGTTACATTTAAATTATATCAAATAAGAGGAGGTTTATACAAATATCAATTTAATCTCTTTTTATAAATTAATTGTTTTATACAAAAAACACTAAATTTATTAGTTACAATATTAAAATGTAGAAATACTTTAAAAAGCTCTGTATGATATAATTAAAGTAAATAAAGTAAAGGGGAGTTGTATTATGCAAAGAAAAGAATTGTTTCCTGAAATTCAGCCATATAATAATGGGATGCTAAAGGTTTCCGATTTACATACGCTTTATTATGAAGAAGTTGGAAATCCAAAGGGCGAACCAATATTATTTTTGCATGGAGGACCGGGTGGCGGATTAAGTGATGCTTATAGAAGGTACTTTGATCCAAATTTTTATAGAGTTATTTTATTTGATCAGCGTGGTGCAGGTAAAAGTACTCCACATGCAGAATTAAGGGAAAACACAACAGAAAATTTGGTGCTTGATATTGAAAAGTTAAGAAAACATTTAAATATTGATAAATGGGTGGTTTTAGGGGGAAGCTGGGGTACTACTTTAGCATTAACTTATGCAATTCATTATCCTAAAATGGTTTTAGGACTTATTTTAAGAGGAATATTTCTTGGTACAAAAGCTGAAATTGATTGGATTTATCAAGAAGGAGCATCAGAAATTTATCCTGATAAATGGGAGGATTACCTTAATTTAATTCCTGAATGTGAAAGAGGGAATATGATCGAAGCTTATTACAAGAGGTTAACTTGTGACAATGAGGATGAAAGACTAAAGGCTGCAAAAGCATGGAGTGTTTGGGAAGGAAATATTGTTAATTTAATTCCTGATGAAGAGTCCATAAATAAGTTTGGTGAGTCGGGCTTAGCTCTTTCTATGGCGAGAACAGAGTGTCATTATTTTATAAACAATATGTTTAATGAATCTGATAATTATATATTAGAAAATGTTTATAAGATAAAGGAAATACCTTGCAGAATAGTTCATGGAAGATATGATATGGATTGTCGTGTTTCAGCGGCTTTCAAACTCCATAAATTATTGCCTAAGTCAAAACTTGAAATAATTAAAGATGCTGGCCATTCAGGCATGGAACCAGGAACTTTAAGTGAACTTGTAAAGTCTACTGAGGATTTTAAAAAGTTATATAAGTAAAAGATTTTAGTGTGTTAAAGAAGCCATTTAAATTATAAATGGCTTCTTTAACTTTAGTACATAATGAATATATTTAAGCAGGCAATAGGTTAATATTTTTAAGTTTAATAGATAACATTAAAAATATTGTATCTCTAAATTATATATAGAATAAGATAATTTGTAAGTATATAAAAGTATGAAGAGCTTAATTTATAAAAATAAGATTGGTTAATACTAAATAGTGCTTGATAATTATTATTAGAAGGAGCAAAATAAAATAGTAAGATAAAGAGAAACTTTTATTATCTAAGTTTTAAGTTTTGATGAAGAAAGGAAATGATTTAATTATGATAATAAGTATAAAGAATTTAGAAAAGAGTTATAAAGATTTTAAAGCAGTAGATATACAGGAATTAAACATAAAGGAAGGTGAAATTTTTGGGCTTTTAGGACCTAATGGCGCAGGAAAAACTACAACTATAAGTGTTTTAAGTGGTATATATACTAAATTTACAGGGGATGTAAAAATCTTTGATAAGGATGTAAAGAAAGACTCTCTTGAAATAAAAAAGAATATGGGGGTAGTACCACAAGATTTAGCCTTAGTAGATGATTTAACTGCCTACGAGAATGTAACATTTTTTGCAAGATTATATGGACTTAAAGGTGAAAAGTTAAAGGCTTCAGTAAAAGAAACATTAGAATTTGTAGGGTTGTGGGATAGAAAGTCAGATTTTCCTACAAAGTTTTCAGGTGGTATGAAAAGAAGATTAAATATAGCTTGTGCAATTGTTCATAAGCCTAGATTAATAATAATGGATGAACCTACGGTTGGAATTGATCCTCAATCAAGAAACAATATATTAGAAACAGTAAAGAAACTAAATGAGCAAGGATCCACTATAATATACACATCTCATTATATGGAAGAAGTAGAAGCTATATGCACAGATATCTGTATAATGGATAACGGAAAGATTATTGCAAGGGGAAGTAAAGAAGAATTAAAGTCACTTGTTAGTAAAGAAGATGGAAGCAATATAACTTTAGAAGAAGTATTTTTAGACTTAACAGGTAAAAAGCTAAGAGATTAAAGGAGGAGAGGGCTATGAATTTTCTTGTGATAGCTAAATATAGAATAATTCAATATATAAGAGACAAAAAATCATTAGTGTCTATGCTAGTAATACCTATTATATTGATAGCTATATTAGGTAATGCCCTAGGAAGTAGTGATGAATTTACTGCTAAAAACATAGGACAGGTAAATGTATTATATGTTAATAATACTAGCGGAGTTAATGGAGATAATTTTGAAAAGTTTATAAACTTAAAAGAACTTTCAGATATTATAGCACCAACTAAAATAGAGGATGTAGAGGAAGCCAAAAAGCTTATTGAAAAGAAACAATACGAGGCTTTGATTATATATGATGAAAATATAGAAGGTAAATTTAAAGTAATTGGGAGTGACTATAATGCTTTAAAGGTATCTATAGTTAAAGGCATCATGGAATCTTATGCAGATAAGGCCAACAGTTTTGAAGCTTTAGCTAATTTAAAGGCTAGGGACTTTTCTATAAAAGAATATAACAATATAGATTCTAAGGTAGTAAGTGTTTTAGGTAAAAAGCCTACAGCTATAGATTACTATGCTGTAACTATGCTTATAATGATTATGATGTTCGGAGCTATATATGCAAATTTTGCTATAGATAAGGATTATTATAGTGTGGTTGGTGGAAGGGTTAAGTCATCACCTGTAAAGCTTTGGGAAATGTTCCTTGGAGAAGGCATAGGTGTAGTATTTACTCTCTTGTGGCAAGCTTTAGTATTATTGCTTGTATCAAGGTTTATGTTTAATGTTAATTTTGGTAATAATTTAGGCGTAATATTCATAACAATTTTATCGCTTGCAATTATGTCCACTATGCTTGGAATATTTGTTTGTATGGCAACTAAGAAGGGGTTGTATGGATTAGCTATTTTAAATATCTTAGTGCCTATACTTACATTTTTAGGCGGAGGTTTTGTAAAGATAGATTTTGGTGATGGCATACTTGGAAAGTTATCACGTATGACACCAAATTATTTAGCTCAAAATGCTATATTTAAAAGTATTTATGGTGCAGATTCAAAAGAGGTGCTATTTAGCATATTGGGGATTTGGGTATTTACATTTATCCTATTTATAGGAGCTAAGATTTCCGGAAGGAGGGACATAGTGTAATGACTATTTATTTAACAAATTTAAAAAGATTATTTAAAAATAAGATAAATTTATTGTTTATACTTGTCTTGCCTATTATATTTATGATTATAGCTTTTTCAGGTTCTAATGGAACTGAACCTTTAAAGATTGCAGTTGTAGATAAAGATAAGACAGAGTTTTCAAACAAGCTTATAGAAAACATAAAAACTAAGGGCACAGTGATTTTGGAGGATGAGGAAAACATTCAAAATAGCCTTGTGAATAACGATGTAGATTATGCAATTGTTATACCAAAAGGTTTTATTCTGGATATAATTAATGGTAAGGATGTTTCTTTAGAAAGTTATGAAGTAAAAGAAGGAAACGCAGCAATGTCCATAAAACTTTATTTAGATGGATATTTAAATAATATAAAAAAGATAGCTTCAGTATCTAAGGGTAGTGAGGAAGAGTTTTACAAAGGAATAAAATATTATGAAGAGGGAAGCTATAAGGTTCAATATGAAAGTGTTGATAAGGGGGAAGGAAATAAATCTAAAACCTCAGCAGCACTTGGGTTTATAGTGCTAAATATGCTGTTTCTAACTACTTCTACTACTAACATGTTAATAAAGGATAAAGAAAAGAACTTATTTACAAGATATTTTACCACTCCCTTGACTAGAGGAAGGTATATTGTAGAAAATCTTTTAAGCTTTTTAACTATATCAGTATTTCAGGTTATATTATTCTTTTCTTTTATGAAGTATTTATTTAAGTTTAATTTAGGAGATACTCCGTTTAGTATATTAGTATTATTTATAATATTTGCAGTGTTTACTGTGTCTTTAGGATTATTTATAGCAACTCATTCTAACGATCTAAGACAATCAGGAGCCATAAGTGCAGTTATTAATATACCTTTTGCTATGCTTGGAGGATGCTTTTGGCCAAGAGAGATCATGCCAAGTTTTTTAAAAAAAATATCAGAATTTATACCTACTACTTGGATTAATGTAGCTAGCAGTGAAGTTTTATATGGAGAAAGATTATCTTATGTTATGAATTATATATTACTATTATTAGGTATATCTGTAGTATTATTATTGTTATCTGTAAGGAAACTAAGAAATAATGATTAAGTAAATATAAGATGACATGAGAATATTTTACAACAAAATATTTTTATATGTTTTTAATAATTTAATAGATCTATCTCATAGAAATTATTAGTTTTTGAGAACTTATCTTGTTTTATAAAGGTAAGTTCTTTTAATTAGGGTTTGAAATTAGTAATGAAATACAAATAAAAAAGGTAGCTTAATAAAATTTATTTATTAAGCTACCTTTTTATTTTTTGAAAAATACTAAACGGATGTCCAACCACCATCTACAAATAATATTTGAGCAGTGGTATAGCTAGAAGCATCGGAGGCAAAGTATATTGCAGCTCCATTTAATTCTCCAGTCATACCAGGTCTTCCAGCTGGACACAACATATTGTATGATTTTAAATAGTCACTTTGAAATAAAGACTTTTCTGTCATTTCTGATTCAAAAAGGCTAGGTGCAATTGCATTTACAGTTATACCATATTGAGCAAGTGAAGTTCCCATACCTTTTGTTAAAGCAATCACAGCACCCTTTGAAGCATTATATGCATGAAGAGGAATAGCTTTACTTCCTATAAGTCCACAAACTGAGGCTGTGTTGATAATTTTGCCATACTTTTGTTCTTTCATATGAGGAACTACATGTTTCGACATTAAGAACACACCTTTTAAATTTGTATCTATAATTCTATCCCATTCAGTTTCTTCTAGTGTATCTACTGAACCTATTGAAGTAACACCAGCATTATTCATTAAGATATCAATTTTACCGAATTTATCTATAATAGATTTTACGGCTAATTTAACATCTTCTTCTTTTGTGACATCACATCTTACAGCTAGAACTTTTCTTCCTGTGCTTTCAATTTCTTTACATAATGGTTCAAGTTTATCATATCTTCTTGCAAGTATTGCTATATCAGCACCTTGATCAGCTAGAGCTTTTGCAAATTGAACACCAATTCCACTTGAAGCTCCAGTTATAACGGCAACTTTACCAGTTAAATCAAATAAGTTATTCATAATAAACATCTCCCTTTAAATTTAATAAAACTACTCTATACTTTTGCTTTTTTAAATACTTAGATAATATCATCAGTGACTTTGAACGTTAGATATTATTTTCACATACATGTTATTAAGGAACATTAGATATTAAGTAGTTAATATTGTAATTATAAATCTAAAAAAAGATAATTGCAATATGAAATCAAAATTATCAGTAAAATCATTTGGAAATAACATGGAAGCACCTCTGAGGTGCTTCCATATTATGGTGTAAAATATATTTATTAAAAAGATTTTTTAAATATTACTTAAAGTAGTTGATATAAATCGTTCAATAAAGTAGACTTAGTTCATAGTTTGTAGTTCATAATTTGAACGAAGGTGATAAGGTGTGAAAGATAAAGAACTAAAGGTGCTAAAAATACTATATAAAGAGAAATTAATAAGCCAAAGGAGAATATCAGAAATTTCATTTCTCTCTTTAGGAAGTGTAAATACCATAATCAATATGTTAATTGATGAAGGCTATGTTTTAAGAAATAAGCTAAGTTATAGAAATATAGAATATGAGATTACAAAAAAGGCATTAGAATTTTTAGATAATCAATTTGTTACAAAAGCTGTAATTCTTGCAGCAGGTATGGGCATGAGATTAGAATCTGGTGATAATAAAGTTATACCAGCAGGGTTTGTAAAGATAAATGGTAAAAGTCTCATAGAAATAAGCATGGAAAAACTTATTAATAATGGTATAGAAGAAATAATAATAGTAACTGGGCATCTTAATAAGTATTATGAAGATTTAAAGGAAAAGTATAAAGAGGTAACAACTATCAAAAATGAAAAGTTTGAAAGTAATGGCAGCATGTTGTCTTTAGCTTTGGCTGACAGATATATAAATGAAGATTTTATATTGATTGAAAGCGATCTCATATATGAGGAAATAGCAATTAAAGAAATACAGTATACACAATTGAAGGATTGTACACTATTAAGTGATATAACAGAACATGATGATGTGGTTTTTGTAGAGGCTAAAAATAATAATCTTTGTAAGATCTCAAAGAGTAGGCATTCATTAAGTTCTATTTCTGGAGAAATGGTTGGGATAACAAAAATATCTAATAGTTTATATAAAAAAATGTTAAGAGAGTATGAGAAGAGTACAAATCCATTTTATCATTATGAATATGCATTGGAGGATTTAGCTAAGGAACATAACGTAGGTATTATAAAATTAGAAGATTTTGTTTGGGCTGATATTGATAATGCAGAGGATATAAAAAGAGTAAAGGAAAAAGTTCTTCCTATTTTAAAAAGTAGGGATGAAATATAAAAATAAATATTTAAAGTAAAGGATGGGTATTATGAAAAAGGTATATGTAGCAATGAGTGCTGATATAATTCATCATGGACATTTAAATGTAATAGAAGAGGCTAGAAAATTAGGTGAGGTTGTAGTTGGATTACATACAGATGAAGTTATATGTGAGTACTTTAGAAATCCATTTTTAAAGTATGAGGAAAGAAAGAAAGTAGTAGAAAACATTAAAGGTGTATGTAAGGTTATTCCTCAAGATACTTTAGATCAAGTTCCAAACTTATTAAGGGAAAAGCCTGACTATGTGGTTCACGGTGATGACTGGAAAGAGGGAATACAAAAAAACTTAAGAGAAAGAGTAATAAAAACCTTAGAAGAATGGGGAGGAGAGCTTGTAGAGGTTAAATATACTGAGGGAGTTTCTATAACTAAATTAGATGAAACTATAACTCAGCTTGGTACAACTCCACAGGTAAGAATGAAAAAGCTTAGAAATCTCCTATCCTTCAAAGGTCACGTTAGAATTTTAGAGGCTCATAATGGACTAACAGGTCTTATAGCAGAGAAGGCAAAGATAGAGCAAAACAATAAAATAAAAGAATTCGATGGAATGTGGATAAGCTCACTTTGTGATTCTACGGCAAAAGGAAAGCCAGATATTGAGCTTGTAGATCTTACATCAAGACTTAACACTATAAATGATATATTAGAAGTAACTACAAAACCTATAATATTAGATGGTGATACTGGTGGAAAGATCGAGCATTTTATATATACAGTAAAGACTCTAGAGAGGCTAGGTGTATCTGCTATTATAATTGAGGATAAGGTAGGACTTAAGAAAAATTCTCTTTTTGGAACTGATGCTGAGCAAAATCAAGATACAATTGAAAATTTCTCAAAGAAGATAACAGCGGGGAAAGAAGCAAGAGTTACTAATGACTTTATGATAATAGCTAGAATAGAAAGCTTAATATTAAATGCTGGAATGGACGATGCACTTAACAGAGCTAAAGCTTATATAGAAGCAGGTGCAAATGGAATAATGATTCATAGTAAGCATAAAGATGGTAGTGAAATATTAGAGTTTTGTGCAAAATATAAAGAGTTTGATAAAAGAGTACCATTAGTGGTTGTACCAACATCATATGCTCATATAACTGAAAGAGAACTAGAGGATGCTGGGGCTAATATTATAATATATGCAAATCACCTTATAAGAAGTGCATATCCAGCTATGATGAAAACTGCTAAAACTATATTAGAAAATGAAAGAGCGCTAGAAGCTGATGAATATTGTATGCCAATAAAAGAAATTTTAACTTTAATTCCTGGAGGAAAATAAAATGATAAATACTGAAGAATTTTACAAGAATTTAAAAAGTAATAAAATAGATTTTTTTGTAGGAGTTCCAGATTCTTTATTAAAAGATTTCTGTGCATATATTAAAGAAAATGTGGATAGTAAGAATAACATAGTTGCAGCAAATGAAGGTAATGCATTAGCTATAGCCTCAGGATACTACTTAGCTACAGGGAATCCTGCATTAGTTTATATGCAAAATTCAGGACAGGGAAATATAATAAATCCTTTAGCATCTTTAAATGATCCTTTAGTATATAGTATACCTGCTTTACTTGTAATAGGTTGGAGAGGCGAGCCTAACAAAAAGGATGAGCCTCAACATAAAAAGCAAGGTCTTGTAACTTTAAAGCTTTTAGAGGCGCTAGACATTGAGTACAGTATATTAACAGAAAAAGACGATGTGGGCATATGGAAAAAGAAGATATCCGAAGCTGTAGAATATATGAAAAAGGAAAAGAGACCCTATGCACTAGTGGTTACTAAAGGTACATTTTCTACTTACAAGTTAAAAGAACAATCAAAGGTTAACTTTGAAATGAGCAGGGAAGATGCAATTAAGGAAATAGTTAATGCTTTAGGTGATGAAGATACAATAGTATCCACAACCGGCATGGCATCTAGAGAGTTATTTGAAGAGAGAGAAGCTAGAAATATGGGGCACGAAAAAGATTTTCTAACAGTAGGGTCTATGGGACATGCGTCTCAAATAGCATTAGGAATTGCACTATCAAAGCCTAAGAAAAATGTATATTGTTTAGATGGAGATGGAGCGCTTTTAATGCATTTAGGTGGACTTGCTATTACAGGAACACAAAAGGTAGAAAATTTTAAACATATTGTTATTAATAATGGAGCTCATGATTCGGTTGGAGGGCAATCAACAGTAGGCCTTGATATAGACATACCCTCTATTGCTAAATCCTGCGGATATAAAAAGACCTTTACTGTTTCAACATTTGAAGATTTAAAAGCTTATCTTAAAATCCTAGTTGAGGCTAAAGGCCCAGTATTATTAGAAGTTAAGGTAAGAAAAGGAGCTAGAAAAGATTTAGGAAGACCAACTACGTCTCCTATAGAAAACAAAGATATGTTTATGAAATTTTTAGCGAAATAATTAACAGGAGGCTAATATGTTATGGAAATAAAGAGAAATGTATTGTTAAACCCAGGTCCAGCAACTACCACTGATACTGTAAAGCTTGCCCAAGTAGTTCCTGATATATGCCCAAGAGAAGAAGAATTTGGAGAGGTTATGGAGTTTGTTTCAAAGGAGTTAACTAAATTTGTAGGTAGCCTTGAAGAATATACTACGATTTTATTTGGGGGCTCAGGTACAGCCTCTGTAGAAGCTATGATAAGTTCTGTAGTAGGAGATGGGACTTTAATTATTATAAATAATGGTGCTTATGGAAAGCGTATGTGTGAAATAGCAGAAGCCTATGATATAAGTTTTATAGAATTTAAAAGTTCCAATGTAGAGGCTATTGACATATTAATGCTTGAAAAGGTTATTAAAGAAAAAAAAGGTGAAGTGAGTCACTTAGCTGTAGTTCATCATGAAACTACCACAGGACTATTAAATGATGTTAAAATCCTAGGAGAACTTTGTAAAAAGTATAATGTAGATATGTTAGTAGATGCAATGAGCTCCTACGCAGGCATTCCTATAGATATGAAAGATATGAATATAAGCTATATGGCATCTAGTTCAAATAAGTGTATTCAAGGCATGGCTGGAATAAGCTTCGTAATTGCAAATATAAATAGCCTCGTACTCACAAAAAATAATAAGCCAAGAAATGTATACCTAAATTTATATAAGCAATATGAATATTTTATAAAAAATTATCAAATGAGATTTACTCCACCAGTACAAGTTCTTTATGCCTTAAAACAAGCTATAATAGAGGCAAAAGAAGAAACCATCGAAGTAAGAAATAAAAGATATGTAAAGAGTTGCGATGTTTTATTAGAAGGATTAGATAGGTTAAATCTTACCCATTTGGTAAAGCCACAGGATCATTCAAAACTTATAACCACAATACTAGAACCAACAAATCCTAAATATAAATTTGATGATATGCATGATTTCTTATATGAAAGAGGATTTACTATATATCCAGGAAAGGTATCCGATACAAATACCTTTAGGGTAGCAAATATCGGTGAAATAGATTATAAAGATATGGAAAGGTTCATAACAGAACTAGAAAATTATGTAAGCACCTCTGAGGTGCACCCATAAAAAGGGAGCACCTCAGAGGTGCTTCCTTTTTATGTGATAAAATGTTTATTTCATTAATATAATAACAGTGAATAATTATATTAAAGAGGTTGATTATGTTATCAAATAGTAATTTTATAAGACAATCATTAGAGTTGCATCTTTTCTTTGCGCGGATAATGAAGGAGCATTCATTTTTTTTACAAATAGGTTTTGTGCAAAGAGATTCAAGTCTTATGGTTAAAGCAGACATGTTTAGAGCAGAATTTGATAGGCTTTTGGCGGATGTAATATCACTTTCTAATGGTGTTGTTAGTGCTAGCGTATTAGAGTCAGGGGAAGTGGTGACACCTTTTACATTAAAAGCAGAAATGGCTTCAGCTTATCTTACAGGGGTAAATATCCCAACTAGTTTAACAAGGGCGGAGCAAGAATTAAGGCCTTGGGATTTAAGTAAAGTTATAGAGAATCCTATGCTTGAAGAAAGAGTATGCATGATTAATAACAGAGCTATGTATTTAGTTAAAGCTTTAGCAGAATTTAAGACTATGTTACTATCAAATATCTTAACTTGTAGGTTATTTACAAATAATTATCCTTTACTTATAGAGCATATTTTAGAAGAAGCAAAGTTTTATTATAATCTTATTCAAAAACTTCAAAATCGGGAAGAGGTTATACTAGAAAGAGAAGCTTATGTGGAGGAAGTTTTTTGGAATGAAATTATGGCAGAACACTCAAAGTTTATTCGTGGACTTCTTGATCCTACGGAAAATGATCTTATAAATATAGCAAATGATTTTGGAAACGAGTTTACTGAACTAGAAGCACAGTCAAAAGAAGCCATGGATAAAACAATTCCAATCTCAAAAGTGACAAATGATAGCCTTAAAGCAACTATAGAAATAAGCAAATTTAAGGATGAGGCTACAAAAGGATTAATAGAGTGTAAAATTAAATCTATTATAATGCCCCTGCTTGGTGATCACACTTTAAGAGAAGCCAATCACTATTTACGTTTATTAAAGATATTTGAAAAAGGTAGTATGTATTAACAAAAAATATATTGAAGTATCATTTTTAAAAGACATCTAATATAACAATATACAAGCAAAAAAGATTTTCTGCAATTAAGAGTACAGAAAATCTTTTTTGTTATATGAAGATTAATAATTACAGTATAAATGTTAAAATACTAATCTTTAAATTATAAGTCTAGCTTTTTATCTATAAGATAAGAATTAAAAGTAAATAACCCCACAATTACCACAAGATAAAAGATTGCAGTAACTATATTTATATATGAATAAAAACCGCCAAGGTTAGTTGAACCATTCATAGAAGATGACACAATACTAACAATTCTTCCACCAGGAAGCTCTATTGACTGTGGAAATAATTTAACCAATTGTAAATTTAAAAATCCTATGGCTGTATTGAGCAATATGAATATTACAAAGCTTATACCGCCAATCCTTTTATTTCTAAAAGCTACCTTGCTTAAAGTTATAGAAATAAATATAGTGAGGATAGTAGTTAAAAGACCTACAACCATATAAAGAAATGGAATAAGTAGTGGTAAGGTTATAGATATTTGCCCCAATGTGGTATTAAGACCTTTGATATATATAATACTTATAAAGGCTATAGAAGCTATACTTGCTACTATTAACCATATAAAGCTTAATAAAAGTTTGCCACATAGTATGGATTTTCCGTTTAATGGCAATGTAAATGTTAAATATCCTCTCTCATCTGAAAAGTCCTGTTTATATAAGTGGATTATATATATAAAAGCTACTAAAAGAGCTGCAAAGCAAGTTAAGAAAGTTAATGTTGAGATAATTTGAATATCCCACTTTCCTATCCTACTATATAAGATAGGACACCATAAAGCCATAATCACAAGTAAACCTATAGGAAGTTTATAGCTTCCTTTTAATTCATATTTCAAATATTTAAACATATTAAAACACTCCAATCAAATTTTATAATATACATTTTTATTGTTCACCAAAAACATCACGATAAAGTTCGTCAATAGACCTTCCTTTTTCTTCTCTTAGCTCTTCTGCATTTCCCGAAAGGATTATCTTGCCTTCGGATATGAAAGATACATGGTCAAATATTCTTTCTATATCACGTACTAGATGTGTGGTTATAATCATAGAGCTATCTTTATTATAATTATTAATTATAGCATCCAAAATCTTTTCCCTTGCAACAGGATCAACACCTGCTATAGGTTCATCTAGCACATAAAGCTTTGCTTTTCTTGATAATACAAGGGTAAGATTAAGTTTTTCGCTCATACCCTTTGATAGTGAAGTTACCTTAGAATTTTTATCAAGTTTCATAAAACTTAATAACTCATAGGATTTAACTTCATCAAAATCACTGTAAAAATCTTTGAAAAAAAGAATTGCATCATTTACAGTCATCCATTTATATAAATAATTTTTATCGGGAAGATAGGAAACTACGGATTTTGTATAGGCCCCAGGAATATTACCATCTATTATGATGTCTCCACTAGATTGTGATAAGATTCCTGATAAGATCTTAATAAAAGTTGTTTTACCACTACCATTTGGACCAAGAAGTCCTAAAACTTGACCTTCGGGTATAGTTAGATTAAGATTATCCAATGCTTTTTTCTTGAAATATGATTTGCTTAAATTTTTGGCTTCAACTATATTTTTCATGTTATTTGTCCCCCTTATTAACTTCTTCTGAAACAACTCGTATAATGTCTTCATTTTCAAAACCAAGATCTTTAATTTCTTGTACAAATTTATCTATAACTTCTTTTGCCATATCCTTTTTAAGCTTAAATATTATATTTTTATCTTCAGTAACAAAGCTACCCATACCTCGTTTAGTATAGGTTAAGCCTTCTCTTTCAAGCTCTTGGTAAGCCCTTTGAACAGTATTTGGATTGATTTTTAATTCTGAGGATAGGTCTCTTATTGATGGCAATTTATCACCTCCACAAATTTGCAATAAAACTATTTTCCTTTTGATATAATTCATAATTTGAATATATATAGGTAGTTTATCATTAAATACAAAATCCAAAATATCACCTTCTTTCTTTGCTGTTTAATAGATTATATTTATAATTCAGATTCAATATTAATGAATTAGTGTACTAAGTACATAGTACACTAGTAACGTGTAAGCGTCAATATAATACTGTAAAATATATATGCAAGAGTGACATTGAAAAAACAAGAGAAATATTATAAAGTTATAACGTACTTTTGGAAAAAGACAATTATAGTAGAGTCTTTAATAAAGAGTCTACTATAATTATTTAATCAAGTATATAATTTGCTACTTAATTATATACTATTTTAACCTTAACTATATGAGCTGTATTATCGCTTTCATTAATTAAAGACATAGAACCAAAGCCCTTTTTTAAGTTAATAAGGAAAAAGTCATTTTTATTTAGTGTAAAGGATTTATTGTCTAAGCACACTTTTATATTACCTTCATAACAATAGAATCCATAGGATAAGTTTTTATGATTCCTTTTATTTTTAATGTTTAGTGAGAACTCGCTCATAGTATGTTCATTTAATCTTATATAAGAAATATTTCCGTTTGCTTTTTCTGATACCATTAAGTTGAAATCTGTTACTTTACCATAGCTTCTAGTTTCCCACTGACCACTAAAACTATGCTTTTCAAATTTACCTAAATTTATCGAGGTTTCATCATTATGAATTAATTTTATATTTCCATCTAAAATCATTATTTCTCTCCATATATTTTTTAAATATGTGAAATTAGACTCTTCATTTTCAACGTTTGCAGAGCTTATCCTCCAAATAAAATTTCTATCCTCATAATTAGAGTCTTTCGGGAAAATACAAATTTCAGTTGTAGTTCCACCAGACCACCTTTTAGTAATTTGGTTTTCTTTAGTGATAACATTTATATCATATTTCATAAAAACACTCCTTTTGAAATTATAATTATATAAGAAATTAATGATAAGATTGAGTTGGTAATATATTAAATAAGTTAACGTAATTAATATTTATCTATTATTTTTAATGTGAGTATCCTATAATTTCATTATAACAGTATTTTGAATGATTACTTTTAGTTTTGTATTATTATAAAACAATAATTAGCACACATGAAAAATTGATATAATTTTGGAGGAAAAAATATGAAGTCTATAGGTATAATAACTGATAGGGATAGTTACCTTACTAAGTTCTTAGAAGACAATCTAAGACAAGTGCTAGGGGATAAGATTGTGATTAATAGTTACTTTCTAGATCATCTAGAAGAGAAGGATATTATAGAGGATAAGGTTGTTCTCGTAATGATAAGAGAAAGAGCTTATGAAATAAAAAAATATGTTAGTGCAAAGAGCAAAATAATAGTAGTAAACAGGACATTTAGAGAAGATGAAATATACAAGGTATTTTCCATCCCAGAAGGGACAGAGGTTTTAGTGGTTAATGATAATGATCAAACTACCTACGAAACTGTATCTTTATTTTATGAAGTAGGTGTAACTCATTTAAACCTAATAGCTTACAAAGAAAATGTAGACTACTCTAATGTGAATATAGCTCTTACCCCTGGGGTATCAGAAAGGATACCAAGTCATATAAAAAAAATTATAGACCTTGGAAATAGATACATAGATATATCTACATTTATGCAAGTAATAAGTGCTCTTGAAATAGATACAATAGATATAGGCAAGAAGCTTATTAAATATTCTGAGAAAATTGTAAGTCTTGATGGTGGTATTAGAGACAAATATAAGGAATTATTTTTAAAAATGGATGAGCTTGATACCATAGTAAATATATCTAGGGATGGTGTAATATTTACTAATGATAAGGGAATAATAAAAGTATTTAATGAAAGCTTTAGAAACATTTTAGATTTAGAAGGCAATATACAAGGAGTGTCGGTAGAAGAAATCTTTAAAAAAGGACTTGAAAGAATTTTAAAAAAAGAAGAAATCTTAGACGAAGTTTTTCAGTTTAAAGATAAATATATAAATGTTAAAAAGACAAGTATATATAATTTAGGAGTTAAAGCAGGTAGTTACTATAATATTCAAGAAATAACTTACATAAAGCAATTAGAACAAAACCTTACAAAACAAATAAAGGCTAGGGGGCAAATTGCAAGATATTATTTTAATAATATAAAAACAAATTCACCGTCTATGATTCAATGTATTAATCTTGCTAAAAAGATATCAAAATCAGATCTTACAGTATTTATTAGAGGTGAAAGTGGAACAGGTAAAGAACTTTTAGCTCAGTCAATACATAATGAATCTGAAAGAAAAAAGCAGGCCTTTGTAGCTGTAAATTGTGCAGCTATGCCAGAAAATTTGCTTGAAAGCGAACTTTTTGGTTACGAAAAGGGCGCATTTACAGGAGCTTTAAAAGAAGGGAAAAAGGGGCTGTTTGAAGCAGCTAATAATGGAACAATATTTTTAGATGAAATAGGGGATATGCCAGTTTTACTTCAAACAAAGCTATTACGAGTTCTTCAGGAAAGACAGATAATGCCAATAGGATCAGAAAATATTATAAATATAAATGTAAGGATTATTGCAGCTACAAATAAAGATATTCTTAAAATGATTAAAGAAGATAAATTCAGGAAAGATCTTTATTATAGACTTAATGTTCTTCCGATAATGGTACCACCACTTAGAGAGAGGACGGGAGATATAATTGATCTTTTAAATTATTTTATTGGAAGAAAAATATACATAGAAGATGAGGTAAAAGATATTTTAATTGGTTACGGATGGCCTGGAAATATAAGAGAACTTCAAAATGTTGCCTCTTATATTTCACTCATGTGTGATGATAAGGTAGAAGTAAAGAATTTACCATCAACACTAGATTATAAAGAGAAGAATTGTAATTATGAAAAAGAAATTTTGAAAAGCAGCTGTGATTTTGAAAAATCTATAGAGTTTCTTAATTTAATAAATAGTTTTAATAAATTAGAAAAGAATATTGGAAGAGTAGCCATAATTAATATATTGAAGGAGAGAGGATTAGAAATTTCTGAGGGAGAGGCTAAGAAGATTTTAGAAACATTAAAAGACTTAGAGCTAATAAACTCATATGTAGGGAGGAAGGGAAGCAAAATAACTAAAAAGGGTTATAACTTTTTAATTAAAAATAAGTAAATATATAAGTTATATACAATAAACAGGTCGATTAAAAGGAATGTAGTCCTATTAATCGACCTGTTTATCGTGAATAATGTTAAAAATTTAATAATAAAAAATAAATAAGATATATATAAGGTTTGAAAATGTTTTCAAATGGGCGTGTTAGAAGATTCAACTAAAATAATATAAAGATTTCTAAGTCTTGGCATAGATATTGCTAATTAATATTAATATACATGTAATTATGATAGGAGGTATATATGAAAAGAAAAGCGAGAATAGGAATATCAGGAAGTATTATTGTAGATGAAGGAGGGATGTTTCCAGGATATGAAAGAGCTTATGTAAACGATGATTATATTAAATCTGTTATAAAAGCAGGTGGAATTCCAGTGATTATTCCACTTATAAAAGATGAAAAAGATATAAAAGAACAGTTGGACATGGTGGATGGAATTATAATTTCAGGAGGTCATGATGTAAATCCTTTATTATATGGCGAAGAGCCTTCACAAAAGCTTGGTGGAATATTACCAAAGAGGGATGACTTTGATATAAATTTAATAAGATTAGCAATGAAAGCAAAAAAGCCTATACTTGGAATTTGTAGAGGTCATCAATTGCTGAATGTGGTTAATGGAGGAAGTTTATATCAAGATTTATCATTTATAGAAGGGTGTTATATAAAACATAATCAAGCATCTCTATCAAATATTCCAACTCACACTATTAAAATAAAAGAAGGAACAAAGTTAAGAGAAATTTTAGGGGAAGAAACAATGTGTAATAGCTTTCATCATTTAGCTATTAAAGAAGTTGCCAAGGGATTTATTGCGTCTGCTGTATCAAAGGATGGAATTGTAGAGGCTATAGAACATGAAGGTGAAGAATTTGTGATGGGAGTACAGTGGCATCCGGAAATGATGTCTGCAGAAAATAAAAATATGCTTTCTATATTTATAAAACTTGTAGAAGCATGCTTAAATAAAATTTAATTAGATAGGGGAGATTTTTATGTTTGATAATAAAAAACTAGGGTTTTGGAGCATTGTGCTTTTAGGTATAAATGCAATTATAGGTTCAGGTATATTTTTACTGCCAAATCAGGCTATGCTTTTAATAGGCCCTTTTAGTATGGTGGTAATAGTTTTTGATATGCTACTTGTTATAAGTATTGCTATGTGCTTTGCCGAGGCAGGTGGTATGTTCAAAGAAAATGGCGGACCTTATGTTTATGCAAGAGAGGCCTTTGGAGATTTTGTAGGTTTTGAAGTAGGTTTTATGAAATGGGCTATAAGTATCATAGCTTGGGCTACCATGGCTGTAGCGTTTTCAACAGCTTTAGCAAAGGTATGGCCAGCGGCAGCAGATAAAACTGTAAGCAATATAATAGTTGTCTGTATATTGGTGGGGCTTGGATTAGTAAATATATTGGGAGTTAATATATCTAAGGCATTAAATAATATAATTACAATTGGTAAATTGGTTCCGCTTGTAATGTTCGTTGCTATAGGAATATTTTATATAAAGGGAAGTAACTTTACTCCTATGTTTCCAAGTGGAACCTATGTTGGAGGATCTTTTGGGGCAGCAGCACTTTTAATATTTTATGCATTTACAGGATTTGAATCCATAGCAGTGGCAGCTGAGGATATGGATAACCCAGAAAAAAATGTACCAAAGGCAATAATAACAGTTATGATAATAGTTTCTATGTTTTATTTATTAATACAAGGAGTTTCTATAGGAATATTGGGTGAAGGACTTGCAACTAGTAAAACACCAGTAGCTGATGCGGCTACTGTATTTCTCGGATCTTTTGGAGGAGCGATAGTAAGTGCAGGTACTCTAATATCTATAGGTGGAATAAATATAGCAGCATCTTTTATAACACCAAGAAGTGGGGTAGCTTTAGCAAAAGATGGATTAATACCAAAGGTTATAGCAAAAAAAGGTACTAGAGGTACACCATATATAGCTATAATTATAACTGTAGCTTTAGCTATACCAATAGCTTTATCAGGAAGCTTTACAAAACTTGCAGCTATAAGTGTTGTATCAAGATTTGCACAGTATGTACCTACATGTTTATCTATAATAGTATTAAGGAAAAAGAGACCAGATCTTAAAAGTTCATTTAGAGTTCCTTTTGGTCCTGTAATACCTATAATAGCAGTAGCTGTAAGCATATGGCTTCTTGCACAATCTTCTTTAGAAAAGATTTTGTGGGGACTTGGCGGACTTATAGTTGGAGTACCAATATACTTTATTATGAAAAGTTACAACAATAAACAAAGTAATACTGTAAAATAAACAAAAGAATTAAAGGGGGGCATAAGGTGGAGAAGGATATGTATATTGAACTTTTAAAGAAAGAAGTTGTACCAGCGCTAGGCTGCACAGAACCTATAGCTATAGCATATGCCACTTCTAAGTGTAAAGAGTTGTTAAAAGATGAAGTAGAAAGTATTAATTTGTTTTTAAGTGCAAATATAATAAAAAATGCCTTAGGGGTTGGAATACCTGGAACGGGCATGATAGGTATAGATATTGCAGCAGCTCTAGGATTTATAGGTGGAGATTCTAAACTAGAACTTCAAGTACTGAATAATGTTACAAAAGAGCATATAGACAAAGCCAAATCAATGGTAAGCCAGGGGAAGGTAAAAATTGAATTAAAGGAAAATTGTGATAAGCTTTATATAGAGACCCATTGTAAAACTAAAGATCATATTGCAAAGGTAATTATAAGTGGAAATCACAATAATATAGTAAAGATAGAGTTAGATGAAAATATAATTTTAGACAATGTTAATAATGAATTTAAAAATGAAGAATGTAATATAGGAAGAAAAATTACTATAGAAAATATCTACGACTTTGCAACAACTGTAGAGTTTAAGAACATTGAATTTTTATTAGAAGGGGCTAAAATGAATAAGCTTGTTTCTGATGAAGGACTACAGGGTGATTATGGCCTTAATGTAGGAAAAAAGATGTTTAATTCTACTAACATAGTCTTAGGAGGGGATAGTCTTCAAAATAGAATGGTTGCAAGTACGGCAGCTGCATCAGATGCTAGAATGTCAGGATGCACAATGCCTATAATGACTACATCTGGTAGTGGAAATCAAGGAATAACATCTACAATGCCATCGGTTATTTTAAGTGCTGAACTTAGGAAAAGTGATGAAGAGTTAGCCAGGGCACTAGCTATTAGTAATCTTGTAACTATACATGTTAAGTCTTATATAGGAAGATTATCAGCTTTATGTGGAGCAGGTATAGCAGCTTCAATAGGATCTTCAGCTGCTATTACATATCTTCTAGATGGTAAACTAAAAAATATAAATTATGCTATAAAAAATATGATAGGAAATATTTCGGGGATGATTTGCGATGGCGCAAAAACAACTTGTGCTCTGAAAATTGCTACTGGAGTTAATGCAGCAATACAATGTGCAACTCTTGCCTTAAACGATATAGAACCCATGGGAAATGAAGGTATAGTAGGAATAGATGTAGAAAAGAGCATAGAAAACCTTGGAACACTGGGTGTAAAAGGAATGGAAAACACGGATAAAACAATATTAAATATGATGTTGAACAGATAGGATAAATATAGATAGTAAAAAGATAGAAAAATAGCTATTATACACCTAAGGTATAATAGCTATTTTTCTATTTGCTATGAGTTAATTTCAAATTTAACTTTTTGTTTTATAATTACATCCTAAAAAGAATCCATTCAGAAGTTTTCATATTGACTTTTAAATCACATAATGCTATTTTTTCATTCACTATTATTTCACAAGTAAAGGTATACCCATAAACATCAGGTCCGAGTTTTTCTTTATCTCTTCTTATTATTCTCTTTATATTAAATTCGTTTTCCATTCCAGCTTCATTAGTAAAAATAAACTTATGTGGATTAATTATTCCAGCATTATCAAATTCATATACAACAGATATAGGTTTATTAATTAAATTCATTGTAATTACGCTCCTTTACATAGTAATTAGGGGTTCTAGATGTATTATTAGTATAATCTATTTTAGTATAAAATAACCCGTTACAGGATTATGATCTGTATGTTCAAATTCTAAGTTATGACCTGTTACCTTTTCAATACCTACATTTTTTGAAACTAAAAATCCATCAATTACCGATAAAAAATTTTCCCCTTTTTCATATGGAAACTCAACTGTTCTTGATGAGGGAACATTTCCATCTACAGCCCACTCAAAATCGGTAGGCTTAAAATTATCAGGTAGCTTTTGGAGCCAATCTGGAAAGCTCTCTGTAGAATCAAATTTGGTTGGATCAGTATCTTCCATAAGATGGTTCCAATCTCCACCTACAATTATATAGTTTCCCTTCTCATATTCATTAGTTATATGTTCTTTTAAGAAGCTAAGTTGTTGTTGTCTTATATTTCCGCCCTTATCGTAAGCAGATAAATGAGAATTAATTAGGACAAGGTCCTTTCCGTCTTCTACGGTAGTACGAGTTTCAATAAAGCATCTATCAAGATCTCCAAGTTGCCTTGGCCAATTTTCTTTTCCAGGATAGTCAAATCTTGATGCTGCAGAAATATTAAATTTAGATAGGGTAAGTAGTCCACAGTTGACATTCCCATGTGGTTTAGTAACTGGTATAGGGACCCATAAGACTTTGTAATTATATGCAAATGTATTACCATAAGTATCTATTTCATTGGATATATGTTCACGTTGATTTACATTAAAACTTCTAGTGGATTTTTCATCAACTTCTTGAATAAAGTATATGTCAGAGTTTTGATCTTTTAGAAAATTTGTTACACCTTCCAAATTATTGACCGTTTGTTCCTTCGAACTTGAACGAGACCCTTTTCCTCCATCCATGAAAAAGTCTTGACCTTTATCCATACCACAGTAACCTATATTGAAAGTTGAAACTGAAAAAGTAACATTTTTTTTAATAGCCTCAGAAGGATTATTTTCAGTGGTCAAATCTACTACTGCAGCAGGTTTGTAGTCTGTTATCATCAAGGTGCATACAAAGATTAAAGATAATAATATTATAATTACAACTATTAAAGATAGCGTCTTTGTTAATTTTGACATTATATCCTACCTCCTTAAAAATAAAAAGTAACTTAAACTTCAAGTATATAATATCATGAATTTTAAAAAAGTTATAGTGAGTTATATTTTCAAAAGAGAGTTCTAATGTTAAAAGTAACAATAAGGAAAAAATAATGATTTTAGAGTATAGGCGGGGACAAAAACTTTCTTTGAAATAAAGATCTTTATTGATAAAAGTGTATAAGTTATATCTAATGAGTATACATTGTGTTAAATAGTGAGAATATTGTTGCAACTACAAAGGATTTCGTATATTATTAAGCTATACTTTAAAACAAAAGATTGAGGAGGTAATATTTATGGCGAATAAACCTTTTGCAGGAAAGTGGAACAAACTTAAAGGTGAAATAAAAATGAAATGGGGAGACCTTACTAATGATGAAATAGACAAATTAGAAGGTGAACACGATGTCCTTATTGGAAAGATTCAAGAAAGATATAACTTATCAGAGGAAGAAGCTGAGGCTCAATTTAATACTTGGTATAATGGGCTAGATCCATTAATAATTGAAAGAATAAATATGAATTAGATTATAAGATATATAGAATATAAATATAATATATAATGCAAACTAAGGAGTGAAAATTTATGAATAATGATATATTTTCAGGGAAATGGAACCAACTTAAAGGTGAAATGAAGAAACAATGGGGAAACCTTACTGATGATGAAATAGATAGATTAGATGGAGAAAAAGATGTAGTTATAGGTAAGATACAAGAAAAGTATGGTAAAAGTAAAGAGCAAGCAGAATCAGAATTTAATAATTGGTATAATGAACTTGATCCATCCGTAAAAAATAGGTTAAATAGAAAATAAATATAGAATATATTCAAATAAAGATTGTGCCAAACAAGGTTTTGGCACAATCTTTTTGTGGCATTTTTTTAATAATATGTAGATTGATTAGTGGATGTATTGTATACTTATATAGGTTTAAAATATATGTTAAAGGAGATAAAAGTAATGATGAGAGCTTTAGGTACCACAGCGAGAGGGATTAGGACTCCAATCATAAAAGAAGGAGACGATCTTCCACAAATAGTTGTTGAATCTCTTTTAAAGGCAGTAGAAAGTGAAGGATTTGCACTTCATGACAATGATGTTATTGGAATAACAGAGTCATTAGTAGCAAGAGCCCAAGGAAATTATGTAACCCTTGAAGATATTGCAAAGGATGTTAATGAAAAATTTGAAGGGGACATAGCACTTATGTTTCCAATATTAAGTAGAAATAGATTTTCAGTAATATTAAAGGCATTAGCATTAACAGGAAAGAAAATTCATTTATTTTTAAATTATCCATCCGATGAGGTTGGTAATTCTTTAATGGATGTAGATAAGATGGATGAACTTAACATTAACCCATATATAGATCTATTAACAGAAAAGGATTATAGAAAACTCTTTGGAGAAAGGGTAGAACATAAATTTACAGGGATTGATTATATCAGTATGTACAAAGAAATATCAGATAATATAATTATATACCTTGCAAATGACCCAAGAGAAGCATTAAAGTATAGCAAAGAAATTTTAGTTGCTAACATACATGAAAGAGAAAGAACAAAAAGGATACTTAAAAAGGCAGGAGCAAAAACTGTATATGGACTTGATGAGATTTTAACAGAATCTATAGATGGCAGTGGATATAATGCTGATTATGGTCTTCTTGGTTCAAATAAAGCAACTGAGGATAAAGTAAAGTTGTTTCCAAGAGACTGTAAAGAATTTGTTACTAAGGTACAAAAGATTATAAAAGAAAGTACTTGTAAAAATATTGAGGTTATGGTATATGGAGATGGTGCATTTAAAGATCCTGTAGGTAAAATATGGGAACTTGCAGATCCTGTAGTATCACCAGGTTTTACAGATGGTCTTTTAGGAACACCAAATGAAATAAAGATAAAATACATAGCGGATAATGATTTTAAAGGTATGAGTTCTGCTGAAATGACAGATGAAATGAAGAAAAAGATAAAGGCAAAAGAAGGCAAAAAGGTAGAAGGAAATGAAACTCTTGGAACTACACCAAGACAAATTACAGATCTTTTAGGTAGCTTATGTGATTTAATAAGTGGTAGTGGAGATAAGGGGACGCCAGTGGTTTTAGTTCAAGGCTATTTCGATAATTACGCTACAGAATATTAAAACATTGTAAATTACCTTTAAAGATTCAATTATTATAAAGATAGTTTAGGAGTAAAGTCAAGTGAGTCTTAGAAAAACTTATAAAGGGGGTAATGTTATGGCAGATATAAAATATGAAATAAAAGAAAATGTAGGAACTATTTCTGAATCATCAAAAGGTTGGAAAAAAGAATTAAATCTAATAAGCTGGAATGGAAATGCAGATAAATATGATATAAGAGAATGGGATCCTGATCATAAAAAGATGGGTAAAGGAATAACCCTTAGTAAAGAAGAATTAAAACTAATTAGAGAAATGTTAAACAATATGGAATTGTAAAACTTTTTAAAGTTATTATTGTTATAAGCAATAACAAAAAAAACAAATAAAACATCTTCAGTGTAAAGTTTAAAAACTAATACTGAGGATGTTTTATTTTACATTTAATAAGGGGGGGGGTATAAAGTAATTTATTATTTTAATATAGATACTAGAGAGGGGGACTGACTAGTATCTATATATTAAAGGGGTTTTATTAATTACTATAATATTATTATAATAGTATTTTGTTACAATTCTATGTCATCAATAAATATTATTTGTTAACAATTAAATCTATATAAATTTAAGATTGGATAACTCTTTAGAGTAATTTTTAATTTTATATTTAGGATTATTTATAAGCCTAAATATACATACTAGTATTGAAGAAAAGTAAATTTGATTAGAGGTGAAAGATATGAAGAAAAAAGATAAAAAAGAATGGAGTAAAGAAAATTATTTAGCAAATGGCCATAAGACTCAAAATCAATGGGCTAAAAATAAGCTTGCAACTACAGTAGAGGAGCCAGGAATTAATGAGAGTGGGCTAGAAGCTAAAAGAAAAGGATATTAGTCTATATAAACTTGTAGTTTCAAAAAATTCTATAGTTAAAGTTATCTGAAAGATTTATTAGATAATATAGAAGTTAAAGAAGAACTAGGCAAAAGATGCCTAGTTCTTCTTTATTGTAAGAAAGTCTTAATGATTACAAACAGGTACCTGTAAGATTTTAGCTATATAATTTAATTAGGGCAGAAATAAAGGGAGATGTTATAATATTTTATAAGGTGTTTTAAAAGAACATTAGACAAAAGGGTAAAATAAAATGCCTAAGTATCAAGAGGGGGCAATTGAATGGAACAATATAATATATTAGTGGTAGATGATGAGAAAGAAATAGTTGATGCTATAGATATATATCTTACTCATGAAGGGTTTAAAGTTTTTAAAGCTTATGATGGATTAGAGGCACTGGAAATTTTAAGTGAACAGGAGATACATTTAATAATAATGGATATAATGATGCCTAAAATGGATGGTATGAGAGCTACAATGAAGATAAGAGAGAAAAAGAGTATCCCTATAATAATGCTTTCTGCAAAGTCGGAAGACACAGATAAAATTCTTGGGCTTAATATGGGAGCGGATGACTATATAACAAAACCTTTTAATCCATTAGAACTTATAGCAAGGGTGAAGTCACAACTTAGAAGATATGTGAATCTTGGAAACTATAAAGGTACTACTGATGAAATAATAACAGCAGGTGCTTTATCTTTAAATGATCTTACTAAAGAATTAACTGTTGATGGTGAGTTAGTTAAGATAACACCTTTAGAATATAAGATATTAAAATTACTTATGACGTACAAAGGTAGGGTGTTTTCTATTGATGAAATATACGAAAAGGTTTGGAATGAACCATCTTATAACACAGATACTGTAACAGTTCATATAAGAAGAATACGAGAAAAAATAGAAATAAATCCAAGTGATCCAAGATATTTAAAGGTGGTGTGGGGTATTGGCTACAAAATTGAAAAGTAGTAAGATATTAAGATTTATATCAGTTGTAATTTTAACAGTTAGCCTAATTTTATTAGCTTTCATGGGTATATATATACTAAAAAATTATGATAGTGTAAAAAGTCAAAATTTTTATGAGACAAATAAATTCAAAAATCCATTTAATGATTTAAATTCTGCAATTATAGATAGTTTCACAATATATAAAAGTGAGGAAGAAGTAAAAAATCCTATAAATTTACAAGAAGAGTATTTGAATGTAAATATTAAAAATAATGCACAAGGATATAATAACAGGTTAAATGTTATTAATAGATACCCAAATATAAAATATATTATAGAAGATACTAGCGAAGATAGACTTAACACTAATATAGAAAATGATTTAAGCGAAGAAACTATTACTAATTTAAAAAACGACAGTGATTTTTATTTAATTTTAAATATAGAAAATAAGAAGAATGTACTTGAAAGTGCAGATTCCAATTTTACTAAAGAACAACTAAAAAATATTATTAACAATGATAGTTTCAATTATAGAAATACAGAAAATAAAAATTTAAAAATCTCTTATTTTGTACCAAAAAGTTTTATTTATGAAGATGAGATAAGTTTAGGAAAAGAAAATTATAATAAGTTAAAATCCAAAGCATTGGTGGAAAAAGCGATTCTTTTATCAGCAGTTCTTGTTACCTTAACAATCTTAGCTTTAATATATCTAAATATTCAAAGAAAAGATAAAAACAAAGATAAAGGTATTCTTGAAAGACTATACAATAAAATATACATTGAATTTCAAACTGTAATATTATGTATAGCGTTAATTTTAATTATTAGTATTGCTTATGAATCTTTAAAAGAGCCAGTGTATACAATACTTTTAGGAATAGCTATGATAGGTACCTATTATTTAATGGCATTTACTTATGGAAGCATAATTGAAGTAAAAGGATTAGGGATTAAGGAGTTCTTTAGAAGAAAAAGCTTAATCTATAAAATTATAAACTGGGTAAAAAAGATAGTAAGGAGAATAGTAGAAGAGGTATTTCTTATAAAGTCTACAGGAATTAAGATATCAATATTTTTAATTCTATCATTTATTTTTATGATATCCATGTTATCTTTAAGAGGATCTAGTGATTTTATAACATTAATTTTAGTTATATATATACTTACCTATATAATTTCAGTTATATCATATGTAGTAAAATCTGCAAATTATTTAAATAAGATAGTAGTTGGTAGTTTTAAAATCGCTAATGGAGATTTAAATTACGTTATTGATGAAGGCGGCAAGGGAATTTTAAAGGAGCTTTCTCATAATATAAACAATATGAAGAGTGGACTTAAAGATTCTATTGATAGTGAGATAAAAAGTGAAAGGATGAAAACAGAGCTTATAACTAATGTGTCTCATGATTTAAAGACTCCCCTAACTTCTATAATAACCTATGTAGACTTAATTAAAAATGAGGATCTTACTAAAGAGGAAAGAATGGATTATATAAAGGTTTTAGAAAGAAAGTCTGAAAGGCTGAAAATTCTTATAGAAGATCTTTTTGAAGCATCAAAAGCTGCTAGCGGAGAGGTGGAGCTTAATATAGAAAAGGTAGATATAACATCACTTTTAAAACAAGCTTTAGCAGAATTTGAGGAAAAAATCAAGGAAAGCTCTTTAGATTTTAAGATTAATCTTCCTAAAGAGAAATTATATATAATGGTAGATGGTAAAAAGACCTGGAGGATATTAGAAAATCAAATTAGTAATGCTTTAAAATATTCATTAGAAAATACAAGAGTTTATATTAATATAGAAGACATAGATAATAAAGTAGTTATAACTATAAAAAATATATCAGCTTTTGAAATAGATTTTAATGAAGATGAGATACTAGAAAGATTTAAAAGAGGAGATAAGTCTCGAAATACTGAAGGATCTGGATTAGGCCTTGCTATTTCAAATAATTTAACAAAGCTTCAAGGGGGAGATTTTAGAGTCAGCGTAGATGGAGACTTATTTAAGGTGATTATAGAATTCCCCAAAGTTTAATAGATTTAAAGTAAGCGGTTATAGAAGAATATAATTATTATTTGAATAAGTATAATAAAAGGTATACCATATTTGAACTTAGAATGCTTGGTTTTATGTCTGAATTTTTTCATGCCTAAATAAGAACCAATACTGCCTCCCAAAATAGCTATAATAATTAAGGTACTTTCTCTTATTCTCCACTGAGATTTTTTAGATCTTGATTTATCTATGTGCATAGATAAAAATCCTAAGATATTTAAAAGTATAAAATAAAGTAAAATAAATTTGTAAATAATAATCAGCCCCATATCATAAATTTTTAGTATATCTAATTAATTATATCATTAGTTGAAAGAATATAAAAAGTAAAGTGGAAACCTTGATAATGGCCTGCAGACCCTTAATTTAAATGTTAATAATACTGTGATAAAGTTAATTTAATAATTAAATCAATAAAAAATATCTTCGTTGACACAATATATAGTGTGTGATAAGATTTTATTAACTAGATATTGAATTATATAGGTGGCTACAAACATTGTAGCTTAAAAGGGAATTAGGTTAAAATCCTAAACGGTCTCGCCGCTGTACTGGAGAGAGATTTGCCATTACCACTGATTTATCGGGAAGGGGCAGATGTTGATGAGCCAAAGTCAGAAGACCTGCCTATATTGTAATCACTGTTTACTCTACGAAGTATAGAGGGGTGAGGTAGTTAAAATCTAAATTTTAGCTATTATCCTTCTGCCTACATTTGCAGAAGGATTTTTTAATTTAATTCTATTGATTTAAACTAGAAAATGTTTTATGATGGAAAAGTTATTGTTTAAAAAAGAAAGCAAAGCTTTTTATGGAAGGAAGTAATGTTTATGATTACAAAGATTAAAAAAAGAGATGGTAGAGAAGTAGCTTTTAATATGGAGAAGATTACGAATGCCATGATTAAGGCCACTAAATCTATAAATGAATATGATTATGATATAGCGTTTGATTTAGCTAAAAAAGTAGCGAATTTACTAGAAGAAGACGAAATAAATATTCCAACTGTTGAGGAGATACAAGATATAGTTGAAAAAGTTCTTATAGAAAATGAATATGCAAAAACTGCAAAAGCTTATATATTGTACAGAGCTGAAAGAACAAGGGTTAGAGAAATGAATACAAGGCTTATGAAGGTATATGAGGATTTAACATTTAAACAAGCAGAAGACAATGACATAAAACGTGAAAATGCTAACATAGATGGAAATACTGCCATGGGGACTATGCTTAAATATGGTTCAGAAGGTGCTAAGGAATTTAATGAGATGTTTGTTTTAAATCCTAAGCATTCAAGAGCTCATAAGGATGGAGATATTCACATACATGACTTAGATTTTTTAACACTTACTACTACTTGTTGTCAGATAGATATTATTAAGTTATTTAAAGATGGATTTAGCACAGGACATGGATACTTAAGAGAACCTAAGGATATTCAAAGTTATTCTGCTTTAGCCTGTATTGCTATTCAATCTAATCAAAATGACCAGCATGGAGGCCAAAGTATTCCAAATTTTGATTATGGGTTAGCTATTGGTGTAAGGAAGACTTATGTGAAATTATATAGAAAAAATATTGTAAATGCTTTAGAACTATTAACAGAAAAAGAAGATATATTAGATTTTACTGAGAATATATTCCAAGAGATTAAAGAAGATTATGATCTCATGCCTTCTCTAGAAAATGATGAAAAATATATAAAAATTGAAAAAGAATATTTATGTAAATATATAGATGATAATAGTATAGTAGAAAAGGTTCAAGAATTTGCTAAAAGAAAGGCAAATAGTGAAACAGATAGATGCACATATCAAGCAATGGAGGCTTTTATACATAATTTAAATACCATGCATAGCCGTGCAGGGGCGCAGGTTCCATTCAGTTCTGTAAACTATGGAACTGATACTTCCGCGGAAGGAAGAATGGTAGTTAAAAATCTTCTTTTAGCTACTGAAAGAGGACTTGGAAATGGTGAGACGCCAATATTCCCTATTCAAATATTTAAAGTTAAGGAAGGGGTAAATTATAATGAAGGTGATCCTAATTATGATTTATTTAAACTTTCTTTTAGAGTTAGTGCAAAAAGGCTATTTCCCAATTATTCATTTATAGATGCTCCTTTTAATCTTAAATATTACAAAGAAGGAAATCCTAATACAGAAATAGCATATATGGGATGTAGAACAAGAGTTATGAGTAATATTAATGATAAGTCAAAAGAAGTAGTTTATGGAAGGGGCAATCTTAGCTTTACAACCATAAATCTTCCAAGAATAGCTTTGAAAAGCAATAAAGATATAGAAAAGTTTTTTGAAGAGCTTGATAAAGAAATGGATATTGTTATAGACCAATTAAAAGAAAGATTTGAGATTCAATCAAAGAAAAAGGTTAAGAATTTTCCTTTTCTTATGGGACAGGGAGTCTGGATAGATTCAGATAAGTTATCCTGGGAAGATGAAGTAGGAGAAGTACTTAAGCATGGAACTTTATCTGCAGGATTTATAGGACTTGGTGAATGCCTTAAAGCATTAACAGGAAGTCATCACGGAGAGTCAAAGGATGCCCAAAAGTTAGGACTTGAAATTATTTCATACATGAGAAATGCTATGGACCTTGCAACAGAAAAATATAAGCTTAATTTTTCTATTATAGGAACTCCTGCTGAAGGTACTGCTGGCCGTTTTGTAAAACTTGATAGAGAAATATATGGATTAATTGAAGGAGTTACGGATAGGGAGTACTATACTAATAGTTTTCATGTTCCAGTTTATTATGAAATAGGAGCATTTAATAAGATAAAAATAGAAGCACCTTATCATGAACTTACAAATGGAGGACATATAACTTATGTAGAGTTAGATGGTGATCCAAGTCAGAATCTTCAAGCCTTTGAAAAGGTAATTAGAACTATGAAAGAGTGTGGTGTAGGATATGGTTCTATAAATCACCCTTTAGATAGAGATCCAGTCTGCGGATATTCAGGTATAATAGGGGAACAGTGCCCAGGATGTGGTAGAAAAGAAGAAGATGTAAAATTCCAACGTATTCGTAGAATAACAGGGTATCTTGTAGGTACTTTAGATAGATTTAATGATGCAAAAAAAGCAGAAGAAAGAGATAGAGTTAAGCATTTATAAAGAAATTAACTTATTTTATAGGGGGATTCTATATGGATACTAAATTAAGGGTTGCAGGCATAATAAAAGAATCTATTGTAGATGGACCAGGAATAAGACTTGTAGTGTTTGCTCAAGGTTGCCCACATAATTGTGAGGGCTGTCACAATCCACATACTCATTCATTTAATGGAGGAAGTTTTATAGACATAGAAGAAATATTAAATGAAATGAGAAACAATCCGCTTTTAGATGGAATAACATTAAGCGGAGGAGAGCCTTTTGAACAGGCAAATGCTTTCACTGAACTTTCAAAAAGGGCTAAAAAAGAAGGCTATAATATAATTTCATATACAGGATATACTTATGAATATATAGTAAGTCATAGTGATGAAAAAAATAAGTGGTTAGAGTTTCTAGAGAAAATAGATATACTTATAGATGGAAGATTTGAATTATCTAAAAAGAATATGTTATTAAAATATAGGGGATCGGAAAATCAGCGTATAATAGATGTTAAAAAAACTTTTCAAAAAGATATTATACAAATAGCAGATATTTAACTAATATTATGTATTTTAAATTGTCTACATATAATTAATTTTAATCAAATATATGTAGACAATTTATATTAATATTGATATAATATTTTACGAAATATACTTAAAGGTTTCAAAGATAACATGCTTTGTAAAACTAAGATAGTATTTAATTTTTTAAGATGCATATAATATTTAAGTTGTTTAAGACGTCTATAAAGAGTTCTTAAATGCAGGTGTTGAAATCCACTTTGAAAAAACTCAAAGGGGATTTTATTTTTTTGTTTAAATTTACATTATAAGGAGAGTTTTAATGAATAATAAAAGATTTAAAGAATTATTTTCTGACAGGAGGTTTTATAAGAGTACTTTTATATTAGCAATGCCTATAGTACTTCAGTATCTTATTGCATCATCTATAAATATGCTAGATACAGTGATGATTGGTAAAGTTGGCGAAATTGAGCTAGCTTCAGTAGGTATAGCAAATCAATATTACTTTTTGTTTAGTTTAATTGCTATGGGTATAAGTTCTGGGTGTTCAGTATTTATAGCTCAATTATGGGGTAAAAAAGATAAAGAGAATATAAGAAAAGTTTTAGGTATAGGATTATTTAGTGGAATTATAGTAACCTTTATATTTACAATAATAGCCTTAATATGGCCACAGGGTATAATATCTATATTTAATAAAGATAAAGATGTTATAGCACTTGGAAGTCAGTATCTTAGAATAGTTAGTATAAGTTACATATTTACAACAATTACATTTAACTTTGCAACAGCTTCTAGGAGTATAGAAAAAACAGTGGTTCCAATGCTAGCTAGTCTTGTAGGACTGATAGTAAATGGATTTTTAAATTACGTATTCATATTTGGAAAGTTTGGATTCCCGGTTATGGGTGTTAAGGGTGCGGCGTTAGCAACAGTAATAGCAAGAATAATGGAATGTTTAGTTCTTTTAATACATATTTATGTATCAAAAAGTATACTTTCAGGAAGATTAAGGGACTTTAGAGGTGCTTCTAAAAAGTTAACTTTAAATGTATATAACATTATAATACCAGTAGTATTAAATGAAGCTTGCTGGGGACTTGGAAATGTAAGCTATGCAATTATATATGGAAGAATAGGAACTCAGGCTATAGCAGCTATACAAATATGTACTACGGTTCTTAATTTATTTATGATTGTAACCTTTGGACTTGCTAATGCTTCGGTTGTGGTTGTTGGTAAGGAGATTGGAGCCGGGAATGAAGAAACAGGAAAACTTTATGCTAGAAGACTTTGTGCAATTTCAATAGGCATAGGGATGATACTTTCGGTTGTATTGTTTTTATCTACATCTTTTATACTTTCTATATTTAATGTATCAGATGTAGTAATTAGAGATGCTAAGTATATATTATATATTTACGCGTTATTTATGCCAGTTAAAGTGTATAATGCATTAGTTATAGTTGGCATATTAAGGGCTGGTGGAGATGCTAAATATGGTGTTATAGTTCAATCAATAACCTTATGGCTTATAGGAGTTCCTTTTGCATTTTTAGCTGCATTTATATTTAAATTACCTGTATATATGGTAGTTTTAGTTGCTTGCAGTGAAGAAATAGTGAAGGTAATTATACTTATAAAAAGATTTATATCTTATAAGTGGATAAATAACATGGTGGAAGAATTAGAGGTAGAAAATAGCATATAAGATAATGATGTACCTAGATAGATATTAAAACACGTTATAACCCATAGTAAACAAGTAATCAAAACAAAAAATATACTTGTTAATAAAAAATAATTCATGTATAAATTTCAAAACTAAACAAATAATAAACATACAATTAAGATAGAGATGGTAATCCATTTAGCTTTAAAAATCTTTTATATTAAAAGATAAGTAATTATTAAAAACTATCTTAGTTAGATAGTCTATTATAAGGAGGAAAATACTATGGGAATTTTAGCATGGATAATACTAGGAGCCCTTTCTGGCTGGATTGCAAGTATGATTACTGGCAAAGACTCTGAAATGGGAGCTATGGCAAATATAATTGTAGGAATTATAGGTGCCTTTTTAGGAGGCTTTCTATTTGGACTCATAGGCGGGAAAGGAATCACAGGATTTAATATTTGGAGTCTACTTGTGTCCGTTATAGGAGCGGTTATTTTATTAGCCATAATTAATGCAATAAAAAAGAAATAGTGAGTGTACAAAAAACCTCTGATTATAAATCAGAGTTTTTTTTGCTTTTTAAAATTAAATATCAAGTGATTCTTAGACTCAAGTGGAGTTTTCTTATAAGGAATACAACTTTCCAGCAAAGTCTTAGAAGACTTATAAAGGGGCGTAGCAGCCGTCATCCCCCACCTTGAAGAGGATAGGGGTGTTACGGATGGTAGCCATCAGATAAAAGTATAAGGGAGACTACAAAATATTATTCTTTCAAAGGATGTAAATCTTTACATGTTTAAAAATGAAAGAAGGATAAGAAGAAACTTTCATAAAGATGTGATATTATTAAAAAAAGCAAATGAAACTGACACATTAATAAAACCATAATTCATAATGCTAAATTTCATAATTATCAGAAAAAATAAGATAGAGGTGCTTGCATGAAAAAAGAATTTTCGCTTAGTAATGGGAAGGCAATGATTAATTTCACAGCAAAATACTGTAATACGGAGGAGTGTTTATTAGATAGTAAAGGATTTGAAATTATTCTTTCAGAGTATTTAGAGGATAGAAAGAGCAATAAAAGCAATATATATAAGTACATAAATAAATCTTTAAATCAGGATGAAATATGTTTAGAATTAATAAAGATATTTAAATTTTTAATAGTTTTAAAAGCAGATGAAATAATAAAAATTGATTTAAGGTATAAAAAGCTTTTGGAAGATAAAGATAAATTTATAGGTTTTGTAGAGGATCTATATAACTTTTGGAGAAAGCTAGAAAGATATACTATTGTTGAAAACAAAAAAACGGGTGAAGGTCTTCAAAATGTTAATTTTATAGATGCTAATAACGAATTTTCAAAACTTATCTTAGATGTATATAGAAAAGTAGAAGAAAACGTACTAGGTGTAAAGCCAAGCATATATAGACAATTACCAGCAGGTGGCAATGCAGGACTTATATTAAATCAGACTAACTTTGTATATGGTAAAGGTTACGAGTGTTTGTGTAAGATACCATTTATACAGTCTATAGTTTTAGATACTCCATTTATAACTTATCCTAAAAAGAACACTAGAGATGGTATATTTAACGAAAGTTTTGAGAATCCACTTAAAGATTGCTTTATAAATACTGATCATTGGTTTTGTTATCCTGCAAAAGTAGGAACACTACTTGCGTATATTTATTTCCATAGGGATTTTATGGCTCATGGGGTTACTTTATGTAACTTGTTTGAAATGGCAAAAGAAGAAGAATATAAAGATAAAAAGCCAGATATAATTTATGTTTTTGGAGCTAAAGATGAAGAAAAGCAGATGAAAACAGTCTTTTATGATGATGTGGAAAATGACATAATGACAGGATATATAAACTATCACCATGATATGGACTACTTTGGATACATGAAAAAGATGACTTTAACATTACACAATTTAATAATGATAAAAAGAGGTAATTTACCTGTTCATGGAGCCATGGTTAATATAGTTACAAAAGACGATAAAACCTTTAATATAGTTATTATGGGTGATAGTGGAGCTGGAAAGTCGGAAAGTCTTGAAGCTTTAAGAAGTCTTGGATCCGAATATATAAGTGATATGACCATAATTTTTGATGATATGGGTGTAGTAAAGTTAAATGGTGAAGGAAGGCCTTTAGGCTACGGCACAGAAATAGGCGCCTTTGTAAGGTTGGATGATTTAGACACGGGTTATGCATTTAAGCAACTAGATAGAAGTATATTTATGAATCCTGATAAAATAAATGCAAGATTAGTTATGCCTGTAGCTAGTTATAATGAAATCATAAAAGGAGAAGCTATAGATTTATTTCTTTATGCTAATAATTATGAAGAGGGAGAAGCCTTAGAACTTTTCAATAGTGAAGAGGAGGCTATTAGGGTATTTAAAGAAGGAACTAGAATGGCAAAGGGAACTACTACAGAAAAGGGACTTGTAACATCTTATTTTTCTAATCCTTTTGGACCAGTTCAAAAACAACAGGAGATGGATGAACTTATTCCAATATTCTTTAAAGAGTTTTTTAATAAAGGGATAAGAGTAGGTCAATTAAGAACAAAACTTGGTATGGCTGGTAATGAAAAGAAGGGGCCAAGAGAGGCATCTTTAAAATTATTGCAGGAGATTAAAAAGTTATAAAAAGTATTCAAAATACCCACATATACTTGTGGTACAAGTATATGTGGGTATTTTTATTAAGTTAGTGTGTAACTGTATGGTATCAGATTATGATAAATCAAGGCTTTAAATCTATGTTTTAAAGACAATCTATACTTATTTAATGGTATAATTTATTTATCCGCCATAAGATTGAAATGTTTAAATTTTTTTAGGTGGTTATGATGGGGGGAATTTCATGGACTCTTCGGAGAAAAGAGATCTGATACTTAATGGTAGTTTGTACAAAGTAATAATAACATTAGCTTTGCCTATTATGGTAAATAATCTTATTCAAACTCTTTATAACTTAGCAGATGGAGTTTGGGTAAGTAAGATAGGTTCAGTTGAATTTGCTGCTACAGCTTTTGTATGGCCAATAAACTTTTTATTTATATCACTTGGTATCGGTCTTTCAATTGCAGGTACATCTATAATATCTCAATTAGTAGGAGCTTCTAAATATAAAGAAGCAAATATTTATGCTACACAACTTATTGTGATATCTTTTATATCATCAGTTGTTTTTGCCATACTTGGATATTTAATAAGTCCTGGTGTTATTAGGCTTATGGGAGGATCAGGGGATCTTGGAATGTATAGCAACATATATCTAAAGATAACATTCTTAGATATGCCATTCATGTTCTTATTTTTTAGCTTTAACTCTATTATGAATGCACAGGGAAATACAGTTTTACCAACTGTGCTAAGTGGTATTAGTGCTATAATAAATATAGTTTTAGATCCTATATTCATATTCACACTTGGTATGGGGGTAGCAGGAGCTGCTATAGCCACATTAATAGCCAAGGCGTTACTTGCTTTTGCAGGAATCTTTATTCTAATGCGATCCTCAAAGATGCTAGTAAGGCCAAGTTTTAAAAACTTTAAATTTGATAAAAAGATATTAAAAAGAATTGTAAATGTGGCATTGCCATCTTCAGTTGGACAATCTGGATCAGCATTAGGTTTTATTGTGTTAAATGGCTTTATTGCTTCCTATGGAACATCAACCTTAGGTGCTTTTGCTATGGTTAATAGGATAACATCATTAATAATGCAACCAGCTATGGGGGTTGGCGCAGCTTTGACGTCTATTGTTGGGCAAAATTTAGGATCAAATCAAATAAATAGAATAAAAGAGGCTTTCACAAAGTCTTTAAAACTTACAATCTCATTTTCTGTGGTTGGATGTAGCTTACTTCTTTTCTTTAATAGCCCTATAATAAACTTTTTTATGCAGTCAAAAGATGATTTAGATGTTATATCTCAGGGTATAACTTATCTTAAATTTACATCTGTATCTATGCCTCTTATGGGCATATTTAGTGTGCTTCAAGGTGTTTTCCAAGGCACAGGACATACTAAGTACTCCATGGCTATGGAAATTGGTCGATTATGGTTTGTAAGACTTCCTATGATTTTGTTATTCAAATATTTTACAAGTGTAGGTCCTTCAGGAATTTGGTTTTCTATGGGCTTTAGTAATTTGATTGTCTGTCTTTATGGATTTTATGTGTATAGAAAAAATAATTGGCAAACACAGGTTATAAGGTAGCTCATTTAAAGGATAAGTAAATTACAGTAATCTTCTATTAAAATCAAAATTGTATATACAAAATAAAAATATTTAAGGTATACTGAAAATAAATCAGTATACCTTTTTAGCTAAATCAAGATTCTAATAAATGTCTTATTCGCTCATCAGCATTTTCAGTTATTATACTAGGGTACTTTAAATATTTTAATAATTTAATTGCATTTCTTGTAGGTGAAATGCCTTTTTTCATTTTGTAATCAAATTTAAGACCATTTTCTTCATCTACATCTTCAGAAAAATAGTAGCACTGATATTGACCACCTACGAGTTCAGCAATTTCTAAGTCGTGGGTAGCAACTACCGGTATTGCATTCTTATTTATTATGTATCTAAGTATTTCTAAAGAAGCACTTGTTCTTTCTAAAGGATTGGTACCTCTAAATATTTCATCTATTATGCAAAGCGTAGATACTTTATCATTTAAGGAATTGATTATTCTAAGTACAGCCTCTGCTTCAGCAAGGTAATAACTTTTACCCTTTGTTATATCATCTGAAGGGCTTATAGAACTTATAATATTAAAATAAGAAGTCTTGTAATCTTTAGCAAGGCAAGTACATATAGTATGTGCGAGTACACTATTTATTCCTAAAGTTTTTAGAAAAGTTGATTTACCTGCCATATTTGAGCCAGTAATAACAATACCATTATTATTAACTATAAAGTCATTAGGAATAGCATTTTCAATTAAAGGATTTCTAAGGTCTGTAGCTTCTAAAAAACAAGGTTTATCTATAAATTCAGGCTCTACATAGTCTTTTATTAAATTTCTATAAATTGAGATAGATATTATAGAATCTATCTCTCCTATAATAGAATATATTTCTTTTAGATACTCCCTTTGATCTTCAATATCGCCAATTATATTATAATAGCTTCTAACTTGAGATAAAAAGAATACATTGAAATAATCTCCTAAAATATCAATACCTTCTGTTCTGCTAATATTTCTTGAGTTTTTAAGTATCACATGACATTTTTCTATATCGGTATTAATAATATCATTATAATAGGTTAAATTTTCATTTTTTAGATTACTTATGTTTTTAGCACAGGATAATACCTTAGAAAGATAGGTAATGGATATAACCTGGCTAAGTATATTTTTATTAGCTTTATAGTGTATAGACATATTTATAGAGTAGACAATCATTATAAAAATCACAGAATATTGTTTAAGAAACCCAATAGATATTAATGATAAGCAAGATAATACAAACATAAAGTTATATAAGAACTTTTTGTGCTTGCTTACATCTGAAGCAGTATAAATAAGTTCTAATATATCTCCCTTATATTGTTTCCCAAGTTCATATAAAAAAGATTGAAGCTTGTTTCTAGTAGTGGTATCCTTTTGAAAAAGGTTTATTAAGGTTTTTCTATGTTCATATTCAAAGCTATCATATAGAGGATTTCTTAAAAGGTTGTATAATGACTGTTCGCCAGGAGTACTTAAGGTATAATCAAGCTTTGAAAAAACCTTTTGCATATCTAAATCATTAAATGTTTGGTCATCTATAATATTATTTTTCTCATGTTTTGAGTTTAATAGATTGAATAACTTGTTTATAGTATTAAAGTCTCTTTTCTTTTTGTTTATAGATTCTAGGTTATTATTTATATAATCTGAAGATTTATTTCTCTTTCTTTTTATAAAATTATTATAAATAAAGACTAAAACTATTATTAAAAATAAGGCCCCACCAAAATACCACCCCTCTATTTTATCTTTAAAAAGTAATAAGATAGAAAATATGGTTAGAGATAAAAGTGTAAGGGTGAATACTTCCGATAGATTAATTTTATTTTTCAATTTAGCACCAACTTTCCTTATAGTTTAAACGTGAAATATAACAAGATGTTAGTCCTTACCAATTATAGCATTTAGTTTGAATAGTTTAAATATATTATATTTAAATTATCATAATATGAATAAAAAAGTAGTGTGTATTAAATGATTTAAATGGAGAAAATATGATTATGTGGTATAATTCTAGTATGATTCATGTTTGAAAGGAGATATAAGTATGGAAAAATTTGAATTTTATGATAGGTTTAAAGAACTACAGGATATGAAAAATGTGGTAGCTGGAGAAAAGAGAATTGAAGATATGATTGAAAGCAAGGAAAGTTGCCTCGGACACCGCAAGGTAGGAGATAGAAATTATCATATATTTTACCTTAGCCCTTCTGAATTTGCTGTATATTATCATGGTGGTGGAACCGATGCCATGTATACTTCTGAAAGTTTAGGAGATGTATTAAATTACACAAATACTCTTGAAGAGTAGTGTAAAGAATAAAAAATGAACTGTGCAGGGATAGAAAAACTTGCATGGTTCTTTTTTTTATTTACAAAAAGGAATAATTTAATAGGTTTTTACAAATAATCTATTAAACAGTTAATTATTTCTTAGGAGGGGTTACATGGAAAAGTCACTTACGAATAGGCAGATAGCACTTATTCTTTACACCACTATAGTAGGTTATAGTATAAGTGATTTTCCAAAGATAGCTTCAAAGGCTGCTGGCACAGGAGCATGGGTTTCTATAATTATAATTACTATATTTGCTATATTACTAACTTATATTATAACCAAGATTCAACTAATAAATAGAGAAAAGAACTTTTATGAGTTTAATAATGTTTTATTTGGAAGGATACCATCATTAATAATAATTTTAGTATTCATTGTATATTTTTTAGTTTCAGGCTCTCTAATAGTTAGGTCTTATTCCGAAATCATAAAAATATCCATTCTTCGCGAAACACCTATACTTGCTATTAGCACAGTTTTCTTTATGGTAATATACTATGCTGTATTTAAAAAGATTCGAGTAATAGGCAGTTTATGTGAAATTTATGGGATGTTAAGTATGCTAGGGTTTTTATTTATAAATTTTCTTATATTAATAAAAGGTAAGGTTATAAATATAAAACCTATTTTTGATATAAGCGAGGTTTCAACGTATATAAAAGGATCTAAGGACTTAATATATCCATTTTTAGGTATGGAAATATTATTTTTTATAAATCTAAAAGGAAAGGAAAGCAAAAGCTTATTTAGACATATTTTAGGTATGATTGTGATTATAGGATGTATGTATATTTATGTAGTGGAGTCTGCCATTGCATTAGTAGGAGTAGAGGATTTAGTTAAGTATAATTCTACTACATTAAACATTATACTTGGTATAGATTTAGAAAGTTTAGAGCTTTTCAGAAGACTAGATGGATTATATATAATGGTTTGGACTCTTAATATTGTATGTGCCTGTTGTGTTTGGACTTATGGAACTATAAGTTTTATTAGTGATATATGTAAAGATAAAAAGAAATATAATTTAATTTGTGTAATTGTTATAATAGCATCTTTTTTAATTTCACAATATCCAAGGAATATAGAAGAAGCTAAAGCTATTATGAAAATCAATAATTATATTGGACTAATTCTAGTAACAATATTCCCCATTATATTATTAATAACATTGAAGGTGAAAAAGTATGAGAATAAAAAGAAAAAATAGATTATTTGTAGCGCTTCTTATAAGTTCATCATTAGTGCTTACAGGGTGCTGGGATAGTTTAGATATAAATAATAAAAGTATAATTTTGGGTGTAGGCATAGACCAGATAAATGAAAAAATCAACTTTACTGGTGAAGTGGCAAAGCTCATGGCTGGGCAAAAGGTAGGTGGAGTTTCATCGACTTTTTCTAGTGTATATAATTTTTATTCAGATGGTGAATCTTTTGAAGAAGCCAGGAATGAATATGACAGATTAACACCATTAGGAGATTTCACGGGGGCTATTAGGGTTATAGTATTTAGTAAAGCATTTGCAGAAAAAGATATAGAACCTTACATAAATAGAGTTACTAATCTATCAAGCTTTAGAAAGTCCATGATGGTTGTTATAAGTGATACATCAGCTAGACAACTATTTCAAAAAAAGATAGAAACTGATACATCTATAAGCTACGGAATAGAAGATTTAATTTCATATTTATGTAAGGAGGGTAAAGCTATTCATAAAACGGTTCAAGAAATTAGATCAGATATATCATTTAAAACCATAGGTTATGTAGTTCCCTACATAGGATATGAAAATCCATCTGTAAAGCTTTTGGGATACTCTATAATAAAGGGCTCAAAAAGTATAGGAACAGTTGATTATGATGATAGTAATGGACTATTATATCTATTATCAGAAAAGGTATCACTAGATTATACTATTGAAAGTCCAAGGAACAATGAAAATACAATATCTATAAATACCAGATTAAATGAAAGAAAAATACATACAAAATATGTAGATGGTAAAATTAATATTAATGTGGATTTAGATATAAGTTCAAAAATGTTATATGAGTATAATATAGAATTATTAGACAAAGAGGATATTAAAAAGATTGAGGATACTATGACAAAAAATATAAAAGATGACATAAACACTATTATAAAGTTATCGCAGGAAGATTATAGAACAGACTTTTTAGGCTTTGGGAGATATTTTAAAGGTCAGAATCCAAGGGAATACAAAAATATGTCATGGGAAGCTGAATATCCTAATGCTAAGATTAACGTAAATATAAAAAATTCTGTTACAATTGCAAGCTTTCTAGACCCTATGGAAGAGGAGAAGTAAATAAAATGAAAAGTAAGATATTTCTAGATAAGATTGAAGAAGACCTAAATGTTGGGTATGGCCTTTATGTAAGAAAGTTAGTAGTTAAAGATTATATTATACATGTGGCGTTTATATCTCAAATAACAGATAAAAATGATATTTCAGGTAAAATAATAAGTCCATTATTACAATATGATAAAGACGATATTACAATTGAGATTATAGCTCATTCAATTATTTATACCGATAATATTTTAATAGATGAAGATGAAAATAAAATATTAAGTTACATTTATGAAGGAAATTCCATAATTATTGTAGAAGGTGAAAATAGTTATATAGCAACCAATGTAATTAAAAAAGAAAAGAGAAATATAGAAACACCTCAATTTGAAAATTCCATAAGAGCTCCACTAGATGCTTTTAATGAAGATTTAAATACTAATTTAAATTTAATAAGAAGTAGAATGAAGGATACAGGTTTTAAGGTGGAAAAGTTTATTGTAGGGACTAGAACAAAGACCAATATAGCACTGGCTTATGTTATAGATATAGCTAATGATAATTATATTAATGAAATACGTAGCAGAATAGAAAAGATTTCTATAGATGGAATATTTGAATCTGGATATATAGAAAAGACAATTTCAAATAAAAAAAATGGTTTGTTTCCTGAAATGGGTATAACAGAAAAGGCAGATACTGTAGGTGCAAATTTGCTAGAAGGAAAGGTGTGTATATTAATTGATGGATCTAATTTGGCACTTTTAGCACCAAAAACATTTATAGAATTTTTTGATTCAGGGGAAGATCATTACTCTAATACGTATTTTTCAACCTTTGTTTATATAACGAGGATATTATCTTTTATAATAACCTTAACCTTATCACCTATGTATGTGTCTATTGTATCTTTTCATCCAGATGTACTTCCATCTCAGTATATATTAGCTTTAGCATCTACTAGAGCGGGAGTTCCGGTAAATGCAATAACGGAAGCTTTTATAATGGAAATAGTAGTAGAAATATTAAGAGAAGCTAGTATAAGGTTACCTAAAAAAATAGGCCCAGCCATAGGAATAGTTGGAACTATTGTTATAGGTCAAGCAGCCGTAATAGCAGGTCTTGTTAGCCCTCTTATGGTTATAATAGTATCATTAGGATCAATAACTTCATTTGTAGCACCAGATTATACAGTGATTAATCCCGTAAGAATATTAAAATTTTTTATGATCATTATCACAGGTATGTTCGGGCTTTATGGAGTGGCAATGGGACTTACCATAATTTTAATAAATTTGATATCTACATATAGTATAACTGTCCCATATATGGCACCACTGTCTCCAAGCAACTTTAAAGAAATTCTAACATCTTTATATACATCCTTATTTCACAAAGGTACTCGTCCAAAATTTATGAAAACTAAAGACAAAAAGCGAAGGTAATTAGTATAAATAATAAGAACTTATATGTTAAAGATTAAGTAAAAAAATAAAAACAGAATTAAAATACAACTTAGAATAATATGATTTCAAAAAGGTTAGAGAAGATAAATAAAAATATGATATAATAAAAACTGCTATTTCCTTTAAGTACTTGGCTTAGACACATAAGAACGTAAGTTTGACATGATTTAAGTTAGGGTTTATACTGTAAACAGTATTCTGGCCTTTGTGGCCCTGATTAGCCTAACCTTAATCTTAAAAGCTATATTAGGTTAGGACGGTAATTAGTATGGGAAAAATAGACTTACAATTAATGGAGGTAAAATGGTTAAGCTTGTTGAATATAGTGAAGTATTAGAAAAAATAGAAGAATATATAATAATTGACGTAAGATCACCTAAAGAGTTTAGTGAAGCAACTATACCAGGTGCTGTAAATATACCTTTATTTGATGATAAAGAAAGAGAACAAATTGGATATATATATGTGAATGAAAGTGTAGAAAAAGCAAAACGTATTGGAATAGAGGCTGTTTCAAAAAAACTTCCATACATGTATGATGAGATTTTATTACTTCATAAACCCCATAAAAAACTTGTGTTTTTTTGTGCTAAAGGTGGAATGAGAAGTGGAAGCATAAGTTCTTTGATAAGCTCTCTTGGGGTTACTACATGCAAGCTTAAAGGTGGATATAAGGGCTACAGAGAATTTATAAATCGTAAGTTACCATCAGTTAATGAAGATATTAAATACATAGTAATACATGGTAAGACAGGTACCGGAAAAACTAAAATATTAGAAAAACTAAGAAATATAGGATTTAATGTGCTAGACTTAGAGTGTGCTGCCAATCATAGAGGATCACTTTTAGGAAGCGTAGGACTTGGAGCACCAAGCAGTCAAAAAATGTTTGAAACTTTAATTTACGAGCAGTTAAAGGATAAAAAGGGAAGGTACGTATTTGTTGAAGGTGAAAGCAAAAGAATAGGAAAAACCATAATCCCTGATTATATATTTAGTGCCATGAGAGATGGTTATCATATATATATTGATGGAAGTATCAGCTTTAGGTCAGAAAACTTAATAAATGATTATACAATGTCACCTAATGCTAATATAGAAATAATTGAGGCATTAGAAAATATGAAGAAATATATAAATGAAAAAAATATAGATAAATATAAAGATATGATAAACAACAAAGAGTATGAAAAAGTATCAGAAGAGCTTATGCTTAAATATTACGATCCTATGTACAAAAATTCTTCTAAGAGTCACAACTTTGAAGCATTTATGGACATAAAGAGTATAGATGATGGAGTAAACAAACTTAAAAATTGGTTTGAAGATAATTTAGCCCTGGAGGTATAGTATGGATATAGAAAAACAAAAGACAGAAGTATACGATGTATCTGATTTAACATCTCTTGAAAAGCTTGAACCTGTAAGAGTAAGGCCAGGAATGTATATTGGGTCTACAGGCTCTAAGGGATTGCATCATTGTATTTGGGAGATACTAGATAATGCTATAGACGAGATTACTAACGGATATGGTAGCTTAGCTACTATTATTTTAAATAAGGATAAAAGCGTTAGTGTAATTGATGATGGAAGAGGTATACCTACAGGAATGCATCCTTTAAAGAAGAAATCTGGAGTGGAGATGGTATTTACTGAACTTCATACAGGAGGAAAATTTGATAATAAGAATTATAAAACTTCAGGTGGACTGCATGGAGTTGGTGCATCCGTAGTTAATGCACTATCAGAATGGATGGAAGTTGAAGTGTACCAAAACTCTAAAATTTACAGGCAAAAATTTGCTTATGCTATGGATAAAAAGTTAAAGAAAAAGATGCCTGGGACTACAGTATCAGATTTAGAGGTTATTGGAAGTTGCAAAAAAACAGGAACTAAAGTTACGTTTTTATTAGATAAAGCGGTCTTTAGTAATATAGATTTTAACTTTGACATAATAGATGAAAGACTTAGAGAACTTGCATTTCAAAACAAAGGAATAAGATTAAAACTTATAGATAATAGGCAAGAAGAGTCTATAGAAAAGGATTACTTTTCTGAAAATGGATTATTAGATTTTATAAAGTATTTAAATGAAAGCAAAACGCCAATTCATAACACCCCTATTCTTTTTCAAGGAGAAAAAAGTGTGGAGAAAATAAATATGTATGCAGAAGTATGTATACAGTTCACAGATTCTACCACAGATCATATAGCAAGTTATGTAAATAATATACCAACTACGGAAGCTGGAACCCATGAAACTGGATTTAAAACAGGAATGACCAGAGTTTTTAAAGAATGGGCAAAAAAATTAAATCTTATAAAAGATAAGGACAAAGAATTTGAGGGCGATGATCTTAGAGAAGGTATGACCGCCATAATAAGAATAAAAATAAACAATCCTATGTTTGAAGGACAAACTAAGACAAAGCTTGGAAATGCTGAAGCTTATACAATGATGAATGAGCTTACATATATAAAGCTTAAGGAATGGATAGAGGATAATAAGGAACTTGCACAAAATATAATGGGGAATGCTTTAGATGCAGCACAAAGAAGAGAAAAAATAAGAAAGATAAATGATGCAGAAAAGAAAAAAATAGGTAAAGGAACAGCGCCTCTAGCAGGTAAAATAGCTGTATGTACACTGAAGGATAAGACAGTTAGTGAATTTATTGTAGTAGAAGGAGATTCTGCAGGAGGAAGTGCAAAGCAAGCTAGAGATAGAAGGTTTCAAACTATAATGCCATCTAAGGGTAAAATAATGAACACTGAAAAGCAAAAGCTTGAAAATGTTATAGCAAGTGAAGAACTTAAGATATTTAATACAGCTGTGGGAGTAGGTACTTTAGATAATTACAAAGAAAAGGATTTAAAATACGATAAAATAATTATATTAAGTGATGCGGATGTAGATGGTTATCATATAAGAACACTTTGGATGACTTATATATATAGATATATGAGACCACTTATAACTAATGGGCATTTATATTTGGCTCAGCCACCATTGTACAAGGTATACAGGATGGCAAAAAGTGGTGAGGTACATAAATATGCTTATAGTGATGAACAATTAGAAGCAGTTAAAAAACAAATAGGTAAAGGTTCCCTAATTCAAAGATATAAAGGTCTTGGAGAAATGAATCCAGACCAACTATGGGAAACTACATTAAATCCTGAAACAAGAACCCTTCATAGGGTTACAATAGATGATGCTGCTAAGGCAGAAAAGATGGTATCCCTTCTTATGGGAGATATAGTTGAACCACGGAAAAATTACATGTACAAATATGCAGAGTTTTAATAAAATGATATATTAGTATTTAAAATTAGTAATTGAAGTTAGTGAGGTTGAAATTTATGGCAAAAAAATTTATTGTTCCAAAAGATAATAATATAATAGAAGTTCCTTTAGAGGAAGCTATGCCTGAAAACTATCTACCCTATGCAGTAGAAGTTGCAAAAGATAGGGCGCTACCAGATGTAAGAGATGGCCTTAAGCCTGTTCATAGGAGAATACTTTATGGAGCTTATCTTTTAAAGGCTTTTCCAGATAAGGCTTACTTTAAATCAGCAAGAATAGTAGGGGATATTTTAGGAAAATTTCATCCTCACGGAGATACTTCAGTATACGATGCTATGACCATACTAGCTCAGGATTTCAGTACTAGGTATAAACTAATAGATGGTCATGGAAACTGGGGAAGTATGGATGGTGATGGAGCAGCGGCTATGCGTTACACAGAAGCAAGGCTCACTCCACTTGCACTTCAAATGATTAGAGATATAGATAAAGACGTAGTAGATATGGCATTAAACTATTCAGATACAGAGTTTGAACCTACTGTTCTACCTTCTAGGTACCCAAATCTTTTAGTAAACGGGGCATTTGGAATAGCAGTTGGCTTAGCTACTAATATACCACCTCATAATTTAAAAGAGGTTATAGATGCAAGCATAAAACTTATGGAAGATGAAAATATTACAACAAAAGAACTTATGGAATATATAAAGGGACCAGATCTTCCAACAGGAGGAATAATCCTAGGTAAAGAGTCTCTTTTGGCAGCTTATGAAACTGGTGAGGGAAAGGTAACGTCAAGGGCTAAAACATCCATTGAAACTTTAGAAAATGGAAGATTTGGTATAATTATAACAGAGTTTCCGTATAGAAAAAACAAATCAAAGATACTTCAAGCTATTTCAGATATGACTGGAGATAAAAAGCATGCGAAATATTTAGAATCCATAGTAGATATAAGGGATGAGTCAGACAGAACAGGGGTAAGATCAGTAGTGGAACTTAAAAAGACTGTGGAATATGAAGATGCAGAAAAGGTATTAAAGTATTTATTTAAAAAGACAGATCTACAATGCAATATTAATTTTAATATGGTAGCCCTAGCTAACGGTAAACCAGAGACCCTTGGACTAAAATCTATATTAAAGCACTATGTAAATCATCAAAAAGAAGTTGTTATAAGAAGGACTAAAAGAGAACTTAATATAGCCGAAAAAAGATTTCATATAGTTGAGGGCTTTATTAAGGCTGTTGGCGCTATGGACGAGATTATATCTATTATAAGAGCCTCTAAATCAAAGAAAGATGCTTCAAACAACTTAATAGAAAGATTCGAATTTTCTAAGGAACAAACAGAGGCTATACTAGAACTAATGCTTTATAGACTTACAGGGCTTGAAATAAAAGTCTTTGAAAAAGAATATAAAGAGCTTTCAAAGGTTATAAAATCATTAAAAAATATATTAGAAAATGAGAAGGAACTATTAAAAGTTATAAAAAGCGAGCTTTTGGAAATTAGAAATACCTATGGTGATGAAAGAAGAACAAAAATAGTAGAAGATGATAGTGAAGGGAAGATCGATTTAGAAGAATTATTAGTTGTAGAAGATATTATGGTAACTCTTTCTAAGGATGGATTTATAAAAAGGGTTCCTATGAAATCTTATAATAGAATAAATAGTGATATTAGTGATATAGAATATAGAGAAGGCGATGCTGGGAGATTCTTATTTCAATCTAATACTAAAGATACAATATTAGTTTTTACAAATAAGGGTCAAATGTACCAAATAAGAGGCAATGATTTACCAGAACGTAAATGGAAAGATAATGGAGTAAGACTTGATTCTCTTATAAGATCATTTAATCTAGATGAAGAAACTATAGTAGATGTTTATTCTATTGAAAACTTTTCATCAAGTTTAGACTTTATGTTTTTAACAAGCAAAGGAAACATTAAGAAGACCTCATTAGATAAATTTCAAACAAATTATTCTAGGTATTCTGCATTAAAACTAAAAAAAGAAGATTATTTAATAGATGTTAAGCTTGTAAAAAAAGATAGGGAAGAAGGCTTTATTAATATAATTACTAAAAAAGGCCTTAATTTTGACTTAGAAGAACCAAAGCTTGAGGAATCAGATAGAAATGTTTTGGGACAACAATTATTTTTATTATGCAAAGAAGATGAAATAATTAAGGCTGAATACTGTAAAGAAATGAAGTATTCAGAAATGATAATTGGAGTAAATCCACAGGGAAATTTAAAATCCTTCAAAAAAAATAGCGCTTCAACATATAAAAAGGTATTAACCAATAGTAAGGAATTTATAATTATATTTACAGATAGAGGATTTGCATATAAGATCCCAGGATTTATGATTGGAAATATAGAAGATTCTACTATAAATATAGAAGATTTAGTAGACACATTTTTAAAGGGTAAAGAAAAAGTGCTTAATATCTTATCTTCAAAGGATTTTAATGAAGAGATATGGATGTATTTCTTTACTAAAAGAGGAATGATTAAAAAGACTAATATAAAAGAATTAAAGGGCGAGTATATAGAAACCCAAGTTTATAAATACAAATATGAAGATGATACCCTTGTTACTGTAGAGTTTGGTAAGGATCAAAATCAAGAAATATTATTAGTAACTGAGAAGGCTATGGGAATTAAGTTTACTTCAAACAGTATAAAAGAAATGGGGAAGGTTGCATCTGGGGTAACAGGAATAAGTCTAAAAGAAGAAGACAAGGTTGTTTTTGGAACCTTGACAGAAAATTCTGATGATTCAAATAGTAATTTATGCTATAATAAAGAAATAGCTTTTACAACTAACATAAAAAGTATAAATTTATTATCCTCAAGTGGGAGAAAAGAAGGTGTGAAATTAGAAAATATAAAACTTCAAAACAGGGCTGGAAGAGGAAATAATATAATGGCTATCAGTACCGGCGAGTATATAAAAGATATAAAATTAAAATGATGTTAGGAGAATGGTATGAAAAAGGTATCTTTTAATGAAATAGAAGAGTTACTTATAGAAAACCCAGTAATAGCAGCTATAAGAAATAAACAAGATTTAGAAAATGTGCTTAAAAGCAATGTTTTAATAGTGTTTGTCTTGTATGGAAATATAATGAATATAAGCGATATATGTAAAATTTTAAAGGATAAAGGTAAGATTGTGTTTATACATATTGATCTTATTGAAGGACTTAAAGGAGACCATATAGGCGTAGAGTTTATTAAAAAATATGTAGAGCCTATGGGTATATTAACTACTAAACCTTCTAATATAAAGCATGCTAAGGCTATAGGCTTATATGCTGTTCAAAGAGTGTTTTTAGTAGACTCTTTATCCCTAGCTACAGGGATAAAGAATATTAATGATGTTAAACCCAATGCTGTGGAGGTTATGCCAGGAATAGTAGGAGATATCATTACTGGTATGGTAGATAGATTAAAGGTTCCAATTATAGCAGGTGGACTTGTTAGTAGCAAAAAAGATGTTATGGGAGCGCTAAAGGCGGGGGCTTTAGCAATTTCAACCACCTGTGAAGAATTATGGAGCATTTAATTTTAAATAAAAATAAGTGAGGTGAAATTTCCTGTAATATCAGGAAAGGTTTATGAAAAAGGTTTTGTTGTTTTTAGCTGAGGGCTTCGAAGAAATTGAAGCATTGACAGTGGTAGATGTACTAAGAAGAGCAGAGATTATTTGTGATACTTGCTCAATTAAAGATGAGTATGTAAAAGGTTGTCATGACATTGTGGTTAAGGCAGATAAAAATATAATGGATGATGATTTAAAAACATATGATGCAGTAGTGCTTCCGGGGGGGATGCCAGGTGCAGAAAATTTAAGGTACAGTACAAGAGTAATAGAAACAGTAAAGGAATTTTATGCTAATGGAAAGCTTGTGGCAGCAATATGTGCAGCGCCTATCATTTTAGAAGAGGCGGGTATATTAAAAGGTGTTAAAGTTACGTCTTATCCAGGATTTAGAGATAAGCTTGGAAACTCAATATACAAGGAAGAGTCAGTAGTTGAAGATTTGAATATACTCACAAGTAGGGGACCTGCAACAGCTTTAGAGTTCTCATTTTCTATACTAAGTAGACTTTGCGAGGAAGAAAAAGTAGAACAATTAAAAGAGGAAATGTTATATAATATTTAATGATTTATTTAAATAAGCACTTAATTATAGATAAGTGCTTATTTTTTGCGCTATTTTTATAAAAATATAAAAAGCCTCAGGAGTAAAGTATAAAAATAAGGTATAATTCTATTAGGATATATAAAAATCTAATTTGGTAGGTGAAATAAGCTTGGAAAAATGGTTTATAAAAAATAAAAAAGCAAATTATAAAGACTTAGCTTCAAAGTATGGAGTAAGTGAATTTATAATGAAGCTTATTATAAATAGAGATATTATAGAGGATAAATTAATAAAATCTTTCATAAAACCTGATTTGAAAAATTTTCATAATGCAGAGGGTATGAAGGATATAAAAAGAGCTATAGATATATTAAAAGAGAAGATAAAAGAAAACAAGAAGATAAGAATTATCGGGGATTATGATGTAGATGGAGTTATAAGCGTTTATATTTTATATAGAGCTCTTAAAAAGTGTAATGCTAATGTAGATTATGACATACCAGACAGGATAAAAGATGGGTATGGTATAAATATTAACATAATGAAGAAGGCAAAGGAAGATGGTATAGATACAATTATAACTTGTGACAATGGTATAGCGGCTATTGATACTATTGAATATGGTAAAAAGCTTGGTTTAACAATAATAGTAACAGATCACCATGACATACCATTTTTAGAAAAGGAGGATGGTGAGATAGAATATATATCTTCAGTAGCAGATGCTATAATAAATCCAAAACAAAAGGATTGTAACTATGAGTTTAAAAAGCTATGTGGTGCAGGAGTTGCATTTAAACTTATAGAGTCACTTTTCAATGAAATGAAGATTGAAAAGATAGAGGCCTATAAGCTTATAGAATTTGTAGCTATAGCAACAGTATGTGACGTGGTAGATTTAATAGGGGAAAACAGGATATTTGTTAAAAATGGATTAGATATGATTAATAAAACCTCTAATATAGGATTAAAAGCGTTGATAAAAGAAACTGGAATAGAAGGAAAGAAGATTTCAACTTATCACTTAGGCTTTGTAATAGGGCCCTCTATAAATGCATCAGGAAGGCTAGATAATGCAAAAAGAGGTGTAAGACTTCTTTTATCAAATACGGAAGAAGAGGCTTCGATACTAGCTAAAGAATTATTTTTACTTAATGAAGAAAGAAAAGATATGACAAAGATGGGTGTAGAAAGAGCTATAGAGATAGTTGAAACCACAGAAATAAAAAATCAAAAAGTATTTGTTATATATATAGAAGACGTACATGAAAGCTTAGCAGGTATAATAGCTGGACGAATAAGAGAAAAATACAATGTGCCTACTATAATTATTACAAAGTCTTATGAAGGTGCAAAGGGATCTGGAAGATCTATAGAAGGATATGATATGTTTTTAGAACTATTAAAGTGTAAAAGTTTATTTTATAAATTTGGAGGACATCCTATGGCTGCAGGTTTGTCTCTAAACATAAACAATATAGAAAAACTAAGGGAAGAGTTAAATAAAAATACGAATCTAAAAGATGAGGATCTAATACCAAAGGTTACAGTTGATATGCTACTTCCTTTAGATTATATTAATCATGAACTTATTTATGAAATAGAGAGGTTAGAGCCTTTTGGTAAAGGAAATACTAAGCCACTTTTTGCAAATAAAAACTTAAAGCTTATTAAAGGTGACATTTTAGGGAAGAAACAAAATGTATTAAGATTAAGCATTAAATCAGAAAATGGAAAAGCTTTTAATGGAATATACTTTGGAGATATAGAAAAGTTTGAGGCCACAATAATATCTAAGTATAAAAAAACGGAATTAGAAAATCTGTATAAGGGGGCTCCAAACAATATTTATTTAGATCTTATTTTTTACCCAAGTATAAATGAGTATAATGGGTACTCCAATATTCAAATAGTAATTGAGTCTTTTAGATAAGATTTACGAAGATAAAGCTTTTAATATATATGAAGGAAAGTTTATGTTGGTTTTTATAAAATAAACGTGAAAATTGTTGCTAACTAAATATATTTGTTTTTATTTGGCTTTTTATAGAGAAACTTAGGTATCAAATATGGTTATTTTTAGAAGGAAAAAGATATCTTTTAAAGAACTATATTTATAAAGATAAGTAGAAATAAATATAAAAAGGGGCAATAATTATGGATATATATAATGATAATATAGTGCAATCAATAATAGAAGCTTTGCCTTATTATGTACTTATAGTAGATAGAGAAGGTAATATAACTAATTATAATAAACTAGCTAAAGGTTTATATTTAAGTTATTCTAATGAAGGTAAAAATAATAATGTTTTCGATATATTTAATCATCCAAGTATAACTATTATAACTGATCATAATGATTTTCAGGAAAAGAACATTTCAAAACGAAACACATTAGAAGATGTTGATTTTAAAAAGCTAATTATAAGACAGGAATATAAGGGAAAGGTAAGTATATTTTCTATTAATAGTATGCCTTTAATGAATGGGGATGTAATAAAAGGGTCACTTATTTCTTTTTCTAATATAACTAATGAATATATAGAAAACCGAAGAATTGTAAAAGAAAGAGAAAATTTCATAGGTTTGTCTACGGAACTTAAGGCTAAATGTAACATAATAGAAATATTAAGAGGAAGAGAAAAGAAGCATCTTATATATTTAAAAGATGTAATAAGCAATATATCAGAAGGTCTTATGGTTTTAGATAAAAATAATAAGTTTGACTTTTGTAATAAAGCTATCTACAACATATTTGATATAAATGATGAAAAAGAGTTTGTTTTTAAAGAAATAGTGAAAAGATTTGTATTTGAACATTTAATTGTAAATGACTTTCAATTTGAAAATTATATTAAAAATGCTTTGGAAAATGCAAGAAATATTAAGAATTTAGTTATGAAAATTACAGACAAAGAAATTAACACTGTAAAGTATATAGACTTTAGTAGTGAAGCTGTAACAGATGAGAATAAAGTGGTGTTATACACTATAATTACAGTAAAGGATATTACAGAAATAAAAAAGCATGAAATGTTTATAGAAGATCAGACTAACTTTATAAAAGATTTGGTTGATAATGTAGATATTCCAATGGCTGTTTTAAACTATCCATCTTTAAAAATTAGAGTTGCAAATAAAAACTTTGAAGACTTCATAAAATATGTTCTTAATGATAAAAAAGAGGTGACTATATTAAATAGTTATTGGAATGATATCTTTCAGAATGTGGAAGATGATAGTATAGAGAAGGCCTTAGAGTTTTGTGGAAAAATAGGAAAAGAATATACTTGTTCTCCTTATTGCATAAAGGACTGTTATGATAAAGATAGGTTTTATAAAATAAAATTCTTACCTTATAAATTTGCAGATGGAGATATAAAAGGTATATGTATTTATGCCTCTGATATTACAGAAGAAATAAACCATAGTATGGAGCTTGAAAATGTAACTAAGTTAAAAGATGAATTTTTTACTGTGATATCCCATGAACTTAGAACGCCACTTAGTATAATCTATTCATCACTTCAATTAGCCTATAACATTTACCCTAACGAAATTGGCCCTAATATTGATAAAACATTATCTAGAATAGAACAAAACTGTGCAAGGCTTTTAAAACTTGTAAATAATATACTTGATATATCTAAAGCAGAGGCAGGATTCATAGTTTTGGATGAATTAAATTTTGATATAGTGGCACTTACAGAATATATAGTAACATCTATAAATCATTATGCAAAATCTAAAAATATAGACCTTATATTTGATACTTCAAAGGAAGAACAAATGGTCACCATGGATAAAGAAAAATACGAAAAAATATTATTAAACCTGTTGTCTAATGCTATAAAGTTTACCCCAGAAGGGAATAAGATAATAGTAGAATTAAGCTTTGTGAATGGAAATGTATACCTTAAAGTAAGAGATACAGGAATAGGTATACCAGAAGATAAAATTAACTTTATATTTGATAGATTTTCACAGGTAAATAGTTCTTTATCAAGAAGGGCTGAAGGTACAGGTATTGGATTATCTTTAGTTAAAAAGTTAGTGGAAATTATGGGGGGAACCATTAAAGTGAAAAGCAAGGTTGATAAAGGAAGTGAATTCACTATAATGTTTCCGAAGAATATAATAGAAATTAAAGAAGAAAAAAGGTATACTATAATAGGTGAAAACATAGAGGATAAAATAAGTACAGAGTTTTCTGACATCGTATAAAAATTATTAATAGATATAGCTTAAAAAGGCTAAATCTTAATTATAATTAGCATTATATTAAGGAGATGATTCTTTGCCCCATTATAAAATAATTATGACTGGTGGTGGCTCTGCTGGACATGTTACCCCGAATCTTGCATTAGTGCCAAAATTAAAGGCTTTAGGTTATGAAATTAAATATATCGGAAGTAAGGAAGGAATAGAAAAACAAATAATAAAAGATAGTGGCATTACTTATTATTCAATATCTAGTGGAAAGCTTAGACGATATTTTGATATAAAGAATTTTACAGATCCTTTTAAGGTTATAAAAGGAGTCATGGAGGCCTTTAGAATAATAAAAAATGAAAAGCCGGATATAGTATTTTCAAAAGGTGGATTTGTATCTGTGCCTGTGGTTATAGGTGCTTATCTTAATAAAATCCCTGTAATTGCTCATGAATCGGATATGACACCAGGACTTGCAAATAAGATATCTGCGTCCTACTGTACTAAACTTTGTCTTACATTTCCAGAGTCATTAGAATATGTAAAAAAAGACAAGGCTGTACTTACCGGAACACCTATAAGAGAAGAACTTTTCAGAGGTAGTTCTAAAAAAGGATTAGAATTTGTGGGACTTAATGGTGACAAACCCATAGTTTTATTTATAGGTGGTAGCCTAGGCTCTAAATTTATAAATGACGCATTAAGGGCTGAAATTGATGAAATACTAGAATCTTATGATATTATTCATATATGTGGCAAAGATAATATAGATAAAACTTTGAAAAATAAAAAAGGATATAAACAGTTTGAATTTTTAAGTGAGGAACTACCTGATTTGCTAAAAATATCTGATGTAGTAGTTTCAAGGGCTGGTGCAAATGTTATATATGAACTTTTGGCTCTTAAAAAACCTAATATATTAATACCTCTTTCAAAAAGATCTAGTAGAGGTGACCAAATTTTAAATGCAGGGTCATTTCTTAAAAGTGGATACAGTATGGTTATTGAAGAGGAAGAAATAAAAAAAGGAACAATATCGGAAAAAATTAATGAGGTATATAAAAATAAGGCAAAATACATTAAAGAAATGGAACAAAGTCCAGTAAAAGATGCAGTAGATAATATAATTAATGTTATAACTGAGAATACCAAAGGGTGGAATAGCAAATAAACAAAGTCTCCTGGGATTTAATCTAGGAGACTTTGTTTATTTAGCGAATTATAAATTAAAGTAAATATAATTACATAATTACTTTTCTTTCTTATTATATATATTTAAACTTGAAAAAAGTCATCTTTAGTATATAATAGAGATGTAGATAAATATTAATTGTTAAAATTAAAATCTACTAATTTTGCCTAAAATAATTATAAGAGGGTGAATTTATGAAAAAAGTATCAATAATATATTGGAGCAATGGGGGCAATGTGGAAGTATTAGCTGATCGTATATTTAAGGGAGCTAAAGAAGCAGGAGCAACTGTAGTTGTTAAACATGTACATGAAGCAACCCTAGAAGATGTAACTTCGGCAGATGCAGTAGCATTTGGAAGCCCTTCTATGGATAATAATAGAATTGAGCAAGAAGAAATGGAGCCTTTTATAAAACAATTTGAATTGATATCTAACGAAAATAAAGACCTTGTACTTTTTGGTTCTTTCGGCTGGGATAACGGTGAATTTATGAAAGAATGGTCAACTAGAATGCAAGGTTATGGATTCAATTTAATAGATACCATTTCAGTAAAAGAAGCACCAAGTCAAAAAGAATTAGAAGAGGCAATAAACTTAGGCAAAATTTTAGCAAAATAAATTTTTGATAAGTCAATGTATAACGATTTCTTGCTTTTGTAAAATATAAATTTACTAAAAGAGGGAATTTGTTTATATTTATATTGATATTATGTATAAACATATTAAAGCTTGGTAAATCTATTATTTAGTAGAGTTAAGACATTGTTTGTTAGCTTTAAAAGTAACCTTTTAGAGCTAATTGTTCTGAAAAAACCCTATATTTTATTAAGTTTCCAAGACATATCATATAAAAATCGAAAGAGAGGTCAGAAGCAATGAGAAAAATGAAAACAATGGATGGTAATACTGCAGCAGCTCATGTGGCATATGCCTTTACTGATGTAACTGCAATTTATCCTATTACACCTTCTTCACCTATGGCAGAGAGTGTTGATGAATGGTCAGCACAAGGAAGAAAAAATATATTTGGTCAACCTGTAAAGGTTATGGAAATGCAATCTGAAGGAGGGGCAGCAGGTGCAGTTCATGGTTCACTTCAAGCAGGAGCGTTAACAACTACATTTACAGCATCACAAGGGCTATTACTTATGATCCCTAATATGTACAAAATGGCTGGTGAATTATTGCCTGCAGTATTTCATGTATCAGCGAGAGCACTTGCAACTAGTTCATTAAGTATATTTGGTGATCACCAAGACGTAATGGCTGCTAGGCAAACAGGATTTGCTATGCTTGCTGAAGGATCTGTTCAAGAAATAATGGATTTATCTGCAATATCTCATTTAGTAGCAATTAAATCAAGAATACCTTTCTTAAATTTCTTTGATGGATTTAGAACATCACATGAAGTTCAAAAGATAGAGGTTTTAGAATATGATGAACTTGCAAAATTATTAGATATGGATGCAGTTGATGCATTTAGAAAAAGAGCTTTAAATCCTAATAATCCTGTAACTAGAGGAACAGCTCAAAATCCAGATATTTACTTCCAAGAAAGAGAAACTGTAAACAAATTCTATGATGCAATTCCAGAACTTGTTGAAAGTCATATGGAAGAAATAACAAAACTTACAGGAAGAGAATATCATTGCTTCGATTACTATGGAGCACCAGATGCAGAAAGAGTAATAATTGCTATGGGATCTGTAACAGAAGTTATTGAAGAGACTATAGATTACTTAAATGCAACTGGAGAAAAGGTTGGACTAATAAAGGTTAGATTATTTAGACCATTTTCAATGGAAAGATTGATTAAGGCTATACCAAGCACTGTTAAGAAAATAGCAGTTTTAGATAGAACTAAAGAACCAGGTGCTCCAGGAGAGCCTTTATTCTTAGATGTTAAAAATACATTCTACGGAAGAGCAAATTTCCCAGTTATAGTTGGTGGAAGATATGGTCTTGGATCAAAAGATACAACACCTACACATATAGCAAGTGTATATGAAAACTTAAATAAAGAAACACCAAAAGATGGATTTACTATAGGGATAATAGATGATGTAACAAATACATCACTTGAATCTTTAAAAGCAGATATAGATACAACACCAAAAGGAACAAAAGCTTGTAAGTTCTGGGGACTTGGATCAGATGGTACTGTTGGAGCTAATAAGAGTGCTATAAAAATTATTGGAGACCATACAGACATGTATGCTCAAGGATATTTTTCTTATGACTCTAAAAAATCAGGTGGAGTTACTGTATCACACTTAAGATTTGGTAAGACACCTATTAAATCTCCATACTTAATAAATAAAGCAGACTTTATTGCCTGTCACAACCAAGCTTATGTATATAAATATTTTGTATTAGAAGGATTAAAAAAAGGTGGTACTTTCTTCTTAAATACAATTTGGACACCAGAAGAATTAGATACTCATCTTCCAGCTGAATATAAGAGATATATAGCAGAAAATGATATACATGTATATACATTAAATGCTGTTAAAATAGCACAAGAAATAGGTCTTGGTGGAAGAATAAACATGATAATGCAATCAGCATTCTTTAAGCTTGCTAATATAATTCCAGTAGAAGATGCAGTTAAATACTTAAAGGAAGCAGTTATAAAGTCCTACGGTAAAAAAGGACAAAAAGTTATAGATATGAATAACGCTGCTATAGATAAAGGTATAGAATCAATAATTAAAATAGATGTACCGTCTTCATGGAAAAATGCTAAGAGCGAAGAAGCTAAAATACAAAAAGAAGTTCCAGCATTTATAGAAAAGATAGTTTACCCTATGAATAGATTAGAGGGAGATAGCCTTCCTGTTAGTACATTTGTTGGAATGGAAGATGGAACATTTGAAAGTGGAACATCAGCATTTGAAAAGAGAGGAATAGCTATAAATGTTCCTGAATGGCAAATAGATAAATGTATACAATGTAACCAATGTGCATACGTTTGTCCACATGCTGTAATAAGACCATTCTTATTAAATGAAGAAGAAACTAAAAATGCTCCAGAAGGTTTCGAAACTAAGAAAGCAGTTGGAGGAAAAACTTTTGAAGGATTAAACTTCAAAATACAAATAAGTCCTCTTGATTGTACTGGATGTGGAAATTGTGCTCAAGTATGTCCAGCACCTGAAAAAGCTTTAATAATGAAACCAATTGACGAGCAGTTACATCAAACAGAAAATTGGGATTATGCAATGACACTTTCACCAAAGGATAACCCAATGACTAAATCAACTGTTAAAGGAAGTCAATTTGAACAACCACTTTTAGAGTTCTCAGGAGCTTGTGCTGGTTGTGGAGAAACTCCTTATGCAAAACTTGTAACTCAATTATTTGGAGATAGAATGATGATAGCAAATGCTACAGGATGTTCATCAATATGGGCAGCTTCAGCACCAGCTACAGCATATACTACTAATCATAATGGGCATGGTCCATCATGGGCTAATTCATTATTTGAGGATAATGCTGAATTTGGAATGGGAATGTTCCTTGGAGTTAAAGCTATGAGAGAAAAGTTAGCTTCAACTGTTAAGGCATTAATAGAAGAAAATATTAGTGAAAACACAAAATCAATACTTAAAGATTGGTTAGAAAATATCGATAATGGTGAAGGAACAAGAGATAGAGCCGATAGAGTAATTGCAGCTGTATCAAGTGAAAAACAAAATAATCTAACTAAAGATATTATATCTAACGAGGATTATTTGGTTAAGAGATCACATTGGATATTTGGAGGAGATGGCTGGGCTTATGATATAGGGTTTGGAGGAGTTGACCACGTACTTGCATCAGGCGAGAATGTAAATATACTTGTATTTGATACAGAAGTATATTCAAATACAGGCGGACAATCTTCAAAGGCTACTCCAACAGCTGCTATAGCTAAGTTTGCTGCTTCAGGTAAGAGAACTAAGAAAAAAGATCTTGGAATGATAGCTATGACTTACGGATATGTATATGTAGCTCAAATATCCATGGGAGCAGATAAAAATCAAACATTAAAGGCTATTGCAGAAGCAGAAGCTTATGATGGGCCATCCCTAATAATAGCATATGCACCATGTATAAATCATGGTATTAAAGCTGGAATGGGAAATAGCCAGTTAGAATCTAAATTAGCAGTAGATAGTGGATACTGGGCTTTATACAGATATAATCCAACTTTAAGAGGTGGAGAAAAGAATGCATTTAGCTTAGATTCAAAGGAACCAAAAATGCCATTTAGAGACTTCTTACTAGGAGAAGTTAGATATGCTTCATTACAAAAAGCATATCCAGACTTTGCAGAAGAATTATTTGCAAAGACTGAACAAGATGCTAAAGAAAGATTAGATGGTTACAAAAAACTTGCAAATCAACAATAGTTTATAAAAAAAAGGCTGCCTTAGGGCAGCCTTTTTGATTAATTATCCATAATAATAAACTTTTAATAAGCAAAATAAATAATTTTTCAAAAAAACCTTTTATTATTTATAGTTTAAGGTTAAAATGGATACATAAGAGTTAAGGAGGTGAAAATCTGAAATTTTATTAGACTATAGGTTTAATTTAAAATCAGAGATTATATGAATAACGAAGAACAAGAAAAATGTGGTTGTGGCTGCGGAGAAAACAATGAGGAACAATCAGGTTGCGGTTGTGGCTGTGGAGATAATAACGAAAAACAAGAAGGTTGTGGATGTGGATCAGAAGACCACGGACATAATCATGACCACGAAGGATGCGGCTGCGGCTGCGGAGAAAATGAATTTGAATCTTTCGTAGTTGATTTAGAGGACGAAGATGGAAATGTTACACCATGTGAAGTGGTAGATGGCTTTGAATACAAAGAAGGACAATATGTCCTAGTTCAAAATCCAACTGACGGATCCGTATACTTATTTAAATCAGTAGGTGAAGATGGAGAACTTGTTATACCAGAAGATACAGAATTTGAAGAGGTTTCAAGATATTATGAAACAATTTTAGAAGAAGAAGACCAAGAAGAAGAAGAAGAATAAAACAGAATATTAAACTGCTGCTTTTGCAGCAGTTTTTTTCTATCAAGTTATTTCTAAAGGTAGGTGATATATTTAATTATGGTTAAGCTCGCTATATTTGATATAGATTATACATTAACTAAAAAAGAAACATTAATGGAATTTTTTAAATTTATGATAAAAAAAGATTTGAAAAATATTAGATATATTCCAAGAGCCTTGCTTTCAGGTATTATGTTTATTACTAGAGCTTTTGATGAAAAACAGACAAAGGAAACCTTCTTAAAATTTATTGAAGGTATGGAAGAAGAGCAGGTAGATGAACTTGTGAAAGAATTTTATAATAAAAGACTTAGTAGCATTCTATATAAAGATGCTATGGATATGATATATAAGATGAAATCTAAAGGCTATCTTATTTATTTAATATCTGCTTCACCAGAATTTTATTTAAATGAATTTTATAATATAAAAGAAATAGATAAAATAATAGGAACTAAGTATATAACTAATGACGGGAGACATACTAGAAGGATGGATGGATTAAATTGCAAGGGTGAAGAAAAGGTAAAAAGATTAAAACAAGAGCTTAGTAAAGAAAATATAGAGGTAGATTATGAAGCTTCTTATATGTTTTCAGATTCTCTCTCAGATAAGCCTTTATTTGATTTAGTAGGAAACCCATATCTTATAAACTTTAAAAAAGACGGTAAAGGAATAAAGATATTAAATTGGAAGTAGATATAAAAAGAGTTTATTATAAAATTTTAAAAAGTTATAAAGCGGTAATGCATATTGTCTAGTGATAATTTTTGCATTCTTAAGAGTTATTTAAATATATTATAGACTAAAAAAATCATAATATAAAAAATAAGAAAGGAGAGGCTATGTTTTAATATGATTTTCATAACCTGTATATATTTTATGGTGGATTGTATAAATAAGTTTTTGATTAAAAATGGAAAAGTTGAAAAGTGTGCTGAATTTAATAATGACTTTATATATAGTGGTATAAATGTATATGAAGTTATAAGAGTTGTAAATGGAGTGCCTTTATTTTTTGAAAAACATATAAAAAGAATGGAAAAGTCAATGAAATTAATTGATATGAAGCTACCTTATAGCTATGAAACATGTAAGGGCTATGTAAAGGAGCTTATAGAACTTAATGGTAAACTTGATGGTAATATAAAAATTGTTATTAATGCTGACAAACCTAAAAAAGATTTTATTATGTTTTATATAAATCATGCATATCCTACAGAATCAGACTATAAAGAAGGGGTAAGGACTATTCTTTATCACGGTGAAAGAGATAATCCTAATGCTAAGATTGTAAACGATGACTTTCGAGAAAAGATTAATGAAAAAATAAATGATAAACAGGTTTATGAAGCTATATTGGTAGATAAAAATGGAAAAGTAACAGAAGGTAGTAAGTCTAATATATTTTTTATAAAAGAAGACTGTGTGATAACATCTCCTATTTCAGAAGTTCTACCTGGAATAACAAGAGATGAGATTTTAGAAATATGCTTAGAAAATAAAATAAATGTCAAAGAAGAAGGATATAAGTATGAGGAATTAATGAATTTAGATGGCGCTTTTATATCAGGAACATCTCCAAGTGTTCTACCTATAAAATATATAGATGAAAACTTATTAAAGTCTACACAAAATGGTATAATAAAAATAATAATGGATAAATATCGTGAAAAAGTGAAAGACTATATAAATTATTGGGTGTAACCTACGATAATTATATAGACATATTATATATTTAGGTATAAAAACTAAATATATATATAACTTAGCCAAGATACATTAAATAAATCATATATAATATTTTCAATGTGATAAAATTTAGAACATAAAAATAATATATTGGGGAGATTAAGATGAATGAAAAAATTTATTCCGCATCTACCATAGAAAAGTGTATTTTAAAAGCAACTAAAGATTTAGGTATAGCTAAGGAAGATTTAATTTACAAAATAATTGAAGAAAAAAAAGGTACCTTTATAAAAAAGGCTGTGATTAATGTTATTTTGCAAAAGGAAGATGAAGAATCAAATGCTATTAAACAAAAGCAAGGGACAATTAGCATAAATGATGGAAAGATTTATGTTTCAGATCCTAAAGATGGGGGATTACCTGCAAAAATAAATCCTTCTAAAAATTTAATTATTAAAGTTAATGGAGAAGAGATACAAGAGGAAGTTGAAGTATTTAGTAGCACTAATATTGAAACTAGTTTTCCAGAAGATGATACTATACCTAAAAGGACTTTAGATATAAACGTATTTCCAGATAAGATGAAAGTTTATATAAGTACAGAATTTACACCAAAAAAGATTTTTAAAATAAAGGACTGCAAAGACGTTCAGAACTTGCATATTGAAATTGAAGAAAAACAGTTATACTCACCACTTTATAATGAAGAAGAGATAATAGAAGCTTTAACGAAGGTTGGGGTTGTTTTTGGTATAATTGATGAGCAAATAAAGAAGTTAACAAAGATAAAAAATCAAAATCACATTCTTGTGGCTGAAGGACTACTTCCTATAGATAAAGAAGAAGATTACATAAGCTTTAAGTTTGGAAAAGATACAAATAAATTTAAAGAAGATAAAAGTGGAACCATAGATTATAAAAGTATAGGTTCTGTAGAGGCTATTAAAAAAGGTGATATTATTGCAGAAAAGAAAGCTGGAAAAGAAGGTAGAGTAGGTAAAAATGTTAGAGGTGTAGATTTGCCTTATAAACCAGCTAAAGCTATTATATTTAAAGCTGTAGAAGGCTGTTATGTTTCAGAAGAAGGGGATAAAATAATATCTTCAATAGATGGAAAACCTTCTTTTAGAAATGGAGCATTTTTTGTAAAACCTATACATGAAGTGCCCTCGGATGTAAACTTAAAGACTGGAAACATAAAATTTTCTGGAGAAATAGTTGTAAAGGGAAATGTCACCGAAGGCATGAAAGTTGAAGGCGGAAGTACTGTAGTTATTCAGGGGGCTGTAGAGTCGTCAGAGATAGTAAGTAAAGGGGATATAAATATTAATGGTAATATTATTTTATCTAAGATATATGGTGGAGGTAAGGACGTATTAAAGATAGAATATATTCAAAATCTTACTGTACTTTTAACAACATTTGAATCAATGGTAAAAAATATATTAGAAGTTAAAAAATTTAACTTAGTAGGTAGAGATACGGGTGATGGGGAATTAATTAAAGCTTTAATAGATAGTAAATTTAAAAACATACCAAGGCTATGTATGAATATTATAAAATATGCTAGATTAGATGAAGATTATGATACAGAGCTCATAGATATACTCAAAAAAAACATCATGGGCTTTGGACCTTTAAATATAAAACATTTTAGTGAAATAGATGATATAATTTCTAGGATTAAAGATAAAATAGAAATATTAAATAATAATTTAAATTTACCATCAAATATTTCAATAAGCTACTGCCAAGATTCTGATGTAAGTAGTTCGGGAAATATTATTTTTAAGGGGAAGGGTGAGTATATATCTAATATTTCATCTAATAATAATATATATTTTGAGCAACCAGGAGCTATTGCAAGAGGAGGAAAGATAAAAGCTAAAAATGAGATAAGAGCTAGGGTGGTAGGAAGCCCTGGATCTGTTTTTACGACACTTTCAGTAGAACCTAGTGGTCATATATATGTAGATGTAGCTTATGAAAATACGATTTTTGCATTTGGAGAAAAAGAAAATATATTAGAAATAGCAAGTAAAGATGTACATGCTTATGTGGATTCCGAGGGAGAGATAGTAATAGATAGATTAAAGTTATAGGAGGATTTAATTAGATGAATGAAAATGAGATTAAAGTTTTAATCTTTAACCTAAATGGCGAAAATTATGCCACAGATATAATAGAAGTAGAAAGAATATTAGGATATGAAGTGCCTACAGTACTTCCAGATACTCCAGATTTTGTGGAGGGAGTAATAAATTATGAGGGACATATATTACCTATAGTAAGCCTTGCTAAAAGATTCAACTTAATTCAAGGTGAAAAAGGCGCAGAAACTAAGATCATAGTAGTAAAACAAGATATGCAAAAAGTAGGTATGATAGTAGATGTAGTATCAGAAGTTAAAGATATTAAGTCTGAAGATATAGAAAGTCCTCCTGATATAGCAACACCTATTTCCAAAAGATATATTAAGGGACTTATAAAAGTAAATCAAAAGATTGTTATATTTTTAAATCTAGGAAATATTCTCACTGATAAAGAGAAAAAGAGCATAATATAAGGGTGAATTATGGAAAGTAATGAAGTAAGAATAGGAATTGCGGATCTTAATATAGTGAGTTCTCCAGGCAAAATAATTACAGTAGGGCTTGGGTCTTGTATAGGAATAGCATTATATGATAATAAAATATCATTAGGAGGACTTGCACATATAATGTTGCCAGATAGTACACAGTTTAATAGCTTAAGTAAGCCTCTTAAATTTGCTGATTTAGCTATACCACTGTTATTAGAAAAGATGGAAAGGGCCGGAGCTAAGAAAAGAAATATAAAAGCTAAAATAGCTGGTGGGGCCTCTATGTTTAATTTTTCAGATAAAGGCATGATAAATGATATAGGTAATAGAAATGGGCTAGCAGTAAAGGCGAGCCTAGAAAAGTTAAGTATACCATTGATATCAATAGATATAGGTGGAAATAAAGGTAGGACCATGATATTAGATGCTGAAAGTGGAATTGTATACATAAGGACTGTTGGAATGGGTACAAAAGAATTATAGTGGAGTTGATGAAGCTTGAATAAAATCAAAGTTATTGTAGTAGATGATTCCGCTTTAATGAGAAAAATTATATCAGATATGTTAAATGCGGAAGAGGATATAGAAGTTATAGGTATAGCTAAAAATGGCGAAGAACTCCTATTAAAACTTGAAACACTTAACCCGGATATAATAACATTAGACGTTGAAATGCCTAAGATGAATGGAATCACAGCTTTGAAAGAACTTAAAAAAAGAGGAATAACTGTACCGGTTATAATGTTAAGTAGTATATCTATAAAAGGAACTGAACTAACCATTGAGTGTCTTGAGTCAGGAGCTTTTGATTTTATACCAAAACCTTCTGGTGAAATTTCTTTAGATATTAATAAGGTTAGGGAAGATTTGACAGAAAAGATAAGAGGAGCATATAATAAAATATCTCCAGACAATAATTCTAGAGAATTTAAAAGGATGAGGATAACTTTAAAAGAACAAAGAGAAATAAGAAGAGAGTCCCTAAAAAAGGGTAAAGAAGCAGAAGTTAATGCCATAGGTAGAATAAAAGCAGTAGCTATTGGAGCCTCCACAGGAGGACCTAAGGCACTTTATAGCGTAATTACAGCCCTCCCAAAAGATATTGGAGTACCGGTGCTTGTTGTACAGCATATGCCTGCAGGATTTACCAAAGCTTTTGCTGAAAGACTTAATGCTAATAGTGATATAAGGGTTAAGGAAGCAGCAGAAGGTGACGATATAGAAAAGGACACAGTATACATAGCACCAGGAGGATTCCATATGGAAGTGTGGGAAGACAAGAAGATACATCTTAACACAGAGCCTTCAATTTGGGGGGTGAGACCTGCAGTTGATAAGTTATTTATATCGGCCTCAAAGGTCTACGGAACTAATCTTATGAGTGTTGTTTTGACTGGCATGGGTAAAGATGGTGCCGGAGGCACTGTTGAAGTTAAAAAAAGAGGTGGACTTACAATATCAGAAGATAAATCTACTTGTATAATATATGGTATGCCTAAAGCTACTTATGAAACAGGTATGGTTGATATAGTACTACCATTGCAAGATATACCAGTACATATTGTAAAGACTGTTATGGGGGTTAGAAGATAGTATGGATTTTATAGAATTCGAAAAGTGGGTTTTAAAGGATTTTGGTATTGATTTATCCGCCTATAAGTCAAATCAACTTCATAGAAGAATTAAAAGCTTAATGTCTAGGGTTGGTGCAAACAATCTTGATGAATACGTAATTTTATTAAAAAAGGATCAAGAACAAAGACAAAAGTTTCTTGATTTTATAACTATAAATGTTACGGAATTTTTTAGAAATCCAGAGATTTTTAATGAATTCAAATTAAAGCTTAAAGAAGAAATAACGAGAAGTAAAAGACCTCTTAAAATTTGGAGTGCTGCCTGCTCTATTGGAGCTGAGCCGTACTCTATAGCTATGATACTAGATGATATATCTAAGGGCGTAAAACACAATATTATAGCTACAGATATAGATAATACAATTTTAGAAAAGGCAAAGAAAGGTGAATATTCAGCTTCAGATATTAAAAATATGCCAAAAGACTATGCAAATAAGTATTTTAGTATATCAGAAGGTAAATATATTTTAGATAGTAAGATAAAAAACATGGTAAGCTTTAAAAAACATGATCTTATTATGGATAGATATAGCAATGGTTTTGATGTAATAATATGTAGAAACGTAGTTATATATTTTAATCAAGATATAAAAGATAATATATATAAAAAATTTAGCAGCGCTTTAAACCCAGGTGGTATACTTTTTGTAGGTGCCACTGAAAGTATATATAATTATAAAGAATTTGGATTTGAAAAGGCTTCTACTTTTATATATAAGAAGCTATAAGGAGGTAAGTAGATGGATACACAACAATATTTATCCATGTTTTTAGAAGAGTCTATGGATAATCTTCAAACATTAAATGAGTCCTTATTAGAACTTGAACAAAGACCAGAGGATATAGATAAATTAAATGAAATATTCAGGGTAGCACATACAATAAAAGGAATGGCAGCCACCATGGGATATAATGATATGGCAGAACTTACTCATAAAATGGAAGATGTGTTATCTAGATTTAGAGAAGGAGAACTTAAAGTTACACAAAAGGTTGTAACAGTACTTTTTGAATGCCTTGATACTCTTGAGAAAATGGTGGATAATGTATCAGAGGGTGTGGAATCAGAAGAAAATATAGCAGGTATAATAAGTCAGTTAGAATCTATAGCTGAAGAGCATCATGAAGAAAAGGTAGAAATAAAAGAAATTGAAAAAGAACAATTAGTAGAAGATGGTATAGAACTTAATGAATATGATATTAACGTAATTAAGCAAGCTGTAGAAAAAGATTTTTATGCTAAAGAAATATACATAACATTAGATGAAAATACTTTATTAAAGTCAGCGAGAGCTTTTTTAATATTTAAATCATTAGAGGAAAGTGGAGAAATAATAAAATCTATTCCTAGTGCAGAAGATATAGAAAATGAAATATTTGATTTTCAAATTTCTTTAGTATATATAACAACTAAAAATGATGAAGAGGTATTTAACATTATATCCAATATTTCTGAGGTAAGAGATGTTAAAGTTAGCGAAATAGATTTAGAACAAAATAAATCAAAAGAAATAAAGGATGTTAGTGCTAAAGTTAATAAGGAAAAACAGATAAATGAAGTAAAGAAGGTAAAAATTCAACCAAAAGATGAACATAAAGAAAGTGATAGTACTAATCATAAAAAGACACACCAATCTGTAAGGGTTGACTTAGAAAGATTAGATAAGTTTATGAATATGGTGTCTGAGCTTGTTATTCATAGAACCAGACTAGAACAGATAAGTACAAGCTATAAATTATTAGAATTAAATGAGACTTTAGAACAAGTAGCTAGAACTACATCTGATCTTCAAGATTTAGTTATGAAAATAAGAATGCTTCCACTAGATGTTGTCTTCAATAGATTTCCAAGAATGATAAGAGATCTTTCAGTAGAACTTGATAAGGAAATAGAATTTAAGATAGAGGGTCAAAATACAGAACTAGATAGGACAGTAATAGATGAAATAGGAGAACCTCTAATACATCTTATACGTAATGCTGCAGATCATGGAATAGAAAGCAAAGAAGAAAGACTTAAAAAAGGGAAAAGTGAAATTGGAACAATTACATTAAGTGCCTATCAAGAAGGTACAAAGGCTGTTATAAAGGTGGAGGATGATGGTAAGGGAATAGAGGTAGAAAAAGTTAAAAACAAGGCAGAAAAAATGGGGATAAGCACAGAAGGTATGAATGATAATGACATAAGAAATCTAGTTTTTCTTCAAGGATTTAGTACTAATGAAAAGGTTACTGATATTTCAGGACGTGGAGTTGGTATGGATGTTGTCAAAACAAAGATAGGTGCTTTAGGTGGAACTGTAGATGTTATAAGTGAAATAGATAAAGGATCGACATTTATAATTAAGCTTCCGTTAACTTTGCAAATAATTCAAGCCCTTCTTGTAAAAGTAGGCAACGAAACTATGGCTATATCCTTAGGATATATAGATAGGGTAATAGATTACAGCGAAGACTTAATAAAAAGAACTGATGGTAAAGAAGTTATAATATATAGAGATACCATAATACCACTAGTTAGGGTAAATGAAAAAATAAATTTAGAAATAGATAAGGAAAATAAAAAAAGATTTATAGTAATAATAAATGTAGGTGAAAAGACGGTAGGCCTCTTAGTAGATGGTCTTTTAGGACAACAAGAAATAGTAATAAAACCTCTTGGTAAAACTCTTCAAGCATCAAAGGAATACATTGGAGCTACTATTCTTGGAGATGGATTGGTTACATTAATTCTTGATGTTGGAGCCTTAATATGATAAGGACTATCTCTATAAGCTTAGATGGAGGTATAATTCATAATGAGCTATTTAAAGTTTAGTGATATGCAACTTGATGCCCTAAAGGAACTTGGGAATATTGGTGCAGGAAACGCTGCTACAGCTCTTTCACAATTATTAAATAGAAAAATTGATATGACAGTGCCTTATGTAAATATAGTAAAGTTTGATGAGGTATTTTTGCGAATAAGTGGAGAAGAGCCTGTAGTAGGTGTTATTGTTAGGGTACTTGGTAGTGCTCCTGGAAATATATTATTTATATTTGAAAGAATTGTAGCTTTAAATATAATAGAACTTATGACAGGGAAAAGGGAAGAAGAAGAAATAAGCGAAATGGGGTATTCAGTGCTTTGTGAAATAGGTAATATAATAGCAGGATCTTATATGAATGCTATTTCAAAATTCACAAATTTACTTATAACTCCATCTGTACCAGCGGTAACTTATGATATGCTAGGAGCAATACTTAGCACTACATTTATTGAATCAGGTCAATATGATGAATACGTATTAGATATTGAAACCATGTTTTTAAATAGTGATTTAAACCAGGATATTAGTGGACATTTTTATTATGTCCCAATGCCGGGATCTTTAGAGAAAATGTTAAATGCACTAGGAGTAATTTAATGTTGGAGGTAGAAAAAATGACAAGAGTATTAATAGTTGATGATGCTGCTTTTATGAGAATGATGATTAAAGACATTCTTGAGAAAAATGGGTTTGAAGTAGTAGGTGAAGCAAGTAATGGTATAAAAGCTGTAGAAATGTATAAAAAAGAAAAGCCAGAGGTTGTAACAATGGATATTACAATGCCAGATATGGATGGTATTGAAGCTGTTAAACAAATAAAAGAATTTGATCCAGCAGCTAAGGTAATAATGTGTAGTGCCATGGGACAACAAAGCATGGTAATGGAAGCTATAAGAGCTGGAGCAAGAGATTTTATTGTAAAGCCATTTCAAGCAGATAGAGTTTTAGAAGCTATAAAAAAGACTATAGGTTAAAGGAGGCTTTTTAATATGCAAATAGTAATATTTAAATTAAATGACGAACAATTTGCTGTAGAGACCTCAAAAGTACAAGGTATAAGTGATATCATGGAAATAACTAAGGTACCAAAGGCTCCCGTATACATAAAAGGGCTTATAAATTTAAGGGGTACTATAATATCTTTATTAGATATTAATATGATTTTAGATATGGGAATATCTAAAGAAGATCAGAATAATATCATAATCTTAAATATGGAAGAAGAACAAGTGGCTATAACCGTAGATCAAGTAGACGAGGTTTTAGAAATAAAAGAAGATATTATTGAAAGAGTTGAAGAACAAAGCATGAATTCATACGTTAAAGGGGTTATAAATTTTAGAGATAGAGTCGTAACTTTAATAGATATAAATAAACTCTTAGCAAATTAAGAAGGAAATGAGGGAATATAATGGCAGAGGTATTATCCCAAAGCGAAATTGATGCATTGCTGTCTGCCTTGTCTTCAGGAGAAATTGAGCCAGACGAGCTTCCAAAAGAAGAAGAAAAACAAAAGGTAAAGCCTTATGATTTTAGAAGTCCACAAAAGTTTTCAAAAGATCATATAAGGACTTTAGAACTCATTCATGATAATTATGCAAGGATTATATCAAATTATCTGTCAGCCCAAGTAAGAACTAATGTTAAGGTAAAAATAGAATCGGTAGAACAGATAACTTATGAAGAATTTATACATTCTATACCTAACCCTACAATACTGACTATATTTAAAATGCCACCTTTAAATGGATCCATATTATTTGAAACTAATCCTCAATTTGTGTTTCAAATAATAGACATTTTACTTGGAGGAAAAGGTGATAATAAATATAAGTTAAGAGAATTTACAGATATAGATAAAAATATAATAACTCAAGTGAATAAGGGACTTATAGGTAATTTAAAACTAGCTTGGGAAGATATTTTAAGTGTTCAAACAGAAATAGAGGGCATAGAAACAAACCCAGCATTAAATCAAACATTAGCACCTAATGAGCCAGTAGCACTAGTTACATTTTCTGTGGAGATGGGGAAAAACAATACTTTTATAAATATATGTATTCCTTATTTAAGTATAGAAAAAGTTCTAGATAAATTAGTAGTTCAATATTGGTTCCAACAAAATGATGAAGGAGTGCTAAAAGAGTCTAGAGAAAGATTAAGAACTAGGTTAGATATTGTAGATGTATCCCTAGGAGTTATATTAGGTAAGGCATCCTTAACTGTAGATGACTTTTTAAAGTTAACAGTTGGAGATGTAATTACACTAGATAGTAAGTGCAACAAGCCTATAAAACTTATAGTAGAAGATGAGGAATGCTTCTATATTAAGCCAGGTCTCATCGGTAAAAATAAGGGTGCACAAATTTTGGATATTATAGATAAGGATGTGGAAAACTATGAGTAATGGATTCCTTTCCCAAGAGGAAATAGATGCTTTATTAAAGGGAGACGGAGGGAATAGTGAGGATTCTAATGAAAATATAAATATAGAGGAAGAAGTACTATCCGATATAGATAAAGATTTACTTGGAGAGATAGGTAATATATCCATGGGTTCTGCCTCCACTACTCTTTCTCAAATAATAAATCAACAGGTTAATATTACAACACCTGTAGTTACTTTGACTACATTAAGAGAACTTAAAAATTCTTTTGAGATACCTAATATAGCACTACAGGTTAAATTCACTAGTGGAATAATAGGACAAAATCTTTTGGTGATGAAAACCCCAGATGCATCTGTCATATCCAGTCTTATGATGGGAGGAGATGGTCTAAACTCCACACCGGAACTCTCGGAAATAGAGATTAGCGCAGTATCAGAGGCAATGAATCAAATGATAGCTTCAGCAGCTACCTCCATGGCAACTATGTTTTCAAGGGAGGTCAACATATCTCCACCTGTATCAAAGATATGGACGGATAACACGGAACCTTTAGCAGATGATATAAGCGAAGATGAGCCTATAATAAAAGTTTCCTTTAGTATGACTATCGGGAAGTTAATAGATAGCACTATAATGCAAATATTACCAGTTGCTACAGGCAAAAAAATCGTTAAAATAATGATGGGGGAAGAAGAAAAGTTTACACAAGAAGAGCTGTCAGATAATAACAATAAGTCTGTAACTGAAGAAGCAAAAGAGACTACAAAAGTTAATACAAATGCTAATAGCGAAAGGAATGGATCTTATGATACACCTAGTAATAGTGAGATTTATGAGAAATCCATCGAAGAGTCAGCTATAACAATGAAACAAGAAGAGGTAGATGTACAAAAAGCTTCTTTCCAACCATTAGAAGAACAAAGAGTTCAAGGAAATGTGAAAAATATCGATCTTATTTTAGATGTTCCTTTAGAAATATCCGTAGTACTTGGAAGAACTAAAAAGTCTATAAAGGATATTTTAAGTTTAGGTACAGGGTCTTTAGTGGAACTAGACAAACTTGCAGAAGAACCAGTAGAAATTTTAGTAAATGGAAAAAGAGTGGCTTATGGCGAAGTAGTTGTGGTAGATGAAAACTTTGGAGTTAGAATTACCAGTATAGTTAATAATACAGAAAGAGTTAAAACTCTTGGAAGATAAATCATTAAAGTATATAAATAAAACGCGTTAAAAACATAAAATAGTGCTATAAAGATTTTAAGTAAAATGAGGATCTTATTAGCACTATTTTATACTTTACACTTTAAATTTATAGGCTTTTACTAAACCTTTTAAAGAACCATACGATAATTAATATATGAAAAGAATGTATTAGGTGAACTTAAACCGGAGGTGGTTATATGAATATTAAGCCAATAAATCATAATGTAAGTTTTATAAAAGCTTATGGAGATAATAAGAAGGTAAATGAAAGTAATAAATCAATAAGTAAGAAGGACTCTATAGAAATATCATCTACAGCTAGAAGCTTAAGGGATATGTCCTTTGATAATATAGATATGATAAAGGACGAAAAAAAGGTTGAAAGCATAAAGCTTAGTGTGGAAAATGGAACCTATAAAGTTCACTCTAAAGATTTAGCAGATAAAATGCTAAAGATTATGAAAGGGAGAGAATTTTTATAAATGAGAGAAGAACTAAAGGATATAATGGATGAAGAAGCTAAGTGCTTAGGAGAATTGTTAGAACTTTTAAATCTTCAACATGATTATATATTAAAAAAAGATGTGTTTAAATTAGAAGCTATAATAGAAGATATTGAAAAGTGCAATAAAACCATTGCAAAAGCAGAAGTGAAAAGGCGAGCAATTACAAAGGGAAGAGCTATGAGTGAAGTTATTAAAGAACTTCACAGTGATGATTTAGAGGATAGTTATATTAATGTTAAAAACATTCTTAGTAGCTTAATTATTCAAAAAGATACTAATGAAATGATACTAAAGCAAGGTATTGTCTATACAGGTAAGATATTAAATATAATAAACCCTAATAGACCAAATACAACCTATAATTCTTTGGGGAAGATAGGAAAATAATTGAGGTGGAAGTATGTCAGGATTATTCGGAACTTTTAATATAGCAAAAAGAGGAATGTTTACACAACAAAAGGCATTAGATGTAACGGCACATAATATAGCAAATGCAAATACTGATGGATACTCAAGGCAAAGAGCAAAAATCACTACTACAAGGCCCTTTGCAACACCAAGTATACACAACACAGCAGAACCAGGACAGCTTGGTACAGGATCACAGATTGCGGCAATAGAAAGAATCAGAGATTCCTTTATAGACTTTCAAGTTAGGGCAGAAAGTAGTATATTAGGTCAATACAGTACAAGAGAAAAGTTTCTTTCGGAAGTAGAGGGAATATTAAATGAACCTACAGATACTGGAATATCTAATTTGATGGGAGAATTTTATAAAGCATGGCAGGATCTTTCAAAACATCCAGAAGGATCAAATACCAGGGTAGTAGCAGCGGAAAAGTCAGCATCCTTAGCAAATTCTATAAACCATACCTATGGACAGCTTGAAAAGCTAAAAGAAAACTCAAAAGAACTTACAAGATCAGCTGTAGCAGAGGTAAGTGCTCTTTTAGATCAAATCGACAAGTTAAACCAAGAGATAATGACAGTAAATGTATCGGGAAAAATGCCGAATGATCTTATGGATCAAAGGGATATGTTATTAGATGAAATAAGTTCAAAGTTTAATATAAAAATAGAAAAAAGCAATTATGAAGGCATAAACCTTAAAGCAGAAGACTCAAATCTAAATATGATAAAAGCAGTTAATAACAAGACAGAAGTTAATAGATTATCTTATGTAGATAGTATAGATGCTAAAAAGGATCCATCAACAGGGCAGTATACAGGAGATATTGAAGTAACTTATTATAAGCTTGGTAATAAGCTTAGTGCTGAAAATAAAGTTACTGTTACACTAAAAATGGATCCGGCGGATCAAAATGAAATTTCTAGAATTAAAAAAGAATTAGAAGATTCAAGAGTAATTTGGACTAATGTTAATGGAGAACCGGTAGATGATAATGGAGTATCCTTAGGCACTATAGATAGTGTTACAGGGGAACTTAATTTAGATCCAACCAAATCCTTCAATACCTCTTTGTTTAAACCTTCTAAAGGTGAACTAAAAGGTCTTATGTCTATAAATGATGATATTCAAAAGTACGAAAATGATTTAAATAGACTAGCAAAGTCCTTAGCTTGGTCAGTAAACGCTATACACACCAAAAACATTGATAAAAATGATCAAATTCTATTTTTTATAAATAAAGATGGTGGTAGCGAAGATGATATAAATGCAAGTAATATAGCTGTAAATCCAGAAATAATGAAAGATGTAATGAAGATATTTGTAGGATCAAGTAAGGAATCAGGGGAATCTGATAATGAGAGAGCTCTTGCAATAGCAGGATTAAAAGATACAATTTTAATGATACAAGATATAGGATCCGACATAAAAACTAGAGAAGACTTAATTGGCGTAAAAGGTTCAAATGGATTTGATACAGCTCCTAATGAATTTTTTATAAAAAACAATGTTAAAGGTATGAAGATGGATGCTTATTTTAAAAATATGGTAAATAAATTAGGTGTAGATGCCCAAGAAGCTAATCAAACAGCAAAGAACCAAAGGAAACTTTTAGCAAGCTTTGAAGAGTCAAGGCTTAGTATATCTGGAGTATCAGAGGATGAAGAAATGACTAATCTTATACAATTTCAACATGCATATCAGGCAAATGCTAAAGTTATAGCTACAATAGATGAGCTGCTAGATGTAGTAATTAATGGACTTAAAAGATAAAATTATAAAAATGGTGGTGTAATTATGAGAGTTACAAATAAGATGCTTTCCCATAACTTTTTAAGCGATATGAGAAATAATCTTAATAATATGAAAAGAATACAAGAACAAGGAACCTCAGGAAAACAGGTAAGAAGACCTTCAGATAATCCATTTAAAGTTTCAAGAATAATGCAAATTAATTCAGATATAGTTGCAAATAAGCAATATAATGAAAATATAAAAGATACAATAAACTGGCTTGATTCAGCAGATACAGCTTTAGGACAATCTGGAGAAGTGTTTAAAAGAGTAAGAGATCTTTTAGTATCAGCTGGAAATGCAGCCTACGGATCTTCTGAAAGAAAGGCAATTAAAGATGAAGTAAACGAAAAGATAGAAGAGTTTTCGCAAATACTAAATACAAATTTTGATGGGAAGTATATATTCGGAGGAACAAGAGGAACATCAAAGCCTATGGACATAGTAAAGACAGGAGAAAATAGTAAACTTATTTATAGAGGCCGCGAAGGACAAGAAATTGATATTGGTAATGACGAATATAATATGATAAATTCAAAGCTTAGCGTAGAGGTATCTCAAGGTGTTTATATTGAATATAATGTAACGGCAACTGAAATAACTAAGTTTCAAAACTCAAAAAAAGAAGACTTAGATATTAGAAAAATATTAAGCAATATAACAGATCATTTAGATAGTGATAAGCCAGAGGATAGGGATAAACTAATAGGGGAAGACCTTCAAGGAGTAAGTGATATATTAGACAATATATTAAAACTAAGGTCTGGTGTTGGAGCAAAGCAAAATAGGATGGAATCTGCAAAGGAAAGAAATATAGAAGAAAACTTTAATATGACTGAAATACTTTCAGAGGTAGAGGATATAGACTTTACAGAAAACAGTATGGAATCCTATGTAATGCAGACAGTCTACATGGCATCACTTCAAGCAAGTGCTAGAATAATACAACCAACACTAATGGATTATATAAGATAAAATTAAGAAGGTGTTTATAAAATGAATTTTGAAACTAAATATCATGGGATTATAGGCTTTGAAGAAAAAGATATTATAAGGTTTAATAAAGGTATTCCAGGATTTGAAGATTTAAGAGAATTTGTGCTATTTTCAGTGGAGGGTAATGAAGTTTTTAAAATTTTACACTCTATAGAAGATAAAGACGTAGGCATTATAGTTATTAATCCTTTTGATTTTGCAGTGGATTATGAAGTAGTCTTACCAGAAAACACATTAAAAACATTAAAGATAGAAGAAGAAAGTGATGTATTAATGCTTAATACTGTTACTTTAAGTTCGAATATAAATAGTATAACAGTAAATCTTAGAGCACCTATAATTATAAATATAAAAAAAGATTTAGGGGAACAAATAATACTACAGGATGAAAAGTATCCTATAAAATACCCTTTGATTAAGGAGTGATAAGATGCTAGTTATAACCAGAAAAAAAGGTGAATCTTTGCTCATAGGGGATGATATTGAAATTACAGTAGTGAAGACAGAAGAGGGTAGCGTAAAACTAGCCATTTCAGCACCAAAGGAAATAAAGATTTTAAGAAAAGAGCTCTATGATGAGGTAAGAGAAGAAAATAAAAAATCTACAAACTTTAGTATAGATATGTTAAAAAACTTTAAGAAATAATATGATGTAGAAGGAGTATTAATATGGAAGTTACAAGGATAAGTAAGGGAAGACAAAACTCCACAGATTATAACTTAAGTATAGTAGTGAAAGACACAAGTGTAGATACATCTATGTTACCACCTATAGAGCCTATAAAGTCACAAAACAAAGATTTTTCTAAAGAAGATATGAAAGTTTCTGTAGAAAAGTTAAATAAATTTTTACAAGGTGAAAATGTGCATGCGGAATATGAGATGCATGAAAAATTGAATCAGATTATGATAAAGATAGTAAATACTGACACTAAAGAAGTGATAATGGAAATACCACCAAGAAAGATAATAGATATGGTGGCTAAAATGTGTGAAATGGTAGGACTTTTAGTAGATAAAAAAGCTTAACTTAAAAATACATCAAATATATACTATTATTGAGGTGATACCATGGAATTTAGATTAAATAAAGTTGATAATGACCTAAGAGATAGGATTAATGCAGAAACAAGAGAAGGTAAGGTTCATTCTAAAAGAACACTTCTTATAAATAAAGAAGAAAATGACTCCGGAAGAAGAAACGGAAGATGGAAAAATAAAAAAGATTCAAAAGAGAAGTTTAACTTATCTAAATATGCAAAGGGTCATAAAGATATATCTATAGAGGCCACAAGGCCTGAAAATGTAGAGGTAGAGGCTACAATAGAACATAAAAATACTACTAAAGAAACTTACAAGGGAAGATTCCTTGATATAAGGAAATAGGGGGAATAGATAAAATGCAAGGGAATAATGCTTATAATGTGTATAAAAATAATAGCGTTAACTTTGCCTCTAAAGAGCAACTTTTGCTCATGCTTTTAGATGGTGCTGTAAAATTTTCAAAAATGGGAAGACAAGCTATAGAAGATAAAGATATAAAAAAAGCTCACGAAAACATAATAAAAACTCAAAATATATTTTATGAATTAATAAATAGCTTAGATGTATCAAAAGGCGGGCAGTGGGCAGAAAGCCTTTTAAAAGTATATGAATTTATAGTAGATAGATTAGTTGTTGCTAATATGAAAAAAGACATAAATATAATGGATGAAATTATACCACTAATAGAAGATGTACGAAACACCTGGGAAGAGGCTTATAAGATTTCTAAAACAAATAGCTAAAAACCAAAATTATTTAATGGATAATTAATAATTTTAAAAGAACTAGGAGGGATTGTATGAATATAAGTCCAAATAGAATTACAGGTCTTGCCACTGGTATGGATACAGATACCATGGTTAAAAACATGATGAAACCTTATCAAATGAGAATGGATAAGATGAAGCAAGATAGGCAAATAACACAGTGGAGACAAGAAATTTATAGAGATACACTATCGGATATAAATAAATTCAAGAAAAATTATTTTGATGTGCTTAAAACAGACACCTACCTTTTATCTCCTAATACATTTACTGGATACAAGGCTACAATATCAAATAAAATAGCTGGTGAAAATCCTGGTGTGGATATAGAAGCCTTAGCTGGAGCAGAGGCGGGTAATTATGAGGTAGAGGTAATAAAACTTGCAAAGGGTGCAGGCTTTGAAAGTCGAAAGGATGCATTCAAGTCCAAAGTAATATTAAAAAGAGATACAAAAGTTTCGGAAATTGGAATTGGAAATAGTGAGTTTAAAATATCCTATGGTAAAGAAGGTATTGCATTAGATGGGACTACTATTAATAGTTCAGAAAACTACACTATAAAAGTTGATGAAAACATGACAATAGATAAGCTTGTGGACTTAGTAAAAAGTGAAACAAAGGGAAATGTTAAGTTATCCTTTAGCGAGCTTACCCAAAGCTTTAAATTCGAAACAGTGAAAACAGGAGAAAATTCAGTTTTAAGTATTGATGATAGCCTAAAGAAATTACTGGCAATGGATAATAGAGAAGATGGAACAGTCTCAGATAATATAGTTAAAGGTGAAAATTCACAGGCTAAGATTAAGGCCCCTGGCATGGAGAATTTTGTAGAAGTTAGTAAAGAAACTAATGCCTTTGTAATAGATAATATAAAATATTCATTAGTTTCAAAAGGATCTAATAATATTTCTATAAAAAAAGATGTAGATAAGCCTCTAGAAAAGATAAAAGGCTTTGTAGAAAAGTATAATGAAGTTATAGAAAAAATAAATAATCAAATTTCAGAGAAAAAGCAATATAAATTTTTACCTCTTACAGAAGAACAAAAAAGTGGAATGAAAGAAGAGGAAATTAAAAAGTGGGAAGATAAAGCAAAGCAAGGTCTTTTAAAAGGTGATAGTAATCTTGAAGATATGCTATCAAAGCTTAGAAGCTCATTTTATGACGGAGTAAAAGAAGCAGGTATATCCATAACAGACTTAGGTATATCTACAGTAAGTGATACTACTAAAAGAGGTAAGCTTGAAATAAATGAGACAAAATTAAAAGAAGCATTAGAAAACAATCCAGAAAAGGTAATAAAACTTTTGACAAAACAATCAGATACAGTAAAATATTATGACCCAGATATGTCATCTAATGATAGAGAAGCTAGATGGAATGAAGAAGGAATATTTCAAAGAGTTAATGATATACTTTTAGACTATACAAGAACTACAAGGAATAGTAACGGTAAAAAAGGATTACTTATAGAAAAAGCAGGAATAAAAGGGGACTTTTCAGAGGTAAATAATACTCTTAGTAAGGATATGTTAGATAGAGATAAACGTATAGGAGAGATGGAAAAAAAGCTTTTTGATAGAGAAAATGGATATTACAGAAAGTTTGCAGCACTAGAAAAGGCCATGAACAAAATGAACTCACAAAGTGCATGGCTTATGCAACAATTTGGAGGGGGACAAAGTTAATATATGAATATAAAAGAGGTGAAAATATTAAAGTCCCACCTTATAGAATATAAAGATGCAACTTTAGATTTAATAAAAGCTTTAGAAGAAGATAATATTGATAAGTTAGACCCTTTACTAGAAAAAAGGCAGGATTTAATAAATCATATTGAATCTCAGGAGTACGATAATGAAATATTTAAAGATTTATGTACTAATCTAAATATAATACCTCTTCAAAGTAAATTATCCACTATGCTAAATGAAAAAAAGAGTGAAGTTAAAGAAGAAATAGATAAGCTAGTAGAATTAAAAAGCGCTTCTAAAAGCTATAATAAAAGATTTAGTGTAGATTCTATATATTTTAATAAAAAGATTTAAAATAATTTCAAAAAAGCTATAAAGCATTATAAAAACAGTCTGAAGTATATATTAAGACTAAGTTATCAAGTGACTCTTAGACTCACGTGGAGTTTACTTATAAGGAATACATCTCTCCATCTGAGTCTTAGAAGAACTTATCCAGGGGCGTAGCAGCCGTCATCCCCCACCTTGAAGAGGATAGGGGTGTTACGGATGGTAGCCATCGGATAAAAATAATTTACCTAAAAAAAGACATGGATGTCTAAATCTCAAAATTCAAGGAGGAATATATTATTATAATTAATCACAACATGAACGCAATGAATGCTCACAGAAATATGATGGGTAATACTTCAGTAGCAGGAAAGGCTATGGAAAAACTTTCTTCAGGTCTTAGAATAAACAGAGCTGGAGATGACGCAGCAGGCCTTGCAATCTCAGAAAAAATGAGAGGACAAATCAGAGGACTTGACCAAGCAGGAAGAAATGCTCAAGATTTTATATCGCTTATTTAAACAGCTGAAGGTGCTTTAAATGAAACTCACTCAATATTACAAAGAATGAGAGAATTAAGTTTTCAATCTGCTAATGATACAAATACTACAGTAGATAGAGGCGAAATACAAAAAGAAGTTAGCCAATTAACACAAGAAATTCATAGAAGAGCTAATACCACTGAATTTAACACTAAGAAGCTATTAAATGGTGATTCTGGTAACAAAGTTGTTTACGGAACAAATAATAATGTTGCTTTAATTGATGGTGACGTACTGGATAGTACAGCAAAAACTGTAAATATTAATGGAACTAATGTAACATTTAACTCTGTAGCAGGAAAGCAAGATGATACATTAAAAAATTTAGCTGCAGCACAAGGATCAGGTAGAACATTAACATCTACTTCAGGCAATTCGATAGGATTAAAAGTTACTTTAACTGCAACACCAGCTTCAACATTAGGAACAGCTGGTGATGGTCGCTTACTCCATGGACGCAAGGAGACGGAGTTACCTTTAAAGAAAAAGAGTTAGAGCAACAGGTATAATTTTAGGATCTACATTTCTTGGATCATTAGTTACGGCAATGATACAAAAGAAAAATAATGATTCAAATAATGAATTGAAGTATATTACAGATGAAAGAGCACTATGGAGAAAAACTATAAGAGCTAATGTTATTGAATTGGTTAATAGCGAAAACTTTTATTATAGGGCTAAATTGATATCAGATTGTAATAATTTGTAATATCGTTTTTAGTGTTGTTTTAGTAAAAAAAAATTTGTAAAACTTTGTATTTCAGACTGTGTTTTTAAAATATTTAAGATGCCTGTAAGACATAAATCTAAAAATGAATACTAATAAATAAGCCTTTACTCAGATGGTAGAAAAGATAAACAATATTGTAGTAGATATTAAGATAAACATAGATGTATATGAAAAGAAGGTTTAAATCTCAGTTAAAGTTAGAATATATGACAAGTATAATATATTGAAATATTTGAAGGTGGCTTAAACTAAATACACTCTATGTTTATTTTTCCATTCTCCTTATTTTATCAACCCACCCTCAATAAGAACTATTAAGTTTTCTTCAATCTCTGCATTTGACAAACCATCTTTTTTCCACTCTAAAATAAACAATTCATCCTATTTAGTATAAAAGGCATTAATAAGTTGTTTCTCTGAATCACTTTATAAAAATTAAAAATTCTTGATCTAATTTATCAGACTAAGGTTTTTGAAAAGGCTTACGATAATTAAGAAGTAATGCATCTTGAAAAAACATAGTTGAAGATGCTTAGATGATAATATAACAAAGATGGAGTTGATTATATGAGACTTAGTCATAATCTTATGTCTTTAAATGTTTATAGAAATTACACGAAAAATGTAGGCGCTCAAAGTAAATCTATGTCCAATGTATCTAGCGGAGATAAAATTGGAAAGGCTATGGATAATCCTGCTGGTATGGGTCAAAGAGAACAGATAAGAATGCAGCTTAGAGGACTTCAAATGTCTCAAAGAAATATGCAAGATGGTATAAGTATGCTTCAAACAGTAGAAAGTGGATTAGATAACATAACTATGGCTTTAAATAGAGTAAGAGAGCTTACTATTAGCTGCGGAGGGGCAAAAATAGAAGATGATAGAGCTGTAATACAAAAAGAAATAGAACAAATGTTAAAATCTATAGATGATATAGCTAATAACACAGAATTTAACGGGGTCAAGCTTTTAGCTAAAACAGGCACAGAACCTGATCATATAAAAATGGCTTCTGGTGCAAATGTAGGTGATACATTAGTTATACCTGCGAATAATTTAACTTCTGGAAATTTAACTAATAAGGAAGGCACATTATCCCTTAAAGACATAAAGGTAAATGAAGGTAAAATAGATGAGGCATTAGGTATAATTGACGGATCTATAGATAAGGTTTTATCTATAAGAAGTAAGTATGGAGCTATTCAAAATAGAATGGAATCCCTATATGATATTCAAGGGCAAAACTCTTTAGTTATGGAAGGTGCTGATAGTAATATCGGTGATGTGGATATTGCCGAGGAAATGATGCATTTAGCAAAGCATAATCTTTTAGTGGAGGCTGGAAATGCCATGATGGTGCAAACTAATAGGATGCCTCAAGATGTGCTTAGGGTATTAGAAAGACTAAAATAAATTACGGATGGTAGCCATGGGATAAATGGAACTACAATGAAAATTATATATTTAGATGAATAAAAAAGTAAGATGTAAATAGGGTGAAATCCATTACATCTTTTTTTTATATAATTTAAAATTTATTTGACTATCTTGTAAAAATTTGCTACATTATGTATAGCACTATTTTAAAAAACAATTATAATTACTATTTAGAGTGTAATAACTCACTATAGAATCAAATTATAATACAAACTTAATTTATATTATAATTTAAACAATAATATTGATAACAGAAATAAATAATATATTTTAAAATAAATATTAAGGAAGTTTGTGTTAAATATTATTTTTGAAATATAAATATAACTTTAAATTTTATTTATATATTATTCTATGTATAAGTTTGATATAATATGTTGTATATTGTAAATAATAATGTTGGCTAGGAGTTGGGGTTTATGAAAAGTTCTTTAATACCGGAAGAAAGATCTTATAATATGCTAAAAAAATCTTTAGACGCTTCTTCCATAAGGGGAAAGACCATAGCAAATAACATAGCAAATATAAATACTAAAGGTTATAAAAAATATCAAGTAAAATTTGAAGAAACATTAAATGAAAGCTTTAATGAGTTTAAACTTAAGACAACACATGAAAAACACATAAATAATGGACGAAATTATGGAGACATTGAAGTAGTTCAAGATCAAAGCTCTAGCATGAGGGAAGATGGAAATAATGTAGATATTGAAAATGAAAAGGTTAATCAAGCAGCCAATACTTTAATGTATAATACATTAGTATCTCAAGCTAATAGTAAACTCTCTAACTTAAGATACGTTATAACAGGAGGGGGGAGATAATTATGAGTACTTTTGATTCCATGAGAATAAGTGCTAGTGGGCTTTCAGCTGAAAGACTTAGGATGGATACCATTGCATCTAATATTGCTAATGCTAAAACTACTAGAGGAGCAGATGGTAAACCTTACATAAGAAAGGTGGCTGTGTTTCAAAGTAATATTCAAAAAGAACTTAACAAAACAGATAATAAAGGTGAAAAGCTTATGGGGGTTAAAGCCGTAGGCATATCAGAAGACCAAAGTGACCTTAGAAAGGTTTATGAACCAAGCCACCCTGACGCAGATGAGCAGGGTTATGTAACCATGCCAAATGTTAATGTATTAAATGAAATGGCTGATGTTATAGCGGCGTCACGTTCATATGAAGCTAATGTAGATACTTTGAATGCTATGAAGAGTATGTACTCTAAAGCATTAGAAATTGGTAGATAGGGGGATTAATATGAAAGTTAATGGATTTGTGCCAGATAGTAGCATTTTTGATAATATGAAGATAAATAATAAGGAAAAGCAAGAAAAACAAGAAAACTTTTTAGATGTTTTAAAACAAGGTATGAATAGTGTTAATGATAAACAGGTTTTAGCAGATTCAAATATGGAAAGCCTTATAAAGGGTGAACAAATGGATGTACATAAGGTAATGTTAGCAACAGAAGAGGCCAAGCTATCTTTGCAGATGGCAGTACAAGTTAGAAATAAGCTTGTAGAAGCTTATCAAGAAATAAATAGGATGCAGTTATAAGCTAGTGAGGAGTGCGGGTAATGGAGAAGCTTAAGGAAGGCTTAAGGAATATGCGAGATAAGCTTAAAAGCATGAAGCTTGGTACGAAAATTGCTTTAGGGATATCTTTGATAGCTTTTATTATTGCTATTATATTTTTAAGTACATATATGAAATCTAATAAATATGGGGTTTTATTTTCAAATTTAGATCCAGCTGATGCAAAAGTAGTAACTGAAAAGATTAAAGAGAAAAAGGTTAAGGTAGAAGTTAGGGGAAATTCTATTTATGTACCAAAAGAAATGGTGGATGAACTTAGACTAGAGCTTGCTACAGAAATTTCAAATGGTAGTAAAGGATATGAACTTCTAGATGATGGAAATTCATTTGGTATGACAGATGAAGAATTTTCAGTTAAAAAGCAAAGAATGTTACAAGGAGAAATAGAAAAAACTATAAAAAGTTTTCCACAGGTTAAAAATGCAAGGGTGCATTTAACCCCTGCTAAAGACTCTGTTTTTGTAAAGGATGCAAAGCCTGGAAAGTCATCGGTTTATTTAGAACTTAATCAAGGCGAAAAGATTGACGAAGAACAGGTAAAGTCTATAGTAGCATTAATTTCAGGAGCAGCTCAAAACATTCCTAAAGAGAGTGTTGAGGTTATAGATGATAAAATGAATCTATTATCTAAGGATATATATGATGATAACGCTATGTCTATAGCAGCTTTAGATAAACATAAACAAGCAGAAATAGATTATGAAACAAAGCTTGAAAATTCAGTTTTAGATATGTTAGAAACAGTTATTGGAAGGGATAGGGTTAAAGTGAAAGTTAACTCAGATCTTGATTTCGATGCTGTAGAGGAAAACAAAATAGTAATAGATCCTGAAAAGGTTCCAGTAAGTGAATCTTCATTAAAGGAAACAAGTAATGGTGGCGAAGAGCGAGTAGCTCAAAGCCCAGTTGATAATAATATGAATAATACTATTGCAAATAATAATGGTAATGTTTCAACTACCAAAGAAGAATTGAATACAAACTATGAACTAGGAAAAACAGAAAGGAAAGTTATAGCAGCACCAGGAGAGGTGAAAAGATTAACAGCTTCTGTTGTTGTTGATGGAAACTTGGATGAAAGAATGGAAGAAAGCATCAAATCTTTAGTTTCTAATGCGATTGGTTATAAGGCTGATAGAGGAGATGAGGTAAGTGTTGTAGGAATGACCTTTGATCCTACATTAAAAGATAATGCAAAAAAAGAAATAGAAGATATGCAAAAGCAAGCTGAAGCAGAAAACAAGAGAAAGCTTTATAGAAACATAGGTATTGCTTTAGTTTCACTTTTAGCAATTATAATAGTTTTAGTTATACTTAGAAAAAGAAAAGAAGAAGATATAGAAGACGAGTTAGAAGGGTTAGATGTGATTATTGGGGATAATATAGAACCTAAAGAAAAAGTAGAATTTGCACCTATAGAATTTGAATCTAACAGTGAAAGTAATCATATAGAAAAAGAAATTAAAAAATATGCCAGTGAAAAACCAGATCAAGTTATTGATATAGTTAAGTCCTGGATTTCAGAGGATGAGAGGTGATATGAGTGCCAAAGGATAATGACAAACTTACAGGTGTGCAAAAGGCGGCTATACTTTTTATTACTCTAGGGCCCGAGGCTTCAGCTGGTATAATAAAGAGACTTCCAGAGGCGGAAATACAAAAGATAACCTATGAAATAGCAAATATAACCACAGTAAAACAAACCCAAAGACAGGATATACTTCAAGAATTTATAGAGATGAATAAGGCAAGAGATTATCTTTTAGAAGGTGGTATGGAATATGCAAGAAACCTTTTAGGAAGAGCACTTGGACCACAAAGAGCTAAGGAAATATTAGATAAGGTAACAGAAGCTACACAACAATATAGACCCTTTTCTATTGCAAGAAAGGCAGATGCTCACCAATTAATGAGTGTAATATCAAATGAGCATCCACAAACTATTGCTTTAATACTTTGTTACCTTCAATCAGATAAGGCAGGACAGCTTTTATCTTCATTACCAGAAGATATTCAAGCTGAGGTAGCCTATAGAGTTGCAACTATGAGTAATACTTCACCAATGGTCATAAAGGAGATAGAAAAGGTGCTTGATAGCAAGCTGTCTTCTGTAGTGAGGTCTGATATGACAATAATAGGAGGAGTACCAACACTTGTAGATATACTTAACCAGGTTGATAGAACTACAGAAAAGAATATTACAGAAAACTTAGAGAGAGAAGATCCAGAACTTGCAGAAAAGGTGAAGGAATCTATGTTTATATTCGAAGATATTATATCCCTTGGAGATGTATCTATACAAAGAATTTTAAGAGAAGTGGAAGTAAAAGATTTAGCTTTAGCTCTTAAGGGATGCTCTGAAGAAGTATCAGAAGCTATATTTAAGAATCAATCTAAAAGAGCAGCAGCTTCACTTAAAGAAGACATGGAATTCCTTGGACCTGTAAGACTTATGGATGTTGAAAAGTCTCAGCAAAAAATTGTTGCTGTAATAAGAAGACTAGATGAATCCGGTGAAATAGTTATAGCAAGAGGTGGAGAAGATGCCATCGTTTTATAAGGTTATTAAAGGGAAAGAAGTAAAAGATACAGGGGAAAAATTAATAGATACTGTACATGATATAGGGAATAATGAAAAACAAATATCAGAGGGCTTTGATGATAATAATTTATATAGTTATGAGATTATTGGCAAGTCTATTATGGAAAAAGCAAAAAAACAAAGAGAAAAAATACTTGAGAGTGCTTATGAAGATGCTATTATTATAGAAAAAGATGCCTATGAAAAAGCCTATAAGGAAGGCTACGAAAAGGGATATGCTGACTCTTATGAAGCACATATAGAAAAGGCTTTAAAGGAGGCAGATTCTATATTAGAGGAAAGTAGATATAAAGCAAGTGAAACAGCTAAAAGTGCTAGAGATAACTTTGAAAGCTATCTTAAGGAAAAAAAGGATGAGATTTTAAATTTATCCTATGAAATAGCCAAAACTATATTGAAAAAAGAGATAATTAAAGAAGATGGTTTAGATGATATTATATTAAAGATTTTAAAAGAACATAGGGATAATAAATCTTTTATAATAAGGTGTGAAGAAGGATACGTAGACCATATAAGAGAAAATATAGTGAAGTGGAAAGATGAATCTGCTTTTAAAGGGGATATATTTGTAATAAAAGACGATTCTCTAGGTGAAGGTAATGCAGTTATAGAAAAAGATAATGGTAGTATTACAGTAGGAATAGATATTGGTCTTGAAAATATCAAAAAAAGTCTTTATTAACTTTTAAAATAAGGGGATAATATGCTTGAAATAGATTTTGATAAAATAAAAAATAGAGTTAAAAATTGTGATACCTTTTATTCAGAAGGAAGAGTAAAAAAAGTTATAGGACTTACTATAGAAGTACAAGGTATAAAGGCTTTTGTTGGAGAACTTTGTACTATATATAATGAAAGAAATACAGCTATCTCCTGCGAGGCTGTGGGATTTAAAGATAATAATGTTATCCTTATGCCTTTAGGAGAACTTATAGGTATTTCACCAGGTTGTAAGGTGGTTCCAGAAGGAAGACCTCTTAGTGTTAATTGTAGTAATGATTTATTTGGAAAAGTGCTAGATGGACTTGGAAGGCCTTTAGATGGTGAAGAAATAATAAGAGGTGAACAATACGAATTAGATAAAGAACCACCAGACCCTTTAAAGAGAAGAAGGATAAAAGATGTATTACCTACAGGGGTAAGAGCGATAGACGGTTTTTTGACCTGCGGTGAAGGACAAAGAATAGGTATATTTGCAGGATCAGGGGTTGGTAAAAGTACAACACTTGGAATGATAGCTAAGTATGCAAAGGCTGATGTAAATGTTATTGCACTTATAGGTGAAAGAGGTAGAGAAGTTTTAGACTTTATAGAAAAAGACTTAGGTGAAGAAGGAATGAAAAAGTCCATAATAATTTGTGCAACCTCTGATAAGCCAGCTCTTGTTAGAATTAAAGGAGCCTTTACAGCAACAGCTATTGCAGAATACTTTAGAGACCAAGGTAAAAAGGTTATTCTTATGATGGATTCTGTTACTAGATTTGCTATGGCTCAAAGAGAAGTAGGACTTGCTATTGGTGAGCCCCCGGCAACAAAAGGATATACACCATCGGTATTTGCCATGTTACCAAGGCTTATGGAAAGGTCAGGAATGTCAGACAAAGGATCTATAACTGCCTTTTATACTGTTTTAGTTGATGGGGATGACTTTAATGAGCCTATAGCCGATGCTGTTAGAGGAATATTAGATGGACATATAGTTTTATCTAGATCTTTAGCCCACAAAAACCATTATCCAGCTATTGATATATTAAATAGTATAAGTAGACTTATGCCAGAAGTTGCATCAAAGGAGCATAAAAAGCTAGCTTCCTTTGCAAGAGATCTTTTAGCTACATATAAAGATTCAGAGGATCTTATAAGTATAGGAGCCTATGTTAAAGGTAGCAATAAAAAGGTTGATACTGCTATAAAATATAATGAAGCATTAAATGCATATCTTATGCAAGGAATAAATGAGCAGGTGGAATTTGATTATAGTATTGAAAGGTTACTTAGCATGTTTAATTAGATGAAGGCTTTAAAATGCAACAATAGAGAGGAGATTAAGCATTGGCATTATTTAACTTTAGACTTCAAAAACTTTTAGATATACGGACAGAAAAAGAAGAAGAAAGCAAACGGAATTTCAAAGAAGCACAGGGTCAAAAGGATAAGGTAGAAAATTCTCTAAATAATATGAAACAAAATTATAGTAGATATAATTCTGTAACTGTTAAGGAAGATGTTGTACAACAAAAGATAAGAAGAAATTATCTTTATGCATTAAATACATCTATAGATGAGAAAACTATTGAGCTTAATAAAAAGATAATTGTACTAGACAAAAAACGAGAAGAGCTAAAAGAAAAACAGATAGATAGAAAGACTGTAGAAATATTAAAAGATAAAAAGAAAACAGAGTTTTTAGATATAGAAAAACATGTAGAACAAGTACAAAATGATGAGTTTGCCTTATATGGGTATATGAGAAATCGTGAAGGGAGGTGAGATATATGATGCAAGGAATAAGGCCTAGTAATACTTATGATTATGCTAAAACTAATTACCCTAAGCCTAAAAATTTAGAAGACAAATCTTTTACAGAAAATCTTGCTTTATTATCTAAAGATAATAAAAAAGAATCTACAAATGCGTTAAAAGATAAAGCAGGTAGTGATTCCACAAATATAATAAAAAAGGATAATTATCCCCCAAAAGAAGACATATGTGATTTAGAAGAAGCTGAAACTTATGAAGAAACTAAAGGTTCAATGGATAAATCACCATTCTTTATGGGGCTTTTTGCATTGCTAAAAGATAATGATTTAGATTTGACTAAAATTGTTGAAGAGGAGCCGGAAATTAAGGAGAGCTTAGATAAAATAATATTTAATTTTAATGAAGGTGACTCAAAAGATATAAATCCCTCATTAAATGATATTGAAAGCTTATTAAATGAAATGCTAGGGGAAGAATTAGAACCTTTAAAGGGCCAGGAATTAGAGGCTTTGAAAAGTGAGGTAAATAACTTAAAAGTTAATGATGAGGTAAATATTATTAATATTGAAAAGGAACCTAAGGAAAATAGCAATATTAAGGATATAATAAATAAAATATATGATCTTTCATTAAATAGAAAGTCTCATGAGACAGAAGCTTTAGAATCAAACCTAGAGGGAGAATCTGAAAATAAACAAACTACTTTATCCTTAAAAACAAATAAAGTAGAAACGTCACTAGATTCAGATAATAAAAGTCCTTTTTTAACTAGTGGCAATGAAGAAGATAAAGAGTTAAACCTGTTAAAGAGTTTAATAGGAGAAAAGAAGGTTGAAAAAGACTTTACTAAAACCTTTATGATAAATAAAAGTCTTATGAATAATGGAGAAATATTAGAAGCTAATGGAACTGAAAATATAGTAGCTACAAAGGAAACCATGGTTTCTGATGTGATTAAATCTGTAAGATTTATGGAGATAAACAATGTAAAAGAACTTACAGTTAAAATTAATCCAAAGGAACTTGGACAAGTTATTATAACGCTAGTACAAGAATCAGATGGTATGAAGGCTAAAATAATGGCTAGTAGCAAAGAAACTTATAGCTTATTAAATTCTAATTTAAAGGATCTTAAAAACGGCATGCTTGAAATGAATTTAAAAGTAAATGAAATTCAAGTAGGTATTTCTACAGAAGATTTTATGTCTTATTCAAATTTACCACAGGGCTTTTTTGAAAGTGAATTTGAGAAACGACAATCTAATAATGGTGGAAAGCCTAAAAATGTAACTAAGGCTGAAGACGCAATGATAAAGGACAATGATAAAGAAATTATAGAGAATGGTAAGATTAATATGTTAGCTTAAATGATTTTAAAGGAGGAGTTAAATGTCAGGAATAAATAGGCCTACTGAATTTAATTTAAAAGATGGTGTAGTTACTGATAATTATACGGATAGAAGGACAAAGATAGTTAAAAATGGGGGAGGACTTGATAAAAATTCATTTTTAAAGATATTAGCGGCACAGCTATCAAATCAAGACCCATCTAATACAGGCGATACTACAGCATATATAGCTCAAATGGCTCAATTTGCATCATTAGAACAAATGGCCAACTTAAATAACACTACATCTAGTATGGCAGCGAGTTCGCTTATTGGTAAGGGTGTAACCTTAAATTATGCTGATGATGATGGAAAGCCTTATACCGGAATAGTAAGAGGTACAGAAAACAGACGTGGAGAAACAATTTTAGGTGTAGAAGTTAGAAAAGGTGATAAAACCGAAATCTTAGAATTTGCAATTGGAGATGTTATGTCCATACTAGATGTACCAAATCTTGATGTAGAAAATATAAATTCAAATACATCATTATTATATGCTTCTTCCCTTATTGGAAAAAAGGTGGAGCTTACAGGTGAGACAGAAGATGAAAAGATAAATGGAATAGTTACTTCAGTGTTTAGGGAAAAAGGACTTATTAATGTTACTGTAAGGCTTGAAGATGGCGAAATAAAAAAATATTCTTATACTAAGATAAATAAGATATCGGAGTAAAATGAGTTATAGAATAATCAATGGAAAGCCTTATTTAATAGATGATTTGCAGAGCTATAAGTCTAAAGAAGTAGCTAAAAAGGTTAGCAATAATAAAGAATTATCTGATTCTAAAAGTTTTAAGGAAGTTTTAGAATTAAACATACAAAAGGACATAAAAATTTCTAATCATGCATCTGAAAGAATGAAGGATTTAAATTTAAATCACATAGATATGGAAAATATTAAAGAAGGAATAAATAAAGCTGAAAAAAAGGGATCTAAAAATTCTTTAATATTATATAAAGACATGGCTTTTGTAACAAGTGTACAAAACAGAACAATAATAACCGTAGTAGATAAAGAAAGAACAAAAGAAAATGTATTTACTAATATAGATAGCGTAGTTATGTTATAGGCTGGACCTAATTTTAGGGGGCCTTTCCTTGTGGAAATATTGAAACAAGGATATTAAATAAAAGTGAGGTATATTAAATGATAAGATCCATGTATTCAGGAATTAGTGGTATGAGGGTAAATCAAGTAAAGTTAGACGTTATAGGAAATAATATAGCAAACTCTGGAACCACAGGATTTAAGACTCAAAGAGTTAGATTTCAAGATATGATAAGTCAAAATATGGGGAGTGCTTCAGGACCAAGTAGGAATCTAGGAGGAGTTAACCCAAGGCAGGTAGGACTTGGAGTGCAACTTGCAGGAATAGATACAGTGGTATCTCAAGGAAATATGCAGCCTACAGCAAGAAATTTGGATGTAGCAGTAGATGGAGATGGATACTTCATGGTAGCTAGAGGTGAAACAACATTTGTAGATGGAATTAAAATTTATGATGCTGCTGATCCTAAAGACTTTCAGTTACCAACGGATACTAAGGGATTAGATATTATGTTTACAAGGGATGGATCATTTACCACAGATCACCAAGGAAACCTTCTTAATTCAGATGGACTTAGAGTGCTTGGATATTCTTTAATTGGTAGTACAGATGCCAAAGATAAGCCAGAAGATGTTGATGCTGAAAGTATGCCAGTTGGTGGCACAGGTGATTTGAATTTTGTAGACGCAGATTCTAAAAAGCTACATGCTAGTGGAGATTTAAGGACACTTAAAATACCTGAAACAATAAAAGTAACAACTGCTGGAGGAACTGAAGATAAAAGAATTACATCCTTTTCTATTGAGAAAAATGGTTTAATAAAGGCTACCTTAGAAGGTGGGTCAAAGGCTGTTATAGGTCAAATAGCTATGGCGTCATTTAAAAATCCTGCAGGCCTTGAAAAGATGGGAGGAAACTTATTAAAGAGTTCTCCAAACTCAGGTAATGCAATAATTAGAGCAGGAATAATACCTAAATCAGAAAATCCAGATGATGTAAACCCTAGCAATGAAGCAGGTTATGGCGATATGCTTCAAGGTGTACTTGAAATGTCAAATGTAGACCTTGCAGAGCAATTTACAGAAATGATAGTAGCAACAAGATCATTTCAGGCTAATGGTAAGTCAATATCTACAGGAGATGAAATACTTCAAGATATAATAAATCTTAAAAGATAGATAGTTAAGGGTTAGAAGTAAATATTAATCTTATAAAGTTGTTAATGAAACACTGTAAAAGAAATTTTACTTTTAACTCCTAATTTTTAACTTGTAATTATAGGGAGGGGTATAATATGGTGAAACTTGTAGGCCTCAATCAAAAAGAATTTATACTAAATGCCGAACAGATTGAAAAAATAGAAGAAGTTCCGGAAACTTTGATTACTTTGGTAAATGGAAAAAAGTATATAGTTCTAGAAACCCCGGAAGAAGTTATAAACAAAGTTATAAAGTATAAAAATAAGATATTTAATTTAAATTTGTAGGAGGCAACTAAAGATGAAAAAACAGGATGTGCTCACTCTTATAGGTGTTGTGGTAGGGGCCGCAATGCTTGTATGGGGGATGGCTTTAGGAGGCGCAAATCTTAAAATATTTTGGGACTTTTCATCCCTTGTAATTACTGTATTTGGGTCCTTTTGCGCTTTACTTATAAACTATCCTATATCAGAATTTAAGAAGCTAGGAAAGGTTTTGTTAGAATCATTTAAGGAACCTATCCTTTCACAACAGGAAATGGTAAGTCAATTTGGAAGTTTATCAAGAAAGGCTAGAAAAGAGGGATTATTATCTTTAGAAGATGATATTTCTAAATTAGAAGATGCGTTCTTAAAAAAGGGTCTACAAATGGTAGTAGATGGAATTGAACCTGAAACTATAAAAGATATAATGGAACTTGAAATTGATGAAATGGAAAGAAGACATATAACAGGAGCAAACATATTAAAAGCTTGGGGAGGATATGCACCTGCTTTTGGTATGATAGGTACACTTATAGGTCTTATACAAATGCTTTCAAATTTAACCGACTCTAATGCTATAGCATCAGGTATGGCAAAGGCTCTTATAACTACATATTACGGAGCTGTAATGGCTAATTTATTCTTTAATCCAATGTCAGCAAACCTAAGTTTAAAAAGTGGGAAGGAAGTTGCCACAAGAGAGATGATGCTAGAGGGCATTTTATCTATACAATCTGGAGTTAATCCTAGAATTGTAGAGGAAAAGCTTATAACATATCTATCACCAAAGGAAAGAATGGAATATGCTAAAATTAGCTCTACAGGTCAGGGAGGGACAATAGATGGCTAGAAAAAAGGATGGTCCAAAAGTTGAAGAGTTAACTGGAGATGAGTGGATTGCTACATATTCTGATACTATAACTCTTTTACTTACATTTTTTATATTGCTATATTCTTTTTCTTCAGTGGATCAAGAAAAGTTAAAACAAATTTCTACAGCTCTACAAAGTGTTTTAAATGGAAGCGGAGGAGTTGGAATCTTAGAATTTAATATGAATAATGGAGATGTTCCTATTGTAGGAGAATCTATTCAAAAGGATAATCTTCCTCAAGCAGAGGCTGATATGTATAGTAAAGTTAAAGAGTTTGTAGATGAAAATAATCTTTCGTCTACAGTGGATATACAGCAAGATGAAAGAGGAGTAATAATACAACTTAGGGATAATATCCTTTTTGAATCAGCAAAGGCTGATATAAGAGAGGAAAGTAAGTCTATACTCGATAAAATAAATAATCTTATGGATACATTTCCAAATCATATTGTAGTAGAAGGTCATACAGATAATCTTGCTATAAATACATTTAAATATGAAAGTAACTGGGAACTTTCTACAGCTAGGGCAGTAAATGTGGTTAGATATTTTGTAGAAACAAAGGGACAAAAGCCCGCAAGATTTGCTGCTGCTGGATATGGCGAATATAAACCTATGGTAGCAAATGATAGCAATGATAATAGGTCAAAAAATAGAAGAGTTAATATTTTAATTCTAGCTACAGATAAGGAGAAGAAGCAATGAGTGAAAAAGATTTAAAAGAAAAAAAAGGTGGAAATACTCTAAAGATAATCTTAATAATATTACTCACCTTAGTACTTTTGGGTGGGATTGTTTTTGGAGGAATGTTTTTTATGACAAAAAACAAGCAAACTGCAAGTGCAGAGGTAGCTGTGGTGAAGGGTGAAGAGATAACTAACTCTCTTGATGAATTTTTAGTTAATTTATCCGATGAAGGTGGCAAGAAATATTTAAAGGTTAATGTATCTGTAGGATATGGACCTAAAAATAAGAAACTAGAAAAAGAACTATTAGAAAAAAAGGCTATTATGCGAGATACTGTTATAAGCGTTTTAAGAAATAAAAAATCTACAGATGTGACAGTAAAGGGAACAGAAGACCTTAAAAAAGAAATTTTAGATAGATTAAACCCTCTTTTAAACAATGGTAAATTAACAAATGTATATTTTAGTGATTTATTAGTTCAATAAGGATTAATATGAGTTTTAGTAATTTGGAATAAGGAAGATGAATAAATGGACTATGAATTTATAAAGATGATGATTCAAATCGTGATATTCCTTCCCTTTATTTTATTTCTTGTTTACGTATCTTTAAGGTTTGGGGGAGGAAAAGTTCAATCTATTCAAAATGGAAAGTACATAAAAGTTTTAGAAAAGGTAAATGTAAGTAAAGAAGGCAATATAATTTTAGTTAAAATAGGAGAAGAATATCACATAATGACTTCAACAAATAAAGAAATAAAAGAAATTGGTGTGTTAAGCAAAGAGGAAGCTTTAAAATATGAAGTAGACAAAAAACTTTCAGATGATCAATTTAAAGAATATAGAAAGAAGTTTAAAAGACGGATAAAAAAAGGAAGATTTAAGGATGAATAGAAAAAAGACCTGTATGACAGTTTTAGCTATGGTTATAGTAATGATTGCAATAGGTTCAGTGTCAGCAAACGCGGCTCCAACTGTACCTATTCCAAAAATGAATTTTAATATAGATGGGGCAACTTCAAATGGTGATTATGTAAGCAGTATAAAAATGCTTATAATGCTTACTATACTCACAATGCTTCCAGGATTTATTATAATGATGACCAGTTTTACTAGAATAATAGTAAGTTTTTCATTTTTAAAAGGAGCTCTTGGAGCTCAACAATCAATACCTAATCAGGTTTTAATTGGACTTGCTTTATTCCTAACTATATTTATAATGGCACCTGTATATAATGATATAAATGAGGTTGCATTTAAGCCATTGATGGAGGAAAAGATAACAACAGAAAAGGCCTTTGAAGAAGGAGCAAAACCTTTAAGAGAGTTTATGCTTAAGCAAACGAGACAAAAGGATTTAAGCTTATTTATGGAAATAGGAAAAATGGGAGAAGAGGTAACAAAAGAAAATGTTCCTCTATATGTAGTAGTTCCTGCATTTGCTATAAGTGAACTTAAAACTGCATTTCAAATAGGATTTTTGATATACATTCCATTTATTGTTATAGATATGGTAGTAGCAAGTGTTTTAATGTCTATGGGAATGTTTATGCTTCCACCAGTACTTATATCTATGCCTTTTAAATTGTTATTATTTGTTATGGTAGATGGATGGTATTTAGTTGTACGTTCTTTAATACTAAGTTTTTCGTGAGGTGGTATAAATGACTGAAAATATGTTGATGGGTATTTTGAAAGAAGCTGTAAGTACAGGACTTATGATAGCAGCACCTATATTAGCAGTATCTATAATAGTTGGGCTTCTTATAAGTATATTTCAAGCAACAACACAAATACAAGAGCAGACGCTTACCTTTGTACCAAAACTTATAGCTATAGCTTTGGTAGGGCTTGCTACAGGGAGTTGGATGTTGCATAAAATGATGGGATTTACTGAAAGAATATTTCAAATTATTTCTACCATAGTACAATAGGGGGAATTGGATTGTTAGATTTAGCATATTTTACGGCACTTATGTTAGTATTCATAAGACTTGGTAGTTTTTTTATAGTAACACCAATCTTTTTCCCCAATGGAACACCTAATAGATTAAAGCTTTTTCTATCCATTATTATTGCATACGCTGTATTGCCTGGCATTGATTATACAAATTCAGTTATGGCTATAAATAATAATTATGCACTTATACTTGCCATAATAAATGAGGCTATGTCTGGAATTGTACTTGGAATTGTTACAGGTATGTGTTTTTATTTTATACGAATGGCTGGAAACTTAATGGATGTCCAAATAGGTCTTGCTATGGTAAGTATGTTTGACCCTAATACAAAAAGTAATTCAACCCTTTTTGAAAGATTAATGTACTGGATGAGTTTAATTATTTTTTTCATATTAGATGGTCATCACATGATTATTTGGAGCTTTTTAGAAAGTTTTGATGCGGTAGCTTTAGGTAAGTCCCTTATAACACAAGAATCAGCAATGCAGGTTATACATTCATTTATACAATATTTTTGGATTGGAATAAAAATAGCATTACCTATTATTATGATAATAATTATTACAGATCTTACTTTAGGACTGGTTGCAAGGACAGTACCACAGCTAAATATAATGATTTTAGGTCTCCCAATGAAAATAGTTGTGGGATTACTTACATTTTCATTAGCGCTTCCAATGTTTTTTAAAGGCGTGGTATCAGCTATGGATCATATACCTGAAATAATGAGAGAAATGTATAAGTTCATACCAATAGTATTTATTTTTGCAACAGAAGAAAAAACTGAAGAGGCTACATCTCGTAAGAAATCGGATGCGAGAAAGAAAGGGCAAATAGCTAAGAGTAAAGAAGTAGGACTTGCAATGACACTTTTGGCTACTACTTTAGTTATAGCAACTTTAAGTAGTTTTTCTTCTAAAGTACTTAAGGAAAATGTAGTATATATTTTAGGTGATAAATTAAATATGGCTATAAATGACTTAAACTTAAGAAATCTTGCAATAACAACTCTTTTAGAGTTTGCTAAAAGTTTCTTACCCATAGTGTTACCTATAATGCTTATGGGCATTCTTGCTAATTATGCTCAAAGCGGATTTTTATTTAGTACTGAACCTATAAAGCCTAAGCTTTCAAAAATTAATCCTATAAGTGGATTTAAAAGAATGTTTTCTTCACGAACTCTAGTTGAGCTTTTTAAGTCTATGGGAATAGTTATTGTAGTTGGTTATGTAGGATATAATTTTATGATGGATAACTATAAAGAAATACTTACAGTAGGAAATTTACATATAAGCTCTATTGGACCCTTTTTCAAACAACTTATTTTGATTATATTTAAAAAGGTAACTTTAATAATGATTGTATTAGCAGTTTCTGACTACATATATCAACGATATATGTACAATAAGGATCTTAAAATGACAAAACAAGAAATAAAAGAAGAATACAAGCAAGATGAAGGAGATCCCGAAATTAAGGGAAAGATAAAACAAAAACAAAGAGAAATGGCTACAAGAAGGATGATGCAATCAGTTCCAGATGCTACGGTAGTTGTAACAAACCCAACTCATATAGCTGTAGCGCTCAAATACGAAGAAGGTAAAAGCGAAGCACCAATGGTTGTAGCAAAGGGAAGTGAGAGTATTGCTCTTAAGATAAAAGAAATAGCAAAAGAAAATAACATACCTATAATTGAAAATAAACCTCTTGCAAGACTTATCTATGAAGAGGTTGAAATAGATTCTGACATACCAGCTAACATGTATCAAGCAGTGGCAGAAATACTTGTTATAGTTTTTAAGTTAAGTAAAAAAAGAATAAAATAGCTTTAAAGGGTGATTAATTTTGGCTGAAAAGAAAAAATATAGTTTTGATATAAGAACTAAATATGATGTAATAGTTGCAATTGGCGTAATTAGCATTGTAATGATGATAATAATACCATTGCCAGCTTGGATTTTAGATATATTATTAGCACTTAATATAACTATATCTGTGGTTATAATGTTACTTACTTTATTTACAACAGAGGTTTTAGAATTTTCTGCTTTTCCAACAATGCTACTAATAACTACACTTTTTAGATTAGGACTTAATATATCATCTACAAGGCTTATACTTTCAGATGCTTATGCAGGTGAAATAATTAATGCCTTTGGAAACTTTGTTGTTAGGGGAAACTATGTAGTAGGAATAATTATATTTTTAATAATAATAATAATACAATTTGTGGTAATTACAAACGGTGCTGGTAGAGTATCAGAGGTTTCAGCAAGATTTACTTTAGATGCTATGCCAGGTAAACAAATGAGTATAGACGCAGATCTTAATGCAGGACTTATAGATGAAATGCAAGCTAAGGATCGAAGAAAAAAGTTGCAACAAGAAGCAGACTTTTATGGAGCTATGGATGGAGCATCTAAATTTGTAAAAGGAGATGCCATCGCAGGTATTATAGTAACTATTATAAATATACTAGGTGGAATAATCATAGGTGTGGTTATGCTTAAAATGGATGCATCAACTGCAGCTAAGACCTTTGTAAGTCTTACAGTGGGAGATGGACTTGTAAGCCAAATTCCCGCACTATTAATATCTACAGCTTCAGGTATTTTAGTTACAAGATCAGGAAGTGAAGAAAACTTTGGTAATGTAATAATCAAGCAGTTAACAGCATTTCCAAAAGTTTTAGCCCTTGCTTCTGCTACTTTGTTTTTCTTTGCAATAATACCAGGCCTACCTACATTTACATTTCTGTTTTTAGCTGTGGCAGTAGGTGCTCTAGCTTATGCTCTTTATAAAGAAGCAAATGAAAAGGTAGTTATGGCAATGGAAACAGAACAAGCAGAAATAACAGAAACAGAAAGAAGAGAACCAGAAGATGTAATGAATTTAATAAATGTTGAACCTATTGAAGTAGAAATGGGTTATGGGTTAATACCTTTAGCAGATGAGTCTACAGGAGGAGATTTATTACAAAGAATATCTTCTGTTAGAAGGCAGTGTGCAATTGAGATGGGCATAGTTGTTCAACCTATAAGGATAAGGGATAACCTCCAATTAAAGACTAACGAGTACGTATTTAAAATAAGAGGTACCATAATACAATCAGGGGAGCTTATGCCAAATATGATTTTATGTATGGATCCAAGTAATGAAAATTTAGATATTGCAGGAATAAAAACAGTAGAGCCTACCTTCGGTCTGCCAGCTAATTGGATAAATAAAGACCAAAGGGAAGATGCCGAAATCAAAGGATATACTGTAGTAGATCCTACAACAGTTATGGTAACTCACCTAACTGAAACCATAAAAGCTCATGCACATGAACTTTTAGGAAGACAAGAAGTTAAGATGATTATAGATTCTGTAAAGGAAAAGTACAACACTGTAGTAGAGGAGTTAATTCCAGATCTTATGACCATCGGAGAAGTACAAAAGGTACTTCAAAATTTACTAAGAGAAAAGGTACCTATAAAAGATATGGTAACCATTTTAGAATCTTTAGCAGATAACTCTAAGAACACAAAGGATATAGAACTTTTAACAGAATACGTAAGATTTTCCCTTGGAAGAACCATTTGCAATGCTTTTATTGATGAAAATAGAACAATTACTGTGGCAACACTGGATCCTAGTATTGAGGATATAGTATCAAACAATATTCAAAAGACTATGAGTGGAAGCTTTCCAGCAGTAGATCCAGACACCACAGGTAGAATACTTACAGCTATAAGGAATGTTCTAGATACTGTTTACTTTTATGATAATCAACCAGTTATACTAGTATCTCCTAAAATAAGGCCAGCTTTTAGAAAACTAATTGAGATGGTTTATTCTAATATTGCAATTATATCATTAAATGAGATACCAAATGATGTAGAAATTAAGGCTGAAGGAGTTGTAAGTATATAGATGATTATTAAGAAATATGTCGTAAACAACATGAATGAAGCAATGACAAGAATAAGATATGAACTTGGGAAAGATGCAGTAATTATAAGTCAAAGAAAGATAAGAAAGCCAGGTATAAAAGGATTTTTCGCTAAAAAGGTTATAGAAGTAACCGCTGCAGCTGAAAATCCTTCTTCTAAAAAAGAAGAAGAATCCATGGAGGACAGCTTAAAAACCATAAGTAATATAATTAAAAATGAAAGTGAATATAAGATTGAAAACAATATGAGCAATAACCAACCTTCAATAAAAGATGATATTATAATTCCTAAAACAAATATTCATATAAAAGATGAGAATAATAAAGATTTAGAAAAGGATAACGAAAATAGCTCATTACATAAAGAAGACAATTATGAACTTACTCAGCAAATAAAAGAAATGAAAGATATTTTAAATAAACTTTCCATAAAAAAAGATGATTCAATTATAGAGGATAGTCATAAAAAAATTGGAGATTTAAATGACTCCAAAGAATATATAGAAATAGAGAAAATGAAAAAGTTTCTTAGAGGACTAGATATAGATGGCTTTTTAGTTGATAATATAATAGAAGATGCAAAAAATATAAAAGATCCTTTAGATATGAAAGAAAAAGTAAAGAAGGTAATATTAAATAGTATAAATATATCTACAGAGGATAATTTTATTGGAAAGGTTATATTTGTGGGACCAACAGGCGTAGGGAAGACCACTACTATTGCAAAGCTTGCAGGGAAGCTTTCTCTTATAGAGAAGAAGAAGGTTGGACTTATAACCTTAGATACCTATAGAATAGGTGCTGTAGATCAGCTAAGAACTTATGCAGATATTATGGGTATAGACTTTAAAGTAGTAATGAATCAAAAAGAAATGAAGGAAGCCTTAAAATCCATGGAAAATATGGACACAATACTTATTGATACAACAGGTAGAAGTAGCAAAAATATAATGCAAATATCTGAACTTAGGTCCTATATAAATAAGATTGATGAGGCAAGAATATATCTAGTATTAAGCTGTACAACTAAGGATAAAGATATAGATTTTATAACAGAGGCCTATAAAATACTTAAATATAATAATGTTATTATTACGAAATTAGATGAAACATCTTCTTATGGGTCAATATTACAGATATTAAATAGATCAAGTAAGCCTTTAAGTCTTGTAAGCACAGGACAAAATGTGCCTGATGATATTAAAGTTTTAAGCAAAGAAGAACTTCTTAAGTTAATCTTTCAGGAGGATACTATATGTTAGATCAGGCAGAAAGACTAAGAGAAATAGCCTATGATCATAAGACTAATAAAAGCCCAAAGATAATAACCATAACCTCTGGAAAAGGAGGGGTTGGAAAAAGTAACATTGTGGTTAACCTAGCTATTGCTCTCCAAAGATTAGGTAATAAAGTTATGGTTTTTGATGCGGACATAGGTATGGGAAATGATGATGTACTTTTAGGAATTATATCTAAATACAATGTTTTTGATATAATAGATAAAGATAAAGAAATAGAAGAGGTGCTTATAGAAGGACCTTTTGGAATAAAGCTGTTACCAGGTGGGTCTGGCGTAAATAAGATAGAGGAGCTTACTGATGATGAAAGAAGAAAATTTCTTAGTAAATTAACATCTTTAGAAGATTTGGACTTTATTCTTATGGACACTGGAGCTGGAATAAGCAGAACTGTACTTGCTTTTGTATCTACAGCAGAAGAACTTATTGTAGTAACAACTCCAGAGCCACCATCAATTACAGATGCTTATAGCCTTTTAAAAGCTGTAAGTCACTTTAAATTAAAAAGTAAAGTTAATATAATAATAAATAGAGCATCAGATTACAAAGAAGGTGAAATAACCTACAATAAATTAAAAAATGCAATGAATTCTTTTTTAAAAATGGAAGCTGTATATTTAGGAACAATTTTAGATGATAAAAAAGTTACAAAGGCAGTTAGGAGTCAAAAGCCTTTTGTGCTTGCGTATCCTTTATCTGTAGCATCAAATGACATTTTATCTATAGCAGAAAAGCTAAATGGAAGTAAAGAAGAAGAAACTATGGGGATTGGAGTTCAGGGTTTGTTTAAAAAAATATTTAGTATATTTTCATAGGGAGTTGGGTTGATTTGAAGGATTTAGTCATAAATATAAATAATAAAATTGAAGTAGAATGGGATAAAAAGTATTATAAGAGCAATATAATGGATGTGAACGATAAGTTTATTACTATAAATATTCCAATGCTTGAAGGAGGATATCTTACCTTATCAAAGGGAGATTATATAGAGGTTACATATTATAACTCTAAAGAGATATATAAGTTTCATAGTAAAGTTATAGGAAGAGATATTAAGGACAATTTGCATGAGATATATATAGAACACCCGAAAGATGTAAAAAAGGTTCAAAGAAGAAATTATGTAAGGGTATTTTATGGCCACAATATAAAATATTATATCTTAAAAGATAAGTTAAATTCAAATATAAATTTAGGTCAGGGTATCTTTGAAGATGCTATAATTATAGATATAAGTGGCGGCGGTATGAAGATAAAAACATCTAAAGAATTATCTTTAGGAGATATTATCATATCAAAGCTTACAATAGATGATACAGAACTTTTTGTTAAAGGCAGAGTATTAAGAAGCATAAAAGATGAAAATAAGCAAAATATTTGTGGAATATCTTTTATAGATATGGATGGGAAAACCATAGAAAAGGTTATACAATTTGTCTTTCTTCTTATGAGAAAGCAGAGAAATGCTGCACTTAAGGAGGGATAAAGGTGGGGAATTTAGAGAATTTAGAGATAAAAGAAGAAATGGTAAAGGAATACACTCCACTAGTTAAATATCTAGCATCTAGGGTTATAATTGGAAAGTCTAAATACATAGATTACGAAGATTTATTAAGCTGTGGTATGATAGGACTTATGGATGCTTTTAATAAATTTGATGAGAGTAAGGGTATGAAATTTTCAAGTTATGCATCTATAAGAATAAAAGGCTCCATGATAGATGAGATAAGAAAAAATGCACCTATATCTAAAACTGCTATGGACAAGCTTAACAGATATAATAGGGCAGTAGATATGCTTCAAAATAAACTTATGAGAGAACCAGATGTAAATGAAATATCAAAAGAATTAGGTATCTCTATTCATGATATAGTTGAAATTGAAAATAGCATAAATTATATATCTATGGTATCTCTTGAAAACTTAGTTTTTTATGAAGAGGATGAGATGAATCTCATGGGGTCTATAGAAGATAAATTAAGCCCATCACCATCAGATATGTTAGAAGAAAAGGAAAAGCTTGAGTATCTTGTGAAAGGGTTAGATTTATTAAAAGAAAAAGATAAGTTAGTATTGTCATTATACTATTATGAGGGACTTACACTAAAAGAAATAGGAAAAGTGTTAGAAGTTTCAGAGTCTAGAGTATGTCAACTTCATACTAGAGCTATAGTAAATTTAAAAACAGCTATGAAAAAATTAAAATATAGTCAAATGGAGTGAATTCTATGCCAATAGTTCTTATAATTATAGCGGTATTACTTATAACTTTTAATATTAAGGCTATAAAAAATGAAGATAAAAAATTTAAAGATGTTTTAGATGAAAAAGAAAGGTCTATGACGCCATCTGATATTGCTATAGGTGAAATAAGGAAAGATGTAGCAGAAAGCCTTTTAGAAATACAACAAGATATAGAATTACTAAAGCATAGTGTGATTAAGTACGATAAAGAACAAGACAAAGAAAATGATAAAGAAGAAGAAAATAAAGAAGAAGAAAATGAAGAAAAAATAGATGAAAATAATAAAGTTACAGCAGTAATAAAGCTTCTATCTATAGGTAAGGATGTAGATGAGATTTCAACAGAGCTTAATCTAGGCAAGGGGGAAGTACTATTAATAAAAGAATTATACAAAAAATAAAAGATGTATTTATTTTTTTTAGCGATAGAAAGATTTTATTTGGTATAGGCGTAGGTATACTTATTGGAGTTGTTTTTATGTTTAGTTATAAGGTTGAAAATTCTATGACTAGGGAAAAGATAGAAGAAAAGGCTAGAATTTATGGAATGGATTATCCAGAAGAATTTAAAGTTATAAACAAAAAGGAAGTGGAGTAATGATAAGAGGTATATATACTGCAGTATCGGGACTAATAGCTGAAGAAGCAAATCAAAATGTCATATCTTCTAATATGGCCAATGCAAATACTGTAGGATACAAATCAGATAGCCTTATAATTAAGAATTTCGGAGATGTTTTAATAGAAAACTATGATAAGGTTGCAGGTGGAAAGAATGTAAGAAACACTATAGGAGGATTGTCACTTGGGAGTAAAATAGATGAGACAGTAGTTGATTTTACTGGAGGTTCTATTGAATCTACAGATAAGGAAACTGATTTTGCAATAGAGGGCAGAGGCTTTTTTACAGTGAGGAAAAACCCACCAAATGGTAATGGCACGTTTTATACAAGGGATGGTCATTTTCATACTAATTCTAGGGGCTATTTGGTTACAGATAGTGGTGATGATGTTATGGGAATAAACAGTAGAACTGGTGCTACAGAACCTATATTTGTAGGCAATGCAAAGTTAACTATGGATTATAACGGGAACCTAAAATTAAATGATGTAGAAGGTTATAGATTAAGTACTGTAGACTTTCAAGATTATAAAGGACTTAAAAAAATAGGTGATAATTTATATCAAGGTGAAAACCCTATTAACACAGAAGATATTTTAATAAAACATAAGGCTTTAGAAAAATCGAATGTGAATGTTATAGAAGAGATGGTTAACATGATGACTGTAATGAGAAACTTCGAGACAAATCAAAAGATTGTACAAACTCTTGATGAAACATTAAATAAGGCAGCAAATGAAATAGGTGCTGTAAGGTAGGGGAGATTACATATGTTAAGAACACTTTGGAATAGTAAAACTGCCATGATGGCAAATCAAAATAAAATAGATTCTATATCAAATAATATATCCAATTCCAATACTGATGGATATAAAAAGATAGATGTAAGATTTAAAGATCTTATGTATGAAACTTTAAATAGACAAGGGTATCCTCTAACTGAAAATAATAATAGACAAGTGGATCCATATAATGGTGGAGGTTCAAGAAGTACAGAGGGTATAAGGGTATTTACTCAAGGAAACCTAAAACAAACAGGTATAAACACTGATCTTGCTATAGATGGTGATGGACTTTTTAGACTTACAAGGCCAGATGGCAATATTGTATATAAAAGAGCTGGATCCTTTAATATAGATATAGCTAGAGGCACTTTAGTAGATGATATGGGAAGTTACCTAAATATAGAATATAAGGATGGAGTAGATTTAAACAATGTAGGTCTTGAAAGTAGCAAATTAACCGTAAATAAAGATGGTACTATTTATAGTGGGAGTGCTAACTCAAGGGTAGAGATAGGAAGAATACCACTATATAAACCTGTAGGAGATGAGGCTTTAATTTCTGTTGGAGAAAGCTATTTTGCCTTAGCAGAAGGCGCTGAAGTAGTTGAAACATCAGATTATGATTTAAGACAAGGTTTTGTAGAAATGTCTAACGTAGATATGTCAGAAGAATTCACTCAGCTTATATTAACTCAAAGAGCTTTTGAATTAAATTCAAAAAGTCTTAAAACAGCAGATGAAATGTGGGGATTAATAAATAACCTTAGAGGAAGATAGTGATTTAATGAATCGGGAAAGTTTAGGATGTGACCTAAAGACTTTCCTGTTTTTTTATGTCTAATTATAATATTTTATAAGAATGTTAAGAGTTTAGAATATATCCTTCTATATTAAAATATACATTAGTATAGTATTTATTTAAGGAGAAGATTTATGGGAATTGGATATATATTGGGGTGCTTAATAAGTATAATTTTTTGGAAAGCAGAAAGACAAGTTGTTTTTAGAAACTGTGACAATATACTTAAGAAAAGGTTTAAATATAAAATATTAGTGAATATATTTTATATAATATTTATATTTCTTGTATATAATTTAATGAAAATAGCCCCCAAAAATGAAATAACAAATTTTATAATAGCCTTTATAGTTATAGATATTAGTAATAGTGAAAAGAAAAATTTAGAGCATGAAGGACCTATAAAATTTTATGGATCAATAACTTTAGCTTGCAAGTCAATTTTATGTGGATTTGTAGCTCCACTATTTTATATAGCTCTATTTTCTAATACTGTAGGTATCATATACTTTTTAATATATAATATTAGCGAACTTAAAGATTATGATATATTTAAAATATTACACAATGTTTTAAACATATTACCAGCTCTAATTATTCAGTTATTTTTTTACTTTATATATATCTTTAGAAATAAAAAGTTTGAAATAGACTTTAAAGGAGATTATATTAAAAACTCTCTTACAAAGCCTCTCCTTAATATAGAGATAATGGCAGCTTATATAGAATCTGTAAACTTCTATCATCACTTTGAAAAAAATTCTATAAATTATATTAAAGAATATGGAGTATATAATAGTAAAATAGATGAATATTGTATAAAGGATTATTTAAGTGTCACCTACGCCCTATCATTTATATTTTTTGCAATGTTTATGGGAGTAGTATTTTTATATAAATAGATTAACTAAATATGATTACTTTTAATATGTATTTTATTAGCCTACTTAAGACTTATTAATATTTAAATAAAAAAAGAAGAAATAATATAATTTATTTCTTCTTTTTTTATGGGCTATAGGTACTATTACTTAATTTTATTTAACCATAGTTATAGCAGTACTTAAAGGAGGAATTACTTGTTTCTTCCTGGATAAGATTCCTGGTAGGAATACAGATTCCTTATTATTAAGTTTTATATTAAAAGCTTTTGATACCATATCTTTACTTGGACCACTAGCCATAATCTCTGAACCTACATTTAATATATCTGTTAACATAAATATTAAAATATTAAAGTTTTCTTTAACAGCTTTAGCTTCCATAAGATTTATCATATCTGCCTTTATAGGCAAGAAACTTTCTATGTCCATAGTATTTATTTGAGACACACCAATTTTCATATTACCAAGGTTAAATATTTTAAAGTCTTGATGGAATACATCCTCAGCAGTTCTATCTATCAATGAAGTGCCAGCTTTAAACATTTCCTTTGCAAAGGTTTCTACATCTAAGTCAGCTATTTGAGCTAATCTTTTAAGTATCATTTTATCTACATTAGTGGCAGTAGGTGATTTAAATAAAAGCGTATCTGAAATTATAGCAGCACATAATATTCCAGCTACCTTTTTTGAAGGTCTAATGCCATTTTCAAAGAAAATAGATCCTATTATTGTGGATGTACTTCCAACGGGTTCATTTCTAAAGTAAATTGGAGTACCTGTTTGTACGTCTGCAATTCTGTGGTGATCGATTATTTCTAAAACTTCAGCATCTTCAAGACCATCTACAGATTGACCTCTTTCATTATGATCTAATAATATAACCTTCTTTTTGTTCCTTGATATTAGATGGTATCTTGAAATACTTCCTATTATTCGATTTTCAATGTTAACAACAGGATAACTTCTATATCTGGTTTCTATCATAACATCTCTTATATCATCTACAAAATCTTCTGTGGAAAAGTTAATTATATTATCTTTTGCCATAACATATTCCACAGGAATGCTCTGAGTTATAAGCCTTGCAGCAGTAAAAGAATCATAGGAGGTTGAAATTAGAGTGCAACCATTTTCTTCTGCTTTTTTTATTACAGCATCACTTACTTCTTGAGTTCCTGTAACTATAACTAGAGAGGATTTAGCATTTATGGAGATAAGTTGATTATCTTCTCTATCACCTACAATTGCAATATCTCCTTCTTCAATTAAACATTGTATGCTTTCAGGTTTCATAGCAGTTACTATGATTTTACCTTTAAAGCTAGTTGACCCTTTATAAATAAAAATTGGTTTTGCGGATAAGGTTTCTAAAATATTTTCTAGTTTAGTATTACTTTTAGAAAGTATATTAGTATCCCAAACATCCATAAATGTTGAGGTAAGATTAGATACTGAAACTATACCTTTTAAGTATTCATTTTCATCTGTTACTGGCAAGGTTTTAAGGTTATGTTTTTTCATTATGTTCCAAGCCATTTTAAGGGATATGTCTGGTGATATAGGAGCTATCTTATCTATATTTAAATCAGAAACTTGAAGTTTTACAGTTTCTATTAGTTTTGGAGATTCCACTTCAAAGTAGTCTAAAATAAACTTTGTTTCTCTATTTAGTTCCCCAAGTCTTACAGGAACCGCTTCGGTATCTTCTGTTCTATTTTTAAATTCAGCATAGGCAATAGCTGCGCAAATAGAATCACTATCTGGATTTTTATGCCCTGATATATATATTACATCTTTCAATTTTAAATAACTCCTTTCAAAGATTTTTTATAAATCTTTATTAATCTATTTTAGCTACAAACTTTTAAGTTGTAAAGTATCCTTATGAAACATATATTACTATAGGCAATAAATATTGTGAAGAGGATTTTAAAAACATCATAAGTTTGTAAGGAGGAGGACAAGAAATGTTTCAAGAAAAAGAACTATATAGGGGACTAAAAACTAAAGAAGCTGAAAGACTTCAAAAAGTTTACGGATTTAATGAACTTTATCAGAAAAAGAAGATATCACCTTTAATTATATTTTTATCTCAATTTAACGACTTTATAACTTGGATACTTATTGCAGCAACTATAGTATCAGGAATAATGGGGGATATGGCAAATGCTATTACAATAATAATTATTGTTATAATAAATGCTATTTTAGGGTTCATTCAAGAATATAAAACAGAAAGATCGCTAGAAGCACTTAAAAATATCGCTGCACCTACAGCAAAAGTTTTACGTGATGAAAAGATTACAGTTATAAATGCTAAGAGTATTACCATAGGAGACATAGTCATCCTAGAGGCAGGAGATAGGGTGCCAGCTGATGCTATTCTGCTTGAAGGCATAAATGTTGTGGTAGACGAATCCATACTTACAGGGGAATCAAAAGGAGCAAATAAAGGCATAGGTGTTAAGGAAAATAAATTATTTATGGGAACTACCATATTAAAAGGAAGGTGTACTGCTAGAGTTTTTGCCATAGGTATGAAAACTGAAATGGGAAAGATAGCAGATATGATCCAAAACATAGAAGAAGAAAAGTCGCCTTTAAAAGAAAAGTTAGCTTCTCTTGGTAGAGTGCTTGTAGTAATGTGTCTTTGCATTTGTGCAATAGTTACATTAGTTGGTATCAGTAGAGGACAAGAGCCCACTGAAATGTTCTTACTTGGAGTAAGTCTTGCTGTTGCAGCTATACCAGAAGGATTACCTGCAATAGTTACAGTGTCTTTAGCCCTAGGTGTATCAAGGATGTTAAAAAGGAAGGCTTTGGTTAGAAAGCTACCAGCAGTAGAGACCTTAGGATGCACTTCAATTATATGTAGCGATAAAACTGGAACTCTTACAGAAAATAAAATGAAAGTTAAAGTTGTATATCAAAATCAACATATCTATGATTTAGAAAAGATAAGTTTATCAGACAACATATTGTTAAAAAAGGCCTTTGTATATTGTAATGACTGTTCTTATGATTTTGAAGCAAAAAATATAAAAGATTCATTAAGAGGAGACCCTACAGAAGTAGCATTGATTAAAATGTTTTATAAAAATCCTAAGGACCTTAAAGGCTTTGTTTTAAGATCAAGTAGGGTACATGAGATACCCTTTGATTCTACAAGAAAGATGATGTCTGTAATAATTAGAGAAAATGGTAGAGAATGTTGTTATGTTAAAGGAGCACCGGAAAGAGTAGTTGATAGATGTAGGTACATTTATGAAAATGGTAAGGTAGAAATGCTTACCTTGGATAAAAAGAAAAAAATACTAAATGCAGTGGATAAAATGTCTAAAAGTGCATTAAGGTGCATAGCTGCAGCTTATAAAGATAAGAATTTATCAAAGGGAGATAGTTTAGAGACAAATTTAATATTTTTAGGCATAGCAGGTATAATAGATCCGCCGAGACCTGAGGTAAAAGATGCAGTTTTAAGATGCAAAATGGCAGGCATAAAACCTATTATGATTACAGGGGATCATCAAAATACAGCTTATGCCATAGGAAAAGAACTTAGTATTTGTACTAATATAGATGAGGTGATGATTGGTGAGACAATAGAAAATCTTAAAAATAAAGACCTAGAAAAGGCTGTAAAAAATATAAAGGTATTTGCAAGAGTAAGTCCAAGCCATAAATTAAGAATAGTAAAGGCTTTTAAAAATCAAGGTAACATAGTGGCAATGACAGGGGATGGCGTTAACGATGCACCAGCAATTAAAGAAGCTGATATAGGTATCGCCATGGGAATATCCGGTACAGATGTAACAAAAGAGGCTTCATCTATGATATTAATGGATGATAATTTTGCCACAATAGTAGCAGCTATAGATGAGGGGAGAACTATTTATAATAATATAAGAAAGTTTATTAGATATCTTTTATCTTGTAATCTTGGAGAAGTTCTTACTATGTTCTTAGCATCTATATTTTATTTAGAAAATCCACTTACACCTATACAAATACTCTTTGTTAATTTAGTTACAGATGGACTTCCAGCTATAGCTTTAGGGGTAGATCCATCAGAGGAAGATGTGATGTTAGAAAAGCCTAGACATAAAGATGAAAGTATATTTTCACATGGTCTTAGTGAAAAGATATTAATACGAGGTAGCCTTATTGGCATATGTACTTTACTCTCTTTTATTGTAGGTAAATATTATAATATGAGTCTTGAAGTTTGTAGAACAATGGCTTTAAGTACTTTAGTTTTATCTCAGCTTATTCATGTTTTTGAGTGTAGGTCTGAAAATCATTCTATATTTGAGATAAATCCATTTACTAATATTTATTTATTAGCAGCGGTTTTAATATCTGTATTGATGCTTTTAGGCATAATTTATATACCTTTATTTCAAAACATATTTAAAACTACAGCTTTAGGAATTGGTCAGTGGTTATTTATAGTATTCTTTTCTGGTATAATTACACTTATAAATGGATTGTATCTTTATAAGAAAGATCATTATAAAGGTTAAACAAGTTTTTATTAATTAGATATAAATAGTATTAGTATTAAGCAGAAAATGAATTATTTAGATCAATTAAAAGTAATATGATTTTGTAATAAAATAAAATCTCTTCCCAATATATTAGAGAAGAGATTTTATTTTATTGCTTTATTCTTTGAACCTTTTGAGATTTTTTTAACTGAGATTTATCAACTGGTACTAAATCTTTTTTTGTAGTAAGATTCATGATATTCATTATCTGAATAGATTCTTTATTATCTTTAGACTTTTTACCCTTTTTTGATTTAAGACCTTGAATAACTAGAAGGTGACCTGGATTAATATTTATGAAGCCAGGTTTTTTGAACCATTTATTTTTTTTGTAAATACACTTTACTATTCCCTTACTTCTTTCAGGTCTTACAATTAATATTGCACTTATTTTATGAAACAGCCATAGTATAGTCTTCTCTTCTACTTTAACGGACACTACATTTCCTTGAATTTGTGCTAATCTATCTCCATACTTAGTTATATAAGCATCTGTATAGTGCTTAGCTAATTTTTCTCTAAAACCCATAGTTATAACTCCTTTTCTAATAATATAATGTATGAATTTATTAATGCTTTGTAAAATAAAAATATATAGATATGCTACTACTAAAGTGTATTATAACACAGCATAAAAATATGTGAAATTAAAAAATAATAATTCACAATGTATATTGTGACTATCTTATATATTATATCAGAAAGTTAATAAATTTAAAACATGATACAAAGGTATAAAGACAATTTTAAAGCCTAATTAACATATTAATTGTAGGAAAACTATTAAACATATTGTTTAATTATATATATTGGTATAAAATGAAATTATGTATAAGGTATTAAAATTGCAATTAATAAATATATTTGCAGTTTTTTTGAAATACTTATCAAAGTATTTATAAAAAAGTTTTAGGAGGCGTATTATGGATAAAAAAATATTAGCAAAGTATATTGACCACACTTTATTAAAAGCAGACGCTACAGAGGCACAAATTAGAATATTATGTGAGGAAGCTTCAGAACACAATTTTGCATCAGTTTGTGTAAACCCTTCCAATGTTGCATTATGTTCAGAACTATTAAAGGGCAGTGATGTTAAAGTATGTACAGTTATAGGATTCCCTTTAGGAGCTAACACTAAAGAGGTTAAAGCCTTTGAAGTTCAAGATGCTTTGAAAAATGGAGCCGAAGAAGTGGATATGGTTATAAACATAGGTAAGCTTAAAGCTAAGGATTATGATTATGTAAGAGAAGATATAAAGGCCGTTGTAAATGCAGCAAACAAGAAAGCGCTTACAAAAGTTATAATAGAAACTTGCCTTCTTACAGATGAAGAAAAAATAATGGCTTGTAAACTTTCTAAAGAAGCAGGAGCAAATTATGTTAAAACTTCCACAGGGTTTTCTACAGGAGGAGCAACAGCAAAAGATGTTAAACTTATGAGAGATACTGTTGGAGAAGATATGGGAGTAAAAGCATCTGGTGCAGTAAGGTCTTATGAAGATGCAATAAATGTAATAAATGCAGGTGCTTCGAGAATAGGAGCTTCAGCTTCCATAGCTATATGCCAAGGTGGAAAATCAGACTCTAATTATTAAAATTTTAAAGTATAAAAAGAAGTAGAATTTAATTTCTACTTCTTTTTTTGCGTTTAATAGCTAATTAATAGATATATATAGTACTTTTTAAATTATAATAAAATAATTAAATGGAATTTAGTTGAAAAAGAAGGAAAATAATGAACCTTATAGAATATACTCATTTAGGAGATTACTTTATAGGAGGTGAAATGCTCTTAAAATAAATTAGGAGTGTGATTATGTATCTTAAATTTGATAAAAAAGATGATAAACTAATAGTTTTATTAACGGGAGAATTAGATCATCACAGCGCAGAAGAGGTAAGAGCAAAGATTGATGATAGATTAGACAGGGATAACATAAACAAGCTTGTAATGAATTTTTCTGGGGTAACATTTATGGATAGTTCAGGTATAGGGGTAGTTATAGGTAGGTATAAAAAGCTTTTAGGGAAAAATGGCGAGATTTGTGTAGTAGAAGTAAAGGACAGGGTAAAAAAGGTATTTGAATTATCAGGTATGTTTAAGATAATAAAAAGCTATAACACCCTAGAAGAAGCCTTATAGATATTCAATGGAGGAATAAAAGATGGTAGATAATATTATGAAAATAGAATTTATGAGCAAATCTCAAAATGAAAGCTTTGCAAGAGTTGCTGTAGCATCCTTTGTGGCCCAACTAGACCCTACCCTAGAAGAAATTGCAGATATTAAAACAGCTGTTTCTGAAGCTGTAACAAACTCTATAATACATGGATACCAAAATAAAAAAGGCATGGTTTTCATAGAAACTTATATAGAGAACTTTGAAGTAACCATTATTGTAAAAGATAATGGCGTTGGTATAACTGATATAGAAAGAGCAATGGAGCCTTTATACACATCAAGACCTGATCTAGAAAGGTCTGGTATGGGATTTACTGTTATGGAGACCTTTATGGACGAGCTAAAGGTTTTAAGTAAAGAAGGAGAAGGTACTAAGGTAATAATGAAAAAGAAATTTAGACCTTTGGAATAGGTGAAAATATGGATAAGGAAATACTAAAGAAAGAAGAGTATAGTTATGAAGATAATTTAGAACTTATAGTTTTGTCAAAAACGGGTAATAAACTTGCAATGGATAAGCTTATAGAAATAAATATACCCTTAGTTTCATCTATTACTAAGAAATTTATGAATAGAGGGTATGAGTATGAAGATATATTTCAAATAGGATCCATGGGACTTATAAAGGCAATAAATAACTTCGATGCAAGTTATAATGTAAAGTTCTCTACCTATGCAGTCCCTATGATAATAGGAGAAATAAAAAGGTTTATACGAGATGATGGGATGATAAAAGTTAGTAGGAGTGTTAAAAGTATAGCGAGGAAATTACATTATGATAAAGAAGCTTTAAGCAAAGAACTAGATAGAGAGCCTACTTTAGATGAACTTTCAAAGTTTTCAGGAGTGGATAAAGAAGATATAGTATACGCTATGGAATCTGCTAGTAGCATACATTATCTTTATGACACTATACATCAAGACGATGGCGCACCAGTACTTTTAATAGATAAGCTTAGTGAAAAGTATGAAGAAGATGATTCGCTAATAGATAGACTAGCACTTAAAGAAGCCCTAGGAGATTTAGATGCTAAATCAAGGCAAATAATAATGCTTAGATACTTTAAAGACAATACTCAAGTAGAAGTTGCTAAAATGCTAGGAATAAGTCAGGTACAAGTTTCTAGAATTGAAAAAAAAGTATTAAAAACCATGAGGAAAACCTTAGAAAAGGAATAACATAGGGTTTGCTCACAAATAGCAGTTAATAGATATTTCGATATTTATCAACTGCTATTTATTAAAATAAGGTTATTTATATGGTACATGTAAGCATATTGTCTTTTGAATATAAAATTAAAACATAATTTTAGGTAGCTTTTTAATGAGATTTTTTATATAATTAAAATTAATACATAAAAGATGATGGGGTTTAGGTGATTATATGAATAAGTTTTATAATATGACATGGAGTTTTGTACTAGAAACATTGAAAACGGATCAATATAATGGACTTTCTAAAGAAGAGATAATAAAAAGAAGGAATGCCTTTGGAGCTAATATTTTAGAAATGAATGAGCCTTTATCGATTATAAATCTAATTGTGAGGAAGTTACTTAATGTATGGGTATTATATTCCTTAATTTTAATTTTGGTGAATGTATATTTTGGAGAGATTTTAATATCAATAATAATATTTGCACTTTTACTTTTTACACTTATATTTAATATTAAAATAGCATATAAAAATGAAAAACCCTTAAGAAAACTACAAAATCTGAATAATACTATATGTACAGTTTTAAGGGATAAGGTTATAAGTAACATAAGCTGTAAGGAACTGGTGGTTGGAGATATAGTCATATTAGATAAGAATTTTATATCACCAGCAGATATTAGATTAATAGAAAGTGAAGATTTAAAAGTAAGAGAAACCTTGGTTACAGGGGAAGACTATAGTGCAGAAAAATATGAAACTAAAATAGAGGAAAAAAACATACCTTTATCAGACATGAAGAACATAATATTTAAAGGATCTAAAATTATTAAAGGTAGTGGAAGAGGTGTTGTAACTGCTATTGGAGAAGAAACTGAAATAGGGAAGACTGTAAAGGTTTTAGTTTACGATAGAAAGGAAAAACAAAGACTTGATGATAAGGTAACTAGAAATGTAAACTTAATATCCTTTATATTTTTAGTATTAACTATTGTATTATTCATTTTAACTTTATACAAAAGCAAAGATATACAATCTTCTATATATCTAATAAATTACTTATTATTAGGTTTTTCTCCATGCAGTTTTCTGATAGCTTTTAATATTTATTCCATATATATTAAAAACTACTGGAAGAAACAAGATGTATATATAAAAGGGATGTCTATATTTTATCTTATGAATGGTATAGATATGATCTTCTTAGACAAGGTAGGTGCTATAAGCGAAAACAATATGTATATAAAAAAGATATATACAGATGGAATTACATATAATATATCAAAAGAAAATGAAATTAATAATATACATCTAGATAGATTTTTAAATATAGCCCTTTTATGTAATAATGGATCCTATGACTTTAATAGGAATACTGGAACAGGGGATATAATAGATCAAGCTTTAATAAAGTATGGAAATGAATTTTCATTAAATAAAAATGTATTATTAAAGGAGCAAAGAAGAATATTTGAAATACCTTATGATAGTGATAAAAGAATTCAAACAAGTTTAAATAAAATAGATAATAATTTTAGGGCAAATATAAAAGGTGCTGTAGATATACTTCTAGAAAGATGCACTCATATAATGAAAAATGGAATAGAAAAAGAAATTACACCAGAGGACGTAATTGAAATAAAAAATGCAGATATATCAATATCCTCAAAGGGGCTAAGAACTATAGGATTTGCATATAGAAATTTTAATTATGAGCCAAGTGCTTTAGAAAATATAGAAAGTAATTTAGTATTACTTGGCATAGCAGGATTTGAAAATCCTTTAAAAGAGAACATAAATGAAGAGATGTTATCTCTTAAAGAAAAAGGTATAAGGATAGCTATAGCTACAGAAGAAAACAAGCTTACAGCTAATGATTGGGGTCAGGATATAAAGCTAATAAAATCTATTGAAGAAATCTGGTCAGGAATTGAAATGAAGTATATGGATGACATAGAATTAAGTAAAAGTATAAATAAAATAAAGATATTTTCAAGAATAAGTTCAGAAGATAAGGTTAATATTGTAGAAAAGTGGAATGAAGGAGCATTAAAGGTATTATGTGCAGGTGAGAACATGACTGAACTGCCTGCAATGAATAAGGCAAGTGTTTCTATCGCTGTAGGAAGCAGCAGTGAAGCTGTTAAAACTCTTTCAGATGTTTACATAAAAAAGGATTATATATCAAAATTAAATAAATTGATAAATTTAAGCCCTAAGCTGCTTATTCAAATTAAAAGAGCATTGGAGTATCTTTTTACGTCTTCATTGATTTTAATTATTTTATTAGTTTTAAATTTTTTCAAATATGAAAGCTTTAATATAGATAAATATGTCATAATTATTTTAGTAGGAATCATGATTCCTGTGGGAACATTAAAAATACTGATAAGTATAAATAGAGATAGTGAATTCAATAAACCTGATAATATATCCATAAGATTTTTAAGGACTATAATTAAATCGGGGATTATGGGAATCTTAATATATGGGATTTATAAGATGAACTTAATATTTTTTAATGAATCTTCAAAGCAACAGATATATTTACTTGCTACAAGTTATTTTATAATAAAATCTTTTAATGGAGGAACTAAGTATAGTTTAAGTAAAGCTATCACTAGAATGCTTTTTTTAGTACAAGGTGTAGGGTTATTTTTAATAGTATTTATATCTACAAACTATTTCCATTCTTATATGCAAATTAATGATATAATATTATTTGTTATATTTTCTATTGTTTGTTACCTTTTTACAAGGCAAAAGCCGGAATTATAATATTAAATATAAGGTTTAATTTAAAGATTAATGGTTAAAATTCAAGATAACTAACTTTAGGGGGTGTTATTTTGGATAAACCATTAATCTATTTTTTTGTATCTTTTATTTTAGGAATTATAATTTTTATATTCTATTCTTTTAGTTCATTTTTAGCTTTTTTATTTATGACTTTTTTTATTTTATTACTTGTTAGGGGCATAAGTTACAAAGAAGTTCTTATAAATATTATTATAGTTATATTTTCTTTTTATAATGCTTATAGCTACTTCAATGTTAACTTACCAAAGGATAATGATGTGGTTAAAATAAGAGTATACAATAAAAAAGGATATAAGATTATAGGAATAATAAATGATAAAATGGTTTATATAAAAAATTTAAAGGGAGGAGATATAGGGGATATAATATATGCTAAGGGAGATTTTAAAGAAGATATACAATATGATAAAGGAATAATTGGTGAATTTTCATTAAATAATGAAATAGAAAGAAAACAAGATTTATATTCAAAGATAATAGGGTATAGATCTTTTTTAGATGAAGAGTTTCAATCTATATTTGGAGTGGAGGATGGCATTTTATTAAGCAACTTATGTTTTGGAGATAATTCTTCTATTGATATTGAAACTAAAGAAAAATTGAAATCTTTAGGGGTAATTCATGTAATAAGTGTTTCAGGATTCCATATAGCTTTAGTGTATAAACTCGTTTCTACTATTTTAGGAGGTAACATAGCTTTAATTATAACATTTTTTTATGGCATATTTACAGGAGGTAAATCTTCAACTTGGAGGGCATTTATTATGATATTCCTGTCTAAGGCTTCTTTTAAATTATATAGAAATTATGATGGGGTTTCTGCTTTATCTTTAGCTGGCATAATACTACTTAGTATAAAACCATACTACCTAATGGATGTAGGATTTTGCCTATCCTTTCTAGCTACCTTAGGAATAGTATTATTTCAAAAAACTATTAATAATAAATTATATAAGTTACCTTCGTTTTTGAGAGAACCTATTAGTATAACTATGAGCGCACAGGTATTTACATTTCCGTATATGATATTTACTTTTGGAAGTTTTAATTTAGGATTTCTAATAGGAAATTTGTTTTTAGTGCCCCTATTTACGCTATTAATTATATTAGGTAATTGTGCAGCTATATTTTTAAATACATTTTTAATTAAATATATAAAATACTTTGTGGAAATTATAATGCAAATTTTAAATGGCGGTATATATATTTTACATAGTATGTCACTAAAGACAAGCTATTTAAGCTATTTAGAAGGTTGCATAGTCATAGCTATTTATATATGCTATTTGTTAGTTAAAAAGGGAAATAAAAAATACAAATATCTGCCACTCTTTTTATGTACTCTTATAATATTTGAATATTATAAGCCTTATACAGAGATTAAAGTATTAGATGTTTTAGGTAAGGAAGCTTATATAATAAGCTATAAAAAAAGAAATGTGCTTTTAACAAATTCGAATAAAGTTGGGGAGGATTTGATTAAAGGATATAATATAGATGAAGTGAAAGATATTGGTACATATCCACTGAAATTTAATATTAAAGATAAAAATAATACCAATGTAGAAATAATCAATATTGGTAATGGAGAAAGAAAGGTAAGTATAACTGTATTACCTATGAAAGAAAATAGAATTTTTAAGTTTATGAACTATAGGGGTAAGAAAAATTATGATATAATACTTTTAAAACCAAAAAAGCAAGTCGGATTTAGAAGAGCTTATGAAACTAATAGTGTTATAATTACAGAATTTAATATATATAACCTAAAATAAGATTAGATTTAGCCAGTATATATTTAGTAGGGAGAGATTTTTATATGGATGTTATTTCTTTAGAAAAAGATATAAAAAATAAAAAATTTAAAAGGTGCTACATACTTTATGGAGAGGACGAAGCGCTTATTCAGGATATAGTGTCTACAATAATAAAGGATACTTTAGATCCTAGTTTCCTAGACTTAAATTTATTAAGAATAGATGGTATAAAAGAAGGTTTTGAGGTTATTGAAAATGCCACAGAAACATTACCCTTTATGTCTGAAAAAAAGGTGGTTGAAGTTTATAGGGCAGAATTTTTAAGCTGGGAAAAAGATAAAAAAGGGGAGCAAACTTTTAAAAAAATAGCTAAATACATAGATACACTTCCTGACCATTGCATTCTTATATTATATTATGTGTTTAAGGAACAAAGAGATAAAATAACACCTGAGGTTAATAGAATAAAAGGTGATGTTGCAGTTGTAAAAGTAGATAAACTTAAAGGTGAAAAGTTATATAAAAAGGTAGAGAATATATTTATCCAAAATGGAAAGCCTATAGGTAAGATTGAACTCAGATTTTTTGTGGACAATGTAGATAATAATATGAGAATAATAAATAACGAAATTGATAAGTTAATAAGCTATACAGAAGGAAGAAATATAACAAAACAAGATATTTTGGATTTGTTTTCTCAAAAGAGTGAAAAAGATATATTTAATATGGTGGATTTTTTATCTCAAAAAAGACCAGAAAAGGCTACTAATATATTAAATGAACTGATTTTTAAAGGAGAAAAAGAGAATTATATTCTTTCTATGATAGAAAGGCAGTTCAAAATTTTGTTTAATCTAAAACTTGGTATGTCAAAAGGAAAAAGTAAAGAAATTTTATCGCGTGAACTTAAATTAAATATATATATATGTGATAAGATGATGCATCAAAGTGAAAAGTTTAGTTTCAAACAATTAAAAAGGTGCATGGAACTTTGTATAAATAGTGAAAGAAATTTAAAAACCTTAAGTTTAAATAAAAAGACTGAATTAGAACTTTTAATAATAAATACAGTAATGTGATAGGAGAAAAAATAAAAACAAATAAAAGAAATGAATTAAATAAATAGTGGAAAATAAATAACCGGTATCTCTACCGGTTTACTTACTATGCTGATAAAGTATTTAATCTTGATGCTAATCTTGACTTTTTCCTGGAAGACATATTTTTATGTATTACTCCCTTTGAAACAGCCATGTCTAAAGCTTTAACTACTTCTTTGTATGTTGCAGTTGCTTCTTCTACGTTTTTCTCTATAACTGCAGTATCAAACTTCTTTATAGTAGTCTTTAGTGAAGATTTAACCATTTTATTTCTTAAAGTTTTAGCTTCTGTAGTCTTTATTCTCTTAATTGAAGATTTTATATTTGCCATTAACTTTCACCACCTTTATCATAATATGGCCTCTGCAGTCGTGGGGAAATCTGCTTTCGAGTTTCATATTTAACAAGTGATATTATAGCATTAAAATTTTAAGAATTCAAGTATAATTCCCATTTATTAATAGAATAATATTTATATAAGTTTAAAAATAACTAGGAGTGTGATTTAATGTTTGAAATAAGAACAGATCTTGCGGTAGAAGCAAGAGAAATGTATAGCAGTGCTCATAATAAGGATCCAGAAGGAATAGTGGTAAAAGAAGATATTCCTTATGAAGATATAAAAGTTACTAAAGTTTCAATAACTAATGAAGAAGGCGAAAAAAACATGGGAAAGCCAATAGGGAATTATATAACTATAGATATTCCGGAGTTTACTTATTATGATGGAGAAACTATGAATAGGGTAAGTAAAGTAGTGGCTGATAGCTTATCAAAAATTATTAATAAAGATAAGCATAGGAACACGCTGGTTATAGGACTTGGTAATTGGAATGTAACGCCAGATGCGTTAGGACCAAGGGTTATTTCTAAAACTATGATAACAAGGCACTTAAAAGAATTAATACCAGATAAGATAGATGAAAAGATAGCATCTGTTAGTGCCTTATCACCAGGTGTACTAGGTCTTACTGGCATAGAAACAGTAGAAATTGTTAAGGGTGTTGTAGATAAAACAAAACCAGATCTTATAATTTGTGTAGATGCGTTAGCTTCAAGAAGATTAGATAGGGTTAATAGGACTATTCAAATAAGTGATACAGGTATTTCTCCAGGATCAGGACTTAAAAATCATAGAAAAGCTTTGAATATTGAAACCTTAGGTATCAAAGTTATAGCTATAGGGGTTCCAACAGTAGTTGATGCAGCAACAATTGCTAATGATAGTATAGACCTTGTATTAGATGAAATGATAAAAGAATCGACTAAAGGTGGCGAGTTTTATAATATGTTAAAGTCTATAGATAAAAATGAAAAGGGTCGACTTATTGAAGAACTACTAAGTTCAAAAGGAGGCGACCTTATAGTCACACCTAAAGAAGTGGATATAATAGTAGACTCAGTATCTAGAGTAATTTCTAATGGTATAAATCTTGCGCTTCAACCTTCACTAGATTTAGAGGATATAAATCAATTTATGAATTAAAGCTATAATTTTTAAAAGACCCTCATATAAATAAGGTATATGGGGGGGAATTTAAGATGAAATATTATTATACAAATGTAAAAGAGAAGATCCGAAAATTTTATATACTAATACCCATGATTTTATTTTTACTTATTTCCATGATATTGCTAACTAAAACTATACAAGGACTTGGCTATAATGAAAAAAAGGGAAATATGATATATGTTCAAATTTTAAATAAAAGTATGCCCTTAGTAAAGGAATTATCCTTTGATTCAGAGGACTTAGTAGAAGAAAATTTTTCTTTAAAAGATAAGGTTTTGGATACTTTAGGTATTAATCGAAAAGATCCTATAAATATTATATCAAGAGAAATTAAATATTTTTCAATGTTAAAATCAGATGATGGTAAAAAGACCATTAATTTAAATAAGGAAATAAGTTCTTTTAAATTAGAGGATACTAGCGTTTCAAAGCTTTCTGAAAAGGAAATTCAAAAGGGAGAACAGTCTAACTTAGCTTCTTTAAAAGCATATAATCCTAGTTTGAAAAAGACTCTTAATTCATCTAAACCTGAGGTTCTTATATACCACACGCATACATCTGAGCGCTATACAACTGATGTAGAAAGTAATTCCAACGATAGTATGGATGAAAATGAAAATGTATGTGCTGTAGGCAATGAACTTGCTAGAGAATTAGAAGAAAATTATGGCATATCAGTGATTCATGATAAAACAGTGCATAACACCACCTATACTCAAAGCTATTCACGATCTAGAGAAACACTTACACAGTATTTAAATAAGTATGGAGATTTTAAGCTTATAATTGATCTTCATAGAGATTCTGTAAAAAGTAAGAATAGTGTAACTGTGAATTTAAATGGCGAAGACGTAACGAAAATAATGTTTGTAATGACAGAGAAGAATCCCCATTTTGATAAGAATAATGCTATAGTACAAAATATGATAGGTAATGCAAATGAACTTTTCCCAGGATTTATAAGGCAAGGTACAAATTATAATGTTGGAACTAGATACTTCAATCAAGATCTAAGTAATAATGCAATACTTATAGAGGTTGGAGCTAGGATAAATAAAGTAGAAGAAGCTACAGGTTCAGCTAAATATACAGCAAGGCTTATTGCAGAATATTTGAATGGAAAAGAGTAACGCCTAAATTGCTATATTATGAATAAAAGTTAATAAATAAGAGCATCCTTATAAAAGGGTTATAGAATTTTGAATTAAGAAATGTAATAATATTATTTTAAATATAAGAATTCATTGTGAGGAGTGCTCTTTTTGAAAAGTAAAGGTATGTATAAGATTATAATCATAACATGTTTATTTATAATGGTGTTAGGCTTTATAAAGGTAAACGTTCAATGCAATAGAACTAAAGATGAAACTATAGAAACTATGAGTGCAAACCATAAATTATACGAGGATGGATCTATAAAAGAAGAATATTTAAATTTATATAACATAGTTGACAATGCTCCTATAAAAATATTTTATAATAAAAACCCTCTAGATATAAAGATTTTATTGCCAAAGTTTGATATAGTTATAAACAAAGAAGTATTTCATTACTCAATGGATAAAATCAAAGGCAATATAAAAATAAAAATTAATTCTATAAGGAAATAATTTTTTATATACATAATAGAGATATATTATGATATAATTTACTTTGATTAAAATTCATAGTGGTGAAGACTACTGTCTAAAGCATTATTGCTAGAAAGATGGGTGATGAATATGCAAAGTGAAAGACAAAAATATATAAGAAATTTCTCTATAGTAGCTCATATAGATCACGGCAAGTCTACTCTTGCAGATAGACTCTTAGAGCAGACTGGAACGCTTGCTAAAAGAGAAATGGAAAGTCAAATTTTAGATAAGATGGATCTAGAAAGAGAAAGAGGTATAACGATTAAATCCCAAGCAGCAAGGCTTATGTATAAAAGAGAAAAGGATGGTAAAGAGTATATATTAAATCTAATAGATACTCCTGGCCATGTAGATTTTAATTATGAGGTTTCAAGAAGTCTTGCTGCTTGTGAAGGAGCAGTTCTTGTAGTGGATGCAACTCAGGGTATACAAGCTCAAACCTTGGCTAATTGTTATTTAGCTTTAGATCATAATTTAGAGATAGTTCCTGTGGTAAATAAAATAGATCTTCCAAGTGCAAGACCGGAAGAAATAAGAAAAGAAATAGAGGATGTAATTGGAATTGAAGCTTCCGATGCCCCTTTAATATCTGCAAAATCAGGTCTTAATATAATTGATGTACTAGAGGCTATAATAGAAAAGGTTCCAGCACCTACAGGTGACGAAGAAGCTCCTCTAAAAGCCCTTATCTTTGATTCTTCTTATGATAGTTATAAGGGAGTAGTTTGTTACATAAGGGTTATGGAAGGATCGGTTAAAGTAGGAACTCAAATCAAGCTTATGGCAACCAAGAAGGTTTATGAAGTTACTGAAGTTGGAGTTTTTTCTCCAAGTTATCTACCAACTGGTGAGCTAAAGGCAGGAGAAGTTGGGTATATAACAGGATCTATAAAAAATGTTCGAGATGCAAGAGTTGGAGATACAATAACAGAAGCAACTAGACCTGCAACAGAAGCGTTAGAGGGTTATAGACCTGCTATACCTATGGTGTTTAGTGGTATATATCCTGTAGATGGTGCAAAGTATGGTGAATTAAAAGAAGCACTAGAAAGATTACAAATAAATGATGCTGCATTATCCTTTGAGCCAGAAACTTCTGCAGCTTTAGGATTTGGATTTAGGTGTGGGTTTTTAGGACTTCTTCATATGGAAATATTGCAAGAAAGAGTAGAGAGAGAATTTAATTTAGATATTATAACTACAGCTCCTTCTGTAATATATAAAATAATAAAGACAGATGGAACACTGCTTGAAATAACAAATCCAGCAAATTTGCCTAATCCTACAGAAATAGAACATATGGAGGAACCTATAGTTAAGGCCTCTATAATATCACCTACAGATTATGTAGGTGCCATTATGGAATTATGCCAATCTAGAAGGGGAGACTTTATAGATATGCAATATATAGAAACTACAAGGGTAGTTTTAAACTATAATATACCACTTAATGAAATAATATACGACTTTTTTGATGCACTAAAATCAAAAACTAGAGGTTATGCATCCTTAGATTATGAACTTAAAGGATATAATACAACTCATTTAGTAAAATTAGATATATTGCTAAATGGAGAAATAGTAGATGCTTTATCTATGATTGTTCCAGATTCAAGGGCTTATGCTAAAGGTAGGGCTATAGCAGAAAAGTTAAAAGAAATAATTCCAAGACAATTATTTGAGATCCCTATACAAGCTTCTGTAGGGAGTAAAATAATAGCAAGAGAGACTGTAAAGGCTATGAGAAAAGATGTTTTAGCAAAATGTTATGGCGGAGATATAAGCAGAAAGAAAAAGCTTTTAGAAAAGCAAAAAGAGGGTAAGAAGAGGATGCGTCAAGTAGGGTCTGTAGAAATCCCTCAAGAAGCATTTATGGCTGTACTAAAAGTAGATTAGATTTTTAAAAAAGCGAAACTCTTGGCAAGCAATTAGGAGGTAACTATGAAGGATATATCATTATATATACATATACCATTTTGTAAAAGTAAATGTTGGTATTGTGATTTTCCATCATTTTGCGGTAAAGATAATCTAATGGATAGTTATATTAAGGCTTTAGGTAAAGAAATTGATGCTAAAGTTTTACAGTATAATATAAAGACTATATTTATAGGTGGGGGTACTCCCACCTATTTGCCTTTAAAAATGTTAGAAGATTTAAAAGCACATATAAAGAAATTGAATTTAACACCAAATGTGGAATTTACCGTAGAATGTAATCCAGGAACATTAGATAAGGAAAAATTGGAACTGTTAAAAGATATGGGGGTTAATAGGTTAAGCATTGGTCTACAAGCTTATGATGACTCATTATTAAAAGAGATTGGAAGAATACATAATGTAGACGAATTTTTAAAAAATTATGAGCTTGCCAGATCTATAGGATTTGAAAATATAAATATAGATTTGATGTTTGCACTTCCAAATCAAACTTCTGAGCTTTGGAAGGAGTCTTTAATTAAGGTTGCAAAATTAAACCCAGAGCATATTTCAGCTTATAGCCTTATATTAGAAGAGGATACAAGGTTTTATGATCTTAATAATAAAGGTACATTAAATTTGCCGGAAGAAGATGTTGAAAGAGGTATGTATGAAAGCCTTTTATCTATATTAAAAGATTTTGGCTATAATCAATATGAAATCTCAAATTTTTCAAAAGAGGGTAGAGAATGCAGACATAACATGGTTTATTGGAGTATGGATGAATATATTGGAGTTGGATCATCTTCAGCATCCTATATTGAAAGCATCAGATATAAAAATGTTGAAAGTGTAGAAGAATATATACAAAAGATAAATACGGATAAACAAGCTTACAAGGAAAAATATAAAAATTTAATTAAAGAAGATGTTGAAGAATTTATGTTTATGGGACTTAGAAAGACCAAGGGTATAGAAGAAAAAGAATTTTTAAATAGATTTGGTAAAGATATAGATAGTTATTATAAAGATATAATTAATAAATATATAAATGTGAAACTTTTAAAAAGAGAAGATGGATATTTGAAGTTTACAGCGGAAGGTATACAATTATCTAATTATGTATTAGCTGATTTTTTGATAGATTAAATAAATTAAGGTGTATAATAGAGCAATAATGAGTAAATGAAAGTTTACAATGGTAAAAGCATATTACAGCATAATAAATTAGCATTATGACGTGAATATGATGTTGACAAAAAAAACTTGAAATGTTATTTTAAAAGCGTAGCAATTAGCACTCAACAAGAGTGAGTGCTAATAAAAGAGGTGAAAGCATGGATGTGGATGATAGAAAAATAAAGATTCTTGAAGCTATAATTAATGATTACATTATTACGGCGGAACCAGTGGGATCCAGGACCATAGCTAAAAAGTATGACTTAGGCATAAGCTCAGCTACCATAAGAAATGAAATGGCTGATTTAGAAGATATGGGATATTTAGAACAACTTCATACCTCTTCTGGAAGAAAACCTTCAGATAAAGGATATCGACTTTATGTAGATAAACTTATGATAGTTGAAAGACTAACATTAGAAGAAGAGATGAAGATAAAATCACATATACTTAGTATGGCAATATATGAGATAGATAAACTATTAAAAGGAACTACCCATATGTTGTCAGAACTCACAAACTTAACTTGCATATTAAATACACCTTCTGTAAAAAAGAGCCAATTGAAATCTGTACAGCTCATAAGTATTGATAATAATAGTATACTTGTGGTTATAATAACTTATACAGGTATTATAAAAAATAATATTCTTAAAGCATGCAACGTTCCAAGCCAAGACAATCTTCATAAGATAAGTAATGTTTTAAATGAAAAATTTAAAAACTTACCTATAGAGAAGATGGGTAGTCAAGTTATGAAAGATATTAAAGTTGATCTTAAAGGATATGAAGACATTATAAATGGTGTTATACCAATACTTATAGATGCGCTTACTGATGAGGAGTATTCACAGGTTTATCTTGAAGGAGCTACTAATATATTCAATTACCCTGAGTATAATGATATAGATAAAGCTAAGGAATTTCTTTCTTTGCTTGATAATAAAGGTTATATGCAAGAACTTCTAGATACAACAAATAAGCTTACCATAAAAATAGGTGAAGAAAATTATTTAAAGCAAGCTAAAGATTGTAGTGTAATATCAGCAGTATATTCTGTGGGAAACAAGCCTATTGGAACAATTGGTCTTATAGGACCCACTCGAATTCCTTATTCAAAAATTGTGTCTATTATGTCCAAAATTATGAAAGGGCTTAATGACAGTTTGAAAAAACTTGAAGAGGAATCATAGTAAAAATATATTAGAGATGAGGTGTGCTTCATAGCTATGGATAAGAACAAAAATGATTTGAATCCAGAAGAAAAAGTAGAAAATCTTAATTTAGAAGATGAAAATGTTAAAGAAGAATCTAGTGTAGTAAATGAACCAGAGATTTTAGAAAAAGAAGAATATGATAATATAGTAGACCTTAAGGAGTTTTCTAAATATAAAGATGAAGCTTTAAAAACTAAAGAAGAAAATAATGAATTACAAGAAAGACTTCTTAGAGTTACAGCTGAATATGAAAATTATAGAAAAAGAACAACAAAAGAAAAGGAAAGTATCTATGGATATGCTTGTGAAGATGTTTTAAAGAACATTTTACCTGTATTAGATAATCTTGAAAGAGCTGCTCTTACAGATGGAAGTGCAGAGGATATAAAAAAAGGAGTAGAGATTACACTAAAGCAATTTAAAGAAGCTCTAGAAAAATTACAAATAGAAGAAATAGATACTAATAGTGGATTTGATCCTAATATGCACGATGCAGTAATGCATGTGGTTGATGAAAATTTGGGAGAAAAAGAAATTGTAGAGGTATTCCAAAAGGGATACAAAAAAGGTGATAAGGTTATAAGATACAGTGTGGTTAAAGTTGCCAATTAAACTGTAAACTTCATATATATATTTAAGGAGGAATTTAAATGGGAAAAGTAATAGGAATTGATTTAGGTACCACTAACTCATGCGTGGCAGTTATGGAAGGTGGAGAGGCAGTAGTTATATCAAGCTCAGAAGGAGCAAGAACTATTCCTTCAGTAGTCTCATTTCAAGCAGATGGAGAAAGATTAGTAGGTCAAGTAGCTAAAAGGCAGGCAATAACTAATCCAGAAAGAACTATAGCTTCTATAAAAAGACATATGGGAAGTAACCATAAGGTTACAATAGATTCAAAAGATTATACTCCACAGGAAATATCAGCAATGGTACTTCAAAAAATAAAAGCAGATGCAGAAGCTTATTTAGGAGAAAAAGTAACTCAAGCGGTAATAACTGTTCCAGCTTATTTTAATGATAGTCAAAGACAAGCAACAAAGGATGCAGGAAAGATAGCAGGACTTGAAGTTTTAAGAATAATAAATGAACCTACAGCAGCTTCTCTAGCATATGGTATAGATAAGACAGAAAAGAGTCAAAAGGTACTAGTTTACGATCTTGGTGGTGGTACTTTTGATGTATCCATACTTGAACTTGGAGATGGGGTTTTTGAAGTTAAATCTACAAACGGAGATACTCGTTTAGGTGGGGATGACTTTGATGATAAGTTAGTTGATTATATAGCAGATAACTTTAAATCACAAAACGGAATAGACCTAAGACAAGATAAAATGGCTCACCAAAGATTAAAAGAAGCAGCTGAAAAGGCAAAGATAGAGTTATCATCTTCAATGCAAACTAGCATAAATCTACCATTTATAACAGCAGATGCTACAGGTCCAAAACACATAGAAATGAATCTTTCAAGAGCTAAGTTTAATGAACTTACTCATGATTTAGTTCAAAGAACTATAGAGCCAATGAGAAAGTCTTTACAAGATGCTGGCTTATCAATAAATGAAATAGATAAAATAATATTAGTAGGCGGATCCACTAGAACTCCTGCAGTTCAAGATGCAGTTAAAGAATTTACAGGAAAAGATCCATCTAAGGGAGTTAACCCAGACGAGTGCGTTGCATTAGGTGCCGCAATACAGGCAGGTGTTTTAACTGGAGATGTTAAGGACGTTCTATTATTAGACGTATCACCTTTAACGCTTGGAATAGAAACTTTAGGTGGAATAGCAACACCACTAATTGAAAGAAATACTACAATTCCAACTAGGAAAAGTCAAGTATTCTCTACAGCAGCAGATGGTCAAACTTCTGTTGAAATACATGTAGTTCAAGGTGAAAGACAAATGGCTACAGATAACAAAACTCTTGGAAGATTTACTCTTTCTGGAATAGCAGCAGCTCCAAGAGGAATACCACAAATAGAGGTAACCTTTGATATAGATGCTAATGGAATAGTAAATGTTTCTGCAAAGGATAAAGGAACTGGAAAAGAAGCTAATATAACTATAACAGCATCAACAAATTTAAATGACGATGAGATAGATAAGGCGGTAAAAGAAGCAGAGAAATTTGCTGAAGAAGATAAAAAGAGAAAAGAATCTATTGAAGTTAAAAATAATGCGGACCAATTAGTATATCAAACAGAAAAGACTTTAACTGAACTTGCAGAAAAGGTATCAGCAGAAGACAAAGCTAAGGTAGACGAAAAGTTAGAAGCATTAAAGGCTATTAAAGATGGAGAAGATATAGAAGCTATTAAAAAGGCCACAGAAGAATTAACTCAAGAATTCTATGCTGTATCTGCTAAACTATATCAAGAAAATCCAGAAAATGCTGGGTTTGATCCAAACAACATGGATATGAATGGTGATGGAACTAGTGAAGGACCAAAGGATGACAACGTAGTTGATGCAGACTTTAAGGTTGATGAGGAAAAATAATACTAGCAAAAATCATTATTATGAATATATAATATATAGGGAAGGCTAAGGCACTTCCCTTATATTAAGTTTAAATTCAAGATTAGGTGGTGAAAGACTAATGGCTAAAAAAGACTATTATGAAGTTTTAGGTCTTCAAAAAGGGGCCAGTGACGCTGAAATAAAAAGTGCTTTTAGAAAACTGGCAGTTAAGTACCACCCAGATAAAAATCAAGGTAATAAGGAAGCTGAAGAAACATTTAAAGAAATCAATGAGGCTTATCAGGTATTAAGTGATGCTGATAAAAAGGCTCAATATGATAGATTTGGAACTACTGATTTCAATGGTGGCGGCGGCTTTGGAGATTATGATTTTTCGGGTGGATTTGATGATATAGGTGATATATTTAGTTCTTTCTTTGGAGGTGGCTCTAGAAAAAGAAGAAATGGTCCTGAAAAGGGAGAAGATTTAGAATACAGAATGAATCTTACTTTTGAAGAGGCAGTTTTTGGAGTGGAAAAAGAAATCAAAATATTAAGAAGTGAGTCTTGTGAGAGCTGTAATGGTACAGGAGCAAAAACAGGTACATCTAAAACTACCTGTGACAAATGCAAAGGATCAGGGCAGGTTAAAACTCAAAGAAACACTCCACTTGGAAGTTTTGTATCCTCATCCACTTGCGATAAATGTGGTGGTACAGGTAGCATAATAAAAGATCCATGTAATACTTGTCATGGAACAGGAAAAATAAAAAAAGAAAGAAAGATATCCATAAACATACCAGCAGGTGTAGATGATGGAAACGTGATGCCTTTAAGAGGACAAGGGAACCATGGAGTTAACGGTGGACCTCCAGGTGATTTATATATAAACATCAGGGTTGCAAAACATTCTACCTTTGTAAGAAAGGGTTTTGATATTTATATGGATAGCCATATAAGTATGGTTAAAGCTGCTTTAGGTATTGATATTAAGGTTCCTACAGTAGATGGCGATGTGGTATATACAGTGCCAGCAGGAACTCAACCAGGTACTATGTTTAGATTAAAAGGAAAAGGTGTACCTAAGATAAATAGCCATCTTAGAGGGGATCAATATATAAATGTAATAGTTGATATTCCAAAACATATGGATGAAAAGCAAAAAGATATTTTAAGGTCTTTTGCAGAGGCTAGTGGTGAAAGTATGGAAGACGAAAAGAAATCGGGCTTTATAGGTAAGATATTTAAAAATAAATAATAATAAAATTAAAAGTTAGTTTTTCAATTTTTGAAAAACTAACTTTTTTATTTATATCATGTATATCCTAATAAGAATTAAGGAAACATAGGATGTAAAAAAGTTTAATTAAAAAAATAAAACGTATTGACAAAATATGATACTGTGATATTATATACCTATGGAGGGTATATAGCCCTAGAATAGTACAGATTAATTTATAAAATTAAAAATGGAGGTATAGATATGAATATAACAGTTTATAGTACTGAAACATGCCCTTGGTGCATAAAGGTGAAAGAATATCTAAGAGAAAATAAGATTTCATTTAATGAAAAAGACATAAATTTAGATAGAAATGCAGCTATTGAGATGATGAGTAAGTCAGGTCAAGGTGGCGTACCTGTATTGGATATAGACGGTAAGATAATAGTAGGATTTGATAAAGAAAATATTGATAAGGTACTATCTTTATCAAGTGAGTCTTAGAAGGACTTATAAAGGGGCGTAGCAGCCGTCATCCCCCACCTTGAAGAGGATTAGGGGTGTTACGGATGGTAGCCATCGGATAAAATTTTAGTTAATGAAAAAGGTGCCAATTAGTAAAGTATAGAGAATATAATTTGCTAATTGGCACTTTTTATGTTTGAATTTAAAGATATATATATTATATCAAATAATGAAATTAAGTAGACATAGAAAGGGCTAAAGTGTAAAATATATAGAAGTAATAAGGAAATCTTATTTAAAGATACATAGAAATAATAAGGAAATTATCAGGAAGGGTTGAATAATATGCAAGGTACGTGGTTAGAAGTAAAGGTTATAACAAAAAGTGAAGCAATAGAGCCTATTTCAGGCATTTTTTATAGTTTAGATGTAAAAGGGGTTGCAATAGAGGACCCAAATGATATATTAAAAAGAAAGCAAGGGGCTTTAACATGGGATTTTGCTGATATTAATATATTAGAATATAAAGGTGAAGCTGCAGTAGTTACAGGATATTTCAGTGTAGAAGGTGAAATTGAATCTATTGTAGCAAAAATAAAGGAAAAGGTAATAGATCTTAAAAGCTTTGGAATAGATGTAGGAGAAGGTAAAGTAATTTACTCTAAAGTAAAGGAAGAAGACTGGGCTAATAACTGGAAGAAGTACTATAAACCTACAAAGATAGGTTCAAATATAGTAATTAAACCTATATGGGAAGATTATAAAAAGTCTAATGATGAAATTATAATAGAATTAGACCCTGGAATGGCGTTTGGTACAGGAACTCATGAAACTACAAGAATGTGTGTGGCGGCTATGGAAAGCTATGTGAAAAAGGATATGACAGTATTTGATATAGGAACAGGCTCTGGAATTCTTGCTATTGCTGCATCTAAGGTAGGAGCTAAAAGTGTGGTAGGTGTTGATTTAGACCCTGTAGCAGTAGATTCAGCAAGAGAAAATATTAAATTTAATAACATTGATAATATAACTATACTTGAGGGTAATCTTATAGATGTAGTGGATGGAAAAGCAGATATAGTTGTTGCTAACATAATAGCAGAAATAATATGCCTTTTAACTGAAGATATAAAAAAGGTTCTAAAAGAAGGGGGCTTATTTATTACCTCTGGAATAATCCATGATAGATGTGATATGGTAATAGATAAGCTGAAGGAAGAAAACTTTGAAATTATTAAGGTAAATAAAGATGGCGAATGGAATTGTATAATATCCAAGGCTAAATAAGGAGATAGTATTATGCATAAGTTTTTCCTAAAACCAGAAGATATATCTTTAGAAGAAGCTTCAATACGTGGAGAAGATGTAAAGCATATATATAAGGTTCTAAGACTTGAAATTGGTGAGAAGATAATAATAAACAATGAAAATGGGTGTGAATATCTAGGTGTGATATCTAGCATAGATAAGACATTAGTAAAGGTTAAAATTTTAGAAAAGCTAGATATAAATAATGAAAGTCCTGTAGAAATTTATTTATTCCAAGGGCTTCCGAAGGCTACAAAAATGGATTTAATAGTTCAAAAAAATACTGAGCTTGGTATTAAGGAAATCACACCTATATTAACATCAAGAGTGGATGTTAAGTTAAAGGGTGAATTTAAGAAAATAGATAGACTTCAAAGAATAGCACTAGAAGCGTCAAAACAGAGCAAACGAACTTTGATACCTAAAATAAGGGAACCTATATCTCTAACTGAAGTTATAGATAGTTTGCCAAGGTTTGACTTAGTTATAGTTCCCTATGAAGATGAAACAGAGGTTACCATAAAACAAATGGTAATATCTTTAGATAAAAGTAATATTAAAACAGTAGCTATAATAATAGGACCTGAAGGTGGATTTGAGAGAGAAGAAATTGAAATGTTAAAAAAGGTAGGAGCCAAAATAATTACCTTAGGACCTAGAATATTAAGAACTGAAACTGCAGGATTCACTGCAACAACTTTAGTTCAATATGAATTAGGCGATTTAGGAGGAGTTAATTGATGAAAGTTGCATTTTCTACTTTAGGCTGCAGAGTTAATCAATATGAATCTGAAGCTATGGCAGAAAAGTTTATAAGAGAAGGATATGAAATAGTAGATTTTGATGGGTTCTCAGATGTATATGTTATAAATACATGTACGGTAACTAACATGGGCGACAAAAAATCAAGGCAAATAATAGGAAGAGCTAGAAGAGAAAATCCTGAGGCTATAATAGCAGTAGTTGGTTGCTATGCACAAATATCTAGCACAGAAGTTTCTTTAATAGAAGGTGTAAATGTAGTTTTAGGAACAAGAAATAAAGGTGATATAGTTTATTTTGTTAATAGAGCAAGAGATGAAAACAAACAAATTATAAAGGTTGGCCAGGTTCTTAAAAATCATGACTTTGAAGATTTAAATATTGAAGAATATCAAGATAGGACAAGAGCTTTTATTAAAATACAAGATGGATGCAATAGATTTTGTTCTTATTGCTTAATACCTTATGCTAGAGGTGGAGTATGTAGTAAAGATCCAGATAAAGTGATTCAAGAGATAAAAAACTTAGCTAAACATGGCTTTAAAGAAGTAATATTATCAGGAATACATACTGCATCCTATGGTGTTGACTTAGATGGAAATGTAACATTAGTTGATATATTGTCTTTAATAGAAGAAATACCTGGAATTGAAAGAGTAAGGATAGGCTCCATAGATCCCACGTTTTTTACTGATGAGGTATTAAGAAAAATAAAGGGATTAAAGAAACTTTGTCATCATTTCCATCTTTCACTTCAAAGTGGATGTGATGAGACATTAGAAAGAATGAATAGAAAATATACATCAAAGGAATATAAAAATATTGTAGAAAAATTAAGAGAAACTTATGATGATGTATCAATAACTACAGATGTTATAGTGGGATTTCCAGGTGAGTCTCAAGAAGAATTTGAAAAAACCTATGAATTTTTAAAAGAAATAAAATTATCAAAGACTCATGTGTTTAAGTTTAGTCCAAGAAAAGGCACTAAAGCGGAAACTATGAAAGACCAAGTAGATGGGAATATAAAGGATGAAAGAAGCCATAGACTAATAGAACTTAATTTAATAAATGAAAAAGAATTCATAAATAAGTTTATTGGAAAGACTTTTAAAGTTTTATATGAACAAGAGGTTTTAAAAGAAAATGGAGTATACGAAGGTTATTCAGAAAACTACATAAAAATAAAATCTAAGTATAGCGATGAAAATATTATAGGTAAAGTAGCAGAAACTATTATTAAAAAGGTAGAAAATGATTATGCTAAAGGAGTAATAAAAGATTAGGAGGTGATAAAATGGAAAGTTGCATATTTTGTAAAATAATAAATGGAGATATACCATCAGAAAAGGTTTATGAAGATGATAAAGTATATGCATTTAAAGATTTAAATCCAGAAGCACCTATTCATATACTAATAATACCTAAGACCCATATAACAAATACTAATGAAATAAATGAAGAAAATGCTAGTGTCATTTCTAGTTTATTCATTAGTGTAGCAAAGATAGCAAAGATGTTAAACGTAGATGAAAGTGGCTATAGAGTTGTTAATAACTGTGGAAAACAGGGAGGGCAGACTGTGGAACATTTGCATTTTCATATGCTAGGCGGTAGAGATTTAACTTGGCCACCAGGCTAAACAATTTCATATGAAATTGTTGACAATTGCACTAATATTACTGTATAATAGAGCGTGTGCTATTTAAGCCTTTGAAGCTATCATATAAAATTTTAGCTAGCGGAGGGAGGGAAAATATATGTCAGAAATTAAGGTTGGAGAAAATGAAACATTAGACAGTGCATTAAGAAGATTTAAAAAGAAATGTGCTAGGTCAGGAGTGCTTTCAGAAGTTAGGAAAAGAGAACATTATGAAAAGCCAAGTGTAAAGAAAAAGAAGAAATCAGAAGCTGCGAGAAAGAGAAAGTTCAAATAGAGTTTCTTTGAAAGAAGGTACAATAATGCCAATAAAAGAACAACTTCAAGAAGACTGGAAACAAGCTTTAAAAGCTAAGGAAAAACTAAAGGCTAGTACTATAAGCATGGCTAGGTCTTCAATACTTTTAGTTGAAAAAACTGATGGTATTGAACTTGAGGATAAGCAAGTTATTGAGATTTTGGCTAAAGAAATCAAGCAAAGAAAAGAAGCTATGTTTGAGTTCGAAAAAGGAAAAAGGCAGGATCTTGTAGATGAAGCTAAGGCCGAAATTGAGATTTTGTTAAGTTACCTTCCTCAGCAGTTAAGCGACGAAGAAGTATTTTCATTAGTTAAAGAGGCGGCTTCAAAGGTAGAAGCAAATAGCATGAAAGATATGGGCAAACTTATGGCAGAGCTTAGACCTAAAGTTGTTGGAAGAGCGGATGCTAAATATGTTAGTTCAGTTGTTAAAGAATACTTAAATAATAAATAAAAATCATGATAAGAAATATAAAGGATTCACATAAATAGTGAATCCTTTTATTTTTTACTAATTTATACAAGAGGATATTCTAAGTTTAGTTTAAATTATTCATATAAGTGGTATTAACTTAAATAAAAACTCATAAATTATTATGAAAGAAATAATTTGAGGTGACAAAATATGGATAATAAAATAGACATAATAAAAGAAGGTTTATCAGAAAAGCTAGAGCTCCCAAGAGAAATAATTTTGGACTTGCCCATGATAACTATTACAGGTAATAGAGATATAAATATAGAAAATCATAAAGGCATAATTATCTTTGATGAAGATAAAGTTAAAATTAATTCTAAAATAGGGGCTATAACCATATATGGTAGTGATTTTGAGGTTCTATTTCTAGGCGGAAAGACTTTTAGTTTAAAAGGAACATTTAAATCGGTGGTGTATGAGGGTAATGAATAAAGCTTCAAATAATTATAAGGGAACAATAGAAGTGGAAGTTCAATGTTTAATACCTGAAAGGATAATAAATCTTCTTTGGAATAAGGGCGTAATTATAAAGAATGTAAGAAAAGTTAATATTAGTACCGTAAGATTTTATATTGCTATAAAAGATTACAAGTATTTAGAGGAAGCAGCAAAGGTAACTAACTCAAAAATAAGGATAACAAGTAGAAGTGGAATATACTTTTTTATTATAAAGATTAAAAAATACCTAGGTCTTGCTATAGGGAGTGTGCTATTTTTAGTATTAATATACTATATGTCTACATTCATATGGTCTATTGAAATAGAGACAGAAAAATATTTATCGCCTTATGAGGTAAGAAAATATTTAATGGATTTAGGGGTTAAGCCTGGAATTAAAAAAAAGGATGCAAGTGTGGCTAAGATAGAAGAAGAAATGAAAAAGAGAGAGGATATAATGTGGATAAGGGCAAGGGTAGAGGGATCTAAAATGAAAATAAAGATTGCAGAAAGGAAGTCTCCTCCAATCATTGAAGAAGATAACAGCACAAATAATATAATTTCAAAAATGGATGGAGAAGTAATAAGGGTGTATACAGTTTCAGGAACAGCTCTTGTAAAGCCTGGAGACCTAGTAAAAAAAGGCGATATATTGATAAATGCTGAACAAGGAAAAGAAGGGGCTACTTATATTACTAAAGCTGAGGGAGATGTAATGGCTAAAACCTTTTATGAATTTAATAAAAGTATTAAGTTAAAAGGAACAGTAAAAGAGCCCACTGGAAATATGAAGGAAGAAATATATATAAGTATTTTTGGTAAAAGGTTGTATTTGAAAAAATATAATAATGAGTATAAAGACTTTAAAGATATTGAACAAGGTGGAAAAATTATTAAAAAGGTTATATACTATGAGTTAAAAGAAATTAATTTTGAAAAAGATGAAAATCAGGTTATAAATCAATCTACAGAAGAACTGAAAAATCAGCTTATTAAAGAATTACCTATAGATTGTAAAATACTAGATAATATAATAAACAAAGATAATACAGAAGATGCCTTAAATTTAAATATAATTTTTATAGTAGAACAAAACATATCTTTAAAATAGAATTTAGTACACTTTATAAAAAGAAAAGGTGGAATAATTATGGCTAAAGAAAAAGGTAGTAACGTTAAAAGCATTTTTAAACATAAAAGGGCTTTGATATTTATAATTTCTTTTCTTATAATTTACTTTGTATCATTAACATCATTTATAACTAAAAGATATACCCTTGAAGCTGGTGATATAGCAAGAGAAAACATTAAAGCTAATAAAGAAGTTATAGATAAGGCTGCTACAGAGGCAAAAGAAAAGCAGGCTATAGAGGAAGTTGAGCTTCAATTTAATCAAAAGCCAGAAGTGAAAAAGCAGGCACTGGATAATTCAAGAATATTCTTTAATAAAATAAATTCATTAAAAGAAGCGGGAACGTCAGAAGCGGAAATTTTAGAAATTTTAAAAGCTGAGTCAAAAATTTCAATGTCTGAAGAGGATTTTATAGAAGTTATTAAACTTTCAAAAGAAGACATTAAAAACCTTCAAGTGGTAACATTAGATACCTTAACAAAAATATATGAAGGAAGAATAGAGGAAAATAAACCAGCGGATATTAAACTTACTGAAGAAAATGTAGTAAACAATATTAATACTTATAATATTCCTAAGAATGTTAAAAGTCTTGGTATTCAATTGACCATATCCCAAATTAAACCTAACTTCTTTTATGATAAAGAAAAAACAGAGGAACTTAAAAAGCAAGCAACTAAAGATGTGGTTCCTGTAATTATAAAGAAAAATCAAATGATTGTTAAGGAAGGGGAACCTATAACTCAAAACCAATTACGACTGTTGGAGGATCTTGCACTTTTAAATACTTCATCATCTCAATGGCCCATATATACGGCACTAGCTGTAATGATTTTTATATTACTAATGATACAATGGTATTATCTTTATAGATATTACAAAGAGATCTTTAAAGATACGAGTAAGCTTTTATTGATTAGCCTTATTAATGTATTGTGTGTAATAGTTGCAAGAAGTGTAGGGCTTGCTACGCCCTTTTTAATACCTTTAGCTCTGGGCCCTATGCTCATAACAATCCTTATAAATTATAAGGTATCTATGGCACTAAGTGTAATAAATTGTATATTAATAAGTATAAATATAGGATTTAATATAGAAGTTACAATGATAGCGGTGTTAAATGCAGTTCTTGGGTCTACATTTATAAGAAAAATGCAACAAAGAAATGATATTATATATTCTGCTATATATATTGGAATAATAAATATGGTAATAAATCTATCTATGGGTGTTTTACTTAGCAATAATATAATTGAAACGCTTAAAAGGACAGTTTTTATGGGCATAGCAACACTAGGGTCAGGTATACTTACACTAGGATTACTTCCTTTATTTGAAAGCACCTTCGATATCGTAACTACAGTAAAGCTGTTAGAACTTTCAAATCCTAATAATCCATTGTTAAAGAAGATATTAATGGAGACACCAGGAACCTACCATCATAGTATAATGGTAGCAAATCTTGCGGAAATGGCCACAGAAGAGGTAGGTGGTAATGCCATTTTAGCTAGAATTGCAGCTTATTATCATGATGCGGGAAAGACTAAAAGACCGTACTTTTTCAAAGAAAACCAAGTAGGAAATGAAAATCCTCATGATAAAATAACCCCTAATTTAAGTACCTTAATAATAATCTCTCACGTGAAAGATGGATTGGAACTTGCCAAAGAGTATAATATACCAAAGGTTATTCAAGATGTAATAGAAGAACACCATGGGAATACTCTTGTGAAATATTTTTATTTTACGGCTAAAAACAATAGCGAAAAACCAGAGGATATAAAAGAAGAGGATTTTAGGTACCAAGGCCCTATACCTAAAACTAAGGAATCTGGTATAATAATGTTAGCAGATGGTGTGGAAGCCGCTGTTAGATCAATTCCAAGCCCAACTAAGGGTAAGATTGAAGAAATGGTTAATAATATAATAAAAGATAAGCTAAATGATGGACAATTAAATGATTGTGACTTAACGTTAAAGGACTTAGAGCTTATAAGAAAATCTTTCTTAAAAACATTAAATAGTATATATCACCAAAGAATTGAGTATCCTTCAGATAACACTAAAATAATTAAGGAGAAGTAACAATGATATATGTTGAAAATAAACAAAATGATATTTTAATAGATGAAGATTTTATAAAAGACATAGAAAAGATAGTAGATTTTGCATTAAAAAAAGAAAAAGTTAATATAAATTATGAGCTTAGCATACTACTTGTAAATAATGTAGAAATAAAGGATATAAATAAAAAACATAGAAATATAGATTGTGAAACTGATGTTTTATCATTTCCTCTTTTGGATTATCCTAAAGATAAAGTATTTAGTGAAGTCTATATTGAATATAAATTTGATGAGACATATCTTGATGGTGAAGATTTGCTTATTGGTGATATAGTCATATCTCTTGAAAAGGCCTTAGAACAAAGTAAAGATTATGGACATTCGTTTAAAAGAGAAGTAGCCTATTTAATAGTGCATTCTATACTTCACCTTTTGGGTTACGATCATATGGAGATGGATGAAAAAGCTATTATGAGAAAGAGAGAGGAACATATATTAGGTGAGCTTAACATAGGAAGGTGACTTATGTTAACTATAATATAGAAGTTTATACTTTTAAAATAAGATAATAGATTTAAAATGTTTTTAAGAAATTTTAAACTTTTAGGAAAAGGTAAAATTACTATGGTGGTGAATTTATGAAAATAAAAAAGTTAATAGACAGTTTTAATTATGCTATACAGGGGTTAATATATTCTGCAAGAACTCAAAGAAATATGAAAATACATTTGGTCGCCACCTTTCTAGTACTGTCAGCATGTTTTGTATATGATATTAGTAAGGTTGAACTTTTAATTATAACTATAACGATTACTTTGGTTATAGCAGCAGAGCTTATAAACACCTCTGTAGAGAGTGCTATTGATGCTACAACTAATTACTATCATCCTTTAGCTAAGATAGCTAAAAACACAGCAGCAGGAGCTGTGCTGGTTACTGCTATTAATGCTGTCATAGTGGGATATATAATATTTTGGGATAAATTAACTAATGTCACGTTTTCTATAATTCTTAAAATAAAGCATTCAGATCCCTATATGGTTTTTATAATATTAGTTATGGTTAGTATAGTTACCATCATGGTAAAAGCTATTTATGGGGAAGGAACTCCTCTTAGAGGAGGAATGCCTAGCGGACATAGTACTATTGCCTTTTCTATAGCTACAATAATTGCATTAATTGCAGAAGAGCCTGTGTCTATGGCTCTTAGTTATCTTTTGGCAGTTATTGTTGCACAAAGTAGGGTGGATTCTGAGGTTCACTCTGTACAAGAAGTTGTAGTAGGTGCAGTATTTGGTACAGTTTTAACCGTATTTATATTTAAAATATTTAGTTAAAGGTTATAAAATAAATCCAACATATAAATTTATATTGTATTAGCCTTGATTAGTGCTATAATTTAAATACGATATTTCAAATTAATAAATTATATTTATATATGGAGGTAATTAACAATGAATTATGATGAATTAATAGAAACAGCTATAAATGTTAGAAACTTTGCATATGTACCTTATTCAAAATTTCCAGTAGGGGCTGCTGTTTTAACAGAAGATAATAAGATTTATTCTGGATGTAATATTGAGAATGCTTCATTTGGTGCTACGAATTGTGCTGAAAGAACAGCTATTTTTAAAGCAGTATCTGAAGGACACAAAGTCATAAAAGCTATTGCTGTAATAGGCGATCTTACTACATATACAAACCCTTGTGGTATATGCAGGCAAGTAATATCTGAATTTGCACAAAGCGGAGATATTCCAATAATATTAATTAAAAACAAAGAAGATTTTATAATAAAAACTTTAGATGAAATGTTACCAGGTTCGTTTACGAAAAAAGACTTGGAATTATAAGGAGGAAGAATGTTTAAATCAGGATTTGTAACTATAATAGGAAGACCTAATGTGGGTAAGTCCACATTGCTAAATCACTTAATGGGGCAGAAACTTTCCATAGTTTCTAATAAACCTCAAACTACAAGAAATAATATACAAACTATAATGACAGGGGAAGATTATCAGTTAATATTTGTAGATACCCCAGGACTACATAAACCAAGGCATAAATTAGGAGAATATATGGTGAAGGTTGCCCAAGATTCTACTAAAGGGGTAGATCTTATCTTGTTTTTAACTACTCCTCAAGGACATTTAGAAAAAGGTGATATGCACATATTAGAGGAACTAAAAAACACTTCTGTTCCTGTGTTTTTAGTATTAAATAAGGTAGATGAAAACACTGCAGAAAATGTAGCAAAAACTTTAAAAGAATATGGAGAGCACTTTAAATTTAAAGAAATAATCCCTATATCAGCTTTAAAGGGCAAAAATACAGATAAGCTCCTAGAACTTATGAAGGAAACACTGCCTGAAGGACCTAAATATTATCCAGAAGATATGATAGCTGATGTTCAAGAAAAATTTGTTGTATCAGAAATTATAAGGGAAAAGGCACTAAGAGTCTTGAATGAGGAAGTTCCTCATGGAATAGCTGTTGATGTAATTCAAATGAAACAGGATGCCAAGGGGATGTATCATATTGAGGTAGACTTACTTTGTGAAAAGGATTCTCACAAGGGGATAATAATAGGTAAAAACGGTCAGACGCTAAAGCGTATAGGGCAGTATGCAAGAGAAGATATAGAAAAACTTTTAGAATCAAGAGTTAATCTTAAAATATGGGTTAAGGTAAGAAAAGAGTGGAGAGATAATCCTAATTACTTAAAAGAGTTAGGGTATAAAATAAAGAAATAAAATGAAATATGCATAAAACAATTTGTTATTATAATTTTTATATAACAATGTTAGCTCAGCTTCAAATAATGGGAGATGATCTTGTGTCAACATATAAAACAAGTGGCATAGTTATAAAGGTACAAGATTTTAAAGAAAATGATAAATTAGTTTATATTTTTACAGAAAAGCTTGGAAAGATTAAAGCCATTGCTAAGGGCTCCAAAAGGAATAGAAGCAGTTTACTTACTCCTACCATGCAACTTTGTTTTGGGGAGTATGTTATATTTAAGGGGAAAAATCTATATACCATAAATGAAGCTAAGGTTATTAACTCTTTTGGTAGTTTATTAAATGATCTGGAAAAGCTTACTTATTCAACTTATATTTGTGAACTTATAGATATAGCTGTGGTAGAGGAAGAAAGTAACGCAAGCCTTTTTAAGGATTTTACCACATGCTTATATCTTTTAAGTACAGGTGCTATAAATTATGAAATATTAATAAGGGCTTTTGAGATAAGGTTATTAAAATATACAGGATATGACTTAGAATTGGAGCATTGTAGTATTTGTAAGAAAAAAATATCAACCTCTAACTATATAAATTTAACCTATGGAGGAGGGGTATGCGATGAATGCGAGAAAATGGATTCAGTTTTTTTGAGTAAGGCTTCTTTTAATTCATTAAAATTTTTATCTACTACGAGCTTTGAAAAGCTCTATAGACTAACTTTAAGTGAAAATATACGAAAAGAATTGTATAAGATTCTTACTACTATGATTTCATTAAATTATGCAAGAACCCCGAAAAGTCTTCAAATGCTTGAATTTATCAAGTGATTCTTAGACTCAGGTGGAGTTTGCTTATAAGGAATACATCTCTCCATCTGAGTCTTAGAAGAACTTATCCAGAGGCATAGCAGCCGTCATCCCCCACCTTGAAGAGGATAGGGGTGTTACGGATGGTAGCAATCTGATAAAATAAATATAGATAAAAGGGCTAAGCTCAATAATTTAGTATATAAAGGGAGTGTGGAATTTATGGAAGATATAACTTTAGAAAAGATTGATATAATAAGAGAACGAGCTGGTGTTACTTATGCAAGAGCAAAAGAAGTTTTAGAAATTAATGAAGGAAATATAGTGGATTCGCTTATTTATATAGAATCAAACTTAGAAGATAAAGAAAAAAAGATATATTCTACCCTAGATGAATTGATTAAATGGCTTAAAGACATTGTAAATAAAGGAAATGTAAATAGAATAAGAATAAAAAAGGAAGATAGAGTACTGGTAGATGTACCAATAAATGCTGGCATTGCTGTAGGAGTTATTGCCGCAGTTTGGAAGCCTCTTATTGCTATTGGACTTGCAACTGCAACTTTAACAACTGTAACAGTTGAAATAACAAAAGATGATGGAACTATAGAAGTTGTAAATAAAATTATAAAAAGTAAAACAAGTAACTTTACTAAAGATGTTAAAGGAAAAATTGATGGAATAACAAATGTAGTAAAAGATAAGTTTAAAAAAGAAAAATCTAAAGATGAAATAAAAAGTAATGACGAGCCAGTATATAAATATACTGTAAAATTTGAAGATATAGATAAAGAATAAGAAACATTGCACAAAATTTAACGAAGAATAGATAAAATTATGTGATTTATCTATACTATTTTATAAAATTCGTGTATAATATATTTGAATATACTAGTATAATATGCTGTTATATTCTAAGAGGATAAGTGAGGTGATTAATATTAAGCTAACGCCAAGACAAGAAGAAATAATTAGATTAGTAAAAGAAAATCACCCAATTACAAGTGAAACCCTAGCTTCTAATTTAGGGGTTACAAGGGCTGCTTTAAGACCAGATTTAGCTGTTTTAACAATGATAGGTGTATTAGAGGCACGCCCTAAGGTAGGATATATATACTCACAAAAGCCCTCTTATAGCATGATTTATGATTATATAGTAGACATTAAGACAAAAGATATAATGTCTAAACCTGTAGTAGTATCCGAAGAAACTACAGTATACGATGCCATAATACATCTTTTTTTAAATGATGTAGGAACGTTATTTGTTGAAAATAAAGGAATGCTTACAGGTGCTATATCTAGAAAAGACTTTTTGAAAATAGCCATGGGAGGAACAGATATACATAAGGTTCCAGTAGGTATTATAATGACCAGGATGCCTAATATTATATTTGTAGAAAAAGAAGATAGTGCATACCTAGTAGCCCAAAAGATAATTGATCATGAAATTGATAGCTTGCCAGTAGTTGAAAGAGTGTTCGAAGAAGGAAAAGAACAACTTAAAATTATTGGAAAGGTTTCTAAGACCAACATTACAAAGCTTTTTGTTAAATTAGGCCAATCAAAGTAAATTCTATACTAACCGGGACAAAAAAAGTCCCGTTAGAATACAATTCAATAGATTATACAATCGAAGGAGTGTTAACATGGAAAAGAAATATGTTTACTTTTTTAATGAGGGTGATGCTTCAATGAGAAATCTTCTTGGGGGAAAAGGTTCCAATCTTGCAGAAATGACTAAAATTGGAATACCAGTACCACAAGGATTCATTGTAACTACAGAAGCATGTAACAAATATTATGATGATGGTAAGACTATAACTGATGAGGTTACTGGCCAAATATATAAACAGCTAGTTGAGTTAGAAAAGGTTACTGGAAAGCAATTTGGTGGTTTAGAGAATCCATTATTAGTATCAGTTAGATCAGGAGCTAGAGCTTCTATGCCTGGAATGATGGATACCATATTAAATCTTGGGTTAAATGATGAAACAGTTGAAGCTATGATAAGGCTTACAGGTAATGAAAGGTTTGCATATGACTCTTATAGAAGATTTATACAAATGTTTTCAGATGTTGTTATGGAAATAGATAAAAAGAACTTTGAAGCCTTAATCGATAAGATGAAGGAAGAAAGAGGCGTTAAATTAGATACAGATTTAACAGCAGATGATTTAAAAGAATTAGTTGGGCAATTTAAAGAATACTACAAAAAAGAAAAGGGTGAAGATTTCCCATCTGATCCTAAAAAGCAGTTAATAGAATCAATCCTTGCTGTATTTAGATCTTGGGATAACCCAAGAGCAGTAGTTTACAGAAGATTAAATGATATACCAGCAAGCTGGGGAACAGCTGTTAATGTTCAAGAAATGGTATTTGGTAACAAAGGTGAAACTTCAGGTACAGGAGTTGCTTTCTCAAGAAACCCTTCAACAGGAGAACATAAAATATTTGCTGAATATTTAATGAATGCTCAAGGTGAAGATGTTGTTGCGGGAATAAGAACACCAGAACCAATAGAAAAACTTAATGAAGAAATGCCAGAGATATATAAAGAATTTATGGATATAGTTCATAAATTAGAAAATCACTATAAAGATATGCAGGATATGGAATTTACTATAGAAGAAGGAAAGTTATATTTCTTGCAGACAAGAAACGGTAAGAGAACAGCCCAGGCAGCTTTAAAGATTGCTGTAGATCTTGTAGAAGAAAAGATGCTAACTAAAGAAGAAGCTATATTAAAAGTAGAACCAAAGCAATTAGATACACTGTTACATCCAGCTTTTGATATAAAGGACTTGGAAGATAATACTCCAATAGCTAAAGGACTGCCTGCATCTCCAGGAGCTGCTTGTGGTAAAATAACATTTACAGCAAAGGAAGCTAAGGAAAGACACGAAAAAGGAGAAAAGGTTGTACTTGTAAGACTTGAAACATCTCCAGAAGATATAGAAGGTATGATAGCAGCTGAAGGTATACTTACAGTGAGAGGCGGAATGACATCTCATGCTGCTGTAGTTGCTAGAGGTATGGGTACTTGCTGTGTTGCTGGATGTGGAGAATTAAAAGTTGATGAAGCTAAAAAGAAGTTAACAGTTGGAGGAAAAGTTTATACAGGAGATGACTATATATCTATAGATGGAAGTACAGGAAACATATATGGAACATCTATAAAAACAGTTGATCCTGAAATAAGTGGACACTTTGAAACATTTATGGCTTGGGCTGATGATGTTAGAAAATTAAAAGTTAGAGCTAATGCAGATACACCAGGAGATGCGGCTCAGGCAGTAACATTTGGTGCAGAAGGCATAGGTCTTTGTAGAACTGAGCATATGTTCTTTGCAGAGGATAGAATAGCAGCTGTAAGAGAAATGATAGTTTCTAAAAATGAAGTTCAAAGAAGAAAAGCCTTAGCAAAAATTCTTCCAATGCAAAAAGAAGATTTCGTTGGACTATATGAAGTAATGGAAGGTAAACCAACTACTATAAGACTTTTAGATCCACCACTTCATGAATTCTTACCAACTCATGAAGATGAAATAAGAGCACTTGCAAAAGATATGGAGTTAGAGTATGAAGAATTAAAGTCAACTATAGAATCCTTACATGAGGTAAACCCAATGATGGGACATAGAGGATGTCGTTTAGCCGTTTCTTATCCAGAAATAGCTGAAATGCAAGCTACAGCAATTATAGAAGCAGCTATAGAAGTTAAAGAAAGAAAAGGCTTCGATATAGTGCCAGAAATAATGATACCTCTTGTAGGAGAAATAAAAGAATTAAAGTATGTTAAAGATATAATAACAACTACTGCTGATAAAATAATAAAAGAAAAAGGCGTAGAGTTAAAATATTTGGTAGGAACAATGATAGAAATACCAAGAGCTGCTTTAACAGCTGATGAAATAGCAAAAGAAGCAGAATTCTTCTCATTTGGAACAAATGATTTAACACAAATGACTTTTGGATTCTCAAGAGATGATGCTGGTAATTTCTTAAAAGATTATTATGAAAAGAAGGTTTATGAATCTGATCCATTTGCTAAATTAGATCAAACTGGAGTCGGGCAACTTATTGAAATTGCTACTGAAAAAGGTAGAAAAACTAGACCTGACATAAAGCTTGGAATATGTGGAGAGCATGGAGGAGACCCATCATCAGTTGAATTCTGCCATAACGTAGGACTTAACTATGTTTCTTGTTCACCATTTAGAGTGCCTCTTGCAAGACTTGCAGCAGCACAAGCTCAAGTTAAAAACAAGAGATAATATATAAAATTATGAAGGACTATCCTTTAGGATAGTCCTTTTTAATTTAGTGTGCATTTAAATTTATTTTCTATGTAATCTTTAAATTCAAAAGCAAACTGAAGTTGAAAGTCGTTTTTTGAAGCCGCTTTATTTAAAAGGTTACAAAAAGAAGATTTATTACATTTATTTATATTATTATAATAATCTTTAGAAATTTTCCAATACTTTTGAGGAAAGGCTAGGTATATAAATATATATTTGTATTCATCAAGTGACAAAGGCCTTATGCTATCATATATTTCAAGTGCGCTTATGGCTATTTCTAGATCCCAGCGAGTGTTATCTCTTTTTAGTAATCTTCTTAAAAAATAAGAGATATCATGTGTACAATAATCAATTTTACATTTATCAAAATCTATAGTCCAAATATTATTTTCATTATCAAATATTATGTTTTTATTTACATAGTCGCCATGACATAAAGAAATGCTAAGATTACTCATAGATATGGTAGAAGATACATCAAGTGCTAACTTTGCAAGTTTCATACTACTTTCGAAGTTGTTTAAGAATATCTTTGAAAATTTATCACCGTATTTAAATGCTTTATTAGAACAATTTAAAAGTTGCTCAAAATGCTTTTCTGTAGAAAGAGTAATATCAGCATAAGCTTCTTTGTATTTACTACCTTTGATTGGAATGAAGTTATCACAAGCATTATGAAATTTAGAAAGATTTAAGGCGGAATTTATGATATTTTCTACGTTATCATAGTCACATTTGTTTCCGTCAATCCAAGGTGATAATATAAATAACATATCACTTTCAATTACAAATCGGCCACCTGTATTTGTTGGAAGTATTCTTGGAACATTGATCTTATTCCTATATAACCACTCCATGGCAGAATATACAAATAATAATTCTTCTATATTGTAATATACCTTTTTTAAGCAGTAGGAATTTATGCCATTATCTATTTTATAAACAGCTCTTTGCTTATCTGTATCTTTAAATTTGATTTGTGTAACTTCGTAGTCTTGCAAATCATAGTAAGGAAGTATTACTTTTTTTATGTTGCTTTCTAATAATAATTCATAGGAAATTCTTTTTGCTTCTGAGGGCATTATAACACTCCTAAATATTAATTCACTATAATAATATTACTTTAAATTTAAGAATATACTAAAAAGTCAATTTTAATTATATATATATCTAAAATAGAGGACTTTTTAATAATATTATAGAATTTAATAATAAGGGGTGATGAAGTTGATTATCAGAGAGAAAATTGAAATGAATGAAAAAAACACATTTATAAAAGGTGCTGCCCTTTCAAAAAATACTGCTGGAAGAGAAAAAGAAGAGGAATTAGATAAAATCAGAACTCCTTATATGGTTGATAGGGATAGAATAGTTCATAGTAAATCTTTTAGAAGATTAAAACATAAAACACAAGTATATATAAAAACCTCAGGAGACCATTATAGAACTAGACTTACACATACATTAGAAGTCTCTCAGATATCTAAGACTATTGGAAAGGGTATTGGATTAAATGAAGACCTTATTGAAGCTATTGCTTTGGGGCATGACATAGGACATGTAGCCTTTGCACATAGTGGGGAGGATGCATTAAATGAACTTTTAAAAGACGGATTTAAACACAATGAGCAAAGTGTCAGGGTTTTAAGATGCTTAGAGAAGGATGGACAAGGGTTAAATATAACAAAAGAAGTTTTAGATGGCATTTTGAAACATAGTGGGTTTTCTAAACGCCTTAACAATAAAGCTATGACTTTAGAGGGACAAGTAGTTCAATACAGTGATAAAATAGCTTACGTAAATCATGATATAGATGACTCTGTAAGAGCAGGAATGCTTAATATATCTGATATTCCCAAAAATACAATTAAAGTTCTTGGGCATACCCATGGACAAAGGATAAATACTTTGGTTAATGATTGTATTTACAGTACATTAGAGAATATAGACAAGGGGATTATGGAGGTATCTTTAAGTGATTTTGTAAATGAATCTTTAGTAGAACTTCGAAAATTTATGTTTGAAAATATATATTTAGGGAATATATTAAAAGAAGAGAGAGATAAAGCAAAATTTGTTTTATACAATGTTTATAATTATTATATTAAAAACATAGAAAAAATGCCTAATTTATATAAGGAAATTGTAGAAAGAGAAGGAAGCGAAAGAGGCGTTGCAGATTATATTGCTGGAATGAGTGATGATTATTGCCTTTTAGCATTTAATAAAATATATGTTCCAAAGTTTGTAATATATTAAGAAATTTAGGAATAATTTTACTTGGATTATGGGCAGACTATTAATGAATTTATAAAAGTTAATATATATATATTAAATTTTGAAGGATATTTAAGGTTTATAAAGAATATATAATTAAAAGGCTATGATATTCTTTAAAATATTATAATGTTACAAAAAGTAAACAATATAAAAGGGAATATGATATTTTATGTCGAATACATAATGCTTTATTTAAATTATGCATTAGGATAGGTGGGAAAATTATTGGCCATACCAGAAGACGTAATAGAAAGGATAAAAGAACAAAATGATATAGTGGATATTATATCTGAAAAGGTTAAATTAAAGCATTCAGGAAAAAATTATCTTGGGCTTTGTCCTTTTCATAATGAAAAAACACCATCCTTTAGTGTATCAGTAGATAAACAAATTTATAAGTGCTTCGGTTGTGGGGAGGCAGGTAATGTTATCACTTTTGTGATGAAAACTAAGGGCTTATCTTATGTAGAATCTATAGAATACCTTGGAGAAAGGGCCAATATAAGTATAGAACAAGGCCAAGATAAAAAGATAAAGGATAAAAAAGATATCTTATATAAGATAAATGTGGAAGCAGCTAGGTTCTTTTTTAACAATTTAAACAAAAACTTAGAAGAAAAAGAATACTTTTTAAAAAGAGGCATAACTGAAGCAACAATAAGAAGATTCGGACTTGGTTATTCATTAAACAACTGGGAAGAGTTACTTAAATTTTTAAAAAGAAAGGGGTTTTCCCACCAATTAGTAAGCGAAGCAGGCCTCGCTGTAGCTAAGGATAAGGGTGGCTTTTATGACAGATTTAGAAACAGGGTCATGTTTCCTGTTTTTGACCATCGTGGAAAAGTTATAGGCTTTGGAGGTAGAGTGCTAGATGACTCTAAACCTAAATATTTAAACTCACCTGAAACTCAAATATTTTCCAAAAGGACTAATTTATACGGACTTAATTTTGCTATAAAAGATAATAAAGATAGATGTCTTGTTATAGTAGAGGGATATATGGATTGTATATCACTTCATCAAGCTGGAATAACTAATGTTGTCGCATCCCTTGGGACTGCACTTACTGTAAACCAGGCTAGGTTATTAAAAAGATATGCTGATAAAGCTATTATAGCTTACGATGCAGATGTTGCAGGCCAAAATGCTACGCTTAGAGGGTTAGATGTATTAAAAGGGGTAGGGCTTGATGTAAAAGTTCTTACAGTACCTGATGGTAAAGATCCAGATGGATATGTAAGAATTCATGGAAAAGAAGAGTTTTTAAAGTTAATATCTAATTCTGTTCCATTAATAGATTATAAACTAAATAGGGCAAAAGAAAATAAAAATCTATTTAAGGAAACAGACTTAATTCAATATGCAAAGGAAGTTACAGATATAATAGAAGATTTGAATCCTATTGAGCAGGATATTTATATAAAAAAGGTTTCAGAACAAACAGGAATAAAAGAACAAGCGTTTTATGATAGTGTTAAGAAATCTAATAATAAAGAATTTGAATATAACAAGAAAATGAATAACACAGAAGGTTTTGGTTCAAAATCATATTTAGAGCCAGCTTATGTGAAAGCTGAAAGAAGTTTACTTAACTTAATGATAGAAGATATACAGATATATGAATATATTAAAGAAAATATGGGAAAAGATGGCTTTATAATAGATACACATAAAAAGATACTTGATTTTATATTAGATAGTGAACATATAAAAGGAATAGATAGATATAAATATATTGAGTCTAAATGTGATGATGCTGAAAGTATTAAAGAATGGACACTTATTAAGGAAATTAAGCCTTTAGATGAAGATAGTGATAAGGTAAAGGTTGTTAAAGATTATTTTGAAAAAATTAAAAATTATAGGCTAGAGGAGTCGAAAAAGAAAATTATGATTAGAATTAAGAAATTGGAACTAAATGGTGATATAGATGAGTCTATGAGATTAACAACAGAACTTATGAGAATTCAAAAAGCAGAAGGGAGGGATTAAGTATGGCAGAGTTAGGAAAGTCACTTAAAGACAAAGGCGAAAAAATGGCTTTAGTTAAAAAGCTTATGGAAAAGGGTAAGAAGGCTGGGTCATTAAGTTACAAAGAAATAATGGATGAACTTGATGAAATAGACTTAAATCCAGAACAGATTGAAAAAATATACGAGGTATTAGAATCATTAGGAATAGAAATAAACGGAGATATTCAAGAGGAAGCTGCACCAGAAGAGACAACTGTTGATTTATCAGTGCCTGAAGGTGTTTCTATAGATGACCCTGTAAGAATGTATTTAAAAGAAATAGGTAAAGTGGCACTTTTAACCTCTCAAGAAGAAGTGGATTTAGCTATGAAAATAGAAGAGGGTGACCTCGTTGCTAAAAAGAAGTTAGCTGAAGCTAATCTTAGGCTTGTAGTAAGTATTGCTAAAAGATATGTAGGTAGAGGAATGATGTTCTTAGACCTTATACAAGAAGGTAATCTAGGACTTATTAAAGCAGTAGAAAAATTTGATTATAGAAAAGGCTATAAATTTAGCACTTATGCTACATGGTGGATAAGGCAGGCAATTACTAGAGCAATTGCAGATCAAGCAAGAACTATTAGAATCCCAGTTCACATGGTAGAAACTATAAATAAATTAATAAGAGTTGAAAGACAACTACTCCAAGAACTTGGGAGATCACCTCAGCCAGAAGAAATTGCAACTATAATGGATATGCCGGTAGAAAAGGTTAGGGAGATAATGAAAATAGCTCAAGAACCGGTATCCTTAGAAACTCCTATTGGAGAGGAAGAAGATAGTCATCTTGGAGACTTCATACCAGATGATGATGCCTTAGCTCCAGCAGAGGCGGCTGCATTTACTATGCTTAAAGAACAATTGATAAGTGTTTTAGATACATTAACTCCAAGAGAAGAAAAAGTGTTAAGACTTAGATTTGGACTTGATGATGGTAGAGCAAGGACACTTGAAGAAGTAGGAAAAGAGTTTAATGTAACAAGAGAGAGAATAAGACAAATTGAAGCAAAGGCATTAAGAAAATTAAGACATCCAAGTAGAAGCAAGAAATTAAAAGATTACTTAGATTAAAATATATTTAATCTAATATCAAAGAGAGTAATTTTAAAAAGTCTTTATTCAAAATATAATAATTTTGAGTGGAGACTTTTTAAAATTTATGGGAAAGAAAAGAAAGGGAAAAGATATGGAATTAAGTAATAGATTAAATAAATTAATTAACCTTTGTGATAAATGCAATACTATAGCTGATATAGGAACTGATCATGGATACATACCAATAAACCTTATAGAAAGAGATATTTGTAATTTTTCTATTGCATCTGATATAAATAGTCATCCAGTAGAAAGAGCAAAAGTTAATGTTAAGAGCTATGGACTAGAAAAGAGAATAAAATGTAAAAAAGGATCAGGATTAAACACAATAAAAGATGAAAAAGTTCAGGGTGTTATTATAGCAGGAATGGGTGGTAACCTTATAAAAGAAATACTTATAGAAAATTTAAGCATAGTTAAAAGTCTCCAATATTTAGTTTTACAACCAACCCAAAATGCAGAAGTATTAAGAAAGTATCTTTATAATAATAATTTTGAAATTTTAGATGAAGAAATGTGCATAGATGAAGGTATTTATTATGAGTTTTTTAAGATAAGATATGGTGGTAATGGATTTAGAACTAATGAAGATATATATTATACTGTGAGTCCTTTACTCATAGATAAAAATCATCCATTAATAAAAGATTATATTATATCTAAAATACAAGAATTAGAAAAGATATTATTATATTTAAATGGTAATACTTCAAATGCAATTGCTAGAAAATTATTTTTAGAAGATTTTAAAATTAAATTAGAAAGGTTGTTAGTTTAATTATGATAGTTCAAGATATTGTAGATTACATGGAAGGCATAGCTCCGATTGAATTAAAGGAATCTTATGATAATGTAGGTCTTATGATAGGCAATAAAAAGGATCAAGTTAAATCTATTTTATTTTGTTTAGATTGTAACTTAGAAGTTATAAATGAAGCTAAGTTAAAGTGTGTAGATATGATAATATCACATCATCCTTTACTTTTTAAAAAGCCATCATCTATAACCACAGAAACACTTCAAGGAAAAAAGATTATTGAACTTATAAAAGCTGATATAAATCTTTATAGTAGTCATACAAATTTAGACTCAGTAAAGAATGGAATGAATGATACAATGATACAATTATTAGATTTAAACATAAAAGATGCATATATAATGGACAAATCTAGTTCAAGTATAGAAAAGGCAGGTATAGGACGAATAATAGAACTTACAACATGGATTACTGCAAAGGAACTATGTTATACAGTCAAAGAAAAGTTTCAGTTAAAAAACATAAGATTTGTTGGGGACTTAAATAATAAAATAACCAAGATAGCATTAATAAATGGCAGCGGACAGGACTATTTTGAGTTAGCTAGAAATCTAGGGGCACAGTGTATAATTACTGGTGATACAACATATCATTTTGTTAGTGACTATAAGGAGATGGGGTTATTTATAATAGATGTGGGACATTTTAGTTGCGAACAGCCATTATTTAAAATTATTTCTAAAAATATAGAAGATTATATAAATTTAAAGGATCCAACCGTGAAAGTGTTTTTCTCGGAGGTTGAAAAAGAACCTTATGAAATATTTTAAATGATTTTTAAAAAAATGCTTTGATTTTCTTTGAGTAATGTGTTAATATTGTCTTTGCAAGTAAACCAAGCAATCGCTGCTGAGAATTTCTCAGGAGAGGAAAGTCCGAGCTCCATAGAGCAGGGTGCTGGGTAACTCCCAGTAGAGGTGACTCTAAGGATAGTGCAACAGAGAGATACCGCCAGAATCATCGTAAGATGACGAGTTAGTCTTTGACTACTGGCAAGGATGGAAAGGTGAGGTAAGAGCTCACCAGCGCATTGGCGACTTTGCGGCTATGTAAACCCCATCTGGAGCAAGACCGAATAGGAAGGTAAATGGAACTGCTCGTTCTGCCTTCGGGTGCGTCGCTGGAGCCTATTGGTAACAATGGGCCTAGATAGATGATTGCTTAATACAGAACTCGGCTTACAGGTTTGTCTCGCATACTTATAACACTCGATTTTGTTGAGTGTTATTTTTATATATAAGTATAAATAAGGAGGTATCATTTTGATATTATCAGGAAAAGAAATTCAAAATAAAATTGGAAAAGAAATATTTATAGAGCCTTTTAATAAATCCCAAATTAACCCTAATAGTTATAATCTAAAACTTCATAACGAACTTTTGGTTTATGATAACCATATATTAGATATGAAAAAAGAAAACAAAGCAAAAAAGATTATTATACCTAATGAGGGGATTTTATTAGAGCCTAATAAGCTTTATCTTGGTAGGACCTTAGAGTATACTAAAACTCAAAATTATGTTCCCATGCTAGAAGGAAGATCTTCTGTAGGTAGACTTGGTTTGTTTGTTCATATAACAGCAGGATTTGGAGATGTGGGATTTAGTGGATATTGGACACTTGAAATGTTTTGTATTCAACCTATTAGAATTTATGCTGGAGTGGAAATATGTCAGATATATTACCATAAGATTGAAGGAGACTATGATAAGTATATAAGTGGCAAGTATCAAAATAATACTGATATACAACCAAGCTTATTATTTAAGGATTTTAAGGAAGAATAAATAGTAAAAACACCTAGACTATAAGTGTCTAGGTGTTTTGTTTTAATTGTTATTAGGTTTAGTTTGTGGTGGTGTTACAGGGAGCTCTATTGGTGGAACATTTACATTGCCACTTCCAGGTTTATCAGGAACTGGAGGAATTACCTTTTCATCTTTAATAATTTTATCAGGTTCTGGAGTTAATTTATAATCATCTAGTTCCGTAGGTTCAACCATATAAGCATCTGTAACAGAGCCGGCATAAGCTTTGCTTATGAAAACCCTTGTTTCAATAAGGTCTTTGGGTGTATTTTCTGTAGCCCTTTTACCATTAAGTTTGTTTATCTTAACCTCTACATGGGCATCGCATAAAGAATTTGGAATGGTGCCTTCAATAAAGTAATCTTCAATTATTCTATGATTACCCCTAGGATCTTTTGAACAAAGTTCCGTGGCAAGCTTTCCAGAGTCTAAACAAACTTTTGACATTTTAAGGCCTTCTGGAATATTAATGTCTTTAACCTCTAATCCTTCATGAACCTTTTCCATAAGCTTTCGCCATAAGATTCCAGCAGTGTTACCACTTGCAGTCTCGCCATTGCCAATAGTTTTAATTTCCTTTGGTGTATCACTTCCTATCCAAACAGCTGCTGAATAGTAAGGAGTGAGTCCAGCAAACCAAAGATTTTTATTTCCTTCTGAAGTACCAGTTTTACCAGCTACAGGCATATCACTAAATTTAGCATTTCTGCCACTGTAATTTATAACTGGGCCCTTAAGCATGTCATATAATATATAAGATGCTTCAGGAGATATAACCTTTCTTTTATCAGGGGTTCTTTCTAAAATTACTTTTCCTGTTCTATCTGTTACCTTGGTGTAAAGTATTGGTTCTGTGTATATTCCATTATTACCGAAAGTACCATAAGCAGCAGCCATATACAATGGATTAGAACCATCCTTATCTTTAGGGTCATTATCAAATTCTCCAAGGGATATAGCAGAGAGAGATTCTTGTGATCTTTTATTAAATATAAGTCCGAATTTTTTGCCGTATTCTACGCCGTTGGACTTCCCTATATTATCCTCTAACTTTAAAGCAGCAATATTAACTGAGTAAGTTAGTGCTGTTCTTAAGGTTATAGGTCCTCTAAATTGACCATCCACGTTTTTTACTACATCACCATTGCTAAAACCAAATCTTTTAAATTCTTCATCGGTTAATGGTGTGTCATTTATTAGTGAACTTGCATTTGCGAGTTTCATGTCTATAGCTGGAGCATATACTGTTAAAGGTTTAATAGCAGATCCTGTAGGTTTTAAAAAACCTAATGAAGCTCCCCTATTATAAGATGTAGGTGGGAGATCACCCCTACCGCCAATTATGGTTTTTACTTCACCACTTCTGTAGTCCATTATAGCAGCCCCCACTTGAGGCTGGACAACATCTATGTCACCACTTTTAATAGTATATTCTTGTATATTTATATATTTACTAGTGTTATTTATTATATCTTGTGAGTAGTCTTGTAGATCTTTATCCATGGTAGTATAAATTTTCAAACCACCGTAGGTAACTAGTCTTGAAACCTCTTTATCGGTATAGTTATATTGTCTTTTTAAATCAGATTTCACTCTTTTTAAAACTTCCAAAGAAAACCATTCATAATTTAATTTTTCCTCATAATTTGGTTTTTCAAATACTAGGGAACCATTATCTAAATCTTCTATAGCGGTATTATATCTTTCCTCATCAATACTTCCCATCTCCAACATCTTTTGTAAAACAATTTTAGTTCTGTTTAGATATTTTGAGGGGTCTTTTTGTGAGGAAGGTGAAAATGGGTAGTATACTGATGGACTTTGATTCATACCAGCTAAGTAAGCAGATTCAATAAGGTTTAATTCTATAGCTGGTTTATTGAAGTACTGATTAGAAGCTTCTTCTACTCCATTAGCTTTTCCACCTAAAAATATAGTATTTAAATAGGCTTCTAATATTTGATCTTTATTTAACTTTTTTTCAAGTTCAATGGCTAAGTACATCTCTTGAACTTTTCTCTTTATTGAAACTTTAGGAGTTAAAAGCGTATTTTTAAGAAGTTGTTGTGTTATGGTAGATGCTCCATGAAGGCCAGATTTACCAGTTATTTTATTCTTTACATCTATATACACGGCACCAAATACTCTTTTAACATCTATTCCATGATGTTGTCTAAAACGTTCATCCTCTATGCTTATAAAAGCATTTTGAAGATCTATTGGCATTTTATCAATGGTAATAACTGTTCGTTTTTCATCTGTTGGAACGTTATCCATGTAACTTTCTTTATTATCATACATTACTGAGACTTCATTTAATAATAATAATTCGTTTATATTCAGTTCTGGAGCTGATTTAATCATAGAATATCCAATTCCTAAAAGAGTAGCTCCTGAAAATAAACATATGAATAAAAAGGTTAACAGTATATTTCTTAATATATGCTTACTCTTTTTATCTTTTTTTGTTTTATTTTTATGCTGAACCATAAGTTCCTCCTATCTTCTATCTAAAACTAACTTTATTTAAATTGGTCAGATTTAAAATATTATACCATATTATATCATATTATAAAATGATTAGATTATAAAAACTTTTTTTACTGGAGGATATAAAATGAAGACAAAAAAGCTCCCGATTTTAAAAGTATTATTTTTCTTATGTATTATTCTTTTTATAGCTATAATATCCTTATATTTTATAGAAAAAAGTATAGGTAATAAGGCAGTATATGTAGCTAACGCGGAAGTGCGTATTAGGGTTAATGAAATTATAAATGAAAATATATTAAAGGAATATTCTAAGGAATTTGATTACAATGATATTATAAGTATAGAAAAAGATAATCAAGGCGATATTGTGATGCTTAGGGCGGATACAATAAAACTTAATTACTTATCTATTAATGTAGCTATGAAATGTCAAAAGGACATAAAAGATCTTGGTGAGGTAGGTATAAAAATACCTATTGGGTATGTATTTAATAATAATATAATATCAAATCTAGGACCTGATATTAATATAAAAATGCGGACTATTGGAGATACTAAAGTTAGTTATAGCTCTATTTTTGAAAGTGCAGGGATAAATCAAACTAGGCATAAAATATATGTGCAAGTTGTAAGTAATATTAGAGTGGTAATACCATTTAATAGTTCTGATATAGAGGTAGTTTGTGAAATGCCTGTAAGTGAAACAATAATAGTTGGAAAGGTTCCAAGAACTTCAGTAGATTTAGACTTAGTACATTAATAACAAGTATAAAATATTATTAAATATAAGTTGCACGAAGATGTTAATGTAATTAAATAAGTCTGACACAATATAAAATATAGTGCCAGACTTATTTAATAGGTAGATTTAATATTATTCCCAGTTGAAAACGTAAGGTATATTTCTATAATAGTCACCATAATTAAGCCCATAACCAACTACGAATACATCTTCTATTTCAAAACAACAAAAATCAGGCTTTATGTCTACGCTTCTTCTTTCTGGCTTGTCTAAAAGAACACAACATTTAACACTAGATGCACCTAAAGATTTAACGTGATTTTTAACAAATTCCATAGTGATACCACTGTCTACAATATCATCTACTATTAAGACATCATATCCCTGTATGTTGTCTGGAATATCATTAACAACTTTAACTAAACCAGAGCTTTCTTCACCATGTCCATAACTAGAAGTAGTCATAAATTCTATTTTAGTAGGCACAGTAATACTTCTTACAAGATCTGCTGTAAAAATAAAACTACCTCTTAATAAAGATAGCACATATAAGTTTTTCCCTTTATAATATTCTGAAAGACTCTTGCCAACCTCAATTATCCTATTAGATATTTCCTTTTCACTTATTAGTATGTTACGACTTTTTTCTTCCATTGCTATCCTCCATATATGATATTTTCAAAAAAAATTATATAATTAATATACCTTTTAAAAGTACCAATTTCAAGACTTTTTATTTAGGATTATAAATCTAACAGATAAATTCAAAAGAATTATTTTAAATAGAATATCCTATTTAAGAAAAATATATACACTAAATTAGTATTTTTTTAATATTAATTATAGCTTACTTTAAAGGGTAATCATTGTCTAGTCTATTTACAACCATGTTTTTATGGTATAAAATTATATGAAAGTTGAAAAGTATAATGTAATTGAATTTAAACAATATATTTTAGTTTTCGAAGCAGGCGTATTTTATAGGAAAATTTTTTAAAATGAAAAGTTGAAATAGTTATAAAAGGAGTGAAAATTATGATATATGGAAGTATAGATGGTGTAAAAAAGAATATAATAGATAATTTAGAAGATATAAGTGAAATGACTTTGCCAAAGTATATGTTATTTACTGAAGAAATTTTAAATGTTTTAGTAGATAGTAGCTCTCGGCTCGGAAGAGAAATAAGTGTTGCTATAGATAGAAAAGGTAAGGTAGTAGGGGTTGCTATAGGAGATAGTAGCACTGTAGAAATACCCATGATTAATATAAAAGAAAAGAAGCTTTCAGGAGTTAGGATAATACATACTCATCCCAATGGAAATTCAAGATTATCTGCAATTGATAACTCAGCTTTACTTAAATTAAAACTGGACTCTATAGTTGCCATAGGTGTTTTAAATGAAAAACTTACGGATATAAGTGTTGGATTTTGTGATGTTAAAGATAACCTATTGGTACCAGAAATTATGGAAGGATTAACTTTAAAAGAAAGTTTAGATTTTGATTTTATAAATAAGGTGAAAAGTATTGAAAATATAATAGAAAGTAATGAAATAGAAGAGGATAACGGGGAAAAGGCAATTATAGTTGGATCTGATACAGAAGAGAGCTTAGACGAACTAGGTCAACTAGCAAAAGCTTGTGATATTCCTGTGCTTTTTAGTGTGTTTCAAAATAGAAGTAAGATAGATCCAACCTATTACATTGGAAAAGGTAAGGTGGAAGAGATATCCCTATTAAGGCAAGGGTTAAGAGCTAATGTAATAATATTTGATGATGAGCTTTCAGGATCCCAAGTAAGAAATCTTGAAGAAGCTATTGGATGTAAGGTAATAGACAGAACTACATTAATATTAGAAATATTTGCAACAAGAGCTAAAACGAAGGAAGCGAAAATACAGGTAGAACTTGCCCAATTGAAATATAGGCTTTCAAGGCTTACAGGTCTTGGTGCTATACTTTCAAGAACAGGTGGTGGAATAGGAACAAGGGGACCTGGAGAAAAGAAATTAGAAACAGATAGAAGACATATAAGAGAAACAGTATATGATTTAACAGCAGAACTTTCTAAAATTAAGAAGACTAGAGAAACTCAAAGAGAAAAAAGAAACAAACAAAACATACCACAAATATCCTTAGTAGGGTACACTAACTCAGGAAAGTCTACATTAAGAAATGCCTTATATGATATGGCAATGCCAAAAGATTCTATTGAAAAATCAAAGGTTTTTGAAGCAGATATGTTATTTGCAACATTAGATACTACAACAAGAGCTATTAATCTTTTAGATAATAGATTAATTACTCTAACTGATACTGTAGGATTTGTTAGAAAGTTACCTCATGAATTGGTAGAAGCATTTAAATCTACTTTGGAAGAGGTTATTTATTCTGAAGTTTTAATACATGTAGTAGATTCATCAGCAGAGTATGTTAATGAACAAATACAGGCAGTAGAAGAAGTATTAAGTGAACTAGGTGTAAAAGATAAATCTATGATACTTGCATTAAATAAAATAGATAATATAAGCAATGAAGAACTAGAAGATTTAATTAATATGTATAAGGGAAAGTATGAAATTGTTTCAATATCAGCTAAAGAAAATATAAACCTTGAGTTGTTACTAGAAACTATTGCAAACAAATTACCTAACAAGTTAAAGAAGGTGGAATATGTAATACCCTATAGTGAACAATCTGTAGTAGCATACTTACACAGAAATGCAAAAATAATAGAATCTACTTATGAAGATGAAGGAACATATATAAAAGCAGAAGTTGATGATGAAATTTACAATAAGTGTAGACAATTCATTAAAGAAAATTAATATTTATAATTGAATGGTATTTATATTAAATATAGATAATTATAAAAGGGGAAGAGAAGAAATGGATAATATCATATTGAAATACCAAAAGGCTTTTAATTCGCTTATGAATAAAATGAAACCAAGTGAAAATATCTTAGCGGTTATGGTTTTTGGAAGTATGGTTACAGGAGACTTTTGGGAAGAATCAGATATAGATCTTTTTGTTATATTAAAAGATTATTCTAATGAGATTAAAAATATATACACAGAAGAAAAGGGAGTAGCTGTACACATAAAGCTTATGAGCAAGGAAAAGTTCTTGCAACTTCATGAAAGTGACCTTAGAGGAGGATTTATCCATAGAATATTTGCATCTTCAAGATTAGTATTTTCAAAAGACTTAGACGTTACTACAAGATATAATAATGGCAGGTATTACCCAGACTTAGATAGAGAAAGATGGAATATGGTGTATCTTGGTAAAACCCTTAAAAGTATAGATGTTTGTAAAAAATATTTAAGTAATGATGGAATATATGTAGCTTACAGTACTGCAATTCGTGCTATAGAAGATTTTGCAAGACTATATGTAAATTGCAATGGTTATATGATAAGCAAAGATGCTACTTCCATGGCAATGAATATTAATGATGAATTTAAAGAATGTGTGGATAAGTTGTTTTTTAGTAAAGAAGATTCAGTTAAAATAGTGCAAGAAACTTTAGACTTTTTAAAGTCATCTGTAGATAAGAATATAAAAGAGAGCACTAGGTTACTGCTTGAATTTATGAGGATAAAAGATGATCTTTTAAGTGCAGAAGAAATAAAAAACGATCCATTATTTGAAAGTTATGAAATAGATATGGAAGATATATTAAATGAACTTTGGAAAAATAATCTCGTAAAAAAAGATTTTAGAAATTACAATGATTTAAAAGGAAATTATATAATTAAAGAAAATGTATACTTTATTTAATTGTATAGTTTAAGATTTAAAATAAGAAAGAGGTATAATTTTGAAGTATATAACAGTAAAACAGGAAGCTATTGATGAATTTAAAGAAAAAAAGTCCCTTTTTATTGGTTATATTAAAAGAATAGAAGAGGAAGATGAAGCCAAGGATTTTATAGAACATATAAAGTCTAAGCATAAAGATGCTACACATAATGTTTATGCTTACATAGTTGGAAAAAATTTTGAGATACAAAGATATAGCGATGATGGTGAACCTCAAGGTACTGCTGGAGTACCAATTTTAGAAGTAATTAAAAAAACAGGCATTACTGATTGTGTAATTGTTGTAACTAGATATTTTGGAGGCATACTTTTAGGAGCGGGAGGGCTTATAAGAGCTTATACTAAAGGTGCTAGTTTAGCTATTAAAAAGGCAGGCATAGTAGAAAAGGTAAGTGGAATTTTATTAAAGTTTATTTTAGAGTATGAGTCATTAGGTAAAGTTCAATTTATATGTAATGAAAACAAATGGTATATTGAAGATATATTGTACACGGACAAAGTGGAGATTAATATATATAGTGAGATAGAAAAAATAGAAATTATTGAAACTAAAATTATAGATGCTACTAGTGGTAAAGTAACCGTAATAAAAGGTGAAAAAGATATGTTTTTTAAACAAGGTAATAGACTATTTAAGAATATATAAATTATAGTTTAGTTTCGTAAAATTTAGTTATTATCCTTAAAAGTTTTACTTATGATGTTTTATTGAAGAAAATGAAGGTTTTGTGATATAATAGTGTAGGAAAATCAAAGACAAATATTTATTTTAAGTTAGGAGGAAATTTTATGTCAGGGCACTCAAAATGGCACAATATACAAGCTAAAAAAGGGAAGGCAGATGCTAAGAGAGGTAAAATATTCACTAAAATAGGTAAAGAATTAATGGTAGCAACTAAAGCAGGAGGACCTAGTCCAGATACAAACTTTAAATTAAGAGATGTTATTGCAAAAGCTAAAGTTAATAATATGCCTCAAGATATTATAACCAGGGCTATAAAAAAGGCTACTGGAGACTTAAGTGGCGTTGTATATGAAGAAATAACTTATGAGGGATATGGGCCCTCTGGTATAGCTGTAATTGTGGAGGTCTTAACGGATAATAAGAATAGAAGTGCAAGTAATGTAAGACATGCATTCACAAAACATGGCGGTAATCTAGGAGCTAGTGGTTGTGTAAGCTTTATGTTTACGAGAAAAGGGCAAATAGTAATTGAAAAGAATGATTCTTTAGATGAAGATGAATTAATGATGATGGCTTTAGAAGCTGGAGCAGAGGACTTTGAATCAGAAGATGAGGTTTATATCATAACTACTGAATTTGAAGAGTTTAGCACCGTTAGAGAGAAATTAGAAGAAAAGTCCATAGAATTTTTAGAGGCTGAAATAAAAATGATACCGGATACATACGTCACTATAGATGAAGAAGTATCTACTCAAGTAGAAAAGATGCTAGACGTTTTAGAAGAAGATGATGATGTACAAAACGTATGGCACAATGCTGAATTTCCAGAAGGCTTTGAATAACAGATAATAGTATTATTTGATGTATAAGGTTTATATTTTTGGACATAATGTCACTAAGGAGTGATGTTATGAAAGCGAAAAAGAATGTATTATTATTGATTATAGGACTATTTTTAATTGGTTCCTTGTTTTTTGTAGGATATTTTATAGGTGGATCGAAAGAAGCATCTTTAGATAAGAGTGCAAGTAGTAATTTATCAGTGTATGATTCTAAACAAGAAGATCAATTAGATGATGATTTGTGTTTAGTTTTAAAAGAGGTAGATGTTACAACTGGTGATTCTACAGTAAAATTAAAAAAGACCATAAAAGAGTTTAAAACAAAGGATAAAGACAAAATTACAAAAAGCTCTTTAGAAGAAATTTACCTTAAAGAAGGATACGAATTATCTTCCGTAACTGATAAGGAGATAATTCTAGTGAAAAACATTGAAAAATCTTTTGAACCTGGTAGGTATTACTTAGGAGAGGAAAAAGGTTTTGTAGCTATATTTAAGAGCGATGATAAAGGTAAGTTATTTATAGAAGATTATAATAAAGATATTATAACACGAAAAGTAGATAGCTTACCTGAAGGAGATAGAGTTTTGCTCAAAAATAAGCAATTAAAATTTGAAACTAAAGAAGAGGCTTATGATCAAATAGCTGAAATTGAATCATAGAATATTAAAAAGCGAGGACAAATCTTAAAGGATACTTGTTCTCGCTTTAAACCTAGTTTCGTAATATTAATATATTTAATGTTTGAAAATAAAAGCTGGCATTATTGAATTATTTTAGCGTAAATGTTAAAGTAATATATAGATTTTAAATAAATATGGTATAAGGGGTAAATAGATTGTATGAATATATAAAAGGCGAATTTAAAGGCATGCATAAAGATTATATAGTAATTGAAAATAACGGTATTGGATATAAGATATTTACATCAGGAAGTACTCTTTCTAATATGCCTAAGATAGATGAAACTGCTTTGATTTTTATCGAACAAGTTGTAAGACAAGATTTTATAGGATTATATGGGTTTATAACTAAAGAAGAATTAGAGATGTTCAAATTACTTCTAACTATAAATGGTGTGGGGAGCAAAGCAGCACTTTCTTTATTATCTATATCTACTGTGAAAAGACTTAAGTATGCAGTATTTACTGAGGATGAAAAGACACTTATTAGAGCACCTGGAATAGGTAAAAAGACCGCTCAGAGAATTATATTAGAGCTTAAAGACAAGATAAAGGTAGAAGATGTGGAGATAGAAGACTTAAAGGGAGATAATGCTGAAGATAAGGCATTTAAAAATATACAAGAAGAAGTAGTTGAAGCATTACTATCTTTAGGATATACAAAAAGAGAAGTAGAAAGTGCTCTTAAAAGCTTAAAGCCTTCAGATTCTGTTGAAACAATGATAAAAGATTGTCTTAAGTACTTAATGAATTAGGGAGGGCAAGTTTTGGATGAAGATAGAATTATTTCTGCAAAATCTAAGGAAGAAGATATTACTAATGAATATAGCTTAAGACCTCAAAAGTTAAAAGAATATATAGGTCAAGAAAAAGTTAAAGAGAGATTAGATATATTTATAAAGGCAGCCCAGAATAGAAAAGAATCATTAGATCATGTATTGCTTTATGGGCCACCAGGTCTTGGTAAAACTACACTTGCTAATATTATAGCTAAAGAAATGGGTGGAGATTTAAAGGTTACATCAGGACCTGCCATAGAAAGAGGTGGTGATTTAGCAGCTATCCTAACAACTATGAAAGAAAATGATGTGTTATTTATTGATGAAATTCACAGATTGAATAGGAGTATTGAAGAAATACTTTATCCGGCAATGGAGGATTATGCATTAGATATAGTTATCGGAAAAGGTGCATCAGCAAAATCTATTAGACTTGATTTATGTAAGTTTACTTTAATTGGAGCTACCACAAGGATTGGTCTTTTAACATCTCCTCTTAGGGATAGATTTGGTGTGCTTTGCTCTATGGAGTTTTATACAGATGAAGAACTTACAGAAATAATAATAAGGTCTTCTCATATACTAGGATGTAGTATAAATAGAGAAGGAGCCTCAGAGATAGCTAGAAGATCCAGAGGTACACCAAGAATAGCAAATAGATTACTTAAAAGGGTGAGAGATTATTCAGAGGTTAAAGGACATAGGAATATTGATTATAAAACTGCAAGGCTTGCACTAGAACTTTTAGATGTTGATGATATGGGATTCGATAGAATTGACAATAGAATATTAGAAGCTATAGTAGACAGTTTTAATGGTGGACCTGTTGGAGTAGAGACATTGTCTTATTTTGTAGGTGAAGAATTAGATACAATACAGGATGTGTACGAGCCATATCTTTTGCAAAAAGGTTTTATAGTAAGGACACCTAGGGGAAGAATGGCAACAGAAAAAGCATATATTCATTTAAACAAATTAGAAAAATTTAATTTAAATAAAGATAAACCAACTCTTTTTGGAGAGTAACTTTGTGTAAGAGGTGTAGTAATTGAAAGTTAGTGATTTTGATTTTGATTTACCAGAAGAACTTATTGCTCAATATCCCTTAAAGGATAGAGCAAAATCTAGAATTATGGTTTTAGATAAATATACTGGACAAATAGAACATAAGATATTTTATGATATAGTAGATTATTTAAATAAAGGAGATACTTTAGTATTAAACAATACTAGGGTTATACCAGCAAGAATTATCGGAGAAAAAGAGGATTCCGGTGGGAAAATAGAATTTTTATTATTAAAAAGGACGGAAGGCGATAGCTGGGAAGCTCTTGCAAAACCCGGTAAAAGAGCAAAGGTTGGCGCTATATTTAGTTTTGGGGATGGAAGATTAAAGGCTGAAGTTACAAAAGTTAAAGACGATGGAAATAGGATAATCAAATTTTGTTATGAAGGTATATTTGAAGAAGTTTTAGATGAACTTGGACAAATGCCTTTGCCACCCTATATAAAAGCTACATTAGAAGATAAAGAAAGGTACCAAACAGTTTATTCTAAAGAAAGCGGTTCAGCAGCCGCTCCTACTGCAGGATTACACTTTACAAAAGAACTTCTTGAGAATATTGAGAAAAAAGGAGTTAATATAGCTTACCTTACTTTACATGTGGGGCTTGGAACATTTAGACCTGTTAAGGTAGAAACTATAGAAGAACACGATATGCACTCAGAGTATTATCATATAGATAAGGAAAATGCAGATATAATAAATAAAACGAAAGAAAATGGCGGAAAAGTTATTGCTGTAGGAACCACATCTTGTAGAACCTTAGAAACTTTAGGTAAAGATGGATTTCCTTTAAAAGAAAGTAGCGGGTGGACAAATATATTTATATATCCGGGATATGAATTTAAGGTTGTAGATAAATTAATTACTAATTTTCATCTGCCAGAGTCTACATTAATAATGCTTGTAAGCGCTTTAGCTAAAAAGGAAAATGTAATAAAGGCTTATGAGGTAGCTATAGAAGAAAAATACAGATTTTTTAGCTTTGGAGATGCTATGTTCATCAAGTGATTCTTAGACTTAGATGGAGTTTGCTTATAAGAGATACATATCTCAATCAAAGTCTTAGAAGAACTTATAAAGGGGTGTAGCAGCCGTCATCCCACACTTTGAAGAGGAGAGGGATGTTACGGATGGTAGCCATCGGATAAAATAGTCAATAAATTAATATAATATTAATACAATTTGAAATATAGTTGTGATGAGAAAAGGGTGAAATGATGTATAAATTACTTAAAACTACAGGGAAGGTAAGAAGGGGAGAGTTTAAAACGCCTCACGGGACTATTCAAACCCCAGTGTTTATGAATGTTGGTACCTTAGCAGCTATAAAGGGAGCGGTATCATCTATGGATCTTAAAGAAATTGAATGCCAAGTAGAGCTTTCTAATACATACCATCTTCATTTAAGACCAGGGGATAAAGTAATTAAGGAATTAGGAGGAATACATGAGTTTATGAATTGGGATAGACCAATATTAACAGACTCAGGTGGGTTTCAGGTATTTTCCTTAGCTAGCATGAGAAAAATAAAAGAAGAAGGTGTTTATTTTAACTCTCACATAGACGGACGTAAAATATTTATGGGACCCGAGGAGAGCATGCAGATTCAAAGTAATTTAGCATCTACAATATCAATGGCTTTTGATGAATGTATACCAAATCCATCTCCAAGAGAATATGTTGAAGCCTCTGTAGATAGAACAACTAGATGGCTTATTAGATGCAAAAATGAATTAGATAGATTAAATTCTTTAGATGATACTATAAATAAAAAACAAATGCTTTTTGGAATAAATCAAGGTGGAGTTTATGAAGATATAAGAATAGAACATGCAAAAACTATATCTAAATTGGACTTAGATGGCTATGCTATAGGTGGTCTTGCAGTAGGAGAAAGTCATGAAGATATGTATAGAATAATTGATTCTGTTGTGCCACATCTTCCTCAGGATAAACCTATATATCTTATGGGCGTGGGCCTGCCTAAAAATATACTTGAAGCTGTAGAAAGAGGGGTAGACTTCTTTGATTGTGTGCTACCGGCTAGAAATGGTAGGCATGGACATGTGTTTACAAAAAGCGGAAAAATAAATATTATGAATGCCAAATTTGAGTTAGATAAAAGACCTATAGATGAAGGATGCGATTGTCCAGCTTGTAAGAATTATACGAGGGCCTATATTAGGCACCTATTTAAAGCTAAAGAAATGTTAGCTATGAGACTTTGCGTATTGCATAATTTATATTTTTATAATAAACTAATGGAAGAAGTAAGAGATTCTATAGATGGCGATTATTTCAGAGATTTTAAAAAACAAAAACTCACAGAGTGGGGAGAAATTTAAGAAAGGAGTGATATTAATGTCACAAATATTAAAAAATGTTTTACCTATAGTATTAATGCTAGGGCTATTTTATGCAATTGTATTTATACCAGAAAATAAAAGAAGAAAAAAATACTCCAATATGCTTCAAGAGTTAAAAGCAAATGATGAGGTATTAACTCGAGGTGGAATTATGGGTAAGGTTATAAATATTCAAGATGACTTTGTAATAATTGAAAGTGGTCCTGAAAGATCAAGACTTAAAATATCTAAACAAGGAATTGCTAGCGTAGTGGAAGAAAAAGATAAGACAATAGAATAATAATGTAATAAAACACCTCCTATCTTCATAATTATTAATAGATAGGGGGTGTTTTATTTTGAAAAATAATGCTTTTGTAAATAACTTAGTAAAGGGTACTGCAAGATCGTTTTTATTAACGGTAATCATGGTAATAGTTTATTCCATACTAATGAGGTTTATAGATATAAATAGTAATGTAAGTTCCGTTGTGTACCTTATAATAACTTCTTTAAGTGTAATATATGGAGCCATATATGTAGCAAGAGCTAATGAAAAAAAAGGATGGCTTAGTGGAATGATATTATCTTTAGTTTATATGATTTTAATAATGTGTATATCTGGATTTATGCAAGGATTTAAAGATATTATAAACCTATATGCATTTTATAGAATACTTATAGCTTTGGGTATGGGGGCATTATCAGGAATGTTAGGAATAAATCTATAAAAGTTCTTTATTTAAGGATATAATTGTGTTACAATGAAACAGAAAACGTTGATGAATGGAGGATGAGGACATGAAACATATAAAAACTTTAAACAAGTCTAATATAAAGAATAGCTTAAGTAAACCTGGATGTAAAGAGTGTGCAAACTCATGTCAATCTGCATGTAAAACATCTTGCACAGTTGCTAACTTAGCCTGTGAAAACTAATTTTTAAATTGCATGGCAGTAACTTAAAATGTTACTGCCTTATGTTCGTTAGGGGGAATATTAATGTCATTAATACACAAATTTATTCAAAATGATGATTATTATGTTATAGATGTAAATAGCGGAAGCCTACATATGGTGGACGAACTTGTTTATGATATTTTGGATGAAAATGAATTACAAGATAAACAAATAATATTAGAAAATCTAAAGCTTAAATATTCTAAAGAGGATATAACTGAGGCTTTAAAAGATATCAATGAACTTGTAACAGAAGGGTTATTATACTCTGAAGATTTATATGAGGATATTGCAAGAAAAACAGATAAAGAAGACTCATCTCCATATATAAAAGCATTATGTCTTAATATAATACACGATTGTAATTTAAGATGTAAATATTGTTTCGCCGATGAGGGTGAATACAAAGGTGCAAGAAAAACTATGTCTGCAAAGGTAGGTAAAAAGGCTATTGATTTTGTTATAGAAAAATCAGGACCTAGAAAAAATATTGAAGTTGATTTATTTGGCGGAGAGCCTTTAATGGCATTTGAAATTATAAAAGAAATAGTAGCTTACGCAAGAGAACAAGAAAAAGTTTACAATAAGAATATTAGATTTACTATGACTACTAATGCAACTTTACTAAATGATGAGATAATTGAATATTTAGACAAAAATATGGTAAATATAATACTATCTATAGACGGAAGAGAATCTGTAAATGATGCAGTTAGAGTCAGAAGAGATGGTAGTGGAACACAAAAATCTATATTACCTAAGATTAAAAAGATGGTAGAAAAAAGAGATAAATCTAAGCAATATTATGTTAGAGGAACATTTACAAGAGAAAATACAGACTTTTTTGAAGATATTATGTATCTTGCAGGGGAAGGATTTAAAGAAATATCTATAGAACCAGTTGTACTTCCTGAAGATCATGATTTATCTTTAAGAGAAGAAGATTTAGAAACTATATTTAAACAATATGATAATTTATATGACGAAATGTTAAAAAGGCATAAAGAAGGTAATGAATTTAAATTTTACCACTTTAATATAGATCTTCAAGGTGGACCTTGTGTATACAAGAGAATATCAGGTTGTGGAGCAGGACATGAATATGTAGCTGTAACTCCCGATGGAGAAATATACCCGTGTCATCAATTTGTAGGAAATAAAGATTTTATTATGGGAGATATATTTAAAGGAGATTTAGACATGGAGATGTCTAATAAATTTAAAAAAGCGCATATTTATAACAAGCCTGTATGCAAAGAATGTTGGGCTAAATTCTATTGTAGTGGTGGATGCCAAGCTAATAATTTTAATTTTAATGGAGATATGAACATTCCATATGAACTAGGATGCAAAATGCAAAAGAAAAGAATAGAGTGCGCCATAGCACTAAAAGCTCAAACTATGTAATGTAAAAAGGTGGATATTATTGACTAATAATATCCTAAAGGATATAATTAAGCCTATCAGCATTTAGCGAGGGGGATAAACATGAAGTTAAAAGGTAAAAGTACTATTTTGTTTATAGCAATAGCCTTAGTCGTTGGATTTTTAGGTTATGCTGGAGCCTTTGGTTTGAATATTGGAAGTTATGAATTTAAGTCATTTGATAAAGTCATAACAAAGGGATTAGATTTACAAGGTGGAGTATCGGTACTGCAAGAAGTTGCGTCTGAAGAGAAGGTATCAAATGAAGATTTAGAAATAACTAAAGAATTACTTTCAATGAGAGTAAATAAGTTAGGTGTAGGAGAAACTTCTTTAAGTACAGAAGGAAATAACAGAATAAGAGTAGATATACCAGGAAGTTTTGATTCAAAATCTATTGTAGATACACTTACAAAAACTGGAGATTTGAAGTTCGTTGGACCGGAAAAGGATACTATCCTTACAGGCAAGGATGTAAAAAAGGCTACAGCTTTTGTAGACGATAAGGGTGAAAACATAGTAAGCCTTGAACTAAATGAGGATGGAACTAAAAAGTTTGCAGAAGCTACAGAAAAATACTTACACCAAAATATAACTATATACATGGATGAAGAAAAATTAACAGATCCTCAGGTGCAAAGTATTATAAGTGATGGAAAGGCTACCATTACAGGTAATAGAAATTATGATGAGGCTAAAAAACTTGCAGGAGTAATTCAATCAGGAGCACTTCCTGTTCCGCTTAAAACAGTATCTATAAAGACTGTTGGCCCCACATTAGGTGCTACAGCTATACCAAGTAGTTTAAAAGCAGGATTAGTTGGGATATCCTTAGTATTTTTATTTATGATTTTATATTATAGGGTTCCAGGACTTTTAGCAGATATTGCATTAACATTATATATTTTACTGGTATTATATGCATTCACATATATAGGTGCAGTACTTACACTACCCGGTATTGCAGGATTCTTATTAACCATAGGGATGGCAGTAGATGCAAATGTCCTCATATTTGAGAGGATAAAGGAAGAATTAAAGACAGGAAAATCAATAAAATCATCTATAGACTCAGGATTTAATAGAGCGCTTTCTTCTATTCTAGACTCAAATATAACTACAATAATTGCAGGAATTGTACTTTATTATTTGGGATCAGGTGCAGTAAAAGGCTTTGCATTAACTCTTATGGTAGGTGTTATTTTAAGCATGTTTACTGCGATAACAATTACTAGATTATTAGTGAATTTAGCTTTTAACATGGGAATGCTAAGTAAACCATCTAGATTTGGTGTAAAGAGGGGGTAGTATTAGTGCTTAAGATAGTAGAAAAGAGTAAGATATGGTTTTCTATATCTATAGTGTTAATAGTTATAAGTATATTTTCTTTAGCTATTAATGGACTAAACTTTGGTATAGATTTTAAAGGTGGTACAAAGGTTTTAATTGATTTTGGAAAAGATTTTTCTAAGATAGAGGTTGAGGAAGAAATAATAAAAAAATATGCTAATGATGCAGTTACAACCAAGGTAGAAGGCAGTCAGTTAGAAATAAAAAGTAACAACTTGGATTCGGAAAAGGTTTCAGAAATGTTTAAAGAAATAAAAGATAAGTACTCTTTAGAAAGTAGTGCATTAGTATCTCAAGAAGAAATAGGTGCATCTATAGGTAAAGAACTTACTAAAAAATCTATAATAGCTTTAATGGTAGCAACTCTTGGAATGCTTATTTATGTAAGAATAAGATTTGAAATTAGTTTTGCACTAGCAGCTATATTGGCTCTTTTACATGATGTTATTATAACTCTTGGAATTTATTCATTATTTAAGTTGCCTGTAAATTCCCCATTTATAGCAGCAATTCTTACAATAGTAGGATACTCAATAAATGATACCATTGTAATATTTGATAGAATAAGAGAAAATCTTAAAATTATGAGAAGAAAAGATATTGGAGAGGTTGCTAATGCAAGTATAACTCAAACACTTACTAGATCAATTAATACAGTTTTAACTACTTTAATAACAATAGTTAGTGTTTATATATTTGTGCCAGCAGTTAGAGAATTTACTTTCCCTATAACTGTAGGAATACTTTGGGGATCTTATTCTTCAATTTTTATTGCAAGCCCTCTATGGGTAGTATTTAAAAGAAAATTTAATAAATAATATTAATCATAAATAAAATTTATAAGCATAAATCTTCAATGCTAGTTGAAGATTTATGTTGTTTTTTACATCAAGTGAGTCTTAGAAGAACTTATCCAGGGTCATAGCAGCCATCGGATAAAGTAGTTTGTATAATTGAAAAGATTCAACTATAATTAGTTTCTAAGTAATTTGGAGGAGTTTAGATATGCACAAAAATGGAGAGAATATATATAGCTCGAAACAATGGTATGAATATGATCCATTTATGTTTAATGATATGAAGTTTACCATTGATAGGTTAGTAAATGCCATTAATGAGCGACAAAAAATAGTAGTATATGGTTCTTCAGAATTAGATAGTATATTTGGGGTATCCTTATTACTGTTAGTTTTAAAATATTTAAATGCAGATGTAGAATATTATATTTCAGAAGATATTAGTGAAAACTGTAAATTAGACAGTGAAGTTATAAAAAACCACATAAAATTTTTAGGGGCAGACGTTTTAATATCAGTAGGTTGCTTAGTTGAGTCTAAAGAACAAGAATTATGGTGCAAAAATATGGAACTTGATATTATTATCGCAGATAATAGACCGGAAAATGATTATGATTGCTTCTTAGTGCTAAATCCTAATTTAAGGGACTCTAATTATAAAGAAAGGAATCTTTCTAATTGTGGAGTGGTTTTTAAGCTATGCCAAGCTATAGCAAGTTATTATAATATGAAAAGTATAAATAAGTACATAGACCTAGTTATGCTTGGAACAATAGCTTCAGGTAAAGAAATTAAAGGCGAAAATAAAATAATATATGAAGCTGGATTAAAATACCTTACTCATACAAATAATTATGGGTTAAAGGCGTTATTAAAATATCATAATATTAGAGAATTTAACAAAGAAAATTTAACAAAGATAGTCTTTTTATTAACACCAACTTTAAACGCTATAGGGAGAATGGATAATGCTAGAATTGTTGTAGAACTTTTAACTACAGAGGAACCATACAGAGCTATACAAATATCAAAGTATTTAAGTAAAGAGGTAAACAATAGCATTTTAAATGCATAACATTTTTTGATTTGTGGAGGGGTAATAAGATGAACTTTAAAGAAAAAATAAGGGTAATAGAAAATTTTCCAAAAGAAGGTATAAGCTTTAAGGATATAACAACGTTGATAGGTGATGGTGAATCTTTAAAAATCACAATAGATAGTATTGTAGATCATCTAAGAGACAAAAATATTGATGTTATAGTAGGCCCTGAAGCTAGAGGATTTATATTTGGAGTTCCGGTTGCTTATGCTTTAGGAGTTGGATTTGTACCTATTAGGAAAAAAGGAAAATTACCTTATGAAACTATAAGCGAAGAGTATAACTTAGAATATGGAAGTGATATATTACAAATTCATAAAGATGCTATAAAGCCGGGACAAAGAGTGGCAATAATAGATGATTTACTTGCTACAGGTGGCACTATATGTTCTGTAGCTAAATTAGTAGAAAATACGGGTGGAAAAGTACAGGCCATAGATTTTGTAATTGAACTTACAGATTTAAAAGGAAAAGATAAGCTTAAAGGTTACGATGTTATGTCTTTAGTAAAATATGATATATAACTTCATTGAAAAATATTAATATATAATATATAATTATTAAAAACAATGGCTGGTTATATAACCAGCCATTGGCTTTATACCTAATGATAAATATAATGAAAGTTTTTTAGAGGAGAGTAATCCAATGCTAGAAAAGTTAATGAGGAAAATCGATAAAAATTGTAATAACGTAGATAAGGAATTTATAGAAAAGGCTTATAATTTGGCTAATTATGCTCATGAAAAGCAAAGGAGAGAATCAGGTGAACCTTATATAGTTCATCCTATTGAGGTTGCATGCATTTTGGCAGACCTTGGTATGGATGATAATACTATAGCAGCTGGACTCCTTCATGATGTTATAGAAGATACAGACTATAGTTTTGAAGATATTGAAAGAGAATTTAATAAAGAAGTAGCGATATTGGTAGACGGTGTCACAAAGCTTGGAAAAATAAAATATAAAACTAAAGAAGAGCAACAAGCTGACAATGTAAGAAAAATGCTTCTTGCTATGACAAAAGACATAAGAGTTATCCTCATAAAACTAGCAGACAGATTGCATAATATGCGTACACTTAGATATATGCCTGTAGAAAAACAAAAAGAAAAGGCGAAAGAAACCTTTGATATATATGCACCATTAGCCCATAGACTTGGAATGTTTAAAATAAAGTGGGAATTAGAGGATTTAGCATTTAGATATATAAATCCTAATGAATATTATGATTTAGTTAGACGTATAGCTGAAAAGAGAATTGAAAGAGAAGAGTACATTAGTACTATAATATCGGATCTTAGTAATAGGCTAGAAAATGCATCTATTGAATCAGATATTGAAGGAAGACCAAAACATTTTTATAGTATATACAGAAAGATGGTTAATAAAAATAAAACTATTGATCAAATATTTGATTTAACAGCTATAAGAATACTCGTAGATAATATAAAAGATTGCTATGCGGTTTTAGGTATAGTTCACACGGTATATAAACCCATACCAGGAAGATTTAAAGATTATATAGCTATGCCTAAACCTAATATGTATCAATCTCTTCATACAACAGTAATAGGACCTCAAGGAAAAACTTTTGAAATACAAATAAGAACCTTCGAAATGCATAAGACTGCAGAATATGGTATAGCAGCTCATTGGAAGTACAAAGAGGGAGATAAAGGTCAAGGTGAGGGTGGGGACTCAGATTCAAAATTTTCTTGGCTTAGAGATATGTTGGAATGGCAAAAAGAAACTTCAGATGCAGAAGAATTTATGGAAGGGTTTAAAATAGATTTATTTTCAGATGAAGTTTTTGTATTTACACCTAAAGGTAAAGTGATAAACTTACCTTATGATTCAACGCCTATAGATTTTGCTTATAGAATTCATACAGATATAGGCAATAAGTGTATAGGATCTAAGGTAAATGGAAATATGGTACCACTTGATTATAAACTTAAAACCGGTGAGATAGTTGAGGTTTTAACTTCAGCTACACCTAAGGGACCTAGTATCGATTGGCTGAACATAGCAAAAAGTAATCAAGCAAAAAGTAAAATAAGAGCATGGTTTAAAAAAGAAAAAAGAGAAGAAAATGCATCAAAAGGTAAAGAGATACTTGAAAAAGAATCTAAAAAACAAGGATATAATTTTGGCGAAATTGCTAAAGGCGAAATTTTTGATAAGGTTTTAAAAAAATATAATTTTAATAATATAGATGATTTATTTGCAGCTGTTGGCATGGGGGCAGTGGTACCTTCTACTATAGTTATAAAATTAAAAGAAGGAACTTCTAGTAATAACAGTAGCGCTTTAGAAAGTTTACAATCAAAAATCACAGAGGATGATATAAGTCATCATGATGAAAAATCTAGAAATGATAAAGGTTATGGAATAACTGTAAAAGGACTTACTAATGTATTGGTACGTTTTGCTAAATGCTGTAGTCCAGTTCCAGGTGACGATATAATAGGTTATATAACTAAAGGTAGAGGAATATCAGTGCATAGGTCAGATTGTAAAAATATACAAAACATGGATTCGGATGATGATGGAAAGTTTATAGAAGTAGAATGGGGAAATAATAGAGTTGATGGATATATATCAGATATACAACTAAAAGCTGAAGATAGAAGTGGTTTATTAACAGATGTTATGCTTGTAATTGTAGAATCTAAAATGAATTTGCATGCAATTAATGCTAAATCCATTAAAGGAAATATAGCAACTATAAATATAAGATTAAAAATAAATGATATTGAACAGCTTAAGGAATTTATGAAAAGAGTTAAAAAAATACAAGGAGTTATTGAGGTATATAGAAAAAAATATTAAGGATGTGAATGCATTGAAAGCTGTAGTTCAAAGAGTAATAAATTCTAGTGTAGCTATAGACGGAAAAACCATATCAAGTATTGATAGGGGACTTAATGTACTACTAGGTATTTCAGTAGATGATACTATAGAGGATGCAAAATACTTAAAAAATAAAATTTTTAACCTTAGAATTTTTGAAGATGAGAATGGTAAGCTTAATAAATCATTAATGGATGTTAAGGGAGATATTATTATAATTTCTCAATTTACTTTGTATGGAGATTGTACAAGAGGGAGAAGGCCTAGTTTTATTAAGGCATTATCGGGAAAAGAAGCAGAAGAATTATATGAATACTTTATTTCTCTTTTTAAAGAGGAAGATTTAAATGTTGGTACTGGAATTTTTGGAGCAGATATGAAAGTATCTATTGAAAATGATGGACCTGTTACTTTAATATTAGAAAGTAAAAAGACTTTTTAAAAAGGAGTTGATTATAGATGATAATAAAAAGAATACCTGCAGGAGTTTATGCTGCTAACTGTTATGTAATTATGGATGAATCTACTAAGGAGGCTGTGATTTTAGATCCAGGTGGAGATGAGGATGATATTATGTCATCAATAGAACAAATAGGTGCTAAGATAAAATATATTTTACTCACTCATGGACATGTAGATCATACCGGTGGAGTTATAAAGCTTAAAGAGAAATATAACTGTAAAGTAGGTATAAACCAAAGGGATGAAGAATTAATGATTAATGGAGCCTATATGTTTGGAGAATTTGAAAATCATGAACAGGTTGATTTTCTATTAAAAGACGGAGATACTATATGTTTTGGTGACAAGAAAATAATAGTTTTAGAAACACCAGGGCATACTCCGGGGGGAGTGAGCTTTTTAGTAGAAGATAAAGTTTTTACAGGAGACACCCTTTTTGCGGGATCCATAGGAAGAACAGATTTAACTGGAGGAGACTTTCAAACTATAATAGATAGTATAAAGGCTAAATTAATGGTATTAAAAGAAGAGACAATAGTTTATCCAGGTCATGGCCCAAAATCTAGCATTGGAATAGAAAAGAAAAGTAATCCATTTTTATAATATGGATAGGAGTAATTATGAGTGTTAATATAAAACTAAATGATATGAATTATAGATATGAAGTTTATCAAATTGTGAGTTTGTTTCACAGTCTAGAAGAAATTACCTTCTCTAAAATAGAAGAAATTAAACTTTCTAAAATAGAGAAAGATTTTTGTATAGATATAGAAGAAAGGTTTATAGAAATATCAGGTAAAGACTTCACTAAAAACTTTGAGTTTAATGAAGAGGATAGTAAAAAGAATCAGATAAAAAGATATATTTATCTTTATTTTAGCAAATTATATTCAACAGAATTACCGTGGGGTACATTAATAGGAATTAGACCTAGTAAAATAGCATTAAATTTAGTTAAACAAGGATATTCAGAAGAAGAAATAATTGAATATTTCAATCATAAATATCTGGTTAAAGAAAATAAGGTTAAACTTTGCATAAAGGTTGCAAAGCACGAGAAAAACTTCATAAATACGGATAAGAACAATATTAGCATATACTTAGGCATGCCGTTTTGTCCTACTAGATGCTTGTACTGCTCATTTGCATCTAACCCTATATCAGGGAATAAAAGCTTAGTAGAGCCCTATATAAACGCTTTGATAAAGGAAATAAAAGAATTATCCCATTTTATAAAGTTGAAAAATCTTAATATTAATACCATCTATTTTGGTGGAGGAACACCTACAGCAGTTGGAGATTCTGATTTCGAATATGTAATGAAAAATATATATGAAAATTTAATTAAGGATTTTAAGGTAACAGAATTTACTGTTGAATGTGGAAGGTCAGATTCGATAACAAAAAATAAGTTACAAACTATGAAAAGCTATTTAGTGGATAGGATTAGTATAAATCCTCAAACAATGAACGATAATACACTTAAGATTATAGGACGAAATCACTCGGTGGAAGATGTTATAGATAAATTTAATATGGCTAGAAATTTAGGGTTTAATAATATAAATATGGATATAATTTTAGGCTTACCAGGTGAAAAGTCAGATGATGTTAATCATACTTTAGATGTTATAAAAGATATAGCACCTGAAAGTATAACTGTTCATGGACTTTCAGTAAAAAGAGCTTCAAAGCTATATGAAGATCTAAAATTAAATAAAAACTATGAACTTGCAAATCAAGATGAAATTACAAAAATGTATGATGGGGCAAAGAATATAGCAGAGGACTTGAATATGGAACCATATTATATGTATAGGCAAAAAAACATGCCTTGTAATATGGAAAACATAGGTTACAGCGTTTTGGGTAAAGAATGCATATATAACATGCAAATCATTGAAGAAAGACAGACTATAATTGCTTTAGGAGCAGATGCTGTTTCGAAGGTAGTATTTTTAGATGAAAATAGAATTGAAAGATTTGCAAACATAAAAGATGTAGGGGAATATATAAAAAGAATTGATGAAGTTATAGAAAAAAAGAAAGCTTTATTAGAAACCCTATATAAATAATAAGTATATATTATAAAGTGTGATTTTAATAAATTTAAGTTTTATGTAAGGATGTGAAGTCAATTGGCTATAAGTATAAAGGCACCAAAAGGAACAAAGGATATGTTGCCACAGGATGCATATAAGTGGCACTATATAGCAGATATTCTTTCAAATATAGCAGAAAATTTTGGTTATAGAGAGATAAGAACGCCTATATTTGAGCATACAGAACTTTTTACAAGGGGTGTGGGAGAAACCACAGATGTAGTTCAAAAAGAGATGTATACCTTCGAGGATAAGGCTAAAAGAAGTATAACACTAAAACCTGAAGGTACTGCGCCTGCTGTAAGAGCATTTATAGAGAATGCATTATACAGTGAAACTCAACCTACAAAGATGTATTACTTTACCCCTGTATTTAGATATGAAAATGTGCAAAAAGGAAGACTTAGACAACATCATCAATTTGGCGTTGAAGCCTTTGGAGTATCAGGAGCATCATTGGATGCTGAAATTATAAGTATTGCTATGAATGCTTATGAAAGCTTTGGTATAAAAGGATTAAAACTCAAAATAAATAGTATAGGATGTCCAGTTTGTAGGGAAAAATATAATGAAGTATTAAAAGAATTCTTAAAAGAAAACTTTAATGAGTTATGTGATACCTGTAAGACACGTTATAGTAGGAATCCTATGAGAATTCTAGATTGCAAAGAAGAAAGTTGCAAAGTAATAACAAAGAATGCTCCTGTTATATTAGATTATATTTGTGATGAATGCAAAATACATTTTGAGGATCTAAAACTTCACTTAGAGACTGTAGGTATAAAGTATGAAATAGACCATTATATAGTAAGGGGGCTTGATTATTATAGCAAAACAGTATTTGAAATTGTAAATGATAATATTACTGTATGTGGTGGAGGACGTTATGACTATTTGATAGAACAAATTGATGGTCCAAAGATGCCAGCAGTAGGTTTTGGAATGGGTATGGAAAGATTACTTATGACATTAGATGAAGAGGGAATAGAAATACCAAAACCTGTGATTATTAACATGTATGTAGGATCCATTGGAGAAGAGGCAAACTTAGAAGCATATAAAATAACCTATAAATTAAGACAAGAAGGCATTAAAGCCGAATGTGATCATCTAAAAAGAAGCGTTAAAGCTCAGATGAGATATGCTAATAAAATGGGTGCTGAGTATACAATGATACTTGGGGAAAATGAACTTAAAGAAAATAAGGTTAAGATTAAGAGAATGAGTGACGGTGAACAGTTTAATGTAGAATTAAATAATATAGCTGAAATTATTGACACAATGAAAAATAACTTACAGTAGGAGGAAATATAATGAGCGAGGCTTTAAATGGACTTAAACGCACAAAAATGTGTGGAGAGTTAAGAGAAGAAAATATAGGTGAAACTATTACTGTTATGGGATGGGTTCAAAGGAAGAGAAATTTAGGTGGACTACTTTTTATGGACCTTAGAGATAGAACAGGCATGCTTCAGGTGGTTTTCAAGGAAGATGTAGCTGAGGAAGTATCTATAAAAGGAAATGCCATAAGACCAGAATATTGCATTGCAGTAACAGGAGTAGTTGTAAAAAGAGAATCAATAAATGTAAATATGCCTACAGGAATGGTGGAACTTAATGTAGAAACAATAAAGATATTATCTGAATCAGAAACACCGCCTATATATATAAAAGAAAATTTAGATGCTGCAGAATCTATAAGATTAAAGTATAGATACTTAGATCTTAGAAGACCTGATATGCAAAATATATTTTATATAAGACATAAGGCGTCTAAAGCTATAAGAGACTTTTTAGATAAAGAAGGATTTTTAGAAATAGAAACTCCAATGCTTACTAAAAGCACTCCAGAAGGTGCAAGAGACTACCTAGTACCTAGTAGAAACTATGAAGGTATGTTTTATGCATTACCTCAATCACCACAGTTATTTAAGCAATTATTGATGGTGTCAGGCTTTGACAGATATTTTCAAATAGTTAAGTGTTTTAGAGATGAAGATTTAAGATCCAATAGGCAACCTGAATTTACCCAAGTAGATCTTGAGATGTCATTTGTTGAAGCAGATGATGTTATGACACTAAATGAAAGGTTAATAGCAACTGTATTTAAAGAAGTTTTAAATGTAGAAGTAAAAATACCTTTCAAAAGACTTACATACAAGGAAGCTATGGAAAAGTACGGATCAGATAAGCCAGATTTAAGATTTGGCATGGAAATAAAAGATATAAGTTCAGTAGTAAAAGATTCAGAGTTTAAAGTGTTTAGAGATGCTCTGGAAATAAAAGGTTCAGTAAGAGCTCTTTGCGTAAAAGGCGGATCCTCTATGGGAAGAAAAGATATAGATAGATTAGGTGAGTTCGTAAAGACTTATAAGGCAAAAGGACTTGCATGGATATCTTTAAAGGGTGAAGAAATAAAATCGCCAATAGCTAAATTCTTAAGTGAAGATGAATTAAATGGAATAATAGAATCTGTAGAAGGAAAACCTGGAGATTTAATATTAATTGTAGCAGATAAAAATTCTGTAGTATTTCAAGCTTTAGGAGCTTTAAGATTAGAAATTGCTAAAAAACTTGAAATTTTAAAAGATAATAAGGAATTTAACTTTTCATGGGTTACAGAGTTTCCACTTGTAGAATATAACGAAGAAGAAAATAGATTTCAGGCAGCACACCACCCATTTACATCTCCAATGGATGAGGATATAAAGTATCTAGAATCAGATCCTGGTAGAGTTAGAGCTAAAGCTTATGATATGGTTCTTAATGGGGAAGAATTAGGTGGGGGAAGTATAAGAATACATGACTCTAAACTTCAAGAAAGAATGTTTAATGTTTTAGGATTTACCAGCGAAAGTGCATGGGAAAGATTTGGATTCTTATTAGAGGCCTTTAAATTTGGACCACCACCTCATGGTGGATTAGCTTTTGGCCTTGATAGAATAGTTATGTTTATGGCAGGAACAGATAATATAAAAGATGTTATTGCGTTTCCTAAAAATCAAAATGCATTCTGCCCACTTACAGAAGCACCAAATGTGGTAGATTTAAAGCAACTTAAGGAGCTTGGAATAGAATTAATTAAATAAATAACTTTAAATTAAAACCCTATTTTGTATCATTGATTAATGGAAAACATTAAACAGCAAAATAGGGTTTGTTTTTTGTTATTGATATAGTATAAAATTGATGTTATAATAAATTGACTATACGGGGTATAGGTATGTATGAGGAGTGATTTCATGGAAGATAGAAGTGAGGATTTAAAAAAGGATATATATGTAAGATTAAGAAGAATTGAAGGCCAAGTAAAAGGAATACAAAACATGGTGGAAAAGGAAGCTTGCTGTAAGGATATGTTAGTACAAATTGCTGCGGTTAGGGCAGCAATAAATAAGGTGGGTGGACTTATGCTAGAAAATTATGCTATAAATTGCATGGATTTAGAAGAAACTAAGGAAAATAATGAAAAGGTAGAAAACTTAGTAAGTACACTCTTGATGTTTTTGAAATAAGCAGGAAGACCTAAAGACCTTTTATAATTAATATCAAGTGGGCTATTATATTACAAATTAGAGGGCAGATAAAAATCTGCCCTCTAATTTTATAAATAAACTCATGTAATAGATTTAATAGTATGTAAGAGTAGTAAAAATTTAAAAGATACAAGTATTAAGAATCCTTTGTATTTTTTAAATGCGTAAAATTTCTTGCGCGTATAAATTTTGATATAGAAGAAACAAAAACAATTCCAATGGCTAATGCTCCAGCTTTGGATAAGGTATCAATGCCAATTTTTAAAGATTGTTCTACATTTCCTTGTATAGACTCTAACATAGTATAGTACATTCCACCTCCAGGAACTAAGGGGATTAATGCACAAATTGTAAAAGTAGTTACTGGAGTTTTTAAAACTCTAGCTAATATTTCCGCGTATATACTAAAAATAATAGTGCTGAAGAATAAAGAAGATAAATCTGAAAAATTAAATTTTAAAAACAAGAGGTAAAAAAATAAACTTATGGATCCTCCAATAGATGCAAATATTAATTTTTTACCTTTTATATTGAATAATATGCCAAATCCTAAAGTTGTTATAAAAGAATAAACTATTTTTAATATCATATTAAAAAACCTCCGCCATATAAAAACCAAAAACTTAGAACAATACCTGATCCAACTGCTATCCCAACTGCTATTAACATGGCCTCAGCAGAACGTGCAAGACCTGCTACCAAGTCCCCAGCTATGGTATCCCGTACAGCATTGGTTATGGCTATGCCAGGTACTAAAAGCATTATAGAACCTATAATTATTTTGTCTATACTGGATGAAATACCTAAGGTAACAAATAATATAGCTAATATTGAGGACAACATACCACCAATTATATTTATAAAAAAGCTGTTTATGTCTAGTTTAGAACCGTAAATTGTTATATATTGGATAATACCGCCAATAAAAAATGACGCTAAAAAATCACCAGAGCTTCCACCAAATATAAGTGTGAAAAATGCTGCAATAAATGAGGAAGCAAGTATGGTGATTTTATATCCATATCTAGGTTCCTTTTCTATGACTTTAAGTTGTTCTAAAAATTCATCAGCAGTAATACCTTTAGATTTAATATTTCTTGATAAATCATTTACTTGAGATACTTTTTCTAGGTCAATAGTTCTATTTTTTATTCTTTTTACTATAGAAATATTATGTCCATATATATCAGTAGCTGATACCATTATACCTGTAGGTGTTACATAGCTATCTGAATTTTTTATAAGGTAAGCGTCACATATTCTAGAAATAGTTTCTTCAACCCTATAGGTTTCTCCACCACTTTGAAGCATTATACGTCCAGCTTCAGTTGCTATAGAAATAATTTTGTTCACGTCCATATATGTCACCACTTTCTATGTGACCTTTCACATATTCTATTAAAATTAATTATATCACAAAAAAAATATCTAAGAGTTTGTTTAGAATATTAAAATTATTTTGAGTTTATTGTAAATTATAGTTGAAAATTATCCTATTAAAATCTATAATGGGGGTTAGAAGGATATTTTTCAATTATAATAACGATTTAAAGGGGTGTTTGATATGGAATTTTCATATTTAGAAAAAAACGATGGGGAAATATTAGATATTATAAAAGAAGAAATGGAGAGGCAAGAATACAATATAGAGTTAATAGCTTCAGAAAACTTTACTAGCAGAGCTGTAATGGAGGCTGTAGGATCACCTTTAACAAATAAATACGCAGAAGGATATCCTCAAAAAAGATATTATGGTGGTTGTGAAGTTGTTGATAAAGCAGAAGATTTAGCTAGAGATAGAATGAAAAAGTTATTTAATGCAGAGCATGCTAACGTACAACCTCATTCTGGATCACAAGCTAATATGGGAGTATACTTTGCAGTATTAAAACCAGGAGATACTGTACTCGGGATGGATTTAAGTCATGGTGGACATTTAACTCATGGTAGCCCAGTAAATTTTTCAGGCAAGCTATTTAATTTCGTTTCCTATGGTGTAGAAAAAGATAGTGAGCAAATTGATTATAAAAAGGTTAGGGAAATGGCTTTAAAACATAGACCTAAAATGATAGTTGCAGGGGCAAGTGCATATCCAAGAATTATTGACTTTGCAAAATTTAGAGAGATAGCTGATGAAGTAGGAGCATACTTAATGGTAGATATGGCTCATATAGCAGGGCTGGTTGCAGCAGGACTTCATCCATCACCAGTTCCTTATGCAGATTTTGTAACTACTACAACTCATAAAACTTTAAGGGGCCCTAGAGGTGGAGCTATATTATGTAAAGAAAAATTTGCAAAGCAAATAGATAAGAGTTTGTTCCCAGGAATGCAAGGCGGACCTTTGATGCATGTTATAGCAGGAAAGGCTGTTTGTTTTGAAGAAGCTTTAAAAGATTCATTTAAAGATTATATGAATCAAGTGGTTAAAAATGCAAAGGTTTTAGCAGAAGAATTAACCAAGTACGGATTTAGATTAGTATCTAATGGTACTGACAACCATTTAATATTACTTGATTTAAGTAATAAAAATATTACAGGTAAAGATGCAGAAAAGTTATTAGATACAGTGGGGATAACTGTAAATAAAAACACAATACCTTTTGAAACTTTAAGTCCTTTTGTAACTAGCGGAATAAGAATAGGAACACCTGCGGTTACTACTCGAGGTTTTAAAGAAGAAGATATGAAGACTATAGCAAAACTTATAAATGAAGTTATAGAAAATAGAGATAAAGATATCTCTAGTGTTAGACAAGAAGTAATTGAACTTTGCAAAAGATTTCCTCTATATGACTAAGATTTAACATAAAAGATTATTAATAAGAATGTGAAGGTTCTCTTCACATTCTTATTTTTTGAAAGTATGTTATAATAGTGATACACAATATGTAAGTAAGTAGGAGGAATTATAAACAATGGAAGGTCTAAAAAGTAATGATAAAGCTATGAAAAGTTTTCATAAACATGGAGGCTTTTTAACTTGTAAGAATGAAAAAACTTTGAATACAATGACTATAAGCTGGGGGAATATAGGTGTTGCTTTTGGAAAACCTATATTTATTATATATGTCAGAAAATCAAGATTTACAAATGAGTTAATAAATAAAAGTGGAGAGTTTACAATAAGTATACCTCTAGATAGTAATATAAAAAAACAATTAGGAGTCTTTGGATCTACTTCTGGGAGAGATATAGATAAGTTTAAATTAACAGGAGTAAAATCAAAAGATTCAAACAAACTAAATACACCTATTATTGAAGGCTGTGATGCATATTTTGAGTGTAAAGTCATTTACAAACATGATATAAATCCTGAAATAATGGATGATGAAATAAGTAAAAACACTTATTTAGAAGGCGACTATCATACCGTATTTTATGGAGAAATAGTGGACTACTACATAGGAGAAGATTAAATGACTTATATGGTATATTTGCAGTAGATATATTTATATAATATTCCTTTTAAAAATATATAGTACAACTTTCAAGTGAAATTTAGGTTTTAATAAAAATAATTTAAAATTTTGCTAAACTATATATGCATAGTTATACAAAAAATTAAGGTAAGTGAATATTAATATGGATTTATGCGATAATACATAGTATATTAAGAAAAACAACTCTAGTATGGAATAGCATAATAAAGTATATACTATATAGCAAGATGTTAGCACGAATAAATTGAATATTTTGAAAGCTACCATTTTATATGAGCTTTTAAGGGGTAATTTTGATTTTAACTAAAACTTGTTATAGCTTATAATGTAATATGTATAATGCAATAAATATATGGAGGTGTACAAGTTGTCTCAAAGTATAAACATAACTTCTGAAATAGGTGAATTAAAGAAAGTAATGTTGCATAGACCTGGAAAGGAAATAGAAAACCTTGTACCAGAATACCTTGATAGATTACTTTTTGACGATATACCTTATCTTAAAGAAGCACAAAAAGAACATGATGGATTTGCAAACATTTTAAAAGAAAATGGTGTAAAAGTATATTATTTAGAAGAATTATTAGCAGATTCATTAAAAGATCAAAAAGTGAAAGAAGAATTTTTGTCGAAATTTTTAAAGGAAAGTAATATAACTTCAAATCAAATTAAAGAATCTTTAAAAGAATACCTACTTTGTATGGATACAAAAGAAATGGTAGATAAATTAATAGCTGGAGTTAGAAAAGATGAAATAAGAATTGCTAAACCCTCTTCTTTGGTGGAACTAATAGATAATAAATATCCTTTTTATTTAGATCCAATGCCAAATGCATATTTTACTAGAGATCCATCTACATCAATTGGAAGGGGCTTAAGTATTAATCATATGCATACATTAGCAAGGGGTAGAGAAAGTTTATTTTCAAAATATATTTATGAAAATCATAATTCAATTAAAAAGGAGGATATTCCACTTTGGTATAACGAAGATATACCTTACAGTTTAGAAGGTGGAGATCAGCTTGTGTTATCAAAAAAGGTTCTTGCAATAGGATGTAGTGAAAGAACATCACCAAAAGCTATAGAGATTTTAGCAGATAACTTATTGAATGGTGAGTCAGGTTTTGAAACAGTATTAGTTTTAGAAATACCTTCTTGCAGGGCATTTATGCACTTAGATACTGTATTTACTATGGTAGATTATGACAAGTTTACAATTCACCCTGAAATAGAAGGCCCACTTAATATTTATGAAATAACAAAAGATAAGGACAAAAATTTGTTGTTTAAAGCACATAAAGAAGATTTAAATCTAGTTTTAAAAAGGGTTCTTAAACTACCATCAGTAGACCTTATAAGATGTGGTGGAGGAGATATTATTTCAGCAGCTAGAGAACAGTGGAATGATGGATCTAACACTTTAGCTATAGCTCCAGGAAAAGTTATTACTTATGAGAGAAACTATGTGACAAACGAGCTACTTGATAAAAACAATATAAAAGTATTAACTATGAAAAGTTCTGAACTTTCAAGAGGCAGAGGTGGCCCAAGATGCATGAGTATGCCTATATGGAGAGAAAATGTATAATATAAAAATAACATATATGGAGGTATTAAAATGGCTGTTAATTTAAAAGGTAAAAGTTTTTTAACATTATTGGATTTCACACCACTAGAAATAAGGTATTTATTAGATTTATCTAAGGACTTAAAGTCTAAAAAAAGAGCAGGTATTCATGGTAAATTACTAGAAGGAAAAAATATAGTGTTACTTTTTGATAAGACATCTACTAGAACTAGATGTGCTTTTGAAGTCGCTGCACTTGATGAAGGTGCTCATGTTACATTTTTAAGTAATTCTCAAATGGGTAAAAAAGAGTCTATTGAAGATACTGCAAAGGTTCTTGGAAGATTCTATGATGGTATGGAATTTAGGGGATATGAGCAAGAAACAGTGGAACTTTTAGCTAAGCACTCAGGAGTTCCTGTGTGGAATGGACTTACAGATGGTGATCATCCAACTCAAGTTTTAGCAGACCTTTTGACTATAGAAGAGCATATAAGCAAACCTTTAAACAAAGTTAAAATGGTTTTTGTTGGTGATGCAAGAAATAACATGGGATATGCTTTAATGTACGGATGTGCAAAAATGGGAATGAAATATATGGCTTTAGCTCCAAAAGAATTATGGCCAGATGAGAGCATAGTAGAAAAGTGTAAATTAATTGGAGAAACTACTGGTGCAACTATAGAACTTACAGATGATGTAAAAGATATAAAGGGCGCAGATGTTATTTATACAGATATATGGGTATCTATGGGAGAAGAAGATAAGTTACAAGAAAGAGTTAAGCTATTAACTCCTTACAAAGTTGATATGGATATGTTAAGAACAACAGAAAATGATGATGTTATATTTATGCATTGTCTTCCTTCATTCCACGACTTTGAAACTAAGGTTGCAAAAGAAACTAAAGAAAATAATAATCTTGATATTAGAGAAGTTACAGATGAAGTATTTAGAAGTAAGCATTCAGTAGTCTTTGATGAGGCTGAAAATAGAATGCATACAATAAAGGCAGTTATGGTATCTACATTGTAATTTTACATTAAAAATTAAACAATAATAATTAAGGGAGTCTAATTTTAAAATTAGCTCCTTTAATTATTATAAAGAAGACGTAAGAGCTTATAAAAATGATATAATTATTATGTGTAAAATAAGATTGCAAGGAGAGATGGATAAATGAGTAAAATAGTTATTGCTTTAGGAGGAAATGCCCTTCAAGCAAATCCCAAGGATACTTCTGCAAATAGTCAATTAAATACAGCAAAAGATACAGCAAAATATTTGGTAGATTTAGTAGAGGAAGGTCATAATATTATAATAGCTCATGGAAATGGACCACAGGTTGGTCAAATAGTTTCTACCTATGAGTCTTCAAGTAGCAATGTGATGATGCCTTTTCCAGAGTGTGGTGCTATGAGCCAAGGATACATAGGATACCATCTTCAACAAGCTATAAAAATTGAATTAATGAAAAGAAATATAAATAAAGATGTAGTTACATTAATTACGGAAGTTGTAGTTGATGAAAAAGATGAAAATTTTAATAATCCATCTAAACCAATAGGTTCATTTTTTACAAAAGAAGAAGCAGAAAAGATTAGTGATGAAAAAGGATATGTATTTAAAGAAGATGCTGGTAGGGGATGGAGAAGGGTTGTGGCATCACCTTTACCTGTTAGAATAGTGGAGGAAAACTCTATAAAAGCTCTAGTAGATGCAGGCCATATTGTAATCACTGTAGGCGGTGGGGGTATACCTGTAATAGAAAAGGATGAATATCTTAAAGGCGTAGACGCTGTAATAGATAAAGATTTTGCATCAGAAAAATTAGCGGAAATATTAGATGCAGATAAACTGCTTATTTTAACAGCAGTAGAAAAGGTTTATATAAATTACGGAAAACCAGAAGAAAAGTCTTTAGACAAAGTAACTGTGGAATTAATGGATAAATATATGGAGGAAGGTCATTTTGCACCAGGGTCTATGTTGCCAAAAGTTAAGGCAGCTATAAAGTTTGCGGCATCTAAGGAAGATAGAGAAACTGTAATAACATCATTAGATAAAGTAAAAGAAGGTTTAGAGGGTATTACAGGCACATCTATAAGTTTATAATTAATTTAATAAAATATTTTAAGTTAAAATATAATTAATATAAAATCAGTATATAAAAATTATTTTGTAAAAAGAGATAAAAGGATATCCTAGATACGTAGGATATCCTTTTATTTTTATGGTAAAATAAATATAAAAGAATATGAATTATTATATTGAAAGAGTGATTAATATGAGGAAACCTTTAGCAGATAAATTAAGACCTAATGAACTAAATGAGGTAGTGGGTCAAAAACATATATTAGGTAATGGAAAGATCTTAGATAGAATTTTAAAAAGTGGACGTATTACTAATATGATATTTTATGGACCACCAGGGGTAGGTAAGACTACTGTTGCTAATATAATTGCAAAAAAAAGCAATAAAACATTTTATAAGCTTAATGCAACAAATTCTAGCTTGAAGGATATTCAACAAATTGTAAGTACTCTAGATACTTTTGAAGGTATAAATGGAATACTTCTTTATTTAGATGAGATACAAAACTTTAATAAAAAACAACAACAATCTTTACTTGAATTTATCGAAGATGGTCGGATTACGCTTATATCTAGTACTACAGAAAATCCTTATCATTATATATTTAAAGCTATTTTAAGCAGATCCACTATATTTGAATTTAAACCTGTAGAAAAAGGAGATATGAAAATTGCTATAGACAGGGTTATAGAAATAATAAATAAGGAAGAAGAAAATATAAACGTAGAGTTAGAAGATGAGGCAAAAGAATATATTGTAGATGCTTCTAATGGAGATGTGAGAAAAGCTATAAATGCTTTAGAAATTGGAATATATTCAACTCCACCAAATGAAAAATATAGTGTGATTATAGATTTAAATATTGCAAAAGATAGCACTCAGACTAAGGTTATAGCCTACGATATGTTAGGCGACAACCATTATGATATTTTAAGTGCTTTTCAAAAGTCCATAAGAGGAAGTGATGTAGATGCTGCACTTCATTACTTAGCAAGATTAATTAAAGCTGGTGATTTGATATCTATATGTAGAAGAATATTGGTTATAGCAAGTGAAGATATAGGTCTTGCATATCCTAATGCAATTGCCATGGTTAAAAGCTGCGTGGATTGCTCTATGATGTTAGGCTTCCCAGAAGCAAGGATACCCTTAGCACAGGCTGTTATATTATTAGCTACGTCTCCTAAATCTAATTCTGTAGTAGTTGCTATAGATAGAGCACTTGATGATTTAGAAAAAAGGGAAGTTGGAGATATTCCAATTCATATAAAAGATGCTCACTATAGTGGAGCTAAAAATTTAAATAGGGGAGTGGAATATAAATATCCACATAATTATAAAAACAATTATGTGCAACAACAATACTTACCAAATAATATTAAAGATAGTGTTTATTATGAATATGGGAATAATAAAATGGAGAGGACATCTAAAGAATACTGGGATAAGATTAAATAGGTTTAAAAATTAATCAGCATTTAGTATTGAGATATATCATTATTAAAGGATAGTATTATTACAATATGTTTAATTGTATAAAGATAATATTAGAAACATTAATTAATAAATAATCTGAAATTTTACTATCTAAATCATTGTTGACAATTCTAGTCGGATTTGATAAAATTATCATGAAAACCAAGTGAAACACTCAACATTAATAGGAGTGATTAATATGAAACTATCTACCAAAGGCAGATATGGTGTAAAGGCAATGCTTGATTTAGCTGTAAATTGTGATGAAACACCTATCTCGATTAAAAGTATATCAGAAAGACAAAATATATCAGAGTATTATCTTGAACAGTTATTTTCTCCTCTTAGAAAAGCAAATATAATAAAGAGCGTAAGAGGTGCAAAGGGTGGATACATTTTAAATAGAAAACCGGAAGAGATAACTGTTGCAGATATTATAGAAGTTTTAGAAGGACCTATAGAAATTTCAGATTGCGTTGAAGGTACTCATTGTAATAACATGGATTGCTGTGCTACAAGACTTCTTTGGGCTAAAGTAAAAAATAGCATAGACAGTGTTATGCAATCTGTTACTTTAAAAGATATGGTAGATGACTATAATAGAATACAGTCTTCAAGCCAAGAAATTAAAATTGAAAAGTAAGGGGCTGGTAATATGCAAAAGGTAGTATATATGGACTATGCTGCAACTACGTATACAAAAAAAGAGGTGTTAGATGAAATGATACCTTATTTTGGCGAACATTATGGAAATCCTTCATCGGTATATTCCATATCAAGAGACACAAGAAAGGTTATAGATTCAAGTAGAGATAAGGTAGCCAAGGCTATAAATGCCGATAGAAATGAAATATTTTTTACAGGTGGTGGAACTGAGGCAGATAATTTCGCTATAAAAGGATTTGCATTTGCTAATTTTAATAAGGGTAACCATATAATAACAAGCAAAATAGAACATCATGCTGTACTACATTCCTGCGAATATTTAGAAAAACACGGTTTTGAAATTACATATTTAGATGTGGATGAAGAAGGATTTATAAATTTAGAACAGTTAAAATCTGCTATAAAGGATAATACTATATTAGTTTCAATAATGTTTGCTAATAATGAAATTGGAACAATACAGCCTATAAAAGAAATAGGACAAATCTGTAGAGATAAAAATGTTGTATTTCATACTGATGCAGTTCAAGCTGTAGGACATATACCGATAGATGTTAAAGAAATGAATATAGATATGTTGTCTCTTGCAGCACATAAATTTTATGGACCTAAGGGTGTAGGTGCTTTGTATATTAAAAAAGGAATTAAAATTGATAATTTAATTCATGGCGGAGCTCAAGAAAGAGGTAAGAGGGCAGGGACAGAAAATATAGCAGGTATAGTAGGGCTTAGTAAGGCTTTGGAGATGTCAGTAAATGAAATGGATAAAAGCAGTAAAAGACTTACAATATTAAGAGATAAGATTATAACTGGGCTTATGGAAATACCTCACACTAAATTAAATGGACCTATAAGCGAAAATAGATTACCAGGAAACGTTAATGTATGTTTTAGATTCATAGAAGGTGAAGGTATATTATTATCCTTAGATGATAAGAATATTTGTGCATCTAGCGGTAGTGCCTGTACTTCGGGGGCCCTTGATCCATCGCATGTCCTCTTAGCTATAGGTCTTAATCATGAAAGAGCACATGGTTCATTAAGATTATCTATAGGTGATGGAAACACAGAAGAAGAAGTAGATTATTTATTATCTGTGGTACCTGAAATAATAGATAGACTCAGAAATATGTCACCTTTATGGCATGATTTTATTAAAAAGGGGGAATTTTAATATGTATAGCGATATGGTAATGGATCATTTTAGAAATCCAAGAAATGTAGGGGAAATAGCCGATGCAAATGGTATTGGTGAAGTTGGAAATGCTAAATGTGGAGATATAATGAAGATATATATGAAGGTTGAAGATAATATAGTAATAGATGTTAAGTTTATGACTTTTGGATGTGGATCAGCTATAGCATCATCAAGTATGGCAACTGAACTTATAAAGGGAAAGTCTTTAGAAGAAGCATGGGAATTAACTAATAAAGCGGTTGCAGAAGCGTTAGATGGTCTACCAGCCATTAAGATGCATTGTTCAGTTTTAGCAGAAGAGGCAATTCATAAAGCTATAAACAATTATAGAGAATCCATTGGGCTTAAACCATGGGATTACAAAGAACATAACCATGATGAATTACATAGCGAAGTTCATGGAGAATAGATATTAAATATATAAAAATAATACCCGAACTCGGGTATTATTTTTGCGTTATTAGGCAAAATATATATATGTATAAGTTAGGAGTAATAAGAAAGGTTATTTAAAAGATAGGATGATTATAGTATGTGGAGATATAAAGATATAATTTTTAAAAAGGTTATAGATAAAGATGGTAAGAATATGGGTGAAGTTAAAGATGTCTTAATTAACTTTTCAAAAGCTAAAGTTACAGGATTTAAAGTATCCTCCCCATCTTTAATGGCAAAGGATATAAATATTTCTATTAAGGATATAATATACATAAATGAAAGAATAATAGCGAAGGGTAAATGTAAAGATAGGTTCTTAGAATTTAATAGTATAAGACACTTAGAAGTTATAGATAAGGATGACAATATAGTAGGCTTTTTAGAAGATATAATAATAGACCCAGAAGATTACACTATAAAGGCAATGGTAATATGTGAAGGCTTTTTATACAAGTTATTTAGCCATAAAAAGATAATATCACCAAGAAACCTTATACTAGGTGAGGATAATATAATTATTTATGAAAGGGAAGGAATAGAATTTATGAACTTACCAAATAAAAGGTTATGGTAAGCTCTATTATTGAGGTAAAAATATGAAGGTTTTAAATAAAAAGATAAAATACTTAGTTATATTTATAGTCTTGTTATTACTATTTTATATTTTATTTTCTATTGATATAGTTAGAAAATTAGGTGGTATAGCTATATTTTCATTTATGCTAGCCTATAGCCTAAAACCAGTTCATAAAAAGGTTATGCAACTTGGAATAAACAAAAAGATTTCTGCAATATTTGTTATAAGCTTTTTTTTAGTGTTATTTATATTTTCATTTATTACAATAATCCCTATAATAATTAGAGAAAGTAAGAACCTATATCCAAGGTTAGAGTATATGGATAGTTTTATAAGTAATATATATGGAAAACTAAAGTTATCTAACAATAAAACCCTAATGATATTAGAAGAATTAATAGGAGAAAAAATAAATAGATATGTAGTTGATATTTCAAGTAATACGGTAGAAAGAATAATAGAAATTGGAGAAAACTCTTTAGGCTATGCTGTGGTTCCTGTTTTATCTTATTATTTTTTAATAGATGAAGAAATTATATTAGAGAAACTTCTTATGATTTTTCCAGTTAAAAATAGAAGAGTTGTAACTAACATAGCTAAAGATATAGACGAAATTTTAGGACGATACATAATAAGTCAATTTATACTTTGTTTTGTAATTTGGGCTTTTACATTTATATCATTAATCATTTTTAAAATAGAATTTCCTTTATTATTATCTCTGATAAATGGACTCTTTAATATAATACCTTACTTTGGACCTTTATTTGGAGCTATTCCCATTATAATCATGGCCTTATTTAAGTCTACAGAAAAGGCATTATGGATCACACTATTTTTATATATAATTCAACAAATTGAAGGAGATGTTGTATCCCCTAAAATCATAGGCTACAGCACATCTATGCATCCTATGATAATTATACTATTAATACTAGTAGGAGGCAAACTAGGAGGGCTATTAGGGCTTATTATAGCAGTGCCTATAGGTGTTATTATAAAGGTTGTTTATGAAGATATAAATTACTACTTATTTTAAAAAAATGTTTTTTGAAATATTGACATAAATATAAGTATAATCTATAATCTTCATATAAATAAATATTTTAGCTGTGAAGAGAAAGAGTAGTCTTATTAATTTATGTAGAGAGGAAGTGTCTGGTGGAAACTTCTTAAGTTAAAAGATGAAAGCTATCTCAGAGCTAAATATTAAAGAGATGCATTTAATATGCATAATTAGGGTGGTACCGCGGAAGTGTAACTTTCGTCCCTGTCTGGGATGAGAGTTTTTTTTGTTTCAATTTTATAAAATTTATATTAGGAGGCATATGTATATGAAATATATGAGTTTGAATGAGTTAAGAGAAACGTATTTGAAGTTTTTTGAGGCTAAAAACCATTTAGTAATAGAAAGTTTTCCACTAGTTCCAAAAGAAGATAAGAGCTTATTACTTATAAATGCAGGTATGGCGCCATTAAAACCTTATTTTACAGGAATTAAAACTCCTCCAAGTAAAAGGGTAACAACCTGTCAAAAGTGTATTAGAACAGGAGATATAGACAATGTAGGTAAGACATCAAGGCATGCTACTTTTTTTGAGATGTTAGGTAACTTTTCCTTCGGGGATTACTTTAAAGATGAAATAATACCATGGTCTTGGGAGTTTGTTACTAAGGTTTTAGATATACCAAAAGATAAATTATATGTAACTATTTATTTAGAAGATGATGAAGCTTTTGATATCTGGGTAAATAAAACAGATATAGATTCAAGCCGAATATTTAGATTAGGAAAAGAAGATAATTTCTGGGAGATAGGCCAAGGACCTTGTGGACCATCTTCAGAGATACATTTTGATAGAGGCGAAGGTGAAATAAAAACTAATGAGGATTTTATTAAGGCTTCAGAAAATGATAGAATAGTGGAATTCTGGAATCTTGTATTTACTCAATTTAATAAAGATGAAAATGGCGTATATAATAAGTTAGACCATCCTAATATTGATACAGGTATGGGACTTGAAAGAATCGCTACAATTATGCAAGAAACAGAAAGTATATTTGAAATTGATAGTATAAAGGATATATTATTGGAAGTAGCAAAGATATCAAAAGTTACTTATGGAAAAGATAAAAACATGGATATATCCTTAAGAATAGTTGCAGATCATGCTAAAAGTGTGGCTTTTTTAATAGCAGACGGCGTTCTACCTTCTAATGAAGGTAGAGGTTATGTATTAAGAAGACTTCTTAGAAGAGCTGCAAGACATGGAAGACTTTTAGGGATAAAAAGAACATTTATTAATGATATAGTTGAAAAGGTAATAGAAAATTATGGCGGAGCATATAAAGAATTAATAGATAAAAAAGATTATATAAATAAGGTCATACTACTAGAAGAAGAAAGATTTAATGAAACAATTGATGCTGGTATAGACATATTAAAAGAATATATAGAAGAATTCCAAAAGGAAGGCAAAGCTTCTTTAGAAGGAATTAAGGCTTTTAAACTTTATGATACCTTTGGATTTCCATTAGAATTAACTGAAGAAATATTGAATGAAAAAGGTCTAACGGTAGATACAGAAGGGTTCAATAAAGAAATGGAGCTTCAAAGAAAAAGGGCAAGAGGGGCTAGAAATGAAACAAACTATATGGGAAGTAATAGTGGTATACTAGAGAATATAGATAAAAATTTAACTTCTAATTTTGTAGGATACAAAAGCATTAAAGATTGTTCTAAGGTACTTCTTTTAATAAAGGGAGAAGAAAATGTATCTACTTTAAAAGCTGGAGAAAGTGGCATTATATTAGTAGAAAGCACACCCTTTTATGCAGAAATGGGTGGCCAGGTAGGAGACCAAGGAATAATTGAAAATAGCTTGTTTAAGGCAGAGGTTTACGATTGTAAAAAGAACATCTCAGGAAAAATAATGCATTTTGTTAATGTTATTAATGGAGAAGTATCCATAAATGATGAGGTGAAGTTAGTATTAAATAATAAAAGAAGAAAAGCAATTTGTAGAAACCATACAGCTACTCATTTATTACATGAAGCTTTAAAAAGAGTTTTAGGAGAGCATATTGCACAGTCTGGATCTTACGTAGATGAGGATAAATTAAGATTTGATTTTACTCATTTTTCAGCAGTTACATCCAAACAAATAAAAGAAGTAGAGATGCTTGTTAATGAAAAGATAATGGAAGCATTCCCTGTAACTACAGAGGAGATGACTATAGACGAGGCTAAAGATACTGGAGCTATAGCTCTATTTGAAGATAAATATAAAGAAAATGTAAGGGTTGTATCTATAGAATCATTTAGTAAAGAACTTTGTGGAGGAACACATGTTAATAATTCTGGAGAAATAGGGCTGTTTAAAATTTTATCTGAATCAGGGGTAGCTTCAGGAATAAGAAGAATAGAGGCTATAACTGGATTTAAGTCTATAGACTATCTTGAAAATAAGGAAATGCTAATAAAAGAAAGTTCTTCAATTTTAAAATGTTCAGAAAAGGATCTTATAGTTAAAATTAACAGTAATATTGAAGAGTTAAAGGATAAAGAAAAAGAAATTTATCAGTTAAAATCTGAACTTGCAAAAGGATTAGAAGATGAAATGTTAAGTGATGTAAAAGATGTTCTTGGATTTAAGATAATAACATCGGAGCTTCACAATATGGATTCAAATGAGTTAAGAGAGATTGCAGATAAATTAAGAAATAAAATTGAAAATAGTTTAGTGGTTCTTGCTAGTAGTAAAGAAAATAAAGTTAGTTTAGTAGCTATGGCATCAAAGGATGCAGTATCAAAAGGCGTACATTGTGGCAAGATAATAAAGAAAGCTGCAACTATAGCTGGCGGAGGCGGAGGCGGTAGGCCTGATATGGCAGAAGCCGGTGGTAAGAATACTGAAAAAATTAAAGAAGCCTTAGAAAGTGTAGAAGAAACACTTAAAGAATTAATAAAATAAAATTATTTTGAATTGTAAATATATATAAACTTGTTACAAAAAGTTTATTATATTTCAAACTCATAATTTATATAGTGTACAATTTTGGTATTTTGATTTATAATATAAATATGAGCATCGAGGATTTGAATAAGTGTAGATGTAAAGATAAATAATATAGATGGAGATATCATTCTTACATTTAATTCATAATGTGTAAGGGGGTGAAGCTGCTCTAAACTTTTAGTTTTTTTGCAGCAAAAATATGAGTAATAATGAAAATACTATGCAGTTTGATTTTGATAGAGATAAACAGGCTTTAACTAAAAAGATCCTTACAGAGGTTTTTGATTCTTTGCAAGAAAAGGGATATAATCCTGTAAATCAATTAGTAGGCTATTTAATTTCTGGAGATCCAACTTATATAACAAATTATAATGGTGCGAGGGCTTTAGTAAGAAAGCTTGAAAGAGATGAAATACTTGAAGAAGTTTTAAAATCTTATTTAGGTATAAAATAATAAGTGCCCTTTGGGGCACTTATTATTTTAATATTTTAAAAGGGGACAATTTATGCGGATATTAGGACTTGATATGGGAACTAAAACTATTGGGGTGGCTATAAGTGACCCTCTAGGTTATACGGCCCAAGGTATCACTACTATTAGAAGAAAGAACAAAAAAAGTGACTTAGAAGAGCTTAGGACAATATGTGAAGAATATGGAGTAGAAACTATTGTGGTTGGTCTACCTAAAAATATGAATGGAAGCATAGGACCTCAAGGAGAAAGCATTTTAAGCTTTACAGAACATATAAAAAAAGCTTTAAATTTACCTATAGAAATGTGGGATGAGAGACTTACGACTGTTGCTGCTGAAAAGGCAATGCTAGAGGCGGACCTTTCAAGGTCAAAGAGAAAGAAAATAATAGATAAAGTTGCAGCTACATATATACTTCAAGGTTACTTAGATAGAATCTCTAAGTAAAACTTGATAAAAATAGATGTAACTTTTAAAATGATATTAATAAGGGAGAGAATAAAGTGGAAGAAAATACAGATACAGTAGTTCTTAAGGACGAAGAGGGAAATGAAATTGAATTTGAAATAATTACAAAGTTTGATATAGAGGAAAATGAATATTTAATAGTGGCTTCTATGCAGGAAAGTGAAACTGATGCAATTGCTTTGAAGATATTAAAGGATAGTGAAGGAAATGACATTTTAGTTACTGTAGACGATGATGAAGAATTTGAAATAGTAGCTGAAGCCTATAGTGCAATTTTCTCAGAGGATCAGCTTAATTAATTGGTGAAATGGGGTATTTATGATGTCAATTTTAACATCAGCACAAATTAATAAATTAAAAGAAGATCTAAAAGGAAGAGGATATAAGCTAACTCCTCAAAGAAGGGCTATAGTAGATACTATAATCGACAATGAAGGAAGTCATTTAACCGTTGAAGAAATTTATGATGAGGTTAAAAAGATATGTCCTGAGATTGGCTTGGCTACAGTATATAGAACTATAGTTTTACTTGAGGAGCTTGGTATAATATATAAGTTAGATTTAAATGACGGATGTAGCAGATATGAGTTAGTTCATGAGGATGAAACTCATAGACATCATCATTTGATATGTAATAACTGTGGAAAAGTAATAGAAGTTCAAGGGGATCTTTTAGAATCCTTAGAAGAAAAAATTGAAAAAGGATACAAATTTAAAATCAAAGACCACAGTGTAAAGTTTTTTGGTATTTGCGAAGAATGCTATAAAAAGGATCATAAAGACTAGCTGTGGTGTTTAACATAAAAGGAGGAAAGTTGATTTGAAAAAGGAAAAGGAAAAAGTAAAGATAATTCCTCTTGGCGGAGTCAATGAAATCGGTAAGAATTTGACTGTCATAGAATACAAAGAGGACATTATTGTAATTGACTGCGGGTTAAAGTTCCCAGATGAGGATATGTTTGGTATAGACATAGTAATACCGGATGTAACATATCTCATAAAAAATAAGGATAAGGTAAGGGGAATCTTCTTGACCCATGGACACGAAGATCATATAGGTGCACTTCCATATGTGCTTAAACAGTTGAATGTACCTATTTATGGAACTAAGCTTACACTCGGAATAGTAGAAACAAAACTTAAGGAACATGGTCTTTTAAGCACCACAGAACTAATAAGAGTAAGCCCTAAAGATATAATTAAATTGAAAAGTGTATCTGTAGAGTTTATAAAAACTAATCATAGTATAGCTGATTCTGTAGCTATAGCTATCCACACTCCATTAGGAGCTATACTTCATACTGGAGATTTTAAGATAGACTATACACCAATAGATGGAGATGTAGCTGATTTATCTAGATTTGCTGAACTTGGAAGAAAAGGTGTATTGCTTATGCTTGCAGATAGTACAAACGTTGAAAGATCAGGATACACTATGTCAGAAAGTACAGTTGGAGAAACTTTTAAAAATATTTTTTCCACAGCTAAAGGAAGAATTATTGTTGCTACTTTCGCATCAAATGTTCATAGGATTCAACAGATAATAACAGCAGCTTCAAAGTATAATAGAAAAGTAGCTGTTTCAGGTAGAAGCATGGAAAATATAGTTGGTGTAGCTACAGAACTTGGATATCTTAATTTTGAAAAGGATATACTTATAAATATAGACTCCATAAATAAATATCCAAATGATCAATTGGTTATTATAACTACAGGAAGTCAGGGAGAGCCAATGTCGGCATTAACTAGAATGGCTGCATCTGAACATAGAAAAGTAAATATTATAGAAGGGGACATGGTAATTATATCAGCAACACCTATCCCTGGAAATGAAAAATTAGTGTCTAAAGTTATAAATCAATTATTTAAAAAGGGCGCAGAGGTTATATATGAGGCTTTAGCTGATGTTCATGTTTCAGGTCATGCATGTCAAGAAGAACTAAAGCTTATGCATACATTAGTTAAACCTAAGTTTTTTATGCCTGTACATGGCGAATATCGTCATTTAAAGCAACACTTTGAACTGGCATTAAAGCTTGGAACACCAGAGGAAAGAATGTTAATTATGGATATTGGAGATGTAGTAGAAGTTAGTAGAGAAACTATAAGAAAAAATGGAACTGTGCCTTCAGGTCAAGTATTTGTGGATGGACTTGGTGTAGGAGATGTGGGGAATATCGTATTGAGAGATAGAAAGCATTTATCTCAAGATGGTATTTTAACAGTAGTTATCACTATTGAAAAAGAAACAGGCAATGTTATTGCAGGTCCGGATATAATTTCTAGAGGATTTGTATATGTAAGAGAATCTGAAGAACTTATGGAAGAGGCTAGAGAAGTAGTGAAGAAATCTTTAAAAATATGTGAAGAAAAACATTCTACAGATTGGGCTACCATGAAATCTACAATAAAAGAAGGATTAAGAGTTTTCTTATATGAAAAAACAAAAAGAAGACCTATGATACTTCCTATAATAATGGAGATATAGTTAAATTATACAAAAAAATAATTTGTAAAAAAACTTTTTATTTTACATTAAAGTGCATAAGCATTTAATGTGAAACTAAGTATATAAGCCATTTAATAAGGGCAAAATGAAATACTTGCATAAATTGTATAAATAGAAATTTATCCTATATATTAATTATTATTAATTACTAAGTTGACATTTCAATAACATAATATTAGAATTAATATGGTTAAGAACAAAATTGGGTACTTTGGCGTATCCAATTTTGTTTTGTGTATAAGAATCAAATCTTAAATTTTGGAGGCTAAAACATGAGTTTATTTATAAGAAGCGATATTAGAAACGTGGCGATTATTGCCCACGTAGATCACGGCAAGACTACACTTGTAGATGCTATGCTAAAACAAAGTCATAATTATAGAGCAAATGAAAGAGTAGAAGAGAGGGTTATGGACTCTAATGATCTAGAAAAAGAGAGAGGAATAACTATCTTATCTAAAAATACAACTGTAACTTATAATGGAGTTAAAATAAATATAGTAGATACACCAGGTCATGCTGATTTTGGTGGAGAAGTAGAAAGAGTTCTTAAAATGGTAGATAGTGTTCTACTAGTAGTTGACTCATATGAGGGACCTATGCCTCAAACTAAATTTGTTCTAAAAAAGGCATTAGAACTTGGACTAAACCCAATAGTTGTAGTAAACAAAATAGATAAACCTAATGCAAGACCAGTAGAAGTTATCGATGAAGTTTTTGAACTGTTCATTGAACTTGGAGCTACTGATGAACAATTAGACTTCCCTATAGTTTATGCATCAGCTAAAGGAAATTATGCTAGATTAGATCCAGAAGATGGAAATATGGATATGATACCTTTGCTTGATATGGTAATTAAAAGAGTAAAAGCACCAGAAGGATATATAGATAAGCCTCTTCAATTGCTTATAACAACTATAGATTCTAATGAATATGTAGGTAGAATTGCCATAGGAAAGGTACAAAGAGGAGTTATAAAGAAAAACGAAAATGTTGTTTTAATGTCTAGAACAGGAGAAAATAAGAATGCAAAAATATCTAACCTTTATGTATATAATGGAACTGCAAGAGAAGATGTAGAAGAAGCTAAACTTGGAGATATTGTAGCATTAAGTGGAATAGAAGGCGTTAATATAGGTGACACTATAGCAGATGCTACTGAACCAGAAGCTGTTCCATTTGTTGATATTGATGAGCCAACCTTAAGTATGAATTTTATGGTTAATGACTCACCTTTCGCAGGTAAAGATGGAGAATATGTTACATCAAGACACTTAAGAGATAGATTTGTAAAAGAACTTGAAACTAACGTAAGTATGAGAATAGAAGAAATTTCTCCAGATTGTTTCAAAATTAATGGAAGAGGAGAACTTCATTTATCCATATTAATTGAAACTATGAGAAGAGAAGGATATGAATTCCAAGTGTCAAAGCCTTCTGTTATATATAGAGAAATAAATGGTAGAAAGTACGAGCCAATAGAAAGATTAACTATAGATGTACCAGAAGAATTCATGGGAGTAATCATGGAAAAATTAGGACCTAGAAAAGCAGAAATGGTTAATATGACTTCAGCTATAAACAGTTATGCAAGATTAGAATTTTTAATTCCAGCAAGAGGACTTATTGGATTTAGAAATGAATTCATGACAGACACTAAAGGAAACGGAATAATGAACCACATATTTGAATCATATGAACCTTATAAAGGTGATATTCCTGAAAGAAAAAGAGGATCATTAGTAGTATTTGAAGATGGAATAGCTATAACTTACGGATTATATAATGCTCAAGAAAGAGGTAGCTTATTTATATCACCAGGTACAGAGGTTTATCATGGAATGATAGCTGGAGAATGTTCAAGAGGAGAAGATATTGAAGTAAATGTATGCAAGAAAAAGCATTTATCAAATACTAGATCTTCAGGAGCAGATGACTCTTTAAAATTAACACCTATAAGCCCAATGTCACTTGAACAGTGTCTGGAGTTTATAACTAGTGATGAATTAGTAGAAGTAACACCAAAAACTATTAGAATGAGAAAAAGAATTTTAGATAGTAACGAAAGAAAAAGAAAAAGCAGAGCTTAAATAATTAATTTAGGAGGATAAAATGGGTGGTGTAACTTTTGACTACATGGAAAAGTATTTAAGAGGGCTAATACCTGACCACCAGGGCATGCTAAAAGAGTTAGAAGAATATTCAATAGATAACAAAGTTCCAATAGTTCAAAAAGAAACAGGAAGGTTTTTAGAACTGATGGTAGATTTAACAAAACCTAAACGTATATTAGAACTTGGTACAGCTATTGGATATTCATCTATCTTAATGAGCGTTGCTTCAAAAAGAAATAGTAAGATTACTACTATTGAAAGAGACAAAGAAATGGTGGGAAAGGCTACAGTAAACATACATAAATATGGATTCGAGGATGATATAGAAATATTAGAAGGTGATTGCCTAGAAATAATTGAATCTATAGAAGATAAGTTTGATATTATATTTATGGATGCTGGAAAAGGTCATTATAATCACTTTTTGCCACACTGCTTAAGGCTTCTTAATAAGGATGGAATAATAATAGCGGATAATGTACTTTTTAGAGGAATGGTTCCATCTGATGAATTAGTAAAAAGAAGAAAAATAACTATAGTAAAAAGAATGAGAACCTATCTTGAACTAGTTTCAAAAGATGAGGAACTTATTACATCTGTCATACCTATGGGGGACGGAATAGCAGTTACAAAAAGGAGGGGAATATGATGAGAAAACCAGAGATATTAGCTCCAGCAGGAAGCCTTGAAAAGTTAATTACGGCCATTGATTTTGGTGCAGATGCAGTTTATTTAGGTGGTAGCAAATTAAATCTTAGAGCTTTTGCCGATAACTTCACTACAGAGGATATAGAGCTTGGAGTTAAGTATGCTCATGATAGAGGAAAGAAAGTATATGTTACCTTAAATGTTTTTCCTCATAATGATGATATTATTGGACTTGAAAATTATCTTAAAGAATTAGAATCTTTGAGAGTTGATGCATTGATAGTGTCAGACCCTGGAATTATAATGACTGCTAGAGAAGTAGTACCTAACTTAGAACTTCACTTAAGTACTCAAGCTAATAATGTAAATTGGAAATCAGCTATGTTTTGGCATAGTATAGGGGTCAAAAGAATTGTACTCGCAAGAGAATTATCATTAGTAGAAATTGAAGAAATTAGAAAAAATATACCATCTAGTTGTGAACTTGAAGCGTTTGTACATGGATCTATGTGTATGTCTTATTCTGGAAGATGTCTCTTATCTAATTATATGACAGGAAGAGATGCGAACAGAGGAGCTTGTGCTCAGCCATGTAGATATAAGTACTACCTTATGGAAGAAAAAAGACCAGGAGAATATTTTCAGGTTATAGAAGATGATAAGGGAAGCTACATAATGAATTCAAAGGACTTATGCATGATAGAACATATACCAGAACTTGTTAAGAGCGGCATTTACTCCTTCAAAATTGAAGGAAGAATGAAAAGTTCATACTATGTTGCCGCTGTGGTAAAGGCCTACAGACAAGCTGTAGATGATTATTTCGAAGATCCTAAAAATTATAAAGTTGATCAAAGTCTAATTGAAATGTTAATGAAAGTTAGTCATAGAGATTATCATACAGGATTTTATTTTGATGAATCTAATAAACAAATATATGAAACATCTTCGTATATAAGAGATTATGACATAGTAGGTGTAGTAAAACATTATGATCCACTAACTAATATTGTTACTGTAGAACAACGTAATAAAGTTTTAAAAGGTGATGATCTAGAAGTACTAAGTCCTTATGGAAATGGTGTTTTGGTATGTGTAAACAATATGACAGATGAATTAAATAATGATATAGATTCTGCTCCAAGGGCCCAAATGATATTTAAATTTCATACAACGACTTCATTGAAACCCAAGGATATGCTTATTAAGAGCAAGGGGGCGAAATAATGAATAATCCTGTATTAATAGGTATCGCTGGTGGAACTGGATCTGGAAAAAGCACTATATCAAAAGAAATATATAGCCGATTTGATGAAAGTTGTATAGCTATGATAGAACAAGATTCATACTATAAAGATCAAAGTTTTATGGATATAAGTGAAAGAATTAAAACTAATTATGATCATCCTAAAGCTTTTGATACGGACCTACTTATTCAGCATTTAAAAGCTTTATTAAATAGAGAAACTATTCAAAAACCAATGTACAATTTTGAAGAGCATACCAGAAGAAAAGAAACTGTTAAAGTTGAATCTAGAGATATAATAATACTAGAAGGTATTCTTATATTGGAAGATCCTGGAATTAGGGACCTATTAGATATAAAGCTTTATGTTGATACAGATGCAGATGTTAGAATTATAAGAAGGTTACTTAGAGATATAAATGAAAGAGGAAGAACTGTAGAATCAGTGATTAATCAATATTTAAATGTAGTAAGGCCTATGCATTTGCAATTTGTAGAACCTACAAAAAGGTATGCAGACATAATAATTCCAGAAGGTGGTCATAATAAAGTGGCTATAGATATAATAGTTGCGAATATAAAACATATATTACAAAACTAATAAATTTTATTTAAAATGAATAAAACACCTCGCTACTGTCAAGAATTTTAGATAGTGAGGTGTTTTTATGCTAAAAAGAATTAAAACTATAAAAATTATTTTAACATTGCTCTTTATTATTTTAGTAGCAAGAATATTGCAGATACAGTACTTTAAGGGTAATGAACTTGAAGTAATTGCAGACTCTCAATATAAATATATAGAAAAGATAAATGAACTAAATTTTAATGTATTAGATTCAAAGGGTAATGACTTAGTAGAATATGAAAGAAGATATATGTTAGCGGTAGACTTAATTACATTTAAAAGAAATAATAACTCTACAAGCGTGAGTAGTATATATGCGTTTAGTTACATATTAAAAAATTGCAATCAAGACTATGATCTTTCAAAAATGTTAATATCATCTAATAGTTCTAAGATATATTTGAAATTAGATAAAGATACCTATGATAAACTAAAATTACTAAAGGATGTAAAAGGAATCTATCTGTATGTTTATGACGAAGTAAATCGAAATGAAGCCTGGAAAATTGAAAATATGATTACTAATTTAAAATCCAATAAAGAAGTAAAAAAGGTGGATTCTTTAGAATATAATATATATGAAAATACAAAAAGTAACAAAGTTCCTACAGTAACATTTGAAAAGAACTTAGATGGAAGTATGCAAGATGGGAATTATAGTATAGATGATGAAAGAATAAATGTAAGATTAACCTTAGATAAAGATATGCAAGATTCTGTTAGAACAATACTAAGTCAAGATAAATATAAACATTACAATCAAATAGGTATAACCCTTGTAGAAGCACATACAGGAAAAATAAAAGTAATGGCTCAAAGAGATGAAGAAAAACCTAATATAAATTTAGCATCAACTACAGAAAATGGATATGTGCCAGGTTCTATATTTAAATTATTAATAGAAGAAATAGCTATCGATAAGGGTCTGTTTTCAATACAAAGTAAATTCAATTGTGAATTTAATGAATACTCTATATGTAAAAGGGCTCATGGAGAGCTAACATTAGAAGAGGCTCTTTTAATTTCTTGCAATAATATTTTTGCACAAGTGGGAAAGACAATAGGGTGGGATACTATAGAAGAATATGCAAAAAAACAAGGAATATTTGAAAAAGTACTTAATATTAGTGGAAATGGAGAGGTAACAGGTGATTTTGCATTACCCAAAATATATGAAGATGGTCCACGATTTCTCGCTATAGGACAAAATATGAGAATAACACCTCTTCAAGCTACCAATATTATAAGTACAATAATAAATGATGGCATATACGTAAAACCAAATATATTAGAGGGGTATGTAGATAATTACAATAATATTATAAATGAAATACCTATAGAGGAAAATCGAGTAATAAAAAAAGAAACCGCTAAAATAATGAAAGATCAAATGGTGAAAGTTGTAAGAGAAGAAAAAGGAACTGGCAAAAATGCTCTAGTTAAAGGAGTAGAAACTGGAGGGAAAACTGGTACAACTACTAGAATGGAACCTTCTAAATCAAAGGATGAAAGTAAGGATGTTATGGAAAAACACTCTGATGGATGGTTTGCTGGATATTATAAGCATGAAGGAAAATATTATTCATTAGTAGTATTTGTAAAGGATATAAATGAGGATAATCAAACAGGTGGTGGCGACGCAGGACCTATATTCAAAGAAATTGTTGAGAATTTTACAAAGTAAAATAAGAAAGCTAAACAGGAAACATTATATTGCTATCTGAATAGTATATTAATAAGCACTATTAGGAGGAGCACCTTTGTTGTTAATTAATTATCTGTTAGATATGTTTGGCGGAATTACTGTACTTGCAGGATATGTTACTAGTGGAAATTCATTTCCAAAGCCATTGGATCAAAAAGAGGAAGCTTATTATTTAGATAGGCTTAAAGAAGGGGATATTGAAGCAAAAAATATTCTTGTAGAGAGAAATTTAAGACTTGTAGCTCATATTGTAAAAAAATACTCTTATCCTGGAAAGGATATTGATGATCTAATTTCTATTGGAACAGTGGGACTTATAAAGGCTATAGATTCTTTCGATAATACAAAGGGAACTAGACTTGCAACTTATGCAGCACGGTGTATAGAAAATGAGATTCTTATGCTTATTAGAAACAATAAAAAGATTAAGGGTGAGGTATATCTACAGGACCCTATAGGCATCGATAAGGAAGGCAATGAAATATCGCTAATGGATGTTTTAAGCAGTGATGAAAACTCAGTAGTAGATTTGGTAGAGCAGAAAATAGAAATAAGCAAGTTATATAGTAAGATTAGTACAACATTACAGCCTAGGGAGAAAGTTATAATTGAAATGAGGTATGGATTAAGAGATGGTAGATACAGAACCCAAAGGGAAATAGCAAAACTTCTAGGCATATCTAGGTCCTATGTTTCGAGAATAGAAAAAAGGGCTCTAAAAAAACTTTTAAAGGAGATGGATGGTAAAAATAAAATATAAAAAAATATGCTAAAATCCCTTTAGTCTACATTGTATAAAAGGGATTTAGCATATTTTTGTAGAATTAGTAAGTAGGAGGTGGGTAATGATAAAAAGATGTGGATTGATAGGTAAGGGCATACAATATTCTATATCTCCAAAAATTCATAATGATTACTATAAGAAAAATCAGATTAACTTAAAATATGAGCTATTTGATATGGATAAAAATGAATTAATTGAATTCTTAAAGGTGGTAAATGAAAATGAATATGTTGGATTTAATATTACAATACCTTACAAGGAAGTTATAATAAATTATTTAGATGAATTAACGTATCCAGCAAGTTTGATAAAAGCAGTGAATACAATTTCAATTAAAAATGGTGCTCTTATAGGACACAATACTGATTACTTCGGATTCATTCATAGCTTAGAACATTGGAAGATAAATGTGGAAGATTATTATGTATTAATATTAGGAAGTGGTGGAGCTGCTAAGGCAGTTTCTTATGCACTAAAAGACTTAAAAGTAAAAGATATAGATATAGCCGGAAGAGATGTATTAAAAGTAAGGAGAGAATTCCAAGGTGTAAAAAATGTTATAGATATACAGAATATCAAAGACATGTATAAATATGATATGATAATTAACTGTACGCCTTTAGGAAACGTAAATAATGAAATAATACCAATAGAGTTAAAGGGTTTCAAAGATAATTTAATAATCTATGATTTAAACTATGCACCTGAAAAAACAAAATTACTAATAGAGGCAGAAAATAAAGGGTTAAAGGCTATTAATGGCAGAATTATGTTAGAAAAACAAGCCTATAAAGCTATTGACATATGGAACTTAAATACATAAATATAGGAGGAATTGTTTTGTTAGACTTAAATAAGTTATTAGAAATTACAACAAAAATGGAAGCGTCAGATCTTCATCTTACTGTAGGTGTGTCACCAACTGTAAGGGTTAATGGGAGATTAAAATCTATAGATGAAGGTAAATTATCACAATACGAAACTGAACAATATGCAAAGGATATATTGGGAGAATTATATGAGGAATACTTAAAAAAAGGTGAACTAGATATTTCTTATTCTGTAGCGGGACTTGGAAGGTTTAGAGCTAACGTATTTAAGCAAAGAGGAAGCAGTGCTCTTGCAATAAGAACTATATCATTAAAAGTACCAACACTAAAGGAACTTGCACATCCGCCTATAATAAAAGAACTCATAAATAAAAAAAGAGGACTTATACTTGTTACAGGTCCAACGGGCAGTGGTAAGAGTACTACTCTTGCAGCTATGATTAATGAAATAAATAATTCAAGAGAGGCGCATATAATTACTTTAGAAGACCCTATAGAGTATTTACATAAACATAATAAATCTATAATAAATCAAAGGGAAATAGGAAAAGATAGTAGTAGTTATAAAAATGCTTTAAGGGCAATACTAAGAGAAGATCCTGACGTTATACTAGTAGGTGAGATGAGAGATTTAGAAACTATATCTATAGCTATAACTGCGGCAGAGACAGGACATTTAGTATTATCAACTTTACATACTATTGGAGCAACTAAAACTATAGACAGAATAGTTGATGTTTTTCCACCACATCAACAACAACAAATAAAAATACAATTAGCATCGGTACTTCAAGGTATTATATCTCAACAACTAATTGAAAAGGCAGATAAGCAAGGAAGGATTGCAGCGCTTGAAACTATGGTAGTTACTCCAGCTATACAAAATATGATTAGAGAAGGTAAAACTCACCAAATAGAATCATCTATACAAACTGGAAGCAAGTACGGTATGAAGAGTATGGATATGGCTTTAGTTGAATTATATAAAAAGGGCATAATAACCAATGAAGTGGCTCTTACGTATTGTGTCGATAAAGAACTTTTAACTAGAATGTTACTACTTTAGTATTTATTGTTTAACAATAGTAATTTTAACTAAGTGGGAAGTATAGTAATTAGACCCACTAATTTATTAAATTTATATTAAAAAACTATAAAATATGTATAAAATTATTAAAAGGTTGCATTTAAAATCAATTTTTTATCCAAAAACCCTAATTGCATATAGTATTTAATCTGTATTTGTGCTAAAATAACTTTGAACTAGGGGGGATATGAATGGATGTTTTAAATTCATTTATTCAAATTTTATCCGCAACTTTTACAAATCTAGTATTTATAATTTCGACATACTATTTATTCCTTTCGTTTTTTGGAATAATAAGATTTAAAAGTAAAAAGCAATTTGAGCCAAAGAAAAGTTTCGCTTTAATTGTAGCGGCATATAATGAAGAAAATGTAATCCAAAATATTATACATAGCTTAGATATGATGGATTACCCAAAGGAACTGTATGATATAATAGTAATTGCAGATAACTGCACTGATAGCACAGCAAAGAAGGCTAGAAAGTCTGGTGCTAATGTGTTCGAAAGAAATATGAAGGACAAAAAAGGTAAAGGGTATGCATTAGAGTGGATATTTGATAAAATGTTCAAAATGGACAAAAGTTATGATGCAGTTGTAGTTTTTGATGCAGACAATTTAGTAGACAAGAACTTTCTTAAAGAAATGAATAATAAATTATGTGATGGTCATAAAGTTATTCAAGGCTATTTAGATAGCAAGAACCCTAATGATACATGGATAACAGGCGGATACTCTATAGCTTTTTGGACTTCTAATAGAATGTTTCAACTTTCTAGAAGTAACCTTAGGTTATCTAATCAGCTTGGAGGAACAGGGTTTTGTATAGATACGAGTATATTAAAAGAATTAGGTTGGGGAGCAACTTGCCTTACTGAAGACTTAGAATTTACTTGTAAGCTTGTTTTGAATGGGTATAAAGTAGGATGGGCTCATGATGCAATAATATATGATGAAAAGCCACTTACATTAGCTCAGTCCTGGGCGCAAAGAAAAAGATGGATGCAAGGATTTGCAGATGTATCTAGTAGATATTTCTTTAAACTTATAAAAAAGGCCATAAAGGAATTTAATTTTGTGGCACTGGACTGTGCTCTTTACACAATACAGCCAGTAATTATAATACTCGCTGGTATAGCTATGATTATGAATTTATTCCATTCATTTGTAGCAGCACCACAACTTATAGCAACAACAATTCAAACAATAAAAACTGCTAATTTTACTATGATTAAGCTTGCAAGTGTATTAGCAATGATAATGCAATTTGTATATACTCCATTTATATTAATTTTAGAAAAAAAGTTAAGTCTTAAAATATTCTTATATTATCTTATATATCCGATATATGCTGCTACATGGCTACCTATATCAATCCAAGGTATAATTCATAAAGATAATAAAGAATGGTCTCACACATTGCATACTAGGAATATAAAAATACATGATCTTGAAAAGGCAAATTAAACAATAAATTATAATTATTAAGGGAACTCAAACCTTTTAGGAATTAGAGTTCTCTTAATTTTTAATTTTAAAATTATATACACAATGAGAATAATATTTTTATCATTATAAAGGAAATCTTCAAATAACGTTGAATATATAAATATATGTGGCATTACTTAGGAAGGAGGTATTAGAATATATGGAAAAACAATGTATAGTAGGAGTGGATATTGGTTCCTTTAAAGTTAGTGCAACAGTAGCTAAAGTAGACGATAATGATGAACTCATAATACTTGATAGTGTTGTATTAGAAAGCCAAGGTATAGAAAATGGAGAAATAATTAATATTAATGAAGTAGCAAGTATATTAAAAGAATGTATAAGCAATCTCGAATTATTAATAGATTCGCCAATTAAAGAAGTTTACCTTGGAATTCCAGGTGGGATATGCAAGATATTAGATGGAAAAGGAGATATAGGATTATCTAAAGAAGAGGAAAAAATAGAAGAAAGGCATATAGAAAGAGTTTTAAAAGTTTCCAAAGAAGATGCGGCACTTAATGATGAAGAAATAATAGATATAATACCGTATAGATATATTGTTGATGACGATATAGAGATAAAAGATCCTATTGGGCTTAAAGCTAATAGATTAGAGTCAAATACAAAGCTTGTAGTGGCAAAGAAGCCTATGATTATATCAAGATTAAAAGTTTTTCAAAGTATCGGTATTAATATAAAAGCCTTACTTATTCAATCAGAATCCTCAAAGGACATGTATGATGAAACTACCTACTTTAAAGAAAATACTATGATAATAGATACAGGGTCTGATATTAGTGATGTAGCCTATTATGAAGAGGGAATTTTAATAGATACTTTTTCTATTCCATTAGGTGGTAACATTATAACTAAGGATATTGCTTTTTGCAATAACATTAACAATAAGTCAGCAGAGAGTCTAAAAAAGAAAGATATTGATTTAAGTGAGATACTTATAAGTATAAAAAAAGAAGAAGATTTAATGCAATCTAATATAGTTGAACAAATTATTTTAGCTAGAGTTGAAGAAATACTATCTCTTATTGAAACAAAAGCCAAAGAAAGAGGATATGAGATAGATAGCATTGTATTATTAGGTGGAGGAATAAGTTTATTTAAAGGAATAAGAGAGCTTGCTAGTGGCATCATGAATAAACCTGTATACATATTAAACCCAAAAGAAACATTAAATAAACCTTTAGCAATTAATTCATTTGGTATTGTTAAAAATGTATATAATGAGTTAAAATTAAATAATAATAATAATAATTCAAATGAGATTCAATATGATAAACAAAAGGAGAAGATTGATAAAGAGGATTTAGAATTTAAAAATGCAAGAATAAGAAAAAGAAGTAATAAAAGCTTTGTAAGTAAAATAAAAAAGGCTTTAGATGGATTTTTCTAAAAAGGAGGAATTATTTTGTTAGATTTTGATTTAGATGTTCAACAATTTGCTCAAATAAAAGTAGTTGGATGCGGGGGCGGAGGAAATAACGCTGTTAATAGGATGATAATTGAAGGACTTAAGAATGTTGAATTTATTGCTATTAATACAGATAAACAAGCTTTGATGTTATCTAATGCTACACAAAAAATACAAATTGGTGATAAATTGACTAAAGGACTTGGAGCTGGAGCAAATCCTGAAATAGGAGAAAAGGCAGCTGAAGAAAGTAAAGAAGAAATATCTCAAGCTATAAAAGGCGCAGACATGGTTTTTATAACTGCAGGAATGGGCGGAGGTACTGGTACGGGCGCGGCTCCAGTAGTGGCGGAAATTGCAAAAGCCATGGGCATTTTAACTGTAGGAGTGGTAACAAAGCCATTCCCTTTTGAAGGTAGAAAGAGAATGTTACATGCAGATATGGGTATAAATAATCTAAAGGAAAGTGTTGATACGTTGGTAACTATACCTAATGAAAAACTTCTTTCATTAGTAGATAAGAAGACTTCTCTTATGGAAGCTTTTAAAAAGGCAGATGACGTATTACGCCAAGGTGTACAAGGTATATCTGATCTTATCACTATACCAGGACTTGTTAATTTAGATTTTGCGGATGTAAGAACTGTAATGTTAAATAAAGGTCTTGCACATATGGGAGTAGGAAAAGGAAATGGAGAAAACAGAGCTCAAGATGCAGCAAAACAAGCTATATCAAGCCCTCTTTTGGAGACATCAATAGTTGGAGCTACAGGAGTGTTATTAAATGTTACTGGAGGTTCAGACCTTGGCTTGCTTGAAATAAATGAAGCAGCTGAAATAGTTCAAGGAGCTGCAGATCCAGATGCAAATATAATATTTGGTGCTGTAATAGATGAAAACCTAAAAGATGAGATAAGAATTACTGTTATTGCTACTGGATTTGAGGAAGAAACCTCGAAGAAACCTAAAAAGGATATGCAAAATATAATGAGCGATAAAAATAATAAAGAGCCTATAGAAGAAGCAGCTGCAACTTCAGCAGATACTTACGAAGATAGCCAGCTAGAAATACCAGCGTTTTTGAGAAAACAAAGAAGATAAATAGAAGAATAAAAAAACTTGATGAAATTTCATCAAGTTTTTTTTGCGTTTAATCTTTAACATTTATTAGAATTTTAAAGTGTTTTTTGTAAAAAGATAATTTAAAAATAAATATATAATCTATATGAAATGACAAAATTTTGAATAAGAGAGCTATATAATGTTATTAAGGGAGTGGTGAAATTGATAATTTATTTAGATGTACTGCTAATTGAAAACTTCATAGTAAATTTATTTTTGATATGTATAACTTCAGATACTATGAAAATAAAGCTCAAAGTTACAAATGCTATATTATCTGCAGTTTTTGCTACATCATATGTAATGGTTATATTGATACCAAAATTAAATGTCTTTAATGCAATTTACATAAAGATACCACTAGTTATGGTTTTTATGATTATTGCATTTAAAAAATTAGATATAGGATTTATATTAAAATCTTCTGCAATTTATATTATATATTCTATGTTATTAAGTGGGTTATGTTTCTTTATAGGTATAAATAATATAAATATAATGGATCAAAATAGGACTTTGGAGAGCTTTTCTTATAAATATATATTAATGTCTATGATGATATTATATATATTCATAAATCGAATAATAAATTTTATAAAAGATAGATATATTGTTGATAATTTAATATATAGTGTGGAAATATTTTACAAGGGGAAAGTAAAATCTTTTAAAGGTTTTTTGGATACTGGAAATGAACTCAGGGAACCTGCTACTGATTTGCCTGTTATCATTGTAGAAAGGGGGGCATTAGGTGATATCACATTAGAAGACAAAGAAAGATACATGATACCATATGAAGTTGTAAATGGTTCTAAGGGAAGGCTACAGGGATTTAAACCAGAATATATTAAATTGTATTACAACAAAGATGAGAAAGTATCTATTAAACCAATAGAAGCTATTATATGTATATGTGATAATTCACTAAGCAAAGGTGGAGAGTATTCTGCTTTATTATCAAGAGGAATATTATAAAGGGGGTAAGAAAAATGAATATTAAGGTACTTATTAATAGGATAATATCAAAGTTTGAATTATTTTTTAAAAAAATTTATTATATAGGAGGTAACGATGCATTACCCCCACCTTTAACAAAAGAAGAGGAAGAAGATTTAGTGCTAAGGCTTATGAAGGGGGAAGAAACGGTAAGAAGTGTTTTAATAGAAAGAAATTTAAGATTGGTTGTTTATATAGCAAGAAAATTTGAAAATACAGGTATTGCTATAGAAGATTTAATTTCTGTTGGAACTATAGGACTTATTAAAGCTGTAAATACCTTTAATCCAGAAAAAAAGATTAAGCTTGCAACTTATGGATCTAGATGTATAGAAAATGAAATACTGATGTATTTAAGGCGTAATAGTAAGATAAAAGCCGAAATATCATTTTATGAGCCCTTAAATATAGACTGGGATGGAAATGAACTGTTACTATCTGATATATTAGGAACAGAAAGTGATATGGTGTATAACATTATAGAAGATGAGGTTGATAAAGAATTATTATTTTTAGCCATGGAAAAACTTAATGATAGAGAAAAGGAAATAGTTAAATTAAGGTTTGGATTAGTTGGGAAAAATGAAAAGACTCAAAAGGAAGTAGCTGATATGCTTGGAATATCACAATCTTATATTTCTAGGTTAGAAAAAAGAATAATTAAAAGATTGAAAAAGGAAATAAATAAAATGTTATAGTTTGTCTTTAGTATAAAAGTTATTTCTTCAGGGAATAATTAAAATGCAATTACTCTGAAGGGACTGATTTTTATGATGATCAATAAAGTTGAAATTTGCGGAGTTAATACATCTAAGTTACCGGTTTTGAAAGATAAAGAAATGAAAAAGATGCTACTTGAGATTCAAAATGGTGATGATAGCTCAAGGGATGATTTTATTAAAGGTAATCTTAGATTGGTTTTAAGTGTGATTCAAAGATTTAACAATAGAGGAGAAAATGCAGATGACCTTTTTCAAGTAGGATGTATAGGGCTTATGAAAGCTATAGATAACTTTGATTTAAGTCAAAATGTTCGATTTTCAACCTATGCTGTTCCTATGATAATAGGAGAAATAAGAAGGTATCTAAGAGATAACAACTCTATAAGGGTTAGTAGATCCTTAAGGGATATAGCATATAAAGCTTTAATGGCAAGAGATAAATTAGTAAATGAAAATAATAAAGAACCTACCATATCTCAAATTGCAAAGGAACTAAATATCCCAAGGGAAGAGGTTGTATTTGCTTTAGACGCAATACAAGATCCAGTATCTTTATTTGAACCTATATATCATGACGGAGGAGATGCTATATATGTGATGGATCAAATAAAAGATACTAAAAATATTGATGATAGTTGGCTAGAAGATATATCCATAAAAGAAGCCATGAAAAAGCTAAATAATAGAGAAAAGCTTATATTAAATTTACGATTTTTTGATGGAAGAACTCAAATGGAGGTAGCAGAAGAAATAGGTATATCCCAGGCTCAAGTATCTAGATTAGAAAAAACAGCATTAAAACATATGAAAAAGTACATATAAATAATATTAATGCATAAAATTATTCTAAGGTTTATATGGAGATTATTTGTTAGAGTATTCTTTACATATGAACCTTAGAAGGTTTTATAAATGTCATAGAATTTATTATCTACAATATTAATATACTAAGGGAAGAAATATAAATATGTATTTGCATATTGTAAAAGATCTCAAATTATAATTAAGTGAATTTAATAGGGGGGATTTTCATGGAAATGGATATGCATTCTATAAACAATATAAGAGTTATGGAAGTTATAGATATAAATACAGGGGTGAAACTTGGCTATATAAAAGATGTAAAAGTTGATTGTGAAAATTATAAAATAATTTCTGTAATAGTACCAGTTCAAAAAAATTCTTGGTTTAGTAAAATAGATGTTATAGAAATACCTTGGGAAAAGATTCTTAAAATAGGTGTAGATGTTATATTGGTTGATAATTATATAATCAGAGAAGATGCATAGTATGTAGAAATTACATAGAAAAGTGTGTATAATTAAATAAAAGCAATAATTATGAAGAAAGGTGGGAATGCTTTGAAATGTCCATACTGCGCTTACGAAGAAAGTAGGGTTGTAGATTCTAGAGCTACAGAAGACAAGCTAGCTATCAGGAGGAGACGTGAATGTGTATCTTGTAGTAAAAGATATACAACCTATGAAAAGATTGAAGACATTCCTATATTAGTTATAAAGAAAGATCTTGCAAGAGAATACTTTGATAAAAATAAAATAATAAATGGATTAATAAAAGCTTGTCAAAAAAGGCCTATATCAAGGTTGCAAATAGAAAATTTAGCAAGTGATATAGAAAAAGAATTAAGTAATAGCATGACTACAGAAATAAAATCAGAGGATATAGGCGAAATGATCATGGATAGGTTAAAGGAATTAGACGAAATATCTTATGTTAGATTTGCATCAGTATATAGACAGTTTAAGGATATAAATTCCTTCATGGAAGAAATTAAAAATATAATGAGTAAATGATATTTTAGCCAAGCTCTAGCAGTTTGGCTAAAATGTTATAATACTGAATATACAATTAACAAGATAAAATAACTTTATTGAAATATATAAAGTTAAAGTATGTTTTTATTAATGGAGGAATTTAATGAAAAATATATTATTAGATGAAAGATTTGAGTTTGTTCATGAATCTATGGGTGGAGCTAATTTTTATTTTTCCACAGCGTATAATGAAATAAGTTTTAAAATAGATGAAAATGAAGGAATTTTAAATATAGATAAATTAAAAGAGATTATAAATTTAAAAGAAATTAAATATTTAAAACAATTGCATAGTGATATTATAAAAGTTAATCCAAAAAGCGAAGAAATAGGTGATGCAATTATATGTAAGGAAAAGAATATAGCTATTGGAGTCTTTACAGCAGATTGTGCACCTATACTTATTTTTGATAAAGATACAAAGGCTATGGCAGCTGTTCATAGTGGATGGAGAGGAACTTATAAATTGATTTTGCTTAAGACATTACAGAAAATGAAGGAGGAGTATGGAACTAAGGCAGAGAATATTATAGCTTACATAGGTCCTCATAATGGGGTATGTTGCTATGAAGTAGGTCAGGGCGTTAATGAAGAATTTAAAAAGGAAGATTTTTATAATAATAAAAATATATTTGAAGGAAAAAATTTGAATATAACTGCCTGCCTTAGATATCAACTACATTCATTTGGAGTCTTAGAGCATAATATACTTGATACTAATTTATGTACATATTGTGCAAAAGACTATAAATTGCATTCTTATAGAAAAACAGGAGTTAATTCAGGTAGGTTGTTTTCTTTTTTATATTATAGATAAGTGAATTAAGTATCTAACATTTTAAGTGCGTTTATCACAGTAGATTAAGATTTACTAAAAGTAAAATGATACGGAGGGTTAATGATGTCTAAAGAAAAGATATTAATAGTAGACGATGAAGAGCATATAATAGAGCTACTAAAATTTAATTTAGAAAAATCCGGATATGAGGTATTAGTGGCTATGGATGGTAATAATGCTATAAGTAAAGCTAAAAGTGAAATACCTAAACTTATATTGCTAGATTTAATGCTTCCAGGCATGGATGGATATGATGTATGTAAAGAAATAAGAAAAGATAACTTAACAGCTCATATTCCTATAATAATGTTAACGGCAAAAGGTGAAGAGTTAGATAAGATAATAGGATTAGAATTAGGAGCAGATGATTATATAACTAAGCCATTTTCAGTTAGAGAATTAACTGCAAGAGTTAAGGCAGTTTTAAGGAGGGTAAATACCAAGCCTCTAGATGTAAGATATAGTTTTTCTAATATAACCATAGATTTTGAAAAACATGAAGTTATAAAAGATCTTAAAAAGATAGATTTAACCCTTAAGGAATTTGAACTTTTAGAAATTTTAATTAAAAATAAAGGAAAGGTTCTAACAAGAGAAATGCTTTTAGATAAGATATGGGGATATGAATATATAGGAGAAACGAGGACTGTAGATGTTCATATAAGGCATCTAAGACAAAAGATAGAAGATGATGACAAAAACCCGAAATACATAGAAACTATAAGGGGAATTGGGTATAGGTTTAACAATGAGTATAGAGGAGACTAGCTATGAAGAAAAAAATTATGCTCTTTGTGCTAGGTATAATAACATTTAGCCTTATATTAGTAAGTTCAATATTTATAATAATATGGAATTATCAATATATAGAGCAAATGAAGAGTAATCTTAGTATAGATAATAAGTTAATAGCAAATAGCATAAAAGATAAGACAAGGGAAGAAACATTAATATGGTTAAAAGAAAGTGTTGATGAATCTCATATTAGAGTTACATACATTGATGAAAAAGGGGAAGTTATAATTGATACACTAAAAGATGAAGAATATATGGATAATCATAATTTAAGAAAAGAAGTTTCGGATGCCATAAGGAATGGTGAAGGCTATAGTGTTAGATATAGTAATACCTTAGACAAAAATATGATATATAATGCTTTATTATTAGAAGATGGATCTATACTAAGGGTGTCAATGGGTGTTGACAGTATGAAAAGTGTTCAACAAAGATATTTAAAGTATTATATTTTAACTCTGATTTTAGTAATGGCGGTTTCAGTTTTATTATCCTCTAAGTTTAGTCATTTTATAGTAAGACCTATAGAAGAACTTCAATTCCTTACATCAAAGGTTGCAAGCGGAGATCTACATAAAAGGGTAAATATATTAACAAATGATGAGATAGGAAAACTTGGCAGAACCTTTAATGATATGGCAGATAAACTTGAGAGTACTATAAAGGAAGCTGTGGATAGGCAAGATAAGTTAGAAGCTATACTTAAAAGTATGGATAGTGGCGTTATTGCAGTAGATGAAAACTATAATGTTATTATAATTAATCCTTATGCAAAAAAGATATTTGGTATAAGAAAAAACATTATAGGTGAAAATCTTATGGAACATATAAGAGACTTTGAATTAGAAAACGTATTTAAAGAAAGAAAGGATGAGTATAAAGAAATAAATATACTTTGGCCTTCAGAAAAGGAATTAAGAATAAAAACAGGAGATATAATAAGTGATGGAAAGCTTATAGGCACAGTAGCTGTGGTACAAGATATAACAGATCTTAAAAAATTAGAAAATATGAGAACTCAATTTGTAGCAAATGTATCTCATGAGTTAAAGACACCATTAACCTCTATTAGAGGGTTTGCAGAAACCTTAAGATATGTAGATGATGATGAGAAAAAGGATAGATTTTTAAACATAATAAATGAAGAGGCTGAAAGACTCACAAGGCTTATTGAAGATATATTAATTCTTTCAGATATAGAACAGCATAAGGACGAAAAAAGTTCTGATATCAACGTAGAATATAAAATTAATGATATTTACTATTTAATGAAAAGTGTAGCATCGAATAAAGATATAAGTATTACGCTAAATCTTGAAAGTGGCATTGTTTTATATGGGAATGAAGATAGATTTACACAAATGATGATAAATCTTATAGATAACGCTATAAAATATTCAGATAAGGGATCTAGTGTTTATATAAGTTCTAAGACCTATAAGAAAGACTGCATAATAATTGTAGAAGATACAGGGGTTGGAATTCAAAAAGAGCATATATATAGACTTTTTGAAAGGTTTTATAGAGTTGATAAAGCTAGGTCTAGGGCTAATGGAGGTACCGGACTTGGACTTGCTATAGTAAAGCATATAGTACTAGGGTTTGGTGGAAATATAGACGTTAAAAGCGAGGTTTCTAAAGGAAGTAAATTTATAATTACATTACCAATAAAAAAAGGACTCTAAAAGAGTTCTTTTTTTATTGGTAATGTAATAGAAGATAAAGGCTTATTTTCAAATGAATACAAATTAACAATGAAATTAATGTGAAAAATAATATTTAGAATAAAGTGTCTTAGTAAAGAGAATGATATATATGCAGATAAGTTTTAAAATATTAATTAATTTATCATATATAAGAAGTTATATAAAAGATGTATGTTAACTTTAATTAACACTGGAATAATACGCTATTAACTTTCAAGTATTATTATAAAGTTGTAGTAAATAAGTTAGATATTAAAAATGGAGGTAGGAAGATGAATAAAAATGTATCAAAGTTTATTAAAACTGGCTTATCAATAGTACTTATTGGAGGGATTTTAGCAGGGTGTTCAACTAAATCAGAAAATAAAGAAAGTGAAAATAAAGAAAGTGAAAATAAAATAGAAGGAAGTATAACAGCTACAGGATCTACAGCGCTTCAACCCTTAGCACAGCAAATTGCTAAAATGTTTAATGAAAAAAATCCAAATGCCACTATAAATGTCCAAGGAGGCGGAAGTGGTACAGGGCTTAAAGATGTGTCTGCAGGAAATGCTGATATCGGTAACTCAGATGTTTTTGCAGAAGAAAAGCTGGATGAAGATAAAGCTAAAGAACTTATAGATAACAAAGTTTGTGTAGTTGGATTTGCAGCTGTTGCTAACTCTAAAGTAACCCTAAATAGCTTAACTAAAGATCAGCTTATAGATATATTTACAGGCAAAATAGTTAACTGGAAGGAACTTGGTGGAGATGATATAAAGATAACTATAATAAGTAGACCAGATTCTTCAGGAACTAAAGCAACTTTTAAAAAATACGCTTTAGATGGAGCTAAAGAAGCAACAGGAGAAGCGTTAAAAGAAGATTCAAGTGGTGCTGTAGCTAAAGCAGTTAAAGAAACAGAAGGATCAATATCCTATCTAGCATCATCCTACTTATCAAACGAAAAGAACTTAGAAGGAATTAAAGTTCTAAAGTATGAAGATGTAGAGATGTCAAAAGAAAATATAACTACAGGAAAATATCCTATATGGTCTTATGAACACATGTATACAAAAGGTGAAGCAGCTGGAGTAACAAAGGCATATATAGAGTTCTTTGCTACAGATGAAGCTAAAAGCACCATGGAAAAACTAGGATATTATCCAACCAGTGACATGAAGGTTACTAGAGATAAATAAGATTACGTTTATACATTCTAAGAATTAGAATAGCGGAGTTGTGATGATATGAAAAAAAGTCTTAAAAATAAGATTAAAAATGAATATTTAGGTAGAGCATATGCTACCTTTTGCGGTATGCTTATTATTATTTTAACTATATCTATAATATATTTTATTACATCAAAAGGTATAAAATTATTTACACAAAATAAACAATCCATTTTAGAATTCTTGTTTTCTAAAGTTTGGGATCCAGAAGAGAAGAAGTATGGTGCATTAATATATATATTAGGATCATCAGCTGTGTCACTTGGAGCAGTTATAATAAGTACTCCACTGGCAATAGCGCTTGCTATCTTTATGAATATGATATCTCCAAAACTTGGAGAAAAGGTAATGCAACCTGCTATGGAGTTATTTGTTGGTATACCATCGGTAGTTTATGGATGGATTGGTATAAGCGTTTTAGTACCAATCATAAAGAACTATTTAGGAGGTCTTGGATTTAGTCTTTTAGCAGGAATATTAGTTTTGAGTGTAATGATTCTTCCAACAATAACAAGCATAGCCTCTGACGCTATTAAAACAGTACCTAAAGAATATATGGAGTCCTCTTATGGACTAGGAGCAACTAGGTGGCAAACTATAAAAGGGATAGTAGTACCCTCAGCTAAAACTGGAATATCTACTGGAATTGTATTAGGACTTGCAAGAGCTTTTGGTGAAGCTCTTGCAGTACAAATGGTTATAGGAAATGCTCTTAGAATTCCATCAAAGCTACTAAAACCCTCATCTACATTAACAGGGGCTATAACTATGGATATGGGTAATACTGTAATGGGTACTGAATGGAATAATGCATTATGGTCTATGGCACTATTACTGTTAATAATTTCATTTATATTCATACTTATAATAAGAGCTATTTCAAAAAGAGGTGAAATCTGATAATGGAAAAGACTAAGGACAAGATAGCCACTATAATATTATATGTAATTTCAGGATTTGTAATATTGCTGTTAGTAGCATTTATTTCATATATATTAATAAAAGGTGGAAGTTCCCTTACACCATCTTTTATATTTGGGAATCCAAAGTTTACTGAAGCAGGAGGAGGAATAGGCCCACAATTGTTTAATTCCTTTTATCTTTTAGTTATAACATTAATTATTACTATTCCAATAGGTGTAGGAGCTGGAATATATCTTGCTGAATATGCAAGAAAAGGTAAAATATTAAATATAATAAGACTATCTATTGAAACAATGGCTGCACTACCGTCAATAGTAGTAGGATTATTTGGACTTGTAGTTTTTGTACAAATGGCCAAATGGGGATACTCACTTATAGCAGGAGCTTTAGCCATAACCATACTTAATTTGTCATCTATGACAAGGGTATGTGAAAATGCTATAAGGGTGGCCTCGCTTGGAGTAAAAGAATCTAGTTTAGGTCTTGGCGCTACTAAATGGCAGACAATAAAGAAGGTGATTTTACCAATGGCTATGCCACAAATCCTTACTGGAATAATCTTAGCTTCTGGAAGAATATTTGGAGAAGCAGCGGCGCTTATATATACAGCAGGAATGAGTGCAAGCCCATTAAATTTTAGTAATATAAGTTTTATAGATAAGGCATCTCCTTTCGCTATTACGCGTTCTACAGAAACGCTGGCAGTTTATATTTGGAAGATAAATTCAGAAGGTATGTTACCAGATGCTACAAAGGTTGCTAATGGAGCATCAGCAGTTTTAGTAATAATGATATTGTTATTTAATTTTACAGCTAGAATATTAGGTAAAAAGCTACATGAATCTTACACTGGAAAGATATAGGGGGAATTGTAATGAGCATAATTCAAACAAAAGATCTTGACCTATACTATGGAAATTCACAGGCCTTAAAAAAGATAAATTTAAATATAGACAAAAATACAGTTACAGCCCTCATTGGACCTTCAGGCTGTGGTAAATCTACATTTTTAAGAACTATAAATAGAATGAATGACTTAATTGATTCAGTAAAAATAAAAGGGCAGGTTTTATTTGAAGGTAAAAATATATATGATGACTATGATGTGATTGAACTTAGAAAGAGAATAGGGATAGTATTTCAAAAGCCAAATCCATTTGTTATGTCGGTTTATGATAATGTAGCTTATGGTCCTAGAATACATGGAATAAAAAACAAGGCAAAGCTTGATGAAATAGTAGAAAATAGCTTAAAAGAAGCTGTGCTTTGGGAGGAGGTAAAAGATAGATTAAAAAAGAATGCAATGGGACTTTCAGGAGGACAACAACAAAGACTGTGTATAGCAAGAACCCTAGCCGTAGAGCCAGAAGTAATTCTTATGGATGAACCTACATCTGCTTTAGACCCAATATCTACGTTGAAGATAGAAGAATTAATGGATACATTAAAAAAGCAATATACAGTGATTATAGTTACACATAATATGCAGCAAGCAGGAAGAATATCAGATAATACCGCATTTTTTCTAACAGGAGAAGTTATTGAATATGGAAAAACAGAAGAGATATTTCATAGACCTTTAGATAAAAGAACAGAAGATTATATAACAGGTAGATTTGGTTAAATTTAAAATGAGGTGATATCATGACAAGAAGATCTTTTGATACGGATTTAAAAAATCTTCACAGGGAAGTCTTAAGAATGGGAAGCATTGTAGAAAAACAAATACACCTATCTATAAAAGCTCTTGAAGAGCAAGATGAAAGTCTTTCTATTCAAGTTATAAAACAAGATGATTTAGTGGATGATCTTGAAAGAGAAATAGAAGATAAGTGTATAAAACTTATAGCAATGCAACAACCTTTAGCTAAAGACCTTAGGAATGTATTTACAACTATAAAGATAGTAACAGATTTAGAACGGATGGCGGATCATGCTGTAGACATTGCAAAAATTGTTATAAGATTAAAAGATGAAAAATATATAAGAGAGCTAACAGATATACCAAGAATGTCTTTAATTATTCAACAAATGATAAGAGATTCACTAGATGCATATATAAATGCTGATTCATCCAAAGCTTATGATGTATGTAAGATGGATGATGAGATAGATGATATATACGAGCATTCATTTACAGAGCTTTTAAAGTATATAATAGAAGATAAAAGCAATGCAAAACAAGCTACTCAGTTTTTATTTGTATTTAAATTTCTAGAAAGAATAGCAGATCATGTAACCAATATATGTGAATGGACCATATATTTAGTTACAGGCGAGACTGTGGATTTAAACGATTAATAAATACTAAAAAATAATTATGTAGATAAAAGTTACAATAAGCTGTATAATGTATAATGGAATATTAATTTAGATTTATACTTAAGAGAGTAGATTAAAGTAATTTATATTTTAAGAGAAGATGTAAAAATGCTTTTTCATCTTCTCTTATTTTATTGACTATAAAGGCCAATTAATGTAATATAACTAATTGATAGCAATAAATATGGGAGTGGGAATATGAATACAAAAATATGCGAAGTATTTAAAGACAGTATAGCAGAAGAGTTAGGCATAGAGGTTGGAGATAAAATAATTAGTATCAATGGAAATCAAATAAAAGATATAATAGATTATAGATTTCTTATGGCAGACGAATATGTAGAGGTGGAGATAGAGAAGTCCGATAAAGAACGTTGGATTCTAGAGATAGAAAAGGACTATGATGAGAAACTAGGAATAGAATTTGAAGATGCCATAATGGATGATGCTAGAAGTTGTAGTAATAAGTGCATATTTTGTTTTATAGATCAACTTCCAAAAGGGATGCGTAAATCACTTTACTTTAAAGATGATGATTCAAGACTTTCCTTTTTACAAGGGAATTTTGTAACCCTAACCAATATGAAAGATGATGATATAGATAGAATTATAAGATATAGAATTAGTCCTATTAATATATCTGTACATACAACTAATGGGGAGTTAAGAAAAAGAATGCTAAACAATAGGTTTGCAGGAGATATATATGATAAACTAAAAAAACTAGCTGCGGCAGGAATACAAATGAACTGTCAAATAGTTAGTTGTCCTGAAGTTAATAATGGAAAAGAATTAATAAATACGATTCAAGATCTTTATAAACTTCATCCTTATATCGAAAATGTGGCTGTAGTACCAGTTGGAGTTACTATGCATAGAGAAGGATTATTCCCATTAAAGTTGTATAATAAAGCATTAGCTACAGAAGAAATAAAAAGTGTTAGAAAACTTCAAGATATATATGAAGGTGAAATTCATGAACCTTTTGTACGATTATCTGATGAATTTTATATAACAGCAGGTATAGAAATTCCAGAAGATGAGTTTTATAGGGGATTTAAACAATTAGAAGATGGTATTGGAATGATAAGATTCTTTAGAGATACAATAAAAAAAGATTTACACAAGTTAAATAAATATAGCACAGGTAGTTTTACTATGGTTACAGGGGTCTCTGCCTATGAAGAGATATTAATGGCATCAAAAAATATCATGGAAAGTAATCCTAAAATTGATATAAAGGTAGAAAAGACTATTAATAAGGCTTTTGGAGAAACTATAACAGTAGCAGGATTACTAACAGGAAAAGATATAATAGATAATTTAAGAGAAAAACAATTAGGTGAATTCATAATTATACCTAAAAATATGTTAAGAAGCGGCGAAGAAGTATTTTTAGATGATGTAACTTTAGATAAAATGAAAAGTGAACTAGGCAAGGAAGTACTAGTTTGTGATTATACAGGCGAAGACTTGATAGATATAATAAACAGTAATTGTAAGGAGGAACAAATATGGCAAAACCAGTAGTTGCAATAGTAGGTAGACCCAATGTAGGTAAATCCACTTTGTTTAATAAATTAGCAGGTAAAAGAATTTCAATAGTAGAAGACACTCCAGGAGTAACACGAGATAGAATATACGCAGAGGCTGAGTGGTTAAGGTATAATTTCACAATGATAGACACAGGTGGTATAGAGCCACAAAATGATGATATTATAATTGCTCAAATGAGAAGGCAAGCACAAATTGCTATTGAAACTGCTACTGTAATAATATTTATAGTAGATGGTAAAGAGGGGCTTACACCAGCAGACCATGAAGTAGCACATATGCTTAGAACTAGTAAAAAGCCTGTAGTGCTTGTAGTAAATAAGGTAGATTCACTTAAAGATGAAAATAATGCTTTTGAATTTTATAATTTAGGAATAGGTGATCCTATAACTATATCAGCTACTCAAGGATTAGGTCTTGGAGATATGCTTGATACCGTAGTAGAACACTTTAAAGATAGTGATTATGAAGAGAATGATGATGAATACATTAGGATAGCTATGGTAGGGAAACCTAATGTAGGTAAGTCTTCATTAATTAATAAACTTTTAGGTGAGGATAGAGTAATTGTAAGTGATATTCCTGGAACTACAAGAGACTCTATAGATAGTTACTTAGAAAATGACTTAGGAAAATTTATATTAGTAGATACAGCAGGACTTAGAAGAAAGAGTAAAGTTAAAAAGGAAATTGAAAGATATAGTGTTATAAGAACTCTAACATCTATAGAAAGATCAGATGTGTGTATACTTATGATAGATGCACAAGATGGTGTTACTGATCAAGATGAAAAGATTATAGGATATGCTCATGAGCTTAATAAGGCTGTAATGATAGTAGTTAACAAATGGGACTTAATAGAAAAAGATGATAAAACTATGGAAAAATTTAAAAAGGAAATAGCTATAAAGCTATCATTTTTAAGTTATGCGCCATATCTATTTATTTCAGCACTTACAGGACAAAGAACACATAAGATTTTAGCTATGGCAAAGGATTGTTATAATAATTACTCTAGAAGAATAACTACAGGATTATTAAATGAAGTTGTAAATAGAGCAATACTTATGAAAGAACCACCTGTAGTTGCACTTAAGAGATTAAAAGTATATTATGTTACTCAAACTGGTATAAAACCGCCTACATTTGTATTTTTTGTAAACAATAAAAGTACATTACACTTTTCTTATGAAAGGTACCTAATGAATCAGTTAAGAGCTGGATTTAATTTTGAAGGTACTGGAATTAAGTTAGAATTTAGAGAGAAGAAGGAATAATATGAGTAAAATAACCTTTCTTGGCGGAGGAAGTTTTGGTAGTGCCTTAAGTATACTTTTAGCTAAAAAGGGCCATGATATAACCCTTTGGGATAGGAAGAAGTCTGTCATAGATGATATAAATAATAATAGAAATAATCATAAATATCTAAAGGATGTAAATTTTCCTGAAAATATATTTGCAACAGAAGATATTTCATTAGCTTTAAAAGATTCAGAATTTGTAATCCTTGCAGTACCATCTCATGCTATACGGGAGATAACAAAAGTTATAAAGCCATATATATCAAAAGAATCTATTGTTATAAGCATTGCAAAGGGAATCGAAGAAGGAAGCTACAAGAGATTATCACAGGTTATAGAAGAAGAATTAGAAAATCCAGTTGTAGTATTTTCAGGACCTAGTCATGCAGAGGAAGTTTCTTTAGATATACCTACAACAGTAGTTGTAAGTTCAAAAGATATGGATAAAGCAAAGATTGTTCAAGACTTATTTTTTACACAAAGCCTTAGGGTTTACACTAATGATGATTTAATTGGTGTAGAAATAGGCGGAGCTGTAAAAAATATAATAGCTTTGGCAGCTGGTATATCAGATGGTATAGGATATGGTGATAATGCAAAAGCTGCTTTAATGACTAGAGGGATGAATGAGATAATTAAGATTGGTGAATGCCTTGGAGGAAGAAAAGAAACATTTTTTGGACTTACAGGCATGGGGGACTTAATAGTAACCTGTACTTCTCTTCATAGTAGAAACAGGAGAGCTGGCATACTAATAGGTGAAGGAAAGACTATGGATGAATCTATTGAAAGTGTAGGTATGGTAGTAGAGGGCATAAAAAGTTGTAAGGCTTTTTATGAATTAAAAGAAAAGCTAAATGTATCTATGCCCATAACCGATACTCTATATAAGGTTCTTTTTCAAAACAAAGACCCAGAAGAAGGGGTTAAAGAATTAATGCAAAGGGACAAAAAAGATGAAATTTATTAAGAAGACTAAAATTAGTCTTCTTTTTTTTGTTAGAAGTAATAAAGTGATTAAAGTATCAATATATATATAATGTTAACATATAGTTTAGGAGGGTAGAAATTGAATAATTTTAACATATACAAGGATATATCGGAACGAACCCAAGGGGATATATATGTAGGAGTTGTAGGTCCTGTTAGAACTGGTAAATCAACATTTATTAAACGGTTTATGGATACCATGGTAATTCCTAAAATCGAAAATGCCTATAAGAAACAAAGAGCGAAGGATGAATTACCACAAAGCTCCTCTGGAAAGAGTATTCACACAACAGAACCAAAATTTGTTCCAAATGAAGCTATAGAAATGAGCTTAGAAGATGGAATAAAATTTAAAGTTAGAATGGTTGATTGTGTTGGATACATTGTAAAAGGAGCACTTGGTTATAAAGAGGGAGAAGAGCCTAAGATGGTTACTACACCTTGGTATGATTATGCAATACCATTTGAAGAAGCAGCAGAAATAGGAACAAAAAAAGTTATTACTGAGCATTCTACTATAGGGCTTTTAATAACTACAGATGGAAGTATAACGGATATAACAAGAGAGGAATATGTAGAAGCAGAAGAAAGAGTCGTGGAAGAATTAAAAAATATGAATAGACCATTTATAATTGTTCTTAACTCATCTAAAGAATATGCTCCAGAAACTATAGCACTAAGGAAAGAGTTAGAAGATAAATATGATGTACCAGTCCAAACATTAGATGTATTGAATATGGAAGAAAAAGATATGATGAATCTTTTCCAAAAGGTACTAAAAGAGTTCCCAATTAAAGAGATAAATATAGATATGCCTCATTGGATCGAAAAACTTGAGGGCACACACTGGCTTAAAATTAATTTCCTGAACATAATAAAGGATATGTGCAAAAATGTTTATAAAGTAAGAGATATAAAGAAAACTTTAGATGGAATAAAAGAAGAGGAATTTCTAGAAAATGCTTTAATTGATGAGATGGATATGGGAGAAGGTATAGCTAGGGTTACTATGAATCCTAAAGGTGGAGTATTTTATCAAATACTTAGCGAAATATGTGATTCTAGTATAAAGGGGGAAGATGAACTTTTAACTGTTATAAAAGAATTTCATCTAGCAAAGGTTGAATACGATAAAATATCTATGGCATTAAAAGATGTAAAAGAAACAGGCTATGGACTTGTACCACCTCAATTAGCTGAAATGAAGTTCGAAGAGCCAGAAATAGTAAAACAGGGCAATAAGTATGGCGTAAAATTAAAAGCTAGCGCACCATCCTTGCACTTTATTAAGGCTGATATTAAAACAGAAATATCTCCTATTATGGGATCTGAAAAGGAGAGTGAAGATTTAGTAAAATCTTTATTAGAACAATTTGAAAGTGATCCTTCAAAAATGTGGCAAAGTAATATGTTTGGTAAGTCCTTAGAAGTATTAGTAAAAGAAGGACTTCAAAATAAATTATATAAGATGCCAGAAGATGTCCAAAGCAAAATTCAAAGGACACTTCAAAAGATAATTAATGAAGGAAATGGTGGGCTCATTTGTATAATATTATAAGTTTAATATTAGATTAAATATTAAATTTAAATCAAAGGTGTGACAAAGTATACATGATATTTTGTCACACCTTTGAATAATTATAATTTACATATTAGAGTCTTGTTATAATAAGACTTTAATATATTTACATAAAGATAATATAAAGCTATAATAATAAGTAAGTAGGTTATTATAACCAATAAATTAATATTGTGAAATATAGCCCTTCATCTTAAATAGAAGATGATAGGTTTTATTTTTTAAAATAACATATAGTACATTTAAAGTACACACTTGAAAGGATGAATAGCATGAGTAATGAAGAACTAGGAGAACTTTTATTCCCTAAAATAGAGAAAACGCCGAAATATTATTTAGAACGTTATCCAAAAAGAGAGATTAAAGAAGAAGCTAAGGTAGTTAGATATGCTCCAAGCCCTACAGGATTTCAGCATATAGGTGGTGTATTTGCAGCGCTTATAGATGAAAGAATAGCAAGTCAAAGTGAAGGGGTTTTTATATTAAGAATAGAGGATACTGATCAAAAAAGAGAGGTTGAAGGAGCTATTTATGACACTATAGAAACCATGAAACACTTTGGCATGAATTTTAATGAAGGTGTCACAGGAGATGATAAAGAAATAGGCGAGTATGGTCCTTATAAACAAAGCCTTAGAAAAGAAATTTACCAAACTTTTGCAAAAGACTTAGTTAAAAAAGGATTAGCATATCCATGTTTTTGCACTCAAGAAGAATTAAACGAAGTTAGAGAAAATCAAATTTCAATAAAGGTTACTCCAGGATACTATGGGGAGTATGCAAAATGTAGAAATTTATCTTTAGATGACATTAAGTCTCATATTGAAAAGGGTGATAATTTTATTTTAAGATTAAAATCGCCAGGGGATATAGAAAATAGAGTTGAATTTCATGACTTAATAAAAGGAGATATTTCTTTTCCAGAAAACAATCAGGACATAGTTATAATAAAGTCAGATGGGCTTCCAACTTATCATTTTGCACATGCTATTGACGATTATTTAATGAAGACAACTCATGTAATAAGGGGTGAGGAATGGTTATCATCATTACCAATACATGTTCAATTATTTGAGGTTTTGGGATTTGATGCTCCAAAGTTTGCTCATATTCCAACTATAATGAAACAAGATGGAGATGCTAAAAGAAAACTAAGCAAAAGAAAAGATCCAGAAAGTGCTGTTTCTTATTACAAAGAGCAGGGGTATCCTGTGGAATCAGTTACTGAGTATCTTTTGAATATAATAAATTCTAATTTCGAACAATGGAGAGAAGAAAATCCTAAACTAAGTTATAAGGACTTTCCAGTATCTTTAGAGAAGATGAGCAAAAGTGGAGCTTTATTTGATATAATTAAGCTAAATGATGTAAGTAAAAATATAATAGCTAAAATGAACTCTGACAAAGTATATGAATTATATATAGAGTGGGCAAAAGAATTTGACAAAGAAAGTTATGATCTTGCAGTTAAGTATGAAGATAAATTAAGAAAAGTCTTTAATATAGATAAAGAAGGAACAAAGCCAAGAAAAGACTTTGAAAAGTGGAGTGATGTTAAAGAAAAGATATTTTATTTCTTTGATGAACTATTCTATCTTAAAGGGGTAGAGGATGTAGAACTTCCTAAAAATATGAGCTTAGATGAAGCAAAAAGTATAGTTAAAGAATATATTAAAATATTTAATATAAACGAAGACAATAATGTATGGTTTGAAAACCTAAAGTCACTAGCTTTAAAATTAGGTTATGCAGGAGATAGAAAAACTTTTAAAAAGGATCCAGAAAGCTATAAAGGTATGGTTTCAGATGTTGCTGGAGTTATAAGAAGTGCGCTCACACATAGAACAAATACACCTGATTTGCACACTATAATTCAAATAATGGGTAAAGAAAAGGTAGAAGAAAGATTTGAAAAGTTTTTAAATTTATAAAAACATATTGACAATTATAATTACAGATGGTAGTCTAAATAAGATAGTAAGCCTTTAATTTGATTCAGAGAAATCAGTAAGGAAGATATAGATGAATATAACAATATTTATGTTATTGTTATGCCTTCCTTTTTAAGGAAGGCATTTTTTGTTAAGTTGTTTAGATAATAACTTATTCAATTTATATAAATGCATCTATAGAAATGTAAAACAATAGCGATGAAAGTTAAGGCCTACAAAAATTAAATATTATATAACCTTTAAAATTAACACAGTGATGTTAAAAGGAGAGATGATTATGTTAAAAGGAAGACACTTAGTTGACCCTATGGATTTTACTCTAGAGGAAATTCAAGAAATACTTATTCTAAGTGAAAAAATTATTTTAAATCCAAATGATTATTCAGATATTTGTAAAGGTAAAATATTAGCAAGTCTATTCTATGAGCCAAGCACTAGAACCAGATTTAGCTTTGAGGCCGCTATGTTAAGACTTGGAGGACAGGTTATAGGCTTTTCAGAAGCAAATTCTAGTTCTGTAGCTAAGGGCGAAAGTATTGCAGATACTATAAGGACTGTAGGCTGCTATGCTGATATAGCAGCTATTAGACACCCTAAAGAGGGATCTTCAAAAATCGCATCTCAGTACTCCTCTATTCCAGTAATAAATGCAGGAGATGGGGGACATCAACATCCAACTCAGACACTTACAGATTTACTCACCATAAAAAGCATAAAAGGAAACTTAGATAATAATGTAATTGGTATTTGTGGTGATTTAAAATTTGGAAGAACAGTACACTCTCTAATAAAATCCATGTCTAGATACAAAAACAATAAATTCGTATTAATATCTCCAAAGCAATTAAGCATACCAGATTATATAAGTAAAGAAGTATTAAAAAAGAATAATATAGAATACCTAGAAATAGAAAAAATGGATGATGTAATAAAAGATTTAGATATTCTTTATATGACAAGAGTTCAAAAAGAAAGATTCTTTAATGAAGATGAGTATTTAAAGCTTAAAGATAGTTATATATTAAATAAAGAAAAAATGAACAAATCTAAAGAAGATATGATAGTTATGCATCCTTTACCAAGAGTTAACGAAATAGCCTATGAAGTAGATGAAGATCCAAGAGCTTGTTATTTTGAGCAAGCTAAATATGGAATGTATGTAAGAATGGCTTTAATGGCTAAACTTTTGGGGGTGAACTAATATGGTTTCTATAAATAGTATTAGAAAAGGTATTGTGATAGATCACATAAAGGCTGGGCTTGGAATGAAAATATTTAAATATCTAGGTTTAGATAATGCAAATTATACCGTGGCTTTAATTATGAATGCTCCAAGTTCTAAACTTAATAGGAAAGATATGATAAAAATAGAAAACGAGCTAGATATAGATTACACAGTACTTGGGATTTTAGATCCCTCAATAACTATAGATATAATAGAGGATGAAAAGATAGTAAAAAAATTAAAACTTCAACTACCTCTAAATGTTGAGAATATAATAAAATGCAAAAATCCAAGGTGTATAACTTCTGTAGAAAATTATATTCCTCAAAGCTTTTATTTATCAGATAGAAAAAATAGTGAGTATAGATGTACTTATTGTGATGAAGCTTCTAATCTTGAAGATATATAAAAAGGAGGAGTAATAATGAGGTTGCTTATAAAGAACGTAAATATAATAGATTACAAGGATAATTTTTTCGGAGATGTTTATATAGAAGAAGGAAAAATAACTAGTATAGGAAAAAATATAGATAAAGAATGTGAAATCATAGATGGAAAGGGATATAAGTTACTTCCGGCTTTTGTAGATCTTCATAGCCATTTTAGAGATCCAGGGTATACCTATAAAGAAGATTTATATACAGGAAGTAAAGCAGCAGCGAAGGGTGGATATACAGTAGTAAATCTTATGGCAAATACAAATCCTGTTTGCAGCAATACAAAGGTATTAAGTAGTATAAGAAATAAAGCTAAAGAAATAAATATCATTGACATAAATCAGTGTATGGCAATTACAGAAGATATTAAGGGTGAAAACATTGATAGTCTTAAAGAAATAACAAGGTATGATGAGATTAAATTTGTAAGTGACGACGGCAAAGGTGTATCTGATAGCAAAGTTATGATTGAGGCCATGAGGGTATGCAAAGATAAAGATATTACAATGATTTCGCATGCTGAGAGTCAAGAATTATCAGATATTGATATGAGGCTTGCTGAAAATACTATGACATGGAGAGATATAGTACTTGCTAAATTTACGGGAGTAAAGCTTCACTTAGCGCATGTTAGTACAAAAGAATCTATGAAATATATAATTGAAGCTAAGGAGGAAGGATCTAAGGTAACCTGCGAGGTAACACCTCATCATATAGCCCTTACTTCTAAAACAAATTATAGAGTAAACCCTCCTTTAAGAGAAGAAGAGGATAGAAAGTTTTTGATAAAAGCTATTAAAGATGGATATGTAGATGCAATAGCTACAGACCATGCACCTCATAGCAAAAAGGATAAAGAAAAAGGATCCCCAGGGCTTATAGGGCTTGAAAGTGCCTTTAATGTATGTTACACAACTTTAGTTAAAGAAGAAGGAATATCTATAAATAAGTTGTCAGAAATTATGTCATATAATCCAGCTAGAATAATGGGGCTTAATAAGGGGAAAATTAGCATAGGGTTTGATGCAGACTTTGTTTTAGTAGATACAGAAAAACAATGCGAAATATATGAGGAAGATATAATTTCAAAAAGTAACAACACTCCCTTTATAGGGTTTAAAGGATATGGGAAAATACTTGCAACTATAAAAGGTGGCAAAGTTATTTATAAAGGAGATATATAATTATGAGTATAATGGATAAACTTTACGAAAAGGTTGAAGAAAGAGGGAATACTTGTGTAGGCTTAGATACCAGTTTAGATTATATACCTCCATCAATAAAGATAAAATTTACAAATTATGAAGATATGATATTTAATTTTAATAAGGAGATAATAGATTCAACCTTTGATAAGGTGGCTTGCTTTAAACTTCAGATAGCTTATTATGAGGCACAAGGTATAGAAGGTTTAAGAGCATACTCAAAGACATTAAAATATATAAAAGAAAAAGACTCTTTAGCTATAGGTGATATAAAAAGAGGGGATATAAAAGATACAGCAAAGATGTATGCAAAAGCGCATTTTGAAGGAGACTTAGAGTGTGACTTTATAACCTTAAATCCTTATATGGGAATGGATAGCATAGAACCCTACCTTCCTTATATAAAAAAAGGAGATAAAGGAGTTTTTATTTTAATTAGAACTTCTAATAAGGGAGCCGAGGATATACAGTATATAGAATCAAAGGATGGAAAAAGAGTATATGATATCATGGGCGAAAAGATATCTTGTATGGGCAGGGAATATATAGGTGAAAAAGGATATAGCCAAATAGGAGCTGTTGTAGGATGCACTCACATAGAAGAAGGAAAAGATTTAAGAGAAAAGTTAAATAATACCTTCTTTTTAATACCTGGATATGGTGCTCAAGGGGGAAGAGCAGAAGATGTAGCAATTTATTTAAATAAAGGTAATGGAGGAGTTGTGAACTCTTCTAGAAAGATAATTTTAGCTTATAAAGAGCATAAAGGAGAAGATGTAGGGTTTTATGCTCGGCAGGAAGTAATGAGGATGAATGATGAAATAAAAAATGCTTTAAATATTTAAATTTATGGAGGTATATATGAGTGCTAATTTTACGAAAGTAAAGGTAATAAAAAATGATGAAGTTTATAATAATATATTTAGCCTTTGTGTTGAATTAAATGAAGATGTAGAAAATTTACTTCCAGGTAAGTTTTATATGTTAAAGCTAGAAGATACTGAAACCCTTTTACCAAGACCAATAAGTATATGCAGTTTTAATTCAAATAAACTGGAATTTCTTTATGAAGTTGTGGGAAAGGGTACTAAAAGTTTTAGTACCCTTTCTACGGGAGAATATATAAATATAATTGGCCCTTTAGGAAATGGGTTTCCAGTGCATGAAGCTAAAGGAAAGATAGCTATTATATCGGGAGGCATTGGCATAGCACCAATGAAAGAACTCATAAAAAGTTTAAAGGATTCAAAGGATATAGATATAATACACTTATATTCAGGTTTTAGGGAAGAACCTTATTTTATGGAAGGCTTTAAAGATACAGCCGACAAAATTTATATAGCTACGGATAGTGGAAAGGAAGGACATAAAGGCTTTATAACAGATATTATAGATTATAAAAATTATGATTTAGTATTTTGTTGTGGGCCCTTACCTATGATGAAAAAGGTTGCACAAAGCTGCAAGGAATGTGGGGTTAAATCTTATATATCTATGGAAGGTCATATGGCCTGTGGTGTTGGAGCCTGCCTTGTATGCACATGTAAAACTAAAGAGGGAAATAAAAGAACATGTAAAGATGGACCAATTTTCTTAGGTGAAACCTTAGAATTTTAAAGGGAGAGTATTATGAAAATAAATATAAATGGTATTGAATTTAAAAATCCTGTTATAGCAGCCTCTGGTACCTTTGGATTTGGGCAAGAATACAATGATTTTTATGATGTAGGAAAGCTTGGAGGTATATGTACTAAAGGGCTTACTCTAAATCCTAAAGAAGGAAATGAAGGCGTTAGATCCTATGAAACTCCTTTAGGTATGCTAAACAGTGTAGGACTACAAAATATAGGTGTAGAAGAATTTGTAACAAGTGAACTTCCTAAAATGAAAAAACTAAATACAAATATAATAGCTAATTTAGGTGGAGGATCTATAGAAGACTACGAAAGGGCCGTAGAGATTTTAAACAGTAGTGATATAGATATGATAGAACTTAACATATCTTGCCCTAATGTAAAGGAGGGTGGCATGGCCTTTGGTATAAAATCTGAAGTTGCTTATGATGTAGTATCTAGGATAAAAAAGATAAGTAAAAAGAAGATAATGGTAAAGTTATCTCCTAATGCAGAGGATATTGTAGATATGGCATATAATTGCTGTATGGCTGGAGCTGATAGTTTGTCATTAATAAATACATTAAAGGGTATGGCTATAGATATAAAATCAAAGAAACCTGTATTTAATAACATATTTGCTGGATTATCTGGTCCGGCAGTTAAACCTATAGCACTAAGAATGGTTTATGAAGTCTCTTCTAAAGTTAATATACCCGTAGTTGGAATAGGTGGTATAGCTTCCACAGAAGACGCACTTGAATTTATAATGGCAGGAGCTACAGCAGTTCAGATAGGAACTGCAAATTTTTATAATCCAAGGGTTGGAATAGAAGTAGTTAATGGTATACATAAGTATATGAAAGAAGAAGGAATAAAGGATTTGTCGGAAATAAGAGGCATAGCACAAATATAATTTTAAGGAGTTGTTATTATGATTATAGATATATTAAAGAATAGTAAAGCTTTATTAGAAGGTCACTTTTTATTATCATCGGGGATGCATAGTAATAAATATTGCCAGTGCGCTAAGGTATTAGAAGATCCAAAAGAAGCAGAAAAGGTTTTAGAAAATGTAGCAACACAGCTAAAAGATATTGAATTTGATGTTGTTGTTGGACCTGCTATGGGAGGAATACTTGTAGCTTATGAATTAGCAAGGCAACTTCAGAAGACATGTATCTTCACAGAAAGACAAGATGGGAAGATGACACTAAAAAGAGGGTTTGAATTAAAAAAAGGACAAAAGGTTATAATTTCAGAAGATGTTGTAACTACAGGGAAATCTTTTAAAGAAACAGAAGAGGTTATAAAATCATACGGAGCAGAAGTAGTGGCTGTTGCATGCATAGTGGATAGAAGTAATGGAAAGATACATGAAAGGCCACTATACAGTGCTATAAAGCTTCAGGTAGACAACTACGATCCAAAAGACTGTCCTTTATGCAAAGAATCAATACCTTATATAAAACCTGGTAGTAGGGATATTAAATAAAGTTATGATTTAAGATAAGGTTATGTGATTACTCGGATAAGGCAACATAAACGAACTATAGATATTATTAATAGAATAATATGATTACATTTAAAATACTAACTTGATATAAAGTATAAAAGGTGTTACTATATTAATATTGGGTACGCACCTAAAAATACTAGGCTCCTTGGTCAAGCGGTTAAGACACCACCCTCTCACGGTGGAATCAGGGGTTCGATTCCCCTAGGAGTCACCAAATGTTAGAATATAAAGATTTGAAGGAATTCAGATCTTTATATTTTTTTGTCTTAGTAAGGGTTTATACGCTATGAAAATAATGTTTTGTTTAAAATACAAGGATAAAAAACTGTTTGATTTTCGAAAGTAGAACTTTATCTCTTTTCAATTTTGGCTAAAGTAAGTATAATAGCATTGTACTTAAAATATATAAATAATGTAGTGAAGGTGAATTATGGGAAGATTAATATTGGCAGAAAAGCCTTCTGTAGCTAGAAATATAGCAGAAGCACTAGGATGTAAAATTAAAAAAGATGGATATATTGAAGGTCCAGGATATGTAATAACTTGGGCATTTGGTCATTTGTTGACCTTGTATGATGGCAAGGATTATGATGAAAAGTTAGCTTTATGGGATTTTGATTACTTTCCATATATACCAGATGAGTTCAAGTATAAAATTAAAAATGACAGTAAGAATAAAAAGGTAGTGGATAAAGGGGCAAAAAAGCAATTAGATATTATAAGCAGCCTTATAAATAGAAAAGATATTGAAGAAATTATAACGGCTACAGATTTTGATAGAGAGGGAGAGCTTATTGCCCTTCTTATATTTAAATATTTAAATGTAGAAAAACCTATACATAGGATACTAATTAATGAATGGACTCCAGAAGAGGTTAATAAAGGGCTTAATAACCTAAAGACAAATGAGCAAATGAGTACCCTACAAGATGCTGGACTTAGTAGGCAACTAGCAGACTGGGTAATAGGTATAAACTTCACTGCAGTTGCTACAATGAAGTATACACGGGGAAGGGGGAACTTACTTAATATTGGAAGGGTACTCATGCCAACACTTAAGCTAATTTATGATAGAGAATTAGAAATAAAAAACTTTAAACCAGAAGCTTTTAATGAATTGTTTACTACTTTCGAAAATCAATTTGGAAAGTATAAAGGTAAGTTTTTTCATGGAAGTAAAGATAAATTTAAAAATAAGGAAAGCGTTGTTAGGTTAAAGGATGAGGTTCAGGGAAAACCTGGTGTGATAAAGAGCAAAAAGGTGGAAATAAAAAATGAATATCCACAATCACTATTTAACTTAAGTAATCTCCAAGGATTTGTTACTAGTAAATTCAATGGATGGACCGCGGATAAGGTATTAAAGGTAGCACAAAGTTTATATGAGAAAAAATACATAACTTATCCTAGGACCGAAAGTACAGCGTTAGAGGAAAGCATTAAGGATAAGGCTAAAAATGTATTAATGATACTTAAAAAGGATATTCCATTTAAAGATGAAATAGTTTTTAATGAGTCGAAGAAAGTATTTAATAATGAAAAGGTAGAAAGTCATAGTGCTATAATACCAACTTATATTGTTCCTAAAAATTTAGATAAAGATGAAATGGAACTGTATAGTAGTATAAAAAATAGATTTTTATCTCAATTCATGGATGCAGCGCAGTATGAAAATACTGAGATTGTAACATCTGTACAGGGAGATAATTATGAAAGGCTATTTGTGACTAAAGGAAGGATACTTATAAATAAAGGTTGGCTTAAGCTTTATAATGAAGATAAAAAGGAAGAACTATTACCAAAGATAAGTGAAAATGAGAAGGTTGAAAGCAGTGATACTGTTGTTGTATCTAAAAAGAGTAAACCACCTGCTCATTATACAGAAAAGACACTTTTGAAATCTATGGAAACCTGTGGTAAAGGTAATAAATCGCAAGAACAAGATGATGAAGAGTCTCAAATATTGTATGGATATTCTATAGGTACCGCAGCTACAAGAGCAGATACCATAAATAAGCTAAAGTATGCAAGGTATATCTCTACAAAGGGGAAATCACTATTAATAACTGATATAGGAAGTAAGCTTATAGAAAACTTTCCTGTGAAAGAATTAATGGATACTGACTATACAGGAAGGCTTGAAAAAAAGTTATATGATATAGAAAAAGGAAGCTATAATAAAGATGAGTTTTTAAAAGAAATATATAATTTTACAAGGGTTGGAGTAATGAGGATGAAGTCTAGTAGAGCCACCATAATAAATGATACAAGAGAAGCAAAAGAAATAAAAAAGTAACTATTAATTAGCTTTTACACTATGAATTAATAGTTACTTAAATTAAAATATTAAGACAGATTTTTAGTGTATAACTAAGTAAAAGACAAAGAGATTGCAAATTAATATAAATATTGATAGGCTATTTACATATCAATATTTATTTCATTAGGATCTTCACCGAAAAGCCTTAATTTTTTTAGCTTGTTTTCAAGATATAAAGTGACAAATAAAACCTCTATGCCTGTACAAATAAAGTATATACCAATTAATCTTGATAAGGTTACAAAAGCAATATAAGGTTTAAATATAATCATTAAGGCAAAACATAAAGATATGAAGGATAGAATTATACCTAAATATCCTTTTTCCACACTTCTGCCTTTAAAGGATTTTAAAAATAAGGTTATTGAAATATAGGCACACCATAAACCTAATATGATAGAAAATGACAATATTGATAGGCTTTCGTTGAAATAAAACAAAATAGCCACAATAATGAAAATAATCCCTTCAAATAAGTTTAAAATAAACATATAATTTTCTTTAAATCTACGTTTATCTACTAAGGTTTTTATAAGTTTTACAGAACCTAAAGTTATTAAAAGTATTTGAAATATTAATGATAAAATAGAAAGAGATTCTGTAGGATATACAAAGCTTATAATACCTATAAATAGGAATAATATACCTTGTAATATTGATAACATCTTAATATGCTTCATAAAATTTCCTCCTTTATAATATATTATAGATATATTATAAAGGATAAAGACTATAAAGAATAGCTGTATAGTAAAGAAAGAGGTGCTAAATGAAAAGTAAAAAAAGCGAGTTCTCTGTAGAAAAACCGAGATTACCCTTATTATTAGAAGATATGGATTTATCCTATGAGGATTTACAAGATGAAAGCTATATATCTTCTGCTAGTATAACTGACTTTCATCTTGAAGGTGAAAGTATAAAAAGAGTTAATTTAAAGGAAACAATATTTAAAGGAAGCACTTTTATAGGATGTTCATTTTCAAGATCTGAACTAGTAGATGTAAGGTTTGAAAATTGTGATTTGTCTAATGTGAATTTAGAAAATGCTATAATACATAGAGTGGAATTTATAAATTGTAAACTTATAGGTATCAATTTAAGTGAAGCAAATTTAAAAAACATTACTTTTAGTGAGTGTAACTTAAGATATACTCTATTTTCATTTTCTAAGTTTAATGAAATAAAGTTTAATGAATGTGACCTAGCTTTATCTGATTTTCAAGAAGCTACTTTTTCTAAAGTTGGATTTTATGATTCAAAGCTTTCAGAGTGCCAGATGTCAGGTACTAAACTAAAAGATATAGATTTAACTAGTTGTGATATAGAAGGCATTGCAATTAGGATAGAAGATCTTAAGGGTGTTATAGTATCACCAATTCAAGCAGTTTCTTTATCTAAACTTATGGATATTATTATAAAATGATTAATGGTACATCAAATTTTTCATAAAAAGTTTGATGTACCATTATATTATAATATGGGAGAAAGTAGTCTTGTAATAGATTCTGCAAATCTAACCCAAAGGCCTCTGTTTTCAAAAAAGTCAAGAGTTACTTCCTTGGAATCTAATATATCCCTTTTAAATTGGATTTCCATTTTATTAGAGATATTTTCGTTATAAATAAAACAATTTGTTTCAAAGTTTAATTTAAAACTACGTATATCCATATTTGCACTTCCAATACTACACACGTTGCTATCAGAGACTATGGTTTTAGAATGCAAAAATCCTTTGTTATAATAATAGACTCTGACACCACTTTTTAAAAGTTCTCCAACGTAAGAACTAGCAGCCCAAAACATAAATTTATGGTCAGGGACTCCAGGAATCATAATACGAACATCAACTCCAGATAAAGCAGATAATTTTAAAGATTCTAAAGTAGTCTCATCCGGAATAAAATAAGGACTTTGGACATATACATTTTTTTTAGCATTATTTATAATTTTAACAAATCCATTTCTAATGTAAGGACTTTTATGGTCTGGACCACTTGAAACTATCTGAGTCCCGGTTATCTCATCTATAGACATATCAATGGTTAAATACTTTCCATAATCATGTATTATTTCTTCCGAAGCATAGGTCCAATCCATAAGGAATCTTTCTTCTAGATCTCTTACAGCCTCTCCAGCAATTTTTAAATGAGTATCCCTCCAGTATCCAATTTTCTTATCCTTACTTAAATATTCATTTCCGATATTAAATCCTCCGACAAATCCAACCTTACCATCAATTACAGCTATCTTTCTGTGGTTCCTAAAATTGATTCTTTTATTTAAATGAGGAAATAGTGCAGGAAAAAATACGGCGTATTTTCCACCTGAATCTACAAAGTTTTTTAAATAGCTTTTACTATTAATTTTATAAGATCCCATTGAGTCGAATAAAATTTTAACTTCTACATTTTCTTTTGCTTTTTTAGTAAGTAGGTCTATTAACATTTTACCAGTTTCATCTCTGCTTATAATATAATATTCAATATGAATAAAGCTTTTACTGTTTTCGATAGCGCTAAAAAGTTCTTTAAATTTTTCTTTACCATCAAAAATCAAGTCAATATTATTTTTTTGAGTGTAAAATGAATTAGAGTTTCTATAATTCATTTTAATTAAGTCTATATTTTCAAAAGTGCCCTCATCTAATACATATTCTTTTCGCGAGTTGAGTAAATAATCACATTTTTTTCTTTCATCAACAATAATTTTTTTGGTGAATAGTTTTTCTTTGCTTAAATTTCTACCTAGAAGCATATAAATAATAAAGCCTATGAAGGGTAAAAATATTATAACTAATAACCATGCCCAGGTAGTAGAAGGATTCTTCCTTTCAAAAAATATAAGAATAGTTGCAAAAAACAAATTAGTAACAATAACTAGAATTCCTAGTATGATATTTAATTTCATAAATTTATACTCCTTAAAATATTTGAACTACGTATGATCAAACATACTAATTCTACATAATTATTTAATTTCCTTTATTTATAAACATATAAGAACAATAAATTGTAGTATTTTGTTTCATAAAAAAAGTAAGACCTTTTGTAATTTTACAAAAGGTCTTACCCTATGGTGCTTTAATTAAATATTATAATATAGTTATTCATTTTCATATATTAGTTCATAATTCCTATCATTAATTAAAAACACCTTTTCTATATCACTAATTATAAAGGGATTTATATCTTTGTCATAACAAAATTCCACACTAATGCCACAGTTAGAGCTTAGTTTTCTAGGTGTAGGTAATATTTTGTAAGAAATATTTTCGGCGTTTATTATATTAGTAAACTTTATAGCACCGGAATGAGTATAAAATAAACAAATATAATTTGCATCATTATTTTTCACCATATAATATAAAATCATCTTCCTTATTTGTTGAAGATACAGAATAACCTGATTGTTTCATATAACGTTCAACATTATTCTTAGCAGTTGCATTATCCACAGTAACTTCAACTTCTTTAGGATTATTCATTAAAGCATTTTTTGTCATCAAAACTGGCTGTGGACAAGATATACCTCTAGCATCTATTTTAACCAATGTTAACATCTCCCTTTGAAACTATATTTACTTTTTTAGTACCTTTTTCTATATTTATATAGGATATTAAACCTACAACTAAAAATCCAATTAACACTGCTACCTTACCATTAAATGTAGGTCCTTTAGCACTAGAAGCTAAATTGAAATTGTGTACAAAAGCTGCACCTACAAAGAGGCCTAAAACTGTTATAACAGAATCTATATTACCCTCAGAAGATAATATTAGTTGCCTTAAAGGACAACCACCTAATAGTACTGATGCCCACCCAGCTAAAGCCATGCCTAAAAAGTTCCATAAAGCATCGTTATGAGCTACAGGCTGATTTATAAATCCTAAATTAAACTTGCCTATTATTAAATTTCCTATAAGCGCAAATACAAATATAGAAATAAAGCCAGATAATAAATAGGTATCTTTAAACATTATAACATCTCTAATTCCTCCAACCATACAAAGCCTAGTCCTTTGTGCAATTGCACCTACAACGAGCCCTGCAATTAAGGCCATATAAATTGGAGCATGAGAAGCACCGGGACCTTTCTTACTAAAAAATATAAAAGCAGGTGCTGAAATAAGAAGAGCAAATAACCCTACATTAACTGCAGGAAATAAGTACTTTTCAAGTTTTGTTATTGTATAATTTCTTTTTAAAGAAAATCCTTTATTTAAAAATTGTATTCCAAGAAAAATACCAGCTGTAAATCCTACTATACCTGTAATGGCATTTAAGTCCCCACCTGCAAGCCTAAGCACCATTCTTAAAGGACATCCTAGGAACATTAAAGCACCTACCATAACAATAAACCCTAATATAAATCTGGTAAATGGCGATGAACCCCCTTTAGAATAAAGCTCTTTTTTAAAGAATGCCATTATAAATGCGCCTAATACAATACCTATAATTTCAGGCCTTATATATTGAACAACTTCCGCCCTGTGTAAACCTAGACTACCTGCTGTGTCACGTATGAAACAGGCTATACAAAGTCCCATGTTAATAGGGTTTCCAAAGTACACAAGTATTACTGAAAGTATACCAACTATTGCACCAGCCGCTATAATCCCCCTTTTTTCTTTCATGAAAATTCCCCCTTAGTTTTATTACTTCTATATAAATATAACAAATTATTCAATGCATGTTAAATATATAAAGCTGATTGGTAAAGTCTTCTCTATCAGCAAATACAATACTGTAAGTTGTAAATAGACTATATACTTAAATATTCATATAATATATTTTTTAGTTCTTCTAAAAAGTTGTTTATTTTTAATAAGGTATCTTAAACAAATAATATAAAAATTACATCTTCACTAAATTTTAAAATTGCAGTAATAATAAAAATAACTTCAATTTAAGATAAAAAAACTAATAAATCTTATTATAAAATGAAAGAATAATATATAAATTTGTATATATATATTATTTAATGAAATTATGTTAAATTTACTAGGAGGCATATTTAAAACATAGATAATTAATATGATATTATATTTAAAAAGGCGATAGTGTATATTTTAATTTTATAAGTCATTGGTTTTAAATATTTATTAACTTAAAACTAAGGGTTGTAGAGTAAATGATTTTAAATAATAGGAGGTATTTTATGAAAAAGGTAGCAATTGTTTTTAATGGTGGAACTATTTCTATGAAGGTGGATCCTAGGATAAAGGCGGCAGTTCCTAGCCTTACTGGAGAAGAAATAATGTCTATGGTAACGGGTATAGAAAAATATGCAGATATAGAATCACATAATTTTTCAATGTTACCAAGTCCACATATGACACCAGAGATTATGCTAGATCTATCAAAGTTTATCCAAAAGCTTTTAGATAGAGAAGATATAGCAGGTGTTGTAGTGACACATGGTACAGATTCTCTTGAAGAAACTGCGTATCTTGTGGATTTAACTATTAATTCTATAAAACCTGTGATATTTACAGGATCTATGAGAAGTGGATCAGAGCTTGGATATGATGGACCTTCTAATTTAGCTGAATCCATTTGTACAGCAATATCAGATGAATCAAAAAATAGAGGGGTTCTAGTCTGTTTAAATGGACAATTGAACTGTGCATCGGAAGTGACAAAAGCTAATTCTATGAGTTTAAATGCTTTTAAAACTCCAAACTTTGGACCAATTGGTATAGTGGATAATAATAGAGTTATATTTTATAGAAATAACATAGAAAAACAAACCATGAGTATAAAAGAATTAGATAGTAAAGTTGCTCTTATAAAATGCGCATCAGGTATGGATTCAGGTGTAATAAATTATTACATAAGTGAAGGAAACAGTGGTATCGTTGTAGAGGCTATGGGAAGGGGAAATATACCACCGCTTATGGTAGAAGGTATAGAAAATGCTATAAATAAAGGAATTGCTGTGGTTATTGTTTCTAGATGTTTTGAAGGAAGGGTCTTTGATTCATATGGATATCACGGAGGAGGAAAAGAACTAAGAAATTTAGGTGTTATATTTGGCGATAATTTGCCAGGGCAAAAAGCTAGAATTAAGTTACTAGTAGCACTTAGCTACACTAAAGATTTAGATGAAATTAAGTCTATATTTGAAAAAAGCTTATATAATATTTAGTTTTTAAGATAAATTGTAAAATAAAAGTTGTTATATAAACCTAAATAACACGAACAATATAATTAGATTTAAAAATAATAGCATGTAATGTTGACAATAATGAATTAATGTTATAAGATAATATTCGTAAACAGTAATACTCATATAGTTTTGGCGATAAGGGCTAAAAGTTTCTACCAGACACCATAAATGTCTGACTATGAGTGGATCTTTAGAATTATCTTGATTTTACATGTGAAATTTAACTTTTTTAGTAATTCATATGTAATTATATTTTAATTAAGATAATACCTATATAGATTCCTCAGGGAATTTATATAGGTATTTTGCTTTATTAAAAGAACTTAGTGTGCAACATAAGATAAAATTTAGGAGGATGATTATGGATAAGTTATTTAGTTTTAACAAGTTAAAAGAAAGGAAAGATACAAACATAAGGAAAGAAATAATTGCAGGAATTACTACCTTTTTAACTATGGCATATATTATAGCAGTTAATCCTACTATACTAGGAGCCACAGGAATGCCAGCAGGAGCTTTGGTTACAGCTACATGCCTTTCAGCAGGTGTTGCCACAATAATGATGGGCATATATGCAGATTTACCATTTGCACTTGCATCAGGTATGGGTTTAAATGCATTTTTTGCCTATACAGTTGTTATAAAAATGAATGTACCCTGGGAAGTAGCACTTACAGCAGTATTTGTAGAAGGAATTATATTTATAGTTTTATCATTAACTAACGTAAGAGAAGCAGTAATAAATAGTATACCTATGAACTTAAAATTAGCTGTTACAGCAGGGATAGGTCTATTTATAACCTTCATTGGATTTGTAGATAGTGGAATGGTTATTAAAAACGACGCTACTTTAGTGGGACTTGGCAACTTTATGTCACCAACGGTTTTAATTACAGCTGTGGGAGTAGTAATTATTGTTGTACTTTCAAAAAAGAACGTTAAAGGAGCTATATTATTTGGGATATTTGGTAGCACTATTTTATCTTGGATATATGCAATTATTAGCCCTGAATCTGCAGCCTTGTATAATATATTTTTGCCTAGTGGTATTTTTAAGTTTGAATCTTTAGCACCAATTGCATTTAAGTTAGATTTTTCATATATGACAGATCCTTCAAAGATATGGGGATTTGTAGTTATAGTTTTCACCTTTCTATTCGTAGATTTCTTTGATACTATAGGGACTTTGGTTGGAGTAGCATCAAAGGCCAATATGTTAGATGAAAATGGGCGGGTTCCAAGAGCTGGAAGAGCTTTATTATCAGATGCGGTTGGAACTACCTTTGGAGCTTTAATAGGAGTATCAACAGTAACAACTTTTGTTGAAAGCTCTGCTGGAGTAGCAGAAGGTGGAAGAACAGGACTTACATCTATTGTTACTGGAATACTATTTTTAATAGCTATGTTTTTTTCACCAATATTTGTAGCTATACCATCTGCAGCTACAGCGCCTGCGCTTATTATAGTAGGATTTTTTATGATGGAAAATGTAGTTAAAATTAACTTTAGCGATTTTACAGAAGGGGTGCCAGCATTTTTAATTATTGCACTCATGCCACTTACATATAGTATAGGAGATGGTTTAACCATTGGTATACTATCTTATGTAATAATAAATTTAGTGAATAACTTATTTAGTAAAGAAAAGAAAAAGATATCTCCTGTAATGATAATTCTAGGTATTATATTTATGGCTAAGATAATATTTACTGGACTTTCCTAAATAAATATATTAATAAAACTTATTTGTACTTGAATAAATGTATCTTTATATATTGTGAATATTACTTTAAACAGAGTATACATTGAAAATCTAAAACCTGTATTTATAAATTCTATAATTTATAAATACAGGTTTTTATTATATTAATCTAAGGGTATAAGTAGTAACTAACTAATGGTTGCTGTATCAAAAAGATATAATAATGAATATTATGTTAAAAACAATATTTTGGAGGAGTTTATTTGAAAATAAATAATAGGACGACAAATCTTCCACAGTACCATTTTGATAAGATTGATATCTTAAAAGATAAGGTAAGAAAAGAAGGAAGAGAGTTAATAGATATTGGTATAGGTGATCCAGATCTAGAACCACCTAAAGAGGTCAATGAGGCGCTAATAGAAGCATTAAGCTATAAGGGATATCATAACTATCCTAAAGGAAGTGGGATAGTTAAATTGAAGAAACAAGTGGTTAAAGATTATAAGCTTAATTATGGTGTAGACTTAACTGAAGATGAAGTACTGATAACTATAGGTTCTAAAGAAGCGTTAAGTAATATAATCCCAACAGTTTGTGATATAAACGATTATATTATTTTACCAGATCCTTCATATCCAGCATATGAATCTTGCAGTAGGCTTTGGGGTGTAATCCCATATAAGATGCCTTTAATTGAAGAAAAAAATTATTATCCAAACCTTAACTTAATTCCTGAAAATATAAAAAAAGTATCTAAACTTATGATAATAAATTATCCCAATAACCCTACGGGAGCTAATTTAAAAAAAGACTTTTTAGAGGAGGTTAAAGAAATGTGTGCAAAGTATAATATAGTACTTTGTAACGATGGAGCTTATAAAGAGATTGTAAATAAAAAAGAAGATAGGTTGTCAATTCTTATGGGAGGAATAAGCAACTGCATTGAATTTAGCAGTTTTTCTAAGGCGTTTAGTATGACAGGATATAGAATAGGCTATGTTGCTGGTGACAAAAATATTATAAAGGCTTTGGGAGAAGTTAAAAACAATATGGATTCAGGTCAATTTATGCCTATTCAATATTCAGCTTTAAGGGCAATAAAAGATTGTAGCTACTATATAGAATATATAAATGAGGTGTACAGAAAAAGAAAAGTTTTAGCAGAGTCTATTTTAGATGAAAAGAATATAAAATATTTTAAGGGAGAAGGTACCTTCTATATTTGGTGTAAAATTCCTACAGGTTATACCACAGATGAATTTTGTAGTGAGTTACTTTTGAAAAAGGGTATTGTTGTAACACCTGGAAGTGCATTTGGGAGACTAGGATACGGTTATTTTAGAATTGCGCTTACTAAGGATGAAGAAGTTATAAGAAATACACTGAATAAACTAGATAGGTACAGTAAAAACTAGATAAATTCTATTTTTAAAATAAAACTTGAAATATTGCAGGTTGTTTATGTATAATAGGTATGATGAATTGGAAAAGCATAAGGAGGAGTTTCATGATTAAAAGTATGACGGGTTTTGGCAGAGCCAATAGTGAAGAGGGGAACAAACATAACTTTGTAATAGAAGTTAAAAGTGTAAACCACAGGTTTTTAGACTTAAATATTAAAATGCCTAAAGCCATGATTGCTTTAGAAGAAAGAATTAGAAGCATCATTTCTCAATATTTAAACAGAGGCAAGGTGGATTTATTTTTAAATTATAAAAACTATGAAAAAGTAGAAGGTAGAGTAAGGGTTAACACAAATCTATTAGATAGCTATATGAGTTGTCTTAATGAAATAAAAGATAATTATGATGTTAAAGATGATATATCACTGTCTTTTGTATCAAAGTTACCTGATGTTATGTATATAGAAGAAGATGAAGAAGACATTGAGGAACTTTGGAAAGAAATATCCCCTTCTATACATTATGCGTTAAAAAACTTGTTATCTATGCGAGAAAGAGAAGGAATTAAACTAAATCAAGATATAAAATCTAATTGTGATAATATAAAAGCTGAGTTAGATAAAATAGAAGTAAAGGCTCCAACAGTGGTTAAGGAATACGAGATAAAGCTTCAAGATAGAATAAAAAATCTGATAGAAGATGGAAAACTAGATGAAGGTCGTTTAAATATGGAAGTGGCTATATTTTCAGATAAAGCAAGTATAGATGAAGAAATAATAAGATTAAATAGCCATATTGAACAATTAAACGACACTTTGAATTTAAAAGAGCCTGTAGGTAGAAAACTTGATTTTATAGTTCAAGAAATGAATAGGGAGGCTAATACTATAGCTTCTAAATCTTCAGATTTAGAAATAACAAATCAAGTACTTAATATAAAAAACAATATTGAAAAAATAAGAGAACAAGTGCAAAACGTAGAATAATGAATTTTAGGAGGAAGACAATGAGTATTAAGTTAATAAACATAGGTTTTGGAAATATTGTTTCTGCTAATAGATTAGTAGCGATAGTAAGTCCTGAGTCTGCGCCGATAAAAAGAATAATCCAAGAGGCAAGAGATAGGGGAATGTTAATAGATGCAACATATGGTAGAAGAACAAGAGCTGTAATAATTACAGATAGTGACCATGTGATTCTTTCAGCAGTACAACCAGAAACAGTAGCACATAGACTATCATCAAAGGGAGAAGAGCCTGGAGATGAGGTTGAAGAATAATGTCTAATAAAGGTATATTAATAGTTATATCAGGGCCATCAGGAGCAGGTAAGGGTACTATTTGTAAGGCTTTGCTAGAAAAAAACCAATATTACCTTTCAATTTCAGCAACTACTAGGAAACCTAGAGAGGGAGAAGTTGATGGAGTTAACTATTATTTTATGGATAGAGATGAATTTGAAAATAAAATAAAGGAAGATGATTTTTTAGAATGTGCTGAGGTTTATGGAAACTTATATGGAACTCCTAGATCAAAAGTTCAGGCTATGCTTGATAGTGGAAAAGATGTTATACTTGAGATAGATATTCAAGGAGCATTAAAAGTTAAAGATAAAATAGAAGATGGTGTATTTATATTTATACTACCTCCATCTATGGAAGAATTAAAACAAAGAATAATAAAAAGAGGTAGTGAAACACCAGAATCATTAATGACTAGATTTAAATCTGCATATCAAGAAATTAATTATATTTCAACATATAATTATGCAGTAGTAAACAATACAGTAAGTGAGGCTGTTAACAAAATAGAGAGCATACTAACCGCAGAAAGATGCAGGGTAGACAGAATAAAAGAAAAAATATTAGATTCTAAGGAGGGCTTAATACATGAACAACTCTATGATTAATCCATCAATAACAGACTTATTAGAAAAGGTGGATGATAGATACACTTTAGTTACAGTAACTTCAAAAAGAGCAAGACAAATAATTGATGGTGCTGAGCCAATGGTAGAGGTAGACTCTAAAAAACCTTTAACTAGAGCCATTAGCGAAGTAGATCAAGGATATGTTAAATATGAAACAATAAAAGAAGGAATAAAATAGTTATGACAAAGAATTCTCATTGTGTAGTTTTAGGTGTCACAGGAGGCATAGCTGCATATAAAGCTCTAGATATTATTAGTGCTTTAAAGAAAAAAGACATAGAAGTTAATGTAATAATGACAAAGTCTGCCAAAGAATTTGTTTCACCTTTGACATTTCAAACCCTTAGTCAAAATATAGTAGTATCAGATATGTTCGAAGAGCCTAAAGCCTTTGAAATACAACATATTTCATTAGCTAAAAAGGCGGATATACTTCTTGTTGCACCAGCTACAGCTAACATCATAGGTAAGGTAGCAAATGGCATTGCAGATGATATGTTATCTACAACCATAATGGCTACAAAAGCAAAGGTTGTATTTGCTCTAGCCATGAATACCAATATGTATAATAACAAAATAGTTCAAGAAAATATATCTAAGTTAAAAAGATATGGGTATGAATTTATTGAACCTATTAGTGGAAGGCTTGCTTGTGGAGATGAAGGAAAAGGTAAACTTGCAGATACAAAATATATAGCGGGTAAGGTTGAAAGTATGCTTTATAATCCTAAAGATTTAGAAGGCAAAACAGTATTAGTTACAGCAGGACCGACCATAGCAAACATTGATCCCGTAAGATATATAACAAATAAATCTACAGGAAAGATGGGGTATGCTATAGCAAAGGAAGCTAGAGATAGAGGGGCAAAGGTTATTTTAATATCTGGTCCTACTAATTTAGAAAGGCCTTTTGAAGTTGAATTTATAAGTGTAACTACAAATGAAGAAATGTTAAAAGAAGTGCTTTTGCATTATGAAAAAGCAGATATTGTGGTAAAAGCAGCTGCAGTATCCGATTATAAAACTAAGTATTATAGTAAAGAAAAGATTAAAAAAACCGAAGACAGTATGAGTATAGAATTTTCAAAAGATAATGATATACTTAAAATCTTAGGACAAAAAAAAGAAAATCAAATTTTAGTAGGCTTTGCTGCGGAAAGCAGTAATCTTATAGAAAATGCCAAAGTTAAACTTACTAAAAAGAATTTAGACTATATAGTTGCAAATAATATTCTTCACACGGGATTTGCTTCAGAAGACAATGAGGTAAGTATAATATGTAAAGATGGAGATATTATAAAACTACAATCTATGAATAAAAAAAAGGTTGCAAAAGAATTATTTGATATTGTAAATAAAAGGCGCTAGTCTGCGCTTTTTTATTTTATAAAGGGTGATTAAATGTTAAAGTTTGCTGGTATTGTTATAAACCAGGATGCAAATGAATTAGATAGAATTTTTACGTATACAATTAAAGCAGAAGATGCTAATAATATAAATATAGGCTATAGGGTTAAAGTCCCGTTTGGAAGAGGTGATAGATTAGTAGATGGGTTTGTATTATACGTCTATGATGAATCACATGAATTTAAAGACTCCAATATAAAAATGAAAAGTATTGAAAAGATTTATAAAGAAGTGGAACTTTTTAATGAAAAAGACGTAAATCTTATGGAGTTTATGAGAAAAAGATATCTTTGTTCATATGTGGATGCTTTAAAACAATTTTTGCCTAAAGGAATTGTAGGTGGAATGAAAAATAAAACCATAGAAGTTTTATTTACTAAAGAAATCTTAGAGGGTCGATATAAAAAAGAGCCTTACGAGTCTATATGGAATAAAGTAAAAGAACTAAATGGAAATGTAACACGAGCGGAATTAAGTAAAAATTATTCTATGTCATTAAGCTCTATAAATACATTAATAAAGCAAGGTTTTATATTTTCAGAGCCTAAAACAGTACAGAGGTATAATGTCAGAGAATTTGAACATTATGGAAAAAAAATACCTAACGCCGAACAAAAATATGTTATTGATAAAATTTTAAATTCAGATAAAAAGGTATTTCTTATCCATGGGGTCACTGGAAGTGGTAAGACTGAAGTGTATATGAACTTGGTAGAAGATTGTATAAAAGAAGGTAAGTCTTCTATAATCTTGGTACCGGAAATTGCACTAACGCCACAGATGATAGAAAGATTTAAAGGAAGATTTGGTAAAGATGTTGCTGTATTTCATAGTAAACTTTCTGATGGAGAAAGATTTGATGAATGGTTTAGAGTCAAAGAAGGAAAAGCTAAATTAGCTGTAGGAGCAAGATCTGCTATATTTTTGCCTTTTAAGGATTTAGGTATTATAATAATTGATGAAGAACATGAAACTAGTTATAAGTCTGATAGTAACCCTAAATATGACGCTAGAGAAATTGCTGAATATAGGAGTAAACTAGAAGGGTGTAGGGTAGTTTTAGGAACTGCAACGCCAAGTATAGAATCCTATTACAAAGCTGAAGTTGGAGAGATAGAATTACTAAATATGGAAAAAAGAATAGATGATGCATTTATGCCAGTGATACAAGTTATTGACATGAGAGAAGAACTTGAAAATAATAACAAATCTATTTTTAGTAATTTATTATATAGTAGCATGAAAGATGCCTTAGAAAAAAAAGAACAAATAATTTTGTTTTTAAATAGAAGAGGGTTTTCTACTTTTGTATCTTGCAGAAAATGCGGATATGTATTCAAATGTGATAAATGTGATATATCAATGACTTACCATTTTTCAGGTAACTATTTGTCCTGTCATTATTGTGGAAAAAAGTCTAGAGCTACCAACGTTTGCCCTGTTTGTAATAGTAAATATGTAAAGTATTTTGGAGTAGGTACTGAAAAAGTAGAAACAGAAGTAAAGAAATACTTTAAAGAGGCTAAAATATTACGAATGGACTTAGATACTACAAGAAGGAAGGATTCCTATGAGAAGATATATAACTCCTTTAAAAAAGGTGAAGCAGATATTTTAATTGGAACTCAAATGGTTGCTAAAGGATTAGATTTCCCAAATGTGTCTCTAGTAGGCGTTTTGGCAGCAGATTTATCTTTGAATTTACCTGATTATAGGGCATCGGAAAGAACATTTCAACTTATAACACAAGTTTCTGGTAGAGCTGGAAGGGGTAAAACTATAGGAAATGTAGTAGTTCAAAGTTATCTACCAGATAGTTATAGTATAAAGGCTGCGAAGGAATACAATTATAGTAGTTTTTATAAAGAAGAATTATCTATTAGAAAGAGTATGAATTATCCACCTTTTGCAGAAATATTGCTTATAAATATGAGCTCTAAAAATGAAGAATTATTAATAAAATGTATACAAGATATTAGCATTAATTTAAAGAATAAGCTACAATATAATGATAAAATAGTCATACTAGGACCTTGTCCTTGTATGATAAGCAAGATTAAAGAATTATATAGATGGCAAATAATAATAAAAGGTGAAATAAATGACCAATTAGCAAAGGAAATAAAAGACTTTTTATATGCCAGTACTAAAAGTTACTATAAAGATATAAGATTAAGTATTGATATTAACCCCAGTAGTCTAATATAATGTAACTTAGCTTATTATTTTAATATAGAAAGGAAGAGTTTTTATGGCATTAAGAAATATTAGAATTTATGGAGATCCTATCCTAAGAAAAAAAAGCAAACCTGTAGAGGTGGTTAACGATAGAATAAAGATTTTAATTAAGGATATGTTTCAAACTATGTATTATGAAGATGGCGTAGGTCTTGCTGCTCCACAAGTAGGTATACTAAAAAGAGTTGTAGTAGTGGATATTGGAGAAGGTCCTATAGCATTAATCAATCCTGAGATAATTTCAAAAGAAGGATCTTATATAGATACAGAAGGGTGCTTAAGTTTACCAGAAAAGCAGGGTGAAGTTGAAAGGCCACAGCACATAAAGGTAAAAGCTTTAAATGAAGAAGGAAAAGAAATTAACTTTGACGCAGAAGATTTATTTGCAAGAGCGATTTGTCATGAGGTAGATCATTTAGATGGTATTTTGTTTACGGACAAAGTTATTCCAGAGGAGGAATAAAAGATAAATGAATATAGTATTTATGGGTACTCCAAATTTTGCAGTACCCTCTTTTAAAAAGATTATAGATGAGTATGGTGTAGTTGCAGTATTTACACAGCCTGATAGACCAAAGGGTAGAGGAAAAAAGATTTCTATGTCTCCGGTTAAAGAATTAGCTTTAGATTATAATATACCTGTTTTTCAACCAGAAAAAGTAAAGGGCAATGAAGAAGTTATTAGAATACTTAAAGATTTAAATCCAGACTTCATAATAGTAGTTGCTTATGGTCAAATATTACCAAAGGAAGTTTTGGAACTGCCAAAGTACGCATGTATAAACCTTCATGCATCATTACTACCTAAATATAGGGGAGCAGCTCCAATTAACTGGGCAATAATTAATGGCGAAAAAGAAAGTGGAAATACTACTATGCTTATGGATGTAGGGTTAGATACAGGAGATATACTTTTAACTAATAAGGTAGATATAGATAATGAGATTACAGCAGGTGAGCTTCATGATAATTTAATGAGTAGTGGATCAGATCTTCTTATAGAGACTATAGAGTCTATGTATAAGGGAGGTTTAAAGTCAATAAAGCAAGAAAATATGGGAAATAGTTATGCATCTATGTTAAATAAAGATATTGCTAAAATAAATTGGAATGAAAACTCTTTAAATATACATAACCTTATAAGAGGATTAAATCCATGGCCTATAGCTCATACTGATTACGAAGGACAACGAATGAAAATATATAAAAGTAGTGTTATAAATAAAAAGTCCACAAAAACACCAGGAACAATATTAAATGTAAGTAAAGAAGGTATAGAAGTAGCTACAAAGGATAGTATACTTCGTATTGAAATTATACAATTTCCTAATGCAAAACCACTAAAGGTTGAAGAATATATAAATGGACATGATATCAAAGAAGGTTTAATATTAATTTAAATTAAAGGGAGGTAATTTTTTTGTTTTATGATAGTACTTATTTAATTTTAGTGCCAGCCTTAATACTTTCTATATGGGCTCAATCTAAAATATCATCTACTTTCAATAAATATTCAAAAATATATAGTTCCAAAGGATATACAGGTTCAGAGGTTGCAAGGATGATTCTTGATAGTAATGGACTCGTTGATGTACGTATTGAGAGGGTGGCTGGTAATCTTACAGACCACTATGACCCTAGGGATAGGGTACTTAGGCTTTCAGAAAAGGTGTACTCTAGCACGTCAGTTGCATCTATAGGAGTTGCGGCTCATGAAGTAGGTCATGCAATTCAACATCAACAGGATTATAGACCTCTTATAATTAGAAATAATATAGTACCTGTTGTAAATATAAGTTCTAGTGCATCCTGGATAATATTTTTTATTGGAATAATAATGGGGTTGCCACTTTTAACAAACATAGGAATAGTATTATTTTCAGCAGTAGTTTTATTTCAACTTATAACTTTGCCAGTTGAATTTAATGCTTCTAATAGGGCTATTAAAATACTAGAAGATAAATCTATACTTTATGAAAATGAAATAGTTGGCGCAAAAAAGGTGTTAAGTGCTGCAGCTCTTACTTACGTGGCAGCTACACTTACAGCAATATCACAATTATTAAGATTAATGGCATTAAGTAATAGAAGAAATGATTAAGGAATTTGAGGTAGAAATATGAACGCGAGAGAATTAGCCACTAATGTTTTATGTAAAGTATTTAATGAAAATGCTTATTCTAATATTGCATTAAATAAAGAATTAAAAGGTAAAGAATTAAAAGATATGGACAGGGGACTTATTACTGAAATAGTATATGGGACTATAAAATATAAATATACTATAGATATTATTATAAAATCTTTTGTAAAAGATATAAAAAAAGTAGATAATTATGTATTAAATATATTAAGGATTACTGTATATCAAATTAGATATTTAGACAAAGTTCCAAATTATGCTGCAGTAAATGAAGCTGTAAATTTGGCTAAGAAAAAATCTAAAGCATCTTCTAAATTTGTAAATGCAGTACTTAGAAATTATTTGAGAAATGAAGAAAAGGACTTTTTAAATAATCAAGATAGATTTGAAAGATGGGCCTATGAGTATTCTTTTGAACCTTGGATGATAAGATCATTATATAAACAGTATGGAAATAAATATACAGAACTTATATTAAAAGGTTTGAATAACAGACCAGCAGTAACGGTTAGAACAAACTCAATTAAAGGTTCTTATGATGACATTTTTAAAGGCTTACAAGATGCTGGGTATGAAATTAGTAGGGGATATGTATGCGATGATGCCATAGTTATATCAAAGGGTAGCAGTATAGAAAAAAACAGAGCATTTGTAGAAGGTGAAATTACAGTGCAAGATGAAAGCGCTATGCTTGTAGCAAATGTTATGGATATAAATAAAGATGATATAGTCTTAGATTTATGTGCAGCACCAGGAGGTAAAACTACGCATATAGCAGAGCTTTTAAAGGGTACTGGTAAGGTTTTGGCTTTTGATATACAAGAGGGTAAATTAAAGTTTATAAAAGAGAATATGGACAGATTGGGACTTTCAAACATAGTACTTGATACTATGGATGCTACAAGGTTTAATGAAAAGCTTATTAATAAAGCAGATAAGGTGTTAATAGATGTACCTTGTTCTGGTATAGGCATAATAAGAAAAAAACCAGAAATAAAATGGAATAAAAATTTAAAAAATCTTAAGGAACTAATAGCTATACAAAGAGAGATTATGAAAAATGCTTCTCAATATGTAAAAAAAGGTGGTATACTCCTTTATTCTACTTGTACATTAAATAAAGAAGAAAACGAAGATAATATAAAATGGTTTTTGAAAAACAACAATAATTTTAAGTTGGAAAAAGTATATTTTAAAGAAGCAAATAATATTATTTATAGTGAAGAAGGTTCTGTTACTATATTACCACAAGAGAACATGGATGGCTTTTTTATAGCTAAATTAATGAGAGTTTAGTAGGTGCTGTATGAAAAATATTTTAGACCTATCGTTAGAAGAACTAAAAATCTGGATGAAAGAGAATAAAGAAAGTGAATTTAGAGCAAAGCAAGTTATGGACTGGATTTATAAAGGTATTTTTGAATTTAATCTTATGTCAAACTTATCAAAACCTCTTAGAGAGAAGTTAAAAAGTCACTTCTTAATATATATACCACTAGTGGTTAATAGCTTTCAGTCAAAAAAAGATAATACTAAAAAATTACTATTAGCACTTGAAGATAATAATCTTATAGAATGTGTAATAATGGATTATAAATATGGTAAGTCTATTTGCATATCTACGCAAGTAGGATGTAGAATGGGATGTAAATTTTGTGCATCTACAGTAGATGGCGTAATTAGAAGCCTTTCAGCGGGGGAAATGATTTCGCAGATATTAGCTGCAGAAAAGTTGAATGGAGATCGGATATCAAATGTTGTGCTTATGGGAAGCGGAGAACCATTTGATAACTATGACAATGTGATTAAATTTTTGAAGATAGTAAATGCAGAATATGGACTAAACATAGGGCAAAGGCATATTACACTATCTACTTGTGGAATTGTGCCTAAAATAAATGAAATGGCAAAAGAAAACATGCAAATAACGTTGGCTATTTCACTTCATGCATCTAACGATGAAGATAGAAAGAAGATAATGCCAATAGCTAATAAGTACTCTATAGAAGAAATAATTAATGCATGCAAAGATTATATTGATAAGACAGGCAGAAGAATTACATTTGAATATGCATTGGTTAATGAAATAAATGATTCCAAAGAAAATGCTATAGAATTAAGTAATTTACTTAAGGGTATTTTATGTCATGTGAATTTAATACCCGTGAATGAAATTAAAGAAAAGGTATATGTAAAATCTTCCGAAGAAAATATTAAGAAGTTTGCAGATGTTTTGAATAAGAGAGGAATTGACACCACTGTAAGAAGGGAAATGGGATCAGATATTGATGCTGCATGTGGACAACTTAGAAGAAGCCACATTGAGAAGACCCAAATATCAAAAAAGGGGTGCTAGTCATGTTTGGAATGATAACAGATTTAGGAATGGTACGAAGCCTAAATGAAGATTATGTTGGTTATTTAATTAATGATAATATTAAATTATTTATAGTAGCTGATGGTATGGGTGGCCATAATGCAGGAGAGATAGCAAGTAAAACAGCTGTAGAGACTGTAAAAAGTTATTTTGAGGCAAAACAAAATATCTTAAAAGAAAATTTATCAAGTGATTTTAAAGAGGCTATAACTTATGCTAATGAAAAGATATTTAACATTTCAAATGAAAAAAAAGAATGCAGAGGAATGGGAACTACTATAACAGCTTGCATAATGTATGAAGATAAGACTTTAATAGCAAATGTAGGAGACAGTAGTTGCTTTATTATAGAGAAAGATAATATAATTAAGATAACTAAAGATCATTCTTTAGTACAGCAGCTTGTAGATAAGGGAAGCATAACGGAGGAAGAAGCTGTGAATCACCCAAATAAAAATGTAATAACAAGAGCAGTTGGCACATATGAACATTTAGAAATAGATATATTTGATATATCTGATATAGATATGGATATGATTTTGTTATGTACAGATGGCCTAACTAATGATATACCAAAAGATGAATTATATAATATTATTAATAAAAATAGTTGCGCGAGCTACGATGAACTTTGCAAAAAGATAATAGAAGAGGCTAAAAAACGCGGGGGAAGAGACAACATATCTTTAATTTTAGTTAAAGGAGAGCAAGATTATGATGATAGGAACGATATTAGGCGATAGATACGAGCTCTTAGAAAAAATAGGAGAAGGTGGCATGGCTATAGTTTATAAAGCTAGGTGCCATAAATTAAATAGGTTTGATGCCGTTAAAATTTTAAAGAAAGAATTTGTATCAGATAGTGATTTAGTTGATAAGTTTAAAAAAGAAGCTACAGCAATTGCTAACTTATCGGATAATAATATAGTTAATATTTTTGATGTTGGAAGTCAAGGTGATATAAATTATATTGTTATGGAATATGTAAAAGGAAAAACATTAAAGGAAGTTATTAAAGAAGATGGAAGATTACCTTATGATAAGGTTTTGGATTATGGTATACAAATTTCAAAGGCACTAGATTGTGCCCATAGAAATAATATAATTCATAGAGATATAAAGCCCCAAAATATTTTAGTTACAGAAGAAGGCGTTTTAAAAGTAACAGACTTTGGTATAGCAAAATCACCAGATTCAGCCACTATAACTAATTCTAAAAAGATATTAGGTTCTGCTCATTATTTTTCTCCAGAACAAGCAAAGGGAGCCTATATTGATGCTAGGACGGATATATATTCTTTAGGAATAGTGCTATATGAAATGGTTACAGGAAGAGTCCCATTTGATGCTGAAAGTCCAGTTTCTGTAGCATTAAAACATATACAAGAAGCACCTATACCACCTAAGCAAATAGTTCAAAACATACCTGAAAGTTTAAATAAATTAATATTAAATGCTATAGAAAAAGAGCCAGCTAAAAGGTATAAAACTGCTAAAGATATGATGAATGACTTAATTAAAATACAAAAGAATCCGGATTCTCAAATGCAGTATGCTAATATAGACAATGGATTTACTAGAATAATGGATCCTGTAAATCAAGCCCTACTTCAAGAGGAACTTGAAAAGGACAAAACAATTATAGAGGATAATGATGAAGATGAAGAAGAAGAAGAATATAAAGATGAAGATCATAAGAAAAAAGCAGGGATAACAAAGAAAAGTAAAAAAATAATAATAATATCGCTTATGGCTGTATTAGCCATATCCTTAGGACTATTAAGTGCTTATTTAATTGATAGATCATCACTCACAACTAAAAAGAATAAAGAAGTAACAGTGCCTCAAATATTAAATCTAACAAAAGAAGAGGCTAAAAAGGTTCTTGAAAGCAATAAACTTAAAATGGAAGTAGCAGGTACAGAGAAAAGTGACAAAGAAGAAGGGACCATAATAGATTCAAACCCTAAAGAAGGTGAAACAGCAAAAGAAGGCGATGTAGTAAAAGTTATTATAAGCGGAGGAAAGTCATCTGTAAATGTTCCGGACCTTAAAGATATAGACATAAAATCAGCTAAGGATATGATAGAAAGTTATGAACTTGAAGTCGGAAGTATTGATTCAGATTTTAGTGATACAGTAAGTAAAGATAATGTAATAAAACAAGATCCAGCTCCAGATAAGCAAGTTGAAAAGGGTACAAAAATTAATTTGGTTGTAAGTAAGGGACCTAAGGTTGTTTTAATAGGTGTTCCAAATGTAATGAGTGCAAATATTAATGATGCTGAAAATGCTTTGAAAAGTTCTAAGTTAGCTGTAAATAAATCCACGGAAGAAACTACAGATAAAGGTAAAGATCAAAAAGTATTTTATCAATCAATAGAAGCAGGTACCAAAGTAGAAGCAGGATCTACTATTAATATAAAATATTACGTCTATAAAGAGCCAGAAAAATTAAATGTAGGTGAACTTGTTGGTAAAACAATAAGTGAAGCTCAAGGAAGAGCAAATTCTTTAGGTGTAAAACTTAATATAGGTGGTTTTGCTGCTGAAGATAAAATTACTGCACTAGATGTGACAAGTGTTTTACCTGGGGGAACTGTAACGGTTACAGCGGCTGAAAAGCCTAAAAAACCAGAAAAACCAGAAAAGCCAGAAAAGCCAGTAGAACCAGTAGAACCAGTAGAACCAGGGGAGAAACCTAAACCATAACTTATTAATAATGGAGGCTATAGATGAAAGGTATAATAACAAAAGGCATCGGAGGATTTTACTATATAGATACTGTAGATGAAGTTTTTGAGTGTAAGGCTAGGGGTAAGTTCAGACATGATGAACTTACTCCTATGGTTGGTGATAAAGTTGAAATAACAGTAGAAAACGGTAAGGGCGTAATAGAAAAGATTTATGAGAGAAGCTCCGAACTTACAAGACCTATGGTATCCAATGTAAGTCAAGCATTTATAGTTTTTGCAATTAAAGACCCAGACCTTAATATGGAACTTTTAAATAGGTTTATATTACTTTGTGAATACAACAATATAAAACCGATAATATGTATAAATAAAATAGATCTTTGTGAAAAAGAGGAATATCTTTATATTAAAGATATTTTCAAAGATTTGGGTTATGAACTTTTATTTATAAAAGCAAAAGAAGAGGATAATCTTAAGCCATTAAAAAAAATGCTTAAAGATAATGTAACAGTACTTTGTGGTCCTTCTGGATCTGGGAAATCCACTATATTAAATAGTCTTATAGGAAATTATAAGATGGAGACTGGCGAAGTAAGTAAAAAAATTGGTAGAGGAAAGCATACTACAAGGCATAGTGAATTAATTCAAATAGAACAGGGATTTTTATTAGATACTCCCGGATTTTCTACTTTAGATGTTGATATTATGCCAAAGGAAGAACTCCAATATTTATTTCCGGAATTTTCATCTTACAGGCAGTGTAAGTTTAATTCTTGCCTTCATAATAAAGAGCCAGGTTGTAAAGTAAAAGAAGCATTAGATAAAGGTAACATAAGTAAAGTTAGGTATGACTTTTATATTAAAACATTAGAAGAAATTATGGGGAGGAGAAAAAAATGGTAAAGATAGCACCTTCAATATTATCAGCAGATTTTTCAAAATTAGGAGAGCATATAACAAGATTAGATAATAGCGAGGCGGACATTATACATATAGATGTTATGGATGGAAGGTTTGTACCTAATATTAGTTTTGGTATGCCAATTATTAAATCTATAAGACCTTACACAAAGAAAGAATTTGATGTACACCTTATGATAGAGGAACCGTCAAAATATATAGAAGAGTTTGCTAAAGCAGGAGCAGATATTATTACTGTACATTATGAATCAGAAAAGCATTTAGATAAAACTATTACTCATATAAAAGAGCTTGGAATAAAAGCTGCTGTAGCATTAAATCCAGCAACACCTATTAATGTATTAGAAAGTATATTAAAAGAATTAGATATGGTTTTAATTATGAGCGTAAACCCAGGATTTGGGGGGCAAAAATATATAAAGTATTGTGATGAAAAGATTAAAGATTTAAAACAAATGATACTGAAAACTGGTAAGGATATAGCTATAGAAGTAGATGGCGGAATAGATTTAACTAATATTAAAGATGTATCAAGTAGCGGAGCTGACATAATAGTTGCGGGATCTGCGGTGTTTAAACAAGATAGAATAGAAGAAAATATAAAAAACCTTAAAGAGGTTACAAAATGAAAATAGTTATAGTAGCAGGGGGAAATCCCCCCTCTTTTAATTTACTTAATGATGAGATTAGAGATTGTGATTTTCTTATAGCAGCTGATAAGGGAGGGGAAGTGCTTTATAGGGCAGGTATAAGCCCCAATATTTTACTTGGTGACTTCGACTCTATAGATGAAAAAGTTTTTAAGTATTTTAAAAATAATTTAGAGGATATAGAAATATATCCAAAAGAAAAAGATTTTACAGACACAGAACTTGCTTTAATAAAGGCATTAGAAAAAAAGGCAAAAGAAATAGTTTTTTTAGGATGTACAGGAAGTAGATTAGATCATATGTTAGCAAATTTGGGGCTTTTAGAGACTTGCCTTGATAATGGAGTAGATGCGTATATAAAAGATGACAACAATTGTATATTTTTAAGAAATAAAAATTGTAGTCTTAAAGGCGAGTATGGCCAAATACTATCATTTCAAGCTTTTAAAGAGGAGGTAGAAGAGTTTAATATATATGGTGCAAAGTATGACCTTCGAGACTATAGGCTTGCATTTGGAGACCCTAGGACGGTGTCTAATGAATTTTTAAAAGAAGATGTGAGAATTGAGTTTAAAAAAGGTATAGTTATGGTTATGTATTCTAAAGATTAAATTATTATAAAACAAAGTATTATAATTTGTGGTTAACCAAATAAGAGTTATTTTAAGCAATAAAATTAATAAAATATGATAATCACCAAAGTAAAGATGTTTAATATAATAATTATTGGAGCAATATGTTTCGGGTGATTTATTTGGGTAAAAGATGGAATAAGAAAAAGTTTTATGGAATAGTAGTTGGGTGTGTAGGACTTGGAATGGTATTATCTGTATTAATGCCTCTGTGGGCATGGTTATTGGCTATTGGAGCTGGACTTGTATACTGTGGATGGTATATTTTCTGTGGTAAAAAGTAAAAAATCAACCATATATTTAATATATTTAGAAGCTAATTTAAGCCTAATCTCTTTTAAGGAGGCAATGTAACATGAAGATAATGGCAATAAAGTTACCTAAGTTCTTATCTAACATACTAAAAGCTCTAAAAAAAAGATAAATAAAAAATGCAATTGTATCTTAACAATTGCATTTTTTATCTTTTATATAGCTCTTTCAACCTTACCGGAACGAAGGCACCTTGTACAAACATGGACAGTCCTTGGAGTACCGTTAACTATGGCTTTTATTTTCTTTATATTTGGAGCCCATTTTCTTTTTGATTGACGGTGCGAGTGGCTGTATTGAACCCCTGACATAACACCTTTATCACAATATTCACATCTTCTTGACATTATAAAACACCTCCTCTAACTATAGAAGATAATATTCTTCATTTAGCACAAATAATATTCTATCAAATATTCAGATTTTGTGCAAGTAAAATATAAGGTTATTAGTAAATAAAGTAATTAAAATTTAAATTTTCTTGAATAAAGTGAAAAGTTAATATAGAATATATGATATGGAATTAATCAAGGAGGACTGAATATGATAGGAATATCTAATGAATATGGAAACGTAGAGTATTCAGACGAAGTTATAGCTAATATAGTAGGGTTATCTACTATGGAATGTTATGGTGTAGTAGGAATGGCTTCTAAAAGTGCTGCTGATGGTTTATGGCAATTACTGAAGATCGAAAATTTGAGTAAAGGCGTTAAAATTAATTATAAAAATGAAGAACTGACTATAGAATTATTTGTAGTAGTACAATATGGAACTAAAATATCTGTTATAGCTAATAATATTATTCAAAGAATAAGATATAATATAGAAAGCTATACAGCATTAAAGGTTTCTTATATAACTGTGAATGTTCAAGGTATCAGGGTCTAGGAGGTTTACTTAAATGAAATATTTAAAAATAAATGGTGAGCATTTTTATAATGTAATGGTTAATGCTAGTAATAAATTAGAAGAACAAAAGGAGTTTGTTAATTCCTTAAATGTATTTCCAGTACCTGATGGGGACACAGGGACTAATATGTCAATGACATTTAAAGCAGCAGTAAAAGAAATAGAGGATATGAACTCTAAATCTATTAGCGAAGTTTCAAAGAAACTTGCTAAAGGAGCTCTTATGGGAGCTAGAGGTAATTCAGGAGTTATATTATCTCAAATACTAAGAGGTATTGCAAAAGGATTAGAAGGTAAGGAAGAAGCAAATGCTGAAGAGTTTGCAGAAAGTATAATGGAAGGTAGTAGATCTGCATATAAAGCAGTAATGAGACCGATAGAGGGTACAATCCTTACAGTGGTAAGGTCAGCAGGTGAAAATGCTCTGAAGAGTAAAGCTAAAGATATAACACTCCTTATGGATGACGTTTGCAAAGGTGCAGAAGATACTTTAAATAAGACACCTGATATGTTACCAGTTTTAAAAAGTGCTAAGGTAGTAGATTCTGGTGGAATGGGACTTTTAATAATATTAAAAGGAATTCATGAAGCTTTAAGAGATGATGTTAAATCTACGCTTGGAGATTTTCATTCAATAGCCACTAATATATCTGCTGCTAACAATCTTGAACCTCATGATATTAAATTTGGTTATTGTACCGAATTTATAATTTTAGGAGATTCATCTAAAGCAGAAGATTTTAAAAGGGAAGTAGAAGCTCAGGGCGATTCTATGATAGTTGTCGGTTATGAAGATGTAATTAAAGTTCATATTCATACCAATGATCCTGGAAATGTTTTATCAAAAGCAGTAGCAATTGGAGAACTTTCAAAAATTAAAATTGATAATATGAGGGAAGAACATAGAAGTTTAATTATAGATCAAGAAAAATATAAAGAAGAAACTAAAGAAGAACAAAAAAAATATGGATTCATTTCTGTATCTATGGGAGAGGGAATAGAACATATTTTTAAAGACTTAGGAGTAGACTATATTATACCAGGTGGCCAAACCATGAATCCTAGTACAGAAGAAATAGTAAAAAGTATAGAAAAGGTAAATGCAGAAAATATATTTATATTGCCAAACAATAAAAATATATTTATGTCAGCAACTCAAGCTGCGGAGCTTTCAGAAAAAAATGTTGTTGTTATACCTACAAAAAGTATACCACAAGGTATAACTTGTGTTACTATGTTTAATCCTGATGGAGATGTAGAAGAAAACTTAGAAGTTATGAAAGAAAGTATTGAATCTGTTATATCAGCATCTATAACTTATGCTGTTCGTGATACTGAAATGGATGGTATTGAAATAAAAGAAGGAAATATACTAGGTCTTGTTGAAGGTAAAATTAAAGAAGTTGGTAGTGAGATATACGAAGTTAGCGAAAAGTTGTTAGAAAAGATAGTTGACGAGGATAAATCGCTTATAACTCTTTTTTACGGGGCAGACTGCACAAAAGAAGAAGTAGAAAAGTTTGCTTTAAAATTAGAAGGTATATATGAAAATATAGACATCCAATTTTATGAAGGAAAACAGCCCTTGTATTATTTCATAATTTCTGTAGAATAATTTAAAAAGCCTACGGGCTTTTTTTGCTATGAGGTGTTATTTGTGAATCTTTATAAAGATATAGAAGAATTAAAAGGAGTTGGCGCTAAAACAAAAGAAAATTTAAATAAATGTGGTATATTCACGGTTATGGATCTTTTATTATATTTCCCAAAGACTTATGAGTTTGTAAACAATGAAACCTTATGGAGTGAAAACTTTGAAAAAGAAAAATTAGTATTAACTTGCACTTTTAAAGGAGTTAAAAGTCATATTAAGACTAGAACAGGTAAACATCTTATTACCTTAAATTTTAGCTACAAAAATATGAAAGTTATAGCGAAGTGGTTTAATCAACCATACATAAAAACAAAGTTTAACATTGACGAAGAATATGTACTTTTTGGAAGCTATAAAAAGAGTGGAGATATTTTAGAAATTACTAATCCTCTTATAGGAAGTAAAGAGCTTAAAACTGGAAATATTATATCCAAATATATACTTCAGGACAAATTGACTAATAAAATCATATTGAAATTGATAAATAGTGTCTTAGATAATATAGAAATAAAAGAAAATTTACCACAAGATTTATTGCAAAAACATAATTTTATGTCCTTAGATAGTTCTATTAGAAACATACATTTCCCAAAAAATATGGAAAGTTTAAATAAAGCTAAAGAAAGGCTGAAATTTCAAGAGCTTTTTACTTATTCCTTAAAAATATTAATGTTAAAGAAAAAACTTCAGTTTAATACAAAGGGGATAGCTTTTAAAATGGATGAATCCTTAACTAATCTAAAAGAAAGTTTACCATTTAAACTTACAAAAGCTCAAAGTAGAACTGTAAGAGAAATTCTTATAGATGAAAAAAGAGCTTATCCAATGAATAGGTTAGTACAAGGAGATGTAGGAAGTGGGAAAACTATAATTGCCATAATAGCAATGTTTAATGTAGTCAAAAATAATTATCAAGCAATATTTATGGCTCCTACTGAGATTCTTGCAAATCAACATTATAAAGAATGTAAAGACATATTAAATAAATTTGGTATTGAAATAGAACTACTTACTGGAAGTACATCACCAAAGGAAAAAGAAAGAATTAAAAAAGATCTAAAAGAAGGTAAACCAATGATAGCAATAGGTACACATGCTTTAATCGAAGAAGATGTAAAAGCCTTGAAGCTAGGTATCATAATAACAGATGAACAACATAGGTTTGGAGTACATCAAAGAAGTAAGCTTATAAATAAAGAAGAAACTGCAGATGTGTTAGTAATGACAGCAACTCCGATACCTAGGACTTTATCACTATATTTATATGGAGACTTAGATGTTTCAATTATAGATGAACTGCCTCCTGGAAGACAAAAAATAGATACTGTTTTTTATAATCAAAAACAAAGAGGGCTAGCTTATAAATTTTTATTCGAAGAAATAAAAAAGGGACGTCAAGCTTATATTATATGTCCACTTATAGAAGAAAATGAAAAATTAGATCTTAACTCTGTAAACAAATTATATGAAGAGTTAAAACAAACATATCTGAATAAGGAAACTGTAGAGATACTTCATGGAAAAATGAAACCATTAGTAAAACAAGATATAATGACTAAGTTTAAAAATGGAGAAGTATCTGTTTTAATTTCAACTACGGTTATAGAAGTTGGGGTAAATGTTCCTAATGCTACAGTAATGATTGTAGAAAACGCTGAAAGATTTGGTCTATCTCAGCTTCATCAACTAAGGGGAAGAGTTGGAAGAGGAACTTATAAATCATATTGTATGCTTATAGGGGAAGCTAAAAGTAATACAACTAAGAAAAGAATGATGACTATGGTAGAAAGTAACGATGGATTTTATATAGCGGAGCAAGATTTAAAATTAAGAGGGTCTGGAGAGCTATTTGGAATTAAACAACATGGAGAGACGGGACTTATATTGGCTGATATAATGGAAGATATAGAATTATTTAAAATAGCTAATAATGAAGCACACCAAGTTATAAATAGCGATCTTTATATAAATAAACTACTGATAGAAGAAATAATGAGTTACTTAGAAAGTAGTTCTAAATATATTTGTTTTAATTAATATAAAAACTTTGTATATTATAAATTCCTATGGTAAAATGTATAAAAGTAATTTTGAGGAGGATGGCATATGAGAATAATAGCTGGTGTAGCAAGGGGAAGAAAGTTACTTGCTCCTGTTAACCTAGATACAAGGCCAACTTTAGATAGAGTAAAAGAGGCCATGTTTAGTATGATACAATTAAGAATCCCAAATGCCACAACACTAGATGTTTTTGCAGGTACTGGCAGCTTAGGTTTAGAAAGCGTAAGTAGAGGTGCGAAGGAATGTTATTTAATAGATAAAAGTCCTGTAACCTTTCCTTTATTAAAACAAAATGTAGAAAATTTAAAGTTTCAAGATAAGGCATATTGCCTTAATATGGATTCTTATGAAGCCTTAAAAAGGCTCGGTAAATCTGAAAATAAATTTGATGTGATATTTATAGATCCACCTTACATGAAAGAGATGATACCTAAGGCCATAGAACTCGTACATAGTAACAGTTTACTTGCTAAGGGAGGGCTTATAGTAACAAAGATTGATAGTCAAGAGGAAATATATGAAGGCAATGGCTTTATAATACTAAAGGATCATAGAAGATACGGAAATACAACTATATGTTTTTATGATTATAAGGAGGACTAAGCCCATGAGAAGAGTTGTTTATCCGGGGAGTTTTGACCCTATAACAAATGGACATTTGGATATAATAAAAAGATCCTCTGAAGTATTTGATGAAGTTACGGTTGGAGTTTTAGTTAATGTTGATAAAAAAGGGCTTTTTGATATTGAAGAAAGAGTAGAACTTATAAGAAAAGTTGTTAAACCATATAAAAATGTCAAAGTAGATAGTTTTGATGGTTTGTTAATAGACTTTATGAAAGAAAAAGATATTAAAGTAATTGTTAAAGGGTTAAGGGCATTTTCAGATTTTGAATATGAATTTCAAATGGCACTTATGAATAATAAATTAGATTCATCTATAGAAACTGTTTTTATGATGACAAATGCAAAATATTCTTACTTAAGTTCTTCTTCAGTTAGACAAGTAGCTAAGTTTGGTGGATGTATAAAAGGATTAGTTCCGGACGAAATAATATCTACAATAGTAGAAAAAGCTAAAATATAGGAGTGATTTAAATGGACGTTATTCAATTATTAGAATATCTTCAAGAAATAATAGATAGTGCGTCGAAAGTTCCCATTACTGGAAAGATAGTACTAGATAAAAAGGAAATGCTAGAGGTAATTGATCAAATAATAAATTATATGCCAGATGAATTTAAAAAAGCTCAATGGGTTTTAAGCGAAAAAGAAAGAATTCTTGCAGAAGCTAGGGAAGAGTATGACAATATAAAGGGTCAAACTGTAGAGATGATGAAAAAACAGGTAGAAAATCATGATATAACAAAAGAAGCTAAAATAAAGTCTCAAGATATAATAGCTGTAGCTCAAAGAGATGCTAAGGCCATAAGGCTCGGTGCAAGGGATTATGCCGATGAAGTATTATGTCAATTAGATGAAGAGATGAAAGAAAATAGCAAAAAAATGATGGAAAATGTAAAAAAAGATGTAGAAGATTTTATGAAAAACCTGTCTGAAGATTTATCACAAAACTCATCTACAATAAGAGAAAATATAAAGGAATTAAGAAACATCAAATAATTTTTTTGAAAAATAGTGTGCAAAGTAAATAAAGAGTAATAATAAAATAGGAATATAGCTTTTAAAACTTATAGTTAGAGGAGTCTTATTGGAAAAAGTAAAAAGTGTTCTATCATTTAAAAATAATAAGGATACAAGGGTTATAATGAAACTTATAACACCTTGAATTACTTTTCTTATGACGTATTTAATTATTGAAATTTCCTTGTATTTATGTGTGAAGGAATGAATTTGAGCTATTATTGCAAGCCCACTAAAGGCACATAAAAAACTAATAAAACATAGGCTTAAAACATAATTTATATTTCCTTTAGATAAAAGATAACAGCCGTTTGTAACTTCTATTAAACCTAAAATGATTCCACTTAAAGCGTTTTTTGGTAAAGAAGACTCCATATATATTTTATTTAAAACAATGTTGAAGACAACATTGTTTTTTATTATAGCTAAAATAACAGAGAATATTACAACGTAAGATCCGATGTTAAGCGTTGTGGCTATTGCATTTTCTATAGAAGATTTAAGCACCATTCCTAAATTATTATTTTTACTTGCCTTAATAGTTTTAACCTTTAATTTTGACACAGGTTCTTTATATTTATGTTTTAAAATAATAGCCATAAAAACACAAGATAAATAATTAGAAAAAAGTAATAGGTAACCAGCTCTTGTATTTCCAAGCATAGATGTTCCGACAGATCCTATTAAAAAAAGCGGACTAGAATTTGAAGCTATACTTATTAGCTTAGAAAGCTCTGATGAATTTATGTTACCTAAGTCGTACAATTCACAGCTATATTTTGCACCTAAAGGGTAACCGCATAATATGCTAATGATTAGAGCAAAGCTAGCTTCTTTAGGTAATCCCAGGGGCCTCGAGATTAAGGGACCAAGGAATGTTGAATAAATATTTACTCCATCATAAGCAACTAGAATATTAGTTATAATTATAAATGGAAATAAAGATGGAAATAAAGATGTGAAAAAGAGCTTGGCACCATTTATAGAAGCGTCTATGCATAAAGTTGGATTTAAAATAAAGTTAATTATAAAATAAGTTAGTATTATTGTCATCAAAATATTTACCTTATTGTATTTTAATAAGTAAAACAATAAAATGATAATCAAAACTATAGTTATAAATAAAAGAAATTTCACAATCATTCCTCCAATAAATAAAAGCATTGAGATAGTATAGCATGTCGATGGTACATCATACTAAAAAGTATATTGAAGGATGTGAAGGAATATTAACAAAATAAGTATATTTATTTAATTATTATAGGGCTTTTAAAATAATCTTCATTATATCTTATAGAAGGATTTAGTATACTGTATGCCTTAGTGCTTTGTAAATCTAATTCTAACATTGGACATAAACTTTTAGGAAGTTTTGTATATATTTGAAGTGGGGAAGTGTTTTTGATTTTTTTTAGAAGCTCAGCTCCTTTATCATTAAAAGCTAAAACACGTATATAACTTGGATCACTTCTTCTTAAATTATCAATAGAATAGTTTTCAAATCCAATAAAATACTGGCACAATAACCGATTTATTCTTGTGGAAGCATATCTTTTACTTTTCATTTTAGAAAAAGATTCTTCATAAGTAGAGCTATCCCATAAACTTTTATATATTTTATTGTATAATCCTTCAGAAGCTTCTGGAATTTGCTTTAAAGAGTTATTATCTGTTAAGGCTTTATATTTTATAAAAGGGAATATATTCTCCATTTGAGGAAATGTATAATTGTCTTTGATTAAAGTTTCTATAAGGGTGTAAGACGATTTTGGTAGATGATTTTTAAGTAATGTTAAATCATCTGAAGTTTTAAGATGATTTCTTATGGAGGTTGCGCTAGAAAAACTCGCATTTAAACCTTCATCGTTGTAATTTGAACCAAGCCTTTTAATGGTAAAAGGCTCTATAGTACTGTCTAGTGAATATAAAGCTTTTAAATATTCTATAGCTAATATATTATTTGAAGAGCTTAAAAGGTTTGTTATAAAGTCTATAGTATACATTGGAAAGTTATCGGTAATATATTCAGTTAGAGCTAGAGATCTTGCTTTTGCAAAGGCAAGTCCGTAAGATAGCTTAGATTTAAGCAAAGCCTTATATGCATGAGGCTCATTGCAAAGAATAGATGCTATAAGTTTTAAGGGCTGGATATTACCAACTTCACTTCCAAAACTTAAATAATCAACTATTCCTAAAGAATTTAATATTTGAGCAGAGCCCTTTGCAAAAAATTCTGCTGATGAAAGGCTAAATATTACAGGAAGTTCAATTACAAGGTCTATTCCGTTTGAAACAGACACCTTTGACTTATTCCATTTATCAATATAAGAGGGTAGACCTCTTTGGACAAAGTTACCACTCATTATAGATATGAGATAATCACAATTTAATTCTTTTTTAGTTTTCTCGATGTGAAGTTTATGGCCGTTATGCAATGGATTATACTCAGAGATAATAGCAGCTACTTTCATAAAAAGACCTCCTTTGGTTTAATAAAATTTTATTAAAAAGTGATATTAATAAAATAATTTTGCAATAAAGATAAAAAACTATCAAACTAAAGTCAATATAGACTTTAAAAATAACTCAATCTATAGTATTATACTATAGAGAAATACATATTGAAACTTCAACTTATATTTTAAAATTTCAATATATAATGCTTTAGGAAAAAATTATTGTTGGAGTTTATAAAAAGTATATTAAAAAAGCAGCCTTAATTAAATGAGAGGAGAAATGAGCATGGAATTTATGAAGAACATATGGGAATCTGCAAAGTCAGATAGAAAAAAAATAGTTCTTCCAGAAGGCGATGAAGATAGAACACTTATCGCCAGTGAAAAAATCAATAAAGAAGGTCTTGCAGATATTATATTAGTTGGTAGCAGCATTATAATAAAAGCAAAAGCAAAAGTTTTAGGGGTGGACATAGAGGGTATACAAATAGAGGATCCTGAAACATCATCTAATACAGATAAATATGCGGAAGAATTTTATGAACTAAGGAAAAAGAAGGGCATGACTAAAGAAAAGGCCTTAAAAATAGTAAAGGATCCCCTTTACTATGGTACAATGATGGTTAAGATGAATGATGCTAACGGCATGGTATCAGGTGCTATACATACTACAGGAGACCTTTTAAGACCGGGACTTCAAATAATAAAAACAGCGCCAGGGGTATCGGTAGTATCTAGTTTTTTCATTATGATGGTTCCAGACCATAATTATGGTGATGATGGAATGTTAATATTTTCAGACTGTGCGGTTAATCCAAACCCAACATCAGATGAATTAGCATCTATAGCTATAGCTACAGCTGAAACAGCAAAAAACTTATGTAAAATGGAACCTAAGGTTGCTATGTTATCTTTTTCAACTATGGGAAGTGCTGAACATGAATTAGTTGAAAAGGTAAGAAATGCTACAAAAATTGCAAAATATAGAAGGCCTGACTTAGATATAGATGGAGAGATGCAACTTGATGCTGCTATAGTTCCTAAAGTTGCTAACCAAAAGGCTCCAAATAGTAAAGTTGCAGGAAATGCTAATGTACTTATATTTCCGGATTTACAATCAGGAAATATAGGATATAAATTAGTTCAAAGATTTGGAATGGCAGAAGCTATAGGACCAATATCTCAAGGATTTGCAAAGCCTATAAATGATTTGTCTAGAGGATGTAGCTCTGAGGATATAGTAAATGTTGTGGCTTTGACTGCGGTTCAAGCTCAAACAAGTAAATAAAATTATTAGGGTTTAAAACGAAAGGGGAAAATTAAATGAAAGTATTAGTTATTAATTGTGGAAGTTCATCATTAAAATATCAATTAATTGATATGACAAATGAGGAATCTTTAGCTCAAGGATTAGTTGAAAGAATTGGTATTGAGGGATCAATATTAACACAAAAGGTAGAGGGTAGAGAGAAGTATATTGTTAAAGAGCCTATGAGTGACCATAAAGTTGCAATTAGTATAGTGCTAAATACACTAGTTAACAAAGAAAGTGGAGTTATAAGCAGCATGGATGAGATCAATGCTGTAGGTCATAGAGTTGTTCATGGTGGAGAAAAATATTCTAAGTCAGTAATTATCGATGAAACAGTTATGAAAGAACTTGAAGAGTGCGCAAAACTTGCACCACTTCATAACCCACCAAATATAATTGGAATAAATGCATGTAAGGAACTTATGCCACAAACTCCTATGGTAGTGGTATTTGATACTGCATTCCACCAAACTATGCCTGAAAAAGCATATATGTATGCATTGCCATACGAGTTATATAAAGAAAATAAAATCAGAAAATATGGATTCCACGGAACATCACATAAATATGTTTCAACAGTAGCAGCAGAATGTATGAACAAAGATTTAAAAGATATAAAAATGATAACTTGTCACTTAGGTAATGGAGCTAGTATTGCAGCTATCAATGATGGTGTATGTGTTGATACAAGCATGGGATTCACTCCACTTGCAGGTATAGTCATGGGAACAAGATGTGGAGATATAGACCCTGCAATAGTTACTTATTTAATAAAGGAAGTTGGTTATTCTGTAGAAGAAACTAACAACATATTAAATAAAAAGTCAGGAGTTCTAGGATTATCAGGAGTAAGCAGTGACTTTAGAGATATTGAAAATGCAGTGGGTGAAGGCAATGAAAGAGCAGCTTTAGCATTAGATGTATTTAATTATAGAGTTAAGCAAACAATAGGATCTTATGCAGCATCAATTAATGGACTTGATTGTCTTGTATTTACTGCAGGACTTGGTGAAAACTCACCAGAAACAAGACAATCAATATGTGATGGATTAGAATTCTTAGGAGTTAAAATAGATAAAGAGAAAAACAATGTAAGAGGTAAAGTTACTGAAATAAGTTCATCAGATTCAAAAGTTAAAGTTTTTCTTATACCTACTAACGAAGAACTTATGATAGCAAGAGATACAAAAGAACTTTTGAACAAATAGTAAGAAATATCTTGACTTTTAATGGGCAAGTTTATATAATAAATTGTGGTTATAAGCAAAATATAATTACTAAGGAGAGAAGTGAAAGATTTAAAGTGTTATCTGTAATCTTTCAAAGTTAAAGCTATGAATGTAGAAATTATAGAATTAAACAAAGGCAAGTCTTTTAAGAAAGAAGTATCTTTTATTTATAATAAAGATACAATAAGTTATGACGGAGAAGATATAAGTTTTGTAAGACCTATAGCAGTAAGTGGAGATATAAGTTCCAATGGGGATGTAATAACTCTAATAGCTAAGGTTAAAACAGAATTAGAACTTACTTGTTCTAGATGTCTTGAAAAGTTTAATTATCCTCTAAATTTAAATTTGAATGAAGAATTTTCTTTTGATGAAGAAATAGAGGATGAGAATATAATCATTTTAAATAATGATAATTTAGATATTACTGAAGTCGTAGAAAACAGTATAATATTAACATTGCCTATGAAGAAGCTTTGCAGTGAAGATTGCAAAGGTCTTTGCCAAATTTGTGGGACTAATTTAAACAACCAAAATTGTGGTTGCGATAAAGATATTATTGATCCAAGATTGGCAAAGTTAAAACAACTGTTTTTAGATGATTAAGGAGGTGTTATAAATGGGAAATCCAGCGAGAAAATTTTCTAAAGGTAGAAGAGACTCAAGGAGAGCGCAAACTTTTAAATTAAGTGCGCCAGGAATTGTTGAATGTCCACAATGCCATGAAATGAAACTTGGACATAGAGTATGTAAGAACTGTGGTTTTTACAAAGGTAAAGAAATAGTTGCTACTGAAGCAAAATAATGTAGGAAAGGAAAGTCTTAGGGCTTTCTTTTCTTTATATCTGAAATTAAAAGGGGCGTGTTAACCGTGAAAATTGCTGTAGATGGAATGGGGGGAGATAATTCTCCTAGAATAGTTGTAGAAGGCTCAATTCAAGCTTTGAAAGAATTTGAAGACTTACAGATAATAATTACAGGGAAACAAAATGAAATAAATAAGGAACTTTCTAAATATGAATATGATAAAAATAAAATTACCGTTGTTAATGCAACTGAGGTAATAGACACTAATGATCATCCTGTAATGGCAATAAGGAGAAAAAAGGATTCTAGTTTGGTTAAAGCGTTAAATTTAGTGAAAAACAATGAAGCTGATGCTATAATTTCTGCGGGTAGCACTGGTGCCTTTATGGCGGGATCTCTTTTCATAGTAGGACGTATTAATGGTATTGATAGACCAGCTCTTGCACCAATAATGCCAGGTAAAAATGGAAAGTTTATGGTGGTAGATTGTGGTGCTAATGTAGATTGTAAGCCTAATAATCTTGTTCAGTTTGCCCATATGGGGAAAATATATTTTGAAAATGTTTTAGGCGTTAAGAATCCATCTATAGGGTTAGTTAACATAGGTGTAGAAGAGGAAAAAGGAAATGAATTAACTAAGGCTACTTACAAGTTGCTTAAAAATGAAGCTATTAACTTCGTAGGTAATATAGAGCCTAGAGATGTTCCATTAGGAAATACAGATATAGTGGTATGTGATGGGTTTGTAGGAAATACTATTTTAAAGATGTATGAAGGTGTGTCTTCTAGTATATTCGATGTTTTAAAATCTGAAATAATGAGTTCTACAAGAACTAAAATTGGTGGACTTTTATTAAAGCCTATATTCAAAGAATTTAAAACTAAATTTGATTATAAAGAATATGGTGGAGCAGCTTTTATAGGTGTAAAGGGTATATGTATAAAGGCACATGGAAGCTCAGATGGAAAAGCCTTGAAAAATGCTATAAAGCAAGCTATTATATTTTATGATAATAAGATTATAGAAAAAATAAGTAATGAAATAGAAAGTTTGTAATATTAAGTTCTTTCTATTGACGATGAATAATATATGTAATATTATCTAATTATAGAATTTCGTTGGGAGGTGATAATATGACATTTGAAAAGATAAAAGCAATTATAGCTGATAAATTAAGTGTTGACGAGAATGAGATTAATATGGAATCATCTTTTATAGAAGATTTAGGAGCAGATTCTCTTGATATAGTTGAACTTATAATGGCCCTTGAGGATGAATTTGACTTAGAGATGGCTGATGAAGATGCAGAAAAGATGGTTATAGTTAAAGATGTAGTTGATTATATAAAAGAGCATATTGAAGAATAGTGTAAAGTCCCGTATATCGGGGCTTTATTTATCAAAAAAACAAAGTTTATTCTTGAGTTTGCAAAGAATTAGTAGATTGAAGAATAAACTTCTTTGAGGAGTTGGAAGAATGAAACATTATCTAGAAAACATAAAAAATATAGAAAAACAGATTGATACAGTATTCAGCGACAAAGAACATTTATTAACAGCTATAACTCATAGTTCTTATGCTAATCAATTTAAAAATGTAGACTACAATGAAAGATTAGAATTTTTAGGTGATTCTGTGCTTCAATTATGTATAACAGAATACCTTTTTAATAATTATAAGCAAAAAAGCGAAGGTGATTTAACAAAGCTAAGATCACTTATTGTATGCGAAAACTCTTTATATGAAATTGCATTAACATGGGGAATTGGAAGGCACATGCGTATGAGTCGCGGGGAAGAGCTTACAGGTGGGCGTGATAGAGTTTCAATTCAAGCAGATTGCGTAGAAGCTGTAATAGCAGCCGTATACTTAGATAAGGGGATAGATTACGTTACAGACTTCATACTAAAGAGTTTTAAAGAAACTATAAGTAAGGCAATTAATCAAGAAATAGTACTAGATTATAAAACTGCTCTTCAAGAAAAACTTCAAAAGGATGGCGAAGTTGAAATTGATTATGAACTAGTAAAATATGAGGGACCTCCTCATAGACGAAAATTTTATACTAAGGTTGTAATTAATAATAAGGTTATGGGTGAAGGGAATGGTTATAGTAAAAAAGAATCAGAACAAAGCTCTGCTAAAGAGGCCTTATTAAAACTGGAGGAAATACATGAGTAAAGATTATTATATTATTCCTATATTTGTTCCCCATGAAGGATGTCCACATAACTGTGTATTTTGCAACCAAGATAAAATAACCGGGGAACAAGAAAAAGTAAATGCAGAGTTAGTAAAAAGTACTATAGATGAATATCTATTAACTATAAATAATAAAGAGGTCACTATAGAGGTGTCATTTTTTGGAGGAACCTTTACAGCAATACCAGTAGAAAAACAAAAAGAACTTTTAAGTGTAGCAAAAACATATAAAGAATCTAAACTCATATCTAAAATAAGGCTATCAACTAGGCCAGATTATATAAATGAACAGATATTAAATACATTAAAAGATTACGCTGTAGACATAATTGAACTTGGCATACAATCTTTAGACGAAGAGGTCTTAAAAAGGTCTGGAAGAGGACATAGCGAGGAAGATGCTATTAAAGCTTCTAAACTGATAAAAGATTATGGATTTACATTAGGTCATCAAATAATGCTAGGATTGCCTACGGATAATTTTAAAAAAGATATAGAAACTACTAAAAAGATTATAGCTATGGGACCTGACATTTGTAGGATATACCCCTCTCTTGTAATTAAAGACACTCCTATGGAACTTATGTACAATAAAGGAGTGTATAAACCATATACATTAGAAGAGGCAATAGAGGTATCTAAAACAATTTATATGATGCTTGTAGAAAAAGATATAAATGTTATAAGGATAGGACTGCAGCCTACAGAAAATATAAATAAGGGTAAAGACGTTGTAGCTGGCCCATTTCATCCTGCATTTAGAGAATTAGTGGAAAGCGATATATGGAATGATGTTATATATGAAATTATCAAAGAAGTTAAATCAGAGATAATAATACAAGTACCAAGTAAAGATTTATCTAAACTGTATGCTAATAAAAAGATGTATTTTAATAAAATGAAAGATAGAATTGAATCAAAATTTTTTATTATAAAAGTAAATGATAATCTAAAGCGAGGAGATTTTATAATAGAGTTTTATGAAAATAAAATGGTCTTAAATTTATATTCTATTATAAAAAATAGGAGGCTAATATGAAAATTAAAACTAGAGAAAAGATAGGGAAGTTTTTATTAGGAATGATAATCTTGATATTTTTGATTGGACTATTGCCAGTAGCATTTAAGTAGCTAAAGGAGTGGGCGTATGTTTTTAAAATCTATTGAGATAAAGGGCTTTAAATCTTTTGCAGATAAGATAGAATTAAAATTAAAAAAAGGTATTACTGGAGTGGTTGGACCAAATGGAAGCGGAAAAAGCAATATTTCAGATGCAATAAGATGGGTGCTTGGAGAGCAAAGTGTAAAAAATTTAAGAGGGGGAAAAATGGAGGATGTTATATTCTCTGGAACTGAATTTAGAAAGTCCGTTGGTTTAGCACAAGTTTCCTTAACTCTTGATAATTCTAAAGGTGAATTACCTATAGATTACATGGATGTTACAATAGGTAGAAGGCTTTATAGATCGGGTGAAAGCGAGTATTTTATAAATAATATATCTTGTAGATTAAAAGATATACACGAGTTATTTATGGATACAGGTATTGGAAAAGAAGGATATTCTATAATAGGACAAGGTAAAATTGATGCTATATTAAGTGGAAAAGCAGAGGATAGAAGATCTCTTCTAGAAGAAGCAGCAGGAATAGTAAAGTTTAAAACTCGAAGAGATGATGCTCAAAAGAAAATTGACTCAACAGAACAAAATTTAATAAGAATAAATGATATATTGCTTACCTATGAAGAAAGACTAGAACCTTTAAGAATAGATAATGAAAAAGCAAAAGAATTTCTAAAATTATCATCTAAACTTAAAGGTTTAGAGGTATCCTTAATAGTAAAAAGAATAGAAATTATAGAAGCAAACATTTTAAAGCAAAATAGCAACTTAGAGAGAATAGAAAAAGATTTAAATGAATTAAAAAAGGATGAAACTAGTATAAAAGAAGAGTTAACAAAAAGTGAATCCTTGTTAGAAGAGTCTTCTATAAAAAATAAATATAAAGCAGATGAATATTATAAACTAAAAGAAATAGTTCAGTCACTTAAGGCAGAAATAGGAATTGCTAAAGAACGTTTAGACAATTCAAAAACCACTATACAAGTAAATGAAGGAAGTATAAAGAACTTAAACCAGAAGATAGAAGAGCTTAAAAGAGAAAAAAATAAAAATGAAGAGTCTTTAAAAGAAAATGAAAACTACGAAAAGAAACTAAAACATGAGATAAATATTTTAGAAGAAGAGAGTAATTTATGTAATAGTGAATTATCAAACTTTAAATCAGAAGTTTCTATTTTAAGAAAAGATGCTATTGAAATACTAAGAAATCAATCAAAACTTAGAAATGACAAGTCAAAAGTTGAGATAGAGATTAATTCTTTAAAAGAAAAACAGCAACAACTTCATGGTTACTGTGAAGATTATTGTAATCTTTTAAAAACAAATAAAGATACAGGTTTTAGGATAATTAGTGAAAAAGAAAGATTTATGGATAGTACAGAAAAATTAGAAATATCTATAAAGGATAATAGAAACAAAGTTCTTTTTGTAAAAAGGGCTTTAAATGATAATGAAATAAAGCTAAAAAATATTAATAGAGATATTAATAAATTAGAGGCAAATAAAAATGCACTTATAAATTTAGAGAGTAATTATGAAGGATATAATAAATCCGTTAAAGCTTTAATGATGCGTATGAAAAAAGGTGATATGCATGGCCATATTGATAATTTTTGGGTTTTAGGAGATATAATAAGGGCAAATCCTAACTATCAATCTGCTATAGAAATAGCTTTAGGCGCTGGGGTATCTAATATGGTAACTAATACTGAAAATGAAGCGAAGTACTTAATAGAATATCTTAAAAAGAATAATTTAGGTAGAGCCACATTCTTACCATTAAACATAATACAAGGGAAAAGTATTTATTTAGATAAAGAAATAACATCTATAAAAGGATATATAGGTATTGCTAGTAAAATTATTGATTTTGATGATAAATTTAAAAATGCTATAGAATATATTTTAGGAAGAACCATTATATCAGATGATATGAAAAGTGCTTTAGAGATAGCGAAAAAAGTAAATTATAAAAATAAGATAGTTACACTTCAAGGGGAAGTTATAAATACAGGTGGAGCACTTACAGGTGGAAGCTTGTATTATAAAAATACAAATATAATAGGTAGAAAAGATGAAATTGAAAAATTAAAGTTAGAGATATTAGAATTTAATAAGTCTTTGGAAAAAGCGAATAGTGAATTAGAAAGATACAAAGATGAGTATAAAATTCTAGAAGAAAATTATCTTAAGTTAAGAGAAAAGATTCATTATAATAACATAGAGGTAGCTAAAATAGATGAGAAGATTTTAGCTATAGATTCAGAAAAAGAAAGGTTAACTAAAAATATACTTACGTCGAAACAAGAAATAGTTTTAATAGAAGAAAATATAGATAATAAAACTAAAGAATTAGAAGAAGATATTAAACAAATACTTAGTTTAGATAAAAAGGAAAAGCAATGTGGAGATAGAATAACTTTTTTAGAAGAAGAGATAATAAACAAAGAAGAAGGATCCAAGGTTAAAAAAGAATATATCTTAGATTTAAAAGTTAAAAAAGCTAAAATAGATGAATTTATATTAAATATGCTAAAAGAAGTAGAAAGGGTATGCAAGAATCTAGATGAACTAGAATCAGAGATAATAGAAAAAAAGCAGACTATACTAGATAAAGAACAAACCATTGTGAAATCAAAGGAAGATATTGAAAACTTAACTAAAAGCATAGAAGAAAATAAATTTATAATAGAGAATTTGGATAAAGATTTTAAAAATTATGAGATAGAAAATATAAAAATTAAAGCGAATATTACTAATCTAAAAAGTCGAATAGAACAATTGCAATTATTTATACAAAAAAAAGAAGAAGAAAAGAATAAGTTTAATATAAATAAAACTAGAATAGATATAGAAAAAGAAAATTTATATGCAGGATTAAATAATGAGTTTAATATTAGCTTTGTTGAAGCTTTAGATATAGCAAAAGATATTGAAAATGAAGATTTTGCAAAAGAAGAAGTTATAACTATAAAAAAAGAAATATCTAAGCTAGGTACCATAAATCTAGGATCTATAGATGAATACAAAGATATAAAAGAAAAGTATACATTTATGAATAGCCAAAAGGAAGATTTAAACAACGCACGTATTGAGCTAAAAGAAGTTATTGATGATATGACAAGTAAAATGAAAGACGTTTTTTCATCTAATTTTAAAGTTTTAAATGAAAACTTTAATAATACATTTAAAGAATTATTTAAAGGTGGGAACGCAGCTCTTATATTAGGTGAAGGTGATGAACTTACGGCTAATATTGATATAAATGTGCAGCCACCAGGTAAGAAGCTTCAAAATATAAATCTTATGTCTGGGGGAGAAAAGGTACTTTCGGCAATAGCTCTACTTTTTGCAATATTAAAGATGAAACCTACGCCATTTTGTATATTAGATGAAATTGAGGCAGCATTAGATGATGCAAATGTTTATAAATACGCTGAATTCTTAAAAAAGTTTTCAAATGAGATACAGTTCATAGTGATAACTCATAGAAAAGGAACTATGGAATCAGCAGATATGCTCTATGGTGTCACTATGGAGGAAAAAGGTATATCTAAGATAGTATCAGTAGATTTAAGTAAATAATTAAGGAGGATAAATATGTTTGGAGGTCTTTTTGAAAAATTAAAATCTGGATTAAGTAAAACCAGAGATACTCTTACAGATAAGGTTAACGATATGTTAAATTTAGCTGTAACAATAGATGAAGATTTATATGAGGAATTAGAAGAAATTTTGATAACGTCAGACATAGGAGTAGAGACTTCTATGGACATTATAAGCAGGCTAAAAATCAAGATTAGAGAAGAAAAAATTAATGATCCTGAGCTTATAAAGCCTTGTTTGAAAGAAATTATAAAGGAATTAATGGTGGATGAAGAGCCTATAGATAACAATGTGTTTCCTAAAGTTATTTTAGTTATAGGAGTGAATGGTGTTGGGAAAACTACTTCTATTGGAAAGCTTGCTTTAAAGTATAAAAATGATGGCAAAAAAGTTATTCTTGCTGCAGCGGATACTTTTAGAGCAGCAGCTATAGATCAATTAGAAGTTTGGAGCAGTAGAGCTAATGTAGACCTAATAAAACATAAAGAAGGATCTGACCCAGCAGCAGTAGTTTACGATGCTATTCAAGCTTCAAAAGCTAGAAAAGCAGATATATTAATTTGTGATACTGCAGGGAGACTTCATAATAAGAAAAACTTGATGGATGAACTTTCTAAAATTAATAGAATAATAGATAGAGAATTTAGCGAAGCAGAAAAACAAACATTGCTAGTACTAGATGGCACCACAGGTCAAAATGCAATAATACAAGCAAAGCAATTTATGGAATCTAGCCCTTTAGACGGGATTATATTAACTAAGCTTGACGGTACTGCTAAGGGTGGAGTTGTAATATCTATAAAAAGGGAACTTAAAATACCGGTTAAATATATAGGGGTTGGAGAAGGGATTGATGATCTTCAAGAATTTGATGCAGAAGCCTTTGCAAAGGCCTTATTTTAAAATATAAAACTGTTAAGTAAAAATGCTTGACAATGTAATTATATTTTGTTATAATTTTTTTTGTAGGTTAGGTGATATAAATGGAAGATAGATTTACTATCTCACTATTATTTGATTTTTATGGTGAACTTTTAACTGAAAAACAAGTTAATATAATGAATTTGTATTACAACGAAGATCTTTCATTAGTAGAGATTGCAGAAATAAATGAAACTAGTCGTCAAGCTATATATGATACAATTAAGACCTGTTATAAATTACTTATGAACTATGAGTCTAAATTAAATTTATTGGAAAAGAGCTTGAAACTATCAGAAAGTATTAAAGAAATATGCATTAAATTAGATAAAGTGGAGAAAAATTTTGATTCTACTGAAGAGAGTTATATTGAAATTAATAATATAAAAAGTATCCTTTTAAAGGATATTAATATTTAGGAGGATTAGCATGGCTTTTGAAGGATTAACATCCAAACTTCAAGAAACTTTTAAGAAGTTAAAGGGAAAAGGGAAGCTTTCAGAAAAAGATATAAAAGAAGCCATGAGAGAGGTTAAACTTGCTCTTTTAGAGGCAGATGTAAATTATAAAGTGGTTAAAAGCTTTGTAAGTTCTGTAAGCGAAAAATGTTTGGGATCAGAGGTTTTAGAAAGTCTAACACCTGCGCAGCAAGTTATAAAAATAGTTAATGATGAGTTAACCAAGCTTATGGGTGAGGAAGAAAGTAAGATAAATCATTCTGATACTGGGCTTACAGTTATAATGCTTGTAGGGTTACAGGGAGCTGGTAAGACCACCATGGGAGGCAAACTTGCCCTTCATTTTAGAAAAAAGAATAAAAAACCATTGCTAGTAGCAGCAGATGTATATAGACCAGCTGCAATCAAGCAATTGCAAACTGTAGGTAAGCAAATAGACGTTCCTGTATTTTCTATGGGAGATAAAATAAGTCCTGTAGATATAGCAAAGGCATCCTTAAGCTTTGCTAAAGATAATGGAAATAATGTAATAATAATAGATACTGCAGGAAGACTTCATATAGATGAAAATTTAATGGAGGAGCTTGCTTGCATAAAAACTGCTATAAACCCGTCTGAAATACTGCTTGTAGTAGATGCTATGACTGGGCAAGATGCAGTGAATGTTTCTGAATCATTTAATGACCAATTAGGCGTTTCTGGAATAGTTTTAACTAAACTTGACGGAGATACTAGAGGTGGAGCAGCTTTATCTATTAGGGAAATAACTAAAAAACCCATTAAATTTGTAGGTATAGGGGAAAAGATGAATGATATCGAAGTCTTTCATCCTGAACGAATGGCTTCAAGAATATTAGGAATGGGTGATATGTTATCACTTATAGAGAAAGCGCAACAATCTATAGATGAAAAAGAAGCAAAAGAACTTGGAAATAAAATACTAAATCAAGGATTTAACTTTGAGGATTTTCTAACGGCCATGAGCCAAATGAAGAAACTTGGACCTTTAAATAAGATAATGGATATGATACCAGGAGGTAATTCAAAAGAATTACAAGGGGTGGACTTTAATCAGGGTGAGAAAGAAATGTCTAAGATGGAGGCTATAATAAAATCCATGACATTAAAGGAAAGGAGAAATCCGAATTTACTAAGTGCTCAATCCAGAAAAAGGCGTATAGCTAATGGGTCTGGAGTTACTGTTCAAGAAGTTAATAAAGTAATAAAAAACTTTGAAAGCATGAAAAAGATGACTAAGCAAATGAAAGGTATGAAAAAGGGAATGAAAAAGAGTCCTTTTGGAAATTTACCCTTTGTTTAATATAAATTATAAGATTTAAAGGAGGTGAAAAATAATGGCAGTAAAGATAAGACTTAAAAGAATGGGCGCTAAGAAGACTCCTTTTTATAGAGTTGTAGTAGCTGATTCAAGAAGCCCAAGAGATGGAAAGTTCATAGAAGAAATAGGATATTATAATCCAGTATCAGAGCCAAAAGTAATCAAAATTGATGAAGAAAAGGCAGCTAAATGGATAAGTAATGGAGCACAACCATCAGATACAGTTAAAAAGCTTTTTGTAAAGGCTGGAATAAACGATAAACTTTCAAAGTAATACTTGGGAGGTGATTTCTGCTTAAGATTTTATAAAGTCTTATAGCAGAATCTTTATGAAAGAATTAGTTGAAATAATAGCTAAATCATTAGTTGATAATCCTGAGATGGTACAAGTAAATGAAATAACTGGAGAGCAGTCTATAATTTTAGAATTAAAAGTTGCTGAAGGTGATATGGGAAAAGTTATAGGGAAACAAGGTCGTATAGCAAAAGCTATAAGAACCGTTGTAAAAGCCGCAGCAATTAAAGAAAATAAAAGAGTAATTGTTGAAATTATATAAAATATTTTCAAGGCAGAGTTAGGTTTATTCCTAGCTCTTTTTGATTAAATTATGTTTGGTGGTGAATATGTGGAAGATTATTTATCTGTAGGTCAAATAAGCAAACCTCATGGAATAAAAGGGGAAGTCAAAGTAATACCTCTAACAGATGATATAAAGAGGTTTAGAAAATTAAAAAAGGTGTATATAGACGGAAATGAAAAAGTTATAGTCTGGTGTAAAATGCAAGTTGATAGAGTCATACTCAAAATAGAGGGTATCGATACTATTGAAGGTGCAGAAAGTTTAAGAAATAAATATATCCAAGTAAAAAGGGAAGAAGCAGTTAGATTACCAAAGGATAGCTATTTTATAGCAGATTTATTATCATGTACAGTATATGATACATCAGAAAACAAAATAGGAAAAGTATATGATGTAATTAAAACTGGAAGTAATGATGTGTATTGGATTAAACATGAAAAAGAGATTTTAATACCAGCTTTAAAGGATATAGTACTTGATGTGGATATAGATTCTCATAAGATTATTATAAGACCTATAAAGGAGTGGCAAGATGAAGATTGATATCCTAACATTGTTTCCAGAGATGTTTAGTGTATTCGATCATAGTATATTAGCTAAAGCTAGGGAAAAAGGAATTATAGATATAAATTGCTTTAATATAAGGGACTTTACAGAAAATAAACATAGGAAGGTAGATGATTATCCTTATGGTGGTGGAGCTGGTATGGTTATGTCACCACAACCTATTGTTGATTGCATAAAGCATGTTAAAGAAAATAATAAGGGTAGGGTAATATTTTTAGGACCTAAAGGTGCGACTTTTACACAGTCAAAGGCTAATGATTTATCAAAGGAAGAAAATCTTATCTTTTTATGTGGCCATTATGAAGGTATAGATGAGAGGGTTTATAATTACATAGATGAGGAGATATCCTTAGGGGATTTTATACTTACTGGTGGCGAAATGGCTGCTATACCAGTAATAGATAGCATATGTAGATTAGTACCAGGGGTATTATCTAATAGTAACAGCTATGAAGATGAATCCTTTTATAACGGGCTTCTAGAGTACCCTCAGTATACAAGACCAGAAGTCTTTAATGATGAAAGAGTACCTGAGGTGCTTATCTCAGGGCACCATGAGAACATAAGAAAATGGAGAAAAACTAAGTCACTTTTATTAACTAAAAAAAATCGATTGGACCTTTTTAAAAAGTTTCCGCTTAGCAAAGAAGATATAAAATTACTAAAAGATATTGATAAATTATAAAAAAACATTGAATATACCTACCATATGTGATAAAATATCAAATGTGTTAGTACGAACGGTCCTCTGTCAGAAAATAACTGGCAAGAACGTTAAATTAGTTTAAGGAGGAATACACAATGAATGAATTAATAAGAGCTATTGAAGCAGAACAACTAAGAAGTGATTTACCAAACTTTAATGTAGGTGATACAGTTAAGGTACACGTAAGAATAAAAGAAGGAACTAGAGAAAGAATACAAATTTTCGAAGGAACCGTTCTTAAGAGACAAAATGGTGGAATAAGAGAAACATTCACTGTAAGAAGACTAGCTTCAGGTGTAGGGGTAGAAAGAACATTTCCTTTAAATGCTCCAATAGTTGAAAAAATAGAAGTAGTAAGAAAAGGTAAGATTAGAAGAGCTAAATTATTCTACTTAAGAGATAGAGTTGGTAAGGCTGCTAAGGTTAGAGAACGTAAATAATATATAATAGTTACATAAATTATTTTATAGCAAAAGGGACTTTTATAGTCCCATTTTTGTTATTTAAAAATATATGTTTTGTAAAAATGAAAGGAAGTGAGCTTAATGGCAATAAATTGGTTTCCAGGTCATATGGTTAGGACTAGAAGACAAATAACCGAAAATTTAAAATTAGTTGATTTAGTTATAGAAATACGAGATGCTAGGATAGTTAAATCTAGTAGCAATCCAGAAATAAATGAGCTTTGTGAAAATAAGCCTAGAATAATATTATTAAATAAAGCTGATTTAAGTGAAGGTAAGGTTACAAAAGATTGGATTAAAACTTTATCTTCAGATAAAATTAAGCTATTGGAAGTAAACAGTTTAACAGGGGAAGGCATTAAAAATATAAAGCCTGCAATATCAGAACTTTTGAAGGAAAAAGAAGATAGAATGAAAAAAAAGGGCCTTAAAAGCATTGTATGGAGAGCTATGGTAGTTGGAATACCCAATGTTGGTAAATCTTCATTTATAAATAAGATGGCTAAAAACAATATAGCTAAGGTAGGGGATAAACCTGGTGTTACAAAAAATAAACAATGGATAAAGACTTCTTTGGGAGTAGAGCTTATGGATACTCCAGGTATTTTATGGCCTAAATTTGAAGATGAAGAGGTTGCTTTAAATCTAGCATTTACAGGGTCAATAAAAGATGAAATAATGGATGTAGAAGAGCTTGCACTAAAACTTATTGAAAGGTTAGCTGTTACAAATCCTAATAATCTTAAAAATAGATATAAATTAGATACACTAGAAGGAACGTCTTTAGAAATAATGGAAGCTATAGGTAAAAAAAGAGGCGCTATAATATCTGGTGGTGGTGTTGATTATAATAGAATTGCAATAATGCTATTAGATGAATTTAGAGGTGGAAAAGTAGGGAAGATATCTCTTGAGACACCTTAATTAAGGAGAGAATATTTTGAAAGACATTTTGCTTAATGAAAATTTCGAAAGTTTGTCTGTAGATATTTTAAAAAGTTATGTAAATTCGCTTAGCTTCTATAACTTAGAAAAAGAAGAGGTATATTTTATAAATAAAAAGCTTGAATTAGATAATAGAAAATCAATTCAATATTTAGCTACACGATTTATGAGGTGTTACGAAAACTATAATAAGGAATTGAAGAGAATTGAAAATTTATATATGTTTGATAAAGGTTTTAAAAACTTTAAGCTGATTGCAGGAATAGATGAAGTAGGAAGAGGACCACTTGCGGGTCCTATAGTTTCTGCAGCTGTTATATTGGATCTAAATGTTAATAATAAAGATATGATTTTAGGGTTAAATGATTCTAAAAAGCTAACTGAAACAAAAAGAGAATATCTTAGCAACATAATAAAATCAAAAGCATTAGCATATTCAATATCTTTTTGTAGCAATAGTGATATTGACGAAAGAGGTATAGGATTCTGTAACAATGAAGTATTTAAAAAGGCAGTATATAGCTTAGATATAAAGCCAAATTTAGTCTTGTCTGATGGGTATACTATAAAGAATTTTGAATCACCTAATATAGCAGTTATAAGGGGTGATTCAAAGAGCGCTAGTATAGCTGCTGCATCTATAATAGCAAAGGTTTATAGAGATACCTTAATGAAGGAACAAGCTAAAATTTATCCGCATTATGATTTTGATCACAATGTGGGATATGGAACCAGAAAACATATTGAAGCTATAGAAAAGTACGGGGCAACTTCAATACATAGAGTAAGTTTTTTAAATAATATTATAGGCGAAAAGCATCTTTAATGAGATTTATTTTAGGTGTACTATATTGATTTAATAATATTTCTATAGCATCAAATCTAAAAAAGTTTTTATGCAAATTATTTTGTTGAATATAAAATTTAGCTACACGCTTTATTTTCTGAGTTTTAGAATAGGTTATGGATTCCAGTGCTGTGCATACATGTGATCCATACCTAGTCTTAACCTCTATAAAGCAAATGTATTTGTCATCTCTTGCAATTATATCAATTTCACCTAATTTACATAAGAAATTTGTTTCTATAATATCATATCCTTGAAGTAGTAGATGATTTAAGGCTAAGGATTCACCGTGATATCCTAGGGCCTTTTTTTGTGATCTCAAAATTACCACCTATCCTTTATATAATTTATCAATTTAGTAAGTAAAGATTAAAATACAAATAAAATATAAAACTTACAAAATAGTATTAACATTAATTATAAAATTATACATAATGGTCAATAATTAACTAGAGGTGATTTTAATTATGGCTATCAAAATTTATAGTGCCGCCTATACAGGCATTAAAGGGTTTTTAGTAGATGTGGAAGTGGATATATCATATGGACTACCAACATTTAATATTGTGGGACTTGGAGATACTGCTATAAAAGAATCTAAGGATAGGGTAAGAACTTCCATTATAAACTCGGGATTTGATTTTCCTGTAGGAAGAATAACAGTAAATCTTGCCCCAGCTAGTATAAAAAAGGAAGGAGCTGTATTTGATTTATCTATAGCTTTAGGTATATTGTTAGCAAGTTCTCAGATAACTTATGCAAGTATAGAAGAATTTGTGTTTATGGGCGAACTTTCTCTTAATGGTGAATTAAGACCTGTAAAAGGAATTCTTCCTATAATATTAGAAGCTATGAACAATGGTATAAAGGATTTTATTGTGCCCTATGAAAATATTAATGAGTGTATGGTAAGTAAAGACATAAAAGCTTTTCCATTTAAGAATTTAAAAGAGGTTATACATTTCCTAACATATAAGGATATGTTACCGTATAAAAATTCTTCCAATGAAAAGGATGAAAACAATATAAAAGCATTAGAATATGATTTTGATGATGTAGTAGGACAAGAAAGTGTAAAACGAGTGTTAGAAGTTGCTGCTGCAGGATTTCACAATTTAATACTTTATGGGCCACCAGGATCTGGTAAAACAATGTTAGCGAAAAGGATGTCATGCATTCTTCCGGGGTTAACTTATGAAGAATCTGTAGAAGTAACTAAAATATACAGTGTTTCAGGAAATCTTAATAAACAGCAAGGACTTATAAAATCAAGACCCTTTAGAAATCCTCATCACAGTATAACAAAAACAGCATTAATAGGTGGGGGGAGAGACCTTAAGGTAGGTGAGATAACACTTGCGCATAATGGAGTACTATTTTTAGATGAGATTTTAGAGTTTAATAGAAGTACACTAGAATTATTAAGGCAACCATTAGAAGATGGTAATGTAACTATAACTAGACTTACAGGGTCTATAGATTATCCTTCTAAATTTATATTTATAGGAAGTTTAAATCCATGTCCATGTGGATTTTATCTTTCTCACTCAGAAATTAAACAATGTACTTGTAGTGAAGCTGAAAGAAAAAGGTACCTTCAAAAGTTATCGGGACCTTTGCTTGATAGGATAGATTTATTCTCATTTGTACCCTCTTTAAAATATGAGGATATAAATAAAGATAATAAGTCTAAGACTTCAAAAAATTCTAAAGAGATAAAAGATAGGGTTTCTAAAGCTAGAGAAATACAAGCTCAGAGATTTAAAAATGGAGATATAAAATATAATTCTGAGATGAATAAAGAATATATTAAAGAATATTGTAAGTTAGATAAAGATTCTAGTGAAATATTGAAAACTGTTTATGAGAAATATGGATTAAGCACTAGAGGATATTATAAAATATTAAAGATTTCAAGAACTATAGCCGATTTAAATGATAATAAAAATATAACCAAAAATGATATTATAGAATCAATACAGTATAGACGGTTTCTTAAAGATATAATTTAGTCATAATAAGAAACCAGTATTATTTACTTAAAGTTACAAGAAATTGTTATAATTTTAAGTATTAATGGTTATACTCTAGAAAAAAGATTTGAGGTAAATATATGAATAAATATGAATTAAATTTTATTTTAGCTAAAATCTCTAATAGCAAAAAATCATTATTATTAGAAACTTATGGCAGTGTGGAGAATATATACAATAATATTGAAAGGCAAAAAGAAAACAATTACCTTAACTATATATGGATGGAATTAGAGTCGAGTATTTATATAAATATAGAAGAGTTAAGTGAAATGATATTTAAAAATGAAATGAAATATTGTTTTTATGGTGAAAGCGTATATCCTTATTTTTTGAAAAACATAGAAGAACCTCCTTTTGTATTATTTTATAAAGGAGAAATAGAAAAGCTGCAAAATCATACTAATATATCCATAATAGGGTCTAGAAAATGTAGTAATTACGGAGAAGAAATGGCTAAACAAATAATTAAAGGTTTAAACGGATATGATATAAATATTATAAGTGGTGGAGCTAGAGGAATAGATAGCATAGCTCATAATATATCATTAAAAGAAGGGTTGTATACAACAGCTGTATTGGGGTGTGGATTAGATCTTATCTATCCAAAAGAAAACAAAACTTTATATGATGAAATTTCTAAAAGAGGATGTATAATTTCTGAATTTATGCCGGGAACTCCACCATATAAGATTAATTTTCCAAGAAGAAATAGAATAATAAGTGGGCTTAGTGAATTAGTAATAATAGTAGAAGCCGCAGAAAGAAGTGGCACACTAATAACAGCTAATTATGCGCTACTTCAAGGTAAAGATGTTATGGCTGTGCCAGGTAGCTATTACTGGAAACAGAGTAGAGGCTGCAATGATCTAATAAAAGATGGCGCCTATATATTTACAGGAATAAATGATATATTAGAATTATTAGGAATTGATAAAAAGATTAATAATTCTAATAAAAGCAATGAAATGAATTTAAATAAAAACTTTTTAATGAAGTTTATTGAAGATAGACCCATACATATAAATGAAATAATTAACAAAAGTAATATTGACATAAAGGTACTGTATGAGTTATTATTTGAAATGCAACTTGCTGAAGAAATAATATGTTTAGCAGGAGACTATTATGTTAAGAAAATTTAAATATGATAATATAAAGTCAGATAGAAAATATAGTAAATATGTATAAAAGATAGTATGAAATATGTTTGTGGGATTAAATTATGTAGGGGGTGAAATCTCCATTTCATTATGGAGTATTATATGGGACAAAATTTAGTTATTGTTGAATCACCAGCAAAGGCAAAAACAATCGGTAAGTATTTAGGAAAGAATTATATAGTAGAAGCATCTATGGGACATGTTAGAGATTTACCTAAAAGTCAACTAGGAGTGGATATAGAAAATAATTATGATCCTAAATATATTACAATAAGAGGTAAAGGTGAATTATTAAATAAGCTAAGAAAGCTGGCAAAGAAAAGCGATAAAGTCTATCTTGCAACAGACCCTGATAGAGAGGGAGAAGCTATTTCATGGCATTTAGCAACAGCATTAAAAATAGATAAAAAAGAAAAGTGTAGAATAGAGTTTAATGAAATTACTAAGATGGCCGTGAAAAATTCTATAAAGAATTCAAGAACTATAGATGAAGATTTAGTAGATGCTCAGCAGGCAAGAAGAGTTTTAGATAGACTAGTTGGATATGAAATAAGTCCAATTTTATGGAGAAATGTAAAGTGGGGACTTAGTGCAGGTAGGGTTCAGTCAGCAGCGTTACACTTGATTTGCGATAGAGAAGCAGAAATTGAAAAGTTTATTCCAAAAGAGTATTGGAGCATAGAGTGTATTATCTTAAAAGATAAAATAAAATTTCCTGTAAAACTTACAGGTTATAATAATAAAAAAATAGAAATAAAAGATGAACAAGAAGCTAATAATATTATTGAAAATATAAAAAACAATGATTTTAAAGTAGAAAAAGTTAAGAAGTCTTTAAAAAATAAAAATCCACTTCCACCATTTACAACAAGTACATTACAACAAGAAGCTTATAAAAAGATAAATTTTGCAACAAAAAAGACTATGTCGGTAGCTCAACAACTTTATGAAGGTGTTGAAATAAAGGGATATGGAACCATTGGTTTAATTACTTATATGAGGACAGATTCTGTACGTATATCTGATGAGGCTCAAGGATATGCAATGGAATTTATCGAAAGCACCTATGGTAAAGAATATTTACCAAAAGAGCCTAGAGTTTATAAAAGTAAAAAAAATATACAAGATGCTCATGAAGCTATAAGGCCTTCAGATGTAAACATTACACCAGAGAAAGTAAAGGCAAGCCTTAAGCCAGAACAATATAAACTGTATTTACTTATATGGAATAGATATGTAGGAAGTCAAATGTCATCTTGTACATTAAATACTATTTCAGTAGAGATGAAAAATGGAGATTACACTTTTAGAGCTAGCGGATCATCAATTAAATTTGAAGGTTTTATGAAAGTGTATGATTATGCTCCTGATACGGAAGAGGAAAACACAAAAATACCGGAGCTTATTGAAAATGAAATTTTAAATTGTTGTGATATAGATCCTAAACAACATTTCACACAGCCTCCTGCTAGATACACAGAAGCAAGTTTTGTTAAAACTATGGAGGAAAATGGAATTGGAAGACCAAGTACTTATGTACCAACTATATCTACACTCTTTAGCAGAAAATACATTGATAGAGAGAAAAAAAGTTTATTACCAACGGATTTGGGCAAAATAGTAAATGACATTATGGAAAAGTATTTTAAACAAGTAGTTGATATAGAATTTACTGCGGCAATGGAAAATAAGCTAGATAGTGTAGAAGAGGGAAAGGAACCATGGAAAGAAGTTGTAGATGAGTTTTTTAAACCTTTAAAGGAATCTATAGATATAGCTGAAAAAGAAATATCCAAAATAACCATAGAGGATGAAGTAAGTGAGGTGCCTTGCGATAAATGTGGTAAATTAATGGTTATTAAGCATGGAAGATTTGGTAAGTTTTTAGCTTGTCCGGGATATCCAGAATGTAAAAATACTAAAGCAATAGTGGAAGAACTAAAAGCTCCATGTCCTAAGTGCGGAGGTATATTAGTTGCTAAAAGAAGTAAAAAAGGTAATAGATTTTATGGATGTTCTACATATCCAGAATGCGATTTTATTAGTTGGTTTGAACCTTCAGAAAAAAAATGTATTAAATGCGGAACATTTATGTATAAAAAATATAGTAAAGCTAAAGGAAATTATTTGGAATGCTCTAATGCAGAGTGTAAATTCAAAGAAATTATAGAAAAGGAAACTGAAGAATAAGTTGATTAATACTTAATTGATGATAATTTAATTTCAATACAAGGAGAAATATGTTGAATTAATAAGATTTAGGTTGAAACTTGTTCTATAGTATGATATTATGATTTAGGTAAAGCTACGACTATTCTAAATATTTAGAAAAGATTAAGTCTTTAGAATAGTCAATAAACTTAAAAGTTATATAAATGTATATAAATTAGATATTTTATATAATTTATTGTAAGGAGGAATAAAATGTCTACGTTGTTGAGTAAAGCAAGAAGCCTAAATAAGATACTTCAAAAATCTGGAGCAGAACCAGTAGTATTTGATGATATTTGTAAGATCCTAAGTGAAGTTCTGGAATGTAATGTTTATATAGTAAGCAGAAAAGGAAAGATACTAGGACATAATTTTTCCAAAGGATTTGAGTGCGATAAAGTCAAAAGCAATGTTTTAGACCAAGGGAGATTCCCAGAAGACTATAACAATAATCTTTTAAATATTCATGAAACAATATCAAATGTTCCAAATAAAGGAAGCTGCGTGTTTGAAGATAATTGTGAATGTAACTTACTAGAGAAAAACTCTACTATAGTTCCTATAATAGGAAACAGAGATAGAATCGGTACTTTACTTTTAGCTAGATTTGGAGATCTATTTACTGATGATGACTTAGTTTTAGCTGAATATAGTGCTACAATTGTAGGGCTTGAAATGTTAAGAGCTAAACAAGACGTAATAGAAGAAGAAGCTCGTAAAAAAGCAGTAGTTCAATTAGCTATTGGTACTTTATCTTATTCTGAACTAGAGGCAGTAGAGCATATATTTAATGAGCTAAATGGGAGTGAAGGTCTTTTAGTTGCTTCTAAAATAGCTGATAAAGTAGGAATTACTAGATCAGTTATTGTAAATGCTCTTAGAAAGTTTGAAAGTGCAGGAGTAATTGAATCAAGATCCCTGGGAATGAAGGGTACACATATAAAGATATTAAATGACAAGTTATTAGATGAATTAAAAAAGATGAAATAAAAAAAGTAAAAGGAATTATCCTTTTACTTTTTTAAATGTAAATTTAGATTATTAAAAAAGTTAATAAATTTTAAAATATATATTGATACTATGATAGCATTATGATATACTATCAAAAGAGAAAATACACACATTGTTCAATTTATAAAGGGGTGCCTTAAAGGTATTTTATGAATATGAGAACAATGGAGGTAAAAACCAAGGAGGTATATAAAATGGCAGTAATTTCAATGAAACAATTATTAGAAGCAGGTGTTCATTTTGGACATCAAACTAGAAGGTGGAACCCTAAAATGGCTCCATATATATTTACTGAAAGAAATGGTATATATATAATTGACCTTCAAAAAACAGTTAAGAAAATAGATAATGCGTATGATTTTATTAGACAATTATCAATGGATGGAAAAGATATTCTATTTGTTGGAACTAAAAAACAAGCTCAAGAAGCTATACGTGAGGAAGCTGAAAGATCAGGAATGCATTTTGTTAACAATAGATGGTTAGGTGGAATGTTAACAAACTTTAAAACTATAAAGGCTAGAATAAAAAGATTAAATGACTTAAGAACTATGGAAGAAGATGGAACATTTGATGTTCTTCCAAAGAAAGAAGTAACTAATCTTAGAAATGAAATGGAAAAGCTAGAAGCTAATTTAGGCGGAATTCAAAACATGGATGTAAGCAACATAGGAGCACTATTTGTTGTTGATCCAAGAAAAGAAAAAAATGCTGTTTCAGAAGCTAAGATATTAGGAATACCTGTAGTAGGAATAGTTGACACAAACTGTGATCCAGATGAAGTTGATTATATAATACCAGGAAATGATGATGCAATAAGAGCAGTTAAGTTAATAACTGGGAGAATGGCTGATGCTGTTATCGAAGGAAGACAAGGTGAACAACTAGCTGAATAGTTGATATAAATGGTAAATGAGGTTTAAATCTCATTTGCCATTTAAACTAACTGAATAAGGAGGATTTAAAATGATTAGTGCAAAGTCTGTAAAAGAACTAAGAGATATGACGGGTGCAGGGATGATGGATTGCAAGAAAGCTTTAACTGAAGCTGATGGAGATATTGAAAAAGCAGTTGAAGTATTAAGAGAAAAGGGATTGGCAGCTGCAGCTAAAAAAGCTGGAAGAATTGCTTCAGAAGGAGTAGTTGAAACATTTATTTCTGAAGATAAAAAACAAGCTGGTATGGTTGAATTAAATTGTGAAACTGATTTTGTTTCACTTAATGAAGAATTTATAAAACTTGCTAAGAGCTTAGCTAGAATGGCTTCAGTTTCTAATGCAAAAGATATTGATGAATTTATAGAAGAAAAACATATAGATAATCCAGATAAATCTGCAAAAGAAGTTTTAACTGATTTAATAGCAAAGCTTGGAGAAAATATGAACATTAGAAGATTTGTTAAGTTAAATGTTCAAAATGGTGTAATATCAAGCTATGTTCATGGCGGAGGCAGAATTGGGGTTTTAGTTGAATTGGGATGTGAAAATAGCAACGAAATATTAGAAACAGTTGCTAAAGATGTTGCTATGCAAATTGCAGCAACTAATCCATTGTTCTTAGATAAAACATCTGTAGATCAAGTATCAATTGAAAAAGAAAGAGAAATATATAAAGTTCAAGCTTTAAATGAAGGAAAACCTGAAAAGATAGTTGAAAAAATGGTTGAAGGTAGAATTCAAAAATACTATAAAGAAGTTTGTTTAGTTGAGCAAGTTTGGGTAAAAGATGCTGATTACACAATTTCAAAGTATTTAAAAGAAAAGTCCAAAGAAGTAGGATCTGAAATAAAGATTAATAGGTTTGAAAGATTTGAAAAGGGCGAAGGAATAGAGAAAAAAGAAGAAAACTTTGCTGAAGAAGTTCAAAAGCAAATGCAGCAGGGAAAATAAAAAAGAGAACACTGCGTGTTCTCTTTTTTTAAAAATATATATTAAAAGCAATAATTTTACTGGGGGTTAGTATATGGAAGGTTGCAAATATAAGAGAATCATACTTAAAGTATCTGGAGAAGCATTAGCGGGAGATAATGGATTTGGTATCGACTTTGATGTCGCTACAAGAATAGCTATAGAAATTAAAGAGCTAGTTGATATGGGAGTAGAGATTGGCGTTGTTGTTGGAGGCGGAAACATATGGAGAGGAAGAAGCGGTAAAGGTATGGACAGAGCTACCGCAGACTATATGGGTATGCTAGCAACTTGTATAAATGCATTAGCTCTTCAAGATTCTCTTGAAAACGTAGGCGTGCATACTAGAGTGCAAACTGCAATTGAAATGAAAGAAATCGCAGAACCTTTTATAAGAAGAAGAGCAATGAGACATTTAGAAAAGGGAAGAGTTGTAATATTTGCTGCAGGAACTGGAAATCCATATTTCTCTACAGATACAACTGCTGCCTTAAGAGCTGCAGAAATGGAAGTTGATGTGATATTATTAGCTAAAAAAGTAGACGGAGTTTATGATAAAGATCCCCATAAATATAGTGATGCTATAAAATTCAATAAATTATCTCATATGGAAGTATTAGAAAAGGGATTACAAGTAATGGATTCAACGGCTGCATCATTGTGTATGGACAATAACATACCTATTTTAGTATTTGGATTAGATAATCCAGGAAATATAAAAAAAGCTATAATGGGTGAAAATTTAGGTACTCTAATATCATCAAAATAATATAGGAGGGTTATTATGATAAAAGATATTATAAAAAAAGCTGAAGATAAGATGAAAAAGACAATAATAGTGCTAAAAAGTGATTTATCTACTATGAAAGCTGGTAGGGCAAATCCTACAATGCTGGATAGAATAGAGGTAGAATACTACGGGAGTATGGTACCTTTAAGCCAGGTAGGAAATATTTCTGCCCCAGAACCTAGGGTGCTTCTCATACAACCTTGGGAAAAATCTACTCTTAAGGATATTGAAAGATCAATTTTAAAATCAGATTTAGGTATAAACCCTTCAAATGATGGAACGGTTATAAGACTTATAGTACCGGAACTTACTGAAGAAACAAGGAAGAATCTAGTTAAAAATATAAAAAAAGCAGGGGAAGATTCTAAGGTTGCTATAAGATCTATAAGAAGAGAAAGTAACGATAAAATAAAGAACTTGAAAAAAGATGGAAATCTTTCAGAAGACGAAGTTAAAAATGTAGAAGACGATATACAAAAGCTAACTGATAACTATATAAAAGAAGTTGATATTATAATAGATGATAAAGAAAAAGAAGTAATGTCAGTATAGTAGATGTCTTTAAGTTTCAAATAAATAAAACCTGCTTTGCGGGTTTTATTTAATATTTTTTAGTATTGGGGGCATTGTAATTGTTTAATATATTTAAAAAGAAACTTATTAGGCCAAATGAACAGCTAAAATTAGATATGAATAATATACCAAAACATATAGCTATAATCATGGATGGAAATGGTAGATGGGCAAAAGAAAAGAATTTACCAAGATCCATGGGACATAAAGCTGGGGTAGAGACAATAAGATGTATTGTTAAGGAATGCAATAAATTAGGAATAAAGTATTTGACGTTATATGCCTTCTCTACAGAAAACTGGAATAGGCCAAAGGAAGAAATAAATACATTGATGGGACTTTTAATTCAATATTTAAGAAACGAATTTAATGAATTACATGAAAACGGAGTAGTTATAAATCATATTGGAGATATAACAAAGTTACCCTTATCTTGTCAAAAAGAACTTATTAGTGCATACGAAAAAACTAAAAATAATACAGGGGTAATTATGAATTTAGCTCTAAACTATGGTGGAAGAGATGAGATAGTTTATGCTGTTAATAGTTTAATTAAGGATTTTAGCGAAAAAGATATATTAAAACAACCAATAGATGAAAAAGTTTTTGAAAAGTATCTTTATACAAAAGACATGCCGGATCCAGATTTAATAATAAGACCAAGTGGAGAACAAAGAATAAGTAACTTTTTATTATGGCAGTGTGCTTATTCGGAGTTTTGGTATTCTGATATATATTGGCCAGATTTTGGGATAGAAGATCTTCATAAAGCTATAGCAGACTATCAAAGGAGAGATAGAAGATTTGGTAGTGTAAAATAATGAATGTAGGTGGTAAATTGAAATCTAATAATAGGTATTTAGGAGCGCTAATATTATCTCCCCTTATTGCATTTTTATTTATAGGAGGACCATATTTGAAAATTGTGTCTTTAATCTTGTCTTTAATGGGAATGTATGAAATATATAATGCAGCTAGAACTGTAGATATTAAACCTATACCAATACTAGGGTATGTGGCTTGTGTTTTTTATTATATATTTAATTCAAATTCCGAGATATCATTATTTATTATTATAGTATTAATTTTTATTCTTTTGATAAATTCAGTATTAAACGTGAAATATAACTTTATAGATATATCTGTAACATTATTAGGATTTATTTATTGCGGGATATTCTTTAGTTTTATTTCATTAGTAAATCAGATGCAATATGGAAAATACATGGTGTGGATAATATTTTTATCTTCATGGATTTGTGATACGGCGGCTTATTATACAGGTAGAATTTTTGGAAAAAGAAAGTTATGTCCTAAAGTAAGTCCTAAAAAAACTATAGAAGGCTCTATTGGTGGGCTAATTGGTAGTATGGTAGCTTGTAGTGCTTTTGGCTTTTTTATAAGTAAGAGTGTACCAATACCAAATTATCATTATGTGATATTGGGATTATTAGGTGGTATAGCAGGTCAATTTGGTGATTTATCAGCATCAGCTATAAAAAGATATGTAGGTATAAAAGATTATAGTAATCTAATACCAGGTCATGGTGGAATATTAGATAGATTCGATAGTATATTATTTTCATCTGTAATAGTGTTTTATTATCTTCATTTTATATTACAGCTTTAATTATAAAATTAATATTTTTAACCAATAAAAAGGAGCCTTATATTTATATAAGGCTCCTTTTTATGCGAAATATTTAATGCCCTATATATCATCAAATAGAATAAATTGAATATATGGACTAGTTGTAATATACTAAAAGAAGAGCACAAAAGTTATTTATAGGAAGTTATAACTAATTAAATTAACTTGTTATAAAAAATATAAGGGAGGGTTATATGGTTAAGGAATTAGAACAACTTATTGATATGGCTAAAAAAAGACCTGTTAAAACTATGTCAGTTGCTGTTGCAGATGACAATGATATATTAAAGGCTGTAGCAAAAGCTGTTAATTTAGGAATTATAAATGCTACGTTAGTTGGAAACAAAGAAAGAATAGAAGCTATTTTAAAGGATGAAAATATATTAATTAAAGGTGCGAAAATCATAAATGAAAAGGATAGTAAGAATGCAGCAAAGATTGCAGTGGAAGAAGTATCTTTAGGAAAAGCTGATTTTATAATGAAGGGTATGATAAACACTGCAGATTTATTAAAAGCGGTACTTGATAAAAAAGCAGATCTTAGAGGTAAAGGTATACTTTCACACGTTATGGTTTATGAAACACCGACTTACCATAAGTTGCTCTTTTTAACAGATGGAGGAATGATACCTTATCCAGATGTAAATGATAAAGTTGCAATAATAAATAATGCTGTGTTTGTTGCAAGTAGCCTTGGAATTCAAACCCCTAAGGTGGCAGCTATATGTGCTGTTGAAACCGTTAACCCCTCTATGCAATCTACAATAGATGCGTCTATACTATCTCAAATGAATAAAAGAGGACAAATAAAAAATTGCTTGGTTGATGGACCTTTAGGGCTAGACAATTCAATATCTAAAGAAGCTGCAAATCATAAAGGTATTAAAAGTGAAGTTGCAGGAGATGCTGATATACTACTTGTTCCAAATATAGAATCCGGTAATTTTTTAGGCAAATCATTAACCTATTTTGGAAAGGCTAAGAGTGCAGGCATAATTGTAGGAGCTAAATGTCCAATAGTTTTGGTATCAAGAGCAGATTGTGCAATGTCAAAGCTATATTCCATAGCGCTTGGAGCGCTAATGGACTAATTTTTAGGAGGAGATTTTATGAAAGTTATAATGTCAGGAAATGAAGCTATTGCAAGGGGAGCCTATGAAGCAGATTGTAAAATCGCATCAGGATATCCTGGGACACCTAGTACGGAAGTATTAGAGAATTTTGCTACTTATGAAGGCGTTTATGCAGAATGGGCACCTAATGAAAAGGTTGGATTTGAAGTGGCGTCTGGAGCATCTATAGGTGGAGCTAGAAGTTTATCAGCCATGAAACACGTAGGGCTTAATGTAGCTGCAGATCCACTCTTTACAATGGCTTATGAAGGCGTTAATGGTGGTTTTGTAGTAGTAACTGCAGATGACCCAGGTATGCACTCATCTCAGAATGAGCAAGACAATAGACTATATGCACCTCATGCAAAAATAGCACTTATAGAACCTTCTGACTCAGATGAGTGTAGAATATTTATGAAAGAAGCATTTAAAATAAGTGAAGATTTTGATACTGTTGTTTTATTCAGAAGCACTACTAGAGTTTCCCATTCTAAAGGACCTGTCGAACTTGGAGAAAAGTTAGAGGTTCCTGTTAAACCCTATGTAAAAAACATATCAAAATATGCTATGATACCTGCTAATGCAAGAAAAAAACACTATGAGGTAGAAGAAAGATTAGAAAGATTAAAAGACTTTTCTAATACAACCTTTTTAAATAAAATAGAGATGAATGATACATCTATAGGAATAATAACTAGTGGTATAAGTTATCAATATGCTAAAGAAGTTTTCGATGATGGTGCATCTTATCTTAAAATAGGAATGAGCTATCCTTTACCAGATAAATTAATAAAAGAATTTTCTAAGAAAGTGGACAAACTTTATGTAATAGAAGAAAATGAACCTTATTTAGAAAATGCTATAAAGGTAATGGGTATAGATTGTATAGGAAAAGATATAATTCCAATATGTGGAGAATTAAACCCAGAGATTATAAGAGAGGCTATTTTAGGTAAAAAAGCAGACTCTAATTATATAACAGATATAGTTCCACCATCAAGGCCTCCAATATTGTGTGCTGGGTGTCCTCATAGAGGAATGTTTTATGCCGTATCAAAATATAAGGATATAATAGCTACAGGGGATATAGGATGCTATACTCTTGGAATGATGCCGCCACTTAGTGTTACAGATACAGTTATTTGTATGGGAGCTTCGATTTCATCAGGACTTGGAATGCAAAAGGCAAGGGAACTATCTGGTGATAAATCAAAGGTGTTTGCATTTATTGGTGACTCAACATTCTTTCACTCTGGAATAACAGGACTTATAGACTCTGTTTATAACGGTATTCCAATAGTTACTTGTATATTAGATAATAGAATTACAGGCATGACTGGTCATCAAGAAAATCCTGGTACAGGAAAAACACTTCAACGCAAAACTGCACCTATAATAGATATCGAAGGATTAGTATTATCCTTAGGTGTTAAAAAAGAGAACTTGAAGGTTGTAGATCCTTATGATTTAAAGGCCACTGAAGCTGCTGTAAAAGAAGCTTATGAAAGTGAAGAACCTTTTGTTATTATAGCAAAGCAGCCCTGTGCTTTAATAAAAGATGTAATAAAGTACAGAGCTCATATGAAGTGCAAAATAGATCCTATAAAATGCAAAAAGTGTAAGGCTTGTCTAAAGGTTGGATGCCCTGCATTAAATTATAAAAATGGAATTGTAAGCATAGATAAAGATATGTGTAATGGATGCGAAATATGTAAGCAAGTCTGTAAGTTCGGAGCTATTGAAAAGGTAGGTGAACAAAATGAGTAATACTAAAAATATTTTGTTTGTAGGTGTAGGGGGCCAAGGAACCATACTAGCATCTAAGGTGTTAACAGAAGGACTTTTAAATTTTGGTTACGACGTAAAAATGTCGGAAGTGCACGGAATGGCTCAAAGAGGAGGAAGTGTAACAACTCAAGTAAGGTATGGAGAATGCGTTTCTTCACCCTTAATTGAAAAAGGAACTGTAGATGTAATTGTTTCATTTGAAAAGAGTGAGGCTGCTAGATGGGTTTCTTATTTAAAAGATGAAGGTACTTTAATAGTTAATGATTATGAAATATATCCTATTACTGTACTTATAGGGATGGAAAGCTATCCTGAAGATGTTAGTAGTAGATTAAAAGCTTTGGTTAAAAATACTGTTATTGTTGATGCTCATGGTATGGCGGGGGATCTTGGAAATGTAAAATCCCAAAATATTATTTTGTTAGGAGCATTAATCAAAGCATTAAATTTAGAAGATATAGATTGGGAAAAGGTTTTGGAAAATAATGTGCCAAAGAAGGCATTAGAACTTAATAAGAAGGCATTTAAAATAGGGCTAGAATTTTAAGGCTAATAAAATAAAAAGAATGGAGACTTAAATCTCCATTCTTTTTATTTTACAACTTTTATATATTCTACCTTTGGGTCTTCTGTACCTTGAACATAAAGCCCTGCATCTTTAAGTTCATTTACATAGCTTATTATTTCTTCAGTGATTTTTTCTCCAGGACATAAAATTGGAATTCCTGGTGGGTAAGCTAATAAAAACTCACCACTAATTAAACCTATGCTATCGTCTAAAAGAAGTGACTCTTTATTGCTGTTGAAAGCATCTCTAGGTATTAGTATTCTTTCAGGTATAGATGGTATATCAATAAAATCTGGCTTTTTAGAATTCTTATTTGAATATTCTGTGCTTATTTCTTTTAAAGCTTCTATAAGTTTATCTATACTTTCTTTAGTATCTCCAAAAGAGCCTACTGCTAAAATGTTATAAAGATCTGAAAGCTCCATTTGAATATGATATTTTGTGGACAAAATCATATCTAAATCATATCCTGTAATACCTAAATCTCTACAAGTAATGGTAAGTTTTGTAGGATCCAATGAAAATACTCCAGGAGATCCTAGTATTTCATCACCAAAACAATAAAGTCCCGGTATCTTGTTTATTTCATCTCTAGCATAGCTACAAAGTGCCAATGAACCTTCAAGCAGTTCTTTACCATGAAGTGCAATCTGACGTCTAGAACAGTCCAGTGATGCCATAAGGATATAAGATGGAGATGTTGTTTGTAACAAATTTAAAACTTGTTGAACTCTTGAAGAATCTATATATTTTGAGTTAACATGTAATAAAGAACATTGAGTCAAAGCACCTATTATCTTATGTGTACTTTGAGCACATATGTCAGCACCTGCATCGATTGCGGACAGTGGCAACTTTTCATTAAATCTTAGGTGAGGACCATGTGCTTCATCTACAATTAAAGGAATATCATAACTATGAACGATTTCAGCTATGCGTTTTAAATCTGTAGCTACACCATAGTAAGTAGGGTTTATTATCAAAACTGCCTTTGTTTCAGGATGCTTTTTTAAGGTAGCCTCCACAGTCTCGGGTGTTACACCTTGAGCTATACCTAAGTTTTTATCTAATTCTGGCTGCATATACACTGGGGTAGCACCACTTAAGATAATTCCAGCAGTAACGGATTTATGTACATTTCTTGGAACTAACAATGTATCACCGGAACCTACTGCAGACATTATCATAGCTTGAATTGCACCAGAAGTACCATGGATTGAGAAAAATGCATCTTCTGATCCATAGGCATCTGCTGCCAATTCTTGAGCTTTTTTTATGGGACCTGTAGGGTGATGAAGACTATCCACCAGTTTAAATACAGTTACATCAATTTTAAATGGATTTATACCCATAAAGCTTTTAAATTCTTCATCCATACCTACGCCTTTTTTATGGCCAGGAACGTGAAATGGTATAGTTTCTCTATTTACATATTCCATTAAAGAATCAAACAATGGGGTTTCATTTTGATCTAATTTATACACCTTACTATAGCACCTTCTTTCCTGTTATAATCTAATAAATATTTAAATTTATATCGCTTAAAAAACAATATTATTATATGTTATATAGTGCTTAAATGCAATATGAAAAGGTAATAAAAAAATATAATATGTTTTATTTATAAATACTTGGGTGTACTTATAATATGTTTTTTAGTATAATAGGTTTGTTAAGAATTTCTAGGAGGATAACAATATGTATCATTATAATATATATGAGGAATGGTTAAGTTCAAAGTTTATTGATGATAAAACTAAAAATGAGCTAATTTTAATTAAAAATAGTGAAACAGAAATAACCGATAGATTTTATAAAGATTTAGAATTTGGGACTGGCGGATTAAGAGGCTTAATGGGTGCTGGAACAAATAGAATGAATTTATATACTGTAGGTAAGGCCACAGAGGGCTTAGCTCAGTATTTAAATAGTACGTATAAAGAGCCTTCCGTGGCTATAGCCTATGATTCACGCAATATGTCAAAAGAATTTTCTGAAAAAGCAGCACTGACACTTTGTGCTAATGGAATCAAATGTTATTTATTTGAAGACTTAAGACCAACTCCTATGCTTTCTTATGCATTAAGGCAGTTACACTGTAATGCAGGTATAGTAATAACCGCGTCTCATAATCCAAAAGAATATAATGGGTACAAGGTATATGGTGAAGATGGGGGACAAATTACTGATACTAAGGCTAAAGATATATTTAAATATATTAATAACGTTAAAGTATTTGAAGGAGTTAAAACCATAAGTAAAGCATTAGCAATAGAAAATAATTTATTAAATATTATTGGGGAAGACATAGATTCTTCCTATATAGATAAAGTCAAAAAATTATCTATAAGAAAAGATATGATAAAGGAAAATGCAAAGAATCTTAAAATAGTATATACACCTATACATGGATCAGGAAATATCCCAATGAGAAAGATGTTAAAAGAATTAGGATATACAGATGTACATGTGGTTAAAAAGCAAGAAAATCCAAATGGAAATTTTCCAACAGTAGAGTACCCAAACCCAGAAGACCCTAAATCTTTTGAGCTAGCTATAAAGATGGCTTATGAAATAAAGCCTGATATAATATTTGGAACAGATCCAGATTGTGATAGAATTGGAGTAGTTGTATTTGATAAAGAAGAATATAAATCATTAAGTGGAAATGAAATAGGCATCCTTTTATCTAATTATATTATGGAATCTTTAAAAGAAAGTAGTTTAATGCCAAAGAACCCAATTATATTAAAAACTATTGTAACTACAGATTTAGTTAAAAGAATAGCAAAAGATTATAATGTGGAGGTTATGGATGTACTTACTGGATTTAAATATATTGGAGAAAAGATTACAGAATTTGAAGATAGTAAAGAAAAGGATTTTATATTTGCATTTGAAGAAAGTTATGGATATTTAGCAGGAGATTTTGTGAGAGATAAAGATGCAATTATAACAGCTATGTTAATATCAGAAATGGCTCTATATTATAAAGAAAAAGGAAAGACCTTATTTGATGCATTACTTGAGATATATAAACAATATGGTTATTATAAGGAAAAACTTATATCTATTGAATTACAAGGCAAAGAAGGACAAGAAAAAATTGAAAATTGCATAGATTATTTAAGGCATTCAATGAAACCTACTATAAATAATATCAGTATAGTAAAAAAGCTAGACTACAAAACTGGAATTGAAAAAGATCTTATTAAAATAGAAGAAAAAACAATAGATCTACCTAGGTCGAATGTACTTAAATTTATATTAAAGGATGAATCATGGTTTGTTGTTAGGCCTTCAGGTACTGAACCTAAGATTAAAATTTATATTTCTGCTTGGTCTTATGATATATTTGAGGCTGAAGAAAGAATTGTTAAATTAGAAAATAGCATAATGGATATAGTAAATAATGCTATGGATGTAAAAGCTTAATTATCTTTAAAATTAAGATAATAATAAATTGTAAGTTAATAAGGAGGGTTTTTTTGGATATAGATTCTAAATTCAAACAAAAATTAGAAAAGCTAATCTTTATAGAGGTTAAAAAAGAAGCGGTAGAAGAACTTTTTAACACAAAACTAATAAATAAGGAAAATATATTTATACCGGTAGAGTCTTCTTATATTACTAAAGAGATTCTAGAAACTTTAAAATTAGAGAGTATACCTTTAAATAAAATAGTAAAATCTATATTTTTAATACTAGGGGCAGATAGTGAGTTTGAATATAACAATATATATAAAGCCTTGGTTATAAAAAATGAAGAAGCTATAAAATATATAAAGGGTGAAATAGCATCCTATGTTAAAGAAAAGAATTATGAAGATGCATATTTGCTACTTAAGGGATTGATTTCAGTAGATGATGAAGACGAAAACATTGAAAAGGCTATATGGATACTAGAAACATTAAGAGGAGAAGAAAAGGAATTTATAAAAGAAGAATTAGAACTTATCGAATATTTAAAAACTATAAATAGTTATGATTTACCATACTTTTATGAAGCTTTAATATATAAAGATGAAGAAGAATATGAAAAGGCAATACTAGCTATTGAAGAATGTCTGAAAAGGGAAGGAGAGTTTAAGACGCAATCACTGAATCTTAGAGAGACTATACTTCAATCATTAAACTATGAAAATGGAAAATCTTTGATTTATGATGATCCCAAAAAGGCATTAGAAAAGTTATTGCCTTTAGTAAAAAGTCATGAAGAAAATTCTATGCTTTTTTATCATATAGCGGTAGCTTATAGAATTATAGGTAATTACCAAAAGGCTATATATTATTTAAATGAAAGTAGATCTATAGATAGTGACATTTTAGAAGTAGTAAATGAATTAGGACTTAATTATGCATCTATGGGTGACTATAGTAATGCTATTATATATTTCAAAAAAGGATTTGAGGTCTCTCAAAATGTTGAATTTTGTACAAACTTAGCAGTTTCTTATTTAAAAATAGGAGATAAAAAGAATGCTGAAATATATATTTCAAAAGGTAAAGAAATAAGTCCAGAAGATGATATAATTACAGAGATAGAAAGAACTATTAAATAATATTATTAAAAGAATTTTATGAAGCTTTATTAATAGCCTTATAAAGTTATTTTAATATCCGGAGGAAAGCAATGGAATTAAAAGAATATTTTTTTATAATTAAAAAAAGAATTAAAATTATTATTGGAATTACTTTACTTGCAACAATACTAAGCGCTGTAATCAGCATATTTATTATTAAACCCACTTATAAATCAGATATCTCAGTTATAATAGGAAAAAGTGAAGTTAGTGAATCACAAAATCAAAATCAAAATTATAATGATGTAATAATGTATCAAAAGATGGTTAAGACCTATAGTGAATTTGCGAAATCAAGAACTGTATCAGAAGATGTAATTGAAAAATTAAAACTTGAGGTTACACCTTCGGAACTATTGTCTATTATTACAGTAGCACCAAAAGGCGATACTGAATTTTTAACAATTACTGTTAAAGCAAAAGATCCTGAAGAAGCAAGAAAGATAGCAAATCAAATAGCACTGTCTTTAAAAAGTGTAAGTAAGGAAGCTAAAAAAGCCGATAATGTTCAACTACTAGATGAGGCTTCACTTCCAAGCTCTAAGGATAGTCCTAAAATATTTTTAAATATTATAATAGCTCTTTTTTTAGGAGTTATGGTATCAATAGGTTTAGTGTTTATTATAGAATATTTAGATAATACAGTTAAAACACAACAAGATATTGAGAAACTATTAGAAATACCAGTAATAGGTATAATTCCCCTAACAGAAGAAGAAAGGTAGGACTAGCAATGATTAATGATATAATTACAGTTAAAAACCCTAAATCTAGGTCTGCTGAAGCATATAGGACGTTAAGAACAAATATACAGTTTTCATCTATAGATGGAGATAATTTAAAGACTATACTTGTAACGTCATCAGGACCAGGAGAAGGAAAAAGTACTGTAGCTATAAACTTAGCAATAACTATAGCTCAAAGTGGAAAAAAGGTTCTTTTATTGGATTGTGATTTTAGGAAACCATCTATACACAAAAAACTAGGTTTACCAAATAGAGAAGGACTAACCAATATATTAATAAAAGATAAAAATATAGAAGATTGCATCTTGTCTACATCAACTTCTAATTTATTCGTTTTAACTAGTGGAGCAATACCTCCAAATCCATCGGAATTATTAGGAACGAAAAAGATGGAAAACATTATTATAAACCTTAAGGAGTTTTTTGATATAATTATAATTGATTCTCCACCAGTTATAGCAGTAACAGATGCACAAATATTATCTACTATTGTAAATGGTGTGATACTGGTGGCAGCCTATGGAAAAGCTGAGAAGACAGCGTTAGTGAAATCTAAAGAACTAATATATAAGGTTGGCGGAAAATTACTTGGAGTGGTTTTAAATAAAGTGCCTACAGATTCACAGGAATATTATTATGGTAATTACTACAATGAATATGAAAGTAATTAGCATGGGAAGGAAGTTATATGATAGACTTTCATAGCCACATTATACCTTCAGTAGATGATGGATCTAGCAGTTTTAAAATGTCATTAAATATGATCGAAAACTCAAAAAGACAGGGAGTAAAAGCAATTTGTGCAACTCCTCATTTTATTGTAGGGGAATACGAAATAGATAGAATAGAATACGAAAAAAGCATTGAAAGCTTAAGGAAAGCTACTAGTGATATAAAAATAGTAAATGGATTAGAGTTGTACATAAATCCTGAATTGCCTTACTTATATGAAAAAGATAATATATGGGGTATAAACAATAAAGGCTATTTATTAATTGAATTACCTATGAGAGACTTTCCTATATACACAAAAGATGTATTTTATGAACTAAGGCTACTAGGGCTTAATCCTATCATTGCTCATCCTGAGAGAAACATAGCAATACTAAAGGACCCTAAGTTACTTATGGACTTAGTTCACCAAGGTACGCTAATACAAATGAATGCAGGAAGCCTCATGGGAAATTATGGTGATAGAATTAAAAAGTTTGCGGAGAGTTTAGTTGATAAAAACTTAGCCCATATCTTAGGTAGTGACGGACATAATGATGATAAAAGAAATACTAATATAAAAGAAGCTTTTGAAATTATTAAAAGTAGAAATTTAGACTTATACAAATGGATATTAAATAATGAAGAAAAAGTATTAGATGGACAAGAGGTAGAAAAACTAGAAATAAATTTAAATAAAAGAAAAAAGATGTTTAGCTTTTTTAAAAAAAATTAAAATAATCATATGTATATTTACATTAAAATGTTTTTAAAATAGGTAGTCTTATAAAATTTATAAAAAATTTTGTAGGCTACCTGTTTTAAAATACATAATGGTATCAAATAACTATGAATCACACTGAAAAATGTATTTATATGGAATAAGGTATATTATTAGTTTGACTTAATATAGTTTAAAGTGTAAAATTATTTAAGAAAACAAGCTTGAATGAGGTGCAATATGAAAAATAAAAAAGTTGTTACAGAAACGTTTAAATTGGGAACCTATTTAATTGATTCAATATTGGTAATTTTGTCAATATATATAGCCTTTATTATAAAGTTTCAATTTGAACCACCTATGTACAATTTAGAGCCATTTATAGATATAATACCTTTCATAATAGTTGCGTATTTAATTTTTATGTATGTCTTTGGATTAAGTGACATATTGAAAAGAAGCATAGGAGAAACAATATATTCTATAACACTAACGGTAATTTCACTTTTTATTACTACAGCTTTTATAACATTTTTTGCAAGAGGATTTTCCTTTCCAAGAAGTGTTCTCGTAATAAGTCCTTTTATACAATTTGCTTTGCTAAGTATATGGAGAAGTATAGTTTGGAAGCTAAGGAGAATACAACATGGTGTTAAGGATTCTCTTATAATTGGTGAAAAAAATATAGATTATGTTACAAAAAAGATACTTTTAAAACAAAATGAATTGTACAATATAAAGTATATATGTGGAAGTAAGTCAAAAAATATAGATGATTATTTAGACAACGTAGAGGTTGTATTTATATGCAATGATGTAGATTATAATATAAAAAGTAGCATAGTAGATAAATGTCTGGATAATAGAAAAAGCATATATATAATACCGGATATATATGAGATAGCAATATTAAACTCTAAATTAAATAGAGCAGATGATATTCCTATGTTTAAGGTGCAAAAATTAGGACTTAATTTCGAGCAGTTATTCTTTAAACGAGTATTAGATATTATAATTTCAATTATAGGAATAGTTTTAACTAGCCCAATTATGATAATAGTATCTATAATTATAAAGTTAACAGATGGTGGAAACATATTTTATAAACAAGAAAGAGTAACTATTGGGGAAAAGAGGTTTCAGGTTCTTAAATTTAGAACAATGGTTATGAATGCAGAAAAACTTACAGGACCAGTGCTCGCTGGTGAAGATGATCCTAGAATAACTAAGATAGGAAAAGTCATGCGTGCTACTAGAATAGATGAGTTACCTCAATTTTTCAATATATTAAAAGGTGATATGAGCGTTGTTGGTCCAAGACCTGAAAGACCTTTTTTTGTAGAAAAGTTTAAAAGTGAAATTTCAGATTTCAAATATAGGACTCTTGTAAAGGCAGGGTTAACAGGTGTTGCCCAGGTTATGGGAAAATACACAACAACACCAGAAGATAAAGTTAGATATGATATAATATATATCAAAAATTATTCCATTTTGTTAGATTTAAAGCTTATACTTCAAACTATTAAAATAATGTTTATGAAGGAGAGCTCAGAAGGTGTAGCGTTAGATGAGCCTTTAATGGATATAATAGAGAAAAGAAATCCTAAAATAATTGTAGATAAAGATTAAAAGATATTAGGCCTTGCTTAATATCTTTTATAACATATTAAAATAAATAATTTAAGAGGTATTATGGATGAAAAAGTTAGCATATGTGATTACTCAATCAGAAATGGGCGGAGCTCAAAAAAATATACTTTTACTTTGTGAAGGCTTAAAATCTTCTTATGAGATAACTGTATATTCAGCTAGTGGAGGAGATATGATAGATATCCTAAAGGAAATGGATATTAGGCATAAATCAATACCTAATATGGTAAGAGAAATAAGCCCATTAAATGACTACAAGGCTTATAAATATCTAAAAGCAGAGTTTCTAAAAGAAAAATTTGATATAGTTCACAGCCATAGCTCTAAAGCAGGGGTTTTGGCAAGGGAAGCAGCTAAAAGGGCTAAGATTCATAACATAGTATACACAGCCCATGGATTTGTTTTTAATGAGCCTATGAGCAAGCTTAAACAAACTATATATAAAATAGCTGAAAAAAGAGAAGCAAGATTTAGTGATAATATAATATGTGTAGATCCTAAAGATATAATAATAGCAAAAGATTTAGGTATAATACCTAAAAAAGAATTAGTTTACATTCCTAATGGTATAAACTTTGAAAATGATAACAATAAAATGGCACTTAAAGAAAATGATACATTTAGATTTGGATTAGTAGCTAACTTTTATGAAACCAAGGGACATAGATATTTAATAAAAGCATTTAAAGAAATATTAAAGACTTATCCTAAATGCGAACTTGTATTAATTGGTGAAGGAATATTAAAAGAAGAAATGGTTTCATTATCTGATGGAGAAGATAGAATAAAATTTTTGGGATACAAAGAAAATGGCGGAGAACTTATAAAAGATTTTAATTGTTTTACGTTATCTTCGGTAAAAGAGGGGTTTCCTTTTGTGATTTTAGAAGCTATAAAGCAAAAAGTACCTATAATATCTACGGATGTAGGTGCGATTAGGGATATTTTAAAAAATGATAAGTATGGTCTAATTATAGAAAAAGCTTCTATAAAAGAAATGCAAAAAGCTATGGAATATGTTATAAATAATTATGAAGAGGCTATAAATAAATCAGATATGGCCTATGAGTATTGTAAAAATGTATATTCTTTAGAAAATATGATAAATCTTACAAAACACATATATGAAAATTAAATTTTAAAGTTTAACAAGTTTAAGTTTGGAGGGAAACCAATGCAATTATCTAACAAAGTAAAAAAGACTTTATTATTTGTGCTGAATTGTTATTTAGCAGCTCTTTTGCTTGTCCCTAGAGATTTTAATATATATAAAAATGTGGGACCCGCAGATTCAATATTATGTTTGTTATTTATATTTTATTTTATTGCAATATTAAGAAGTGGAAATATAAAAAAATATGTAGTACTTAACTCAAAAAAGGTATTCAAAAATAAACTTATTAAAAGTATGCTATTATTATTTGTTTTTATGGTGGTTTCAACTATATATGCAAGTAATAAGTTAGTATCCATAGGAGAAGCATTTAGATTTTTTAGTTACATCCTGATAGGAATAATGATTTACTTAGAACTGAATAATAAGAGCTTTTTTAGAATGATTATTACTAATTATTTTGTGATGACAGGAATCATATGTATATTCGGTATAATTCAATTTTTCACAGGAAAAGGAATATCTACTACAGTTATAATAATGGATAAAGTTAATAGGGTCCAATCAACACTTGGAAATCCTAATGCATTTGGCGCTTTTTTAGTTATAAGTTTCTTTCCATTGTTAAGCCTACTTATAAGTGAAAAAAGCAAGAAAATAAAGTGGTTTTATGGATTTAATTTATTGTTAATATCTATTAATATAGTGTTAAGCTTTTCTAGAAACTCTTGGTTAGCTTGGACTATTGGAATTGTAGTATTAGCACTACTTTATAGTTATAAATTTTTATACATATTAGCCTTAGGTGGAGCAGGAGCATTAGTGTTCCCGTCTATGAGAGGAAGACTTCTTCAATTTACGGATGTATCACAAAATATGTCTAGGATAAATATATGGAGAGTAGCCTTAAAGATGATTAAAGAGCATCCATTTAAAGGCATTGGAAATGGTAACTTTTCAGCTCTTTATGATAATTATGTGGAAAAGTATCCTGAACTGTGGATGGAAGATATAAAAGGATATCCTAGCCATAATTCTTTTCTTAAGGTGTTTAGTGAACTTGGTGTATTTGCATTTATTATATTTATAGTAGTAATGGCTAGAATAATAAAGACAGTTAACTTTTTAAGGAAAAATTTAAAAGGTTACTACGGCGAATTTTATACAGGGTTTTTCATTTCTTTAATTGTGATGATTATATTAAACTTGTTTGATAATATATTCTTTGCTCCGCAAGTAGCAGTTCATTTTTGGATTTTTGCATTTATTGCAGAGTATATTAGAGAAAATATAGTAATGTTTAATAACTAGAATTTAAATGGATGTGAAGATTGTGATAGAAATTTTAGGATATCCAATTTATAGTGGATATAAAAAAGAAATATTAAATGATATAGAAGAAATTGTAAGCTCCGAGGGGTGTGTACATATTGTATCTGGAAATCCAGAGGTTTTATATCAAGGTTTGTTCGAGAAGCCACTTTATGAAAATTTTACTTCCAAAAGAAGTCTAATAATACCAGATGGTGTTGGTGTTATATTTTCTGCAAAGGTTAAGGGCTTAAAAGTAAAAGAAAAAATCGCCGGTATTGAAGTTATGCAAGATATTATAAGTTATTGTAATAGAAAAAATAAGAGCATATATTTACTAGGATCAAAAGATTCCATAGTAAGAAAATGTAAAATAAATATAGAGGCAACTTATAAAGGTATTAATGTGGTAGGTTATAAGGATGGATATTTTGATTTAGATAATTGCGATGATATAATAGAGGATATAAATAAATGTAATCCTGATGTTTTATTTGTTGCAATGGGGTGCCCGAGACAAGAACGATTTATAATAAAACATATGGATAAACTTCATTGTAAGCTTTTTATGGGAGTTGGGGGAAGTTTTGATATATTAGCAGGGGAGCTAAAGAGGGCACCAAAATGGATGATAACTTTTGGAATAGAGTGGCTTTATAGAATCTTAAAGGAGCCTTTTAGAATTAAAAGAATGAAATCTATACCTAAATTTATGATTAGAGCTATAATAGGCAAAGTGTAGGTGAAACCATGAGATATGGGATGCAATATTTAAAAACAGAAAATGTTCATTTAATCAAGGATATGGGAATGATACCTTATAAGTTATTTAAAAGACATGGATATAAGCCTTTTGTAATTACTTATGAAAATGGAGAATATCCTTACTTAGATAAAGAAGTTAAAGGCCTTAATTTAAGATTTGTAAAAAGAATATTTAACAATTTTTCACTAGATGGGGCATTATATTTGGTTAGATATGCTAAAGATTATGATATAATACAAATATTTCACACTACATTATCATCTTTTATTTATGCTTATACCTATAAGATATTTAATTCAAAAGGGAAGATATATCTAAAACTTGATTGTAGTCATAAGCTAGTAGAAAGAATTGAAGGATTAAATAGTCTCCAATACAAAATGTTGAACAAAGCCTTTAATAAGATGGATTTAATAAGCGTAGAGCAAGAGGAACTTTACCCTAAAATTAAAGATTTATTGCCAAGTCAAAAACATAAGATAATAAATATATCTAATGGAGTAGACTTTGATTATATAAAGGACATTGGACTTTCTTATGACTTTTCTAAAAAAGAAAATATAATTTTAAGCGTTACAAGGGTTGGATCAGAGGAAAAGAACACCTCTATGTTATTAGAAGCCTTTGCGAATATAGAAGGTATAGATAAAACAGATTGGAAACTTGTAATAGTAGGTCCAGTTGAAGAAACATTTAAAGAATACATAAAAGGTTATTTAGAGTCTTATCCTAATATAGCAAATAAGGTAATAATCAAAGGAAACATAGAAAATAGAAAGTGCTTGTATGAAGAGTATCAAAGAGCTAAAATATTTTCTTTGACATCTGACTTTGAAAGCTTTGGCATAGCGTTTGTAGAAGCAGCAGCTTTTGGCGATGTTATAGTATCAACAGAGGTAGGAATAGCAAAAGAGATAGTAAGAGATGGCAATGGAGTTACTGTGCCTATAAAGGATACAAAGGCTTTAACCAAAGCACTACAAGAAACTATATATAAATCAAATATAAAAGAAATTAGCAATAAAACTTATGAGATTACAAAAGAAAAATATGATTGGAATAAAGTTGCAGATAAACTTTATGAATATATATCAAAATTATAAAGTTTATAAAAACAATTAAATATAATTAATAAAAGATGATGAGGTTAAATATTTTAATTTCATCATCTTTTATTAAAAAATCATTTTAACTATAAAAATCATAATTACAGTATAAAAATTATCATAAGAATATTCAAAATAGATTTTATAGAAGGAAAATTAAAAACTTTACAGAATATATATAAGGTGAATAAGTAAAAGGAGGTAAATATGAATATTATAGAAATAGATGGAAATGGGTTAGATTTAGAAAAGATTATTTTGGTTTCAAGAAAGGGGTCAAAAGTAGAAATAACTAAAGAAGCAAGAGAGGGTATAAGAAAATCTAGAAAAATAATTGAACAAATAGTTGAAGAAAAAAAAGTGGTGTATGGTGTAACTACAGGATTTGGAAAGTTTGCTGATGTAAGTATCTCGAATAAGGACTGTAAAACACTGCAAAAGAACTTAATTCTTTCTCATGCTTGTGGCACGGGAAATCTTTTATCACAAGAAATAGTAAGGGCTGTAATGTTACTTAGAATTAATGCTTTATGTAAAGGGTATTCAGGTATAAGTGAAGTGACTTTAGATACATTAGTTAATATGCTAAATAAAGGAGTTCACCCTTGTATACCTGAAAAAGGCTCACTTGGAGCATCGGGAGATTTGGCACCTTTATCACATATGGTACTTCCTATGCTAGGTGAAGGTGAAGCAGAATTTAACGGACAAATTATGTCAGGAAAAGAAGCCATGGAAATGGCGGGCATTCCTACCGTAGATTTGACTTATAAAGAAGGATTAGCTTTAATAAATGGTACACAAGTTATGACTGCTATTGGTGCAATAACCTTATACGATGCTATAGATATATGCAAAATATCAGATATAGCAGCCTCACTATCTTTAGAGGCGTTAAGAGGAATAAAAGATGCTTATGACCCAAGGATACATAACATTAGACCTTATAGTGGACAAATAAGCACTGCAGACAATGTCTTAAGATTAGTTAAAGGAAGCACTTATGTAACATCACAAGGTGAGCTTAGAGTTCAAGATGCTTATACATTAAGATGTGTTCCACAAGTTCATGGTGCAACTAAAGATGCTATAAATTATGTAAAAGAAAAAGTTCTTATTGAAATAAACTCAGTTACTGATAATCCTATTGTAACAAAAGAAGGAGATGTTATTTCAGGGGGAAACTTTCATGGTCAGCCTATGGCTTTAGCTTTCGATTTCATGGGAATAGCCTTAGCAGAAGTTGCAAATATATCTGAAAGAAGACTAGAAAGACTAATTAATTATCAACTAAATGATTTACCTGCATTTTTAGTTAAAAATGGAGGCTTAAATTCAGGGTTTATGATAACCCAATATGCTGCAGCCTCTTTAGTGTCAGAAAATAAGATATTAGCCCATCCAGCTTCAGTGGATTCAATACCATCTTCTGCAAATCAAGAAGACCATGTAAGTATGGGGACTATAGCTGCAAGAAAAAGTAGAGATATATTAGAAAATGTTAGAAGGGTACTAGCAACAGAAATTATGGCTGCTTGTCAAGCACTTGATTTCAGAGAAGGATTCATTTTAGGAGAGGGAACACAAGAAGCATATAACGTAGTTAGAGAAAGTATAGATTTTATTGAAGAAGATAAGGTTATGTATAAAGAATTAGATAAATGTACTAAAATATTAAAAGATAGAAGTATTATTGAAGCTGTAGAGAAAAAAGTTAATATAAACATATAACTTAAAAATTTATAAGATAATGCATTTAATATTAGGGAGATTATGATATTGAATGCATTATCATAAAGGTAGGGGGAATTTAAATGTTAAAAGAATTAACGGTAGAAAATTTTGCAAAAGAACTAGCATCAAAATCACCAGCACCAGGTGGCGGTAGTGCAGCAGCTTTGTCAGCTACTTTAGCTGCATCTTTAAGTAGTATGGTTTTTAACTTAACAATAGGTAAGAAGGCTTATGAAAATTTAAAAGACGCAGAAAAAGAATGTATAATAAATGCACTAAAGAAAACTGAAGTTTTAAGAGAAGAGTATCTTGATATTATGCAAGAGGATACAACTGTATTCTTAAAGGTGATGGATGCTTATAAGATGCCTAAAGATAGTGAAGACGAAAAGAACTTAAGAAAGATAAAAATAGAAGAAGCTTATAAACTAGCATTAGAGGTTCCAAGGAGGTTATCTGAAAAGTGTTTTGAATTATATAAGTACATTGAGATTGCTGCAAAGTACGGCAACGCTAACGCCATTTCAGATGCTGGGGTTTCGGCTCTTATGATTCAAGCTGCGCTTGAGGGAGCTTCGCTTAATGTGAAAATAAATTTGGCTAGTTTGGAAGATATAAAGTTAAAAGAAACACTTTTAAAAGAGACAAATACACTTATAAAAGAAGGATCAATTAAGAAAGATGCAATATTAAAAATAGTAGAAAATAAGATAGGCGCTTAATATTATACAATAAAATTTAATTTTGGGGGATCATATATGGAAGACAAGGATGTAGTCAAAAAGATAATGAAAAAGTCTATAAGCTTAGAAGGCTTTATATCTATGATTTTATTTATTACCTTTTTCTTTTTAATGGGGCGACAAATGGGAACTTCAAATATGTTTAATACTATTATGAATACTTCTCATAAATTATTATTAAATACAGTTTTTTTTATAATGGGTATAGCTGTAATAGCAGGTGCTGTGGCAGCGTTACTATCTGAATTTGGTGTGATATCTATAATTAACAAAATATTATCACCCCTAATGCGTCCACTATATGATTTGCCAGGTGCTGCGGCTTTGGGGATTGTCACCACTTACTTATCCGATAATCCTGCAATAATAACTCTTGCGGATGATAAGGGCTTTAAGAGATATTTTAAGAAATATCAAATACCTGCGTTAACAAATCTTGGGACATCCTTTGGCATGGGATTAATAGTAACCACATTTATGATGGGACAAAAGTCAAATGCTGGAGAAGACTTTTTTTTAGCAGCTATTATAGGAAATGTAGGTGCATTTATAGGAAGTATTATAAGTGTTAGAATAATGTTACATTTTACTAAAAAACATTTTGGTAAAGACAAGTGGGTATCTGAAGATGTAGGTAGTGATATAGACTCTTTAAAATATAGAGAAATTAGGCAGGGGAGCACAGGATCTAGGATGCTTTCATCTATGCTTGAAGGTGGAAAGACTGGCGTAGACATGGGGTTATCAATAATACCTGGTGTGCTTGTAATATGTACACTAGTTTTAATGATTACTAATGGTCCAAGCTTAAGTGGTGAGTATACTGGAGCTGCATTTGAAGGTGTTGCTGTATTGCCATGGATAGGCAGCAAATTATCTTTTATTATTGAACCTTTACTTGGGTTTAAAAATCCAGAAGCCATAGCCTTTCCAATTACCTCTTTAGGGTCGGTAGGCGCAGCAATTAGCCTTGTGCCAAATTTTTTAGAAAGAGGATTAATTGGTGGAAATGAAATAGCTGTGTTTACAGCTATGGGAATGTGCTGGAGCGGTTATTTAAGCACTCACGTTGCTATGATGGATGCCTTAAAGTGTAGAAGCCTAACGGGGAAGGCTATTTTAAGTCATACTGTAGGGGGATTAGGTGCCGGAATTAGCGCCCATCTGATTTACATGTTAATATGTTAAGTTTAAAATATTAAATTTTAAATAAAGGATAAAACCTAAAGGTTTTATCCTTTATTTTCAAGGAAGATCATCTAAAGATTTTAAAGTATAACCTTCTGATTCCCATTTAGTTATAACTTCATCTAGAATATCCGCATTAGTTTTAGATACGGCATGTAAAAGTACAATTGCACCACTATGACTTCTTTTTAATATGGTTTCTAAAGCTTTTTCTTTAGATGGTTGCTTTTTAATATCCCAGTCATTGTATGCAAAGCTCCAAAATATAGTTTTATAATTTAGTTCCTTTGTGTAATTTAAAGATAACTCACTATATTTTCCCATAGGAGGTCTAAAATATTTAGCCATTTTTTTACCAGTAAGATTTTCAAAGGATATTTCAAGATCTAATAATTCTTTATTAAACTTATCTTTATCTTTAATTAAAGCCATGGAAGGATGGCTACAAGTGTGATTACATACTAAGTGACCTTCTTCTATCATTCTTTTTATTATGTCAGGATTTGATTCAATATAAGGTTTAACCACAAAAAAGGCTGCTTTTACATTATGTTTTTTTAGTATATCTAATATTTCATTAGTATATCCATTTTCATATCCCTCATCAAAAGTTAGATAAATAACCTTTTCTGTAGTATCACCTACATAATAAGCGTCATATTTTTTTAAAAGATGTGCTCCTTCCTTTGAAGGTTCTGGGGTAAGACCATCACTTCTTGGATTAAAGTACCAATTAAGTTCCTTAGTATCTAAAGGCTTTTGCTCGGACTCATAAGCCTCATTAGAAGAATATTGAAATAACTTATCAGTGTAGTTTCTTATGGAATTGAAATTTGAAAAACTATTTATTAGTATAGTTAAAGAAAAAACATAACTAGCACAAATATTTAAATTCATATTATCACCTCCATATAATTAAATAATATTAATACGAACATAATAATAGTATTAACTATGTTTAAGTATAAATAAGTGTTAAAGTTATGGAAACATAGAATTACATACCTTGTATGCTATGTTTTTGTAAGAAAGCTTTAAGATTTAAATTTAAAATATGAGTTTCTAGTTTTAAATATTTTTCTAAAGAAATATTTTAATTCTTAAATGAATAAATCAATAAGTTGAAATAAAGCTATCCATAGAGTATAATTTAAAAAGCAAGATTTTGAGGAAAGGACTGTACATGCGATGAAACTTGGAATAGTAGGGTTACCTAATATAGGAAAAAGCACACTTTTTAATGCGATAACAAAGGCTGGTGCTGAATCAGCTAATTATCCATTTTGCACCATTGAACCAAATGTAGGAGTGGTTAATGTACCAGATAACAGATTAGAAGTACTAGAAAAAATGTACAACTCTAAAAAGAAAGTTTATACTAATATAGAATTTTATGATATAGCAGGTCTTGTAAAAGGCGCTAGTAAAGGAGAAGGCTTAGGTAATAAGTTCTTATCCCATATAAGAGAGGTTTCTGCAATTATCCATGTGGTTAGATGTTTTGATGATACTAATGTAGTACATGTGGATGGGTCTGTAGATCCAGTAAGAGATATAGAAACAATAAACCTAGAATTAATATTTTCGGATTTAGAAGTTTTAGAAAGAAGAATGGAGAAGACTGTAAAACTTGTAAGATCAGGAGATAAAAAGGCAAAAGAAGAATATGAACTTATGGAAAGAATCAAAGCTCACCTTGAAAGCAACGAGCCTGTTAGAACAATGGAAGCTACTGAAGAGGAACAAGAGTTTATAAAAGCCATGTTTTTAATAACATCGAAGGCTGTTTTATATGCAGCAAATATTTCAGAAGAAGACTTAACATCAGGAAATCATAATAATAAGTATGTTGAAATAGTAAAAGCTCATGCAGAAAAAGAAAATTCTGAAGTTGTTATAATATGTGCTAAATTAGAAGAGGAATTATCTACGCTAGAAGAAGAAGAAAAAAAAGAAATGTTAAGTGAATATGGATTAGAGGAAACAGGGTTAGATCAATTAGTATCTTTAAGCTATAAACTTTTAGGCTTAATTAGCTTTTTAACAGCAGGACAACAAGAGGTAAGGGCATGGACAATAGTAAAAGGAACAAAGGCTCCTAAAGCTGCTGGGAAAATTCATTCTGATATTGAAAGAGGATTTATAAGAGCAGAAATAATAGACTATGATAAATTGATAGAAGTAGGTTCAGAAAGTGCCGCTAAGGAAAAAGGGTTCTTTAGACTAGAAGGAAAAGAATATGAAATGAAAGATGGAGATGTAGTAAACTTTAGATTTAATGTATAGTAAGTGATAATTCTAGAGTTGTAGTTGAATTTATTTATAAATTGCGTAATGTTTCTATCAGGAATCATATGAAAAAGTTTTTAAAAATAAAAATAAGAGTTTCAGATTATTAAATCTGAAACTCTTATTTTTTAACTTCTGGCGGGAATATGTGGGAATCGAACCCACCCATGATGGTATTAGCACCACAACACAGTTTTGAAGACTGGCGAGCACACCAGCACTCATCTACTCCCATATGCACATTTGTTATTCTACAATAAACTTTATAAAAAGTCAACAATAGCTTTTTATAAATTATAAGTTAATTATATTAATAAAAAATAAAATAGATTTTGTTTTAAGAAGGTTTTTTCATATTTTTATAGAATTAATAAGCAAAGTGGTTTAAAATGGAGTAGAGTGGAGGGGAAATAAATGTTTATGGGAGAATACCAGCATGCCATAGATAATAAAAATAGAATAATAGTACCCTCAAAGTTTAGGGAGGCCCTTGGAGATAAATTTGTTATAACTAAAGGCCTTGATGGATGTTTATACATTTATGATATGGATGAGTGGGGTTTACTACAAGAAAAATTAAAAAAGCTACCATTAACAAGTAAAGATGCTAGAGCTTTTGTAAGGTTTTTCTTTTCAGGTGCTAATGAAGTTCAATTAGATAAACAAGGAAGGGCACTAATACCTCAAAATCTAATAGAATATTCTAAAATAAACAAAGAAATAATAAGTATTGGAGTAATGAGCAGAATAGAGATATGGAGTAAGGAAAGATGGGAAGAATATAACGAATCAAATATAGATTATGATGAAGTAGCTGAAAAAATGAGCGAATTAGGAATATAAAGGAGTAAATTATGGAATTTAAACACGTTTCTGTATTATTGGAGGAGTGCATTGATAACTTAAATATTAATCCTCTAGGAATTTATGTAGATTGTACCTTAGGTGGAGCTGGACACTCTTTAGAGATATTAAAAAGGTTGGATAAAAAAGGTACCTTAATAGGTATAGATCAAGATGAAGATGCATTAAAAGCAGCAAAGGAAAAATTAAAAGATTACCACAATGTAATTTATGCACATAGTAATTTTTATGATATAAAAGAAGTGCTTAAAAGATTAAATATAGATAAAGTCGATGGAATATTAATGGACCTTGGGGTATCTTCTTATCAATTAGATAACGACGAAAGAGGATTTAGCTATATGCATGATGCACCTTTAGATATGAGAATGGATAGAACAAAGAACTTTTCTGCATATGAAGTTGTAAATGAATATTCTATGGATGAATTATACAGGGTTATAAGAGACTATGGTGAAGAAAAGTTTGCCAAAAGAATTGCAGAATTTATAGTTAAAGCTAGAGAAGAAAGCAAAATAGAAACTACATTTAAACTAGTTGAGATAATTAAAAATGCAATACCAGCTAGGGCTAGGAGAGAAGGACCTCATCCTGCAAAAAGAACTTTTCAAGCTATAAGAATTGAAGTTAATAATGAACTTGGTATAATAGAAAAAACCATAGAAGATTCTGTGGATTCTTTAAATGGAAATGGAAGAATTGCAATAATAACATTCCATTCGTTAGAAGATAGAATTGTAAAAAATAAATTCAAAGCACTTACAAATCCTTGCACTTGCCCAAGGGAATTCCCGATTTGTGTTTGCGAAAATAAACCTATTATAAAGATCTTAACTAAAAAGCCAATAGAACCTAGTATTGAAGAAGTAGAACTTAACCGTAGAAGTAGAAGTGCAAAACTTAGAGTTGCAGAAAAAATAGTTCTAAAGTGAAACGGAGGGGAATAAATTGATAGTAGAAAAGCAGAAAAATTATATTAATGGTAGTAATGCATTAATGCCAGAATTAAAAAAAGATACACAAAAAAAAGATAAATATAAAAAATTACAAAGAGAAAAAAGAGAGAGAGAAATAAGAATATCAAAAGAAAAAAATCAAAAGAAAAAATCAGCCATTCGTTATATATTAATTCTTTTTGCTTTAGGAATTCTACTTACTAGTAGATATGCTATTATATTTAATATACAAAAGGATTTATCTTCAGTAAAAAATCAAATTCAAAAAGTTGATTCAGAAAATGAGGCATTAAAAATTGATATACTAAAAGTTAGCTCTTATGAAAGTGTAAAGAACACAGCAGAAAAACAATTAAATATGAAGGAACCTGATAATAGTAAAGCTCTAATTATTGATCTTTCAAAAAACAATTTTAAAGAATCTAATAAGGATAAAGAAAAACTTAGTAAGTTTGAAAAGCTTAAAGATATATTGTTTTAAATTTACATCTACTAGCAATTAAGTGGAGGTATATACTTGTCTAAGATTCAATATAAAGACCAAGTTATAATTCGGAAGAGAATAGTAACAATATTTATATTCTTTGTTGTATCCCTTACTATTTTAATTACTAGGCTTTCATACATAATGATAATAAAATCCCCGGAATATTCGGCAAGGGCAGAAGAACAGTGGACTAGTGAAGTTAAAATTTCTGCTAAAAGGGGTAGTATATTAGATAGAAATGGAAAGGAATTAGCTATAAGTGCAAATGTTTATAGGGCGGATCTAGATATGAATGCATTTAGAGCTTTTTTAAAAAAAGAGAATTTAACTAATGAAGGTGTAGCGGATTCTATTTCAGAGGTTTTAGAAATGAAACCTGAAGAGGTATTAAAAATTTTAAATAAAAAACTCCCAAATGGTAAGGTTATGCAATCTGCAAATTTAATTCGAAGAATTGAAAAAGATGGTGCAGATAAGTTAAAATCATTGGGCATAGGTGGTATGATAGTATCCCCAGATACTAAAAGATATTATCCAAACAATAACTTTTTAGCTCACGTACTGGGTACTACAAATATAGATGGAGATGGACTTACAGGTATAGAACTAGCTTATAATAAAGAGCTTACTGGGACCATTGGGGTAAGCATTTTAGAAATAGATAGTAGGGGTGCAGATAAAGAGCATACTATATCAGAGTATAGAAAACCTGTTGAAGGTATGGATATATTTTTAACTATAGATGAAAAAATACAGCAATTTGCAGAGCAAGCAGCAGATCAAGCACTTATGGATAATCAAGCTAAAAGTGTGTCTATAATAGTTATGAATCCTAAAACAGGAGAAGTCTATGCTTTAGCTAATAAGCCAGATTTTAACCCAAATAAGCCTAAGGAAGAAAATGAGTCTATGGAAGATCTTCAAAAAAAATGGAGAAATAAAATAGTAAATGATACCTATGAACCAGGATCTATATTTAAAGTTATTACATCAATTGGAGCAATGGAAGAAGGCCTTATTGATGATTCAAGTAAATTTATGTGTAGTGGAAGCATTAAGGTTGCAAACAGAACTATACATTGTTGGAAGAGAACCGGGCATGGAGAACAAAGCTTTCAAGAAATATTAAAAAATTCTTGTAATGTGGGATTTGTAAATGTTGGTCAAAAACTTCAAAAAGAAAAACTTAATAAGTATATTAAAGCTTTTGGATTTGGACAAAAAACAGGAATAGATCTTCCAGGTGAAGCTAAAGGAATAGTTAAGAAAACTGAAACTATAAGTGATGTAGATCTTGCAACAATATCCTTTGGGCAAACCAACACAGTAAGTCCAATACAATTTTTAGCAGCCTTTAATACTCTAGCTAATAATGGTGTATGGGTTAGACCTCACGTAATGAAGCAAATTATGAATGGTGAAGAAAATAGTATTTATAAGACCTATGAAGATTATGGAGAAAAGAGGATAGTAAGCGAAGAAAATACCAAACTTTTAAGAAGCTATCTAGAAAATGTTATAGCAGAAGGTAGTGGTAAAAGAGCTTATATAGAAGGTTATCATATAGCAGGAAAAACCGGTACAGCTCAAAAAGTTAATTCACAAAGTGGGACTTACGAACATGGTAAATATGTAGCTTCCTTTGTTGGAATGGCTCCAGCTGACAATCCAGAAATAACTGTATTTATTTCTATTGATGAACCAAGTTCAGGCGAATATTACGCAGGGGTTATAGCAACACCTGTAGCTAAGCAAGTTTTTAATAATATTTTTAATTATCTTCAAATAAAACCAGATGCAGATGATAAAAGTGTTGAAGAAAGTCTTCTTAAAGATGTTATTGTTCCAGATGTAAGAGGGCTGAAAAAATCAGAAGCTATAAAAGTATTAAAGTCCAATAATCTAAGTTATGAAGTAAGTGGGGAATTAGACAATATTTACGATATGAGTCCTAAGCCAGGGTATACTATAAAGGAAAATAAAAAAATATTGCTTTATGCAGATAAAAGTTATAATTATAATAAAGAAGTTATAGTGCCAAGTTTAACTGGGTATTCTAAAGAAGGCGCTTTGAGTATATTAAACTCTATAGGACTCGAAGCTACAATAGAAGGCGAAGGCATGGTAATAGAACAGAGCTTAGAAGCAGATACCATAGTAAAGTACGGAACAAATATTCATATACTATTAAGTCCTACAGGATTTGATTAGTTAAAATATTTAAACTTTAGGCATGTGGAATAAGGCTTATACCACATGCCAATATTATTTTAGTATAATATAATTTTGCAAAACCTATTTAAATATATCGTAATTTATATATTTAAATAGGCATATTAATATAAGGAGATGCTAAGATGAAAATTAAAAATATCCTTAAAGAAATAGAATTTACATTTGTATCCGAAACTTTTGAAGGTGAAATTAGCAAAATACAATATAATTCAAAAAAGGTTTCTACTGATGATATGTTTTTTTGTATAAAGGGTTTAAAAGTTGATGGGCATTTATATATAGATGAAGCTATAAAAAAAGGCGCAAAAGTTATTGTTCTAGAAAATGTTGATTTTGCACCGAAGGTAAAGGGCATTACAGTTATTAAGGTAACAGATACAAGGAAAGCTTTAGCTAAAGCTGCAGCTAATTATTATGATAATCCTTCAAGAAAAATAAACTTAATAGGAATTACAGGCACTAACGGTAAGACTACAACTTCATATATGATTAAGTCTATATTAGAAGAAGCGGGATATAAAGTAGGACTTATAGGAACTATAGCAAATTTTATAGGAAAAACTCCGATACCTTCTGAAAGAACTACTCCAGAATCTTTAGAATTACAATGTTTACTTGATAAAATGGTTAAAGAAGGAACAGAGTATTGTGTCATGGAAGTTTCATCCCATTCTTTAGCTTTAGATAGGGTTTATGGAATTAAGTTCAAATTATCTATGTTTACAAATCTTACACAAGATCATTTAGATTTTCATAAAACTTTTGAAAACTACTATAAATGCAAACTAAAGTTATTTAAAAATAGTGAATATGCTGCAATTAATGTAGATGATTCTTATGGAAAAAGAGTTTTAAGAGATATAAAAGAAGATAATATAATAAAAAGTACATATTCTATAAAAGAAGAATCAGATTTTAAAGCATATAATATAACAAGCTATCCAAAAGGAATTTCTTTTAATATGGACCTTCAAAACACTAAATATAATATGAAAATTAGTATACCAGGGAATTATAATATTTATAACGCTCTTGGAGCAATTTCAATATGTGTTAAAAGCGGTATAGACATGAAATATATACAAAAAGGATTAGAAAGATCTATAGTTCCTGGAAGATGCGAAACAGTAGCTAAGGATAAAAATTTAGGATTTGATATAATTTTAGATTATGCTCATACCCCAGATGGTCTAGAAAATGTACTATCCACATTAAAGGAGCTCACAAAAGGTAGACTTATAAGCGTTTATGGGTGTGGTGGCGATAGAGATAAAGGTAAAAGACCTATAATGGGTAGTATAGGAGAAAAACTTAGTGATATTACAATAATTACATCAGACAATCCAAGATCGGAAGATCCTATTAATATAATAGAAGACATAATATCAGGAATAAAAGATAAAGAAAATTGCATAGTAATAGAAGATAGAAAAAAAGCTATTGAAAAAGCTATTTCCATAGCAAAAAAAGATGATGTTATATTAATTGCAGGTAAGGGACATGAAACTTATCAAGTCTTAAAGGAAAAAACAATACATTTTGATGAAAGAGAAATAGTAGAAGAAATATTAAACAATAAATTTAGTGGAAAGTAGGTATTATGATGATCGGTCTAACCTTAGATGAGATTATAGAGAGTACAAGGGGTCATATTTATTTAAAAAAAGGTGAAGTAAATTTTAGCGATATAAACACTGATACAAGAAAAATAGAGCCAAAGAGTATATTTTTAGCATTAAAAGGTGATAATTTCAATGGAAATGATTTTATTGAAGAAGCCTTAAAAAAGGGAGCAAGTTTATGTATATTAGATGAAATAAATTTTAAAAAGGAAGATTTATTATCTAAATACAATAACTTTATTATAATAAAAGTTGAAAATTGCAAGGAAGCCTTATTAAAAATGGCTCAATATAAAAGAGAAAAATCAAATATAAAAGTGATAGGTATAACAGGATCTACAGGTAAAACTACAACTAAAGATATGATGTCAGCTGTTTTAAGTAGTAAATTTAAAGTTTTTAAAACTAAAGGGAATTTTAATAACCATATAGGACTCCCTTTAATGATATTACAGATGGACGAAAGCTATGAAATAGCTGTGCTTGAACTTGGTATGAGTAATTTAAATGAGATTCATAACTTAGCAGAGGTTTCAAAACCTGATGTTGCAGTAATAACAAATATTGGGTTATCCCACATCGAAAATTTAAAAAGCAAAGATAATATTTTAAAAGCTAAAATGGAAATAACAGATTTTTTTACCAAGGATAATGTATTAATAATAAATCAGCAAGATTCTATGCTCTCAAAAATAAATAGTAAAAAGTTTGAGATTGTAAGAACATCTATATCAAAGGATAAAAGTGATTTTAAAGCAATTAACATTAATTTAAAAGAAAGTTATAGTGAGTTTTCTTTGATTTATAAAGGAAAAGATATAGGTAGGATAAGTTTACCAGTACCAGGAGTACATAATATTGAAAATGCACTTTTAGCTATCAGTTGTGGATATTTAATGGGCATAGATATAAAACAAATGGTGGAATCCTTAAAAGCTTTAGAAGTTTCTTCCATGAGGTTAGACATAATAAAGGGGGAAAATATAGATATAATAAATGATTGTTATAATTCAAGTCCTGATTCAATTAAGGCAGCCATAGATGTTCAAGCAAACTTAGATAAATCGAGAAAGGTTGCTATACTTGGTACTATGAAGGAACTTGGTGAGTATTCTAGAAATGCTCATAAAGAAATAGGGGGTTATGCGAAAGATAAAGGTATAGATATATTAGTAGCTGTTGGTGAATTTTCATCAGAAATGGCAGAAGGTTATAATGATGAAAAAAACGTATTTTTATTTAAAAATACAAATGAAGCCATAAAGAATATTAATAAAATAATAAGAAAAGATGATTTGGTTTTGGTTAAAGCTTCAAGGTCTATGAAGTTTGAATCAATAATCGAAGAATTAAAAAGGATATACAACTAAAGAGGGGGGAAGTTAAAGAGTTATGAATATAAACAGCATGAATAATTTATTAAATTATTATAATATATTTTCAATATTGATAGGGTTTATAATAGTGTCAATTTTAGCACCTATAGCTATACCTGTACTTTCAAAACTTAAATTTGGTCAAAATATAAGGTCGGATGGACCTAAATCACATCAAAAAAAAGCAGGAACCCCTACAATGGGAGGAATAATTTTTATTATATCTACTTTAATTTCTATGATTATAATGATAGGAAAACCAAGTGATGAAGCGATGGTTGCATTATACGCATTTATAGGATTTGGATTTGTAGGTTTTTTGGATGATTATATGAAAATAAGACACAAAGATAATCAAGGACTTAATGCAAAGCAAAAGATGGTATTACTTATTATTGTATCATCAGTTTTATCTTATTATGCTTACGGTAAAATTGGAACTGAACTATTTATTCCGTTTACTAGTAAGACTATAGATCTAGGTATACTGTATATACCTTTTATGTTAGTTTATTTTACTGGAGTTACTAATGCTGTAAATTTGACTGATGGACTTGATGGACTTGCCACATCGGTTACCCTACTAGTTATAACATTTTTTGCTTTAGTAAGTTTTGGTATGGGGCATTATACTCTCTCAATATTTTGCTTGATTTTAGCTGGATCACTACTTGGATTTTTAAGATTCAATGCATTTCCTGCTAGAATATTTATGGGAGATACAGGCTCTCTAGCACTTGGAGGAGCTGTAGCAATGGTTGCTGTGGCACTTCAACTGCAGCTATTACTATTCATAGTAGGTGGCATTTATGTAATAGAAACGCTTTCAGTTATAATTCAAGTAACATCCTTTAAACTAACAGGTAAAAGGGTATTTAAGATGGCACCTTTACATCATCATTTTGAACAACTTGGGTGGCCGGAAACTAAAATAGTTACTAGTTTTTTAATAATAACAGTTATATTATGTTTAATAGGATTCCTTGCTTTTTAAAATTGACTAAGGAGGATATTTATGAAAAAAAAGAAAAAGAATATTAAGCAAATAGATTTTATTATGTTTGCTTCTATATTAATTCTTCTTGCTATAGGGGTTATAATGGTTTATAGTGCTAGTTCTTATATTGCGTTGTATGGTAAAAAGGACAGCATGTTTTATTTAAAAAGGCAGGCGCTTTGGGCTATTTTAGGAGTTACAACCATGTGTGTATTCATGAATTATGATTATCACAAACTAAAAAAATATACAACTTTGCTTATGATTATTTGCGTGCCGTTGTTATTTCTTGTTTTTGCTTTCGAAGGTGTAAATGGGGCTCAAAGATGGATAAGAATAGGTCCTGCATCATTTCAACCTTCTGAAATTGTAAAATATGTAGTAGTAGCTTATATGGCTAAAAGTTTAGAATACAAAGGAGAAAAGATTAATAGTTTTTTATATGGTATATTACCTTATCTTTTGGTTTCAGGCTTTTATGCAGGTATGATTCTTTTAGAAAAAAACCTAAGTATAGCATCAGTTATAATGATAGTTACCCTTATAATTTTGTTTGTAGCAGGTGGAAGAGCATTTCATCTCTTCGGCATAGTGACACCAAGTCTTTTTGCATTAGGGGTAGTGTTTATATTTTCAGAATCTTATAGAAAGGATAGGCTTTTAAATTTCATAGATCCCTGGAAAGATCCAGTTAAAAATGGCTATCAATTAATACAGTCATTACTTGCACTGGGTTCAGGAAAGATACTGGGCCTAGGACTTGGTAAGTCACGGCAAAAGGCATACTATATGCCAGAACCACATAATGATTTTATTTTTGCTATAATTGGTGAAGAGCTTGGACTTGTAGGTTGTCTTTTTATAATACTATTATTTTTAATTTTTATATGGAGAGGAATCAGAACTGCATCTAAGGCAAAAGATATTTATGGAACGCTTTTAGCCACAGGAATAACTTCGATAATAGCAGTTCAAGCCATAATAAATATTGCAGTAGTAACAGGTTCTATGCCTGTAACAGGAGTACCACTACCTTTTATAAGCTATGGTGGATCGTCGTTAGTTATAAATCTTATTGCAATGGGGGTACTGCTTAATATATCTAGGCAGACTGATAGTATTTAAAAAAGAGGCTATATTAATTGGAATACATAGGGTAGTTAACGTGTATTCCAAAAATATAGGCTCTAATTTATTTTTAGGTATTCTTATTATTAAATTAATGTTATTATAATAATAAGAATCCTTAAAGTTTAAAAGGAGATTAAAATGGGCGAAATAGCAAAGAAAAAAGAAGAAAACTCATTTATAGTTAAAAGGAGAAAAAGAAAGGCTTTAAAACGCAATATTATAATTTTCATATTTTTAATTGTTATATTAATTACGTTAAGTCTAAAATTAAAAATTTTTGATGTTGAAACTATAATCGTAGAGGGAAATAATATAATTTCATCAGAAGAAATTATAAGTACATCTACTTTAGAAAAGGGAAATAATATCTTTTATATTAATACTAAAAAGATAATTAAAAAAATACATGACAATCCCTACATAAAAAACGTAAAGATAAGTAGGAGGCTACCAAATACAATTATATTAAATGTAGAGGAAAGAAGTGCATTTTTTTATGGAGAAAGCAATAATAAATACTTTATAATAGATAGGGATTCAAAATTATTACAAATAAAAGATGAAATTACTAATATGAATTTAATATATATAGATGGATTAGATTATACTAATGCAAAAGTAGGGGAGGAAATATTGCCTAAAGAAGATAGGAAGAATAAGGTTATAAATGACTTCTCTTTTTTAATAGAAAATAATACATCAGGAATAGATATAACATCTTTAGACATGAAAGATATCTTATCTATAAAGGCTTATCATAACAATATGTGCATAATTATAGGAACTAGTGATGATATAGAAGGAAAATTAAATAAGGCTATAAATATAATTTCTAGTAAGCCTGAGTTAAGTCAATCTAAGGGATATATAAATGTAAGCTTTAAAGGAAACCCCGTAATATTTGTAGAAGAGTAGGAAGAGGTGATGGAGTGAAAAAGGTTAATTCGCAAGTAGCTGTGGCTTTAATTTGTGCACTTCTTGGATTCTTGCTAGCTTATCAATTTAAGCTTCTAGGTGGTCAAGATAAAAAGCTTCAGACAAATAACTATGATAAAGAAGAAATAAGTGTTGAAGTTGAAATGTTGCAAAAACAAAAAGAGGAATTAGAAAAAAAGAATAATGATGTATCTTCACAATTAAAAAAGTATGAGGAATCCGCTAGTGAAAGTGGAGATGTAACTAAAGAATTAAAAAAACAATTAGATAATAGTAGATTAATACTAGGTAGTTTAGATGTGACAGGCCCAGGCGTAATATTATCACTAACACCTAAAGATCCTGTGTTTTCTAGCAATACATATACAGCATTTATAACTGATTATGAGCTGGTATATGTAATAAATGAATTGAATTTTTCGGGCGCAGAGGCCATATCTATAAATGATAAGAGGGTAACATTACAAACGGGAATAAAAAGTTCTTCTAATAATAGCTTTATTTTAATAAATGATGAGAAAATATCACCAAAAGAAAAAATAGAAATAAAAGCAATTGGAAATAAAAAGACCTTAGATGCAGGAGTTAATTTTGCAGGAGTTTTTCATTATCAAAACCTAGAAAATTATAATATTGATATTAAGATGTCTGATTCAATAAATATACCAAAGTTTAGTAAAAACTATAAGCAAGAATATATTAAAGCTGTAGAATAAGTAGGAGTGATAAAATGATAGCATTAATTGGACTTTTAGTTGGAGTTTTAATGGGAATGTTTTTAAAGATAAATATTCCGGATAAGTTTTCACCTTATATATCTGTAGCTATACTTGCTTGCTTAGATTCAGTTTTTGGAGCTATAAGAGCATATCTATCTAAAAACTTTCAAGCTGATATATTTATATCTGGGTTTTTCGGAAATGCAGCTTTAGCTGCAGGACTTGCATATTTGGGAGATAGGCTTGGTATACCAATATATATTGCTGCAGTTATAGTATTTGGTGGAAGAATTTTTGACAATTTCGCTATAATAAGAAGGTTACTATTAGAAAAGATTAAACATCGTTAAATTTAATGTAGTATTAAATTACTTTTACATTAATTTTTAAATCCAAAAAGGGTGATTTTATGAAATTAAATGAAGGAAAAATATTTATTTTTATAGCTGCAATTATGATAGGAATTCTTGTATCTTTCAATATAAATTTAAGCACAGACAATAAACGAGAGTATGTAAGCACGAAAGAATATCAAGAAATGTACAATAAAAGAAATAAATTATATAGAGAGGTTTCCGATGTAAGAGAGGATTACCAAAGTAATTATAAAAAACTTAATTCCTTTAAATCAGGATACGTAGATAAAGAAAAGAATATAGCAGATTCTATAGTAGAAGAACTAGAAAATAACAAAATACTTTTAGGGTATAATAAGGTTCAAGGGAATGGTATAGAAATAACCGTAAGAGATGGATTCGATGAGCTTAATCCGGATATAGAAGATCCCCTTTTAAGGTATATGCGTACCTTTCATAATACAGATTTAATTCAAATTATAAACGAGTTAAAACTTTTTGGAGCTGAAGCTATTTCAATAAATGGGCAAAGACTAATGAGCAATTCTGAAGTGTATTGTAGTTCAGCATTTATAAGTATAAATGGAGTGAAACTTCCTGCACCTTTTCATATAGAAGCTATAGGAAATACAGAAAACCTTGTAAATAGTCTTAAGTCCAATGATAGCTATGTAAAAAGGTTACAAGGTAGAGGTATAAATATTGATATAGAAGAGAAAGAGACTATTGTAATTTCACCTTATATAGGAGATTTGAAAGTGAACTTTTTAAGTAGTAAAAAAAATAAATAATAATTTATTTAAAAATAAAGGGATTTTTAAATTTGTGAAGAATAGTTACTTTATAAGGGTTATCAAAGGAGAGGGTATTAATGGATGTCTTGGGTAACTTAAAATCAATTACAAATGAAATACCAAAGGATTCAACTTTTATAGCTGTGAGTAAGCAACAATCTACGGATAGTATAAAAAAGGCTTATGATTTTGGTATAATAGACTTTGGAGAGAATAAGGTCCAAGAATTATTAGAAAAAAGCGAAGAATTGCCAAAAGATATAAGATGGCATTTTATAGGTCACCTTCAAAGAAATAAGGTAAAGTATATAGTGGGGAAGGTTTATCTTATTCAATCTTTAGATAGCATAAGACTTTTATCGGAAATAGAAAAACAATATATGAAGCAAAACAAAGTTGCAGAGGCTTTAATTGAAATTAATATAGGAAAAGAAAAAAGTAAGGATGGCATATTCTTAGAAGATTTAGAAGAGCTAATTGTTGAAATTGAGAAATGTAATTTTGTAAAGATTAAAGGTCTTATGGCTATAATACCAAAAGGCGATGAAAAGTCTTCTGAATCTTATTTTATGAAGATGAAGGATATTTGGGATAACCTTTCTTATAGAAAATTTTCTAATATATCTATGGACTATCTATCTATGGGAATGAGTAGAGACTACGAATTAGCTTTAAAGTGTGGAGCTAACATGATAAGAGTCGGGGAAGGCATCTTTGGTAAAAGAATATAAAAATGAGGAGGAATATAAATGGCAGCGAAAGTGTTAAATAAAGTATGGGGATTTTTGGGGTTAGAGGATGAATATGATGAAGAGTATGATGAAGAATATGATGAGGCTGAAGAAGAAGAAGTAAAACAACCTACTCAATTAAATAATAAAAAGAATCAAGGTAAGGTGGTAAGTATACATACTGCAGTTTCTGCTAAGGTTACTATAGTAAAGCCTCAAAGCTACGAAGAAGTAACAGAGATAAGTGATGATTTAAAAAATCGAAAAATAGTTATTGTAAACACCACAGCTCTAGAACCTAAAATAGCTCAAAGATTATTAGATTTTATGGGTGGAGCAAGCTATGCTCTAGGTGGCGAGCTTCAAGAGGTTGAAAATGGTGTCTATATAGTATCACCTTCTAATATAGAAGTTACGAGCGAACTAAAGACTGAATTAAGTAAAGGATTGTTTAATTGGTCTAAATAGTTTTTAGATAGAAGGGAATGAATAATTATTTTAAGAGTTTTTTTTGAGGTCTTATTTTCAATAGTAGAATATGCTATATTGATAGATGTAGTTTTATCATTTATTTTTAGAGAACAACAAAACAAGCTTATAAATATAATAAAATTTCTAACAGAACCAATCTTAAAACCAGCTAAGCTATTACAAGATAAATTTATGCCAAACCTCTCCTTAGATTTTTCACCAGTTATTGTATTGATACTATTATATTTGCTAGAGAGCATAATTATGCCTCTTGTTAGTTAAATAATATGAATAAAAAGGATTTTTTAAAGTATATGGGAGAGGAAGACATATCTTTATGTTCAAATCTTTATGATAAGATTTTATTATCGAATAAAACATTAAACACTGTCTATAGCAATGAATTCTTAACACCTAATATTTGGAATAAGATTCAGAAATATTGCAACGTAAATAATATTGTTTCTGATGTTTCGGGTGGATTTGATGATGCTGAAAGAAGGATAATTAGATTTAATGGTTCTGGATCTTACTATTCTATTCAAATTATTAAGATTACAAATAAGTCGAAATTTTGTGAACTTCTACATAAAGATTATTTAGGAGCATTAATGTCATTAGGAGTAAAAAGGGAGAAATTTGGTGATCTTATAGTACAAGATAATAAATGCTATTTGCCAGTAACTGAAGATATATTACAGTATATATTTATTAATTTAAAAGTTATAGGTAAGAGTCCATGCACTGTAGAGATTTTAAATGACAATGAAAGTATTCCAGACTATACTTTTAAAGTAAATGTGCATTTAGCTTCATCAAAGAGAATAGATGTGATAGTTAGTTCAATTACAAATCTTTCAAGAGCAAAAAGTCAGCAGTACATAAAATCGGGTAAAGTACTTATAGACTATGTCACTTGTTATGAAAAAAGCGAGGAAGTAATGTCTGCAAATACTATTACCATAAGAGGATATGGAAAATATAAGGTTGGAGAGATAATAGGTACCACATCTAGTGGTAGATTAAAAATACAAATAAAAAAATACGTTTGACGGGGTGATGACTTATGAAAATAACTCCAATGGATATAAGTAATAAAGAATTTAAAAAGGTACTTAGAGGATATGATTCAGAAGAGGTAGATGAATTTTTAGATAAAATTGTAGAAGAGTATGAAGTGCTATTTAAAGAAAACGCCATATTAAAAGAGAAAATGTCAGTAATGGATGATAGGATAGATCATTATTCTAATATAGAAAATACAATACAAAATACTTTAGTATTGGCTCAAAATGCCGCAGAACAAGCTAAAAAATCTGCACAAAAAGAAGCAGACTTAATAGTTAGAAATTCTAATGAAACGGCACAAAAGATATTAGATAAAGCTCATAGTGACGTTATAAGAGTGAATGATGAGTATGAAAGATTAAAACAAGATTTTATTAGGTTTAGAGTCAAGTTTAGAAGTTTTATGAATGTTCAGTTAGAAACTTTTGATGATCTTGAAAAAGACTTTGCTAAAAATTATAATTTAGGAATACCTTTAGAAGAAGATGTAGTTGAAGAAGAAGAAAAAGAACAAATTATAAATAAAGAAATTGAAGTACAAAAGGATGAATCTATAAACTCAGATGATTTAAGTGCTATTAAAAGCTTCTTTGCAAAAAATAGCTAATTGAACTCACTCTTTAAGAGTGAGTTTTTTTATTTAAGATTGGAGGACAAATATGTATAAGAAAATAGAGCAAGATATTAATGTACCCTATCCTATATATTTGGTAAATAATATTTATGAAACTGTTAAAAGAATTGAAAATATAAAGGTAAAGCATAGGGCTGATTTATTTCTTATATACGATAAAAATTTAAGCGTATATTACGATAAATATATAAATAACATTAGGAGCTTTTGCAAAAGCTCACTTTATATAGAATGTAAAGAATGCAATAAAAATAGAGAAACTGTAGATGAGATATATAAATTTTTAGTAGATAATAATGCCAAAAGGAATGGTATAGTAATATGTATAGGTGGTGGCATCCTAGGGGATTTAGTGGGATTTGTTTCTGGCACCTACATGAGGGGTATAAGATACATTAATATTCCAACTACAATGATATCTCAAGTTGATAGTAGCATTGGAGGGAAGGTTGGATATAATTTTAATAATCTAAAAAATTATATTGGAATGTTTTATAACCCATTAGAAGTCATAGTATGTCCAGAGTTTCTTAAAACACTCAAAAGAAAAGAAATTTTGAGTGGATTTGGGGAAATAATTAAATATTGTATAATAGATAGGGATGATTTGTTAATTTATTTTGAAAAAAATATAGAATCTATAGTGAACCTTGAAAAAGATGAGATAATTTTATTAGTGCAAAAATGTATATTAATAAAAAGAGACATTGTTTCTAAAGATTTTAAGGATACAGGACTTAGAAATGTATTAAATTTTGGACATACTGTAGGCCATGCTATAGAAATAGATTCAAATTATAAGGTTTCTCATGGACAATCGGTATCTCTTGGAATATTAGTTGCATTAAAATTATCAGAAACTCTTATGTCTTTAGATAAAACTCTATATAATAAAATAAAAGATATTTATACGTATATAGGTATAGATAAGTATTATAAGATAAATAATAAAGATAATTTTATAAAAAGCATAAGAGGAGATAAAAAAAATGATTCTAATATAAGATTTGTACTAATATCAACATTAGGAAAACCTGTTATAGCGGTTAAAGTTAAAGAAGAACAGCTACTTAAAGTTATCAAAGAGAGTATAGAAGGTGAAAAAATATATGAGTAAATTATTATGTGATAAAGATAGTGGTGATGCAATTATAGTTAAAGTAGGAGACACAGAAATAGGTAGTAAAAAAAAGGTTATAATATCAGGGCCCTGTGCAGTAGAGGATTATGATACTATGATTAGCATTGCCACACAATTAAAATTATATGGTGTAAACATACTAAGAGGAGGAGCTTTTAAGCCTAGAACATCACCTTATGATTTTCAAGGACTTGGTAAAGAAGGACTTGAAATATTAAAGGCTGTAAGAGAAGAAGTTAATATACCTGTATCAACAGAAATTATGGATACTAGAGACGTAGAAGAAGCTCTTAATTATATTGACGTAATTCAAATAGGATCTAGAAATATGTATAATTACAGTTTATTAAAAGAAGTAGGAAAGTTAAAAACACCCATCATACTTAAAAGGGGCATAAGTGCAACTATAAATGAATGGATAAATGCTGCAGAATATATATTAAGAGAAGGAAATGAAAATGTTATATTGTGTGAAAGAGGTATTAGAACCTTCGAAACATATACACGCAATACTTTGGATCTAAATGCTGTAGCTTTTGTTAAAACCAACTATAGATTGCCTATTATAGTGGACCCAAGCCATGGAACAGGACTTAGAGAACTAGTACATCCAATGTCTTTAGCATCTATTGCTGCAGGGGCAGATGGGCTTATAATAGAAAGCCACATAAATCCGGATCTTTCAATATCTGATGCAAATCAAACAATATCAATAAATACCCTTTCTGATATAATTAATGACATAAAAAGATTAAATTGAAGGGAGAATTTAAGTGGATATAAAGATATTAAAAGCCAAGGAACACATTCATAAAGAAATTAAAAACTTGCCAGGTGATAAGTCTATTGCACATAGAAGCCTTATAATAGGCTGTATACCTAAGGGAACATATAATATATATAACTTTCCAAAAGGTAATGATTGTGTTGTTACACTTAAGAATATGGAAAAGCTTGGAGCTAAGGTTATTTATGAAGATGAATATAAATTAAAAGTTATAAGCCCTGGAATAGAAGAATTTAAAAAGGATGTTGGTGTATTAAACTGTGATAATTCAGGAACAACTGTTAGATTATTACTAGGTATTTTATGTGCGGCTAACATAAAAGCGGTTTTAATAGGTGATGAATCTTTAAGTAAAAGACCCATGAAAAGAATATTAGAACCATTACGACTTATGGGAGGAGTATTTGAGTGCTCAGAAGACAAATTGCCTATAAACACCACTAAATTATCAAATCTAGAAAGTATAGAATATTTGATGACGGTATCCTCAGCACAGGTAAAATCAGCTCTTTTAATAGCGGCTTTAGTAGCAAAAAAGGATATAGTAGTAAAGGAAGTTTTATCTACAAGAGATCATACTGAAATTATGATGAAATACCTAGGCGCAGATATCAAGTGTAAAGAAAACTCTATAACACTTGAAAAGTCTAATTTATCTTCTAAGGATATCTTTATTCCGGGAGATATATCTTCTGCAGCTTTTATAATAGGGTTATGCATACTCGCGAAAGAATCAAGTGTAACTTTAAAAGATGTTCTACTAAATCCCAGCAGAAGAAAATTTATAGATATATTAAAGGACATGGGTGCTGATATAAATATGGACATAAAAGAAACTAGAAATGGAGAACTTGTAGGTGATATAAAGGTTAAAAGTAGTAACCTTAAAGGAATTGAAATTGAAGCAAAATATACTCCGAGTATTATAGATGAAATTCCGCTTATTAGTGTTTTAGCCGCTTTTAGTGAAGGTACTACTATAATAAAATCAGTAGATGAGTTAAAGGTTAAAGAAAGTAATAGAGTAGATGGTATAATAAATAATTTAAAAAATTGTGGTATACAATCACATTATGACAATGGAGACCTATTTATTAAGGGTGGAAATTCATATATAAGCAAAGATATAAATATCGAAAGTCAAAAAGATCATAGAATAGCTATGGCCTTTGCAGTACTTTCTATTAGAAATTTAAAAAGTACCAATATTAATCATTGGGAGTATACAAATATATCATTTCCAAATAGCATAAAATTTTTTAGTGAATTCTTAAATATGGTTGAAACCTAAATATTAAAAAAATGATGCTTTCGAGCAATATAAAAGTGCATTACCAGATTAATTTAACGGGGGATGGAAAATTGGAAATAATCATAATTATTTTAGGTGTGTTTGTTGACAGGGTTACAAAAATGTGGGCAGTTAGTAATTTAGCTAAGGGTAAGGATGTAGTTATAATTAATAACTTTTTTAGTTTGTCTTACTTAGAAAATAGAGGGGCTGCATTCGGTATTTTTCAAGGAAGGGCTTTTTTATTATCATTATTAACGATTATTGTTGTATTAGCAATGATTTTTTATTTAATAAGGTATAAACCTAAATCATTTATATTAAAAATATCATTAGCTCTTATTATATCTGGGGCTATAGGTAATTTAATAGATAGAATAAAGTATAATTATGTAGTAGATTTTATTTTTTTCCACTATAAAGATGTTTATAGTTTTCCGACATTTAACATTGCGGATATACTTGTGGTTATAGGAACATTTTTACTTGCAGTATTTATAATAAAGGATGGCGAATAATGAAAGAAGAAGTATTTTTAATAGAAGAATGTGTAGATGAAGAGAGGGTAGATAAATATTTATTTAGAAATTCAGAGACTTTATCAAGATCCTACATACAAAAATTAATTGAGGAAAGTAATGTTCTAGTAAATGATAATCCTGTAAAAAGCAAATATAAGATAAAACAAGGAGATTTAATTAAGGTTTATCTTAAAGAAAACACAGAAATTGAAGTGAGGCCCGAAAATATATATTTAGATATATTATATGAAGATGATGATATAATCATTGTAAATAAAGAGCAAGGCATAGTTGTTCATCCTGCATCTGGTAATCATGATGGCACACTTGTAAATGCACTTGTAAATCACTCTTCGAATTTATCTAAGGTTAATGGTAGTGAAAGACCTGGGATAGTTCACAGAATAGATAAAGATACTTCGGGAGTACTTGTTATAGCCAAAAATGATAATTCACATTGCATATTAGCAGAGCAATTTAAAGCACATACTATAAAAAGAGAGTACTATGCACTAGTTGAAGGAGTTTTAAAAAGTGACAGCGGCACTATAGACACTATAATAGGTAGAAATCCTAAAGAAAAGATTAAATTTGCAGTAGTAGAAGAAGGTAAGCGTGCTATAACTCATTATGAGGTTTTAGAAAGATATGAAAATAATACTTTAGTAAGGTGCAACCTAGAAACAGGAAGAACTCATCAAATAAGAGTTCATATGGCCTATATAGGTCATCCTTTAGTGGGAGATCCGGTATATGGATATAAGAAACAAAAGTTCAACTTAAAGGGGCAAATGCTTCATGCCAAATCTTTAGGTTTTATTCATCCAACTAAAAATCAGTATGTTGAGTTTGAATCTGAACTTCCAGAGTATTTTACAAAAATACTTACTAGATTAAAAAAACAGTTGTAAAGAATAATTTTAGATGATATAATAATAAAAATACCTTTAAAATGATCCAAGAGAGATCCAAAGGCGCAGATGTTAACTTTGTTATTAATTTGTTTTTAAGCGTCTTATCTTTTCTGATAAGACGCTTTATTTTTATAGAAGGAGGAATAATTATGAAACTAAAGACAACTCTATTAGATGAAAATGCAATAAAAAGAAGTCTTATAAGAATATCACATGAGATATTAGAAAAAAATAAAGGCATAGAAGATATTGTTTTAGTAGGTATAAAAAGAAGAGGATATCCACTAGCAATAAGGATAGCAGAAACTATAGAGGCTATAGAGGGAATAAAAGTTTCGGTAGGATCTGTAGATATAACATTATATAGAGATGACCTTACAAATTTAAATGATGCACCAACCATAAATAACAAAAACCTAGGTGTTGAAATTAAAGATAAAAAAGTGATATTAGTAGATGATGTACTTTACACAGGAAGGACAGTTAGAGCAGCTATAGACGCAGTTATGGACAATGGAAGACCTATGTCTATTCAATTGGCTGTGCTTATAGATAGAGGACATAGAGAGCTTCCTATAAGAGCTGACTATGTAGGTAAAAATATACCTACATCAAAAGACGAGATGGTATCTGTTGAAATTAAAGAAATAGATGGAGAAGATTTAGTGAAAATTTATGAATTAGAATCATAATAAATTTTTTAAAATTATATTTTAACACACCAAATTAAAATGAATTAAAAGATTTTCTATATATAAGTCTTTTAAAATAATCCAGTGAGGTTAAAAAGAGGAGGAATAATATGAAAAACTACGTAGATGTAGAAGAAAGACTACCAATGATTAAGACATTACCTTTAAGTTTCCAACATTTATTTGCAATGGTAGGTGCAACTATATTAGTGCCAATGCTGACTAACACAAACCCTTCCTTAGCACTATTTTGTAGTGGGGTTGGAACCCTTATATATATATTGTGCACTAAGGGAAAGCTTCCAGCGTATCTTGGATCATCCTTTGCATTTATAGCACCTATAGTTGCAGCCACCGCTAAGTATGGTAGGCCATCAATGCTATCTGGTATAGTTGCAGCAGGGGTTGTTTATGTTATAGTAGCAGCTATAATTAAATTTACAGGTACGGGGTGGCTTGATAAATTACTACCGCCAATAGTTGTAGGATCTGTAGTTATTGTTATTGGTTTAGGACTTGCAGGTGTAGCTATAGACTGGGCGGGGTTAAATCCGAATTTTATGGTTCAATCTATGGAAGGCATCCCTAGAATGTCATGGATAGCAGTATCCTTAGTAACTTTGGGCATAGGTATTTTTGGAACTATGTACTTTAAAGGATTTTTAGGTGTAATACCAATACTTGTAGCCATGGTTGTAGGATACATACTATCCTTAATTTTAGGTGTAATCCCACAAGAATCAGTAGAAATTATAAAATCAGCTAAACTTTTTGAAATACCAAGATTCATGGCACCAAAATTTAATTGGAATGCCATACTACTTATGGCTCCAGTGGCTTTTGTTACATTAGCAGAACATATAGGACATGTATATGTAACAAATAATGTTTGTGGAAAAGACTTCACAAAAGATCCAGGACTTCATAGATCTATATTAGGAGATGGAGTTGCCACGATTTTTGCAGGACTAGTTGGTGGACCGCCTAACACTACCTATGGTGAAAATATAGGAGTTATGGCTATAACTAAGGTATATAGTGTTTGGGTTATAGCATGGGCAGCGGTTATAGCTATAGTGTTATCATTCATAGGTCCTGTATCTGCTGTAATAAGCAATATACCTCTACCAGTAATGGGTGGAGTGTCTATATTACTATTTGGTATAATAGCTTCATCAGGATTTAGAATTTTTGTTGAAAACAAAATAGATTTTGGTATGAAAAAGAATCTTATAATATGTTCCGTAATAATAATTTTAGGTATAGGTGGAGCGGTTATAGACTTTAAGGGTGTGAGTTTATCAGGAGGTGCACTAGCTACCTTAGTTGGCATAATACTAAATTTAGTGTTACCTGAAAAGAGTAAATCAGAGTAGAAGGTTTAATATGAAAAGAGCTTGGATAAAAGGAAGTAGTTCCTTTGGTTCAAGCTCTTTTCATATTACCAACTATTTATCTACGGATAGGAGTTTATTTTAAACTCTTTTAAGTCCAAGGTCCTTAGGGTTTATATAAAGTGTTTTATTAGTATAATATATAACCATTCCAGGTTTAGCACCAGAAGGCTTTTTAACATTTTTAACTAAAGTGTAATCCACAGGAACATTAGAGGAATCTTTAGATTTACTATAATAAGCAGCAAGGGTAGCAGCCTCTAACAAGGTTGTATCAGATATATTAGTTCCTTTTATTATTACATGAGAACCAGGAATGTCCTTTGTGTGAAGCCAAGTATCCTGCTTGTTTGCAAATTTAAGCGTTAGATAATCATTTTGAATATTATTTTTTCCAACATAAATATCCAGTCCTTCACTAGAAATAAAATGCATTGGTTTTGAAATTTTCTTTTTGCCTTTTTTTAGAATCTTACGTTTTAAATATCCTGATTCAACAAGTTCAGACCTTATTTCTTCAATTTCTTCGTATTGTTCTATATTAACTAAGTTATTTAAAACAGAATTTAAATATTCTATCTCGTCAGCAGCTATTGAAAGTTGAATTTTAGCGGCTGCTTCAGATTTTTTATATTTATTATACTTTTTATAGAATGACTGTATATTTTCAGAGACTGTTTTATTTTCATCTAATTTTATAGTAATATATTCATCTTCATCACCATAATAATTTTGAAGAGACACTTCAGATTTACCTTGTGTAATGCTATATATATTTGCAGTTAAAAGTTCACCTTTAATTTTATACTCATCTTTATTTTTACATTCTTCTAAGGTGGATTTTAAAATATCAATTTTTTTATTACACCTATCTAAATTAGTATTAATTAATTTTAATAGCTCTGTGCTTCTACCGTGAACATGTTGACTTCTAGCTTTTTGTTTATAAAAAGATTCAATAAGTTTTGAAGGTGAGGTATAAATATCTTTATTATAACTTTTCATTGTAATTAGGTCTAGACAGTAGAAGTCTTTTAGCATATTTTCATCAAAGTAACTTATAAATTCAAAGTTATTAGAACGTATATTACTAAAGTAATCCATGCAAATATTAGCATATGAATTTAAATCTTGATCTACATCTTCTAAAGAAAGGTAACTTTTGTATATATCCTCAGATAATAATTTGCTTACACCATTAAAACATAAAGAAGCAGTTTTATTAGAAATATCTAAATCATTTTCCTTAATAAAAGTTATTATGTTAGTATTACTGCAATTTAATGGATTTAATTTATCGAAACTAGGTGGGTATTTAAACTTTAAACCAGGATAAATACTTCTATAGCTATTAATCTCAGGGGTTATATGTTTTATAGAGTCCATAACTATTCCATCTCTTTTTCTAACTAATGTAATATTACTATGTCTTCCCATAATTTCAATTACTAAAGAGTAGATACTATCAAAGCCTAAATCATCTGTATTTTCAACATCTATGATTAGAACTCTATCATTGTTTAATTGTGTAATATCTTTTATTCTACCACTAACTATATATTTCCGAAGAATCATACAAAACATTGGAGCACTTGCTGGATTAGCTTTTGATTCTTCTGAAAAATGTATCCTTGGATAATTAGAGTTAGAACTTATAAGTAATTTTTTGTTACCGCTAGAACATCTAATACTTAATATAATCTCATCCTTTTCAGGCTGATTAACCTTATCTATTTTTGCGTTTAATATTTCGCTTTTTAATTCACTAACAATACTGTGTAAAAATATTCCATCTAAAGCCATAAATAAACTTCCTTTCTTAAAAAAAACGTACTGAATTTCGTTAATAATACATTGATTATACCAATATTTAATATAGTTGTCTAAATGTAATAAAATTTTTACAATTTATTTATATATATATAGTATTATATATATGCAATAATAATGTAATAGAAAGAATAGTTAAGGAGGAGCAATTTTGAATTTTAAAAAGATGCATGGAAATGGAAATGACTTTATAATAATTGAGGATTTAAATAATGAATATTTAGGAAAAGAAGGTAGTATAGCATTAAAACTTTGTAATAGAAACTTTGGAATAGGTGCAGATGGTATTTTAATAGTACGAAATTCTAAAGAAGCTGATATAGAAATGGTAATTATTAATTCAGATGGATCTTATGCTTCTATGTGTGGTAATGGTATAAGATGTTTTGCAAAATATGTTTATGAAGAAAAGATAGTTGAAAAGACTATAATTAATATAAAAACAGGAGATGGAATAAAGAAGGTAAGTCTTACTCTAAAAGGTGACAACATAGAAGAAATCACCGTATATATGGGGAAACCATCTTTAGATCCAAGTAATATATCAGAAGTTTCAGAAAAACCTATAATAAATAAGCCATTAGAAATAAATAACAAGATATATATAATAAACTCGCTCCATCTTGGGGTGACACATACTGTTATAATAGATAAACTTAGTAATTATAAAATAGAAGAAGGTAAATTTATAGAAGAAAACAGTTTTTTCAAAATGAAAACAAATGTTAACTTTTGCGAAGTATTAGATAGAAAGAGTATTAAAATTAAGACATGGGAAGTTGGAGCAGGTCCGACTCTTGCTTGTGGAACTGGAAGTTGTGCCTCTGCATATATGTCTTATATTCTAGGATATACAGATAATGAAGTTTCAGTTACAGTGGAGGGTGGAACATTAAAGGTTCGAATAGAAGATGGTGATAACATATATATGATTGGAAATGCAGAAAATGTATTTAAAGGAACTCTTTTAATGGAGTATTAATATGACTGGTGGGAATAATGATGAAGAAAAAGTGTAATGCTTTTATACTTTTACTTTTTACGCTATTTTTGGTTGCATGCAATAAAGGAGCCCCTAGTGAAAAAGATATAATTAAGGATTACAATTATTCAAATTTTACAAAGGCTACATTAATGGAATCATCAGAAACTAATATAAAGGCATATAGTTTAAAAGATGGAAAAAGAGAGTATATAGATGAGATAGAAGATATAATGGATTTTAAATACTCCGAAAATATTTTAATATATTTAAAGGAGAAAAATAAAAACAAAGAACTTCCAAGTACAAATATTAGTATAATCAAAAAAGATAAAAAAATACAAAGTTTAGATAAATATAATAGCTATATTGATCTTAGGATATCTAAAAATGGAAATAATATAGCTTACAGGGCATTTGAAGAGGATAGTCTTAGCAGTGCAAAAGGTGTTATGGTATATAACATGGCAACTAATAAAGAAAGTGAAGTTTCTAGCGATATCTTAATTTCGGGAAATGTTTATGACTGGATAGATGAAAACAACATAGTTTACTATGGAGCAATGAATAATTCAAAAGAATCTGCTATATTTTTAAAAGACACAAATAATAATGAAGAAAAGAAACTTTTACAAATAAATGATGGATTCATCGTGTATTTAGAAAGTTTAGATGAAAATAATATTATAACTATGAAGTATAGTAAAGATAATTATGAATTAGTTCTTATTAATTTAAAGGAAGAAACATATAATCCCTTTGACTTAAAGTTATCAAAAGTTTTTTACTCTCTTAAATCTGGAGAAGATATATATGTAATGGGTAAAGATGAAAGTGAAAAAGATTGTATATATAAACTTCAATTGGATAGAACATTTAAAAAGGCAGTATTTAATTTTCCTAAAAATATAAATTCTTCAGGTGGAATGGCTGTAGATGAAAATGGTAATGTATATTTTTTAGGATATGAAGTTAATAAAGAAAAATCAAAGGTTTATATGATAAAAAAAGAGGATAATTCAGTTAATTTGATAATAGACAAAGAAAAAAACTATCATATATATCAAAAAGATAAATAGTAAAAGAGGAATATTTCTTAAAAAGAAATATTCCTTTTTTTGTGTATAAAAAATTAGTGTTTGACAATAATTATAAGTAAATCATGAAATATATATGTTTAAACTATAGAAAGGGGTAATAGGGTATATGCTAAATCCTGAATTAAACTCTAGCCTAGTAAATCTAATACCTAAAAACATAGCTTATGAGAATTTTATGGTTCCACTTAATATAAATGATAAAATTATTGATTTAGCAATAAGTGATGAAAATAATTTATTTGCAATTAATTATGTGAAGTTTTTATATAAAAAAGAAGTTAGAATACATCTGTTTAAAGAAGAGGTGATATTGCAAAAGTTATCTCTTTATTATGGAAATAATGTTAAGGATAATTCTATTGAAGAATTAATAAAAGATAATGTGGAGAAAAGAGAAAAAATATCATGGGAAGAGAAGTCTCCTGCTTCTAGGTTAGTACAGGATATAATAAATGAGGCCATAGATGCTAATGCTAGTGATATTCATATTGAACCTAAAGAAAATGAAATAACTATAAGGTTTAGGAAGGATGGAGTTTTATTTCAATATATAAAACTTCCAAAGGCCGTGTTATCTAGTCTAGTTATAAGAATAAAGCTTTTATCTAATATGAACATTGCTGAAAAGAGGATACCACAGGATGGCAAAATATCATTTGCTAAAAAAGGCACAGGATATGATATAAGGGTTTCTTCTATTCCCACTATAAATGGTGAAAAGTTAGTTCTTAGGATTTTATATAAGGATTCAGCCTTTAAGTCATTAGACAATCTAGGATTTAAAAAGGAGCAATTAAAACTTATACGATCTATGTTAGATTCTCAGTATGGAATGATACTTGTAACAGGACCTACTGGTAGTGGCAAAAGTACTACTTTATATGGCATGATAAATGATTTTAATAAAGAAAATTTAAATATAACTACTATAGAAGACCCTGTAGAATATAGTATAAAAGGTATTAATCAAATAAACGTTGATACTAAAGGAGGAGTACACTTTTCTTCAGGTCTTAGAAGCATTTTACGTCAAGATCCAGATATTATAATGATTGGTGAAATAAGAGATGAGGAAACAGCTCAAATAGCTTCTAGAGCAGCTATAACAGGACACAAGGTTTTATCAACACTTCATACTAATGATTGTATAGGTGCACTTTATAGACTGTCTGAAATGGGAATAAAGAGATATATAATGATGGATGCAGTATTAGGTGTAGTATCACAAAGTCTTGTAAGAAAGTTATGTTGTCATTGCAAACAAAAATCTAAAGAAAAACATTACAAAGGTCTAAATTTAGATATTAAAGAAGATGAATGGTTTTATGAAGCCAAGGGATGTAAGATTTGTAGGAACACAGGTTATTTAGGACGTGTTTTAGTTAGTGAAATACTTTATTTAGATGAAGATAAGAAAATAAATCTACAAAATTGCAAGGATATAAGGGATTTTAGAAGAGAATTAAACATAAAAGAAGAAGATACCCTATTATTTCAGTACAAACAGTTACTATTGCAAGGAGTAATAGATTATAAACAAGTTGTACCCATTATAACTAAGCAAAGGATGATGAAAGATGGATAGGTATTATTATATTGCATATAACTTAAATGGTAGGCGTAAAATGGGTACATTTAAAGGGAGAGAAGATGCATTATGGTTATCATTAAAAACTGAGGGTTATTATATATCAAGGTACCGTAAGGTTATTAATTTAAAGAAAGGCATTAAAAAATCTTCATATAAAGATTTAGAAATTTTATGTCTTAACTTAAAGCTTATGATAGGTTCAGGTGTTAGCTTACTTAGTTCTCTAAATATAATACAAGAAGGCATAGAAAATATGTCAGTAAAAAATAGTATTTTAGAAATATGTAAATCTTTAAAAGATGGTAAAAGTCTAAGTCAAAGTTTTTTAAGTTATCCGAACATATATCCAAGGATGTTTATACAAATGATAAAAGTCGGTGAAGATAGTGGAAGGTTAGAAGATAGCTTTAAAATACTAGGTGATTATTATAAAAAGCAACAAAAACTAAAAAGTAAATTAATAAATGCACTATCATACCCAGTTGTACTTATGATTACTGTTATTATAATGTTTTTCTTTATAACAATTAAAGTAATTCCAAACTTTATGACTTTATTAGAAAATAATGTACAAGAACTACCATTGTACACAAAGGCAATCTTAAGTATTAGTAGCTTCATTTCAGCTAAGTGGTATTTAATAGTAATAATACTTACATTAAATGTATTGATTGTATTATTTAACTATAAGCGGAGCTACATGAGCAATTTTTTAATTTCAAGAATCAAGACCGTTAAAGAGTTTTATAATATTAAATTCATCATGAGTTTAAGGGTACTTATAGAATCAGGAAATACAATTATAAATAGCATAGAAAAATGTACGAATATGTTTGAAGAGAATAATTATAAAAAAGATCTAAATTTAATAGTAGCAGATATAAAAAAAGGAAGAAGTTTATATAAAGCATTTAAAAGATCCGGATTATTTAATTCTATTTCTTTAGCAATTTTAAAGGTAGGAGAAGAAAGTGGTAATCTAGAAGAAAGCTTAAATCACATAGAAGAAATAATGTTAGTTAACTATGAAAAGAAAATAGAAAAAAATCTAAATATTATTCAGCCTGTATCCTTAATTATTGTAGGTGGGATGATTTTAACCCTTGTAATAACCTTAGTTTTACCCATGATTAATGGATTAACATCAATATCTTGAAGCAGGTGACATATGAAAAAAGCATTTAATAAAGTTTATGTGAAAAAAAAAGGATTCACTTTAATTGAAATATTAATAACGTTAAGTCTTATAGGCATAACTGCATATATAACATTTATTCCTATAAATTTAGTAAAAAATAATATATTTAATGCTGAAGTTAAACATTGCAAGACATCTATATTTTCATTAGTGTCTTTCTCTAGTGCATATTGTAAAGGTAATCAAAAAAATGGATACATACAATTAGAAAAGAAAGCAAATAAAATAAGTTTTTCAGTTGATAATAAAATTGTTAAAGTTATGATAATACCAAAAGAATATAAATTAACGGGTGGTAGCTTGGATAATATATTGAATGTTGGCAAAGATGGCACAGTGCAACCTGGAACTATAAGCCTTAAAGATTCTAAAGGCAATGAACACTCAATTACAATACAGGTAGGTAATTTTTATGCGGAAATTAAATAATAATAATAGTAAGGGGAGCATTCTTGTTGAAACATTAATTGCATTTTCTATATTAATTTTAATTATTAATACATTCTTTATGTGTAGAAGCTATTATTTTAAAGAAACAATTAATCAGGAAGATTCTATGAAAGAAACATTGTTCTTAGAGGCTTTAAAAAATGAAATATATTATAATCAAAGTTTTGAGGATTGGGAGCTAACCTGTAATAAAGAATACTACATTGAAAATGAATATATTAAAATGGACTTTATAAAACATAAGAATATATTAGAAATAATGAAGGAAGAAAGTCAGATTAAAAAACCATATATTAAGATAAATACCATTAAAACAGAGGATATATTAGAGGTGAATATTATATTTATAAAGGAATATAGTAGTAAGAAAATAAAACTATATAAAGGAAACTACTGACAAATGAATAAAAGAAAGAAAAAGGCATTTTCTATTTTAGAGTTTATTATTTCTTTTGCCATATCTATGACTATTGCCTCATTCCTTTTTATATTAATATTAATGTGTGTTAAGGATAACCAAAAAGAGAATAAATCTTATGTTAATTATGTTTATTTAAAACAAGCTGTAGATATAATAGATAGAGAAATATCTACAGGAAGATTTATGGTAGAGGTCAAGAATAATTCTATAATATTAAAAGAAAACAAAATAAATAATCCAATAGAAAAAGAAATAACTAAAAACAAAGAAAATAGGGTGGTGTCTATTGTTAAAATAAACAATAGTATTCAAACTTCTAATAATATTATTAAAAATGTAGAAGAATTCTATGTAGAACAAAAGGGTGATCTAATCTTCATTAAGATAGTTTTAAAGGAGGGAGAAATTATAGAAAAATGTTTACCTATGATAAAAACATAAAAAGACATAAAAAAGGTAATATCCTTTTAGGAACATTAATTACTATGATTATGGTATTTACAATTAGTAGCTTCACAATAAATATATTAAAAAAACGTGTAGATACTAATAGTTTAATAAATAAAGCTGTATTTAGAGAAAACAATAAAATGAAGGAAGTTCTCTTAACCAAATTGAGTTTTCAACTGCAAAGTTATTTAGACAAATATATAAGTGAAAATCATGAAGAGGAGATAAGTGAAGTAGAACTTTTGAAAAGCTTTAAGACTATTATAACTTATGAAAATTGTAGTATAAAATACGATAATTTAAGAGAGTGTATAAACTTACATATCAAAGATTTTAGCGGATCTTATAGTAACGAAAGTTATAAATGCAAGATAAGTGAAAATAAAGTTAAACTTATAAGATATGAAGGGGAGGTGCATGATGAATTCAAATAATATTTATATGATTATAGGAAGAGAAATTTATACTTATGATAAAAGAACAAAGTGTTATGAAAAATTTAAGTATGAGGATATAGATTTTATATATTTTAAAAACAAAAAACTAAATATTATTTTAGAGGGAGAGGAAATATATAATTTAAAATTAAATTTACCTAGGATGAATAATATATCATTAAAGAAAAATATAGAAAAGGAAGTAAATCTTTTATTTAAAAAAGATGATATTCTTTTTGATTATGAAGTTATAAAGTCTAGTGATAAAAATTTAATTACGAGCATTAAATGCATAAACACAGATAAATATGAAATTATCGATAGATATTTTGCAGGCTGTAAGTCATTGAGGATTATACCAATTCAAGAAGTTTTAACTAAATATATAAAAAATAAAGCTAAAGTGAAAGAGGGTATAGTAATAGCTTTAATAAAAGAACATTTATATTTTATAATTTTAAAATACGGTGATATAGTTTTTTGTATCCTTAATAAGGATGCAGATGAAAAAAATACTAATAATCTGTGCGAAGAATCTTTGAATATTATTACTAAGTCTTTAGAACATTTAAGTTTATCTATAGAAAATAATATGTATTTAATAAACTTGAATCTGGATAAGAAACATACTAATGACTTTAATATTAAAAGATTTAATATTAAAACTGAGGAGTTGTTTTATGTTAATTAGATATAAAAATCAATATAGTTACCTTCCATCTAGCTATGTAAGTGGCAAAGAAAAAAAAAAATCAATGTCTTATAATAATTACATAATTCTTGCTTTGGTTATTATGATATCAGTAGGCATGTTAATAATAGATTATAATAAAAGTATAAGCTCTAAAAAGCAAGTTGACACAGTCAATGAAGATTTTAGCAAAAAGAGTGTAAGTTGTAATTCAAAAGATATACATGATATCTTAGAGACGTTATTTGGGTTTGAAGAAAAAATGTTTTTAGTAGATAGTGTTTTAATTACTAAAGATAATGTAATTTCAAAGATTACTTTTTATGACAATAAAGATATTGATGAATTTATAAATTACTATAATAAAAATAATCATATAAAGGTGAAGAGTATGGAATATATAAAAGATTTAGAAAATAAATATAGTTTCAATATTAATTTATCTTATTAAGGTGATTGTATGACAAATAATACTAAAAAGATTATTATAATAATATTAGTAATTATATCTTTAGGTGAAACTTTTTATATATTAAATAAATGTTTACTAGAAAGTTCTAATGATACTACGGTAATAAATGAAGAAGCTATACCCCTATTCAATGAAATATCTGAAAATAAAGATGAAACATATGATGATAAGGGGAAAGTAGGAATTAATAATGAAAATACCATATCTAGCATATTGATTTTTCATGAAGAATTAGACTTTGAAATTGAAAAAATAGAATATAGCAAAGATAATATAAATATATTTATAAATTTTACATCGGATATAAATAAATTTTTAAATTACCTATTAGAACTCGAGAAAAGATATGTTAATATTGAAGAGATGAGTATCCTATCTAAAGAGGATAATGTTATAAAAGGGTATTTAATTATTAAAATATCTAAAGATATTTAGGGGAGTATCTAAAATGAGTAAATTAATATTTATAGGTATGCCTGGTGCCGGAAAAACTACTATAGGAGAAGCCGTTAGTAAGGAAAAAGAATGGCGTTTTATAGATACTGATAAGTATATAGAGTCTAGGGAAGGAAGTAGTATTTCTAATATTTTCAAAGAAAAAGGAGAATTATATTTTAGAGATTTAGAAAAAAATATATTAAAAGATTTTGAGGATAAATCTAATATGGTAATATCCACAGGTGGAGGATTACCGATATATAACAATAATATGGAAAAGCTAAATTCATTAGGATTAACGATCTTTTTAGATACACCAATTGATGAATTAGTAGAAAGAATTAAAAAAGATAATAAAAGACCATTGATTTCACAAAACCATATAAAAGTTGAATTAGAGACATTATTGAAAGATAGGACTCAGATATACAAAAAAGCAACTATAATAATAGATTGTGAAAGTAAAAATAAATATGATATAATAAATGAGGTTATAAATAAAATTAAACTATTTGAGATTAATTTATAATAATATATAAATTAAAGGGTAAAATACTAATGAGAATTATATATTGTTTTTAAATAATAGTCAGACTAAAGGTTGATTTTTTTCAAAAATTAGTTTAAAATCTAATAGGTTTAACAGGTGAGATAAATGAAGATATTTGTTATTAATGGACCAAATCTTAATAGATTAGGCAAGAGGGAAGTGAACATTTACGGTGACTTAAGCTTAGGTGAAATAAACAAAAAAATAACTGAGCATTTTAAAAATCAAGCTGAAATTTGTTTTTTTCAAAGCAATGATGAAGGTGAAATTATAAGTGTCATAGGAGAAGCTGACGAAAAATACGATGCTATAGTAATAAACCCAGCAGCATATTCTCATTATAGCATTGCTATATTAGATGCATTAAAGGGAATAAGCATACCGTCAGTAGAAGTCCATCTTAGTAATATTTATAAAAGGGAAGACTTTAGAAAAATAAGTGTTACTGCAAATGCAGCAATAGGTGTAATAAGTGGACTTGGATGGAAGGGTTATATTTTAGCCATAGAATTTTTATTAAACGAGTACAAAGACATACATAAAAACAATATATTTGCCTGAAAAGGTTGTAATATAAATTAATCTAAAAGATTTTTGGAGGGATACTTAATGATATCAGCAGGAGACTTAAGAAAAGGTAATACTTTTGAATTAGATGGACAAGTATTTACAGTAATAGACTTTTTACACGTTAAGCCAGGTAAGGGAGCAGCTTTTGTAAGAACAAAGCTTAGAAATGTAATATCAGGTGGAGTTACTGATACAACTTTTAACCCAACTTTAAAATTACAAGAAGCCGTAATTGAAAGAAAAGAAATGCAATATTTATATTCCGATGGAGAGTTATATTATTTTATGGACCAAGAAACTTTTGAGCAAATTCCATTGAACTTAGAAATTGTAGAAACAGCTATAAAGTTTTTAAAAGAAAATATGTTTGCTATAATAAAATTTTATAAAGGCGAAGCATTCTCTGTTGAAGCTCCTAATTTTGTTGAACTAGCCGTAACCCATACAGAACCATCAGCAAAGGGAAATACTGCAACTAATACATTAAAGCCAGCTACAGTTGAAACTGGTGCTGTAATAAACGTTCCACTTTTTGTAAGTGAAGGAGACGTAATTAGAATAGATACTAGAAATGGTGACTATATGGAAAGAGTTTAAAGCATAGTATTAAACCTTTTATTTTAGAAAGGGATGTGTATCTATGAGCGATATTATAAAAGATATAGAGAGTATTAAAAGTGAACTACAATCATCTAAATTATTAGAGGAAACTTTAGATAAAGCTCTTCAAGTTATTTTGGATTTAGGAGCAAAGGTTACTACAATGGAAAAAGATATGCTAGAGCTAACTGAATATGCCGAGTATATTGAGAGAAGACTAGATTTTATGTCTTCACCATTAGAAGATTATGAAGATGTTATAGGACCTTTAGATTATGAATATGATGAAGATGATTATGTTGAAAGTTCTTGCCCATTTTGTGGCGAGGTACTATTTATAGAAGAGCAACTATTTAAAAGTGACTCTAAGATAAAATGTCCAAATTGCAATAAGACTATGAGACTAGAAGAAAAGTATTTAGAACCAATAAAAAGTGAGGATTAAAACAAATGTTTTAATCTATTGTTTAACAAATTAAATAGTAAATAAAAAAAACCTAAGATTATTCTTAGGTTTTTTTTATTTTTGTAATAATTATGAGTATATATAAATAAAAATTAAATATACAAGGAGATGCATAACCTTAATAAAAAGATAGAAAGAGGAATGTTATGAATACTAATGAAATTATAAATATTTTACCTAAAGAGATTATATTAAAACTAGAAGAAATTAAAGATTTTAATTGCATTCAGGAAATTAGATTAAGGACAAATAGACCACTTATAATCCAAATAAATCAAAAGGAAATAATAAAACCATATTTAGTTACTAAAAATGATATAAAAACTATACTTCAAAGAATAAGCAATTATTCTTTATACGCTTTTGAAGAAGAGATAAGGCAAGGATATATAACAATAAAGGGTGGTCATAGAGTTGGAATAGCAGGGGATTGTGTTCAAGAAAAAGAAGGAATTAAAACCATAAGAACTATTTCTTCTTTAAATATAAGGATATGTAAAGAAGTGAGGGGATGTGGGTTAAATATACTACCTTATGTAATAGAAAAAGGTAAGATACTTAACACTATAATTATTTCACCACCAAAGTGCGGTAAAACCACTATATTAAGAGATATTACAAGAAGTATATCAGATGGTGATATAAACAAAGGACTCCAAGGTAAAAAGGTAGTTATAATTGATGAGCGAAGTGAAATTGCAGCTTGTTTTGAAGGTGTCCCGCAGTTAAATGTGGGTATTAGAACGGACGTTTATGATAATTGTATGAAAAGTTATGGAATAATAATGGCAATCAGGTCTATGGGGCCTGAAGTAATAATTTCTGATGAAATTGGATCTTTAAAAGATATGGAAAGTATATTACTTGCAATGAATTCAGGTGTTAATATTATTACTACTATTCATGGAAGTGGTATTGAAGATATGAAAAAAAGATCAGTATTCAAAGATATATTAGAAGAAGAAGTTTTTAGAAGAGCTGTTGTATTAAGTAATAGAAATGGAGTTGGAACCATAGACTATATATATGACTTTAAAGATAAAAAAGTGATTTATGGAGAAAAAAACTATGGTTAAATATTTTGGGTTTCTTATGATAATTATTTCTTGTTCCTTGGCAGGATTTGTGTATGCAGAGTCCCTTAGAAAAAGGGTTTTGGAACTAAAAGAATTAGAAAGAGCATTAAATCATCTTCAAAATGAAATTTTTTATACACATACACCACTTCCAGAAGCACTTTTAAATATATCTAAAAAAGGAAAATATGGATTTAAAGATTTATTTAAAGATGTAGCAACTGACTTAAAAGAAAATAAAGTTAAAGACGTCTGTGAAAGTTTTCAAAAGAATTTAGAAAAACATAAGAAATCCTTAAATATTAATGAAGAGGACAGAAATATAATTTTAGACCTAGCTAAAGGGATTGGAGAGTCTGACATTGAGTCCCACATGAGTATATTTTCAATTACATTAAAAAACCTCCAAGATCAAATTGAAATTGCTTTAGAAAAAAGTAAAAAGGATATGAAAGTATATAGGTATCTTGGTATCTCCATAGGTCTAATGACAGTTATTTTCTTAATATAAAGGAGGAGAGGACATGCTAGACATAAGTTTGTTATTTAAAATAGGAAGTGCCGGTATAGTGCTAGTAATATTAGATAAGGTCCTTACAACTAGTGGAAAAGAAGATATAGCTACTATTGCTAATATAGCAGGGGTAGTGATAATACTTTTGATGGTAATAAATCTTATAAGCAAGTTATTTGATTCTGTAAAAACCATGTTTCAATTTTAGGTGGTTTTATGGAAATAATAAAAATAACCTCTTTCGCCTTTGTAGCATTATTTTTACTTATTATATTTAAGGAGGAAAGGGAAGATATATCAATATTTATTACTTTAATCACTAGTGTTATAATTATTTTCTTTTTGCTAAGTAAAATCAATTTCATATTTCAATTTCTTCAGTCTATAGCGCTAAAGGCCAACATAGATGCAGTTTATCTAAGTACAGTTATGAAAATACTAGGAATAGCCTATGTAGCATCATTTTGTTCTGAAATATGCAAGGATGCAGGGGCTAATAGCATAGCTTCAAAGGTAGAACTTTCAGGTAAAATTCTTATTTTATTTTTAGCCATACCAATTTTGATGGCGGTTCTAGACGCCATACTAAAGATTATGTAGGTGGATATATGAAAAAATTAATAATAATGGTTTTATTTATAATAATGATAAGTTTCACCACAACTAAAGCAGAAACTCAAATTAAGAAGGTGGATATTAATGGAGGGGGAGGGATAGAAAATGTAGAAGAAAAGAATATTGATACTATGGATGAAAAAGACTTAGAAAATTTATATGAATATATGAGAAATATTAAATTAGATCATGAAGTTTCTAATGATTTAGATATTAAAAGTTATATATCAAATTATATTAAAACAGGAAAAGGAAACCTTAATTATAGGGAAGTGTTAAAAGGACTTCTTAGTTATACATTTAAAGAGGTAATTAGCTCATCAAAGTTTTTAGTTATGGTGATAGTCATTGCATTAATAACTGCATTATTAAAAAATATTCAAGATGCTTTTACTAATGATAACATAACAAACATTGCCTACTTTGCATGCTACTCAATATTAATAATGATATTATCAAAAAGCTTCCTAATATCTATAAATTTAGCTAAGGGTACTATAAAGGAATTAACAGATTTTATGGCGGCGCTTATACCTGTTTTAATGCTACTACTAACAAGTGTTGGAGGCGTAGCTCAGGTTGCAACTATGGATCCTATAACATTAATTGCTATAAATGTTATACCAAGGTTTTATGTAGATTTTATAATTCCATTTATACTTATGGGGTTTGTACTACAATTTATAAATAGCTTATCTGAAGATTATAAGATAACTAAATTAGCTAAGCTTTCAAATCAAATTGTATTATGGGTGCAAGGCATAATTATGACAATATTTATAGGTATAATTACTATAAGAGGAGCCACATCAAGTACATTAGATGCTGTAACTGCAAAAACAGCTAAATTTGCAGTTGATAATTTTGTACCTATAGTTGGGAAAGCTTTATCTGATGCAGTAGCAACGGTTGCTGGATATTCCTTATTATTAAAAAATGCTGTAAGTGTTTTGGGACTTGTAATTATAGTATTTATTATAATTACTCCTATACTTAAGTTGTTTATAATGGCTATGTTATATAAGATAACAGCTGCATTTATAGAACCTATAAGCGATAAAAGAATAATTGAGTGCGTTAGCTCTATAGGTGATTCTATAATACTTATAATGTCTTGTGTTATTTGTATTTCAGTAATGTTTTTTATAATGATAGCCATAATAGCCTCAAGCGGTAAAGCTATTATAGGAGTTTAGGGGTGATTATATGGACATGCTAAAAACTTGGATTATAAACATATGTAGTACAGTTTTATTTATAACAGCTGTAGAACTTATCTTACCAAATAACACTATAAAGAAATATGCAAAGTTTGTTTTAGGATTAATATTAATGACTGTGGTTATAAATCCCATATTTAAAATTGCAGATAAAAATAAAGAAAATTTAACATGGAACATAGAAAAAAGCGAAAAGTATTTAGTAGATTTCGAAAAAAATAAAAAAGAATATACGAGTAAAAATATGGACTCTACCATGGAAAATTTCAAAAAGAATTTACAAGATAAAATAATTGAAAACTTATTAACAAAATATCCCGAAGATAAATTTGAGGTTGGAGTACTTTTAGAAAGTAATGAAGAAAAGTTTTCTATTAAGGGGTTAGAAGTAAAGGCCTACGATAAAAATGTAAACAAGGTTAAAAAGGTAGAATTAAATGGTGTAAAAGACGATAATGCCAAATCCTCTTTAGATACAGCTAAAGATAAGGAAATTAAAACTTATTTAAGCTCCATTCTAAACATAGAGGAAAAAAGTATTAAAATAATAAGATAAATAAAGAATGGTCTTATATAAAACCGAAAAGTGTACAGAAATTTTTATAGGGCAAAATACTATAAGAAAATTTTAAGACGGAGGGGATAAAATGTGGACCTAAAAAAGATAGTGGAAAGACTCAGCAAAAAGGGAACAAAAAACACTATGTTTAACATTTTAATAATATTGCTTATAGGTTTATTTATAGTAATAATATCCGATTTATTTAAAAGCACATCAGCTAAAACTAGTATAAAACAAAAGGAAGATAAAAATATAAATATGAGTGAAAATATTTCATCTTATGAAGATGAACAAAAAAACCAACTGAAATATATATTAAGCAAAATCGAGGGCGTTGGTGGGGTTGATGTGATGATGTATTTTGAAAGTGGAGAAGAACATGTTCCAGCTTTAGATAAAAATAATTCTACAAGCAACACAAAAGAAAAGGATACCGTTGGAGGCAGCAGAGATATAGTACAAAATAATGATGGTACAAAAGTCGTTATGAGCAACAAAGGTAATGACAATGAGCCTCTTATAATTAAAACATATAAGCCAAAGGTTAGCGGAATAATAATAGTTGCAGAAGGTGCAGAGGAAAAAAGGATACAATATGACATAACTAAAGCAGTATCCAACTTTTATAACATTCCTGAAAACAAAGTAAATGTATATTCAATGAAAAAATAGCATATAATTCAATAGAAAAAGGATAGGGGGAATATAAATGAATAAAAAACAAGCAGGTATAATATTAGCTCTATTGGCATTAATAGTTTGTGCAGGAGTAATGGCTACTAAGGTTAATGGAAATATTGATGAATTAGCCATTGGTAACTTAGACACAGGTAAAAACACACTAAGTCTAGGTAAAGAAAAGAAAGAAAAAGAAGTAGCAGAGTCAGATTATTTTTATGAATCAAGAACCATTAGAGATCAACGAACTTCAGAAACAGTACAAACATTAAAGACGCTTATGTCTGAAAAAGATATATCTAAAGAGGAAAAAGATAGTATTTCTAAGAAACATACAGACCTTGCATTAAATCAAGATAATGAAAATAGAATAGAAATTGCACTTAAGGGTAAAGGATTTGAAGATGTGCTATGTTTAATAGAAGGTGACAAGGCAAGAATAATAGTTAAGACTAAAGAAGAATTAACAGAAAAACAAAGAAAACAAATACAAGAAGTAGTTATGAGTGTATCTAAAATAAAGAATGTAGAGATAGATACTAAACAATAATAATTGTAAAACATATTATTGTTTGATATAATGTACCTAAGATTAATAGATTGCTATGCAAAAGTAGGAGGTTAATTTATATGGACGATATAAAAAGAGACGATGTGAACCTTGGTATAGTAAAAATATCAGATGAAGTGGTTAGTGTAATCGCAGGTATTGCAGCTACAGAAATAAAAGGAACTACTGATATGAGTCATACAGTAACAGGTGGTATCACTGAACTTTTTACAGGAAAGAAAAACAATTCAAAAGGTGTAAAAGTCAACGTAGAAGAAGATAGTGCTTCTATTGATATAATTTTGAATGTAGATTATGGTGTTAAAATACAAGATGTAGCAAGCGAAGTACAACAAAACGTAAAAAAAGCTGTTGAAACTATGACAGGTCTTACTGTATCATCAGTTAACGTATATATTCAAAACATAATATTACCAAAAGAAGTATCTACTGTAGACGTTACAGAGTAGAAATAAAACACCTTATTTAATAAATAAGGTGTTTTATTTATTTATAATTAATAATTTAAGATGTTATTTTTTTACTTAAAGAAGTATGATAAAGCATAAATAGGAATAAAAAGGCTCTTGAAAATTCAGGAGTTTTTTTTATAATTTATATGTAATTGTATAGATATCAATTTTGATATATAATATTTAATGATTAATAATAATTAATACTTAACTTTGGATAAATTCTATTATTAAATTTAGGAGGATATAATGAACAGAAAGAGATCAAGAGAAACAGCATTAGAGCTTACATTTCAAATGATGATAAATAAAGAAAGCTCAGAGGAGACCATTGAAAACTTTATTGAAAATACTGATTATGATATAAATGAATTAGACCTTGATTATATAAAATTAATATTAAAAGGTATAGATTCAAATAAAGAAAAATTAGATACGGAAATCGAGAAGTACATGGTAAACTGGAAACTTCAAAGAATATCAAAAATAGACCATGCAATCTTAAGAATAGGGTGCTATGAAATACTTTTATTAAAAGATGTACCTTATAAAGTTGCAATTAATGAAGCCTTAGAACTTACTAGAAAATATTCCGATGAAAAGTCAATATCATTTATAAATGGTATACTTGATAATATAAACAAAAACAAATAAATTAGTAAGGGGAGAGAAGATTATGGGAAATATCATCAATGGGAAAGAAATTGCTAAGTTTTTAAAAAATGACATAAGAAAATTTGCAGAAGATAAGAAAAACCAAGGAAATAGAGTTCCATGTCTTGCTACAATAACAGTGGGTCAAGATGGGGGATCTATTTACTATGTAAATAGTCAAATTAAATTATGTAAAGATTTAGGACTTGAACCAAAACATTTTTCATTAGATGAAAGCATAACCGAAGAAGAATTAATAAATCTTATTGAAAAGTTAAATAATGATAAATCAGTAGATGGAATAATGCTTCAACTACCTTTGCCCAAACATATAAACGAAAAGGAAGTTTCTTCTAAAATAAATTACAAAAAAGATATTGATGGGTTAACTGATATTAACTTAGGTAGATTTTATAAAGGTGAGAAGGCATTTGTACCATGTACTGCTAATAGTGCCTTAGAACTTATAAAGAATACTGGTATAAAGATACAAGGTAAAAGAGTGGTGGTTTTAGGTAGAAGTAATATAGTAGGTAAACCTTCAGCACAATTATTATTAAATGAAAATGCTACAGTTACTATTTGTCACTCAAAAACAGAAAACTTAAAGGCGGTATGTAAAGAAGCAGATATCTTAGTTGTAGCTATAGGAAGACCACAGTCTGTAGGAAAAGACTATATAAAAGAAGGTGCTGTAGTTATAGACGTTGGAACCTCATCTGTAAATGGTAAGATTACAGGAGATGTTATATTTGATGAAGTTTTAGAAATAGCATCTTTTGTAAGTCCAGTACCAGGTGGAGTTGGTTCTATGACTACTACCTTATTAATGAAAAATTTATGTGAGGCGTTTAAGGAAAATGTATATTAAAACACTAACTGTAACTTTAGTAAATAGTTACGTTAAAAAGATGCTAGATAACGATATTATATTAAATAACTTAAAAATAAAAGGTGAAGTGTCTAATTTTAAAAAACATTCTAGTGGACATTTATATTTTTCATTAAAAGATGATTCATCAAAGATTAATTGCGTGATGTTTAAAGATTATGCAAGTTTATTAGATATAAATATGGAAGATGGTTTAATGGTTGAAATAAGGGGCAAAATAAAGGTATACCAAAAAGAAGGAAGCTACCAACTTTATTGTGAAGAAATAAAAAAACAAGGAGTAGGTGAATTATATCTTGCCTTCTTAAAGCTTAAAGAAACCTTAGAAAAAGAAGGGCTTTTTAAATTAGAACACAAAAAGCCTCTTCCCCTTTATCCTAAAAAGATAGGTGTAATAACATCACCTACAGGCGCAGCTATAAAGGATGTTATAAACGTAGCTAAAAGGAGAAATCCTTATATAGATATTATAATTTACCCAGCATTAGTTCAAGGTATTGGATCTAGTAGTAACGTAATTCGCGGGATCGAATATTTAGAAAAAGATAAGAAGGTAGAAGTTATTATAATTGCTAGGGGTGGGGGAAGTATAGAAGAGTTATGGTCATTTAATGATGAGGCCTTAGCTAGAAGAATCTATGAGTCTAAAACACCTATAGTTACAGGGGTTGGACATGAAACGGATTATACTATAGTAGATTTTGTAAGTGATTTAAGAGCTCCAACACCGTCAGCAGCAGCGGAAATTGTATTTAAAAACCATTCTGAAATAAAAAAAGAGGTAGATTATAATTATAATAGGTTGCAAAAGAGTATGGAGGATAACTTACTAAGGAAAAAGAACGAAGTAAACTTATTAAAAAACACTATAGAATTTAATAGCCCAATGACTTATATATTAAATGAACATAAAAAAATCAAAGTCATCAATGATAGACTTAATATTAGTATCAAAAAAAAGGTTAGTGAAGAAAAAAATAAATTAGGATATATGATAGAATTGTTAAATTCTAGAAACCCCTTGAATATATTAAATAAAGGATATACTTTAGTTAAAGATGAAAGCGGTAATATAGTAAAAGATAGTAAAAGTTTAAGTGGAGAGCAGCAAGTTGAGATTAAATTTAGAGATGGAAGCTTAAAAGCTAAAATAGAATCTAAGTAATGCTAGAACTATATAAAATATTATTAAGTTAATATGTAAGGGGGCTATTTTATGGCTAAAAAAGATGATACTTATGAAAATTTAATTAGTAAATTGGAGATTATAGTAGAGGAAATGGAAAGTGAAGAATTAACTTTAGAAAAGTCTATGAAAAATTATGAAGAGGGTGTCAAGATCTGTAACAAGCTATATTCTTTAATCAATGAAATAGAAGGAAAGATAACTATACTAAAAAAAGATGGATTAGAGGAGTTTGAACAGTAAAATGATAAGTTATAATTATATAAAAAAAGAAATTGAATCATGGATGGAAGTATATTTTAAAGATAAACATGGGTATAACAATAAAATATATGAATCTATGTATTATAGTATTAAAAATGGTGGCAAAAGAATTAGACCTATTCTTAATATATTAATTTATAAATTATATAAAGAGAATTATAATGAAATAATACCATTATCATCATCAATAGAGATGATACACACATATTCTTTAATACATGATGATTTACCTTGTATGGACAATGATGATTTAAGAAGAGGAGAACCTACAAACCATAAAGTATTTGGAGATGCTATAGCGGTTCTTGCAGGAGATGCCTTACTTAATGAGGCAATGAGCATATTATTTTCTTTATCCTTAACTAAGGGACCTGAAATTTTAGAAGCTAGCTACTATATTTCAAAAAGTTCAGGAGCTGAAGGTATGATTGCAGGGCAGGTTGTAGATATTTTAAGTGAAGGGAAAAATATAAGTAACGAAGAACTAAAATATATGCATGATAAAAAAACCGGAGCTTTAATTAAAGCCTCAGTCATATCAGCTGCTATAGCAGCAAAAGCACCTAAGGAGCATTTAATTATATTAGAAGAGTATGCACAAAACTTAGGTTTGGCATTCCAAATAAAAGACGACATTTTAGATGTAATTGGTGATGAAAAACTATTAGGTAAATCATTAAATAAAGATATAAAAAATAAAAAGTCTACATTTATAACCAATTATGGCCTTGAAAAGTGTGAAAGTTTATGTGATGATATAACCCATAAATGTATTAAAAGTCTAAAAGACTTAGATTTAGATACTAAAGATCTTGAAGAGCTTACTATGGAGCTTTTAAACAGAAAATCTTAGTATGGGTTTATGTTTGAAGGATTATGTGTACATAAAAATAATTATTTAAAAGTGATAATAGAATCTTCAAACATATATAAAACAAAAAAGGATATGATTAATATGGTTAATATGTTAGATGAATATAACGGTCATAAAGACATAAAAAAAATGACCTTAGAAGAACTAGATAATTTGGCAAAAGATATTAGAACATTTTTAATAGATAAAGTTTCTAAAACAGGAGGACATTTAGCCTCTAATTTAGGAGTTGTAGAGCTTACATTGAGTTTATTTAATGCATTTGATGTAGATAGAGATAAGATTGTTTTTGATGTAGGCCACCAATCTTATATATATAAGATATTAACAGGTAGAAAAGAAAAGTTTGATAGTTTAAGACAACTTGGAGGAATAAGTGGATTCCCTAAAAGAAATGAAAGCATATATGATTGCTTTGACACGGGACATAGCAGTACGTCTATATCTGCAGCACTAGGCATGGCTAGAGCTAGGGATCTTAAAAATAAGAAAAACAATATAATAGCTGTTATAGGTGATGGTGCCTTAACAGGTGGAATGGCTTTAGAAGCACTTAATGATGTGGGGTATAGTAAAACTAATTTAATTATTATACTAAATGATAATCAAATGTCCATAGATAAAAATGTAGGTGGGATGTCCACATACTTAAGTAAGTTAAGAGTAGATCCAAGATACAATAAATTAAAAGATGAGTTTAATTCTACTATGGAGAGAACTTCAGTAGGTAAAGGTATAGTATACTCTATAGATAAATTTAAAGGCAGTATAAAACATATGGTTGTACCTGAAATGCTCTTTGAAGATATGGGAATAAAATATTTAGGCCCTATAGATGGTCATGATATTAAAGAAATGAGCAAAGTTATGAACCTTGCAAAAAACATACAAGGTCCAGTATTAATTCATGCTATAACAAAAAAAGGTAAGGGGTATAGTTTTGCTGAAGATAACCCGAATAAATTCCACGGTATAGGACCTTTTAGCTCAGATAGTGGAGAGCTTTCTTCTTTAAGTAAAAACAACTATTCAAAAGTTTTTGGAGATGAACTGTTAAAAATTGCAAAAGAAGATGAAAATGTTGTAGCAATTACAGCTGCTATGCCTGATGGTACAGGTTTGAAAAAGTTTGCTGAAGCTTACCCTGAAAGATTTTTTGATGTTGGAATAGCAGAACAACACGCTGTAACTCTTGCAGCAGGAATGGCAGCATCAGGTATTAAACCAGTATTTGCTGTATATTCAACCTTCTTACAAAGAGCTTTTGATCAAATACTGCATGATGTATGTATACAAAACCTTCCCGTAGTATTTGCTATAGATAGAGCAGGTATAGTTGGAGAGGATGGAGAAACCCATCAAGGAGTCTTTGATATATCTTATCTTTCATGTATGCCTAATATGACTATATTAGCACCAAAATCCATGGAAGAATTAAGACCAATGTTAAGATGGTCATTAAATCAAGATTCACCTGTTGCAATAAGATATCCTAGAGGTGGGGACATGGATGGGATAAGCTTTGAACCTTTAACATTAGATAAAATTAAAAAAGGAAGATGGGAAAGGTTAAGATTAGGTGATGATGTTGTTATAATAGCCACTGGCAAAATGGTTCAAATGGCAGAAAAGGCAGCAATAATTCTTGAAAAAAGCAATATAAATGTAACAATTATAAATGCATGCTTTATTAAACCTATAGATAAAAGGATGATAAAAGATTTAGTAGATAATAATAAGATAATAATTACACTAGAGGATAATGTAATATCTGGAGGTATGGGATCTGAAATTTTAAATTACATAAGCACACTAGGTAGTTCTATTAAATTTAAGAGTTTGGGCTTTGTTGATGAATTTATAAATCAAGGGGATATAAAGTCCTTATATAAAAAATATAATTTAGATCCAGAGGGTATAGTTAATTCAGTAATAGAAATGTTATAATAATAAATAAAACAATTAAGGAGAAACAATGTCGGTTATAAAGGAAAGAATAGATGTTTTAGTAGTTAATAAAGGCCTATTTGAGTCTAGAGAAAAGGCTAGGGCAAGTATTATGGCAGGTAAAATATTTGTAGATGGAATAAGGGTAGATAAATGTGGAGAAAAAGTTAAGGTAGATTCTAATATTGAATTTAAAGGTGAAAAGCTTCCATATGTAAGTAGAGGAGGCCTAAAACTTGAAAAAGCAATAAAAGATTTCGGACTTAATTTAAAGGATAAGGTATGTTTAGATATTGGAGCCTCAACAGGAGGTTTCACAGATTGTATGCTTCAAAATGGAGCCTCAAAAGTATTTTCTATAGATGTAGGATACGGACAGTTCGCATGGAAATTGAGAGTAGACCCTAGAGTTACTTGCATGGAAAGAACGAATGTAAGATACGTAAAGCCAGAAGATATAGGTGAGTCTTGTGGTTTTGCAAGCATAGATGTATCATTTATATCACTTAAAACAGTTATACCGCCTATATTAGATCTTCTACAAGATAAGGGCGAGGTTGTAGCTTTAATTAAACCACAATTTGAAGCAGGCAGAGAAAAGGTGGGTAAAAAAGGCGTAGTTAGAGATCCTGAAGTACATAAAGAGGTTATTACAAATATAGTAAATTTTTTAATTAATCATAATCTAACTATAATAAGATTAGATTACTCGCCAATAAAAGGACCAGAAGGTAATATTGAATATTTAGTTTATTTTTGCAAAGACGAAAGAAATACAAATTTTAATAAGGAACAAATTGATTTAATAGTGAATAAATCTCATAGCAATTTATAACTTAAAAAGGGAGCTGTAGATTTGAGCAGAATTAAGAGCATAGGTATAAATGTAAATACCTCTAAGGATAAAGATGAAAAAACACTTAAAGAGATAATAAAGATTATAGAAAAGAAATTAGGACATATAGATATAAAGGTATATAAAGACTCAAAAGGACTCGGTGGAAATGAAGACCCTAATATAGAAATGTTGATATCCCTAGGTGGAGATGGAACAATGTTAAGTAGTGCTAGAGAAGTATCACAATTTAATGTGCCTATACTAGGAGTTAATATTGGTACCTTAGGTTTTTTAACAGCAGTGGAGATATTAGAATTTGAACAGGCCATAGATGTTATTTCAAAAAACAACTATTCTATAGAAAAAAGATTAATGTTAAATTGTGTTGTAAACCAAAACCATAAGGAAGAACTAAGAGCATTAAATGATATCGTAATATCTAAGGCTGTGCTTTCAAGAATAGTTATATATGATATAGAAATAAATGATGTTTTTTATTCTTCATTTAAAGGTGATGGTATTATAATTTCCACACCCACAGGATCCACTGCATACTCATTATCAGCAGGAGGTCCTATAATATATCCCACATTAGATTTAATAAGTGTAACCCCTATATGCCCTCACACACAAGGAATAAGAACTATGATATTTAAATCTTCAGATAAAATTAAAATTACTGTAAGAATGGACAATGAAGAAATTTATCTTACATCGGATGGACAAAATTCACTAAGACTTTCAGATGATGCAAGTGTTGTTATATCTGGTGACCATAATAAATGTCATATAGTTAGGCTAGATGGCTATGATTATTTTGATATACTTAGAAAAAAGATAATGTGGAGAACTGAAGAGGTTGTAGGTGATAGATGGTGAAATCTAAAAGGCATTCAAAAATATTAGAAATTATATCTTTAAAAGATATCGAAACCCAAGAAGAATTAGCAGAAGAGCTAAAAGAGAGTGGATTTAATGTAACTCAAGCAACTATATCTAGAGATATTAAAATGTTAAAGCTAACAAAGGTTTTGTCCTCTGAAGGTAGATATAAGTATGTTGTAATTTCTAGAGATCAAAACCAAATATCAGATAAACTTGCAAGTGTTTTAACTAATACTGTTTTGTCCATAGAAAGCATAGATAAGATGGTGGTTATAAAGACACTTTCAGGGTCCGCATCAGCCGCAGCAGAAGCTATAGATAATTTACAACTCACAGAAATTGCAGGGACTATAGCAGGTGATAATACCATATTAATTTTAGTAAGATCTTTAGAAAGAGCTGAAGAATTAGTAAGAAAGATAAGAAAGCTTATATAAAAATTAAAAATTATTAAATAGGAATTTAAGGTGGTAAGAAAATGCTTCTTCAACTAAATATATATAATTTTGCATTAATTGAAAAGCTAAGCATATCATTTAAGGGTGGATTTAATGTGCTTTCTGGAGAAACAGGAGCAGGTAAATCTATAATTATTGATGCCATTAATTATGTTCTTGGCAGTAAATTTAATAAGGACTTAATAAGAAGTGGAGAACAAAAAACTTACGTCGAAGCTATTTTTTCATTAGAAAACCCAAAGACACTACTATTATTACAAGAGTTAGAAATAGAGTATGATGATATTATAATCATAAGTAGAGAAAGCTTTCAAAATGGCAAGAGTATAGTAAAGGTTAATGGAAAATCTGTAATCCTTTCCTCACTAAAAAATATATCAAGTACACTTATTGATATTCATGGTCAACATGAAAATCAAAATCTTTTAGAGGCTAGCAATCACATAAACTATTTAGATGATTTTTCTGATAGAGATTTTGATATAAAGAAAAAGGATTATGAAAAAAGCTACAGAGAATTAAATGATATAATTAAAAAAATTGAAGATATAAAAGGAAAAGAAGATAGAGAAAAGCTAATTAATTACTTAGAGTATCAAATTAATGATATTGATTCTGCAAATTTAGATCCAGATGAAGAAAAGAATTTAGAGGAACGATTTAATATATTATCTAATGCAGAAAAGATAAGTAAGAGTATTAATATAGCCTATGGAGTATTAAATGATAGTGATGAAAACTTCACATCTACAAAGGATTTAATAAATTCAGCCCTTAAAGAGTTAAGAAATATAGAAAAGCATTCAGAAAAAATAAATACTTTAGCAGAGCAACTTCAAAGTATAGGTTTTTCTATGGAAGATATAATACTTGAGCTTAGAGGCATAAAAGAAGATATCATATATGATGATAATGAACTTGAAAAAATAAACGCTAGATTATATAAAATAGCGGATTATAAAAAGAAATATGGGAAAACTATAGATGAAATTCTTCAATACAGAGATAATATTAAAAATCAATTTGAAGAGATCACAAATAGTGAAGAGATATTAAAAGAACTTGAATTAAAAAAAGAAAATTTGATGAAGATATTAGAAAAAAAGGCAGCTATCATACATGAATTAAGAAAAAAGACAGCTAAGATATTAAAAAGTAAAATTAAAGTGGAATTAGATTATATTGGTCTTGAAAAGAGTAATTTCGATATATCTATCGAATATACTGACTCATTTAATATTGATGGTAAAGACAAAGTGCAATTTTTAATCTCCACTAATCCAGGCGAGCCTTTAAAGCCTTTAGAAAAGATAATTTCAGGTGGAGAACTTTCAAGAATAATGTTAGCTTTAAAGACTATATTTGTAGATAATGATAAAATTCCTACAGTTATCTTTGATGAAATTGATACTGGAATAAGCGGTAGGATTGCTCAAAGAGTAGCAGAAAAGATGTATTTAATATCTAAAGCACATCAAGTTTTTTGTATAACTCATCTTCCTCAAATAGCGAGCATGTCAGATAATCACTTTTTAGTATATAAAACTATAAATAATAATAAAACTTATACGAAACTTACGAGTCTTACCACTAAAGAAAAAGAAATAGAGGTAGCAAAAATGATAGGTGGGATTGAAGTTACAGAAGTTACTTTGAAAAATTCAAGAGAAATAATTAATTTAGCAGATAAATCAAAGGAGACACTATCATAAAATATCATAAATTTAATACATACTTAATAGATATAATCACAAAATAAAACTATAAATTAATTTATAGTTTTATTTTTTTGAAGTTTATCAATAAATAGAGCTTTAAAATATATATTTACTCTTATAACATTATTATTACAGGATATTAGTATAAGAAAAAGGGGAATTTAAAACTAATGAAATAAAAAAGGAGGAAAAGGCATGAGAAAAAATATATCTAATAAGTTATGCTTTATTTTAACTCCTATATTTATTCTTTTTTCTAATATATTTTTTAGCTTTAGTGAAACGCCAAATTTAATATTAGTAAAAGAAAGTCAAAGCATAAATGTAAAACAAGTATTACAAAAGAATGATATAAACAAAGACACCTTAAAATCCCATCCTACATTTTTTACAAATAGAAGCACTTTAAATCCTTTGCAAAGTAAAAGTATTATAAAACCTAATGGAAAAAGTATTTCAGAAATAGAGATTTATCCTGGTGGAAATAGCCTTGGAATAAAACTCAATACAAATGGAGTGTTAGTAGTTGCATATTCACAAATAGAAAATGAATCAGAAAATATACCTAGTATATCTGAAAAAGGTGGAATTGAAATTGGCGATAATATATTAAAAATAAATAATGTGGAAATAAATACTGCAGAAGATATGGTAAAAGCAATAAATAATTGTGAAGGAAAAGAAATTTCACTTATTATTAATAGAAAGGGTAATATTATTGAGAAAAGTATTACGCCTGTAAAAGGTAAAGGCGGAAGATACAAAATAGGATTATGGATAAGGGATTCAACTTCTGGTGTAGGGACACTAACTTTTTATGATGATACTACAAAAAAGTTTGCTGCATTAGGTCATCCTGTAACAGATGAAGATACAGGAAATATAATGACTATAAAAAGTGGCGAAATTATAAAGGCATCTATTGTAAGTGTAAAAAGAGGGGAAAAAGGGAGTCCTGGAGAACTTAAAGGAAACTTTATAGAAGAAACATTACCCTTAGGAAATATAATAAATAACACTGAATGCGGAATTTTTGGAGAAGTTTCAGATAGTATAAAAGGTTTAAAGTTTAATAAGCCCCTAAAGATAGCCTCAAAAGAAGAATTAAAAGAAGGACCTGCTGAAATAATAACAACCATAGATGATTCAGGACCGAAAAGATATAAAATAGAAATAGAAAAATTATTATACCAGGATAAACCGGGACCTAAGAGTATGGTAATAAAAGTTACAGATAAAGAACTTTTGGAGAAAACCGGTGGAATAGTGCAAGGCATGAGTGGAAGTCCTATAATTCAAAATAATAAGCTAGTTGGGGCTGTAACACATGTATTAATAAATAAGCCAGACACAGGATATGGCATATATATAGAGTGGATGTTGAAAGATTCTGGTATACTAGACTAATAAAAACAATTTACTGTTAAATTTATATATAATTAAAAGTTTACCATCATATATATAAATAAAATGGAAAATACTAAAGAGATTTAAAACTTTTTAGTATTTTCCATTTAAATAACATAAATTATTTAGTTTAAGAAGGAAAAGCATTAGTTTTGTCGAAATAGTAATTGTTAAGATTTGGAATAAGATATTAAAGGGGGAAAGGTAAGATGGAAGAAGCAAAGATTTCAGTTCTAATTGCGGATGATAATAAAGAATTTTGCAATATTTTAAATGATTATCTACTTAATCAAAAAGATATTGTAGTAGCAGGTATAGCAAAGGATGGGTTAGAGGCATTAAAATTAATAGAAGAAAGAAAACCTGATTTAGTTGTTTTAGATATTATAATGCCACACTTAGACGGATTAGGTGTCCTAGAGAGATTAAATATTATGAAAATAGATCCTATGCCAAGGGTGATAGTATTATCAGCAGTAGGACAAGATAAAATAACACAACGAGCTATAAGTTTGGGAGCAGATTATTATGTAGTAAAACCTTTTGATATGGATGTTTTCATAAAAAGAATAAGGCAAATGTTTAATAATACATTAGCTACAGATACAAAGAAAACTGTTGTTTCAATATCAGATAGTGTAGAATTAAGACCACTAAAAAAAGAACCCATGGATTTAGAAGGTGAAATAACTAACATAATTCATGAAATAGGAGTGCCGGCACATATAAAAGGATATATGTATCTAAGAGATGCTATAAGCATGGTAGTAAACGATATGGAGCTTTTATCAGCAGTAACAAAAGAACTTTATCCTTCCATTGCAAAAAAATACAATACTACTCCAAGTAGAGTAGAAAGAGCAATAAGGCATGCTATTGAAGTAGCTTGGGGAAGAGGAGAAATAGAAACTATAAATAAAATTTTTGGATATACTGTGCACAATCAAAAAGGAAAACCTACAAATTCTGAATTTATTGCTATGGTAGCAGACAAGTTAAGACTTCAAAATAGAGTAGTATAAATTAGGGGTACTACAGTGTGAGAAAACTTGGACTTATATTTATAGACCAATGGATATAAAACTATTCCAATGAATATTTTAAATTTAGAATATTAACCTTCAATATTTTTAAAAAAGATATTGGAGGTTTTTTATTGTGAAGGGCAATATAAAAGTTATAAGAATATGAACTCCATAATAGACATATATATATCTAAGACATATGATAATAAAAAAGATCTAGGGAGGAAAAAGTAATGAGAGATAATAAGTACGTTAATGTTATTACTCAGCATATTCAAAACAACTTTTGGCTTTATATTGTAAGCTTGTTATTTTTGTGTACAGGCATAGTACTCGGAATATATGCAATGAAATATATGTCAGAGGTAGATAAATTAGATTTATCAAATTATTTTAATTCATTTATTGAAATCCTTACTTCAAAAGAAATAAATAATAAAAGTATATTTTTTGAAGCAATAAAAAATAATGTATCTATGATTTTTCTTATATTTTTCTTAGGAATAACTTTTGTGGGACTGCCTTTAATACTTTTAATTAATTTAATCAAAGGATTTACTATAGGATTTACCATCTCATTTGCCATAGATATGTTAGGGGGAAAAGGCTTAGTATTAGCTTTAATTGGGGTTATACCGCAAAATATAATATACATTCCTTGTATAATGGGAGCATCGGTAATATCTATGAGGACATCTTTAGACAAGATTAAAAACAACCTCTTTGGTAAAAAAAGCTATGCTATTAGCGAAAATAAAAATATGATAGTCAGTATAGCTACAATAATACTTATAGTAAGTTTAGGTATATTAATGGAAAGTTATGTTACTCCTTCAATATTAAAATATTTATTACAATAATAAAATGCCTATAATACGTTAGAGTATAATTTTAGTAGGCAGAACTAGTATAAAAAACTATATAAATAAAAGGAGATGCAAAAACATCTCCCCAATACATAAATTATCCATTATAATTAAGTTGCAAACACAAAACTGAATGGAGTTGAATTTATGTATAATGTTAGTTTAAATGAAAACGGCTTAACTTTCAAGGAGATAGAGAAAAAAATTTATAAGATGGTTTGTGATGAAGCCTGCAATGTTTTAAAAAGTGTGTTGGAAACTTTAGATGAAAAGATACTTAAAGAAAGAGATATTAAAGTATATAGAAATAAGGGACTTAAAAAGACTTGTTTAAGAACGATTATGGGGGATGTT
>NZ_PTIS01000002.1 GCF_002934235.1 Clostridium algidicarnis DSM 15099
CCGTGGATTTCCCAAAGCGCACGTGCGGTATGGCGTGTAGATAGTCCTAAATTAACGTTGTATGTTAGGCAAAGTCCCATTACATGAGAAGAAAAGTTTCTGAATTTGAGGCTAGTGGCACCTTTAGGCATAGAAGATAAATCAACGTCAAAATAATTAGTAGTAAACTCGCGGTAAATGTAATGGAGCTTGAATTTGTGCTTATCGTTCTTGTATTCTTCTAGATCTTTCAATGAAAGTTTTGCAAGGGAGTTTAGGTAGAAATCACATTTTTTATTAACACATTTATGGACATAAAAGTTCTTGCGGTCTTTCTTTTTGCTTAGAGCATGTCCGCAGTAAGGACAAATGAAGAGTGCGGTCTTGAAGTCAACTTTGTTTTTACTAAAATGCAAATCACAAACCTTGCAGCAAAGCTGCCCGCGTCCACCTGCGTTATCGTAGATGTAGTTGTGCGGAGCACCACAACGAGGGCAGACAGTATCAGGTGCTACTGGATTCTTTCCACGAGGATTTACTGGCTTTTTATCTTTACCATTAGCAAGTTTGTATTCATTTAAAAGTTGATTGTAATCAAGATGTTCGAAGGTCTTAATAATGGGTAATTTATCTACAGTAAGTTTTTTGTATTTAGGGCTTGTCATATCATATTTTGGAGCCTTTAAAGGTATGTTTTTCGCAATGAAAATAAGTAATTCATTTATTTGTGAAAGTAATAGTTGATTATATGTAACTAATATTGATATAATTGTACTCACAATGACACCTTCCTTTTTGGAGATTTTTGTTGGGGTAGATTACAACAATTATATCAGAAAAGAGGGGGTCATTGTTTTTTTAGGTTTAAAATAGAACAAACCCTTGCAATAGCAAGGATTGAAATAAATAAAACAACGATAGTGTTAACACTATCTATTATATTGGAGGGGTTTTAAAATGAAAGAATTATTAACAAAAGAAAGAAAAAAGAAAAAAGGGTTTACACTAATCGAACTTATCATAGTCTTAGCAATAGTAGCCATCATAGCAGCTATAGCAATACCAAACTTTACAAAGGTAAGAACAGAGTCAAAAAGTAAAGCAGATATACAAAGTGCAGAAACTATAAGAAGAATAACACTAACTCTTTTAGCAGAAGACAAAGTTTTACCAGGAGATAGCATTGCAATGACTTTTGATACTGACAAGAAAATAACCGCAGCGACAAAGACTCCAGCTACACCTACAGGAAGTGCTGACAGTGCTAAATTACTAGAGTACTTCAAGGAAGTTAAAGCTCCTCAACAAGATGGGAAAACTGGATATACTGTGGGTATATCAGCCACTGGAGAAGTAACAGTTACGACTACACCTAAACCATAAGAATAATATTATCAAAACCCCAAATTTCAAAGTGTAAAGTTAATCTTTAACTTTACACTTTACCTATCAAGTGATTCTTAGACTCAGGTGGAGTTTGCTTATAAGGAATACATATCTCCATCTGAGTGTTAGAAGAACTTATCCAGGGGCGTAGCAGCCGTCATCCCCCACCTTGAAGAGTAGAGGGGTGTTACGGATGGTAGCCATCGGATAAAAACTTAACACAGTAAAGTGCAGAGTTTAGATATCAAACAGGAGAAGGTTTTTAAAAGATGTAATTTAAAAATAACTTAACTTTGATTTTTAATCTGTGCACTTTTTAAGTTAGGCTACAGGATACAAGTGGTAAGTAAAAAGGTGACTAAGTAAAAAGTAAAAAAGGGGTGGTATATTTGTCTAATGAATCTATTAAAGGCCCGGATTTAGGAAGGTTAAAAAACCTCTTAAATATGGATATAAAGAGTTTAGGTAAAGTTAGGTCTAATAATAAAGATATAGAAGGTTTCTTTAAAAGGGGAGTTTTATCAAAGAAGCTTGTTTGTTTTGATATAGGGAGTAATAGCATTAAGGTAGTTGTAGGTAAGAAAAAGAAGGACAAGGTAATAATATATGATGCTTTTTCATTCCCTACACCAGAGGGAGCATTAGCTGATGGTAAGATATTAAATGATTTTGAGATTTCAAGACTTATAAAGGAAAATATAGGTTTACACAATGTTAAGACTACTGATTCTGTATGTACTACTAATAGTACCACTGTAATTAATAGAGAAATAGTTGTACCTAAGGCTAGGGGTGAGGAAATGGATACCCTAGTAAACTTTGAAATACAGCAATATCTTCCTATAAATATGGATAATTACACTGTTCAATATAATATATTAGGAGAATTTACTGAGGAAAATGTAGAAAGATGTAGTGTTTTAGTAATAACCTATCCTAATACTATGGCAAAGGAATATTTTAACCTTCTTAAGGTCAGTAGTTTAAAGCCTTATGCCTTAGATGTAACTTTTAATTCAATAAACAAGTTATATAATAGTGCAACCCATATAAATAATGAGTATATAGAAAAAACTTCTACAGTAGCTTTTATGGATATGGGTAGTGAAAATATTGATATTCATATATACAAGGGTAGAAAACTAGAATTTACAAGAGCTATAAGATCTGCAGGTGGAGACCTTGATGGCAAAATTGCTAGAAGATATGATGTGACTTTAAAGGAAGCAGAAAAGAGAAAGATTAAGGAGTCTAACCTTTTAAGTGATAATAGCAGTGAAGAAATCAATGAGTTTAATTTATTTATAAAAGAAGAGGTACAACAGTGGGCCGAAGAAATACAAAAGATAATTAAGTTTTATAAAAACAAAAGAGTTGGAAATAAAATAGATAAGATCTATATATTTGGAGGTTCATCTAGGATAAAGGGTATGGACACTTACCTTGAAGAGATGCTAGGTTTAACTACTAAATATATAAAGGATATGAATAATATTGAAATAGAAAATGGTACAGCCTTTCAGGATTTAGATATATATTTAAATGCTTTAGGTTCCATAATAAGACTTTAGGTGGTGAAATAATGAAGGATTTTAACTTTTTCTTACCCTATTTGGATAACAAAAAGGGAAAAGACAATAAAAGGGTACATGCTATGACTGCATTGTCTATACTAGGAATACTGGTGGTAGGTAGCCTTATTTATAATACTGCATATACCTTTAAATTAAAATATGATATAAAAAGTCTCCAAAATACATATAATTCCTCAGAAAATCAAGAAAAGTTAAAGGAAGCTGAAGCACTATCACGAAAGTATGAGATTTTAGATAAATATTATGAAAATGTAGAGCTTCTATATAATTCTTTAGAAACTAAAGAAATTGTAAATAGTAAGTTAATGTTTGATATTTCTAAATCCATACCTAAAGAAGTTTCTTTTAAAACTATGTCAATAGATTCTGCTGGAATTCAAATTCAAGGGTTATCAGAAAATAGAGTTGCTATAGGCGAGTTAGAACATAATCTTAAGAATATATCATCTATTTTAGATGTCCATGTTAATAATATAAATTCCGATACAAGCTCCACTACTGGAGGTAATAGTTTTTCACTAAAATGTACATTAAAGGGTGTTGATAAAAATGAAGATAAGTAATAGAGAAAAAATATTATTAGGAGTTCTTTTGTGTTTAATAATTTTATTTTCTTATCAAAAGTTTATATACTCAAATCAAAGAGCAAAAATAGAAACCTTAAAGGCAGAAAAAAACGATTATCTAGACAAGGTAAATAAACTTGATATTTTGGTTGAAAATATGCCTAAAAAAGAAGCTGATACTAAAATATTAAATGCAAAGATACAGGATAAGAGCTTGAAATTATATCCAAAAATTATTCAAGAAAAGATAATAATAGAGTTAGATACGCTTATGAATGACTCTAAGATTATAGGAAGTATAAACTTTTCAGAAATAACTAATCAACCAATTGAAATGAAGGTAGATGAAAAAGAGAAAGAAAAGATTAGTAGTGATATGAGCAACTTATCTGATGAATACAATACCTTAGAAGGAATTAAAAAAGAGGAAAAAAAGGAAGATGTAAAATCAGAAAGCAAAAAGTTATCAACTGAACCTATTGAAGAGCTTAAGGTAACACTTAGCTTTAGTGGTAAATATGAAGAGGTTATGAGCTTTATAAAAAGCCTTGAAGCTTATAGCAAAAAGGTTGCAGTAACTACTATAAATTTAAGTCAAAGTAATATAGAAAATATAAATGGTACAGCTTCTTTAGAGTTTTTTGCTATACCTAAGTTAGGATTAGAAGATGCAGAGTACCTAAGATGGGATCTTAACAATGAATATGGTAAAACTAATATATTTGACAGTAGTTTAAATGTTGATTTAGCTAAAACTGTGGAAGATATAAATATAGGAAAAGAAGAGTCTTTTGATTTTGTAGCATCCTTAAAGCCTATAAATTCTGACTTACCTACTATGATGTTTGGAAAGTCTAAGGATTCTGATAGAAAAACTTATGTGTATGCTGATAATCACGAGGAAGAAAATCTAGAAATTTATTTAACTAAGTCAGGGGACAAATACTATTATAAATATAAGACTTCTAAAAATTCTTACCCTTCAGATTTTAATGGAGAAGGCATAGAGTTTAATCCGAGCTTAGGAAATATAAATATAAAGATATTTTCAAGCAAAAGAACAGGAGAATCAGATTTATCAGGTGCAAATATAAAGATATTCAATAAAAGTGGGCTAAATGTATTAGTAAATATTGAAGGGGAAGATAGCCTAAGACCTAGGGTTAAAGTATCAAGTGAAGGTGGAAATGTAGATATTAAAAAGAATTAAGGGGGATCTAATATGAAAGATTATAAGGCTAAAAAAGCCATGACTTTAATAGAAGTCCTTATAAGTCTTGCTATATTATCAATTATTATGATACCAATCTTCACTATGTCTATAAGTGCTGTTAAGATAAATAAGCAGGCAGAAGTAAAACAAAAGGCCATGCTTTTAGCCCAGCAAGTTACTGAAAGAATAAAGGCAGTACCAGAAGAAAGTTTTTATGAAATAGACAGCTTTTTTAAAGAGGATGATATAAAGATCAGTAAAGAGGATGAAGTTGATAAAATTGAAACCTTCTTAGTATCAGGGAACATAGAAGGATACAAGGTAGAGGGATGTATAGAGCCAGATAGTAACTATAAGGTCCTAGAATCTACAGAAAGTAAGGAAATAAAGGTGGATACATCTATATTTATAGAAGATCCAAATAATATAAAGATAGATAAGGATATATTAGAGGGAAATTCAAAGGATATAAATTTATCTGTTGAGGGTTCAAAGATAATTATAAAGTATGATGGTAAAACTAAGACTAAGGACTTGAATATGAATTCTTTAGCTTTATATCTTGGTAGAGATATAAAAGAAACATATACTATAAATGTTTCAAATAAGACAATGGATCCATTTAAGGTTTATTGTTACAAGGATAAGGATACAAAAGGTGAATATAAAATAAATAATATTGAAGGAACTGTAGCTCACTACGACAATATGATTATTTCAAAGGATATAAATCAAGGGAAAAGCAGAATTTATAAGATATATATTAAGGTGTCAAAGGGCAAAAGTAGTTATGATATAGCTACCTATAAGGTTATAGAAAAATAAAGGAGGGATAAATGTGAGTTTAAATAAAAAACAAGGTTCAGCTTTATTAAGTGTAATTATGGTTTTTGCCATACTTCTTACTATAGGCGGTGCAGTTATGTCCCTCGCTTTATCAGATTTTAAGCTTAGAATAAATGAAAGTAAAAGAGTTCAAAATTTATATAATTCAGATTCAGGGTTAGATGAGGCTTATGGAATAATAGGAACCATAGTAGAAGATGGAATAATTAAGGGAAACTCTGATGTTAAGATTTATTTAGACTATTTAAATGGCTATAAAGGGGAAAAAGGCTTACTAGAGATTGAAAGAGATAAGTTTAATAATAAAAAAGAATATGATAAAAGTTATATAAATAGCGATGGAAGTGTAAATCAAAATTATATAGTAGAAAAACAAGGGGGAATTTTTAAAAACAGTTATAAGGAATATGTAGGTAAAAAGTTATTAAGTTATGTTGATACTGATGAAGGTTATATATTAAATAAGGACAATATTTCACCTAAGGTTAAAATTATTACACCTAGAGAGGAAATAAACTTTAAAATAGATAAGGCTTTAGAAAAAGAATCATTAAATCTTAATTTACAGTCTAGTTTTAGTACCCTAATAAAAGAGGGTAATGAAACTAAAGAAAGCAATGTGAGGAAGGTAGCAGCTAAGTTTAAGCTTGGCGTACCAGATTACAATAATCCTTATTCTGTAGAAACTACTATGGTCACTGTACAAAAGAATAATATCTTAGAAAAAGCTATGGTGGCAGATAAAGATATTATAAATGCAGGTAAATTAGATGTAGAAGGATCTATTTATTCTTTATCTAATGGTACAAATGGTAAGGGTATAGAACTTAATGGCGTTAATTCTTATGTTAATATTTCAAAAGGTAATTTGGTATCCTTAGGAGATATTAGAATAAAAGCTCCTTATTCTACTATAAGTGTTGGAGGGGATTCAAACGTTTATACAGGAAGCCTTGCAATAGATAATGAAGGCAATGGATCTATTATAGATGTTAAAGGACTAGTATATGCAAATAATGATTTAGCTTTAGGAGGTACAAAGTCAAAAATCAATATAGAAAAAGGATTTTATGGTGTAAATGATATACCAAAGACTATGGAAGACAGCAAAAATGAGGCTAAGGCTGAAAAGAATTCTAGCAGCATTTTAGTTAATGCTAGCGACATTGGAAATGGTTCAGAAATAACAATAAAGAATGAGGCTATCCTTATGGGTACTGCATACCTTAAAACTAACCCCTATTATCAAACAGGAGAATCTGTGGGAGTAAAAGGAAACTATAGAGCCTATGCAAGTCCTCTAGAGAAGAATGGAAGCTTAAAAAAAGATAATATAGTATTTGAATATCAAAGCCCATTGCAACTAGCTACAAGATTTAAAAATAATTCGGAACTTAATTTTAACGATAAAAACAATTATTTCATGGCATATATAGATGAATACAGTGGTAAAAATATGATTTTAAACGGAATAAGTCTACCTGAAAATACTATAAGTGTAGGTGCTAAGATTTCAAATGGTAAAGCTAAAAAAGGAGACTATACAGCAGATAATAATACTAGGATAAGTAAAGTTAAAAAAGAATATGAAAGTATTGCAAAGGAGATAACAAAGGTATCAGATTATATAGATTTTTCTAAAGTTGGGGAAGGTAAAAAAAATATAATAGATACAAATAGCGAAACGGAAGTATTTTATGTAAGTAGCAGCCTAAGACCTATAACAATTTCAAGTTCAAACATTGGAGCGAATAATATAAGATTAAAAGGTGGTAAAGGAAGCGGAATTATAATAACAAAGGGAGATATAGAAATTAAAGGGGATATTGACTTTCAAGGATTAATTATAACAGATGGAAACATTACAATTAAAGATTCAGGAAATAAACATATTGTATATGATAGTAAAGATGTAAAATATAATGTAGCTAAAAATTATAATTACTTAAAGGGTATACTTAAAAATAATGATAATAATTATACAGAAAAAATTGAAGTGGATGCTTCTTATGTTATAGATGAAAATATTAAAAATAATACAAGAGATAGTCTTGTAACTACAAGTAACTGGAAAATCATAAAATGATTTATAGGAGAAAATTTCACATGAATAGTAGAAAACATAAGGCATTTACATTGATAGAACTTATTGTAACCTTAGCTATATTTATAATAGTATTAAATGTATTATTTCCATTTTTCATTACTAGTTATAAAGGTTTTAATACAACAGAAATAAAATCTCATCTCCAATCAGAAGGGGAAAGCATAATGAGTTATTTTTCTAAAGATGCAATGGAAGCTAAAGAGATTTCTAATATAACAGATATTAATGACATTAATTCATTAAAAGAAACCCAAGTTTTATCTATGAAATCTATAGAGTTTGTTTCAGGAGATGGAGATATAAATGGCTATGAAATAAAAGATGGAGTAATAAGTCAATATAAAAAGGATAATAAAGACTCACCGAAAAAGATAGGTAAAGTGGTAGGTAAAGATGTAAAAGATGTTAATATTTACACTGTAGATGGAAAAAACTTTTCAGAAACTAGTAGTGTAAGAATAAATATATTGATGAAAAATAAAGATGTAACCTATGAGATAAATAATACTTTGTATTTTAGAAATAAGTAAAAGTTTGGAGGTGCAGATATGAATTTAAAAAATTATGGAAAGAATAAGTGGATGAGCCTTTTTTTAGTTCCTATATTTGGATTAACAGCTTTTGGGATAACAAAGGATACTAAGGCAGCGGATACATTATTAGATGCTAGCAGGGAAAGTAGTATTAGTGAGAATATAAAAGTAGGACAAACCATCGATGTGAAGTATACTATTACTCCAAAACCAATAAATGCAAAAGATGTGGCTAAAAATAATAGACAAAAGGATATAGTACTACTTATAGATACCTCTGGAAGTATGAAATATATACCTAATGAAGATAGAGAACCTAGTAGGTACTATAATGAAAAATCTAGATTAGATATGATAAAAGAAGTAGCTAATACCTTTATTAATAAATTTGATGATGATAAAGTTAGTATAGGCTTAGTTGAGTATAGCACTTACGCAGCAAAGGTAATGGACTTAACAAATATGAAATCTAACAACGCAGTAAATCTTACTAAGAGTGTTAATGCATTAGACACTGGTGGAAGCACAAATATAGGTGATGCTCTTAGGGTAGCATATACTATGCTTTCTAATAACTCACAAGGCCATGATAAATATGTGGTTCTTATGACAGATGGATATCCGGAGGCTTATAGTATTAATTGGGACGGTTCAATTTATCAGGGTAATGCAATATCAAATAATTTGAAAAGTTCTGAGGTAGGAAAATATACTGATCAATATTATAATGTATCAAATGAATATTGGGTTAAGCAAAGCATAAATGGGACATATGATAACAAAAAGGAAGCTTTAAACTATGCAACTTTTATGGGAAAGAAACTAGGAGATTATAGCAATAATAAAGATGAGAGTATTAAAAGTTTTGTAGTAGGAGTTACTAAAGATGTTAATTCAAGCAATAAAGATATAGCAAAAGTAGCTAAAGGTATGTATTATGAAGCAGATAACGAGGGTAGTATAAATAATATATATAATGAAATCCAAAAGATTATAGAATCTAACCTAAGTGCATCCTTAAAGTTTGAAGAAACATTTACAGATAATATATCTGTAAAAGAGGTTAAAAGTAAAATACCTTTAAATTACAGCTCCACAGGTAATAAGATTTCTACCACTATAGATAATGTATATTATAAATTATCTTCTGATAAAAAAACTTACGTAGCGGATCCTATAGAGTTTACAGTAAGCTACGAAGTTAAAGCTGGAGGAGATATCTTCCTTGGGAAACTTGATAAAAAGGGTAATAAAACTTCCTATACAACATTAGAGGTTTTAGGAAAGAGTGAAACTAAGTATTTTGATGAACAAAAGCTAATAGCATCCTATGTAGATGTTACTATAGATGTTTCAGACTCTAAAGGTAGTATAGATAAATATGACTCTAAGCTAATAAAGCCAAGTGATAAAGATAAAGCTAGATATGATAAATTTGTAGAAGATAAGAAGTATAAACTCATAGGAGATTCCTATGCAGATATAAACTTTCAAGGTAATAATATAAACTTTTTTCAGTATCAATTTGTAGATAGTAACACAAATCCTACAGAACTTCCTATAGATAACTGGAGGGAGCTTAATTTAAACAAGGAATCTTTAAATTTAGATATAGACTTAGAAAATAGAGGAAGTTTAACTCAAAGATCCTATGATGTAAGCCATCTACCAAGTATCTCAAATGAGAGTAAGTGGAACGATCAAAAAGAGGTATTTAAAACACCTTTTCAGGCAACAGAAATTAAAAAGGCTAAATACTCCACTACAGCAGATCAATATGGACATTGGGAAAATTATATAAAAGAAGACGGAGCTAAAGGTACTAGATGGGTAACTAATTCCATATTTATTAATGACATGTTTGTATCAAATGACTATAAAGAAGCATCTAAGTTTTGGGGATACTTAAAGGTACCTAGTGACGGAGAGTATGTTTTAGGTATAATATCTGATGATGGTTCTAGAGGACATATAACCATAGATGGAAAGACAAGTACTTTTGTAGATATGTTTAAAGTTCAAGGACAGCTCTTTGGTACTAATAAACAAGTATATAACTTAAAAAAAGACAATTATTATCCTATACATTTAGAATACTTTAATTGGGGAGGTAGAGCAGCCTTTAAATTCTTATATATACCAAAGGCGGACTGGGAAAATGATTATAAGTACAAAAACGGAGGAGATTTAACCAAAATTCCTGACAAGTATAATATACCACAGGACTCATTTTATCCTTCAAAAAGTACTACCCCAGGAGAGTACACAGATGTTATTTTTAAGGGTAACAAAGGTATAAAGCTTCCTACAGAGCCAGGTAAATATTATATAACCTACAAAACAGGTAATAAAGATAAAGAAGGAAATATAAAAGATATTCAAAAGTCAGGTATATATGGACCCTTTATAGTAGAAGCAAAGGCAAAGCTTAATTTAACTAGAAAATTAGAAGATAACGGCGCTAAAAAAATAGGGGATGAGTTTAAGTTAAATTATACAATAATACCAGAAGATATTCCTTATATAGTATTAAATAGGGATGCTAAACCAAATGATATTCCATCTAAGGACAGCTATACTATTAAGGATATAAAATTTCAAGAAACCTTTGAAAATGCTTTAAATATTAAAGTTAAAACAGATGGTATTAATGCAGCATTAAATGGAAGTAAGCTTAGTGGTATTTTACCTAAGGGAATAACTTATAAGTTGATTAAGCCTTCTAATGATATTACTAAGGCCTATTACAAAGCAGAACCTATTAGTTTTTCATTATATGTATCTCCAAAAGAAGCTAAAGAATATGTATTAGAAAAAGAAAACTCAATTTTAACTTACACCGATATAGATGGGGTAAATAGGGAATCAATGTTTGAACAATATAAGTTTAAGGTTTTTGGATATAGTGATATAACATCCCAGGGAATATTTAAGGGGATGAACGGCGCTAAAGACTATATAAATAGTGGACAGGATTTAAAGGCTACCAAGACTATGCCTATAACTTTAGCTATATCCTTAGATATAAAATCAGACAGCCCAGAGCTTAATATGATATTAAGTGGAGATATAGAAAATAGCAATATAGTATTTAAAAAGTATGAACTCATAAATGGTGCTATAAATGAAAGAAGTCTTGAGGAAAAGATTATGGTTGGCAAAAGTTTCAAGATAACCAATGAAGCTCAATTCAAGTTAGAAAAGGATAAAAAATATATAATTATATATACCTTAGTGCCTAGTGGTAAGGAAGGTGATAGTGTAAGAGTTACTAGCAATATAGACAAACAGGAGAATAAAATATTAAATATAAATATAAGTGATCTTCCTGATTTATTTTAATTAGATAAGCCTATGATCATATTCATTATTCATATAGATAATTTTAAATCTATTGATAATGAATATGGTTATTTTTTTAAGCTATTTTAAGTTAATAAGATATACTTAGTACAAAGTAATATACAAATTTTAGAGAATTATAGTATAATATAGTTAAATATAAGTTAAAGGAGTGAAGCTTATGAATGCTTATTATGATGAATTTTTACATATGCTTGATGAGGAAGATAAAGAAGGTTGTGTAAAGTTTGTATTATCAAAGTTAGAAAGTGGAAAAATTGATGTGATTAACCTATATACAAAGATTCTTGAGCCATCACTAAATAATATGACTTGTAAGTTAAATGAAAAAACCATATGTGTATGGAAGGAGCATGTTAGAACTTCAATAGTTAGAACTATATTAGAATGTTCCTATCCTTATATATTAAAGGAAATTAATAAAAATGGTATTAAACAAGATAAAGGCAGGTTAGTTGTGGTATGTCCTCCAGAGGAACACCATGAGATAGGAGCTTTAATGGCTGCAGATTTTTTCCTTATGAATGGATTTGATACAATATATGTAGGAAGCAATACACCAAAAGAAGACTTTATAGAAGCAATAGATTATATAAAGCCAAAGTATGTAGATATAAGTATTACAAATTATTACAATCTGATTGCAGCAAAAAACATAATACAAGAAATAAAGAATACTAATAAATACCAAGGTGAAATTTTAGTAGGGGGTTATGCTTTTAATTCTAATCCAGATGTATATAAACAGATAGGAGCAGATCGGTTACTACAAACTTACCAAGACATTAAAAGCTTTGGAGAGGAGAAACATTATGAAGCTAGCTTATAGTATAGCCATTAGATTTTTAAAATCAAGTAAAGCACAAACTATACTAATACTCCTTGGAATAGCTGTGGGGGTATCAGTTCAAATATTTATAGGATCACTTATCCAAGGATTGCAAATAGGGTTAGTAGATAAAACTATAGGTAATTCTTCGCAGATAACAGTTTCATCTAAAACTGAGGATAAGCTTATTGATAACTGGGAAGAAAAAGTAGATAAGATTAAAGAGGTATCAGGGGTTGAAAATGTAGCTGTATCCGCTGATTTTAATGCTTTTCTTAATGATGGAAGTGATGATTATGCCTTATTAATTAGAGGATTTAACATAGAGGATTCGGATAAAATATACAACATAAAAGATAGGATTTACGAAGGAACATACCCTAAAGGAGAAAATGAAATAATACTCGGAAAAGAGTTTCAAAAGGAATCAGAAGTTAAGCTTGGTGAAGATGTTTACATAGTTACAGCAAAGGGAAATAAGAGAGAAGTTAAAATAGTAGGATTTTATGATTTTAAGGTATCTAGTATAAATAAGAACTGGGCTATAACTACACTAAAAACATCTCAAGATTTATTTTCTTTTGGCAACAAGACTTCATTTATAGAGATGCAAGTGAAGGATCCTTTTATAGCTGATGAATTATCTGATACTATAAAATCAAGTTTAAATAGTGAAGATGTTAAAGTAGAAAACTGGAAAGAACAAAATGAACAACTTTTAAGTGGACTTAAGGGTCAGAATATATCTAGTATAATGATTCAAATATTTGTACTTATATCAGTATTATTAGGCATAGCTAGTATTTTAGCTATAACAGTAGTTCAAAAATCAAAGCAGATAGGTATATTAAAAGCCATGGGAATACAAGATAAAACAGCAAGTCAAATCTTTTTATTTGAAGGAATTATCCTTGGTATTTTTGGAGCTTTACTCGGTATAGCTCTAGGATTAGGTCTTTTATTTATGTTTACAAAATTTGCGGTAAATTCAGATGGGACACCAGTAGTAGATATATATATAAACTATAAATTTATCGGATTTTCTGGAATTGTAGCTATATTATCTGCCACCATAGCATCAGCTATACCTGCTATAAACTCATCTAAATTAAGTCCGATAGAGGTGATAAAAAATGCCTAAAGTTATAGAAATGAAAAACATAGATAAAACATATGGTAGTATAGTAAAAACTCAAGTGTTATTTGATTTAAGTCTTGATTTTGAGGAAGGTTCATTTAATTCTATAATAGGGCAATCCGGTAGTGGTAAAAGCACATTACTTAATATTATGGGTACTTTAGACACTCCAACTAGAGGAGAAGTTATAATAGATGGTACTAATACAAAAGGTATGAGCAAGAATCAATTATCAAAACTAAGAAATGAGACTATAGGATTTATATTTCAATTTCATTACTTATTACCTGAATTTACAGCGCTAGAAAATGTACTTATGCCTTATAGAATAAAAAAGGTAAATCCACCTAAAGAGGTTTATGAAAGGGCTAACGAACTTTTAGACTTACTAGGACTTAATAATGTGAAAAATAATCTATCTACTATGATGTCAGGAGGACAACAACAAAGAACAGCTATAGCCAGGGCTCTAATTAACAATCCTAAAATAATATTGGCAGATGAACCTACAGGAAATTTAGATTCAGAGTCCACAGAAAATATTTATAACCTTTTAAGGGAGATAAATGAAAGGTATAAAACTACTTTTATTATAATAACTCACGATAAAAAAATAGCGGAAAAGGCTGATAGAATAGTAGAAATAAAGGATGGAATAATAAATATGGATATTCGCAAATAATTATAAAAAGTTTGATTATTTGTAATGGTATAAATAGGAGGAATATACATGGATGAAATTAACAAGCCAAAGGTAGTAGTAAGTAGATGCTTAGGTTTTAGTGCTTGTAGATATAATGGTGACACTGTATCAAATAAATTTGTAAGTAATTTAAAAGATTATGTGGAATATAATACTGTTTGTCCGGAAGTTGGAATTGGTCTTGGAGTACCAAGGGATTCTGTTAGGTTAGTTTCTAAAGAGGATAAAATAACTTTATACCAACCTAAGACAGGTAACACCTATACAAAGGAGATGGAAGATTACTCATTAGAATTTTTAGATTCGCTTAAAGATGTGGATGGATTTATTCTTAAGGGAAGATCCCCAACCTGTGGCATTAAAGATGTAAAGATATATTTAGGAAAGGAAAAGTCTTCAGGTTCTACTAAAGGTGCTGGAATTTTTGCAAGAGAGGTTATGAAAAGATATCCTTACCTAGCTATTGAAGAAGAGGGCAGGCTTACTAATTTTAGGATAAGAGAACACTTTCTTACAAAGCTATATATAATGTTTAAATTTCGTCAGGTTAAAGAAACAAAGTCTATGGCAAACCTAGTTAAATTTCAATCGGATAATAAATACCTTCTTATGGCTTACAATCAAAAAGAGCAAAAGGTGCTAGGGAGAATAGTTGCAAATCATGATAAAAAGTCTTTTGATGAAATAATAGAGAAGTATAGGGAACATCTAGGCTATTCATTTAGAACACTTCCTAGATACACTAATTATATAAATACTCTAATGCATATATTTGGTTATTTTTCAGATAATCTTTCATCAAATGAAAAGATATTTGTATTAGGAACCTTTGATAAATATAAGGATTCAAAGGTTCCTTTAAGTGTACCTATGAACCTTTTAAGGTCATATGTAATTAAGTATGAGCAATCTTATTTATTAGATCAAACCATTTGGCAACCTTATCCTGAGGAATTAGTGGATATAAGTGATACAGGAAAGATAGATGATTTGTAGAGATGGAGATGTAGATAGTGATTTTAGATGAAAGAATTAAAAGGCTAAACAATAAGGTTATAACTGATAATCCATACGTTGTTTATTGGATGCAAAGTTCACAAAGAACTGAATATAACCATGCACTAGAGTACTCCATAATTCAGGCTAATAGTTTAAAAAAGCCCTTAATCGTATATTTTGGATTAACGGATGGATTTCCAGAGGCTAATGAAAGACATTATTATTTTATGCTAGAAGGATTAAAGGAAGTAAAAGAAAAACTAGCAAAAAGAAATATTAAAATGATCATTAGAAGGTTATCTCCTGAAATTGGAGCTTTAGAAATTTCATCTTTGGCTGCTTTAATGGTGGTGGATAGAGGTTATTTAAGAGTTGAGAGGTCATGGCGGAATTTTTTAGCTGAAAATGCTAAATGCACCTTAATCGAGGTAGAGACAAATGTCATAGTGCCTATAGAAGAAGTTTCCCCAAAGGAAGAGTATTCAGCGGCTACCCTTAGAAGTAAGATAAGCAAAAAGTTAGAAACCTATATATTGCCACTTAGTGAAAGAAAATGTGATGTTATGTCTATTAATATGGACCTTCCCTTTGAAAATTATGATATAGAAGATATTGATAAGGTTATTTCTAGTTTAGATATTGATAAAAATGTGAAGAGGGTATCTTATTATAAAGGTGGTACTAATAATGCTAAATTGTTATTAGAAGATTTTATTTCAAATAAGTTACCTAATTATACCAAGCTTAAAAATCATCCAGGGGAAGAGTATACCTCTGATTTAAGTCCATACCTTCACTTTGGGCAAATTTCACCACTATATATATATAATCAGTTAATATATGTAAATATAGAAGGAAAAAAGGACTTCTTAGAAGAATTAATAGTTAGAAGAGAGCTTAGTATGAACTTTGTTTTTTATAATAATAAATATGATTCTTATGACTGTCTCCCAAATTGGTCAAAGGCTACTCTTGAAAAGCATTTATTAGATCAAAGAGAGTTTATTTATTCTATAGAGGAATTAGAGAGTGCTAAAACTCATGATGAATATTGGAATACTGCACAAAAGGAAATGGTTGTTACAGGAAAGATGCATGGCTATATGAGGATGTATTGGGGTAAGAAGATACTAGAGTGGGGTAAGACACCAAAGGAAGCCTTTGATTCGGCTATATATTTAAATAATAAATATCTTTTAGATGGAAGGGATCCAAATTCATTTACTGGTGTTGCTTGGTGCTTTGGAAAGCATGATAGGCCTTGGCGTGAAAGAGATGTATTTGGTACAGTTAGATATATGAATGATAAAGGATTAAAAAGAAAGTTTAACATGGAAAAGTATACTGAAAAAACTTATTGATATTGTCATAAGAATAAAGAATAATATTGTAAGGGGGTTAAGTGTATGGAGTATAAAGTAAAAGAGTTAGGGGATATAGCAGGCGTAACAGCTAAAACTATAAGGTATTATGATAAAATAGGGATTCTTAAACCTTCAAAAACTAATTCTTTAGGACATCGTATCTACTGTGAAGAGGAAGTCGATAGGTTGCAACAAATATTATTATATAGAGAATTAGATGTATGTATAGATGTTATAAAGGAAATTATGACATCGTCTACATTTGATAGTATGACTGCACTTAAAGAACATAAGGAAAACTTGATTGAAAAAAAAGAACAATTAGATTTACTAATATCTAATGTAGAGAATACTATTGCTTTAAAAAAGGGCGAAATAATTGTAAGTGATGAAGAAAGATTTAAAGGATTTAAGAAAAACATGATTGAAGATGAAAAGAATATGTACGGGGAAGAAGCCAGAGAAAGATATGGTAAAAGATCAGTTAGCAAAGCGAAGGAAAAGGTAATTAGTATAACAGCTGCTAAATATGATAAACCCATAAGGCTTGAGACGGAAATAAAAACAACCTTAGCTGAAGCTTTTAAAAGTGCTGACCCATCCTCAGAATTAGCTCAAAAAGCAGCAGATTTGCATAGACAGTGGATAGCAAATTATTGGGGGAGATACACTAAAAAGGCACATGCAGATCTTGCTAGAATGTATCCAAAGGATGAAAGATTTAAAGCTTATTATGATAATAAGCAAGTTGGCACAGCTGCTTTTTTAAGAGATGCAATTTTAATTTATACAGGATTTGATGAATAAAACATTAGAAGTTAATTAATTTAGCATAAAGTACCAGGGTATAGTAAATACTAAATTCAGTAATAAACCTTAACTTAAAAGATTAAAGTACAAAAGAAAGGATTGAATTTATTGGAAAATTTAATGTTTTGTTATCAATGTGAACAGACAGCAGGAGGAAAAGGATGTACAAAGCTTGGGGTTTGTGGAAAGACACCAGAAATCGCAAATTTACAAGACTTACTAATATATCAGCTAAAAGGAATATCTTGCTATGCAAAGGCTATAATGGAACAAGATAAAACCATTGATAAAGAAGTGGTTAAATTTGTAGAGAACAGCCTATTTACTACATTAACAAATGTAAACTTTGATGCAAAGGTTCATGTAAAGTTACTAAAGGAATCACAAAAGATAAAAGAAAAGATAAGAAATGAAGCACCAAAGAGAAGCTACCCAGAAGTTGCTGAATATAATTTAAGTGATACAAAAGAGGAAATGTTAAAGGACTCCATTAAAGCTGGAATTATGTATGATCAAAGTATTGATGCAGATATAAGATCTTTAAGATCAACAATACTATATGGATTAAAGGGCGTGGCAGCTTATGGTCATCAAGCAAGATTTATAGGATATAATAATGAGCAAGTTGATAATTTTTATTTTCTAGGACTAGAATCTACTACAAATGATAATTTAACTCTTCAAGATATGATAACTATGACCATGAGGACAGGGGATATGAGCGTACAAGTAATGAAGACATTAGATGAGGCTAACACTACAAGATATAAGAATCCATCACCTCATAAAGTTAATGTTAACATTAAAAAAGGCCCATTCATAATTGTATCAGGTCATGATCTAAGAGATTTGGAGATGTTACTTCAGCAAACAGAGGGCAAGGGCATTAATATTTATACTCATGGAGAAATGTTACCAGCACATGGATATCCAGAACTTAAAAAATACAAACATTTAGTAGGTAATTATGGATCGGCTTGGCAAAATCAACAAAAGGAATTTGATGGAATACCAGGGTGCATTTTAATGACAACTAATTGTTTGATGAGACCAAGAGAAACATATAAAGATAGGATATTTACTACTAGCGTTGTTGGATGGGATGGATTAAGGTCTATTGAAGTTTCTGAAGATGGAACAAAGGACTTTAGTGAAATAATAAATAAAGCATTAGAACTTGGTGGATTTAAAGAAGATGAGGAAGTAAAAGAGATTTTAGTAGGGTTTGGACATCATGCCACATTATCAAATGCTGATACTATAGTTGATGCGGTTAAAGAAGGAAAGTTAAGACACTTCTTTTTAATAGGTGGTTGTGATGGCGCAAGACCTGGAAGAAACTATTATACGGATTTTGCTAAAATGGTTCCAGAAGATTGTATAATCCTTACTTTGGCTTGTGGAAAGTACAGGTTCAATAAATTAGATTTTGGAACAGTAGCAGGACTTCCAAGACTATTAGATGTAGGGCAATGTAACGATGCTTATTCAGCAGTTAGAATAGCTACAGCGCTAGCAGATGCATTTGATACGGACGTGAATTCTATACCACTTACAATTATACTTTCCTGGTATGAGCAAAAGGCAGTTGCTGATTTATTAGCACTGTTATCACTTGGAATAAAAGGAATATATTTAGGACCAAGTTTACCCGCATTTATATCACCAAACGTATTACAATATTTAGTTGATACCTTTGATATTAAGCCAATAAGTACTCCAGAGGATGATTTAAAAAATTCACTTAAGCAAGCAAACTAAAAGTATAATAATACAGAAGGATTTATAAAATAAAGATTAAAATAGTATAAGTCAAATTTTAAGCTTCAGATGGGTTACTCCAACTGGGGCTTAAAGATCGTTATAAAATAACAAAGATAAGCCTTGATAATTATACATATTATTATCAAGTAATGGATAGATGTTATTGGACAAGAACCATTACCCTGTATATAATTAATATATCATAGATACATATGTATTAAAAAAGTGATTTGATGGAGGAATAAATGTGAAAATAGGTATAATAGTAAACGAAGATACTGCAAATAGATGCACAGGAAAAGGGTGTTTAGATGCCTTTTATAAGAAAAAGGATTCATTTGAAAGGTATGAAGACATTGAAGTTATAGAGTTAATGGCGTTCACTCATAGCGGGGGAGATATAAATAGAAAAATTGAAAAGATGAAGGCAAATGGAGTAGAGGTAGTTCATCTTTCTAGCTGTATGAGAGGTTCTTCAGAGGATTATGAAAATCTTGCTAACATATTATCAGAGCATTTTAAAGTGGTTGGATATACTCATGGATCTAAAGAGGGGAAAAAGAACAATACTATTAATTTAGATAAAAAAGATTATTAAAGATATCAGATTACAAAGTATTTTCTACAGAATTATCTAGTGTATATTTAGGTTAAACTAGGAGTATATTATAATATATTACTAATCATGAGGGGAAGCTATGGATTTAGTATCAAAAAAATTATTAAGATATGGATTATTAATACAATTATATGATGACTTTTTTACTTATGGATACGAATCTTGCGTTGATATAAACTATAGGGTACCAAGGGACTTTAGAATAGATGTAATTGCTGCACTTTACTATATAAACTTTAGAAGGTGGATTTTCTTTAATATAGAAAAGGATAAAACTGTGTCAGCTTATATTTTAGGTAATGGCATAGATGAAATAGAAAGGTCTATTCAAGAAAGTGGAGAGCTACTATTATCCAATATTTATAAAGATGTATTGATACCTGTAGAGGAAGATATAAGAGGGAGTGATGGTGATGGAAACATTTCTAGAGGCTCTGTTTGATAAAAGGGCAAATTTTGTAGGGTGGCTCTATAGGTTAAACCAATAGTATTATGGGTGTTAGTTTATTACCACTAGAAAATGATTTATTAAGGCTTAAAATACTATGGGAACTTTACCAAAGTCTATTTAATGTTTGTTACTATGGAGAAATTCAAACTCAAAGGTATAAAATAGAATCAGATAATATATCAAATGTTTTAGCAGCTCTTTATTATTTAGATAATAAAGGATATATAAATGTTAGAAATACTAAAGAAAAAGATGTGCTTATAATATATATTAGATCAAGAGGTATAGATGAAATAGAGGATAGATGGAAGAGAGGCAATATGTTACTATTTGGTAGTGCTTATAATAATATATTAGTAAGAGAAGTAAATAATGAGAATTCAAAGGATTAACACTAACATTATCTAAAATAGATGATAACATGACAAAGGGTTGCGGGGTTGTATATAGGTGATTTATAATTGTATTATATAGATTATAGTGTAACAAAGGAGGATTTTATGAGTAAGGTTAAAATAAAAGATATTAAAACTCTAGCAGATACAAAGTATTTAAAGTTATATAATGCGGAATATGTAAACAAAAACGGTGATACTAGAAATTGGTCTATTGCATCTAGAAAAGATTTAAGTACATTAAGGAATAAGTTCTTTAATGAAGAAGAGGATACCGTTGATGCTGTTATAATAATAGCAACACATGTAGAAGAGAAAAAACTTGTGGTTATAAAACAATTTAGGGTACCTATCAATGATTATGTTTACGAATTGCCGGCAGGGCTTATAGACAAGGATGAAGATTTTAAAGACACAGTAAAACGTGAACTAAAAGAGGAAACCGGACTAGACCTACTTGAAATTGATTATGAGAAGACAAAGTCTAAGGTATATATTTCAACTGGAATGACGGATGAATCTGTGTCTTTAGTATATTGTACGTGCACTGGAAGTATATCAAAGAACTACCTAGAAGCTGATGAAGATATTGATATTATGCTACTTTCTAAAGATGAAGCTAAAAAGTTACTTAAATCTAATAAAAAGATTGATATTAAGGCCTTGCTTATGATACAAAATTTTATTGATTTATAATCTCATACATTTTTCAAATTACAACCTGTTCATAATCAAAAGGAGAGATACTATTGAAACTTAATAATTATAAGGGTACTAATGAAAAAAAAGATGATACTCAAAATAAAATAATTGAAAATAAGAATGATGACAAAGAAACGACGGTATTTAATAAATCATATATGGTTATGATTTTAGCATTAATAAGCTGCTTTTTATGGGGGAGTGCTTTTCCTTCTGTAAAGGTAGGTTATGAAATGTTTTCAATAGGTGGGGATGATACATATCAGAAGATAATTTTTGCGGGGTTTAGATTTTTAATATCATCTATTATGATATTTATATTTTGCATCGTGACAGGTAGAACTTTAAAGGTAAAGAAAGAAGATCTATCAAAGGTTGCTTTTTTAGGAGTTGTACAAACATCAATACAATATGTATTTTTTTATATAGGGCTTTCAAATACTACAGGTACTAAGGGTTCTATATTAGCGGCTACAAATACATTTTTTAGTGTTATTATTGCTCATTTTTTTTATAAAGAAGATAAGCTTAGTTTTAGAAGAATAGTAGGTGTAGTTCTTGGTTTTATGGGTGTAGCTATTGTAAATATGAATGGTGGTAAGATTCAAGGCGGATTTACATTTACAGGAGAAGGATTTGTTGTAATATCTAGTTTAGTAGGTGCTTTAGCGGGCATATATACTAAAAAGATAGCAAAAGATATATCTCCTTTTGCCATTTCAGCATATCAATTATTTATTGGATCTATATTTTTAATATTATCAGGATTTATGGGGGGAGCTAGGGTGCTTCACTTCACTCCTAAAAGCGCAGTACTTCTTTTATATCTAGGATTTATATCAGCTGCAGCTTTTTCTATATGGACAGTTTTACTTAAGTATAATGGTGTTGGTAAGGTTACTATATATAAGTTTTCTATACCTTTATTTGGGGTGTTTTTATCCTACGTCTTTCTTGGTGAAAGATCACTTGGAACTAACGTTGTAATTGCTGTTATATTAGTTATACTAGGTATAATATTAATTAACACAGAGCCAAAGGCTAAATCACAGATGAAGTTATAGATCATAAATAGATAAGTACTTGTATTTGAACATAAAACTTTAAATATATATAATGAAAATTTAAATGAAAGCCCTTTGTTAAAATTATTAACAAAGGGCTTTTATTTAAAAATCTAAAGAACTAAAAGTCTATTGCATCTGCGTGGTAAGAGCTTCTAACTAAAGGAGCAGAGGAAACTCTCTTAAAACCTAAAGAAAGAGCAACATCTTTATAGTAATCAAATTTTTCTGGGGTTATATATTCTACAACATCAAGATGTTTTAAGGTAGGTTGTAGATATTGTCCTAGAGTTAACATGTCACAATGTACGTCTACAAGTCTTTTCATTGCTCTAATTATTTGATCTTCCGTTTCTCCAAGTCCTAGCATAATTCCAGATTTAGTTTTCATATTTGGTTTTTGAATTTTTACATATTCAAGAAGACCTAGGGATCTTTCAAACACTGCCATAGGTCTTACTTTAGAATAAAGTTCAGGAACTGTCTCTACATTATGATTTAAAACATCAGGCTCAGAATTTATAATAAGGTCTATAAGATCTTTATTTCCCCTCATATCAGGTATTAAAAGTTCAATTGATACATTAGGTGTAAGTTTTCTTATTTCCTCTGTAACTTTTACGAATTGCATAGCACCTTGATCCTTTAAATCATCCCTAGTAACGGAGGTTATAACAGCGTGTTTTAACCCAAGCTTTTTAATAGCCTTTGCTACATTTTCAGGTTCCATAGGATCTACGGGTTCTGGAGCTTCCCTAGTAACGTTGCAAAAGGTGCAGTTCCTAGTACAGTTTTTACCTAGCAACATAAAGGTTGCAGTACCTCTTTCAAAACACTCCATTCTATTTGGACAGTTTGCTTCGGAACATACAGTATTAAGAGAAAGGTCTGATACTAAGGCATTAACCTCATTGGTTTTAGTTCCCCCTTGCATTTTTACCCTTATCCATTCTGGTTTTCTTATCATATAAAATACCCCCTCATGTAATTAAGTTTATATATTCATTAACTCATCTAAGAATTCAAAAGTTGAAAGACCTTTCACATATTCATCCATTACCACGTCTTTTAAAGCTTCACTAAGATCAGTTAAATTATGATTTATCCCTATAATTTTAGATTCTAATTCACTAATATCTTTTTCTCCAAAAAAGTCTCCGTATAATGAGATGTTAGTGATAATGCCATTATTAACATTAACGTGATACTCAATAGATCCACAGGGATATTTTGAAGAATGTTCATAGGAGTAGTTAGGGCTCTTTCCATAATTCCACTCCCAGGTTTCAAATCTTGATTTCATTATTTTTTCTATTTCAACTATATCTTGATCCGTAAGTTCATAAACGGTGGTTATATCATTGCACTTCATTACAAAGTTCATAAGATAGTCTTTAAATTCATATAAATTCATTGGACTATTCATGTGAGATGATATATTTGTAACCCTTGAAGATATTGACTTAATACCCTTATCTTTAAATTTTAAAGGTTTACATTTAAGGGCGTTAGAGAGAGAGTCAAGATTGCAATTATACATCAAAGTGCCATGGTGAAGCAGCTTGTCCTTGCTGAAGTATTGTGCATTACCAGAAAACTTCTTACCATCTATAGTGATATCATTTCTGCCTGTAAATTCAGCCTTTACATTTAATGAATCTAAAGCCTTTATAACTGGAAGAGCAAATCTTTCAAAGCCATCTTTTGTAGCTATGTTAGAATTAGATCTATTAGTTATGAAGGTAAAGTTCATATTACCTAAGTCATTAAATACAGCCCCTCCGCCAGAAAGCCTTCTAACCACATCTATGTTGTTTGACTTTATGTAATCAGAGTTTATTTCTGATAGGGTGTTTTGATTTCGACCTATTAATATTGAAGGCTTGTTTATCCAAAGCATAAAAATTTCATCTTGAAAATTTGTTAATAAATATTCTTCAGCAGCATGATTAAAATAAGAGTTATTACTATTATTAACTACGTATATCATAACTTTTGACCTCCATTATTCGTTATAAGCTTAACAGTCAGATTTAAAAGGTTATTATGAAAGAACGCGTTACTATGAAACACATATCAATAAATATATTTCAATAATACAATTAAAGTATATCTAAAATTTAGAAATTAATCAAATAAGATTCGAAAAATACAGTTTATTTGAAAATTCTGTTTATTTATTAACAAAGTAAGTGAGATTATGTATATAATATAATTATAAAATAAATTAAAACAATAATTATAATATTTGACAAATATGTGTTTAGTTTTATACAAAGGTTATAACTACATTATATAAGGGGGAATTAATGTGAAGATACTTCAAGGTAAATTGCTAGGAAGAGGAATAAAAATTGGCATTGTGGTAAGCGCATTAAATAAGGAGATAGCTTTAGAATTATTGAGTGGTACGTTAGAAGCATTAAAAAAACATGGAATAAAGGATGAATATATTGCAGTAGCCTGGGTGCCTAGTGATATTGAGATTCCGCTAGTGGCTAAAAAGATGGCAAATAATGAAATGTATGATGCGGTAATATGTTTAGGGGTTATTACTAAAGGATCTATTTCTTATTTTGATTATGTTTGTTTAGAGGTATGTAAAGCAATTTCAGTAGTTTCATTAAGCGCAGAAAAACCAGTTATAAATGGTATTTTAATTACAAATACAATTGAAGAAGCTATTGAAAAGTCTAGAATAGCATCTGAAAACAATGGATATAATGCAGCTATTAAGGCTATGGAAATGGTTAATTTACTAGATATAATTTAATAAAAGTTAAGTCTCATAAAAAGTTTACAAATATATTTTAAATTGATTTTGTATTATTGTGTTAGAGTTGTACTATATATGAGAAAAAATATTTATGGTATAATATTAAAATAGCAATTTATGAAGATTATAGTTAATCAACACATCAAAATAGAAGAATGCAAAAGGGAGAAAAATTTTGGATAAAGAATTAGAATCACAATCAGATAAGGACCTTATAGAAATAAAATATTTACAGGATAAACTCACTAAACTTAAAAAGATGGAAAATAAAAAGTGGCAATCAACGGAGAAAGATGCAACGTTGGATTATAATTTAAGCAAAATAACGAAAGAAGAGCTTTTATATATAGCTAAAAATCTTTATATAAATAAAGTAAGTAAGTTCAATAAAGAAGACTTGAAAAATAATATAATTGAGCTATATGAAGATAGAGTAGTTATGCTCATTGAAAACATGGATAATCTTAGGTTTGAATATCTTTTAGACTTAGCAAAATCAGGTGGATACAAAGAATACGATAATATTATAGATGTAGACATAGATACTGCATATTATCTTTCTGATAGAGCATTTATATTTACAGGGATTATAAAAGATAAATATGTGGTTATAATGCCAAAAGAACTACAACCTATAATTTTAAGTTATGATAATAAAGACTTTAGAGCTGAGATGAAAAAAAATGAAGAGATAATAAAACTTTTTTGGGGAATGTGCTATCATTATGGAGTTTTACTAATAGATGACTTTAAAGAACTTGTAAAAAGGTATATAGACTATGATATATCAGAGATGCCCCTTGAAATTATGTTAATTGATGCTGCTATTTATTATGGAGAATTTGATTGTAACGGATATATAGGTGCAGATATAACTGTACAGAATCCAAATCATATCCTAGAAAAACAAAGTTCTAGGGAAGATTTGAACTTTTACAATTTTACAAAAAAAGAAATATTAGATGTTGCAACCTTAGGTAATATACGTGAAACAAAGGCAAAAAAAAATATCAAAAAGTTTTTAGTGGAAAATTTTGACATGGACAAAGAGGATGCAGAAGATTTAATATTTGATTTATTGGTGGATATACAAAATGGTGAATTGCCTTCAAAGTATATGTTAGAATTCTTAAAAAGCTTTGATAAAGAAGATGTTGAACTTATTAATATCGTTACGAGCGAGGTAACTAAATTTACAAATAGTACAAAGCAATGGCTAATTAAAGGATATAGTCCAAATGAACTTAGAATGTCTATGGAAGATACTCAAAAGGTACAAAAGATAGGAAGAAATGATCCTTGTCCTTGCGGCAGTGGAAAAAAATATAAGAAATGTTGTGCTTCAAATATAATAGAAATTGGAGATAGATAGTCTCTAAAATATAGTTGTAAGGACGTGGATTTATGAATGATAAGATAAAGGAAACAGAAGATAATATATTGAGATACCTTTATGAAAACAGGTTGAAATCACCACAAAGTTTAGCTAAGATAAGATATGCAGCTAATCTAGAAGAGGACAGAGCCTTTAAAAAGATACTAAAGGCTTCTCTTGAATCCTTAATATCAAAGAACTTTATAAAAAAGCAAGAAAATAGAGGGAATTACAAAATTGAGGATGAAGCCGTAGAATATGTAGAAAAGATACTACTATAATAGGGGATGGTACTTGTGATCTATAAATATGAATTTATAATGGGTGACTCAACACTTCCTATAAAAGCTATTATTCATAGTGTGGATGGATTTGATTTCCACTGGCACGATAAAATTGAAATTATTTTGGTGTTAGCTGGAAGCACTAACGTTAGTGTAGGAAAAGAAGTATATCTGCTTCAAGAAAGTGATTTAATATTGATTAATTCTAATGAAATTCATAGTACGAGAAGAACTAAAGATGAAAATATCTTATTGGCACTACAAATAGACCCGGAATTTTACAGAAGTTGCTATCCTATGTTTTCAAAAATGATTTTCAATTGTAAATCATTTTTAAAAGGGGATGACAATGAGGAAAAGTTTAATACCATTAGATACTATATTGCTAATATTGTATGGACTTTAAACAAAAAAAATAAAGGCTATGAATTAATAATAGGTAGTTACGTATATTTGATTGGATCATATTTAATTAATAACTTTCACTATGAGATAATAGAATCTAAAAGCCAAGAAAATAATGACAAAGATCTTATCAGAATTAACAATATCTTGAATTATGTAAATGAAAATTTCCATAAAAACATAACATTAAGAGAAATTTCAGAAAAGGAACACCTTAATTATCACTTTTTATCTCATTTTATTAAAGATAAGATTGGTATGTCATTTCAAGATTATTTAAACATCGTAAGATTAAATAATGCGGTAAATTTGCTTATGAATAGTGATGATACAATAACGAATATAGCTTCCATTAGTGGTTTCCCAAGTATAAATTCATTTAATAGACTTTTTAAAAAGGAGTATAATTGTTCTCCAAGCGAGTATAGAGAGGTGCTAGTAAGCTCTAATCATGAAACCTTTAAAGGAAGAAAAGAGAGTAAAAAAATAGGAACTTATTTAGATGTAAATAGGAATGATGCATTAAAAAAACTATATAAATATTTATTACTTCCTACTATAAAAGATGAAGATTTAGATACAAGTATATGTGGAAATGATATAAAACTTATTTCTATAGATGGTAATAACGAAGGAGAAACCTTTACACATTATTGGAAGAAAATAATAACCTTTGGCAGAGCTTCGGAAGGGTTAAGAAATAATTTTCAATTACAACTTAGAGAATTACAAGGTGAAATTGGGTTTGATTATATAAGATTTCACGGAATATTTATGGATGAGATGATGATATATAATATTTCAAATCAGGGAAAGGTAGAATATAACTGGAGTTATGTAGATAATCTTTTTGACTTTTTCAAGGAGGTTAATATAAAACCTTTTATAGAACTTAGCTTTATGCCAAGCGAATTAAAAAGCACAGAGGATACAGTTTTCTTTTGGAAAGGAAATATTTCTCCTCCAAAAGATATAAACTTATGGACAACCTTGGTAAAAGAATTTATAAAACACTGTATAAATAGGTATGGGCTAAAGGAAGTAGAAACTTGGTATTTTGAAGTGTGGAATGAGCCTGAATATGAATATTTTTTTTGGGCAGGCAGCAAGGAAGAATATTTTACCTTTTATAAATACACTACCTTTGCGATCAAATCCATTTCAGAAAATCTTAAAGTGGGAGGCCCAGCAATAACCCATGGAACAATATTAACCAGCAGCTATCTACAGGATTTTTTATCCTATTGTAATGATAATGATATTTTGTTAGACTTCATATCTTTACATATATATCCTGAATATATTTCTTTGGATGATGTGGATAAATCTTTATTAAATGATATGGATAGCAGAGCTAAACTAGAAATGGCACCAAAATTAAAAAAAATTTATACTGATAAGAATAATACATTAAATACATTAAAGATAGTAAATAATAAGATCTTAGAAGAACTTAATTATAAGCCTGAAATTAATGTAACTGAGTGGAATGCGTCTTCTTTTCATGGCAACTTTATACATGATACAAGTTATGTAGCAGCTTTCATTATTAAAAATGTTTTACAATGTATAGGAGCTACTAGTTCACTAGGTTATTGGACTTTTACAGATTTAATGGAAGAAAATAAGCTTGGGATTTCATCCTTTCATGGAGGGTTTGGACTTTTAAATAAAGAAGGGTTAAAAAAACCATCCTATTATGCGTACTACTTACTATCAAAATTAGGAGATAAGATTATTGACCAAGGTGAAGATTATATAATAACTAAGAAAGATGAAAGTATACAAATATTAGCATATAATTATGTGTATTTTGATGAGTTATTTTTGCATGGTGATGTATCAGCTTTAACGCATAAAGAAAGATACTTGATTTATGAAGAAAAACCGGTGAAGGAAATAAAATTTAGTATAAAGAATATTGCTGGTTATTATAATATAACTAAGTATAAATTAAATAGGGAAAGTGGTTCAGTATTTGATAAATGGATAGAACTTGGTGCACCAGAAAATATGACAAAGGAAGAGCTTAAATACCTGCAGGGCAAATCTCAGCCTGAAATTGAAGTAAGTGAATTAAAATTATTAGGTGAGTATAATAATAAAATTAATGTGCCAGTACATGGTGTAGAACTCATAATATTAGAAAAGAGAGTTTAAAAATTTAAATTGAACATGAAAAACATAGCAAATATTAGTATGTATGTAAGCAAAAAGTAGATAGATAGGCAATAAATATATAGATATACTTGTAGTAAGTAGTATTAGATAAAAATGACTATTAATTATTACAAGCAAACAATTATATTAAGTCGGTCTTACTTTAATGTAACCTTTGATAGTTCTGAGTTTCAGAAAATTCAGCTATTTACTTTTATAAACACTTATGCTAGTATTTACACATAAGCAATCAGTCATGATTTCCCAAGTCTTTATAAGGAGACATTGAAGTATATGCTAATTTGGGCACTTTGTATATACTGAGTCAGTAGTGCAACCGACCTTTAATATTAAGGTCGGTTTTTTTCGTCCAAAAAATTATGGAAGGAGTTTTGTCATGAAAAAAACGTTAAATTACAAAAGAAAGAAAAAATCATCTATTTTGGTAGCATTAATTGCTGTGATTATGCAAATCTTTACTATATTACCGGGGGTGCAAGTTAAAGCTACAGATATTACAAATACTTTTCCATTTATAACTGAGGTGACTATAACTGATGGTGATGGAAAGGACATAAGTAAGTCTACAGATCCTATAAGCAAGAATGCTGAAGTTAAACTCACATATAAATTTGCAATACCAAATCAGGAGACAGTAAAAAAAGGTGACATATATACTATGCAAATACCTAAAGAAATACAAATAATAAGTGAATTAAATTTCCCAATTACTATTGATAATGGTGACACAATTGCAAATGTTAAAATAGAAACTGATGGAAGGGTTACTATTACCTTTACTGAATTTGCTGAAAAAAATTCTAATGTTTCAGGATTCTTTTATATAGATACTCAATTTGATCCTGATAACATAGGAGGACCAAGTCCCGTACCTATTAAATTTGAAGTTGGAGGTAATTCCAAACCAATTACAATTGATATAAATTTTGAGCAACCGGAAATACCTGATGCTTCTGCTGAGAAGTATGGAGAATATGATGCTTCTAAAAATGAAATTACTTGGAAAGTAATTGTGAATCCAGAAGGGGTTAAGGTTAATGATGCTGAGATTGTGGACAACATCTCAAAGGGACAGGAGTTTATACCAGGTTCTGTTACTATAAATGGAGCTAATGCAGATACAGCAAATTATAACTATGATTATAGCAGTAATAGATTAACTTATAAATTCCAAGGTGTAATAGCAACAGAGCAAGTAATTACATTTAAAACCAAGGTAGTAAATCCAAAAGCTTTTGAAAGCGAAGGAGCTACAGTATATGAGTATAATAAGGCAATCTTTAATCATGATGGAACTAGTGTAGAATCTAATGAGGCATCAGTGGCTATTTATACAGACTTTATTAGAAAATATGGGAACTATGATGTAGCAACAAAGAAAATTAATTGGGTTATTGAAGTAAACAATAATGCTCAAAGCATTTCAAATGCTGTAGTTACAGATGATATCCCTAGTGGATTAACTTTTACACCAGGTAGCCTTAAGGTAGATGGGGTCGAAACTAAGGATAACTATACTATAGATGGACAAAGATTTACCTATACCTTCCCAACTGCTATTAATGAGCCACATATAATTGAATTTTCAACAGATGTAACTGATAAGGATGCTCATAATTCCAATGATTGGAAAACTTATACTAATAAAGCAACTTTAACTGGTAGTGGTGTTCCAGGTAATGCTTCAGATGAAAATGGTGTTGACGTACCTACTAATGTTATTTCTAAAAAGGGAGTAGGATATAATCCAGCTACAGGAGAAATAACTTGGGAGGTTATGGTGAACTGGAATGGTATAGCTATAAAAAATCCAGTAGTTACTGATAAAATAAAATTAGGACAAGAATATGTAGATGGTTCTTTTACTATAGATAAAGATGTTCCAGGAGGAAGCTTTAACTATGTGAAGGCAGCAGATGGTGATTCAGAAAAGACGGGAACATTAACTTACACCTTTAGTGATGATATTAATGAAACCTATATAATAAGGTTTAAGACAAAGGTAACAGACCCTAAGGTTTATGCAGGAAACAGAAATGAAAACTATTATAATGTTGCTGAATTAACTGGGGATAATATAAAGCCTTCGAATTATGAAGGAAAACAAAATGTACGGAGTCAAGTTGTAAATAAGTTTAGTAGTGATTATAACTATGTTACAAGAGAAATTACATGGAAGATTGTAGTTAATAAAAATAAAATGACCCTTCCTAATGCTTATATCATAGATGATGTGAAAGAAGGACAGGAGTTTGTTTCTAATTCTGTTATGATTAATGGAAAGCCGGCAGAAGCATCAAATTATGTTTATGATGAAACTGCTAAAACTTTAAGATATAATTTCCCTAGTGAAATTAAAGATGAGCAAGTAGTAACTTTTAAAACTAAAATCATTGATACTTCTATATTTAATTCTAATGGACAAAAGGAATTTAAAAATACTGCAAGTCTAATAACGGATTTAGTACCTGGGGGTGTAGAAAGTACAGGAAAAGGTACTATAAAAAGTACTTTAATAGACAAGAAAGCTGACTATACTAGAGGTAATTCCTATATTGATTGGAATGTAACCATTAACTCTAATAAAATATTAATTAATGATGCTGCTTTAACAGATATACTTCAAGAAGGTCTTGAACTTGATACCACATCTATAAAACTGTATAAGCAGATTTTAAAACCTGATGGAAGTCTTGAAAAAGGTGAAGAGGTTGTTTTAAATCAAAGCAATGTAAAATATAATAGCTTAACAAGAGAGTTTACATTTACATTACCTTCTCCAACAGAAGAAGCATATATTTTAACCTTTAGAACTGATGTAGTAGACAAGAGTAAGTCACCATTTACTAACGCTATATCCTTTAAAGGTACAGGAATAGTTGGATCATCTTCTTCTGGAAGTGTTGATGTTATATTCCAAGGTGCTGGCGGTGGTGGAGTTGGTGAAACTGGTAGCGTTACGGTTACAAAGGTAGATAAAAATAACGAAAACATTAAGCTAGAAGGAGCTGTGTTTGAACTTCTTGATAAGTATGAAAATGTTATAAGAACTTCAGATCCAACAGGAGAAAATGGAGAAGTTGTATTTAGTAAATTGAGATTTGATATAGATTACTATGTTAGAGAAAAGCTTGCACCAACAGGCTATACACTAAGTAGTGAGTTATATAAATTCCAACTTAAAAATGCTAAAGATACAAAGAATATAACCTATAATTATAAAGATGAAAAGATTAAAGGTGAAATTGAGTTTATTAAATTAGGTGAAGATAAAAACCCTATTAAGGGAGCGGAATTTAAGCTTTACAAAGAAAGTGATACAAACTTTGAGAGTCCTGTGGCAGTAGCTATAAGTGATGAAAATGGATTAGTATCATTTAAAGATGTGGAGTATGGGAAGTACAATATAAAAGAAACAAAAGCTCCAGAAGGATATCTTCTTTCAGCTGAAATACTAACTGCTAATATAACTGAAAATGGTGTTACCATAAAAGCAAATCCAGAGAGTATTTCAAATACTAAGATAAGAGGAAATATAGAATTTACTAAACTAGGAGAAGACAATAGTCCATTAAAGGGAGCAGAATTTAAACTTTACAAAGAAAGTGATACAAACTTTGAAAATCCTGTAGGAACATCTATAAGTGATGAAAATGGATTAGTGTCATTTAAAGATGTGGAGTATGGGAAGTACAACGTAAAAGAAACAAAAGCACCAGAAGGGTATGTACTTTCAAGTGAAGTACTAACAGCTAATATAACCGAAAATGGAAGCACCATAAAAGCAAATCCAGAGAGCATTTCTAATGCTAAGATAAGAGGAAATATAGAATTTACTAAACTAGGAGAAGACAATAGTCCATTAAAGGGAGCGGAGTTTAAACTTTACAAAGAAAGTGATGCAAACTTTGAGAGTCCTGTGGAAGTAGCTATAAGTGATGAAGATGGATTAGTGTCATTTAAAGATGTGGAGTATGGGAAGTACAATATAAAAGAAACAAAAGCTCCAGAAGGATATCTTCTTTCAGCTGAAATACTAACTGCTAATATAACTGAAAATGGTGTTACCATAAAAGCAAATCCAGAAAGTATTTCAAATACTAAGATAAGAGGAAATATAGAATTTGCTAAATTAGGAGAAAATAATAGTCCATTAAAGGGAGCGGAGTTTAAACTTTACAAAGAAAGTGATGCAAACTTTGAGAGCCCTGTGGCAGTAGCTATAAGTGATGAAAATGGATTAGTATCATTTAAAGATGTGGAGTATGGGAGGTACAATATAAAAGAAACAAAAGCTCCAGACGGATATCTTCTTTCAGCTGAAATACTAACTGCTAATATAACTGAAAATGGTGTTACCATAAAAGCAAATCCAGAGAGTATTTCTAATGCTAAGATAAGAGCATCTGTTCAAGTGAAAAAATTTGATCAAGATAAGAAACCACTTAAGGGTGCTGAGTTTACACTATATAATTCAGAAGGTAAAGAAGTTTTAGCTTCTGTAACAGGGAAAGATGGAATTGCAATATTTGAAAATCTTGTTTACGGTGAATATACAATAAAAGAAACAAAGGTTCCTGAAGGATATTTAGCTTCAGAGGGTACCATAAAAATATTTGTTGATAAAGATAGTGAGTTGTATAGTTATGAAGTAGTAAACAATAGAATTAAAGGATCTATTATAATCACCAAAGTAGATATGAAGGGTAATGCACTTCAAGGGGCAGAATTTACTTTATATGATAGAGAGGGCAAAGAAGTAGCGACTAAAATTTCTGATAAGGATGGAATTGTTACTTTTAATGATGTAGATTACGGAAGTTATACTGTTAAGGAGACTAAGGCTCCTAAAGGATATATCTTAAGTGAGGAGAAGCTAGAAATTAAGGTTAGCTCCCCAGAAACTCAAAACTTTATCTTTAAGAATGAAGCTGAAAAGTTTATAGATAAGATCTCTAATGTTCTTCCTAAGACTGGTAGCTTGTTTAATTACAAAGTTATAATGATGATTGGATGGGGAACAATTATCATGGGGCTTGGATCATTTTTAAAGAAAAATAAAGTGAGATAATTGTAATTTAAAAATCTTATGCAAGAGGCTATGAAGAAAGCAATTTTAGCTTAAACTTCATAGCCTCTTATATTAATTTACATATAAATTGTGAGATATAAAGGTCAAAAACCTTTTTATTAGAATGAATTTTTGATATACTTATTCTTCAAAGCAAATAATAAAAGTAAATCATAGATAAAACGAAATATGATTTAAATAGAGGGGTAATCAAAATAATGATAAATTTTAACAGTATAGGTATTAGTGAGAGTATTATAAAGAATTTAAAGCTTCAAGGAATAACAGAGCCCACACCAATTCAAGAAGGTAGTATAAAAATTATAAAAGATGGCAAGGATGTTATAGCAGAGGCGCAAACAGGAACAGGGAAAACATTAGCGTTTTTATTACCCATGTTTGAAAATATGTCTTCTGACATAAATAGCATTCAAGGATTAATAGTTACCCCAACAAGGGAGCTAGCTATTCAAATAACAGAGGAAGCGATGAAACTTAAAGAAGCAAAGAATTTAAACATCTTGGCTATTTATGGTGGAAAAGATACCGGATCTCAATTGAAAAAATTACAAGGCGATGTTCACCTTATAATTGCAACTCCGGGAAGGCTTATAGATCATCTTTCAAGGGGAACTGTAAAGCTTGATAAGTTAAAAACATTAGTATTAGATGAGGCAGATCAAATGCTTCTTATGGGATTTAAAGGTGATGTAGAAGCTATAATAAAGGAAACACCAAAAAACAGGCAGACTCTTTGCTTTTCAGCAACTATGAATTCCGATGTTAAAAAGCTAGCTTATAGATATATGATTGATCCTAAGGTAGTGGTAATTGAGAAAGAAGAAGTAACCCTTAAAAATATAAAGCAATTTTTGGTGGAAACTACAGATAGAAAGAAGCAAGATGCTTTATGTAAAGTCTTAGATGAAAATAATCCATTTATGGCCATTATTTTTTGTAGGACTAAAAGAAGAGTTGATGACCTTGAAATGGCGCTTTTTAAACGAGGATACAATTGTAAAAAGCTACATTCTGATATAACTCAATCAAAAAGAGAAAAGATAATGAAGTCTTTTAAAAATTGTGAGATTCAATATTTAATAGCTACAGATGTAGCATCAAGGGGCTTAGATATAACTGGCGTTACTCATATATATAATTATGATATACCAGAAACTGCTGAAGGATATATACATCGTATAGGAAGAACAGGAAGAGCTGGTGAGCTTGGATGTTCATATTTATTTGTAGATCCAAAAGATAAAAACCTTCTAAATATGATAGAAAAGCAAATACAGCTAAAGATTCCTGTTATAAAGAGCTTATAGAAATTCTAATCTCATAATTAAAACAAGGTTCACTATAATGTAGAACCTTGTTTTATTTTATTTATTTTATCTTTGCTCCAGGATAAAAATTAGGGTCATTAAAAAACTCATCTTTTAGTTCTTTTACTTCATGTCTCATTAATACAATTCCTATCATATTAGGTATAACAACAAGGGCTAATAACAAATCTAATATAGAAAATAAAGATTCAAGAGAACCGACTGCTCCCCATATTATGGATATAATACAAAGTAGTCTAATAAACTTTGAAAATTTTAATCCAAAAAGTGATTCAGCCATCTTTTCACAATAAAATGTTATTACAATGATTGTAGATAATACAAAAAGTAGTAAGCTTATTGATATAATTATCCCACCTAAGTTATGACCAAATGCATTTTGAAAGACTAGTGCTGGCATTGAAGCTGCCTTATCTGCGGGTACTTGTTCCCAGATACCAGTAGTTAAAATTGCTAAGGCTGTCATAGTACATATTACAAGTGTATCTATTATCACTTCAAATACACCCCATAAGGCTTGACGAACTGGATGATCTGTAATAGCTGCTGAATGCGCTATTGGAGCACTTCCCATACCAGCCTCATTTGAATAAAGACCTCTTGCCATACCCCACCTTATTGTTGAGGCTATAGCAGAACCACCAAAGCCACCTATAGCAGCCATAGGAGAAAATGCGCCTTTAAAGATCAAAGAAAATACATGAGGAAGATTTGAAATGTTCATTATAATAATAATCATAGTTGCAATTATGAATATTAATGCCATAAAAGGAACCAATCTTTCTGTTACTTGTCCAATTCTTTTAATACCACCATATACTACTAGGGCAACTAATGATGCCATTACAATGGCTGTTATAATCTTTGGTATTCCGATAGTTTCTACAGTTTGACATACTGAAAGGGATTGTGCTGAAATAGATGGAATTATTTCAAGCATAAAAAAGAAGGAACACATCACACCTAATATTGGAGATTTTAATCCCTTTTTCAAATAATATATAGGACCTCCAACATATTCTCCTAGATTATTTTTTTCTCTATATTTTATGCCAAGTATAATCTCAGAGAATTTAGTAGCTTGTCCCAAAAGAGCAACTACCCACATCCAAAATATTGCTCCAGGGCCGCCTAAAGCTATTGCAACAGGAACACCTACGATGTTTGCAGCACCTACAGTAGATGCTAGTGCTGAACACGCTGCTTGAAAGGGGGTTATAGTACCTTCACCAGTAGGCTTTTTAAACATTTTTCCAAAGGTTTCCTTTAATATGAAAGGTAGATATCTAAATTGAAAAAAGCCTAGTGTAACAGTAAGGATAATACCACCACCTACAAGTAAAATTAGTAAGGGCGGACCCCAAATAAAATCTGAAATTTTACCTATGACTTCTAGTAAGTTCATGTATATCATCTCCCTTTTATTTTATTACTGATTAAGTACGATGGATTTGTTTTTGTATAATTAGATTATAGTAATTATATAAGTATACACCATAGTAGTGATGAAATATTGTCAATTAAACCTTGTTTATAAAATAATATTATTAAGGTAGAAGTAAATTCATTTTGATTAAAGGATTATTTTTATAGTATATTATAGAAAAGTTAAAATAAGAATAATAGGCTAAAATAAAAATATGGCAACTACTTAAGGTGACTTTTTAAGTAGTTGCCATATTTGGAGTATATAAATGTTAAAATTAAAGTAAAAACCTAAGCTGTGAAGCTGTCGTAATAGCAACGACAATCGTTAGAGTCGTTCACATCATAAAATTTAGCAAGGCAATGTACGAAATCTTCTTTTGACATGCCAGATTCTTCTGCTAAATGCTTAACCTGATTTAATATTTCTTCGGAAATCTTAAAAGTACCGTTACTCATAAAAACATACCTCCAAAAATTTTTAATAATATACAAATCCCTAATGAAAATATACTATTTAACCATAAAAAAAGATATTGTATATCACATTTAAACGTTATCATATATATAGTATACTATATTAAATATAAAAATGCCACAAGTTTTAAAAAAATATGATCATGAAAATAAAAATATTATATAGAAACTTCATTAACAAAAAATAAGCGATATTAAAATTAAAATATGATTTAGCTAAAATTACCAGGAATATTAATTTGTATTATGCACACAATATTATTATAGAGAGGTGATTCCGATGGAAAAAGATTTTAAGTATGATTATTTAGGCTTATACCGAAAATGATTTTAAAGTCTCCATATATTCACTAATCTTGTGGCCAGGGAGTAGAAATATTCCCTGGTCTTATTTAATTAAATGTTTATAAAATATATATTTTAATATGATACTTATTGTAGTAAGATTATGATATACAACAATAGAAAATTAAGTTTTAAAGGTGGTTAGATATTATAAAAAAATTCAAACTTAAAACTTAATAATATATAATGAAAAGGAGAGTTCAATATGATAAATTTTAATTATTCAATTCCAACAAAAATATTTTTTGGAAAAGATCAGATAAATGTTTTGGGAGAGCAAATAAAAAATTATGGTTCTAAGGTTCTACTTGTTTATGGTGGTGGAAGCATAAAGAAAAGTGGACTATATGGTAAGGTTGTGGATATTTTCAATAAAAATGACATTAGTTTTTGGGAACTTCCTGGTGTAGAGCCAAATCCAAGAATAACAAGTGTAAGAAAAGGTGCAGAAATTTGCAAAGAAAATAATATAGATATTATACTTGCTGTAGGTGGAGGAAGTTCAATTGATTGTTCAAAAGTTATAGGAGCAGCTGCGTGCTATGATGGAGAACCATGGGACTTAGTTATAGATCCAAGAAAAATAAAAAAGGTTCTTCCAATTGCAAGCATACTTACATTATCTGCTACAGGATCTGAAATGGATGCAGGTGCAGTAATTACAAATTTAGAAACTAATCAAAAACTTGGAACAGGTCATAAAGATATGGCTCCTAAGTTTTCGATTTTAGATCCAACAAATACATTTACTGTTCCAAAGAGTCAAACAGCAGCAGGTACAGCAGATATAATGAGCCATATTTTTGAAGTGTATTTCAATAATACAAAGGGAGTTTATCTTCAAGACAGAATGGCAGAAGCATTACTTAAAACTTGCATAAATTATGGACCAAAGGCCATGGAAAATCCTGAAGATTATGAAGCTAGATCTAACCTTATGTGGGCTTCAAGTCTTGCAATAAACGGTCTTTTAACTTATGGAAAAGAAACAAACTGGAGTGTTCACCCAATGGAACATGAGTTAAGTGCATTTTATGATATTACTCACGGTGTAGGGCTTGCAATATTAACACCACATTGGATGGAATATGTTTTAAATGATGATACATTAAATAAATTTGTGGAATATGGAGTTAATGTTTGGAATATTGATGAGAATTTAGACAAATATGAAATAGCACATAAGTCAATAGAAGAAACAAAGAAGTTCTTTATATCTTTAGGTATACCTTCCACATTAAGAGAAGTTGGTATAGAAGAAGAAAAGTTAGAAGAGATGGCAAAGCAAGCAACTGTAAGAGGCAGTCTTGGTAATTTCCTACCTTTAGATTCAAAAGATGTATTAAGTATATATAAAGCAGCTTTTTAATAAAAGATTATAGAGTAAGGCTTATAAATATATAATAAATATAAAAACACCTAGGATTAATATTATCCTAGGTGTTTTTAATGTGCATATTAATGGAATAATTGCAATATATTTAAGGGTGCCATATTATAGCCTATATTTAATAATGAATAAGCTTATAAAATGGGCAATGTTTAAATGGAAGGAGGTGAAAATTATGACAAGGCTACAAGTAGTAAAAGCTATATCAGTGTTTTTAATAATGACGTTGGTGATAATGGGCACAAATACTTCTATACACACCAAAGCTTTAGAAAATAACGAATCCATAGAAGTTGATAAAAAGTCCAAACTTTTATCTCCTTGTAATAGGGAATATGAAGTTGAACTAAATGTAAAAGGGAAACTTCAAAATATTAAACCTGTAGATACGGTTCTTGTAATAGATAGGTCAGGGAGTATGTACGGTAGTAATCTTAACAACGCAAAAAGTGCAGCTAAAGAATTTTCAAAAAAGATTATTTTAGATAATCCTAATAATAGGGTGTCTATAGTAAGCTTTGGTAATTGGGGAAGAATTGATTTAGGACTTACAAATGACTTAAAGACTATTAATAGAGCTATAGATGATTTAATAGCATACGGGGACACAAATATTTATGATGGACTAGTAAAAGCTAATTCAGTATTATCTATAGCAAATAGGGATTCAGTGAAATCCATAGTGCTATTATCTGATGGAATAGCAAATAGACCTTGGTATAATAGACCAATTCAAAATGCTATAGATGAAGCATCTAAATCTAAAAAAAATAACTATCTTTTATTTACTGTAGGGCTTTTTAGTGGAATGACCGATCCTGATAAAGAGACTGCTGTTAATACTTTGACTTCTATAGCTAATAAAGGTAATTATTATGACTCAACTTCAGAAGATATGCTTACTGAAATCTATTTGAAGATAGCAAATTTAATTAACTTTGCAGCTAAAGAAGTTGTAGTTACTGATGTTTTATCTAAGGCGGTTAGAGAAAATTTTGATTTAAACCTAGGTAGCTTCAAACTTGATGGCGTAAGTATTCAGCCAGATGGAGCAGAAAACCGAATTTTATTTGATGCTAAGACAGGAACCATAAGTTGGAACTTAGGTACAATAGGTGAGGAGAGTAAAACCCTTACTTATGTTATTAAGGCTAAGGCTTCTTATGAAGGAAGTAAGGGTGAGTTTATTGATACAAATGAAAATGCCAAAGTTAAATATCAGGATACTTTAGGTAATAATAAAGAAAAACTATTTCCAGTGCCTTATATAAAGGTTCCAGGTACTTTAACATCTATTGCAGGAGATGACATGACTATATATGAAGGTGACAGTATAGTGCTAGGTGGAAACCCTGCAGCTACAGGTGGATTTGGTAGTGAAATTAATTGGACTACCCTTGAAGATAAAACTGTAACCTGGGACAAAGATAATTTAAATACTACAGGGAAATATAGCTATAAATGGTCAAGTAGAAATCCAGGTGAATCTACGTGGATAGAATTTTCATCTCTTGAAAATCCAAAAGTTAACCCTTCAAATAGTACTGAATATAAGTTAGAAGTGAAAGACACCTTTGGAAAATGTATTGCTACTGATGAAGTTACTATAACAGTTAAAAGAGTTGGGGAGGTTAAAGTTAAGGTTGTGGTTTTAGATGAAGATAATAAAGATATATCTGATAGTATAATAGATGAATTTTATCTAAAAGCTGAGGGAATAAACAATCAAAAGTGGAATATTATAATGGGATCAAAGGAAGAAAAGATATACAAGGGCCTTGAACTAGGTGATTATAGCATATTACCTGATTATATATCAAAGTATTATAAGCTTATAAGTATAAAAGATATTTCAGGTAATGACATAACCTCCACAGGGAAGATAACACTGTCAAATAAGAATAGAAAAGAAGAAGTAATAGTAACTCTTAAGATTAATAAGACAGGTGGATTTACAGATAAAGATATTATAGATAATGAATTTCCAGTGATTAAATAATAGGAGAGATATATATGGAAATAGATAAGAAAACACCGACAATAAAAACAATTTTAAATATAGTGGAAAATATAATAATTGTATTTTTATTATTAATTACAGTAATTCTTTCTTACTTGGCAATATGTAACATTGGCAAAGATAAGCCACCAAGTGTTATGGGATATAGCATTTATATAGTTTTAAGTGGAAGTATGAATCCTAGCTTTGACACAGGTAGTTTAATTGTATCTAAAAGTACTCCTGTAGAAGATATCAAGGTTAAGGATGTTATAACCTTCAAAGATTCTAAAAGTGAAGATGCTACAACTCATAGAATTGTGGAAATTAAAGAAGATGACAATGGTGTTTCTTATATAACAAAGGGTGATGCAAATGAGGTAAATGATCCTAAATATGTACCTTACGAAGATGTTCTAGGAGTTGTAAAGATGTCCATCCCTAAAGTTGGTGGGGGTATGAAATTTTTAAATGAAAAGATTGGAGTTTATATATTAGCACCACTTATAGGTGGGATACTGATAATACATGAATCCATAAAAATAATAAAAATTATTAAAAAAGATAAGAGCTTTAAAGAGTAAATATTAAAAATAAAAATTAGGAGGTATTCATTATGAAAAAGAAATTAATAGCTAGCCTATCAGTGGTTACAATATCAGTTGCATTAATAGCAGGGGTAACATTAGCATGGTTTACAGGAAATGCTAAAACTGATGCTAAGTTTAAGGCAGGTACAGTTGCTGTTGGAATAAAAGAAGGTGAAAAAGATGTGAATGGTGAAAAATTAGAACTAATCAAAAATTGGAATCCTGGAGATTCTGACGTGTTTGATTTTGATGTTCCAAATCTTGGGACTAAAAAGGCATATGTAAGGGTAAAGGTTACTAAAATGAACTGGGATAAGATGGGTGAAATGATTGGGAATGTAAAGTTAAGTCCAGACTCTAACTGGGTAATGGGAGAAACCAAAACAAATGAAGGTCAAGAACATACTTATTATTATTACAAAGAGATATTAGATGGAAGTAAAGATAAAGATGGTAATGATATGACAGCAGAGAAGGCACTTATGAAGTTAAAGGTTGAATTAGATGGAGAAGGAACTGGAAATGACTATCAAGGAGATACCTTTAATATGAAGTTAGATGTAGAAGCTATACAAGCTTCTAATGATGCAATATTATCTGCATGGAATATTTCTGATGCAGTAAAAAGTGAACTAGAAGGATATAAAGCAAAGTAATATTTAGATAATAGTATATGACCATTATCGTACTAATAATATAATGTTGTAATTAGATTTATATTAGAGGAGGTAATGGTCAAATTTAGAATATAACTTAAGTATAGTTTTAAAATAAATCTAAAAAGGAGGGAGCTATGAAGAAGAAAGGTGTAATTTTAACATTTACACTAGTTATAGTAACTCTTTTAATCATCGGTGCTAAGTTTAATACTGTGGCATATTTTACAGATGCTAAAGAAACTGAAAGTAGTCTTAAAGCGGGAACCGTAGATATAAAGATTATAGAAGAATTTAATCCTCCGGTAAAGGATATTCAGATAAAGAATATGGGTACAAAAAAGTCATATGTAAGAGTTAAATTAATACCGGTTTGGCAAGAAGAAATAAATGGTCAGTGGATAGATACCTCTTTAAGTTTAGAAAATGTAATTATTAATATGGGTGAAATTTCAAAGGAGAAGTGGATTTTTTCTGAAGACTTTTATTATTATAAAGGTATTTTAGAATCAGGGGAAATTACAACTCCAAAACTTAATATTAATGTAGATTATAAAGAAGATAATATTTCAGATTATAAAGGAAAGAGATTAAAATTAAGGGTTTATGCAGAAGGGGTGCAGTCATCTAATGAAATGTATAAAAGTATATGGAATTTAAATTCCCTTCCATGGAATTAGAGGAGGAGGATTATGAAGAAAAATTATAAAATTGTTATAAAATTATTTATTTTAATATCTTTTTTTATGATTGCACTTGTAAAGACCCAGGTATATGCACAGGTTATTGAATTAAAGAGTGATTCAAATGGACTTAATATAAGCTCTGAAGATTTATTTGATATTAAAGATATTGACCCAGGAGATATTGAAAGCTCTAAAATAACTATAAAAAACTCACAGGATAATAATATTAAGTTGTATTTAACCCATAAAAAAGACAGTGAAATAGATATAGAAGGAGACTTATTTAAACAGCTTCAAATGACTGTGGATTATGATAATGAAGAATTATATAGTGGAAGTTTAGGCGACTTCTCAAAGGAAAACTTATATTTAGGGGATTTTCGAAAAGGGGACAGTAAGGATATAGATATTGAGGTATATCTTCAAGGAGAAGAAACGGATAATAAGTATCAAAATAAATATATTAAGTCACAGTGGATATTTACAGCAAATGTAGATGAAAATCAAAAGGTTGAGCAGCCTAAGGAAAATAATATTTGGGGACTTCCTAAAACAGGCGGCATAAGTTTAATTACACTTTGCATAGCTGGTATAGTTTTAATACTAGTTGGAGTGGAGAAATTATTAACAAATAAAGAACAGATGAAACTAACTTCTAAAGATTAATAAAAACATATGATTTAGAAGCTGATTAAGAATGAAAGTTAAAAGGGACCTATATGCTTATTCTAGGTCCCTTTTTAATTGTAGGTATATATTTATTAGTAAAGATATAATTTTATATGCTATAATATATTAAATATTATAGAGGCAAAAGTAATATTTAATATATTATAAATTAAGAAAATAGGAGTATATAAAGCAATGAAAGAACTTAATATTGATTTAGATTTACTTTTAGAATCATTTTCAATTAATGAAGATGATCTAGGGAAGGAATATTTAGATACTAATACAGGTGAGGTTATCAACATTCCTTCTGAATTAGAGGGTATAGCAAAAGGAAGCTTTGAAGAATCAAAACTAGAAGAATGGCAAAAAGAATTACTAGAAGAGGCATTTAAAATTAAAAAAGACAATAATGGTAGATACATAATTATACCTACTATTTCAGAAGACTATATAAATAATGTTATGATAAGTTTCGTAAATGAAAATATGGTTTCTAAAGATATTGAAGATAAGCTTAAAGAGGCTTTAAGTGGTGATTCAGCCTTTAGAAGTTTTAAAAGTGTATTATTTGAGAATCACCATGAACTGGATAAGTGGCATGAATATGAAGAGCATAAATTAAAAGACTATGTCATAAGTTGGCTCTTTAATAATAATATTCTAATAAAATAAAGGGATCTTGAAAATATTCAAGGCCCCTTTTTTATGGAGAAAGATTAGTTTTCAAATATATGAAAAGATGTAGACAAAGCAAATTTAATATATTATGATATAATTAATTAACAGATAAAACCTTTAACACCACAACGTAGGCATAAGGTTGATATGAGCAAGAAATATAAATGTATGTATTTGTTTTAATGGAGTCATCATAATAAATAAATGACATATATATATTATATAGTGAAAAATGCTTCATGTATATGAAATATGGTAAGGCTCCACACTTATATTTTACCTCAAATTTAGAGCCGTGGTATAAGTAATACAAATAGAGAAATGAGGTAAAAGATTATGATGGATGATGTAGGTAAAAAGATAAAGGAATTAAGAACTAAAAATAATTTAACCCTTAAAGATTTAAGTGTTAAATCTGGAATGTCTATTGGGTTCTTGTCCCAATTAGAAAGAGGATTAACAACTATAGCTATTGATACCTTAAGTAATTTAGGAGAAGTTTTAGGTGTAGATTTATCTTATTTTTTATCAAGTCCAAATCAAAGCAAAAAGCCAATAATTCGTAGTTATGAAAAAGAAGTATTCCAAATAAATAGCAACCAATTTATATATTATAATTTAACTAATGACATAGAAAATAAGGAGCTTTTGCCAAGATATATAGAAATACTTCCTACTAATAGTAAGGAAGATGTTGAAACTTATAATCACGAAGGTGAAGAGTTTATATATGTTATAGAAGGTATACTAACATTAGTTATTAACCATGAGCAGTTTGAATTATTTCCAGGAGATAGTGCTCACTACAGTTCTAAAACCTTTCACAACTGGTCTAACCATACTAGTAAAACCGTTAAGCTTATAGCTGTTCACACCCCTAATATTCTCAAAAAGTAGAGCCTGGTGCGACATTTAATTAAATAATTAGTGGGGTTATACTAGGACTTATTCAATAACACAGGGAGTTATTGTTACATATTTAACTTACGGGAGGTGATTTCATTGACTTTAGCAACTACAATAAATATCCAAAAGTTCTCCGTACACGATGGTCCGGGAATTCGTACCACAGTTTTCTTAAAAGGATGTCCTTTAAATTGTTGGTGGTGTCATAATCCAGAAAGTCAAAATATAAAACATGAAATCCTGTTTTTTAAGGAGCGGTGTACTGGGTGTGGTGTATGTGTTAAAAGATGCCCTGAAAATGCTATTGAAATCAAAGGTGGGTATCCAGTAACAGATAAACACAAATGCATACTTTGCGGAAAATGCTCAGACTTTTGTCCTACAAGTGCTAAAGAATACGTAGGAAAAGATGTATCAGTTAAAGAAATTATGAAAGAAATTATAAAAGATCAAGTATTTTATGAAGAATCAGGAGGGGGAGTAACATTTTCAGGTGGAGAGCCCATGTTATATAAAGATTTTTTAGATGAAGTATTAAAAGCTTGTAAAACTCGAGGGATTCATACAGCCGTAGATACAAGTGGTGAGGTATCCTTTGAAAGTTTTGATAAAATAAAAGATAATGTAGATTTATTTTTATATGATATTAAAATGATGGATACTAAAAGACATAAAAAATACACAGGGGTTGGTAATGAATTAATTCTTGAAAATTTGAAAAGGTTATCAGACTCTGGTGCAAATATATTTGTAAGGATGCCTATTATTGCAGGAATTAATGATGATGATTTAAATATAGATGAGAGTGTTACTTATTTGTCAAAATTAAATATAATAGAAGTTAATTTATTACCATATCATAAAATGGGTATGGATAAATATAAAAGATTAGACATGAAATATAAGCTATCTGGAATGGAAAAGCCATCTGATGCAAGGATGGAACAAATAAAAAATAAATTTATCAAGGCAGGGATTAAAGTAAAAATAGGAGGATAATAATTATGATAACTGACAGAGTAGAAAGATTAAGAAAAGAGAGTTTAAATGCAGTTCCTCGTATTTCTATGGAAAGAGCACAGGTAGTAGATAGAGTATATAAACTTTATGAAGGTAAGGTTTCTATACCAGTTCTTAGAGCTTTAGTGTTGAAAGAATTTATGTCTACAAAGAAACTTTGCATAAATAAAGGTGAATTAATAGTTGGGGAAAGAGGTGAAGAGCCAGCATCTACGCCTACTTATCCAGAATTGTGTTGTCATACCATTACTGACATGGAAATAATGAATAGGCGTGAAAATATATCCTTTAAGGTCAAAGATGAAGATATAAAGATTCAAAAAGATGTTATAATTCCTTTTTGGGAAAAGAGATCAATAAGACATAAGATATTAGAAAATATGACAGAAGAATGGAAAGCTTGTTATAAGGCAGGTATATTTACAGAGTTTATGGAACAAAGAGGTCCTGGACATACGGTTTGTGATGATAAGATATATAAAAAAGGATTCTTAGATTTTAAAAAAGATATTGAAGAGTCCATAAAAAATCTTGATTTTAACGAGGATAATGAAGCTTTAGATAAAAAGAATCAGTTGGAAGCTATGGGTATAGCTTGCGATGCAATAATGATACTAGGTAAACGTTATTCTGAGTATGCAAAAGAACTTGCAGAAAAAGAAACTGATTTAGTAGCTAAGGAAGAGCTTCTTGAAATTTCTAAGGTGTGTAGTCATGTTCCAGCAAATGCTCCAAGAAACTTTAGAGAGGCACTTCAAATGTATTGGTTCGTTCATCTTTGTGTTATTTCTGAATTAAATCCATGGGATGCTTATAATCCAGGAAGATTAGATCAACATTTAAATCCTTTTTATGAAAGAGAAATTGAAGAGGGTACATTAACTCATGATGAGGCAGAAGAACTATTACAATGCTTTTGGATTAAATTTAATAATCAGCCTGCACCACCAAAGGTTGGAATAACATTAAAAGAAAGTGCAACCTATACAGACTTTGCTAACATTAATGTAGGTGGAGTGAAGATTGATGGGTCAGATGGAATTAATGATGTAAGTTATATTCTATTAGATGTTATAGATGAAATGAAACTTTTACAACCAAGTTCAAATGTTCAAATAAGTAAGAAGAGTCCACAAAAGTTTGTTAAAAGAGCTTGTGAGATTTCAAGAAAAGGATGGGGTCAACCATCTATGTTTAATACTGATGCTGTAATTCAAGAACTTATTAATGCAGGCAAATCTTTAGAAGATGCTAGATGTGGTGGAAATAGTGGATGTGTTGAAACCGGTGCCTTTGGTAAGGAAGCATATATTCTTACAGGATACTTTAATTTACCAAAGATATTAGAAATAACTTTTAATAATGGTATTGATGTTATGACTGGTGAAAAGTTAGGAATTGAAACAGGAAATGTTAATGAATTTAAAACTTATGATGAACTATTTGAAGCATACAAAAAACAACTTAAGCATTTTATTGATATTAAAGTAAGAGGTAATAGGGTTATTGAAAGAATATATGCAACTATGATGCCAGTACCATTTCTTTCAATTGTAACGTCTGATTGCATTTTCAATGGAAAAGACTATAATGCAGGTGGTGCTAGATACAATGTTAGTTATATACAAGGTGTCGGCATAGGTACAATCACAGATGCTCTAACAGCTATAAAGTATCAAGTATTTGATAAAAAGAATATAACTATGGATGAATTGGCTGAAACATTAAAGGACAATTTTGAGGGCCATGAAGATGTGTTAAAACTTTTAAAAGACAGAACTCCTAAGTACGGAAATGATGATGACTATGCAGACGACGTAATGAAGGAGATATTTGAAGCATTCTTTAAAGAAGTAGATGGTAGGAAAAATGGTAAGGGTGGAGTGTTTAAAATAAATATGCTCCCAACTACATGCCATGTTTATTTTGGATCGGTTATAGGAGCAACTCCAAATGGAAGAAAGGCTTATGTTCCACTTTCAGAAGGGATTTCACCAGAAAAAGGGGCAGACTTAAAAGGTCCTACAGCAGTTATTAAATCAGCAGCTAAGATGGATCATCTAAAAACAGGTGGAACTTTGTTAAATCAAAAGTTTACACCATCCGTTGTAGAGGGAGAAAAGGGTCTTAATAATATGGCAGATTTAGTAAGGTCATATTTTAAATTAGATGGACACCATATTCAATTTAATGTAGTGAACAAAGAAGTACTAATAGAGGCACAAAAAAGCCCTGATGAATACAAAGATCTTATAGTACGAGTTGCAGGATATAGTGACTATTTCAATAATCTTGATAAGGTATTACAAAATGAAATAATTGACAGAACTGAACAAACCTTTGCATAGTGTAGCTCTGTTAAAATATAAGGAGATGTATTTATGAAAAAGACAATAGGATTTATAGGATGTGGAAATATGGGACTTGCTATGGTGGGAGGAATTATTAAAAGTAATATAGTTTCTTCAGATAGCATAATAGTTGGAGATTTAAATGAGAAAAGTTTAAAAGCAGCTAAAGAAAAGTATAATATTAATATAACTACTGATAATAATGAGGTTGCTAAAATTTCAGATATATTAATATTATCTGTAAAACCGAATTTATACAAGGTGATAATTAATCAAATAAAAGATGTAGTAAAAGAAGAGGTAATAATTGTAACTATTGCAGCGGGAAAAGATATTAAGGGCACAGAAGAAACATTTGGAAGAAAGTTAAAGGTAATTAGAGTAATGCCTAATACTCCAGCACTTGTTGGAGAAGGTATGTCTGCAATATGTCCTAATGACATGGTAACTAAAGAAGAATTAGAGTATATGATTACTATATTTGAAAGCTTTGGGAAAGCAGAAATAGTTGGTGAGAAATTAATGGATGTGGTAACCGCTGTAAGTGGATCAGCGCCAGCTTATGTGTATATGTTTATAGAGGCCATGGCGGATGCTGCAGTATTAGATGGTATGCCAAGGAACCAAGCTTATAAGTTCGCAGCTCAAGCAGTATACGGGTCTGCAAAAATGGTATTAGAAACAGGGATGCATCCAGGAGCTTTAAAAGATATGGTTTGTTCTCCAGGTGGCACAACTATAGAAGCTGTAGCAACTCTTGAAGAAAAGGGGCTAAGAACAGCAGTTATTTCAGCTATGAGAAACTGTACTAAAAAGTCTATTGAGATGTCTAATTTAAAATAAGGTATGCATTTATGGAAATAATTAAGATGCCGTTAGAAGTTTAGAACCTTGTTTATATAACTTAAAAAAAACTCCTTTGGGAGTTTTTTTTAGTCGTTAATATATTGTTAATATATAAAGAGTAAATAGAAGTTAGGCCTTATAGCAAAGAGCTAGATTGATTATATAAAAGTTAACAAGTTTTGAATAAACTATTAAATATATTAAAATAGATATAGAAAATTAAATAAGACTAAATCAACTACGAATTTATAAGATTATATAAGTTAAAAGGGAACCAGGTTAAAATCCTGGACGGTACGGCCACTGTATTTGGCGAGCTACTTCAATGTTATTATAAAGTCACTGGAATTTATTTTTCTGGGAAGGCGGAAGTATGCTATGAACCATAAGTCAGGACATCTAACTAGTTGAAAGTGTAGTAGGGGCCTTCCGATTAAAGGTTTAACACAAGATATTAAGATTTCTATATAAGTTTACTATTATACTATAAGTATATTTATATAGGGTTTGTATATATTAGTTAAATCTTAGCCTTTAAAGCTAAGGTTTTTTATTATTATAGAATAATTTTAATGCACCTATTCACAGTGAAAAGCTAAGTGATAGGTGCATTTTGCTTTTAACTAGGACCTTTTATATAAATAACATAAATTTAGGTAAATGAGTTTATCTGATAAGGAGGTATTAAAAACTGAAATTAAAAAATCGTTTTAATCTTAAACAAAGAAAGGGTGTTAGTATGAAAAGAAATAAATTCCAATCTTTAAGTATCGTTTTAATTTTTTCTATACTTTTAAATATCATATCATATGTTCCGGTTAAAGCTTTGGCAGAAGGCAAGGAAGATTTAATAGAAGAAGCTATAGAAACAACAAAAGGTAATATAAAGTCACTTTCAAAGTATGAAGATAATGATACATTAGCCTTAAATTTATTAGGGGAAAATATAGATTCAAATAAAATAAATATTTATGAATATAAGAGCCTTAAAACTTATCCAAAGAATATTATAAATTTAGTTGCAGCAGGTAAGAATCCTGAAGATTATGAAGGTAAAAATTATGTAAAAGAAGTCTTAGATGGACAAACAGAAAGTGGACTTTTTGTAGTAGGTAATGAGCAGGAAGATTCATATCCTGAAAATATGGCAAATGCCATTATTGCAATGGACATGACTAAGGCTGAATATAATAAAGTATCAGCAGTTAAGTTATTAATGAGCTTTGCAAAAGAATCTGAAGAAGGTAAGAGTTTTGATGACAATGTTGTAAAAACATCTCTTGCAATAATTGCTTTATCTTCACATAAAGATGTAGAAGGTGTTAATGCGTTAATTGAAGAGTTAAAGGAATATTTAAAAAATGAACAGCTTTATGATGGTAGTTTTTCAATTAATTCCTTGGCTGATGATGATTCGGATTCGGAAGGAAATGCAGTAGCTACAGCTATGGTAATACAAGCGCTTGTAGCTTTAGGAGAAAATCCGTTATCTAATGGATGGGTTAAAGATGGTATAAATCTTTTAACAGCTCTATTATCTTTTAAAGAAGAAGACAAATTTATATTTAATAGTAGTTATATAAGAATTTCAGAGAATGAAGCTACATCTATTTCAATATTAGCTTTAAAGAGTATGGAAACGGGCAAGTCAGCATATAAGACAGTAAAGCAAGAACAAAAAGAAGCGAATTCTATAGAGATAGTAGCAGCTAATACTTCTATTAAAGAAGGTAAAACTCTATCTTTAGAAACAAAGATTTTAGATAAAGATAAAGATATAGTACAAGGTAATGAAATTATATGGACTATAGATGATGAAAATATTGCATCCATAGACGAAAAAGGTATATTAAAAGCTAAAATTCACGGAACAACTAATGTTCATGCTTCGATAAAAGGGAATGAAGATATAAGTAGTGATATAAGTATAAGTGTGTATTCTCCTGTAGCAAAATCTATAGAAATATTAAATACTGAAGAATCTATAGAAATTGGAGATAGCATACCTTTAAAATCTATGGTAAAAGACCAGGATGGCGAAGATATTAAAAATGTAAATTTGATTTGGAGTTTGGATAATAAAAAGCTAGCTTCAATTGATAACGATGGATTTTTAAAAGCACGCAAAGAAGGTATTATAACAGTATTTGCACAACTAGATAATGATGAAAATATAAAGATAGCAAAAAGCTTTAATATTAAAAAGCCTAGTTCATTAGAAGACATAAGTGTGGAAGATAAGGCAAAAATAAAAAATGAAATTGAAAATTTAAAGAAGTTTTATGAAATGGAAACTGTAGAATCTATGGTTCCAATTGCCTTAAGTAAGGTTAATGCAGATCAAAAGATACTAGACAAGGTTTATATAAAAAGAGGGGAATCCTCTTTGATATACGCTCAAAATATATTGGCATTGGTTGGTTCAGGGAAAGATCCTAAAGATTATAAAGAGAAAGATTATATAAAATCGCTAGTTAAATCCCAAAGAAAAGAAGTTGGAAAGTTTCAAGGCCAATTCATAATGAATGAAGAATTAGATATTGATGCGCCTGCTATACTAGCATATTCTATAATAGCTTTAGAAACTGCAAAAGCTGATTATGATAAAGAACTTGCTATTAATGCATTAATAGATTTAATACTTAATAATAAAAATACAAGTAATACCTATAGCAATATAGAGTCTAATGGTATGGCCCTTATAGCATTAGCTTCTCACCCTGAAATTAAAGGGGTTGATAATGCTATAAGCACAATTATTACTACAATGAAAGCTTCGCAAAAACCTGACGGAACCTTTGAATCAGGTAATAAATCAAGGGCTTTAGCTATAGTAATTCAGGGCTTAGTTGCGAATAATATAAATCCTCTTTCTAAGGAATGGATTAAAGATAAAAGTATGCTGGATGCACTTTTGAAATTTAAGGCAGCACCAAGAGGTAATAATAAATATGGTGGCTTTGCAAAGTTTGAAGGTGGAGCATATGAAATGGTAGCTACGTCACATGTAATTGGGGCATTAGTTGACCTATATTATGGAGAATCAATATTTGAAATAAAAAATGATTCTATGAGTGAAATAAAAGAACCAGCAGTTATATCAGTTGAAGGCGTAAAAGAAGGAAAGATATATACAGAAACTATAAATATAGATATATCAACAGATGAAGGAACCTGGAAGTCTACATTAAATGGAAAAGATTTCTTGGGTGGCGATATAAGTAAGGCAGGGAAATATACGCTGAAAGTTGTAGCAGAACTAGAAGGTGTTAAATCAGAAAAAGAAGTTAGTTTTATAGTAGACATGCCTCCTTATGAAAAGATAAGGGTAAGAGTTGAAGGTAACAAAGAGACTTTATTTAATAATATTGTAGAGTCAAGCATTTCCCAAAGTAATGTTCTTGAAGTGTTAATGAAGGCTGTAGGCAAAGAAAATGTTAATGGAACCGGAAATGGAGAAGGGTACATAGTAACTGGAATACTCGGAGAAAATCAAAGTGAGAATCTTGGGTGGAGTTATTATGTAAAAAGAGGCTTAGATATTAGACAACCTATGATAGGAGCAAGTGGTTTTACTAATATAAAAGATGCACAAGGCAAATTTAATTATGATGAGATTGTATTCTATATGACTCATTATGAATTTGACGAAGAGTTTAAACTATATACAGATATACCAGTAGTATCAGTGAAGTCTTTAGATGAAAATCACGAGATAACTGTGTTAAAGCAAAAAGATAAGACAGCTTTGAAAAACATTGATGTTAATATCGAAGGTATTGGAAACTTTAAAACTGATGATAATGGGAAGGTTAATTTTAAAGCACCAAATGCTATATATAATATAAAGATTGGTAAAAGAGATAAGCATATAGACGTTGTACCAAACACTTATGTAGTATCCCTTCCGGTAGAGGAGCAAATTTTAGAGACAACCTATGATGAAAATAAAGTGGGTGAAGGTATTAAAGATCCAGTTGTAAAAGATATTACAATAGGTATGGATAAGGATGGAAACATTTCTTCGGATATATTTGAAAAGTCCCTAGGAAAGAGTAAAATTTTAAAATTTATAAATAAGGATATGACATGGGAATTTCAAACAAAAGATATAAAAAAGGAAAATATAAAGGCTATAAATATTGATTTAAATAAAGATAGCCAAAACAAAGAATCTATTTTAAAAGATTATAATGATGCTAAAATATTATCCTTTAAAGATAATGGAATATTACCAGCTAAAGCTAAGATAACAATGAAGTATGATAGTGTGAATCCTGTTTATTTATATTATTATAATGACGATACTCATAATATAGAAAAGATTAGTGGACCACATACATCAAAGGATGGGTATATAGTATTTGAAATAGAACATTGTAGTGATTATTTCTTATCTAGTATAGATTCAGATAAAAAGCTAGAAGTAAAAATGGAAGATATCCTAATGGAAATCACTAGATATTATGAAAAAAAAGACGTTTATAGTTTTAGAGAAGCATTAGGATTACGCAATATATCAAAGAATATAAATGTAAAAGATAAGATAGAAGTTTTTGAAGTGGATAATGTTAGTGATGCTATAAATAACATAATTTCTATTATTGCAGCAGGAGAAAATCCAAAAGATTACAAGGGTAAGAATTATGTTAAGATGCTTAAAACTTCACAAAATGAAAATGGCGCATTTGTAATTTCAAATGGTGATGAAGATTGGCCAACTCTGCAAGCATTTGCAATGATTGCACTAGATATGTCAAAGGTTGATTATGATAAAGAAAAGGCTGTGAATTATATAATATCTATGGCAAAAGACGGCCATTATTCGGATGTAGATACTACAACTATGGTTATTACAGCATTGGCAAACCATAAAGATATAAAAGGGGTAGAAGAAATAATAAATTCTTCTATAGAATATATAAGTAGCATGCAATTAGAAAGTGGCGGATTTGAATCTTATGGAAATGAAAATCCATATACATTATCTGCAGTGATACAAGCTCTTATAGCAAATGAAGAGGATATCTTCTCTAACAAGTGGATTAAAAGTGGTAATACACTTTTAGATGCACTTTTGACATTTAAAACTGGTGATCACTTTGAATTTAAGAGTGAGTGGGGAACAGAAAGTAAAATGAGTACTGAACAAGCAACACTTGCTTTAGGAGATATATATAACAAAAAATCTGTTTATAAATCTATAACTCTTTTAGGAAATGAAGCAGAAGCAGAAGAAGTAAAAGACGATCAAAAAGATAATAATACAGAAGTAAACAATGAATTAAAAGAAGAAACAGATAACACACACGTGGAAGATGTAAATGCTAATATTAAAAAGACAGACAATGTTAATATAAAAGAAAATGCAATAAAGATTCTTCAAGATGGAAAATCTGAATCTAAGATTGATACAAAAGAACTTGTTAAGACAGGTAACATCATAGGATTTGAATCTTTGATAGTAATATCAATGATTATGATTATAGCTGGAATAATAATCATAAAAAAACAAAAGAAACAATCTGTAATTTAATGTAAGCACCTCTGGGGTGCTGGAAATAAAATACATACTGATAAAGTAACTTTATCAGTATGTATTTTTTATTTATTCATTGTGCTATAGTTTATGGTATAATTTTATAGGGTAAATAATAGAAAATCTAAATATAAGTAAATATTTAGGGAAATATAAAAAGGCATACTGATATATATTTACTATTTTAAATATTAAGGGTATCCTTAAAGATGGATACTTTATGGAAGTTACCTAAGGAATTAATAGAGGTGCAACTTATGATTTTTAGTTTTGATGATAATGACATTAAAGATTTACTAGGAGATATAGTTTATAATACAGGTCTTGATATGTATTACAGAAATAAGGTAAGGAAAATTGATGTTTTAGAGGATTCACAAAATACGTTTTCTGTTATTTCTACAGTAGAGTCAGCTTATGATCTAAAAGATTATAAGGTAAATATTTTAACAAATAGGAGAAATGGGGCTATGTATTCTAGCTGCAACTGTTTGGATTTCACTGAATATGGAAAATGTAAGCATATTGCGGCTGTATTCATAAAGATTAATAGAGAAGGTACTACGCAAAAAAGTAGAATGAGAGAATTAATTAAAGATGATGGCTCAGAGCTACTAAATTATTATAGGCAAGAATCAAAGGATAACTATAAAGCAAATGAACTTATTAATATGGAAGCATTAATAGAAATTAACGATGATTTTTATAAACCATATGCATTGGAGCTTAAGGTAGGTCTAGAGAGGCTTTATGTGGTTAAAAATTTAAAGGAATTTATAGAAAGTGTGTTTTTAAATGAACAGTCAATTTATTTTGGAAAAGGATTTGAATTTTACCCTAAAACTCAATATTTTTCAAAAGAAGATTATGAGGTGCTTTTACTGATTAAAGAAATATATGATAATAATAATCATGTAAATGCCAATATGTATGTGAATAAATCAATATTTTTTAGTGGCAAGAGAGCCTATTTAACAGAGTCACAGTTAATTAGATTTTTAAGGTTAAAAAGTGGATTGAAAATAAATGCTATTCTTAAAGGAAAAGATTACAAAAATATAAATGTATTCACTAAGGATATACCACTTAATTTTAATATTTCTATGACTGATGATGTATTAAGCTTAAAGTTAAATGAAGGTATTCCGGAATCCGTAGATAGAAAAAATAAGATATATATGTATAAGGAGGATTTATACCTACCTTCGAAAGATCAGATAAAATCACTTATGCCTATATATAAAACTATGAAAAAACAAGGTAGTAACAATATAAACTTTAAAAAGAGCGAAATCAGTGAGGTAGCAACTTATATTATACCGAAACTTAGACTTATAAGTGAAAGCATAATAGCAGATGAAAGCTTAGAAAGTATTATAAAAGAAGAAACTTTAGAAATTAGTTTTTATTTAGATAAAGATAAAGACTATGTAAGCTGTGATGTAGTTTTTAAATATGGGGATACCTCATTTGATTTAAAAGATAAGGATGAGGATAATAAGGCTATTGTGGTTATAAGAAAACTTAATGAAGAAAATATTGCTCTTAGAACTTTAGAGAATATGGGGTTTGAAAAAGAAAATAATAAATATTACTTAAAAGATGAAGATATGATAATAGACTTTGTAATCCAAGGAATAGGAAATATAAGTTCACTTGGAGAAGTTTATTATTCAGATAGCTTTAAAAATATTCAGGTAATGTCATCTAAGAGTTTCAAGTCTTCTATATCACTAAATAATGCAAATTTATTGGAGTTTGACTTTGAAGTTGAAGGCATGGATAAATCAGAACTTAAAAGCTTATTTAATTCATTGAAACAAAGAAAGAAATATTATAAGTTTAAAAGTGGTGATATCCTTCCATTAAATTCAGGAGAAATTCAAGATTTTAATTTACTAATGCAAACCTTAGATATTGATACTGATAAATTATCTAAAGGTAAGGTTACATTACCTAAATATGCTTCCCTTTATATAGATGAAAATATAAAGGCTAATAATCTTAATTTTATTTCAAAAAATAAAACTTTTGAAGATTTAGTAAATGCTATGAAAGATATAAAAAATTCGAATTATGAATTACCAAAAGGAATAACAGGTAACCTAAGAGATTATCAAAAAATAGGATTTAAGTGGTTTAAGACTCTTTCATACTGTGATTTTGGTGGTATTCTAGGAGATGAAATGGGGCTTGGGAAAACCTTTCAAGCTATAAGCTATATTGCATCAGAAAAGGAAGAGGGGGCACTTAATACTCCAGCTTTAATAGTATGTCCTACATCTTTAGTATATAATTGGCTTAGTGAATTTGAAAAATTTGCACCAGATCTTCAAATACTTGTGGTTTCAGGTAGTAAAAATGAAAGGCTAATTCAAAGAGAAGGATTATTAGAATATGATGTAATTATAACTTCATATCCACTTATAAGAAGAGATATAGAGGAATACAACGACATAATATTCAGTATATGTATTTTAGATGAAGCACAGCAAATCAAAAACCCATCATCTTTAAATGCACAGTCCGTTAAGGAATTAAAGGCACAAAAAAGGTTTGCATTAACAGGAACACCAATTGAAAATTCACTAACAGAACTTTGGTCAATTTTTGACTTTATTATGCCAGGATATTTAAAGACTCAAGGAAGATTTTCAAAGAAATTTGAAATACCTATAGTAAAAGATAAAGATGAGATAGTATTAAAAGAACTGTTAAAGCTTATAAGACCTTTTATATTAAGAAGGTTTAAAAGAGATGTGGCTTTAGAACTTCCAGAAAAGATAGAGCATAAAGTAATAGTAGATATGACAGAAGAGCAAAAGAAGCTTTATGTTTCTTATGTGAACTCCTTTAAGGAAGAAATAAAAGAAGAAATAAAGGAGAAGGGTTTTAATAGAAGCAAAATTAAGATACTTTCTTTGCTTACAAGGCTAAGACAGATTTGTTGTGACCCTTCAAGCTTTTTAGATAATTATACTGGAGATAGTGGGAAATATATTACCTTAGATGAAATATTAGAGGAAAGTCTTTCAAATGGTCATAGAGTTCTGCTATTTTCTCAGTTTACTACAATCTTAAAAAGTATAAAAGAAAGATTAGACAAAAGTAATATAAAATCTATGTATTTAGATGGATCTGTACCATCTAAAAAGAGAATGGGCATGGTTAATGAGTTTAATGAGGGAGATGCACAGGTATTTTTAATATCATTAAAAGCAGGGGGAACTGGGCTCAACCTTACAGGAGCAGATTTAGTAATACACTTTGATCCTTGGTGGAATCCAGCAGTAGAGGATCAAGCTGTAGATAGGGCTCATAGAATAGGCCAAACAAAAACTGTAGAAGTAATAAAACTAATAACAAAGGGAACCATAGAAGAAAAGATTTATGATCTTCAGGAAAAGAAAAAAGAAATAATAAAAAGTGTTCTTGATGGAGAAAATCATGATAAAGTACTCTTAAGTACTATGACAGAAGAAGATATGGAAGACTTGTTTAAAATCTAATTTTAATATGAGGAGGATAAAACATGAAAGAAATAGTTCTTTGTGGAGGATGTTTTTGGGGTATAGAAGCATACATGTTAAAAATAAAAGGTGTAATGGAAACAAAGGTTGGATATGCAAATGGGGATAGAGTAAATCCAACTTATGAAGAAGTTTGCACAAAAATCACAGGTCATGCAGAGGCTTGTCTAGTAAAGTACGATGAAAGTATTATAACATTAGAAGAGCTTTTAAATAGATTCTGGTCTATAATAGATCCAACTATAAGGGATAGACAAGGAAATGATAAAGGAACCCAATATAGAACTGGAATATATTATTTAGATGAGAAAGACTTAGACACAATACTAAAAACTAAAGACAAACAACAAGAAAAGTATGAGGCAGATATAGTTACTGAAATAGAACCTCTTAAATGCTTTTATGATGCAGAAGAGTATCATCAAAAGTATTTAAAGAAGAACCCAGGTGGATATTGTCACATCAATTTAGATTTTTAAATCATTTTTAACTATATAAAAACCAGCTAATCTTTAAATAAGGTTAGCTGTTTTTTTTGTGTTTTCATTTCTCTTTTTTATATAATCATGTGTTTCGGAAGTTTCTCTCCATTTTTTCCGTGGGTCACCTCTAAAACAATTTGAAATAGAAAGAGCAGTTTCAGCTGGAGAAATAAATAAAAGAGCAATTGATATAAAAAGAGAAGTTATAGAATCGCAGAAAAAGGTATTAGTTGTATTTGAAAATAATAAAGAAACCTTAGAAAAAGTAATAAAATAAAAATAGGTGACAAAAACAAAAAAAAGTATATATAATATACATATGATGGGAATATTACATAGGGGGAGATGCTGTGGAATTTAAAAGTAGTATTATAATTATAACATTAGCAGTTTTTATATTTATACTATTAAACCTAGGTAAAAAACTTGTGTATCATATAAGATTTAAAGGTTATAAAGTTAAATATGTAAGCAGCAGACTTAAAATAGGCCGAAGGTGGATTATATATATGGGGATTATGTTTATGATAGATATATATAGTTATATGAAACTTTATAAGTATGGATATAGAACATTTAATTTTTACCCTGATATGATTTATGAAATACTTATTTTAGTTATATTCTTCATAGAAATACTTATTTTCTTAGTTATTAGCAGTAGTATAATGATGTTTAATGAAAAGTTTATTTATATTGGTTATGAAAATATGAAATTTAGTGAAATTAACTATGTTAAAGTCTATCCACAAAAGTCAATTATTACGGGAAGACTAGTTGAAATATCTGTTAACGGTAAAATTGAAAATAAGTTTTATATTAGAGAAAAAAACTTATACAAGCTAGAGGAAATTTTTAGAGATAAGTGTAGGGTAATATTATAAATATATAGATAAAAGATTTTAATCATAAATATAACCTTTTAGTATGTAGCATAATAAAGTTATATTTATGACTTTTTAGGATATAAAAGATACAGTTTTCATTATTATCAAATAAGATTAAAGTAAAAGGGCTTATGAGAATTCCAAATGTAAAAGCAAATGGAGTATAATAAGGACAAGAAGGCTAATTATAAATTAGTAAAAGGAGGATGAAAATGAGAAAGTTAAACTTAGATGAATTTACTAAATACAAGTTTTTATCAAATGTTGATTTATCATCTAATGGTAAATTTGCTTGCTTTGTTATGCATGAATCAAATGTAGAGGATAATAAGTATTCATCCAATCTATGGTTATATAATGTAGAGAGTGGTGAGTATAGGAAACTCACTTCATTTGATAAGGAATCTAATTTTATATGGTTAGAAGATGGAGAAAACATATTATTTTCAAGTGTTAGAGATGACAAGGATAAGGAAAAGTTAAAAGATGGTGAGGCTTTTACTCAATTTTATAAGATAAATATTTATGGAGGAGAGGCTGAAAAGTTCTTTAGAATACCTCTAAGAGTAGGAAGCATTAAAGAAGTTAGGGAAGATAAATTTATATTTGCAGCGGAATATGACCCAATGCAATTTAATTTAGATGGATTGAGTGATGAAGAAAAGTCAAAGGAATTAAAGAAAAGAAAAGAAGAAAAGGACTATCAGGTAATAGATGAAATTCCATTTTGGAGTAATGGTAGTGGATTTACTAACAAAAAAAGGGACAGGCTATATATTTATGATATAGTAAGTAATAAATGTAAGGCAATAACTGAAGAGATAAGTACTGTTGGAAGTTTTAATTTAAATGAAGATAAATCCAAGGTAGTATTTGTTGCAAATGAATTTAAAGATATGTTATCAATGATAGATAATGTTTATACCTATGATATTGAAAGTGGAAATATAGATAAGTTAACAGAGGGTGAAGAGTTTTCTTATTCTTATGTAAACTTTATGAATGATGACACTATTATTTTAATGGGAAGTGACATGGAAAAGTACGGTATAAATGAAAATGCTAAGTTTTATAAAATCAATACTAAAACTAAAAAGTGTATTTGTATAACACCTGATTTCGAAACTAGCACTTGGAATTCTGTAGGTTCTGATGCTAGGTATGGAGGAGGATCAGGATTTAAAAAATATAAAGATCATTTATACTTTATAACAACAGAAGGGTACAGTTCTCATTTAAATAGAATAGATTTAGAAGGAAACATAGAAAAGATCATAGAAACTAATGGATCAGTAGACAGTTATACAGTAAATGGAGAAGAAATACTATTTATTGGATTAAGAGGTTTAAAACTTCAAGAACTATATAGTTTAAGAGACAAAAAAGAAATACAGTTAACTGATTTTAATGGATGGGTTAATAAAGAAATAAGCCTTTCTAAAATTGAAAGGTTAGCAGTAGAAACAGAAGATGGAGTTATAATAGATGGCTGGGTACTAAAGCCTGTAGATTTTGATGAAAAGAAAAAGTATCCTGCTATACTTGATATTCATGGAGGGCCTAAAACTGTTTATGGTGAAGTGTTCTACCATGAGATGCAATACTTTGCCAGTGAGGGATATTTCGTATTTTTCTGTAACCCAAGAGGTAGTGATGGAAAAGGAAATGAATTTTCAGACATAAGAGGGAAGTATGGCACCATTGATTATGATGACTTAATGAAGTTTACTGATGAAGTTTTAAATAAATATGAAAGCATCGATAAAGATAGAGTTGGTGTAACTGGTGGGTCTTATGGTGGATTTATGACTAACTGGATAATAGGCCATACCGATAGATTTAAAGCAGCAGCTTCTCAAAGAAGTATATCTAACTGGATCTCAAAATTTGGTACTACAGATATAGGCTACTACTTTGTAGATGACCAGCAAAGTGGTACACCTTGGAATAATGCTGATAAATTATGGTGGCACTCTCCACTTAAATATGCAGATAAAGTTAAGACACCAACATTATTTATTCATTCTGATGAGGATTATAGATGTTGGATGGCTGAGGCACTTCAAATGTTTAGTGCACTTAAATATCATGGGGTAGATTCAAGAATGTGCTTATTTAAAGGAGAAAATCATGAATTAAGCAGAAGTGGAAAACCAACTCACAGGATGAGAAGGCTTCAAGAAATAACAAACTGGTTTGATCATTATTTAAAGTAAGAATAACTAATAAAATAATATGAACATAAAAAGGTATCTGATACAATGCAGATACCTTTTAGTTTACAATGACTTTTTATAATAAATTATAATTACTCAATAAAATAATATGGTATAATATATTAAAATATGTATTTTAGAGGTAATCATGGACAAAGTATTTTATTATTGTTTTTTAATAGGAATAATTTATTCTGTTTTATCAGTAATATTAGGAGGAATATTTGATATATTTAATATTGGTGGCAGTATTGATTTAAACTTTGAATTTCCATTTATATCTTTAATGAAACCCTCAGTATTAGCAGTTTTCTCAACAATATTTGGAGGTATGGGGCTTATAGGTATAAGAAATGGATGGAAATATACTATTTTAATTGCCACGGTTCTAGGAATATGTTCGGCGACTTTTATATGGAGGTTTGTTATAGTTAATTTATTAAAAGCTGAAAATACTAGTTCGGTAAAAAGAAAAGACCTTATAGGGTCAGAAGCCTTTGTTATAGAAACTATTTTAGAAGGTAAAGTTGGATCTATAACTTATGTAGCTAATGGAAATAAGTATTCATCGCCAGCTAGATGCATTAGGTCTACTAAAATACCTGTAGGGGAAAAGGTTATTATAAAGGAAATCAAGGAAAATACATTTTTTGTTATGACCTTTGAGGTACAAAATCAATCTAAATAAAAAGGGGGAAGGTTTGTGGAAAATTATATACCGCAAATAATGATAGGCGTAATCATACTAATAATTCTTGGAATAATACTTTCAATGTGGAAGAAGGTTCCTCAAGACAAGGCTATAGTAGTTACAGGACTTAAGAAAAGGGTAATCTCAGGAGGCGGAGGAATAGTAATTCCTATATTAGAAAGAACAGATAAAATATCCTTAGAAAATATGAAAATTGAAGTTAGAATAGGTAATGCACTTACAGGTCAAGGTGTTGGAATAAGCGCAGATGGAGTTTCAGTGATAAAGGTTAAATCTGATCATGAGTCTGTACTTTCAGCTGTAGAGCAATTTAACACTGGAAATGAAGATAAAACAATAGCTATAATTAAAGATACATCTAAAGATGTGCTTGAAGGTAAGCTTAGAGAAATAGTATCTAAGATGACTATAGAAGAGATCTATAAGGATAGAGAAATGTTTGCAGCTAGAGTTCAAGAGGTTGCTGCTATAGACTTAGATCAAATGGGACTTGAGATAAAGACCTTTACTATAAGAGATATTTCAGATGAAAACGGATATCTTAAAGCCTTAGGTAAGGGGAGAATTGCTGAAGTTAAAAGAGATGCTGAAATAGCTGAAGCAGAAGCTCAAAAAGAAACTAAAATAAGAACATCAGAAGCCTTTAGAGCAGGAGAAGCAGCAAGACTTATAGCTGAAACCTCTGTTGCTGAATCTGTAAAAAATAAAGAACTTAAAGTTCAATCTTATAGAAAAGATCAAGAAACTTCTAAAGCTATGGCTGATTTAGCTTATGAAATAGAAGGTAACAAGGTAAAAAAAGAGGTTACAGAAACAGAAATGATGGTTCAAATAATCAGAAAGCAAAAAGAGATAGAACTAGCAGAACAAGAATCTTTAAGAAAAGAAAAGGAATTAGAAGCTACAGTAAAAAGATCCTCAGAAGCAGATAAATATCAAGCTATACAAGAAGCTCAGGCTAAATCAGAAGCCATAAAGCTAGAAGGTCAAGCTAAATCAGAGGCTATGAGGCTAGAAGGTATGGCAAAAGTAGATATTATAAGAGAAACAGGTAAGGCAGAAGCAGAAGCTATGATGAAAAAAGCAGAGGCATTTAAACAATATAGTGAAGCGGCCGTACTTCAAATGGTAGTAGAAAAGTTACCGGAGTTAGCAAGAGCCATAGCAGAGCCACTATCTAAAACAGAAAAAATAGTAATAATAGATGGTGGAAAAGGAGAAAACGGCGGGGGAGCTTCAAGAGTTACAGGTTATGTTACAGATATAATGACTAAGGTTCCTGAAACTGTAAAGGCTACTACGGGAATAGACTTACTAAGCATCCTTCAAGGTATAGGAAAAAAAGAAGATTCAAAAGAAATTGAAGAAAGTTATAGTAAGGTCATAGAAACAAATAGTATAAATGAACAGGATATAGAAGGATAATTTTAAAATAGACCTGTAAAATCAGGTCTATTTTCATATTAAAAGCTAAGAACACTATTTTATAAAATGAAGGAGCCTAGCTACCGGCGAAGGAAAGCTAGGCTCCAAGTAATTAGCACTATTCGTACCAACTGCAAAGTTATAATAACATAAAACTTAATTAATAGCAATTATAAATAATGTATATGTGTAATTAAGTTTTTATTTATAAGGGGGATGATGATTTGAACAAAAAGTCAACAGATTTAGGTAAAGGATCTGTAGGAAAGATTTTGTTAAGACTAGCTTTACCAGCCATTTTGGCTCAACTTGTAAATGTTTTTTATAACATAGTAGATAGAATTTTTATAGGCAGAATGCCTAGTGGCGATATAGCCATGGCAGGTGTTGGAATAGCTTTTCCAATTATCATGCTAGTATCAGCATTTAGCGCACTTATAGGTATGGGTGGAGCTCCACTTGCAGCTATTAAAATGGGTGAAGGTGATAATGAAGGAGCAGAAAAGATAATGGGAAATAGTTTTTCTATGTTATTAATATTAGGAACTATTTTAACTATATTGTTTATGATATTTAAAGAGCCTATACTTTGGGCCTTTGGCGCCAGTGAAGTAACTATTAACTTTGCTTTAGATTATTTAAACTTATATCTTATAGGTACCATATTTGTCCAAATAGCACTAGGAATGAACCCTTTTATATATACCCAGGGGTTTGCTAAAATTGGTATGTCTACAGTAATAACAGGAGCGGTTATAAATATAATCTTAGATCCTATATTTATATTTGTATTTGATATGGGGGTTAAAGGAGCAGCTTTAGCCACTATAATTGCTCAAATTGTTTCAGCTTTATGGGTATTGCATTTTTTGATTGGACATAAAAGCATAATTAAAATTAAGCGGAAGTATTTGGTTCCAGATTTAAATATAGTTTTATCTATTATGGCTCTAGGTGTCTCTCCATTTATAATGCATTCTACTGAAAGCATAGTTTTAATAGCTTTAAATAATAAGGTTCAAATGTATGGTGGAGACCTAGCTGTAGGAGCTATGACTATAATGAGCAGTATTATGCAAATAATAACACTCCCTATAATAGGCTTATCTCAAGGGGCACAACCTATTATAAGTTACAATTATGGAGCAGGAAATTTACATAGAGTAAAGAAAACTTTCAAGATATTATTTATAAATTGCATAACTTATACCATAATTATGTGGGCATTACTGATGTTATTTCCAAAAGTTTTCGTATCTATATTTAATAATAAACCAGAGCTTTTGCAAATTACATCTATGAGTATAAGAATATTCTTTTCAGGAATTTTGTTGTTTGGTGCTCAAATAGCTTGCCAGCAAACATTTCTTGCCCTAGGGCAAGCAAAAATATCTTTAATTATGGCGTTACTTAGAAAGGTCGTATTATTAATACCACTTATATTTATACTTCCTATGTTATTTGAAAATAAACTGAAAGCTGTGTTATTAGCTGAACCTATAGCAGATGTGTTAGCAGCAATAACAACAAGTATATGTTTCTACATATTTTATAAAAGAAGTTTAGTAGATAATACAAGGACAAAGTCTTTGGCTACAATTGAAGGTGAGAGTTAAAATAAATTCACGAATTTATATATGTTATTAATATTAAACAAGTGAATAAAAATCAAGTGATTCTTAGACATAGGTGGAGTTTGCTTACAAGGAATACATCTGTCCATCAAAGTCTTAGAAGAACTTATCCAGGGGCGTAGCAGCTGTCATCCCCCACCTTGAAGAGGATAGGGGTGTTACGGATGGTAGCCATCGGATAAAAAAGGTTATAAATAGCGATACCACTGAAAATATCTTATTTTCAGTGGTATCATAAATATCCTTTTTTATTTTGGACTTAATTTGTTACTAAGCAGTATATGCATTTAACATCCACAGTGTTTTTTCATAATTTGCTATAAACTGAGTCATCATATCTGTAGTTGGAAGATCTCTTAATTGTTCGGCTATTTTAAGAATGCCGTTAGAACTATCTAACATAAATCTGAAATCTTTTATTACTGATTCTACAGATTCTTTTGAAGATATAGCCTCGCTGGATTTTTCCTCCATTGTAGCAATCTCAAAATATTCTTTCATGCTTGCAGAAGGTCTTTCACCTATAGTTAATAATCTTTCTGCCACTGTATCTAAATCTAAAGAAACCTGAGTGTAGAAATTTTCAAATTGAGTATGCAGTTCAAAGAATCCTAGACCACTTACATTCCAATGATAATTATGAAGTTTAATATATAGTATATTTAAATTTGCAAGATAAACATTTAATTCCTTAGTTAAATTTTCTTTATTCATAATAATACCTCCTATGCATTTTAAAATTTGTAGTAATTACTAACTTGTAATGACTACAATGTAATAATAACTCTCATCAAAGAATTTGTCAAGACTGAAATAAAGTAAGGCTGCGAAAAACTTTTTCGCAGCCTTACTTTAAGCATTTTAGTCTTGTACTATGCCTTTTTTAGAACAACTTGGGCATATTCCTATAAAGTGAATATATTGATCTTTTACAATATAATTTTTTAGGTCTTCATTTGCAATCTTACTAAAATCTAAATCTATATCATATACAATTTGGCATTTATCACATTTGAAGTGTGCATGAGGTTTAGGATTGAAAAGATCATATCTTGTTTCAGTTCCTTCTATAGTAATGATTTCAACTATCTTTTTTAGAGTAAAAAGATTTAAGGTATTATATACTGTAGTTTTTGAAAGTGTTGGTATTTCACATATTAAAGCATCATATATTTGATTAACAGTAGGATGATCATGGTGTTCTATTATATGCTCTAAAACTCTTTTTCTTTGGTAGGAGGGCTTGATACCCTGATCCCTTAAGTAAATATCAACATTATTTATATTCATATTTTTTACATCCTTCTTATTATATTAATTTCAATTTTACACTGATTGTAATTATATTATAAATCAATATAAAAATATAGGCAAACTTATATGGTAATAGCACGGATGAATAATTTACGCATTTAGGTTGATAATAACACTTGTTAAAAATAAGGGCAAAAGTTTATGCACCTTAAAGAAAAAGTATGTTAGAATTGATATATTAATTCAAAATTTTTTGGACAAATATTTCATAAATAGGAGAGATATATTAATGGAAGTAGAAATTTTAACCGACAGTACAAGCTATATACCTAAAGGTATTCTAAATAAGTTAGGTATAAATATGGTATCTTTAAATATAATATTTGAGGACAAAAGTTATAAAGAAAGTGACATGAAAAATGAAGATTTTTACAACATAATGGATGAAAGAGGAATTCCAACCTCTTCACAACCTAGTGTTAATGATATGTATGGTCAAATGAAAAGGGTGGTAGAAAAAGGGAATAGCCTTTTGTGCATATTTTTATCTTCTCATATGAGTGGAACATTTTCTACAGCTAATATGGTTAAAGATATGATCTTAGAAGAGTATAAAGATGCAAAGATAGATATATTAGACTCTGAGTCTAACTCAATGCAACTTGGATTTGCGGTAATTGTAGCTGCAAGAGCTGGGAAAGAGGGAAAGTCATTAGAAGAAGTTAAGAATATTGCAAAGGATAATATTAAAAGAAGTAGATTTTTGTTTATACCTGATAATCTTGAGTATTTAAGAAAAGGTGGACGAATTGGCGGGGCTAGTAGTCTTATAGGAAATATGTTTAAGATAATACCTGTTTTAACTGTGAAAAATGGTAAGACCACGGTATTAACTAAAATAAGAACTAAAAAGAAGGCTTTATTAACATTAGTAGATAAGATGGTTCAGGATATTAGCAAATATGAAATTGGAGAAGTAGTTGTACATCATATAAATTGCAAAGATGATGCAGTTAAATTAGCTCATATAATAAAAGAAAAGATAAATATAGATATAGATATATGTGATATAGGGCCTGTAATAGGAATGCATGTAGGACCTGGGGCTATGGGTATAGTTTATTATACTAAAAAGGATATGAAATAAACCTTTAAAATACTACTATTAAATAATATGTGTGAAATACTCCATATTATTTAATAGTATAAGAGGAGGAATTTTAGTTGTCTAACGCAGAACATATATTACAATGTTTATTAGAAAATTTAGATGAAGGAATTCATATAGTAGACTCTGATGGAAGGACTATATATTATAATAGTGTTATGAGCAAGGTTGAAGGAATAGATCCAAGGAAGGTTTTAGGAAAAAAGGTAAACGAATATTTAAAAGAGGTAAAAGATCATGACTCTACCATAATGAGGGCGCTAAAAAACGGTGAAAAGATTGTAGATTTGATACAACATTATGATAGTGGTCATAAGAAAAAGGTCACAACTATAAATACAACAATACCTGTAATTGTAGATAATAAAATTATTTGTGTAATGGAAATAGCAAAAGATACAACTCAATTAGAAGAACTTACAGAAAAAATATATAGACTACAAAACTTAGAAGAAAATAATATAAAGCACTATAGCTTTGAAGATATATACGGAAATAACGCGGCTATGAAAGATGCAATAGAAAAGGCTAAAAAATCTAGTAAATCAAATTCCACTGTGCTAATATATGCAGAAACTGGGGCAGGTAAAGAAGTATTTTCTCAGAGTATTCATTATGGTAGTTTAAGAAAGAACAAGCCTTTTATAGCTATAAATTGTGCAGCTATACCTGGAACATTACTTGAAGGTATGCTTTTTGGTACAGAAAAAGGTGGATTTACGGGGGCTGAAAATAAAAAGGGGCTATTTGAAGAGGCTAATCATGGTACTATATTGCTAGACGAGGTTAACTCCTTAGAACCATATCTTCAATCTAAACTTTTAAGAGTACTTCAAGAGGAAAAGGTAAGACCTATTGGAAGTAATAAGACTATAGATATTGATGTTAGAATAATAGCCACAATAAATGAAGAACCGGAAAAGCTTATAGAAAGTGGAAAACTTAGAAAAGACTTTTATTATAGGTTAAGTGTAATTAGGATAAATATACCTCCTCTAAGACAAAGAAAAGAGGATATACCTATATTTATAGAAAAGTTAATTTTAAAATATAACAAGATTTTAAATAAGAATATAAGAGGAATAGATGAAGATATGATAAACAAGCTCTTAAAATACAATTGGCCAGGCAACATAAGAGAGCTTAAAAATGTAATAGAGTCTGCTATAAATATGGCGGAATATAATTCAATTCTTACACAAAAGCACTTCGATAATAGAATAATAAATAAAGATTCAAAGGATACTGATAATGATATTTCTCACGCCACATCTAAAGAAGAGGGTAGATTTAATCTAGAAGAACACATATCTAATATTGAAAAACAAATAATAAATAAGGTGTTATCTGAAAATAATAATAACATAAGTAAAAGTGCAAAAAAACTAAGTATTTCAAGGCAAACCCTTCAATATAAGATAAAAAAGTATAATATTAATTAAAGTATATTATGTCAAAAGTTAAAGTATAATCTACATGCAGAAAAATTTGCTTTATGTGCAAAAAAAAATGCAGCTGATATACAAGGCTAAATATACAGAATGTTAAGAAAAAGGAAGCGTAACAAATAAGTAATAGCAAAAAAATATGCAAGTAAAGACACCTGTATTTAGGAAATGGCCTAGATACAGGTGTCTTTACTTGGTACAAGAATTGCTATAGTAAATTAAATGGACTAATAAAGTATTTAAAGCTTAAAATATAAAATATGGCAGGTGAAAGATATGATAAAAAAGGGAACCTGGGTTGAAATTGAAGAAGTGGTTTTAGAAGTTAAAGATAGGGCTAGTAATATACCAATTGAAACTAAAGTTACTCCCCTTAAGTGCTGGATACGGGGTAATTGCATGGAGAATTGTGTACTAGGTGAATATGTAGAAGTTAAAACTAATATAGGAAGAATTGCTAAGGGGATAGTTGTAGAGGTAGAGCCAGGATATTATCACACCTTTGGTAAGTATGTAAGTGAGATATCTAACATAGGAATTCAAGCAAAAGAGATGATTAAATAAAATATAATGAGTGAACATATTAATAAATGTAGTGTGGTCTCATTTTAATTTGAAAGTCAATAATATTTTTAAAGGGGGCATAAGTATACAGATGAATAAATATGAAGAGCTTATGGAACGAAAAAATGAAATAATGCTTAAATCTGTAGGAATTAATTTTGAAAAATATGAAACTGGAAATCTTTCCTTTGATTATGAAGGCCTAATGGAAGATGTAGGATATTCATTAAATGAAGTTAGGGATATACAAAGGGAAGTTGGGGTTGGAAACACACCTTTACTAGAACTTAAAAATATAACAAAACTTGCTAGAAAGTGTTCTAAAACTGGAAAGGCAGCTAGAATATTTGTAAAAGATGAAAGTTGTAATCCTTCTGGGAGCTTTAAGGATAGAAGGGCATCAATATCTGTATATGATGCAATGAAAAGAGGATACAAGGGTGTAGGAGCTGCAACTTCAGGAAACTATGGAGCGGCGGTGGCATCTCAAGCTAATATGAGGGGACTTAAATGCATAATAGCTAATGAGTGTTACGACTCAAGAAAAGTTGGACAACCTGAAATATTAGAAAAGGGCAGAAAGTGTGAAGGCTATGGAGCGGAAGTTATTAGACTTACTGTAGGTCCAGAATTATTTTATGCTTATTTAAAAATACTGGAAGATACAGGCTATTATAATGCATCATTATATTCTTCCTACGGGATAGCAGGTATAGAAACCTTAGGAGATGAAATAGCAAAAGAATGTAATGAAAGGTTTGGTAAGTACCCAGAAGCTGTTATAGCAACTCATGCAGGTGGCGGAAATGTAACAGGTACTGCAAGAGGTCTTATTAAGGCAGGAGCCTTAAATACTAAGATAATAGGGGCGTCCGTGGATCTTTCAGGTCTTCACATGGCTTCAGATATAGATTTCAATAAAAAATCCTTCACCACAGGTCATACAGGGTTTGGTATTCCATTTATCACATATCCAGATAGGTCAGACGTTCCAAGAAGTGCTGCAAGACCATTAAGATATCTAGATAGATACGTTACTATAACTCAAGGAGAAGTATTTTGGATGACTGAAATACTGGCTCAAATTGAAGGTCTTGAAAGAGGGCCTGCAGGTAACACATCTCTTTCAGCTGCCTTTTCCATAAGTCAAGAATATGAGGATGACGCTATAATAATTGTTCAAGAAACTGAATATACAGGAGCTGGTAAACACTTAATACCCCAACTTAATTTTGCAAAGGAAAATGGAATTAAGGTTTTTCTTGGTGATCCAAAAGAGCAAGTTCCAGGGGAAAATATAGTTATACCTTCCAGTCCATTTTTAGTATCGGTTAAAGATGTAGATATGGATAATATGAGAAATTCTTATATAAAAAATATGATTAAAAGGCTAGGAAAAGATCAGGTAAGAGAAATTGATATAGAATTTTTATCTAAGGAAACTAAGATGTCAAAAAGTGAAGTATCAGAAATATTAAGATCCCACAACATTGAAATAGATTAGGAGGATTAGAATGAAAAGAGAAAACGATTTCAAAGAAAGAAGAGAACACTTAAAGGAGTTAAACAATGATGAGTTATACGAAAGGTTCTGGAGTCTTACAGAAGAGATAGTTAAACCTATGGTAGAACTTGGACATGATTATACATCCCCTGCTATTGAACGATCTGTGCTTTTAAGGATGGGATTTTCAAGTATTGAAGCAAAACCTATAATTGACTATGGTACAAAGTGGAATCTTCTGTCAAAAGGAATAGGAAATGTAGTTTTAACCTATGGAAGGCTTCGGGATATTCCTTATCTTAAGGCAGGAGAAGAGCTATCTAAAGGCATAGGGTGGGATATGGTTTTAAAAGAGATGAAGGGAGGGGAGAGATAATGGTAGAAAGGGTAGAAGAAAATAAAAAGCTTAATATTGAAGAAATCTTAAAGGATTTAGATAAATATGAGCCAAAGTGGAGAGGATGGCATTGGAGAGAAGAAGTAGAGTATGGAAAGGTTGGAGAGTTTAATTACAAAGAAATATCAGCTCCTTTGAAAAAAAGTCATCCACTTCCAGCTGCAAGAAGTTTTGAAGGTATAGATCCACAACCAAGGGCTGTTATTACAACAGAAATTGCTTCAGGTAGGTTTGAAGATGATATAAGAAGAATGAGAATGGCTGCTTGGCATGGTGCAGATCATTTAATGGTTATAAGAACTGCAGGACAAAGCCATTTTGATGGATTAATAGAAGGAAGTCCAGAAGGCATAGGTGGCGTACCTATTACAAGAAAGGAAATTCGAGCTACAAGAAAAGCCATAGATTTAATAGAAGAAGAAGTGGGAAGAAAAATTAATTTTCACTCTTATGTATCTGGTGTAGCTGGACCTGATGTAGCCGTTATGTTTGCAGAAGAAGGGGTTAACGGAGCTCATCAAGACCCTCAATACAATGTGCTTTATAGAAATATAAATATGTTTAGATCCTTTGTAGATGCTGCAACAGCAAAGCATATAATGGCTTCTGTAGATATGCTTCAAATAGATGGAGCTCATAATGCCAATGCTACAGCTATGAAGGGATATAACGTAATGCCAGAACTGATGGTTCAACACGCTATAAACTCAAAGTTTTCAGAAATGGTTGGAATAAAACCAGAAAATATAGCACTTTCAACAGTGCCACCAACCTCTGCGCCAGCTCCTTGTATGAGATACGATCTGCCTTATGCAGTAGCACTTAGACAGTTCTTTAAAAAATATAAAATGAGAGCTCAAATGAATACTAAATATATAGAATCCTGTGAAAGAGAAGCAACAGTTGGACATACCTTAAACCTTTTAATATCAGAGCTAACATCAGTGGATATTCAAAGTACAATAACCCCTGATGAAGGAAGAAATGTGCCTTGGCATTATAATAATATTCATGCAATAAATACAGCTAAGCAAGCATTTTTAGGTATGGACGGTCTAATGGAAATGATAGAGCTTAAAGAAACAGGATATTTACCAGAAAAGGTAAGAGAGATACAAGAAAGAGCTATTTTATTTCTTGAAGAAATAATTGAATGTGGAGGATACTTTAAAGCAGTAGATGCAGGCTTTTTTATAGATTCAGGAGAATATCCTGAAAGAAATGGTGATGGTATTTCAAGGAAGATGGATGGTGGAGATGCAGTTAATACCATAATAAAAAGAGACAAGGATTACTTTGCACCGGTTTGCGGACAATTTGGATATAATAATGTGCCACAGCAATATAAAAAGCCCTGTGATGCTATAGATGAATGTACTTTATGTAATCATTCAAAGATTAAATATATAGATGAATTAGATGATAAAGATAATGCTAAAGAGAGAATGGAGAAAGTTAAAGAGGATGGCACAGTAGTTCCGGAAGTTCAATGGTCTAAAGATGGATATGTAAAAATAACATTATGTATTCCAGAAAATGAACAAATAAGTGAAGCGGCAGCTATTGAAATGGGTAGAAGGATGAACTTAAAGGATGTGGAGATTCTTCATAAACAAGTACTTCAAAGCTCAGAGGGAACACTTATAGAAATTAAAGGAGTCTGTGATTTTGAACCAGTGAAGCGTAATGAATTAATTCTTCCAAAAAGGAGAAAGACACTTTCAAATGGGGTTATGAAAGATTATGTTAAGACGCATCCAGTAAAGATTGTAGCAGCCACAGTAGGAGAGGATGAACATTCTGTAGGGCTAAGAGAGGTTATAGATATTAAACATGGTGGGGTTGAAAGATTTGGTGTAGAAGCTATCTATCTTGGAACTTCTTGCCCTATAGATAAATTAGTAGAGGCAGCTATAGAATCGAAAGCTGAAGCCATATTGTGTAGCACCATAATTACTCATAACGATGTTCATATTAAAAATATGAAAAAACTTAATGATCTTTGTATTGAAAAGGGTGTAAGAGATAAGCTGATACTTGTTTCAGGGGGGACTCAGGTTACAGATGAAATAGCAAGAGCTAACGGAATGGATGTTGGATTTGGAAGAGGATCAAATGGAACGGATGTAGCATCTTTTATAATTAAAAAGTTAATGGGTGAAGATGTAGATAAAGATGAATAAAGTTTACTTAAAATGGAGGTGTTATTTTGAAGGTTGATTATATAGTTGCTGAAATAGGTAGCACCACTACTTTAGTTACAGCTTTAAATGTAAAAAGGGATAATGAAGGTAAGGTCTATGTAGAGATTCCATTTCAAGGAGAAAGTTGTACTACGGTTTTAGATGGAGATGTTACCATTGGTCTTAAAGATGCAATAAAGCATATTGAAAGAGAAATAAAAGATACATTAACATGGGATAAAATTATAGCTACAAGCAGTGCAGCTGGAGGACTTAAAATAACTGTACATGGACTTATGGAACAGATGACAGTTAAGGCGGCAAGAGAAGCAGCTCTAGGTGCTGGAGGAATAATTAAAATGGTTACCTCAGGTAAGATGAGAAAAAGTGATCTAAAAGCTATAAGAGATATAGATCCCAATATGATAATAATTGCAGGAGGAACAGACTATGGTGAAAGAGAAACAGCACTTTATAATGCTGAACTTATAGGTAAAGAAAACTTTAATAAACCCATAGTGTACTGTGGAAATATAGAAAATAGGGAAGAGATAAAAGAAATATTAAAGCATGAAGAGCTTTATATAATTGATAATGTGTATCCAAGTATAGATGAACTTAATGTGGAGCCTGCAAGAAAAGTGATTCAACAAGCCTTTGAAAAAAATATAATAAAGGCACCTGGAATGAGTAGGATAAAAGAAATGGTAAAGGGCAGCATAATGCCAACACCAGGAGCTGTAATGGAAAGCACAAAGATTTTATATGATATTATAGGAGATATTTTAGTTTTTGATGTAGGGGGAGCAACTACTGATGTTCACTCAGTTACTGAAGGTAGTAGTGTGGTTTTAGATATGCTTATAAATCCTGAGCCAAAGGCTAAGAGAACTGTAGAGGGAGATATCGGAATATTTATAAATAATAAAAATGTAATAGATTTAATGGATATAAGAGATTTAGGTGGTTTAACTAAAGAATATATGAAGGAACATATAAAGGCAATACCTATAGAAAAAGAGGATATAAATGCAAGTATCATGTTAACAAAAAAAGCTATGGATATAGCTATAAATAGACATGCTGGTGTGATAAAGAGAAAGTATGGAGGGGAAAGTGGATTTATAGCTTATGGGAAAGATTTATCAAAGGTTAAATATATAGTAGGAACAGGAGGAGCATTAACTAGGATACAGGGTGGAGAAGAGTTACTAAAAGCTATACGTTACCTAAAAGACGAGGTAACAATGCTCCCAAGAAAAGGTGCTAAGGTACTTTTAGATAGAGATTATATTATGGCTTGTGCTGGAGTTTTAAGTAAAGAAAATAAAGAGGCAGCTATAGCACTATTAGTCCAAAGTTTAGGCATAGATGAGGATATATCAAATAGATAATTAATTTATAAAGTTTAAAAAATGATTTCTGATTTAACTTGATTTGATAAAAATAAATAAAAAGGGAGTAGTGTTATGGGAAAAGTTTATCCTTATTTAGAAGCTGATTTATCAAAGTTAATTCATAATGTTAAAGAAATTGTATCTATATGTGATAAAAAGGATATAAAAGTTACAGCTGTAACTAAGGTGTTCTGTGCCTATAGACCTATTGTAGAGGCTATACTTGAAGGTGGAGTTAATGAACTTGCAGACTCTAGAATATTAAATTTAAAAAAGATGGAAGATTTAAATTGTAAAAAGACCTTGCTTAGAATTCCAATGGTAAGTGAGTGTTACGAAGTTGTTAAATATAGCGATATGAGTCTTAACTCAGAGATTGACACAATAAAAAAGTTATCAAAGGCTGCAGTAGAATTGGATAAAGTACATGATATTTTACTGATGGTAGACATAGGTGATTTAAGAGAAGGGGTACTAGCAGAAGATGCAATAGATACAGTAAGACAAATAATAACTTTAGATAATATAAATTTAGTTGGACTTGGAACCAATGTAACCTGTTATGGGGGATTAATTCCAGATACAGAGAATCTAGGTAAACTTATAAGCTTAAAGCATGATATAAAAAATATATTTAACTTAGATTTATCTATTATATCCGGTGGAAATTCTAGCAGCTTATACATGGTTATAAATGACACCATTCCAAAAGAGATTAATAATCTTAGAATTGGTGAATCTATAGTACTTGGAATTGAGACAGCCTATGGTGAATTAATACCTAATTGTTATAAAAATGCCTTTATACTTAAAAGTGAAATAATCGAACTTAAGTATAAGCCTTCAGTGCCAAAGGGCAATATAGGATTAAATTCTTTTGGAGAGAAACCACAATTTGAAGATAAAGGAATAAGGAAAAGAGCCATAGTGGCACTTGGAAAACAAGATGTAAGAATAGAGGGTTTAACCCCAGTAGATGAAAATATAAGCATATTTGGAGCTAGTAGTGATCATTTAATATTAGATGTAACTGATAGTAAGGAAGACTTAAAAGTAGGTGATATAGTAGAATTTAAATTAAGCTATGGAACCTTATTATCAGCTATGACATCACCATATATAGAAAAGTCTTATAAAGATGAAAAGGTTTATAGTTATATTTAAAAGATAAAATAACATTTAAAAAGAAATTATTAATTACTATGATTTTAAGGGAGAGATATATTATGAAAGATAAGATAAAAGTTGTTGTTTTTGGACTTGGATCTATGGGGAGTGGCATTGCTAATATGATATTAAATAAAAAAGGATTTCAAATTGTAGGAGCTATTGATATGGATCCTAGTAAAGTAGGGAAGATGCTTTATGAGGTTTTAGGTATAGAAGAAAATGAAGATAATTGTTGCATAGTTACAAATGATGCAAATGACGTAATAAAAAAAGGTTTTGCAAAAGTATGTATAATAGCTACAGCTTCTTTTACAAAGGTAGTATTTCCTTTAATAAAAATGGCAGCACAGGCGGGCATGGATGTAGTAACAACTGCTGAAGAAATGTCCTATCCAAAAGCTTTAGATAAAGAACTTTCAGAGGAAATGGACAAAATAGCTAAGGAAAACAATGTATCTATACTTGGAACTGGTGTAAATCCTGGGTTTATAATGGATTTAATGGTTATAATGCTTACAGGAGTTTCTGAATCAGTAGACAATATTAATGTAACTAGAATTAATGACTTAGCCTGTTTTGGAAAGGCTGTTATGGTAGAACAAGGCATAGGACTTAAAGAAGAAGAGTTTATAAAAGGAGCTAAAGATAACACTGTAGCTGGTCATGTTGGATTCCTACAATCCTTTGGAATGATTGAAGAAGCTTTTGGTGTTAAATTTAATAACGTTAGGCAGGAAAAAGAGCCTATTCTTACAAAAGTTCCACGATCTACAGATATTGTTTCTGCTGAAAAAGGAGATGTGGTAGGATGTAGACAACTAGGTTATGCAGATTTAGGAGAAAAGTTATTTATTACAATGGATCATCCTCAACAAATAAAACCTGAACTTGAAAATGTTGAAACAGGAGATTATATAGAGGTTAATGGAGTTCCAAAATTAAACCTTCAAATAAAACCAGAAATACCAGGAGGAATTGCAACAGTTGCCATATGTGTAAATATGATTCCTTTAGTAATAAACTCAGAGCCAGGTCTTAAAACCATGTTAGACCTTCCAATTCCAAGAGCAATTATTGGAGATGTAAGAGATCTTGTAAAAGATGAAAAATAAAATATGAGATATAATTTCAATCTTTTATTGTGACATCTTTCCATATAAAAAAGTACACTTACTTTAAGCTTTTATAGTGTTTTAGTAAGTGTACTTTTTATTGACTTTTATAGTTAAGTATATATGATATAATTTAATTGAGGTGACACAATGACAGAATCATTACTAAAAGTGCTTAAGATGACCACAGTGCAAATGGGATATTTTACTGGACTAATTCTTGTTGTAGGACTTATGCTAGGCTTTTTTGAAAAGACTGCAAATACTTTTATGCAAAGATCTTTAGGAAGGAAAGGAATATTTATTACAGCTTTTATTGGTACTCCTATCCATGAAATAGGTCATGCCATAATGTGTATAATATTTAATCATAAGATTATGGATATAAAACTTTTGAATCTTAAGGATAAAAGTGGAGTACTAGGATATGTTAAGCATAGTTACAATAAAAATAGTTTATACCAAAGGATAGGGAACTTGTTCATAGCTTTAGGACCTATATTTAGTGGTACTTCAGTGTTAATATTAGCATTGTACTCTTTTATGCCAGAATCTTTTAGCATATTAAAAAGATATGTTATCTATGGCATAAACAGTGACAAAATAGATAAAGGTTTAATAGTATCACTATTAAATTTATCAGGAGGACTTTTAAAAAGTGTTTTTAGTGCTAATAATTTTCAGCACCTAAGCTTTTGGATATTTATAATAGTTGCAATATGTGTATCATCTCATATGGCATTAAGTAAAGCAGATATAGAAAACGGTAAGGATGGGTTTTTAGTTCTATTTGCATTTATATTTATAGTGAATATAGTTCTTGTATATTTTAGTGTAAATATTACACAATATAAATTACAATTGATTAGATATAATGTTTATTTAAGTGTATTTTTAATGATAGCTCTAATGTTTTCCTTATTTAGTTTAGGAATAAGTTTTTTATGTTATTTACTATTTTCTAAAAAAAGCTAGTGTGGTAAACTAGGAGATGAGATTTTACTTTTGATATAATATTAAACTGTATCATATTAAATTCAATTAAAATTAAAAAACACTATTCATGGATAAGTTAAACAAAGATAATATTAAAATAAGAAAGGATGATTTATTAGATGAATATCGATAAATTAACTATTGACACAATAAGAGTTATTTCAGCAGAGGCTATACAAAAAGCAAATTCTGGTCATCCAGGATTACCACTTGGTTGCGCTCCAATGGCTTATACATTGTGGGCTAAACATTTAAAACATAACCCTAAAAATTCAAACTGGATTGATAGAGATAGATTTGTGCTTTCAGCAGGTCATGGATCAATGCTTATTTATTCACTACTTAATATTTTTGGATATGATGTAAGCATGGAGGATATAAAGAATTTTAGACAGTATGGAAGTAAGACTGCAGGACATCCAGAATACAAGCATATAGATGGAGTTGAAACAACTACAGGACCTTTAGGTCAAGGAATATGTAATGCTGTAGGTATGGCTATTTCAGAAGCTTATCTTGCAGAAAAGTTTAATAAAGAAGGATTTAATGTTGTAGATCATTATACCTATACTATAGCTGGAGATGGCTGCTTAATGGAAGGTATTTCAAGTGAAGCATCATCCCTTGCAGGAACTTTAGAGCTTGGTAAGCTTATTATGTTATATGATTCTAACAATATATCAATAGAAGGTGATACCGATATCGCTTTTAGAGAAGATGTAGCTAAAAGATACGATGCTTATGGATGGCAAGTAATAAATGTAGCAGATGGTAATAACGTTAAAGAAATAAGTAAAGCTATAGAAGAAGCTAAAAAAGAGAAAAAGAAACCAAGTATAATAATAGTTAAAAATATAATAGGTTTTGGATGTGCTGCTAAGCAAGGAAAGGCATCAGCTCATGGAGAACCTTTAGGTGAAGATAACATAAATGCAATGAAAGAAGGTTTTGGTTGGAAGCATGAACCATTTACTGTACCAGAAGAAGTTAAAGAGAACATGGAGAGCTTTAATAAAGATGCAGCAGCTAAAGAAAAAGCTTGGAATGATTTATTTGAATCATACAAGAATGCTTATCCTGAACTTGCAAAAGAATGGGATACTTGGTTTAACGGAAAGTTATCCACAGACATATTAAATGATAAGGATTTTTGGAGCTTTGATAAGCCTATGGCAACAAGGGAATCTTCAGGAATACTTATTAATAGGTTGACTAAACTTATTCCAAATCTTATTGGGGGATCAGCAGACCTTGCACCTTCAAATAAGACTTATATGAAAGATAGAGGAGATTTCTCAGCAGAAGACAGAAGTGGGGCAAACTTACACTTTGGAGTGAGAGAGCATGCTATGGCTGCTATAGGAAATGGTATATACTTACACGGAGGACTTAGAGTTTTTGTATCTACATTCTTTGTGTTTAGTGATTATATGAAGGGCGCTATGAGACTTTCAGCTATTATGGGACTTCCAATAACTTATGTACTTACACATGATAGCATAGGAGTAGGAGAAGATGGACCTACACATGAGCCTATAGAACATTTAGCTGCTTTAAGAAGTATGCCTAATATGACTGTATTTAGACCAGCAGACTCTAAAGAGACAGCTGCAGGATGGTATTTATCCTTAACTAAGGAAGATGGTCCTGTATCCCTTGTACTTACAAGACAAAAGCTACCTCTTTATGATAACACAGGTAAAGAAGCATTAAAGGGAGCATATATCCTTAAGGATTCAATAAAAGAGGTTCCAGATATGATATTAATGGCCTCAGGATCTGAAGTAGAGCTTATTTATAAAGCAGCAGAAGAACTAAAGAAAAACAATATTGATGCTAGAGTTGTAAGCGTACCTTCATTTGAATTATTTGAAGCACAAAGCAGTGAATATAAGGAATCTATATTCCCTAGAAGCGTAAGATCAAGAATTGCAGTAGAAGCTGCAACTTCCTTTGGTTGGCATAAATATGTTGGACTTGATGGAGATGTAATATCAATAGATCATTTTGGAGCATCAGGAAAAGCAGAAGTTTTATTCGAAACCTTTGGATTTACAGTTGATAACGTAGTTAAAAAGGCTTTAGAATTAAAAAAATAGGATTTTTATAATAAAAAAGTTTAATTAAAAGGACTATATTGATTATTTCAAGATAGTCCTTTTAATTTCAATTAATTTTCTGATTGGTCTTGGGTATGTAAATCATCTAAGTTATTTGAATCATCTGGGTTGTTTGGTTCATCTATACTTTTTAATTCAATTAAACTATTTATTTCATTTAATTTATTCTTAATGATTTCCTCGTTTATATTAGACATAAATGAAACCTTTTTACTTAAAGCAATTTCTAATAGTTTTTTAGCCTCAGCTATTTCTCCCATTTCTATTTTTATAAGGGCATAATAATAATAAGCCTCAGGAAAAGCTACATCAGGAACTATTTTTGAATAGATTTTTTCAGCTTCCTCATATTCAGAAAGGAAGTAGTGAGTTTGAGCCATATTATCCTTTATTACATCATCGTCTTCATCGTATAATAAAGCCTCTTCATTAAAAGTCTTAGCCTTTTTGTAATTTCCATTAGAAATATAGTAATATCCAAGGACCTCGTATACAACGGAATTTAGGTAATTAGGCTTTAAATCTTCTGCTATTTTTATAGCTTCAGGAATTCTTCCTTGCTTCCATCTTAAAAGACTAAGATTAAGAAGAGAACTATATTTAATTTGAGGTAACTTATCATCAAGTTCTACAGCTTTTTCTAAGTAAGGTTCTGATTCTGTAATTTTCCCATCTCGAAGTAATAAGTAGCCATAGGATGATATAAAGTTAGCCTTTGCATTTTTAGAGTTTGCAGCCTTTTTAAAATAAGTTAGAGCCTTTTCTTTATCACCTTTTTTATAAGCATTACCTCCTGCTGTTGCATATATAGCAGGTAGACTTTTATATATTAAATATAAAAAGTACACAGCTAATAGTATTTTACCTACAAGGGGATATCCCATATATATAGATGAAAATATTATTATAGCAAAGACTAGGTCGGGGAGTATTTTAGTTAACTTTGTTTTCATATTATCCTCCGTTAAATATTATTTTTAGATACACAAGCATTAAATACATTAATCTTATACATAAAGTTTAAATTATATATTCTAATAATAATACCATGTTAACAGTAGATTTTGAATACGATAATAACATTAAATGAATATATTTAGTATTTTTGAAGACAATATAATAAATTAGATAAGTAATTATATGAGGAGATGGCCAAGAGATATAGATAATAAGGATAGTAATAGTTTAAAAGAAGATATAGGTAAGTATTATTTAACAAAACCATTACAAGAAAACATAAATTTATTCAAAAATAACATATTAAAACTAGATGATACTGTTATTTATAGGGAATTTAAAAATAAGAAGGGTGATTTAAAGTTTTGCCTAATTTTTATAGATGGTATGTCGGATAGGGAAATTATAAATGAAAATATAGTATTGCCACTAATGAAAGAAGATCTTAATGATCAACTAAACAACATAGTAGATTACGTAAAGGAAGAAGTATTAATAATAGATGATGTAATTAAGACTGATGAAATCGAAAAGATTTTAAAGTCTTTACTATATGGGGATACTTTATTGCTTGTAGATGGCTTTAATGAAGGTCTCCTTCTTAATACTAAAGGCTGGCAAACTAGGGCTATAGCAGAACCACCCTCTGAAACAGTGGTGAAGGGACCAAGAGAAGGATTTAATGAATCTTTAAATGTAAACACGTCTTTAATAAGAAGAAAGATTAATTCTCCAAGTTTAAAGTTTCAACGTAAAGAAATAGGTGTTAGAACAAATACTAAGATTTGCATTATATACATGGAGGGCATAGTAAACACTAAAATATTAGAAGAACTAACAAATAGGTTAGACAAGATAGATATAGAGGGGGTTTTTGGCACAGGGCAAATACAAGAACTTATAAGTGACAGTCCTTTATCACCTTTTAAGACCATCGGAAATACAGAAAGACCAGATGTTGTAGCATCTAAATTATTGCAAGGTAGAATAGCTATATTATGTGACGGATCACCTATGGCAATAACCTTACCTTATTTATTTATAGAACATTTTCAAATAAATGAAGATTACTATGATAATTTTATTTATGCATCTATAAATAGGATTTTAAGGGTAGTAGCATTCATTATTACTGTAGCTACACCAGGGGTTTATGTTGCATTTATTGCATTTCATAAAGAGCTTATACCGACTAAACTCGCACTAAGTATATACGCAGCAAAGCAAGGTGTACCATTGCCTACAGTAATAGAAACCTTACTTATGATTATTGTTTTTGAAATAATAAGAGAGGCTGGATTAAGGCTACCTAAACATATAGGGGCTGCAGTGAGTATTGTAGGAGCACTAGTTCTAGGAGATGCTGCTGTTAATGCTAAGTTTGTAAGCGCACCTATAGTAATTGTAACTGCTATTGCAGGTATATGTGAACTTATATTATATGAAATGAACTCAGGTATAATTATTTCAAGGTTTATATTTTTGATTTTAGCATCACTTTTAGGTCTATATGGAGTTATATTTGCTAGCATGGGTCTTATATTACATTTAATGTCTATAAAAAGTTTTGGGATACCTTATATGTTAAACCTCATAGATTTAGATAAATATAATATAAGAGATGCTGGCATAAGGGCACCTTGGTGGCTGTTAAAGTATAGAACTAAATTCATTGCTAGAGATAAAGTGAGAAGCAAAAATTATATTAATAGAAGGAATAGAGAATGAAAAAGTATTTAAATGTAAGTGTTGTTTTGCTTTTTATGGTGGCCTTTACTACAGTTTTTTGCGGGTGCTGGGATTATATTGAGATGACTGATGTGAAATATTTAGCTGGAATGGCAATAGATAGGGATAAGGTTACGGATGAATATATACTAACCTTTGAGGTATTAGAAGCATCGACAAGTTCAAAGTCAATAAGTTCTAATATAGTTGAAGGTAGAGGTAAAACTATACATGAATCACTTAGAAGTGCCATTGGTAAGGCAGGTAAGATGCTTCAGGTATCACACGCTAAGGTGGTTATAGTTAGCGCGGATATTGCAAGTGAAGGTATAACTCCAGTTCTGGATTTAATAGATAGAGATGTGGAAGTACGAGATGATATGTGGATTTTAATATCAGATATGGATACAGCTTCAGAAATACTCAGTAAAGAGAAAAAAGGAGATGAAATAATATCCTATGAGATATCTTCAGCTGTTGCAAATTCAAATAAAATAGGAACCTACTTGAAGATGGAAACTTTTAAGGTTCTAGAAGCCGTATCAAACAAGGGACTTTCAGCCACAGCTCCTATGATTAAAATAGACAAAGATAATAAAAACTTAAATTTTCATATATTTGGAACAGCGATATTTAAAACTGACAAGATGGTGGGCAAATTAAATGAAGATGAAACTATGATCTTAAACCTTCTAAAAGAAGACGAATTAAAGTTTGTACTTCCAATGGAACTAGGGAAAAATAAAACTATAACTATAGATATAATAAAGGGTAATAAAAAGATAATTCCTAAAGTAAAAGAAGGTAAAATAGTTGTGGATGTGAATATAGATATAGATACAAGTTTATCTGAATTAGCATCAACTGGAATAAACTACATCTCTAAAGATGAAAGAGAAAAGTTAAAAAAACAGGCAGAAAAATATGTGGAAAATAGTTGCAAAGAGTTAATAGAAGATCTTCAAAAAGATTATAAAAGTGACATAATAGGATTTGGAGATATATTAAAAAAGAAAAAACCTAATGAATGGAGAAAGATTCAAGATAACTGGCAAGAGGCTTTTCAAAATATAGATACTAATTTTAGAGTAAATATAAATATTAAATATAGTGGAATAACTAATAAAAATATAGAAGTAGGAGATTAATATGATTTTTTTAGTGCTAGGATGCTACATTTTAATATGTAGCAGTGACTTACTGTATTTAAAGAGTAATAATTTAAAAAAAGAAATATTAGTATATATTGCTATACTGTCCATAAGTGTTATAATCAGCTCTTTAATTTCTTTAAAGGTTAAGATACCAAATGCTATGGTGTATCTTGGCAAGGTTTTTAGCATATTAAAGAATATGTTAGGAGGGTTTTTATGAAGAAAGAAGTTATATCTAATAAACAAATGCAAATTCTTATATTTTTCTATACTATAGGGGGATATCTGCTCTTTAGTATGGGAGGAAGCTTAAAACAGGATGCATGGATAGCCTCTATTATAGCTATAGTACTTTCCCTACCTATTATGATTATGTATAGTAGAACAATGAACCTATATCCAGGAAAAAATTTATTTGATATAGTCGAAATACTATTTGGAAAGGTTTTTGGAAAAGTTATAAGCATAATTTTCATTTTACATATATTCTTATTAGGAGCTTACATATTAAGGGACTTTATTGACTTTATTAAATTAACAGCTCTTCCTAATACTCCTTCAGCAATTTTAATGATGTGCATTGGAATTTTGAGTATATGGATGTTAAAGGAGGGCATTGAAGTTCTATCTGCATGGGCTCAGTTTTTCATAAGAATTATACTAGTATTTGTGATTTTAGTGTGGGTGTTATTAATACCTCAAATGGATATTACAAATCTACAACCGATTTTCTACAGCGGACTAAAGGATATAGCAAAAGTAAGCTTTAAGTTAATTAGTTTTCCCTTTAGTGAAATATTTTTATTTATGCTATTTTTTGATTACTTAGATCATACTTCAGAGAGTAAAAATATATTTTTAAAGCCAGTAATTATAGGTGGAATAGTTGTGGTAATAACTACCATGATAAATATAATGTTATTAGGAGGAGAGGAGTATTCTTCCTTATATTATGCAGGGTATGAGGGTATAAAAAGATTACAATTAAATGGAGAGTTTCAAAGGATAGAAATAGCAGTTTCTATAGCATTTACTATAATACAGTTCCTTGAAGTGAGTTTTTGTGTACTTGGAGTTTCTAAAGGAGTTACTAAATTATTTAATCTAAAAAGTTATAGAGATATTTTAATACCTATAGTTCTTTTAATGATGAATTTTGCTTATATAATGTTTAATAGTATAATGGAATCTATGGAGTTTACCAGTGAGTTATGGCCATCATATGCCCTTTTAGTACAGATTATAATTCCATTTATAATATTTATAGTGGCTTTATTAAAGAAGAGATATTCAGCTAATAAGAAAGTTTAATGGAAATGGTGTATAATGTATATATATTATATGGAAAGGATCTGTGTACATGAAAATAGCAATGCCTAAAAATGGAGAATTGATTAATCAACACTTTGGTAAAAGTGAAAGCTTTTTGGTTGTAACAATGGAAGAAGGAAAGATCATAGATAAAAAGGAAATCTCAGCTTTAAAGTTACAACATAACCATGGAGGACTTTCAAACTTACTTTTAGATGAGGGTGTTTCCTTGATTATAACTGGCGGAATAGGAGCCGGTGCCTATAATGCTTTAAAGGAAAATAACTTAGAGGTTATAAGAGGGGTTAATGGAAAAATAGAAGAGGTACTACTAGCTTACTTAAAAGGTGAATTAGAGGATAAGAATGTAGTGTGTAATCATAATGGAGAACATCATAATCATTAAAGCATAATTATATATAAGTATTATGGTGATAATATTTTAAAAGTTTAAAACTCTAATAAATCTATTGCTTAAAGAAAACTTCAACTATTTTAAGTGGAATTACTTAAAGTAGCTGAAGTTTTCTTTTTATATATTACATATTTCATAGAATATAAGGCTTTTGATAGAACCTAATATGTTCTACTAAATATAATGTATTATAGATATTAGTTATTGCATAGGTTTAAAAATTCATCTATGTCACCTTTAATTATCTCTAAAGAATTTCTCCAAAAGTTAATATTATGGATATCTATATTCATAACTTTTGTTACATCGGCTGCACTATTTTTACCTGTAAGTGCTAATAGTTTATCATATTCAGGGATAAATTCTTCACCTCTTTTTAGATATTCAGCATAAAGACCCTTTGCAAATAGTAACCCAAAGGCATAAGGGAAGTTATAGTAGCTATATCCTGCTGAATAATAGTGAGGTTTGCAAATCCACATATAGGGGTGTAATAAATCTTGATCTAAACCATCACCATAGGCTTCTTTTTGAGCTGAAATCATTATTTCGTTAAGTTCTTTAGGGGTTAAAGCTGCCTCATCTCTCATTTCAAATAACTTCTTTTCAAATAAAAATCTACTATAAATATCTATAATAATTTGTGTAGAATCTTGAAGTTCGCTTTCTAGAATACTTAAAGCATCTTCTTTGGTTGCCTTTTTTAGAGTAGCCTTTTTAACTATAGTTTCACAAAAGGTGGAAGCTGTTTCGGCTATAGGCATTGGATAATCAGAATTTAGTATAGATTCGTTAAGAAGACAATTACCATGATAACCATGACCAAGCTCATGAGCTAGAGTGATTACATCACTAAGGTTTCCACCAAAGTTTAACATTATTCGACTTTGCCCTATGGTAGGAAGGCCAGCACAAAAAGCTCCTGCTACTTTTCCTTCCTTTGGAAGTACATCAATCCAATTTTCATCAAAAGCTCTTTTAGCAAAATCTCCAAGTTTATCACTAAAGGTTCTAAAATTTTCTTCAACAAAATCTTTTGCTTCATCATAACTGTAAGTTTTATTTACTTGTCCAATCGGAGCAAATATTTCATAAAAAGGTAGTCCATTTTCATAACCTAAAATTTCTGCTTTCTTTTTTAAGTATCCTCTAAAATAAGGAATATATTCCTTCATAGCATCTATCATAGCATCTAAGGCTTCCATGTCCATTCTAGATTTAATTAAGGATTCATGAAGAGGTGATTCGTATCCTCTTAATTTAGAAGTAGTTATAACTTCACCTTTTATTCCGTTAAGGGCGGCAGCTGCTGAGTCTTCAATCTTTTTGTAGCTTTCAAGTTCAGCGTAATAAGCTGCCTTTCTAACTTCGCTATCTTTATGATGAGCTAAATTTCTAACTTCTGTAAGCGGCAATATCTTCTTTTTGCCATCAATCTCTATATCCACCATAAGCTTTGAAACCAAAGCTTCTTTTAAGGTGTCGAATGCTGAGGATCCTGTAGTCTGCATTTTTGCTATTATAGATTCCTCTTTATCACTTAGTACATATTTACTATTTGCCTTAATCTCTTTAAGCATAAACTCATGTTCTTTAAGCAAAGGGCTAGATTCTATTATATTATCTAAATTATCAATAGATCCTATGAATTTTTTGTATTTTGAATCACTTTCAGCCATTTCAGCTAATATTTTTTGGATTATTTCTGAATTTTTTAAAGCCTCAGAATTATTAGTATCAACTGAGGTTGTTAAACTACAGAAAGAATATAAATTTGTTACTAAGTTTGTAAGCTTTATATTGTCATTTATATATTTTTCAAGGGTAGATTTTATGTCATTGCTATTTATGTCGGAATTAACTTCACTATTTATTTTATATATAAATAGTTTTAACTCATTTAAATCTTCTTTAAATTCTTTGCTATCAAAAGAAGTGTAGAGTTCTTTTAAGCTCCAGTTTAAGTTCATAATGATACCTCCCTATAATGTTGATATAAATAGTATATACTATTTATGTATTTTATTTCTACATAAAACAAAAGATAGATTAGGATAGTTGGTAAGTTGTGTGTTAATATAATATTTATATTGAAAATAAGAAATCCTAATTATTATGGATATACAAGAAAGTGAGGATTTTTATGAAAAGGAACACAGGATGGATTAAATTTGCAGTTATATTAATAGCAATTAATCTATTTACGGTAAGACAAGTTTTATCTAAAAGTAAATTTAATGAAAAGGGTTGTGATATACCTGTGCTCATGTATCATTCTATTACAGATAATAATAAAAAGATGTTTAGGGTCACTAAAGATAATTTTTATGATCAAATGAGATATCTAAAAGATAATGATTTTATTATATTAAGTATGGATGAAATGTATGAGCACTTTAAAACCAATAAATCCTTTGAAGATAAGTCTATAGCAATAACCTTTGATGATGGGTATAAAGATAATTATTATAATGCCTACCCCATATTAAAAGAATTTGGAATGAATGCCACTATTTTTGTAGTTACAGATTATTTAGATGAAAGTGCTTACCTTAGTGTAGATGAAATTAAAGAAATGCAGATCAATAATATTGACATTGAAAGCCATACTACCAATCATGCAAAACTAGACAAGCTTACGGAAGTTGATAGAATTAACACATTGAGAGGTTCTAAGGATTATATTGATGAAGTGTTAAATAAAGAGGTGAAATATATATCATATCCTTATGGAAGGTGCAACAAACAAGTAGTTCGAGATGCTTATCTTGAAGGCTATAAAATGTCTTTTACTACAAAGTTTGGACATGCTAAAGGAAAAGATGATTTAAATAAATTGAAAAGAGTTATGGTAAGTGGGTATATGAATATGGATCATTTCAAAAAGGTAGTTAATAAGTAACATATGAATATCAAGTATTAAAAGAAAAGTAGTACATAAGAAATAAAGAATCATTATGGCGTTTGCTATATTGATTCTTTATTTCTTATGCAGATATATTATAATTTACTTTGAATAATTCCTTTAACATTAAAAGCTAAATTATCTAATTCTGTTTTAGAAAGGTTATCTGTTCTTATCATTGGATGTATAAATATTTCAACTTCAGCAGGTTTTACCCTGCCACCGTTTTGTTCCATGAGCTTATAAGATCCATTTACGGTAACGGGAACTATCGGTACTTTGGCTTTGGTGGCTAATTTAAAACTTCCAGCTTTAAAATTACCTATTTCATTTTTACGACTTCGAGTGCCTTCAGGGAATATTACTAGAGAATAACCACTTTTAAGGATATTTATACCGTCTACAATAGCCTCAGCTGATTTTCTAATGCTACTTCTATCCATGAAAACACAGTGCATATATTCCATCCATGTACTTAAAACAGGTATCTTTTTCATCTCAATCTTAGCAACATACCCTTTAGGCTTATCTATATAACTCATAAACAAGGCAATATCAAAATTGCCTTGGTGGTTACTAACAAAGAGCACAGCAATATCTTTTGGAACATTTTCTTTGCCATAAACATTAACCTTTGCCCCGCTGAGCTTAACATGGGACATAGCCCAGGAGGATGTAGCCTTATTTATATATTCATCCTTTTCTTTAATTTTTCCTTGGCGTTCTAAAGATTTAATTTTATAAACACCTGGGATTTTACCAATTAAACTTGTGGCAAAGTGAGTATACCAAGCTATAGTTCTAAGCATAATAAATCTCCTATCTGTATTTAGATTTAGGATATATTTGTAAAAACACTATTTTAATTATAGTATAAATCTCAACTTTATTAAAGTAAGAAATAGAATAATTATATAAGATTATTTTTTAGAAGTATCCTTAGGTACAGTAGGAATATCTATTTTGAGCCTATCTATTTTAATAAAAGAAAATACAATAGGTATAAGGCAAACTAGAGTGTTAGCATAAAGGTATCTAAAATCTTGAGCTGGGGTAGCTATAAATATAGTTGCTGCATTTAGCAATACTGGTAAAATTACAAGTATAGTTTTTGCACCATTTCTTAATATAGCTAAAAAACCAAATAACAAAATAAAAAACATTTGAAAAGCTGGTTTCCAGAAGAAATACTGCAAATCAGGCTTTTGAGTTAAATTTAAAAATTTATTTCCAACTTTAGTTAGACTATTACTTAAAACAGTTTGTTTTAATCCTAAAGAATTTGGTAAAATCTCTCGACTACCCCAGTTTACATAGCCCTTAACTGACCAACCTATAGCAGTTTGGCTTAGGTAAGAATCAAAGGCTATCTTAGGATTTTGAATACAAGCCCCCGCCCAAAGTTTAAGGAAGGCCATTTTATCCTCCATTAATTTATCTACTTTAAAGTCTTTGTGAAATTTAATATAATCTACATTACCTGGCATATAATTTTCTGACCAAGAATTTAAAGGCATTATTTCACTAGCTTTTTTTAATTGATCTTCATTTAAATAGCCATTATTTTTTATAACCGCAGCAATTTGCTGTGTTGGAATTCCAAAAGCCTCACTAGAGGAAGCAGGTTCTATTCCAATTAGGCTATAAATTGGTCCCTTTATTAAAAGAAAAACAACTAAGACAGAAACAAACGTTATTATATATGGTTTTGATTTTTTTATATTTGATACTATTAATATTACTAATGTTCCGAATAGCGGAACTAAGCCATTATGTCTAAATAACACAACACCAAGGGAACAAAGTATAAAATAAATAAGATTTTTTCTATTATATATCCATTCATTATTAGTAATAACAATGTTTATAATTAGCATTGTAAATAAGAGTATAAATCCGCTATAAATTATATCCTTCCACAAAGTAACAAACATTATTCCATTAACAGGGTTTAAGGCCATGGCTAAAATAATTAAATATAAAATCTTTTTATCTACACCAAGTCTTTCAAAGTTATACATACAATATCCAATCATTATAGACATAATAATCACCTGCACTATAACAACCGCAGCAGGAGAATACCATACTCTTGTAATTAAATAGGTGAATAAGGTATGTACTACAGGGTTAGAATCATAATATACACCCTTTGATATTTGATTCCATTGATTCATTGAGTCTGCTGTCATAACCCCTGGATAAAATGACAGTAAATAAAAGATCCCCAATAAAATAAAAGGAATGGCATATATAAGTATTCTTTTTTTACTTATGTCTTTATGATTAACTTCAATTTCAAACTGTAAGAGTTCTATAAAAAAGATCAAAAAAGATGTAAAAAGAAGTAAAAACATAAATAGTTTGATTGAATATTTAACAATAGTTGGATAAGGTAATAAGTAGTTTTTATAAGATATAAATATAACTTTATATAATATACATGATAGAAAAGAAAATATAAGTATTAGTATTTTGTTGTTTTTGCTTAGATTATTAAATTTATTAGGTAGTTCATTTATTATTTTACTGAAAAATATAGCTAGGGGAATAATAAAAAATAGTGGTATAAGCATCCTATTATTATTGTTTGGATTAATGTAAAGGGAAATTGTAAAACTATAAATAATACCTAAAATTAGACTAGATAGATTGTTAGTAACTTTGCTTTTAATCATATTTCACCTCTTAAATAGTTATTACCTTATTAGGTGTCACACTATGCTCATACAATATTATACATTAGTGGTAAATAAATGTAAAGATATATGAAGGATAAGTTAAAAAATAATTTAAAAGGTAAAAATTAGTTATTTGAAATTTAAAATATAGTAAATATATGCTATAATTGATGTCAAAATAAAGAAGATACTTAGAAAAAATTAATAATGAAAAAGATAAAGAGGTAAATGAATAATGAAAGTACTGATTATTATTCCTGCTTTTAACGAAGAAGAAAACTTAATTAAATTAATAGATAACATAAAGATATGTTGTCCTTTTTATGATATCTTAATAGTGAATGATTGCTCTACAGATAATACAAGACTTTTAAGGTTTCAGCCACCAGTTTATAAGATAGATTTAGGTTCTAACTTAGGCATTGGGGGAGCCGTACAGACAGGGTATAAATTTGCATATTATAATGATTACGATGTGGCTATACAGGTAGATGGAGATGGCCAGCATAATCCTAAGTACATAAAAGATCTTATTGAAGAGATTAATAAGGGAGAGAATATGTGTCTTGGATCAAGGTTTATAGATAAGGCGGGATTTCAATCCACCTTTGCAAGAAGAATAGGTATAGTATATTTTTCAAACCTTATACATTTGGTATGTAAAAAAAGGATAACAGATCCAACTTCGGGATTTAGAGCTTGTGATAAAACTGTAATTAAGATGTTTGCAAAAAGATATCCTACAGATTACCCAGAGCCTGAAACGGTAGTTTATTTAGCAAAAAACAAGCTTCGTATAAAAGAGATTCCTGTAGTAATGAATGAGAGAGAAAGTGGAGTGTCATCAATAAATCTCATTAAATCTATATACTATATGATAAAGGTTTCAATAGCTATATGCTTTACTTCGATTTCTAATAGATAACATAATTATAATTTGAACTTTGGAGGATGGATAGATGAATTATCAGCTTCAGATTATTCTAATATTAGTGTCAATAGGATTTTTTATATTTATTTATAAAATGATAACAAATTATAAGATGGACCTTAGACATAGTTTAGTTTGGGTTTTATCTAGCTTAGTTTTCATATTAATGTCTATATTTCCAGGTATCTTAACTAGTATTTCAAGATTATTACATATTGAAGAACCTGTTAATACAATATTTCTTTTAGTTATATTTTTTCTTTTAGTAGTTACATTTACCTTAACACTTACTATTTCAAAAAGATCTAGCAGCATAAAAGATTTAGTACAAGAGGTTGCGATTTTAAAGCTTAAGGTTGAAGAATTATCTAAAGAACAGGGGAAGGATAAGAACTAAGACTATAAAAGATACTACATAAGATTTATTGGGGATCAGTGATTTTTTTTAGATATACTGGTCTTTTTTATATAGAACTTTTAATTAAAATAAAACCTATAATAATTTTTTGACAATAGATAGAACTATTGATAAAATTAATAATCAGGTAACTTGATGAAAGAGGTAGAAAAAAGATGGCAGTTAATTTTGAAAGTCTTAAGATAACAGAAAAAATGATAAGTGGGTTAGAAGGTTTAGGAATTAAAAAACCTACAGAGATTCAAGAAAAGGTAATTCCCTTAGCTTTAGAGGGAAAAAATTTAATAGGACAGTCTGAGACAGGCACAGGTAAGACACTTTCCTATCTTTTACCTATAATAGAAAAGATAGATGTAAATAAAAAAGAGATGCAATGTATAATAATAGCTCCAACACATGAGCTTGTAATGCAGATACATAATACCATTTCAGATTTAAGAAATAGTTCAGGTATAGAGGTTTCATCTACACCTTTAATAGGAAGTGCTAATGTTACAAGACAAATAGAAAAGTTAAAGTCAAAGCCTCATATTATAGTAGGATCTTCAGGAAGAATATTAGAGTTAATAAAAAAAAGGAAGATATCTGCACACACCATAAAAACCATGGTTATTGATGAAGTAGATAAGCTTTTAGATAAGGATAATATCCCTTCTATAAAAGAGATAATAAAAGCTACACCAAAGGAAACTCAAATAATGATGTTTTCAGCTACTATAACAGACAATACCTTAGATGTTTCTAAAACTTTAGCTTCAGATGTTGTTGTATTAAGTGTTAAAAATACAAATGCTGTTAATGAGAATATAATTCATGGATATATTTTAACTGAACATAGAAAGAAGATAGATACATTAAGAAAACTTATATCTGCAGTAAAACCTAAAAGGGCTCTTGTATTTATTAACAGTAGTTATGATGTAGAGAAAACTCTTGAAAAGCTTAGATTCCATAATATAAAGGTAGACTCTGTTCACGGTAGTAATGATAAAGAAGATAGACAAAGAGCCTTAGAAAACTTTAGAAAAGGTAGTATACAAGTTTTAGTTGCATCTGACATTGCTGCAAGAGGACTTGATATTAAAGGCATAACCCATGTGATAAATTTAGATCTACCAAAGGATTCTAAAGATTATCTACATAGAGCAGGAAGAGTTGCAAGGGCAGGAGAAATAGGAGAAGTATTTTCTCTTGTAGATCCTAAAGAAGAAGGCTTTATAAAAAAATATGAAGATAGCTTTAAGATTATTATTCCAGAGAAATATATGTATGGTGGAAGAGTTGAGATTCAAGAAGATTAACAGGTGAATTAGGACTTTTATAGAAGTTTACAGGAAATATTTAGAGGAGAGTTATTAGTTATGAATATTCAAATTTTTGGCATCAAAAAATGCTTTGATACAAAAAAGGCAGAAAGATATTTTAAGGAAAGAAATATAAAATATCAGTTTATTGATTTAAATGAAAAGGCATTAAGCAAAGGAGAGCTACAAAGTGTAAAATCTTCTGTAGGATTAATAAATTTAATAAATAAGGAAAGTAAAGAATATGAAAAGCTAAATCTTTCAAATATTAGAAGCGATAGTATAAGAGAAGAAATTCTTTTAAACAACCCTAAACTATATAAAACACCTATAGTTCGTAATGGTAAGGTGGCTACAGTTGGCTATGCCATAGAGGTTTGGAAACTTTGGGAGTAGAAAAAGGGCATACTAAAGCTTAAACATCTTTATTTAAAAGGTTCAAACCCCTGAACTTATACCTCGATAGGTCTTTGGATAAAGAAAGTATGGTGAAGAGAATGAATGATTATATTTTTCATGCAATAAATAATGTAGCCAATAAAAGCAGTCTTTTAGATGGAGTAATGATTGTAATTTCAAAGTATGGCCCTTATATATCTATATTAGTTTTAGGAAGTATACTTATATTAGGGCTATATAAAAAGAAAAGAAGACCAGTTCAATATGCTACAGAAACTTTAATAATAACTATAATTAGCATGATATTAAGTTTTATAATAGGCAAAGTGTTTTATGTGGACAGGCCTTTTGTTAAAAATAAGGTTAATTTGCTTATAGATCACAAAAGTAATGCTTCTTTTCCAAGTAACCACGCTATGGGAACTATGAGTATAGCTGTAGGATTGTTTTCATTTGATAATTTAATAGGAATGTTTTTAACCTTTTTATCTATAATGGTAGGTATTGCCAGGATATATGTAGGAAATCACTATCCTTTAGATGTCATAGGTGGTTATGTATTAGTTTTTATAGTAAATTACATATATAAAAAGTACATAAGAAAATTTATAGTTACAGATTAATTTTAAGATGTACTATAATATAATTAAAAAAGAAGCTTTTATCAAAGCTTCTTTTATTTTATTAATATTTAAAATACTAGGTTAGATATTAATATTAGTTTAAAATATTTTGTTTAGAGATTTAGAAAGATAAGTATTATAAATAAACAAATAAAAATATTGACAATTAAATAGAATGCGATATAATCTTAGGTAACAGATAACCATTATTAAATAGGGAGATGAGCCCATGAATGAAGTTATAAAAACATTACTTAATCACCGTTCTGTAAGGAGTTACAGCGATAAGGCTATTAAAAAAGAGGATATAGATTTAATAATAAAGGCAGCCCAACAAGCACCATCTTCAATAGATGGACAGCAAGTTACTATAATAAGTGTAGAAGATAAAGAAAAAAAATATAAACTATCAAAGCTTGTAGGAGATCAAAAATATATAGATGAGGCACCAATATTTTTAGTTTTTTGTGCTGATTTTTATAGAGCTAAAATAGCAGGTGAAATCACAGGCGAAAAAATAATTATTACTGATAGCCAAGAGGCTAACTTAGTAGGTGCTGTAGATGTAGGTCTTGCTATGGGAAATGCGATTGCAGCTGCAGAGTCTTTAGGATTGAATATAGTTCCTATAGGTGGAATTAGAAAAGAGCCAGAAGAAGTTATTGAACTTTTAGGACTTCCAGAGTATGTATTCCCAATGGTTGGATTGGTATTAGGCTATGGTGAGGGACCATCAATGGTTAAACCTAGATTTAAGCCAGAGGTAATTTTCCATAAAGAAAGATATAATAAAGATTTACTTCAAGGTATAAAAGACTATGATAAAGTTATAGAAGACTTTATGACAAAGGCAACTGGAGGTAGAGATACTAAGAGTTGGTCAGAAATGATGTCTGGAACATATAAAACTATATATTATCCAAAAGTAAAAGATGCTCTAGAAAAGCAAGGATTTAAAGGTATAAAATAAGTATATGATGAGCATATAAAGTCAATATTTTAAGGGCTGTGTATTAATACACAGCCCTTAAAATATTTAATATACCTTTTTGAAATTTATAATAAAGGTGGCTAATATTATGTTTAAATTAAAAATCACTTTATCTTTAAAATAGATAAAATAATTAACAATATTCCACCAAGCCAAGATAAATCTAGTTTTGAAGTTTTAGCAAGTTTTTTACCTAAAAAGATACCTGAATATATAGCTACAATGCCACAAACTAAAGATAACAAAATTACTTGTATATAATTAGCATTTCCAAGACTACTTCCAAACCCAACAGCTAAAGAGTCTAAAGATAGAGCTATTGCTAGATATAAGGCTTCTTTTGGCTCAAGCTCCTTTGAATTATTAAAGTCGGCTTTAGTTTCATCGGCATATATATCAATTATAAATCTTAAATCAAATAATTTTAAATTTATCTTCTTACCTGAAGATTTACCTATATAACTTTTCACAAGACTTTGAAATAAATAGTATATACCAAGTAAAAATAATATTAAAAAACTTACTATGGAGGTAATATTACCTGGAATAAGTCTTTTTATTATGGAACCAAAAAAAAGCGATATAGCAAGGCAAGAAGAACAAACTATATTAATAACTGTTATAGATACAAAAGGGATTTTTATTTTATTTGCACCATAAGCAATACTAGCCACTAGTGCATCTAAAGATAAGGCTAGTACCAATAGTAGGGACTCTAACATCATATCACCTGCCAATATTATTTTGTAAGACTTTATCGTATTTCCCCGGGAATATAATACGGGATTATAGATATTAATATATTATTCATGTATTTATGAATGGTTACACTATAAAAAAACCTCACCACTTAAGGCGAGGTTTTAATTAATGAATTATATAATTTACATAAACTCATTAAGGAACTTATCTACATTCTTAGGTTCCCATGTTCTATCTACTAATGATACTCCTGAATTTAATACAGGATGAAGTTCTCCGTAAGTGGCTTTACCTTTTTCCTCATAAATTATACCACCTGGAATTCCCTCATCTCCAAATTGCGATGCCTTCTCAAAGGCTGAAAGCTTATTACTTGGATCATGAGATTCATCTAAATAATAAAGTCTATCTTTATACCACTTAAAAGTATTTACTTTATTAAATGTTACACAAGGTTGAAGTATATCTATTAAAGCATACCCTTTATGATTCATAGCAGCTTTTATAATTTCTACAAGCTTATCCTTATCCCCAGAGAAGGCTCTAGCTACAAAGGTTGCTCCAGCACTTATGGCTACTGCTAGTGGATTTAAAGGATAGATATTAACACCTTCAAATTGCATAGAAGTTTTCTGACCTAAAGCAGTTGTGGGGGATCCTTGACCTTTAGTTAATCCATAAATTTGGTTATCATGAACTAATTGAACTATATCCACATTTCTTCTTTGTGCATGCAAAAAGTGATTTCCACCTTCTCCATAAGCATCACCATCACCACCAGTAACTACAACTTTTAAATTTTTATTAACTAATTTTATAGCTTGAGCTGGAGGAAGAGCTCTCCCGTGAAGACCATTAAAACCATTTGCTCTTATATAGTGAGGTGTCTTTGCAGCTTGTCCTATACCAGAAACCATTACTAATTGATCAGGGGCTATGTCAAGCTCTGCAGCGGCTCTCTTTATGGCATCTAGTATATTAAAGTTACCACAACCAGGGCACCATGCATTTTCATCTTTAGTGTTATAAAGTTTTATATCTAACATTTATAGCACCTCCTTTTTTACTGAATCATATATTTCTATAGAATTTAATTGTCGCCCATCATATTTAAGTATACTTTTATCCATGATTAATCCTGTTTCTTGAGTTATAAACTTGCCTAGTTGTCCTGTAAAGTTTTGTTCAACATTTATTAATGTTTTAGCATCTTTAGAATACTTAGCTAGTAAATTTTGAGGTAGGGGAGATATATCTCCAAAGCTAAGAGCACCAACACTGACACCATCTTTATTAAGCATATCTACAGCTTCTTTTAAAGCACCATAAGTTGAACCCCAACCTAGTAATAAAGTGTCAGGATTTTCCACTCCAAAGTATTCAGGTTCAATTAAATCTTCTTTAATTAAATCTAGTTTTTTCATTCTCTTTTGCATTTGTTCATTTCTTATATCTGATTCTTCAGTTATATGGGAATCTTCAGTATGCTCATCACTATCAACTAGTACTATTTGGCCTTTAACCTTTCCAGGAATAAACCTTGGAGATATTCCATTTTCAGTTAATTTATATCTTTGATATTCTTCTCCATCAGCTAAGACCTCTTCTCCTGCAATATGTCTTTCTATTTTAAGCGATTGAACATCAAACTTTGGAACAGTAATATTATAATCTGCTAGATATTGATCTGTTAATAACAAAACTACAGTTTGATATTTATCTGCTAAGTTTAAGGCTCTAAAAGTTTGATAAAAAGCATCTTCAGGGTTTCTAACAGCTATAACCATCCGTGGAAATTCACCATGAGAAGCTGTAAGTAAGAAGCTTAAATCACTTTGTTCAGTTCTAGTAGGAAGTCCTGTAGCAGGACCTGGTCTTTGGGAGTCCACTACAACTAAAGGAGTCTCCATAATGCCTGCAAGACCTAAAGCTTCTACCATAAGTGAGAAACCACCACCAGATGAACCAGTCATAGATCTAGCACCTGCATAAGAAGCACCTATGGCTGCATTAATAGCTGCTATTTCATCTTCTACTTGATCAACTACTATTCCAGCTTCTACCTGTTTTTTGGAAAGGTAGGTCATTATACTTGTAGCTGGAGTCATAGGATAAGCAGCATAATAGGAAAGTCCACCAGCTAAGGCTCCAAGAGCTATTGAAGTATTACCATTTATCAGCATATTATCCTTTAAAACACCATTTTTTAAATCATAGGTGCTATCTACTAAATCATAGCCTTTATTAAAAGCATCTACATTTATATCTCTTATTTCATCTGTAAATTTATTATTAAAGATTTCGGAAACACCCTCATTTGATATTCCAAAATGTTTTATAACAATACCAGCAGCAACAGAACCAAAAGCTCTTGTAAGTCCCGCAGCTTTAGCAAGTTTCATAAGTGGAAAAGTTTTAACTCTATTATCATCATGTTCTATTTTTTCATCAGCTATAATTATCCCATTATCTTTAAGATTGTTTAAATGAGCATCTATAGTATCTTTATCTAAAGCAATCATTAAATCTATTGAGGTTGTATGTGTATAAATTGGTTCATCACCAAAACGAACCTGGGTAAAATTGTGTCCACCTCTAACTCTTGACATATAGTCTTTATTAGAGAATACGTAAAAGCCTTTTTTAAAAAGCAACTTTTCTAGAAAATCACTTATGGTATCCATGCCTTGTCCCGCTGTACCACCAACTAATATATTAAATTTCAAAATTAAACACCTCGCTTTATAAATTTCCCAAAATTTCATATCAAAGATTTTGTAATCTGTTATATAATTTCTATTATAAATATATAATAGCTCTAATCACCAGTGATGTCAATAATGATTATTAGTCGAAAACTATTATCTTTACACATAGCGGAAAATATATAAAAAGTTTATTTTTAAAATAACATGTCAGTATATTATAAATTTTATTGAGGTTGTTGTTTAAATATATCTAAAAATCTATCTTTTTAAATATTTCTCCATCTAAAGTTTTGATTTCAAATATATTTTCATGCAAAATACCGTAACAATGAGGGGTATATTCCTTTGGGAATGTAATAGAACCAGGATTTATTACAAAAATATTATTTATTTTTTCAGCTAAAGGTATGTGAGTATGACCATATATTAAAGCATCTCCATCGCTTAAATTTGGCATATTATCTTTATTAAAAATATGACCATGAGTTAAAAATAGTCTTTTATTATTATATAGAATAATAGAATAATCACTCATGGTTGGATAATTTAGTACCATTTGATCTACTTCACTTTCGCAGTTTCCTCTTACAGCTATAATTTTATCAGTGTAGGAGTTTAAAATTGAGGCAACCTTTTTAGTATCATAATCTCTAGGAAGTTGATTTCTAGCTCCATGGTATAGTTGATCACCAAGGATAACTAAGTAGTCAGCTTTTTCCTTTTCAAAGAATTCTAAAGCTTTTTCTAAATAATAGGCAGAACCGTGGATATCTGATATAAAAAATAATTTCATTTTCATAAGTCTCCTTTGCATTTTATAGGTTATGTTATAATTATAGCAAAATAAGTATTATAAGATATGATTTAAGGAGAGAAAACATTGAAAAAATATGAGTTATTACAAATGTTTAATGAGGGAACTAGTGGAAAAAATCATATTAAAGGTCAGAGAATTATAGATAATGATTTAGTTTCTTCTATAGATATAATAAGTGAAGAAAACTTAATTTGTGTAGATGGTAGGGTTATTTCTGAAAGCCTTTTTAATAAGTATAAGACTATAATTGAAATAGATGCAAAAAACAAGAGTATTTTGTCTACATTTTGTAGTTGTGCTGATTATGAAAAAAATGAATTTAAAAAAGAAAATTATTGTTGTAAACACTTAGTAGCAACATTTTACAAAGCGCTTAAAAGCTTACAAACTCTGAAGGTTTTAAATACACAGCATCCTCCTTTGGATAGTTTATATAAGGATAAAAGTGGCGTTTTAGATATACTTTTAGGTGATGAAAAAGATAAAGAAGAAATTAAAATAGAGGTTTATATTAATAAACATCAGTGGAATAATGGTATAAAGGTTGAATTTAAAATAGGTAGTAAATTTGCAAGGTCAAGTGATCTTAATGTGTTAAAGGATGTTAACCAATTTTTACTAGCTTACTATAATAATTTTCCAGTGATTTATAGTAAAACCTTCACATTTCATAAAAAGACTCAAAAATTAAATATAAAAGACAAAAGGCTTATAGATTTTATAGAAAATCTTTGGACTTTAGATAAAAATACTAAGGCTTTTAAGAGTAGTCGGGAGAAAAATATAGATGGGAAATATATAAACATTCCAGAATACATGGTTCGAGAATTTTTTTATATAATAAAAAATCACAGGGTATATTTAAACGAAGGATTTTTTTCAAGACCAGTGGAAACAGAAATTATAATAGAGGACCCTGAAATAAGATTTGAATTAAATAATTCTAAAGGTAATTACAACCTGAAGGTCACTGAAGGTATGCCTAGCATTTTAGAACCCAAAAATGAAGTCTTATTATACGGCACAAATGTATATCTTCCAAGCTTTGAATTTTGTTATAAGATAAGGCCTTATTTTGAAATATTTAGTAAGGCTAAAATTGTAACTATTCCAATATCTGAAGAAGATACCATATTAAGGCGATTAATTCCAGACCTTAATTCCTTATCACCTATGGTTTCATTATCAAATTCTATACAAGATAAGATTGTAATTGATTCTTGCAAATTTAATTTTTATTTTGATAGACAAGATGAAATTGTAACACTAAAGGTTAAGGTAAGGTATGGAGCCTTTGAATTTAATATTTTTAAGGACTTTAAAGAAAAGGTTATATATAGAGCTATTAAAAAGGAAGAGGAGACAATTGGAATTATTAAAGCCTTAGGATTTGAAGAAATAAATGGAGTGTTTCATTTTTTAAAAGATGATGATTATATATTTAACTTTTTTAAAAATGATATAGAAAGGCTTCAAAAAATAGGAGAAGTTTATTATTCTGAAAATTTTAAGGGACTAAAATATATAGGAACTAAAGGCATAAATGCACAAATTAGTTCAGGTAAATATGATTATTTTGATATGGACTTTAATATAGGTGATATATCATCTAAAGAAACTATGGATATAATAAGATCATTTAAGAATAATCTTAAATATTATAAATTAGAAAGTGGAGAGTACCTAGATTTACAGGAACTAGAAATTAATAAGTTTTTAAAGCTTTTAGATTCAGTATCTTCTTTTAATGTAGAGGATAATCATATTGAAATATCTAAGAATAAAGCGGTGTTTTTAGATAGTTATATAGAAGAAAATAATATTAGATATATAAAAGGCAAGGGTGAATTAAAGAAGGTAAAAGATAGACTTAAAGACATAGAAAAATTAAAGTTTAATGTGCCCTTTGAATTAAAGGGCACACTAAGAGAATATCAAAAGATAGGTTATAACTGGCTTAAAACTTTAGATTACTTAGGATTTGGAGGAATTTTAGCTGATGAAATGGGTCTTGGTAAAACTATTCAAATTATCGTGTTTTTATTATCTAATAAGGGAAGTAAATCATTAATTGTGGCCCCTACATCATTAATTTATAACTGGATAAATGAATTTCATAAGTTTGCACCAAATCTAAAAGTAGTGGCTGTTAACGGACCAAAAGAAGAGAGGGAATGTATTTTAGATAATATAGAAGATGTGGATGTTTTAATAACTACATATAATTTATTAAAAAGAGATATAGATCTTTTTTGTAATTTAGAATTTGATTATTGTATATTAGATGAAGCGCAAAATATAAAAAACTATAATTCTCAAAATTCCATAGCTTCAAAGAGTATAAAGGCAAGGACAAGATTTGCATTATCAGGCACTCCATTAGAAAATTCTCTTATGGATCTGTGGTCAATATTTGACTTTATAATGCCAGGATATCTTTACGATGAGAAAAGATTTAGCGTAAGATACCATAAAAGGCTTAAGGAAGAACCAGAAGTTTTGGAGGATTTAAATAGGCTAATAAAACCATTTATTCTTAGAAGAAAAAAAAGTGAGGTCTTAAAAGAATTACCTGAAAAGATAGAAAAGGTGCTATTAGTTAATCTAGAAGAAGAGCAAAAAAGGGTATATAAGGTTTACGCTGATTATGTAGTTCAGTTAATAGAAAAAAAGGTAAAGGATGATGAATTTAAAAATAGTAAAATAGAGATATTATCTTATATAACAAAACTAAGGCAATTGTGCTTAGATCCAACAGTACTAATTAGTGATTATGTTGGTGATAGCGGAAAGCTTATAGCCTTATTAGAGTTGATTGAAGGGAGCATAGAAGAAGGTCATAGAATACTGATATTTTCACAATTTACTACAGTGCTTAAAAACATAGGTAAGAGAATAAAAGCAGAAGGTATAGACTTTAACTATCTTGATGGATCAATATTTTCAGAAAAGAGAATAGAATTAGTAAATAGTTTTAATGAAGGAAGAAAACCTGTATTTTTAATAAGCTTAAAAGCTGGAGGCACAGGGCTTAATTTAACTTCAGCTGATACTGTAATTCATTTTGATCCTTGGTGGAATCCAGCAGTAGAAGAACAAGCTACAGATAGAGCTCACAGAATAGGACAAAAGAATGTGGTAGAAGTAATAAAGATAATAGCTAAAGGAACCATAGAAGAAAAGATTCTTTCATTGCAAGAAGAAAAGAAAAGACTTATATCAGAATTTATAGGAGATGAATCTTCTAAAGGAGAAGGGTTTTCAAGTCTAAATGAAGAAGAATTATTAGGATTATTTAAGTAAAAATAAAAGACTAAGCTACAAGTGGATTTTATTAAAACCTATGTAGCTTAGTCTTTTTTATTTAAACTTTAATGTTACTTTTTTTTAGTTGTGTTTTTTGATTCTTTAGTGTCAGATGTTATTCCTTCAAATACATCTACGTACATTTGCTTAATTTCGCTCATTAGGGGATATCTTGGGTTAGCACCTGTACACTGGTCATCAAAGGCTTGCTCAACCATGCCGTCAAGGGTAGCATAGAACTTTTGTGAAGATACCCCAGCTTCTGCTATGGTTTTAGGAATGTTAACCCTAGACTTTAACTCATCTATAGCCTTAATTAATAATTGAACTTTTTCATCTATAGTATTTCCACCTAAACCTAGATAGTCAGCTACTCTAGCATATCTCCATGCAGCATTTGGATATTTATATTGAGGGAAGGCTGCTTGCTTAACTGGAGCATCGGTAGCATTGAATTTAATTACTTCGTTTATTAGTAATGCATTAGCAATGCCATGTGGTATGTGATGGAATGCACCTAACTTATGTGCCATTGAGTGGCAGACTCCTAAAAATGAATTAGCAAAAGCCATACCAGCCATGGAGGAAGCGTGGGCCATCTTTTCTCTAGCCTTAATATTAGTTGCTCCTTCATTATAAGCATCTGGTAAGTATTTGAATATTAATCTTATGGATTCTAAAGCCATACCATTAGTATATTCTGATGCAAGTACTGATACATAAGCTTCCAGGGCATGTGTTAATGCGTCTACTCCTGAAGCAGCGGTTAATCCTTTTGGCATACTCATCATAAGTTCTGCATCTACTATAGCCATATCAGGAGTTAATTCATAGTCCGCTAATGGATACTTAATTCCTGTCTCTTCATCAGTTATAACTGCAAATGGGGTTACTTCTGAACCGGTTCCTGCTGATGTTGGCACAGAAACCATCATTGCTTTCTCACCCATAACTGGGAATTTGTAAACTCTTTTTCTTATATCCATAAATCTCATAGCTAAATCTTCAAATCTAATCTCTGGGTGTTCATACATTACCCACATAATTTTAGCAGCATCCATTGGTGAGCCTCCACCTAATGAAAGTATCACATCAGGTTTGAAGCTTAACATTTCTTCAGCACCTTTTTTTGCAGTTTTAAGTGTTGGGTCTGGTTCAACATCTGAGAATATTTTGTAGTCTATTTTATTTTCATCTAATATACCAGTAACTTTATGAGTATATCCTAAGTCGAATAATATTTTATCTGTAACTATAAATACCTTCTTTTTATTTAAATCATGTAGCTCTTGTAGAGCTATTGGTAAACATCCATATTTAAAGTAAGTTTTTTCGGGAACTCTAAACCAAAGCATATTTTCTCTCCTCTCAGCAACACTTTTTATATTAATTAAGTGTTTAGGGCCAACATTTTCTGAAACAGAGTTTCCACCCCAAGATCCGCAACCAAGTGTTAAAGACGGAGCTAACTTAAAGTTATATATATCTCCAATTGCTCCTTGTGATGCGGGCATATTTATTAATGTTCTAGCAGTTTTCATGGCAGCTCCAAACTTTATAATTCTATCTTCTGATTTAACCTGATCCGTATAAAGTATAGAAGTATGACCGAATCCACCTAATTCTACTAGTCTAGCAGCCTTTGTTAAAGATTCGTCAAACGATTTTACTTTGTACATTGCAAGCACTGGTGATAACTTCTCGTGTGAGAATGGCTCTTCAAGCTCTACGGAGTCTACTTCTCCAACCAAAACCTTAGCCACCTTTGGTACAGAAACTCCAGCCATTTCAGCTATTTTAAAGGCTGATTGTCCAACGATATCAGCATTTAATCCACCTTTATCATTTAAAATTATTTTTCTAACCTTATCCACTTCTTCGCCTTTTAATATATAAGCGCCTCTAAGAGTTAACTCTTTTTTTACTTCTTCATAAACTGAATCCATAACAACTATACTTTGTTCTGAAGCACAGATTACACCATTATCGAAGGTTTTAGAAAGTAATATTGAGTTTACAGCCATCTTTATGTGAGCTGTTTCATCAATTATAGCTGGAGTATTTCCGGCACCCACACCTAAAGCTGGTCTACCTGATGAATATGCGGATTTAACCATGGCAGGTCCTCCAGTAGCTAGGATTATATCTGATTCACGCATTACATTTTGTGACAATTCAACGGAAGGTTCATCTATCCATGCTATTATTCCTTCTGGAGCACCAGCCTTAACTGCAGCATCTAAAACTATTTTAGCAGCCTCAATTGTAGACTTTTTTGCTCTTGGATGAGGGCTTATGATTATAGCATTTCTTGTTTTTAAGGCTATTAATGTTTTAAATATTGCTGTGGAGGTTGGGTTAGTAGTTGGAACAATGGCAGCTATAACTCCGATTGGTTCTGCAACCTTAGTAATACCAAAGGTATTATCTTTCTCTATTATCCCACAGGTTTTCATATCTTTATATTTGTTGTATATATATTCTGCTGCGAAGTGGTTCTTTATAACTTTATCTTCAACGATACCCATACCAGTCTCTTCTACAGTCATTTTAGCTAGTTTAATTCTTGCGTTGTTTGCGGCCATAGCAGCTTGCCTAAATATTTCATCTACCTCTTCTTGAGTGTATGTTGCAAATAACTTTTGGGCTTCTCTTAACTGCCTAATTCTCTCTGTTAATTCCTTTGAGTTTGTTACTAACATAATTATTCCTCCTAGAATCATATAAAAATTTTGAACTTTCAATTGTTATTTTTTTATCAAACTTCTCTATGAACTCATTTTATTAGATTGTTTAATTTTTGTCAAACTTTTTGTTTGTATTTTTAAAGATTATTTGATATATGTGTATTTTGTCCTTTTACTATTTTTTATATTCCTTTAAAGGTTACTTAAATTGTTAAATAGAATATTCTAAACTATTTAAATACATTTATTATTCTGAAAAAGAAGATGTGAATCAATAAGAATTATGGTAATATGTTTATATAATATTATGGACTGAAAAAGGAGAAAGTAATATGAAAAAAAAGCTATCATTGATTGTGCTAATACTTATTTTTGCATTATTCACCTATGGATGTAGTCAAAAAATAAGTCTTTTAGAAACTAAAGCAGAGTATTTCACAGAATATACAAATAATGATATCAGTATAAAGATCTCCAATACAGTGAAGGACAAAGAAAATATCTATAGTATGCTGTTGGAGGATTTACAGAAAATCAACAGCTTTTCACCAATATATAATATAGAAATAGATATAGATGAAAAGAATGTTATACCCAAAGTGGAAAGAAGTATTAAATGTAATAGTAGTTTTATAAAGACAGAAGAATTTAAAAAGGAACTTATAAAAAAGTCCTATGATATATATGATAATTGGATTTCAGAAGGGCTTTATGCAAAGATATTTAAGGGAGATATGGAAGCTTTAGAGTTTCCTGAATACTATGAAGAACATGACTTTTCATTATTTGGAGCAAGATTCTTTGAGCCATTCGCATCTAAAAGGGAAATAGAAAATGTACAAGCTGCATCAATAGATTTAGTAGAGTATACAATAAAAAAGGGAAAAAAAGAAGAATTACTGAAAAATCAAGTAGACATATCAGATATTGAAGAATGGGCAAAGGATAAGAATATAGACCTATCTTATCAAAGAAGTATAGAGAGCCTAATGAATAGAATGGAAGCAAATAAATTAAATTCAAATGTATATTTAACTTTAAACACAAAGGAAGATATTAATGGATTTATCATAGATATACAGACTATGGATGAACAATATGATGTTGCTGAAGAACTAGAAGATTTTATACTTAAGATGGATACAAGTATAAAAGGCATAAAAGAAGGAATAAAAAAAGACGCTCCTAATTTCTATAATGATTATAGTACTGTAATAGAAAATGTGCCTAAGATACACTATTATTTTGATAATAACTCAAAGACACAAGGTGGTGCATTTTTGGGAAAAGGAATGATTGAACTTAAAAGATTAAGCGCCCAAGCACATGAATTCGGTCATATATTAGTGACAGACTCTTTTTTTAAGAATAGTATACAAATAGATAATATGCCCCAATGGCTAGATGAAGGTATAGTAAACTATTTGGATATGGCATATTCTGGACTCATTGGAGAAGAAATGGTAAGTGATTTGTTAGAGGCAAGAAAAGAAGACACAGTAAAAGAAATATATTATGATTATGATAAAGTTATCGAGGTTCTTGAAGTAAATGATATAGATTTAAATAAGCTAGATAAGATAATAAAAGATAAAGATGAGCGAATAAAAATTGTTAATATAGTACTTATAGATGGAATAAAAGTTATAAAAAATAAAGGATTAGAAATACTTGTTGAAGATACAGTTTTTGTTAAAGATGGATACAATGCTAATCAAACATTAAGGCCAATGGATGAAGGAAATTATATTGATTATCATTTAAATCAAATTTTCACTAACTATTTAATACATGAATATGGGTTGGAAAAGCTTTTATATTTAAGAGTTGAGGATTTTGATATATTAACATATGAGGATTATTTCGGAAAAGGATATGGTGAGCTTAAGGCTGATTGGATGAAATATCTTAAGGAGAATATTAAAGCTATCGAATTGATACTTTGATATAAATGTCACAGAAAGAATATACAAGGATGGAGAAGTAGAAGATGGAGGGATTGTTATGCACTTCATAGAAGATTGGATGAACACCCTTCCTAGAAGGATACTGAAATACAAAACTCCAGAGGAGCTATTTGAAGCACAGTTAGATATAATATATGCAGCATAAGTAATTTCAACGACTTAAGTCATAAATAGAAATTAGTTCAATTTGTTATTGCAATTTTTCATAAATATTTTTCAGATAAAACAGTAATAATGATTGAACATGGCAACTATAAATCTGATTTTTTTGTTAGGTATTATAAATTTAAATATAGATACAGCTTTTACTTTTTCGCCATACTGAACTGCATTAGTTATGCTATCAGGTAATTTACCTGTGTTTTTTCTTATACACTTTGGACATTTTTTGATTTATGCTCTATGCTCAATAACTTTAACTTTTATATCTGGAATATCAACTATTTGACATACAATATATTTCTCCGAAGTTACATACCGTAAGGATTATCCATAAATATCACATTTATCTACAGCATGCATTATTATTTCATCTGGAGTTTCACTAAATTCTAGTGTTTTAGCATCATGACCTTGTTAACCTCCAGGTTTTTTATTTAATTTAGTTCTTAAACTCTTAGTTTTCTTTTTTTAATCCATCATATGATGGTGGTTTGCTACTATTATTACTATTTTTATTGATTTGACTTTCCAGCAATTTAACACGCTCATTTAAAATTTTATTTTCATTAGAAAGATTCTTTGTTTCAGATTCCAAAGTTTTTATTTGATTTGAGAGTTCTTTAATTAGACCTATAATCTCAGAGACCCCTTTATTGTAAATTTCAATAACTTTCCTTCGCTCATTGCGTGTCACTAACTTATAATTACTTTTTACAATATATCCTTTATAATACCCAGAAATAGTGCTAAAATATACTAATGTAATTAAATAGGAGGATAATATTAAAATCCTAGATAAGAATTATAAGATAAATTATTTAATTTTAGAAATAAGAAGGAGCGATTTTATGACTCTTTGCTGCAGAGACCTATTTCAACTCAAACATTTTTCAAAGGCGGTGCTATTAGCTGGAGAGGGTGGGTTAAATCGTGAAATTTCTTGGCCTTATGCAAGAATGACAGAATCTATTTCACAGTGGCTTCATGGAGGAGAATTATTGTTTGTTACCTATACAGGTATTGAAGACGATGATGATAGTCTTTTGATGTTATTAGAAGAAAGTATTGAGAAAAAGCTTTCTGGAATTGTGATTTTGATTAATGATAAAGATAGAGGAGGTATACCGAAAATAATCATAGACAGGGCAAATGAAGAAGATTTACCTCTTTTTATAATACCATGGGATGTTAAGTTAATTGATATTATACAAGAAATATTTTTTAAGATAGAACAAAAAAGAGAAGAATCAAAGAATGCAAAACATTTTCTCGAATCTCTTATTTTATCACCAAATAAACAAGATGAAGATATTCAGACCTTAGCAGAATTTTATAATATAAAATTAAGACCATTTTACTATATTTGTATATTTAAGATGGAAGGGTTACCTAATACTTCTAATGATGTGGAGGATATAAGTAGATATATAATTCACTCTTTAGGGGAAAGTTTAAATGAAGAAAATTACACTTTAATACCTATGGAATGTACTAATCATATGACAAGCTTAATATTTGCGAACGATTATGAAGAGGTAAAAAAATCATCAGATTCTGTTGAAGCTGTATTTAATTTTGTAAGCGCAAAATACCCTAATGCTGAAATTAGTTTAAGTTTTAGTCGAATAAGAGGAACAAATTCAGAAATAAAGACGAGTTACAAGGAAGCATTTAAAGCCTTATCTATGATACATATATATAACAAGGATTCAAAGGTTATAAGGTATGAAGAATTAGGTATTATAAGGTTACTTATTGAATTAGACGATGTTAGGGATATTGAAAAGTATTGTTATGAAAATTTAGGTCCTATTTTAGAATATGATGAAAAACACGGTATGGATCTAATAGGAACCTTAAAATGTTATTTTAAGAACAATAGGCATTTATTAAAGACATCCCAAGAACTTTTTATTCATAGGAACACCTTACTTTATAGATTATCAACAATAAAAGATCTTTTAAAAAGAGATTTAGACGATGCTATGACGGATCTAGAACTTTTTAATAGCATATTGATTTATGAATTTCTTAACTTAAAAAATAATATATAGGATATTCTAAAGATAAGCATTTAAAAAATTATAGATACTTATAAACTAGTTAATTAGTAGTGGATTTAAATATGTGAAAAGTAGAAAGGCTCTGTATCAAAATATAATTTTGATACAGAACCTTTCTACTTAATAAAATTAATTGAATGAAAATATATATTATACTATAGCTTTCTCTTTTGAATTGTCCTTGGAAAAAGACAATATTAAAACTCCTGCAAAAATTAATAAACATGCAATAATCTTTATTAATGTTATCTTTTCACCTAATAAGAGTGCTCCGAAAATAACACTGGTTATAGGTTCAAATGTACTTATAACAGCTGCCTCACTTGCTCCAATATGATTTATGCCAACTTGCAATAAGGATAAAGCAACAACTGTACATAAAAATGCAAATATTGTAGATATAGCCCAAGACTTAGGTGTTAATGTAGATAAAACAAGCTGATTTGTAATATTACCATATAAAAACATACCTAGGCTTGAAGCTAATGCCACATAAAATGTTATTTTAAATGGAGATTCACTTTTTAAGCCGCTCTTATCCATAAATATAATATAGAATGCATAGAACATTCCTGAAGCTACTGCTAAAACTAATCCAATCAATGTACTAGAATTAAAGGATGCAGAATTAAGAGCTGAAAAGAAAAAGCATCCTATACCAGACATAGCTATAATTAATGCTACTATCTTTTGTTTGCTTAACTTTTCATGGAAGAATATAACACAAGCAAGTGTTACAAACATTGGATAAGTAAAATGTATTGGGGTTACTATGCCTACATCGATATTAGCAAAAGCCATATTTAACATAAGTGTTGTTATGGCATTACCTATAAACCCTAGTATTGCTAAAATTTTAAGCTGTTTTTTTGTTACTTTTAAATCAACCTTTAAAAACAATATAATAAGCAATAAAAAAGGTAAGCTTAAAAAGTTCCTAAGAAAGGTTAACGTTACAGGATTACTTCCCCCAGCGCCATAGGTCATAGGTCCAAGAGTAAATGCAAATCCAAATGTAATAGAAGATAGCATTGTTAGAATTATTCCTTTTGTTTTCATATTATAATTACTTCTTTCCGTATAAAATTATTTAAAAGCTTCATCCATTATTTTTAAAATATTTGGAATAACATTATCTACAATTATCTTTCCCTTTTCGGCTGAAGATGATTTAGCGGATGCTAATATACCAGTTTCAGGAACTATACCTTTTTCTATAGGGTATCTATAGTAAGTTGCTGGGCTAGCATTCTTTGTGTCTAAAATTTGATCTTCTCTAACAAGCTCTGGTGCAAAATACATCATAAGTGAAGTTTCTGTAACAGCTGCATGTTCTAAAGCCCAACCTGGGAATGGTACTTCATTAAATACTTCATCAATTACATGAGGGGACATTGGATCCCACCAGTTAGTAAGAAGAATTTGAACTTTATCACCATATTTTGCAGAACATAAATCCATAGCTTCTACAACAAAGGCTTCATTTTCAAAGTGGGCACTTAAAATAAAGATTTTTGTAAATCCATCACGAACAAACTCATCAAGTATATCCATTACTAAAGCTTGTAATGTAGCTCCATTTAAATCAATAGTTCCAGGGAATAATGGGCCACCACCACTTAATGGTTTTGATTTATAACCATAAGAAAGGGTTGGAGCAACTACACCATTTATTTTTTCAGCTATACGATAAGCAAAGCCCTCTGCAAGCACAGCATCTACACAAGTAGGTAAATGAGGGCCATGCTGCTCTGTAGCACCTATTGGTAAGATAATCACATCATCTTTTTTCTTTGCGAATTCCTGCCAAGTCATATTTGACATTTTAAAATTTTCATACATAATAACGTCTCCTTTTTATATGTTTAATAATATCTTTTGAAAGCAATATTTATTATACTCTGTGTATATAGTACATACAATGTACAAAAAATACAAAGAAACTTACAAAAATATGTTCTTTTAATGCACAGTGATATTAAAATATTATTGTATATTTAGTACAATGACTAGTTTATGTTTTCGTGTTAAACTTCCCCTATTGCTAATTTTAATAGTAAAAAATTAAATAGTAAATATTGAAAGGAGATTATTAAATGAAAGCCATTTTATTTAAAAATGCTAGATTAAAAGGAAATGAAACATTAGTTGATTTATTAGTTGAAGATGGGGTATATAAAGAAATAGGTTCAAATATTTCAGCAAAGTATAAAGATGTAGAAAGCTTCGACCTAGAAGGAAATCTTGTTATTCCGCCTTATGTTGATCCACATATTCATTTAGATTACGTATATACAGCTCGCATGCCTGGTGCAAGCAATGGAACAGGAACTCTTTTTGAAGGTATTCAAAGATGGTCTGAAACAAAAGGAAACATGACAACAGAGGAAATAAAAGGTCGCGCAAGAGTAGCTCTTAAAAAAGAGATATTATATGGAACACAATATCTTAGAACCCATGTTGATGTAACAGATCCAAAGCTTACTGGTTTAAGAGCAATGATGGAACTAAAAGAAGAAGTAAAGGATCTTGTTGATATACAGATTATAGCATTTCCACAAGAGGGTATGTATTCATATAAAGATGGAGATAAATTAGTAGAAGAAGCATTAAAGATGGGTGCTGATGTAGTAGGTGCTATACCTCACTTTGAATTTACAAGAGAAATGGGAGAAAAGTCAGTTAAGAAAACTGTAGAGCTTGCTATGAAATACAATAAATTAATAGATGTTCATTGTGATGAAACAGATGATGAACAATCAAGATTTGTTGAGCTTTTAGCTGCAGAATCTTATATGAATGGAATTGGCGAGCTTACAACAGCAAGCCACACTTGTGCTATGGGTTCATATAATAATGCATATGCCTTTAAGTTATTTAAACTTTTGAAATTATCAAAAATGAACTTTATATCATGCCCAACTGAAAACATACATTTGCAAGGAAGGTATGACACATATCCAAAGAGAAGAGGACTTACAAGAGTTAAAGAACTAAATGATGCAGGGATGAATGTTTGTTTTGCACAGGATTCAATTTCAGATCCATGGTATCCATTAGGAAACGGAAACTTAATGAATATTTTAGATGCTGGAATTCACATTTGTCATATGATGTCTGTTGAAGAGATTAATAATGCATTGGATTTAATTACAGTAAATGGCGCAAAGACTCTACATATACAAGATAAATATGGTGTAGAAGTAGGAAAGGATGCCAACTTTATAGTGTTAAATGCAAAAAATGAATTTGATGCAATACTTGAAAGAGTAGGAGTTAATTGCTCTGTTAGAAAGGGAGAGTTCTTATTTAAAAGAGAACCAGAAATAATTGATACAAGTATTTCTTTATTAAAGTAATTATTTTAATATAAGTAACCTAAAAAGCTATTGGATAATATCCAATAGCTTTTTAGGTTATAATAAATATATAAAACAATAGTTTAAATCTATATATTAGATATTTAATTTTATTAATATATATAATAAAAATAGAAAGAAGGGTTACACAATGTTAAGTGATGGAATAAATAAAAAGGCTAATAGATTAATAAACGAAAAATCACCATATTTACTTCAACACGCTTATAATCCTGTAGATTGGTACGGATGGAGTGAAGAAGCTTTTGAAAAGGCTAGAACAGAGGATAAACCTATATTTTTAAGTATAGGATATAGCACTTGTCATTGGTGTCACGTTATGGCTCATGAATCCTTTGAAGATGAAGAAGTAGCAAACATATTGAACAATTATTTTGTGTCTATAAAAGTTGACAGAGAAGAAAGACCGGATATAGATAGTGTATATATGTCAGTATGTCAGGCTATGACAGGAGGGGGAGGATGGCCTCTTAACTTATTTTTAACTAAAGATAAAAAGCCTTTTTATGCAGGTACTTATTTTCCTAAGACTTCTAAATATAATCAAACAGGGTTTATAGAAATCTTAGAGAGTATAAATAATGTTTGGGTAAGTAACAAAGACCATGTATTAACTACAGCAGATCAGGTAGTTAAAACTTTAAATGGGGATACTTATGATGAGAGTTCTAATATTTCAAAAGATATCCTTAATGAAGGATTTCAAAGTTTCTTAAATTCTTTTGATGCTGTATTTGGTGGATTTAGTAAGGCACCTAAGTTTCCTAGCCCTCATAACTTATCTTATCTTTTAAGTTATTATAAGGATACAAGAGAAAAAAGAGCTTTAGAAATGGTTGAAATTACATTAAAGAGCATGTATAAAGGTGGCATATTTGATCACATAGGATTTGGATTTTCTAGATATTCTGTGGATGAAAAGTGGCTAGTACCTCATTTTGAAAAGATGCTTTATGATAACGCTCTTTTAGCTATGGCTTATATAGAAACTTATGAAATAACTAAAGATAATATATATAAAGAAGTGGCAGAAAAGATATTTACCTATATATTAAGAGATATGACCTCACCTGAAGGTGGATTTTATTGTGGAGAAGATGCAGATTCAGAAGGGGTTGAAGGTAAGTTTTATCTATGGGACTTTACAGAAATATACAAAGTTTTAGATATGGAAGAAGGTAATTTATTTATAAATTATTACGGTATACAAAGGGAAGGAAACTTTGAAGGGCGCAATATACCAAACTTAATTGGCGAAGAATTAGAGGATTTAGATAAGCCAGATTTAAAGGATAAATTAGAGAATATAAGAGAAAAACTCTTTGCCTATAGACAAAAAAGAATTCATCCACATAAGGATGATAAGATATTGACTTCTTGGAATGGACTTATGATTGCAGCTTTTGCAAAGGCTGGTAAGATACTTAATGAAGAAAAGTACAAAGATGCATCTATCAAAGCATTAGAATTTGTATTTACTAAACTTCAAAGAGAGGATGGAAGACTCCTTGCAAGATTTAGGGATGGTGAATCACGATACCTTGCTTACTTAGATGATTATGCTTTTATTATCTGGGCACTTATTGAGGTTTATGAAGGAACTAAAGAGTATTCTTATGTAGAAAAAGCTTTAGAGTTAAACAAACAGATGATAGAATTATTTTTAGATAAAGAAAAAGGCGGATTATTTCTATACGGTAAGGATAGTGAGGAACTTATATTAAGACCTAAAGATATTTATGACGGAGCGATACCCTCAGGGAATAGTGTAGCTGCTATGAATATGCTAAGACTTTTTAAAATTACAGGAGATATAAATTTAAAAGAAGAAGCAGAAAGCATATTTAAAGTATTTGGTAATTCAATAAATAAAATACCTAGAGCCCATGCAAAGACTTTGGAGGCGTTATTATATAGTGATTTTAATTTAAGATAAATTCACAAAGCCTAATGTCTTGTAAGTTAACAGCTAGGTATCCAGTTATTATAGGGTAGCTCCAAAATAGAAAATTATATAGGGGTAGGGGAACATGAAGGAAAGTTTTATATATAAAGATGAAAAGATAGAATATAAAATAATATACAGCAAGAGAAAGACTATGGAGATAAGTATAGAACCTCCAGATAAAATAACAGTAAGAGCTCCTATAAGGTTACCTAAATATAATATTGTAGAAAGACTCACTGAAAAGGGAGATTGGATATTAAAACATCTAAATAACTTCAAAATTATAGATTATAAACCTATAAATAGAGAGTTCATTAATGGTGAGACTTTATTATATCTTGGAAGAGAATATAACCTTATAGTATATGGAGACTATTTAAGGAAAAAGTCTGTGGTCTATATAGAGGCAGAAAATATTGTGGTAAGACTTAAGGAAAAAGATAAGGATAATATAGAAAGAGCTTTAGAGCTTTGGTATAGAAAGGAAGCCTTAAATTATATCTTAGATAGTATAGAAAAATATGAAAAGATCCTTAATAGAAAGCCAAAGGATATAGTAGTTAAGGAACAAAAGAAGAGATGGGGTAGTTGTACCTATGATAATAGATTACTATTTAACTGGAGATGTGTAATGGCAAGGCCACAGGCTATAGATTATGTCATTTTGCATGAAATGTGCCATATAGTTCATAAAGATCATTCTAAAAATTTTTGGAATTTAGTAGAGTCTATAATGCCAAGTTACAAAGAAGAGAAGCAGTGGCTTAAAATAAACGGTCATAAATTAACTCTATAAAAAGGTTTTTGATTCAAAATTGGTACTCATCAAATGAAAATCATTAGCTAAAAAATCTCTATTAATTTAAAATATGAATTTTATCAATAATTAAAGAAAAAAACAAACAATTGATGGTGTAAACATTTATATTTAAATAAATAAGATTAAACTCATTTGTATAATTATCAATTTACTAATAGAATATATAAATAATAAGTATAATTATTTAACCTTATATTTAAAAGATACAGGTTTAAAAACTGTCAGATGGGTTGTGCCACGGATAAAATTCCTGCATTTTGTACGTGGTGCTTTTTTTGTATGAAATTATAAGGTGAAAGCACTGAAAGGAGATAAAAAATGAAAGATTTAAATAATAGAGAGTCATTTTCATCTGGTATGGCAATATTTTTTGCCACTTTGAGTTCGGCAGTAGGTCTCGGAAACATATGGAAGTTTCCTTATTTAGTAGGTAGCAATGGTGGGGGTGCTTTTTTAGTAGTTTATATTTGTTGCATCCTTTTAGTTGGACTACCTATTATGATAAGTGAGTTTTACATTGGAAGGAAAACAAAGAAAAATATAGTGGGGGCTATAAAAACCATTAAGGGAGAATCTAAATGGCAGCATATGGGCACTATAGGTATAGTAACCGCTTATTTGATTTTGTTTTTTTATAGCGCTGTAGGTGGATGGGTATACTCTTATGTTTTTAAGTCCTTAAAAGGGGATTTTAAGAATATAAATGGGGATATTGTAAATGTTGCATTTAAAAATACTATTGTAGGACCTATAGAACCCATCTTATGGCAAATTCTTGTGGTTATAGTTGTGTCTACAATAATATATCTAGGTGTAGGTGAAGGAATAGAAAAGTTCACTAAAACCCTTATGCCTTTATTATTTGTATTAATAATTATCTGCGATATAAGGGCATTAACTCTTCCTGGTGCATCAAAAGGATTAGAATTTTTGTTTAAACCTGATTTTTCATTGCTTACTAAAGATGCATTTTTAGTGGCATTAGGCCTTTCCTTTTTCAAGTTATCTCTTGGTGTAGGAACTATGGTTACATACAGTAGTTATTTTAGAGAAGACAATAATATGATAGGTACTTCATTAAAAGTAGCTTTATCTGATACATTAGTTTCTATATTAGCAGGAGTTGCTATTTTTCCAGCAGTATTTTCTTTTGGATTGAAACCAGAAGCAGGACCAGGGTTACTATTTTTAACAATACCCTTAGTTTTTTCAAAGATACCTTTTGGTCAGATTATGTTAGTGGCATTTTTTGTATTAAGTTCTATAGCTGCGACTACGGCTATGATGTCTATGCTAGAAGTATTAATTGCCTACTATACAGAAGAAAAGTCTATGAGTAGAAAAAAAGCTGTTATAATAAATGCTTTAATTATAATTTGTATAGGAATTTTTGCTACATTATCTGCAGATAGTGAAGGGCTTTTGGGCGGGATAACTATCTTTGGAAAAGGAATTTTTGATATTTTTGATTATTTATCATCTAATATACTTATGCCTATAGGTGGGTTTTTAATAATAATACTTGTAGGGTACTATAGCAAAAAGCAGAGTATAATAGATGAACTTTCAAATAAGGGTGAGTTAAACAATATAAAACTAATAAAATTATATTATTTTGTTATAAGATATATATCGCCTATATTCTTGTTATTAATATTTTTTTATTCCATAGGAATAATAAATTAGTTTTAATATGCTAAAGATTGTGTAAAGAAAATAATAATTAAAAAATATTATTAAATTAGATTTTAAACATATGTACAAAAAAAGGTGTGAAAATGTCATATTGTAATAAAAGATATACATTTATTTCATTGATTTTTAAAAAAGATATAAACCATTTAAAAAAAACGAAAAATACAGTTGAGGTAGGCTCTAATTGGTGATAAAATTAAAAAGTATAAAAAATCTATAATTTAATAGGAGGCTACATTGTGGACGATGAATCAAAAAAACTTAGGTGGTATAATCTTTCTTTAATAGGTTTTGTTATGGTTTGGGGATTTGGTAACGTTGTAAACAACTTTGCAAATCAAGGTTTAAAAGTTGTATTTTCATGGATAATTATGATTGCAGTTTATTTTGTACCATATGTATTAATGGTAGGAGAGCTTGGATCTACATTTAAAGATGGAAAAGCGGGAGTTTCATCTTGGATAAGGTCTACTATGGGACCTACTCTAGCATATTTTGCAGGGTGGACTTACTGGGTAGTTCACATACCATATTTGGCACAAAAGCCCCAATCTATACTAATAGCTTTAAGCTGGGCAATATTTCAAGATGGAAGTAGAATTAAATCAGTTAATCCTATGATTCTACAATCTATTACACTTATATTATTCTTTATATTTTTGTGGATTGCCTCAAGAGGGATTAATTCACTAAAAAAGATAGGTACTATAGCTGGTACAGCAACATTTGTAATGTCTATACTTTACATATTACTTGTAATAGCAGCTCCAGCACTTAGAGGTGTGAGACCTGCCACTACAAATTTAACATTTAAAACATTTATGCCGGAATTTAATTTTGCATATTTTACTACTATATCTATGTTGGTATTTGCAGTGGGTGGATGTGAAAAAATATCCCCTTATGTAAACAATACCAAAAATCCATCAAAAGAATTTCCAAAAGGAATGATAATATTAGCAGCCATGGTTGCTGTATCAGCAATACTTGGTTCTTTAGCTATGGGAATGATGTTTGATGCTAATAATATTCCAAAAGATTTAAAAATGAATGGACAGTATTATGCATTTAAGATGCTTGGAGAATATTATGGACTTGGAAATCTGCTGCTTATAATATACGCTTTAGCTAATATGGCAGCTCAAATATCAGCATTGGTATTTTCTATAGATGCACCACTTAAAGTTTTACTTGCAGATTCTGATAAAAGATATGTTCCAGAAAAATTAGCTAAAATGAATGATCGTGGAACACCAATTAATGGATATAAGCTAACGGCGGTATTGGTAAGTATACTTATAATACTACCAGCTATAGGAATAGGTGATATGAATACCTTATTTAATTGGTTACTGGATCTTAATTCAGTAGTAATGCCACTTAGATATCTATGGGTATTCCTTGCATATATGGCCTTAAAGAAATCTTTAGATGGTAAGTTTGATTCAGGTTATAAGTTTATAAAAAGCAAAAATGGAGGATTCATAGTAGGGTTATGGTGCTTTGCATTTACAGCATTTGCATGTATAATGGGCATGTTCCCTAAGGGCGTTACACCATTTTCAAAGGAATGGAAGTTCCAAATAACCTTAAATCTACTTACACCTTTTGTGCTTATAGGGCTTGGACTTATACTTCCTATAATTGCAAAAGGAAAGAATGGAAAATCACCTTTTGATGTACCGGAAGATAAAAAAATAGCTTAGTATTAGAAGTAAGTAAAAGCTTAAAATAGTAATTAGATTTAAAGCACCTCATTGTAAAAAAATTAATAAAATAAAAATTAGTGTCTTTAAGATGTTTCATCTTAAAGACACTTTTTAATATTTAACCAAAGCAAAATAAATTAGTTATGAATGTAAAGGATATAAGGTTGCTAAGATGGAATATTTCCATGTATGTTTAACTGATTTTCTGATATAATTAATAATATGATGATTTAAAAAATAATTCTTACATACAATATGTAAGTCTTAATTGTTTTAAGGATTAAATTTATAAAAAAGAGAAAGTGAGATGGTGGTCGTGGATGATTACCCTAGCGGGTATAGGACAAAATTAAATATAAGCAATGTAATGTTAGACCATTTTCTTACTAATAATATGAATTATAATAAGTTCACTTAAAACAATGTATTAGTGTGCCTCGATTATAATTAAGTAATCATTATTTTTTATGTAGTATGAAAATAGGGTCGAACTTACTAAGGAGGTTTGGCTATGAAAAATTTATTGTTTGGCTACTTAGATAAGGAAAGAATAGAAATATTAAGAGAAAAGTTCACTGAAATGAATGTGGTAGATATAGCTCAAATATTTGAGGAGATTCCAGAGGAAAAGAAACTAATAATATTTAGGATATTACCAAAGGATATTGCAGCAGAAGTATTTTCTTATATGAGCCAAAAAGAGCAACAATTTATAATTGAGTCTATAACAGATAAGGAAGTTCAATCTTTAGTAGAGGACTTATACCTTGATGATACTGTGGATTTTGTTGAGGAGCTACCAGCGAATGTTGTTAAAAAAGTACTAAGAAATACAGATGAGGAAACAAGAAAGAGAATTAACTTCTTTTTGAATTATCCTGAAAATTCTGCTGGAAGCATAATGACTATAGAATACGTAGACCTTAAAAAAAATATGACAGTAAAAGAAGCTATATCTAGAATTAAAAAGATTGGAATTGATAGGGAAACTATCGATACTTGCTATGTCACATCAAAGGGAAGAAAACTTGAGGGTGTGGTGTTGTTAAGGCAAATTATATTAAGTGATGAAAATGAAATAATAGAAAACATTATGGATAAAGATGTGAAGTATGTAAATACTCACGATGATCAAGAGACGGTTGCCTTATTATTTAAAAAATATGATCTTTTAGCCATGCCAGTAACAGATAATGAAGATAGGTTAGTTGGAATAATAACAATAGATGATATTTTAGATATTATAGAAGAAGAGACTACAGAAGACTTCTATAAAATGGCTGCTATGGAGCCTTCAGAAGAAGATTATTTAGATACAAGCGTTTTTTCTTTAGCAAAGCATAGAATCGTTTGGTTATTAGTACTTATGATATCTGCTACATTTACTGGAAGTATAATTAGAAAATACGAAGACATACTTCAAGCTGTGGTTATTTTAACGGCATTTATTCCCATGCTTATGGATACTGGTGGAAATGCAGGCTCACAATCTTCCACTTTGGTAATAAGAGGTCTTGCACTTGGAGATATAAAACTTAAGGATTGGCCTAAGGTTTTATTTAAAGAATTTAGAGTAAGTCTTATTGTAGGATTTACCTTAGCGGTTGTAAACTTTCTAAGAATTTATTTCTTAGAAAAGGTAGACTTTTATGTGGCTTTAACTGTATGTTCTACTTTGTTTTTTACTGTAATTATTGCAAAAGCTGTGGGAGGGTTACTACCTATAATAGCAAAGAAGCTTAAAGTGGATCCAGCTATAATGGCAAGTCCGCTTATAACAACTATTGTGGATGCTTTAGTTTTAATATTATACTTTGCTACAGCAACAATGCTTCTTGGAATTTAGAAAGATCAAATTTTGAAAGGTGGAATAATCATGTTATTTAATTATTTTATGCCTACAAAAATATATTTTGGGAAAGATGTAGTACTTAAAAATAAAGATATACTTAAAGATTTCGGAAATAAAGCGTACATCATTACAGGTAAAAGATCATCAAAAATTAATGGATCTTTAGATCATATAATAGAAGCTTTAGAATATAACAACATAGAACATATAATATTCGATGAAGTAGAAGAGAATCCTTCATTAGAAACTGTTGAAAAGGCTTCAGCAATAGGTAAAAATGAAAAAGTAGATTTTATAATAGGTATTGGAGGGGGATCCCCACTAGATGCTGCTAAAGCTATTGGAATTTTTATAAACAACCCTAACATAAATAAGGATAATATAAATGAAACAAAAGATTTAAAAAGTTTACCTATAATTGCTATTGCTACAACCTCAGGCACTGGATCTGAAGTCACACAGTATGCTATAGTTACTGATCATAATAATCAAACAAAAAAGAATTTAGGTCAAAGTGTTTTTCCAGATGTAGCATTTTTAGATCCTTCTTATACCATGAATATGGGGTATGATGTAACAGTAAGCACTGCCATAGATGCATTTACGCATCTAGCAGAAGGTTATTTAAATAATAATGCAAGTGAACTTACAGATACCATGGCAGAATCAGGATTGCGTTTTTTTGGTAGGTGTTTAAAAGATATATTAGAAAATAACATAGATTACTCTACTAGGGAAAATCTTATGCTAGCATCTACACTTGGAGGCATGGTAATAGCTCAAACAGGTACTTCATTACCACATGGCATGGGCTATCCACTGACATATTTTAAAAATGTACCTCATGGAAAAGCAAATGCTTTATTGTATGGAGAATACTTAAATGTTTTTAAAGATAAAACTAGAGTAAATAAGGTTTTAAGTTTTTTAAATTTAAAAGACATAGAAGAGCTTAGTAGCATAATATCTAAATTAATGGATACTACCTTAGATATAACTGAAAAAGAGATACAGGTATATGCAAAAATAATGTGTAGTAATGAAGCTAAGTTAAAAAATCATCCAGAAAAGGTAGGCTATGATGAAATATATAACATATATATGAATAGTCTAATCAAGTGATTAGATAAAAGGGTAAGTTTTTTAATAGAATAATATAACACAGGGGAGCTAGATAACCACTGGCTGAGAGTAAGAATGACTATTCTTAGACCCAAAACCTGAACTGGATAATGCCAGCGTAGGAAGTGTACTATAGTAATATTACAAGATATATAGCACAGGCCGTACTGGTCTGTGCTTTATTATATTTTAATAAAGGGAAGAGGGGGATATAAATGAAAATTAAAAATATGACAATTTCAGCTATGTTTGTAGCAATTGGAGTGCTAGGAAGCCAAATTATATACATTCCAATAGGCGCTTCAAAATGTTTTCCAGTTCAACATACCATAAATATAATTTCAGCTATTAGTTTAGGTCCTGTGTATTCTGTTGGAATAGCCTTCTCAATATCACTACTTAGAAATGTTCTAGGCACAGGATCTTTGTTGGCATTTCCAGGTAGTATGATAGGGGCATTGATTGCTGGATTGTTATTTAGAATTACTTCAAAAAAAGAAATGGCTATTTTAGGTGAGGTATTTGGTACAGGCATACTAGGGGGGATTATGGCTTTTCCTATAGCAAAATTTATATTAGGTAAGGATGTGGCAGCATTATTTTACGTAGTTCCATTTTTAATAAGCACCATAGGAGGTAGTGGTATAGCTTATGCAATGCTAAAGGTTTTAGATTTAGGTAAGATAAGCAAAAAGATTTCACAAAAGTGAAATACAGGGTTAATTTTAATAAATAAAAGCGGTGGTTATGTGATAAATATACTTAAAAATAAGATAAAGCATCGAAAAATATTAAAAAAGGTTAAAATATGTACTAAGAAAGATAGATATATACTTTACCTTATAACTATTTTAGAGTAAAATTACAATAACAATTAGTTTTCAAAAATAGATAGATAGAGGTGATATAAGTGAAGACCTTTGAGAGTTACAAATTAAAGGATATAGAATTTAAAAATAGGATAGTCTTACCACCTATGTGTATGTATAGTGCAGATGAAAACGGTATGGCTAAGATGTTTCATTTTGTACACTACACAGAAAGAGCTATCGGAGGAGCTGGACTTATAATTTTAGAAGCCACAGCAATTGCACCTAATGGAAGAATATCAGATAATGACCTTGGCATATGGGATGATAGTCATATAGAGGGACTTAAAACCATCGCAATGTCAGTAAAAGATAATGGTTCAAAGGTGGCTATACAGCTAGCTCATGCAGGAAGAAAATGTGAAGCAAAAGCTGACTTTATAGTAGCACCTAGTGATATTTCCTTTAGTGAAAAATATAGACAACCAAAAGCCTTATCAAAAGAAGAAATAAAAGAAATAATTAAAGGATTTAAAGATGCTGCTTCTAGAGCAGATAAAGCTGAATTTGATATGATAGAAATTCACGGAGCACATGGATACTTAATAAATGAATTTTTATCACCATTAGCTAATAAAAGAGAAGATGAGTATGGAGGGAGTACTGAAAATAGAGTTAGATTTTTAAATGAAATATTAGATGAAATAAAAAAGGTATGGCCTTCAAGTAAACCTATAGGTCTTAGAGTTTCAGCATCTGATTATGCAGAGGGTGGAATAGATATAGATGAAATGATAAAAATAGTTAACCTTATAAAAGATAAGGTAGATATAATTCATGTAAGTTCAGGGGCTGTAGTAAACACAAGAATAAAGACTTACCCTGGATACCAAGTGAAATTTGCAGAAGAGATAAAGAATAACTGCAAAATACCAACAATTGCAGTTGGACTTATAGATAAGTTTGATATGGTTGAAGAAATACTCCAAAATGAAAGAGCTGACATGGTAGCACTAGGAAGAGAACTACTTAGAAATCCTTACTGGACCCTTCAAGAGGCAAAAAAGAATGGCATAGAATTAGAATTCCCAAAACAATATGAAAGATCTTTTAAATAACATATAATATATAATAGTAAAATTAAATAAAACAAATATTTAGCCTGAGAATTTGAGAAGGTGTACTTGAAATATAAATCAAGGCACCTTCTCGTCTTTTTATATTTTACAAAGGAGTGAACGCAATGTATGATGTAACCATTATTGGAGCAGGAGTTGTAGGATCTGCTATAGCAAGGGAACTTTCAAAATATAATCTAAAAACTTGTCTTATAGAAAAAGAGGACGATGTTACAACAGGAGCATCTAAGGCAAATAGTGGGATAGTCCATGGAGGATATTCAGCAAAATATGGAACATTAAAGGGAGAACTTTGTGCTAAGGGAAATAGTATGTATAAGGAATTAGAGGAGCAGCTACACTTTGGATATAAGAAAACAGGAGCCTTAGTTATAGGGTTTGATAAAGAGGATGAGAAAAGAATCAGAGGTCTTTATGATAATGGAATCAAAATAGGCTGTGATGATTTAGAAATTATTTATAAGGATAGAATAAAAGAAATAGAACCACATATTAATGAAGAAGTTTATGTAGCTTTGTATGCAAAAAGCGTAGGAGTTACATCCCCTTATGAATTTACCATTGCCCTTGCAGAAAATGCTATAAAAAATGGCGTAGAATTAAAACTTGAAACCTTAGTAAAATCTATAGAGAAAAAAGAGGAAAGGTTTATAATAAAAACAAACAAAGAGGATATAGAAAGCAGATATGTAATAAATGCTGCAGGGGTTTACAGCGACAAAATTGCTAACATGGTAGGGCTTTATGATTTTAAAATATTACCAAGAAGAGGACAGTATATACTATTAGGTAAAGATCAAGGAAAGCTTATAAGTACAGTAATATTTCAAGTTCCTACAGAAAAAGGAAAAGGTATACTTGTAACTACCACTTATCATGGTAATTTGATGATAGGACCTAATGCAGAAGAAGTAGACGATAAGTTGGATGTAGCAACAGATATAGAAACTTTAAACAAAGTTTTAGATACTGCAAGAATGTCTATTCCAGATTTTGATGTAAAAAAGGCTCTTACAACCTTTTCAGGTATAAGAGCTATAAGTAGCACTGGAGATTTTATAATAGAAGAAAGTAAGGTTAAAGGTTTTATAAATGTAGCGGGGATAGACTCGCCAGGCCTTACATCTTCTCCAGCTATTGCAAAGAAGGTAAGTGATATATTAAAGGAATCAGGGCTTGTTTTAAATGAAAATGAGAAATTTGATCCTTATAGAAAACCTATTTTTAAAGCAAAAGATATGAATAACAATTTAGGATTAAAGATAGATGATAAGAATCCAGATAAAAATATAATATGTAGATGTGAGACTGTTACAGAGTCAGAGATTGTGGACGCTCTTCACAGAGGAATACCTATAAAATCTACAGATGCTGTAAAAAGAAGAACAAGAGCAGGTATGGGAACATGTCAAGGGAACTTTTGCCAAAAACGAGTTAAGGCAATAATTGCAAGAGAACTAGGATTATCTGTAGAAGATATAACTGTTAGAGGTGATACATCTACAGAAAAGTTGCAAAGGGTAAATATAAATTTAGTAAGAAAACTAAAATAATAAGATTAAAGTAAGATTAAAGTAAGATTAAAGATAGAAAGAGCTATATAAAGAATTGCTTTTATAGCTCTTTTTTTGCATAATAGAATGTAAGACTATTATATATTTAAAGATTATATAAAATAGTTGCCTCAATTTGAATTTAATTAATATTAAAAAAGGCGCTATTGTAAAATTAAGATTTTTATAAGATAATATAAGTAGTTTTGTCACAATATATAAAATATAATTTTAGGGAGAATAATAATGCCAAAAAAGATTAAAAGATTTATTACATCACTTATATTAATAATACTTGCCCTTGCTTTGGCTTATATCTTATATGTAAGAAATTATAATATGAAATATAAGGATATAAACCTAAAAGATTTTAAGGCTATAGAATACATAAAGGTGGCAGATGAAGCAAGCAAAGGGAAATTACAAGTGAACTGGAAACAAGTAGCAGCAATTGAAGGGGTAATATATAAAAATGATTTTACTTTATCAAGCGATATGACCAAACTTGAACTATCAAACAAATTTTTAGAACAAAACCAAGGACAGTTTAAAGTTAAAGAGAGTGCTTATAGACTACTTAGCATGGATGAAGTTATGACAGAACTTGGGTTTAAATCTAAAGAAAGAGAAAGAGCTAATAAATATTTAGAGGATTTGGCTTATAAAGGAACCTTAAAAGAAGAACTTTCAAAGGATAGTATTCAAACAGAATTCATTAATAGCATTAAAGATGAGGCTATGAATGGATATGTTAAATATGGTATATTTCCATCAGTAACAATTGCCCAAGCTATATTAGAATCAGGGTGGGGAGAATCAGAACTTACTGTAAAGGCTAATAATCTTTTTGGAATTAAGGCGGATTCAAGTTGGAAAGGTGAAAAGATTTCAATGAAGACCTCAGAATATAATAATGAAATGATAACGGATAATTTTAGAGTATATGATAATAAAAATGACTCGATAAATGATCACAGAGAATTTTTATATAAAAATCCAAGATATAAAGGTTCAGGAGTTTTTAATTGCACACATTATATAGAACAAGTACAAGCTATAGAAAAGGGTGGTTACAGTACTGCTGAAAACCACAAGGGTGAAAAAATATATTCAGAACTTTTAACAACTGTTATAAGAGATTATAATTTACAATTAGTAGATTATGAAGTAGAGATGAATTATTTAACAGGAAAAATAAAATAGTTTATTAATTTTACTTATAAGTATTAAATTTATGTTAATTGCTATTTTAATTAGTGAAACTACAAGTATCATGATATAATTATATCGTGATACTCTTTATTTGGAGGTATAGTAATGGAATTCAAATTAGGTTCAAACAATTTTATAGTAGATCGAATAGAAAGTAATTTAGTTGTATTAGAGGATTATAATGGGGATATATTAAATGTATCTTTAAAGTTGTTTAAAGGACATATTAATGAAGGGGATATTATAACCCTAAAAGGAGAAACCTATTTTAAAGACTCTACGCTTACTAAAAAGAGAAAAGATTATATTAATAATTTAATGAAAGGCATGTGGATAGATGAATAATGATTTCACAGAAGGATATGAAGAAATTAAGAATCCAAAGTCTGACAACAATAAATTTATGAAGATTTTTACAGAATGGATATTACCTATATTATTAGCATTAGTAATAGCAGGACTTATAAATAAATTTTTAGTGTTTAAAGTACTTATACCATCTGAATCTATGCTTCCTACTCTTAAAGTAGGAGATCAGCTATTTGTCACCAAGATATATAATACAGAAAAAATAGAAAGAGGAGATATAGTTGTATTTTATTCTAATGAGCTTGGAGATCTTTTAATCAAAAGAGTAATTGGATTACCAGGGGATGAAATAAATATAGATGATACAGGAAGCGTTTTAGTTAATGGTAGTAAAATTGAAGAAACTTATGTTAAACACCCAGATGGCCATAGTGGTAATTTTAATGTTCCAAATGATAAATTCCTCTTTTTAGGGGATAATAGGGCCAATTCAAAAGATAGTAGACTTTGGAAGGATCCTTATATAGATAAATCCGAGATAAAGGGAAAGGCACAAGTTAGGGTATACCCTTTTGATCGAGTTGGAATGGTTAGATAGATGTAACTGTTGATTTAAAACTAATTTAAGGGGGATTTGATTATTATGATATCCAAAAAAATAGATGAATTAAAAGAGGAACTTATACAATCCACAAGAGATATCTTGATGATAAAAAGCGTTGAAGGAGAGCCAACTAAAAATGCTCCACTAGGTAAAGGTGTATCTGAGGCCTTAGACAAGGCACTAGATATATGTGATAAATTAGGATTTAAAACTGTAAATATGGATGGATATGTAGGTTATGCAGAGTATGGTGAAGGTGAAGAATATATAGGCATTTTAGGACATTTAGATGTGGTTCCAGAGGGCGATGGATGGAAGTATCCACCTTATGCGGCAGAGATTCATGATGGAAAAATATATGCAAGAGGAGCTCTAGATGATAAAGGTCCGATAATGGCAGCTTTGTATGGTCTAAAGGCGGTTAAGGAGAGTAACTTATCCTTAACTAAAAAGGTGCGTATTATATTTGGAACTAATGAAGAAACAGGATCTAAAGATATGGATTATTATATGAAGTATGAAAAGCCACCTATAGCTGGATTTACTCCAGATGCAGAATATCCTATTATTTATGCGGAAAAAGGTGCCACAATATTTGATATTGTAAAAGAAATAGATGTATTAGAAGATGAAAGTATTAAGATAAACTATATAAAAGGTGGAAACAGAGCTAATATGGTGCCAGATTATTGTGAAGCATCTATATCAGGACTTTCTTATGAATGGTTAACATCTCATATAGAAAAGTTTAACCAAAAAGAAGGACTTAAGGTATTATTAGAACAAGAAAATGAAAATATAATAATTAAGACTTATGGGGTTTCAGCTCATGGAAGTACACCAGAACGAGGCAAAAATGCAATAATGTTTATGATGGATATCTTAAGCAATATTGATATTTCAAATAATTCTTTAAAGAAATTTATAAGTTTTGTTAATAAAAATATAAGTTATGATGTTTATGGAAGAAATTTTGGAGTATACTTAGAAGACAAAGCCTCAGGAAAATTATCTTTTAATGTAGGGGTTATAAATTATAACGAAGGAAAGATTATCATGACCTTAAATCTAAGATATCCTGTAACCTTTAAGCTAGAAGATATGATGGAACCTTTTAAAAAGACTTTAATGGGAACTGGTATTGAAATTGAAAACTTTGAGGAAGATAAGCCATTATATTTTCCACCAGAACATGAATTAATAAAAACATTACAAAAGGTCTATAAAGAGCAAACAGGTGATGAACCAAAATTATTAGCTATAGGTGGAGGAACTTATGCAAAAGAAATACCTAATATAGTTGCATTCGGACCAATTTTCCCAGGGAAACCTGATTTAGATCATCAACCTAATGAATATATAGAAATTGATGATTTAATACTAAATGCAAAGATATATGGTAATGCCATATATGAATTAGCGAAATAGACATTAGAAAGGATGTGTAACAACTTTATTTTAAAATTTAGTTAATTTTAAGGTAGGGCAATATGATGTTTAATGATAAAAAATTTAAATACAGGATGGTTTATTTTGTAGGCGTAATACTAGCCATATTTGCAGCAAACTATTTTGCTACAAACATGGGTACAAAAGAAATACCTTACAATCAATTTTTAACTTTAGTCCAAGAAGGAAACGTAGAAAAAGTAGTTATTCAAAGAGATAAAATTGTTATAAAAGCTAAAGAAGGTACTGAATTTGCTGAAAAAGCTTTATATACAGGAAATCTTAGAGATCCGAGTCTTATAGAGGTATTAACTAATGCTAACGTAGAATTTAATGCTGATGTTCCAAATAATAGTCCTATCCTAAATTCTATATTATCTATGATTCTTCCTTTAATTATATTTTTTATGATAGGAAGACTTCTTTTTGGTAAAATAGATAAAAAAATGGGCGGCGGGGTTATGTCCTTTGGAAAGAACACTGCTAAACTTTATGCTGAAAATGAAACAGGAAAGACTTTTAAGGATGTTGCAGGTCAAGAAGAAGCAAAGGAATCTTTAGTTGAAATTGTAGATTTCCTTCATAAACCTGAAAGATATGCAGAAATTGGAGCTAGACTACCTAAGGGCGCTCTACTTGTGGGACCTCCAGGTACAGGTAAAACATTACTAGCAAAGGCTGTAGCAGGAGAAGCTAAAGTTCCATTTTTCTCATTATCAGGTTCTGATTTTGTTGAAATGTTCGTGGGAATGGGAGCTTCAAGAGTAAGAGATTTATTTAAGCAAGCAGAAGAAAAGGCTCCATGCATAGTATTTATTGATGAAATAGATGCCATAGGAAAAAGTAGAGATACATCGATGCAAGGTGGTAATGATGAAAGAGAACAAACTTTGAATCAATTACTTTCAGAAATGGATGGTTTTGACTCATCTAAAGGAGTCGTAATATTAGCTGCAACTAATAGACCGGAAGTATTAGATAAAGCACTTTTAAGACCAGGTAGATTTGATAGAAGAGTAATTGTGGATAGACCAGATCTTAAAGGTAGAGAAGCTATCTTAAAGGTACATTCAAAAGATGTTAAGCTTGGAGACGATGTAGATCTTTTATCTTTGGCAAAATCTACTCCAGGAGCTGTTGGTGCGGATCTTGCTAATATGGTAAATGAAGCCGCTTTAGGAGCTGTAAAAAATAATAGAAAAGTTGTAACTCAAGAAGATTTAGAAGAAGCTGTTGAAGTTGTAATAGCTGGTAAAGAGAAAAAGGACAGAATTATGTCTTCTAAAGAAAAGAGAATAGTAGCCTTCCATGAAGTAGGTCATGCTCTTGTAGCTGCTACATTGGAAAATGCTGATCCAGTTCATAAGATAACCATAGTTCCAAGAACCATGGGAGCTCTTGGATATACTATGCAATTACCAGCAGAAGAAAAATATTTAGTATCTAAAGAAGAGATGATGGATCAAATAAAAGTTATGTCAGGTGGAAGAGCAGCGGAAGAAGTTGAATTTAATAGTATATCAACTGGAGCATCTAATGATATTGAAAGAGCAACTCAAACGGCTAGAAGTATGGTAACAATGTATGGTATGACAGACAAGTTTGATATGATGGCACTTGAATCTATGAGCAACAGATATTTAGATGGAAGACCAGTCCAAAATTGTAGTGCGGAAACTGCAGCACTTATAGATGCAGAAACTTTAAATATAATAAAGGAATGTCACAAAGGTGCTATTGACTTATTAAAGGAAAGTAAAGATCTTCTAATAGAAATATCAGAAACTCTTATTGAAAAAGAAACACTTTCCGGTGATGAATTTATGAGTATAATAAATGCATATAGAGATAGAAATAATCTTCCAAGGATTGAAAGCAAAATTAATATTGAAACTAAGGAAGATTAATATAAATATAAATTAAAATCCTTGGCACTATAGAAGATATAAATTGCTAGTAGATTTTAAAATGGTTATAAGGAGCACTTCTTTAGGATATCCTAAAGCTAAGTGCTCTGTCTATTTTGTAACCTTTTAAAACTTAACAAGAAAGGAGGTATATAGGAAGATTAATGCTTCTTATATTATGATTATGAGTAAGGAAGATGTGAGAGATATGAAAGATACGAAAGATAAAAACAAAGATTTGGAGATTGCTGCAGAAAAGTTAAGGTTAGAATACACTAAAGATATTATAAATAATGAGGTAATTGAGTATTTAGAAAAGAGAAAGGAAATATCTCAGTATATATTAGACTATAGGAAAAATGTTATAGAAGAGTTTAGAGATGATGAGGATAAGATAATAGATTATTTTGATCATGAAAGATATATAAAAGAAGAAGCATTCAAAACTATAGATAGAAGGTTAAAAGAACTTACGCAATTAAAGTTATCGCCTTATTTTGGGAAGGTAACCTTTATAGAAGAGGGTGATGATACTAATGAACAAATTTATATTGGTAAATTTGGTGTTATACCTGATTCTAGTATTGAGCCTGTTGTAGTTGACTGGAGAGCGCCAGTATCTTCTCTTTTTTATGCAGGGACACTTGGTAAGGCAACTTATAATTCTCCAGAAGGCTTAGTTAATACTGATATAGTAGAAAGAAGACAGTTTATAATAAAAAAGGCTGAACTTCAAGGTATGTTTGATTCTGAACTAGATATAAAAGATGAGATATTGCAAATAGTATTAAGTAGTAACAGCTCTGAAAAGTTAAAAGATATAATAACTACAATTCAAAAAGAACAAGATATAATAATAAGGTATCCAAAAGGTGGAGTGGTTGCAGTTAATGGTGTGGCAGGTAGTGGAAAAACTACTATAGCCTTACACAGAGTTGCGTATCTTATATATAATAACAGAAAGGCATTAGAAAATAAGGTTTTAATACTAGGACCTAACAATATATTTATGGAGTATATATCAAGTGTGCTACCAAGTTTAGGTGAAGTAGCTGTAAAGCAAGAGACTTTTCAAGATTTTGCAAAAGACATATTAGAAATTAAATCAGAAGTAATGAACTTTAAAGATTATGTTGAGTCTATAGTAAGAGAAGATAAAGAATTAACAAAAGATATAGAATATAAGAATTCAAGGGAGTATATTAAATTTTTAGATCAACATATAGGGATATTAAATAAGGATTACTTTCACATAGAGGACCTTTATTTTAGGGATGAAATTATTGTAGAAAAAAGTGAAATTGAAGAAATGTTTAATATCCATTATGCATATATGCCTCTTTTTAAAAGAAGCAAGAGAATAAGAAGAGTTTTAATTAGTAAAATAAAAGATAAAAGAGATGATTATTTTAGAAAAATAGAAAAGAAATACAAAGAACTAATAGATAATCTTTCAGAGGAAGAAAAAAATGATGAAATGAATACCATAGAATACAATAGAAAACTACAAATAAGAGAACTCATAAGGGATGTCATGAGTTGCAAAGAACAATTACATTGGCTAGATAATGAATCGCTAGAAGAGATATACCTAAGGTTAAATGAAAATAATAAGTTGATTATAGATGATTTAGCACCCATGCTATATCTTAAGTTAAAGCTATATGGAGTGAAATATGAAGGTGATATAAAACATGTAGTTATAGATGAAGCACAAGATTACAGTTTGATTCAAATGCAAGTAATAAAAGAGATTACAAAATGCAATTCTTTTACTATAGTAGGGGACATCAATCAAAGACTTATAAATAACAAAAATAAGCCAGCTTTAGATGATTTAAATGAAGTGTTTACGGAAGATTTAAAATATTTCAATCTAAATAAAAGCTATAGATCAACAAAGCAAATAATAGACTATGCTAATGGATACTTAACAGAAGATAAAATAGTACCTTTTGTAAGAGATGGTGAAGAGGTAGAATATAAAATATTCAAAGAAAAATCTCAGCTTATTAAAAGTTTAAAAGATGCTTTAGAAAATTTTAAAAATAAGGGGTATGACACTATAGCTGTAATATGCAGGGACGAAGGTATGGTAAATTCAATAAAGAAACCTTTGAAGGATGAGGTGCTAATAAAAGTCATTGCATCAGAAGATGACATATATAGTGGTGGAGCAGTGCTAATACCATCTTATTTTGCAAAAGGATTAGAATTTGATGCAGTAATTTTAGTAGATAATAAGCAAGAAAAAAGAGAAGATCTAGTAAAATATGTTATGTGTACTAGGGCGTTACATGAACTAAAGGAATTTAATTTAATTTAATAATTCAATATAATAACTTAACATTTAAAACTAAAGTGTTATAAAAGATTTAACACTTTAGTTTATTTTTTTGAATATATTAAAAGTTTATAGTATAGATAAATAATAATTTTGCAATTTTAAAAAGATATATTTCATTAAATATTATTAAATGAAATAATATGTTGAAAAATAAATAAATTATCAAAAAATTCATAATAATATTAAATAATATTAAACAAAAACAAGAAAAATAGTAGTATAATATTATTTGTATGGCTAAATTAATAATTAAATAATAAAACCCTCACTAAAACGTGATATGTATAAAAAAGCAATGTATATACAACGGATTTTTGAAATACATATCCTTGAATTTGTGTTTTTTTAGTGTTATATTTAAAAATATCAAAACTAATAGCATGAAAGAAAACCTTTTCTGTTAGACTAGAGAGGGGACTTAATTGTTAATAAGGTTATAATAAATATCTAAATAAAAAGGAGGAATAATAATGAGTTTTACAAGTAATTTAAAACCCCAAAACGTTTTTAACTTTTTTGAAGAATTAACTAAGATACCACACTGCTCAGCAGAAGAAAAACAAATAAGCGATTATTTAGTGAATTTTGCAAAGATAAGAGGTTTAGAGGTAGTACAAGATAAGAACCTAAATGTAATTATAAAGAAACAAGGAACCAAAGGATATGAAAATGCTCCTACAGTAATAATTCAAGGACATATGGACATGGTTTGTGAAAAATCAAAGGATAGTTCACATGACTTTTCAAAAGATGCTTTAGAATTAAGACTAGATGGAGATCATTTATATGCAACAAATACAACTTTAGGTGGAGATGATGGAATAGCTGTAGCTTACGGCTTAGCATTGTTAGATTCCGATAGTATAGCACATCCTCCAATTGAACTTTTAATTACTACTGAAGAAGAAACAGGAATGTTCGGAGCTGATGCTTTAGACCCTTCTAGCTTAAAGGGTAAAATACTTTTAAACATAGATGCTGAAGAAGAAGGCATATACCTAGTAAGTTGTGCTGGTGGAGTAAATTCAACAGTTATATTTAAACCAACCTTTGAAGAAACTTCAAAGGAAACTGTAGAAATTGAGATTTCTGGTTTAAATGGTGGACATTCAGGTATGGAGATAATAAAACAAAGAGCTAATGCTGTTAAGTTAATGGGAAGAGTTCTTAACTCATTAAAGAAGGAACTATCTTTTAACTTAGTATCAATGAATGGTGGATCAAAACATAATGCTATTGCTCGTGAATGTAACTCAATTATCACAGTTAATTCAGATGAATTTACAAAGGTACAAGACTTATGCAAAAAGTTAGAAGAAACATTTAAAAATGAATTTAGAGTAGAAGATCCAAATATAAGTATAAATGTTTCAAAATCAGGGAAATCTAAAAGACAAATGAGCTGTGAAGATACAGAAAAGTTAATCACATTTTTAATGACAGTTCCAAATGGTGTTCAAACTGTAAGTAAAGACATTGAAAACTTAGTTGAAAGTAGTTTAAACATAGGAATTTTAGAAACCTGTAATGATGAAGTTAAATTTACTATATCAGTTAGAAGTTCCGTTAAGAGTTTGAAATATGAAATTTCAGAAAGAATAGAATCTCTAGCAAAAATAACTGGAGGTAATTTTACAACTTCTAACGAATATCCAGAATGGCAATATGAAGAAGACTCAAAAATAAGAGAGTTATGTATAGAAACTCACAAAAAGTTATTTAACGAAGAACCAAAGATTGATGCAATACACGCTGGACTTGAGTGTGGACTTCTAAAAGAAAAGATGCAAGATACAGATATGATAAGTTTTGGACCTAACTTATATGATGTCCATACACCAAATGAACATTTAAGTGTATCTTCTGTAGAAAGAGTATGGAACTTCTTACAAGAACTACTTAAAAACATAAAATAATAAATAAGTTTTTATTAGTTTAATGAGGTTAATATTTACTAAAATTGCTACGTTGTATTTACTTGAATTATTAATTTTAAATTTGTTATCAATATAAAATTATATCTCATGTATTCTTTTATAAAAAATTAAAGAATATTAATCTTTTATAAAAGGAACATGAGATATGTATTTTAGCAATTATATTAATATATATTAAGAAAGGTTGGGTTTACCAATGGCAAGTGATAAAAAGAAACTTTCTAGCACCGCATATTCCGGATGCAAAGGCGAGGATTATGTACCATTTATATCTACAACAGTAGCAATGCCTGAAACTACAGGTTATTCAATTATACTTGGAATTTTGTTTGCAGCTTTATTTGCAGCAGCAAACACATATCTTGGATTAAAAGTAGGTCTTACAATTTCTGCAGGAATACCTGGTGCTATTTTAGCTACAGGAATCTTGAAGGGATTATTCAAAAGAAACAGTATTTTAGAAGCTAATATGGTATCATCATTAGCAGCAATGGGAGAATCAATAGCAGGTGGAATTATATTCGTATTACCTGCATTAATACTTTCAAATTTTGGTCTAAGCATTACAACTGTAGTAGCTGTAACTGTAGTAGGTGGACTTATGGGAGTATTCTTTGTAACACCATTAAGAAGATTCTTAATAGTTGAAGAGCATGGTAATTTAGTTTACCCTGAGGCTATGGCAGCAGCTGAAGTCTTAGTTACTGGTAGTGAAGGTGGAAGTGCTTTTAAAACAGTTTTAACAGGACTTGGAATGGGTGGAGCATATAAATTCTTATCAGGTGGAACTAGATTATGGGCTGAGCAAGCTACATATACAATAAAAAGTTACCAAGGAACAATGATAGGAGTAGATACATTAGCATCATTACTTGGTGTTGGATTTATAGTAGGTACGAATGCATCTTTACTTATGTTTGGAGGATCTTTCGTTGCTTGGTTTGCGTTCATACCATTAATAAAATATTTAGGAAGCGGACTTGCAGCACCGTTATTTCCTTCAGCAAAATTAATTTCAGAAATGTCAGCAATGGAAATATGGAAAAGCTATATAAGATATATTGGTGCAGGTGCGGTTGCAATGGGTGGATTTATTTCACTTATTAAATCTTTACCTACAATCATAAAGAGCTTTAAACAAGCAATGTCAGGTATTGGTTCAAAAATAAATGGCGAAGTAGACAGAATAGATGTTGAAGCACCTTTAATATGGGTTATCGCTGCAGCAATACTTGGATTCCTTTTAACTTGGTTATTACCAGCTATAGGAGGCGGATTCATTGGAGGATTACTAGTTGTAGTATTTAGTTTCTTCTTCTCAGTTGTATCTGCTAGAATGGTAGGTATAATCGGAGCTTCAAACAATCCAGTTTCAGGAATGACTATAGCAACATTATTATTTGTTACAACAGTATTAAAACTTACAGGATCAGTAGGAGACGAAGGTATTAAAAAGGCACTATTAATAGGTGGAGTTGTGTGTGTTGCTATTGCAGTTGCAGGTGGAACAGCACAAAGTTTAAAGACAACATTTATTATAGGAGGTACTCCTAAGAAGGTTCAAGTTGGGATGTTTATTGCAGTAGCATTTGCTTCTGTATTCTCAGGGCTAGTAATAAAAATGCTAGATAAAGCTTATGGAATAGGTAGTGCAGCTGTAGCAGCACCACAAGCAGTATTAATGAAGATGATTGTCGAAGGAATTATGACAGCTCAACTTCCATGGACATTGGTTATAGTAGGAGCTGCAATCGCTATATTCTGCGAACTTGCAAAGATTCCTATATTACCAGTTGCTTTAGGATTATATTTACCTATAACATTAAACACAGCTATATTATCTGGTGGATTAATCAGAGTTCTAGTTGAGAAGAAATTCAAGAATAATGAAGAAAGAAAGTCAGGTTCTTTAGAAAAAGGAACATTACTTGCTTCAGGACTTGTAGCAGGAGATGCTCTAGTAGGTATTATAATAGCTATATTTGCAACTTTAAGCTTAGACGAAAAACTAGGCTTTGGAGCTAAAATAGCACCTAGCATAACTCAAGGAAACTTATTATCATTTATTATGTTCCTTGGATTAGCAGTATGGATATACATGTTTTCAACTAGAGAAGACAAAGGAGTTATCTAATTATGAGTAACACCCAAGATGAAAAATACAACTTTGTACTATATGTGCCAGAAATAAAGCATGATAGATGGGAAGAGAAAGACGGAAAGGTTACTCTATACTATGAAGTAACAGATCCTGTTAAAAAGTTTGCAGCATGGCTTGTAAAAAAACCAAAGGTCTGCGATATTGAATTTGATGAACTTTGTTCTTCCGCATGGTTACTTATAGATGGCGAAAGAAGCATATATGATATTGCAAAGATAGTTTCATCAAAGGCTGGAGACGATATAGATGAATCTTTACGTAGATTAATTATTTACCTAAAGTATTTAGCTAAAAGAGGGTGGATTACTTTTAAAAAGTCAAACCCTTCATCAGATCTAGAATCAGAATAAATCATTAAAAATTAATTTAATAACTAAATTAATTCAGTATAGTCTTAGTTTATGATATCCATAAACTAAGACTATATTTTTTATTGGAAAGACATAATTTCAGTTATGATATTTTCATAAATGGTGTCAATTTCTTTAAAGTTCATGCTATTTATATAAATATCTTCTAAGGTATTTCGAATGACTTTAACTTCAGATAATATATTTAAAGCTTTTGATAAAAGTTCATAAAAAATATCTTCACTATATTTTATTTCAGATTCGTATTTATTTAAGATATCTTTATTTAAAATTGTATTCATGTCTATTTGTAATTCTACATCGGTTAAGTTTTCTTTAAAATATTCTTTATTTATCTCATTACAAGTTAATAGTGCAATGGATAGGTGAGGAAGTAATATATGCTCTAATCTTTCAGGTATAAAAGGGTCGTGAAAGGCTTCTACATAAAGATCTCTTTTAATTGCCTCTTCATAAATATATTTTAAAACCTCTCTACTCCCTGTACCAGCATCACCCTTTAACAAATAAACAGTGTTATAACCCTTGTAAAGAGTATCAACAAAGGTTTCTATACCAGTAGGTGTAAATGCAGTGGCAAAAAGATGCCTTGATGTACCAACACCAGATACGTTCATAGGTAATAACTTATGTTTCAAATCTTCCTTAATTAAATTAAGTTTTGAAACATTCAAAGCAAGCTTATTTAAAGATTCCAAGTCCTCAAACACTACTCTTGAAGCTCTAAGATATTTATAGGCACGATTAAAATATAGGGACACTTCTTTACTTATATCCATTATTCTTTCTTTTTCGCCCCTTATTTTATCTTCATCTAAGTATTTAGCTAAATCTAATATTTCATCAACAGCCCTAGGGGTCTTAGGATCAATTGAATGAGGTGCAGTACCATCTATCATAGCAACTTTAAGTTCTTTTATAAGAATTCCATCTAAAGAATCAACATCTGAAGAACAATGATGAAATTCTACAGTATAGCCTTTTTCTTTAAAATGGTTACCTACCTTTTTTAACATAAAAGATTTCCCTGTACCAGGACCGCCTTTTATACAGATGATCTTATTAGCTTCTTTTTGAGATAATATATATTGAAAGTAAGAAAAGAATCCTTCAGAACTATTGCTACCTAAAAACATATGTCTTTCTAAATTATTTACCATTAAATCACGCTCCTAAATTAAAAATTAATACATGTTATGAAGATTTATTTTATTATGTCAGTACTTATAGTATAATCAATAGTTAGTTAGTAGATTCTTAAAAATAAAAATTATTAAGTATAAAATTAATTATATGAGGGGGAGTTTTATCCCATGGCTACCATCCGTAACACCCCTATCCTCTTCAAGGTGGGGGATGACGGCTGCTACGCCCCTGGATAAGTTCTTCTAGCCTTTGATGGAGAGATGTATTCCTTATAAGTAAACTCCATATGAGTCTAAGAATCACTTGATGAATCAATATAGTTTAATAAAGAATGAGGGTGAATTACTATGAACATGATTGTTAAAATGAAAAAAACTTTTAATAAAGAAAATATTAAGGTTATATGGAATAAAAGAGATAAAATTGCATCATTTACGTTTTTTTGTTTAATTATAAAATATATTTTATTTCAAGGTATTGTAAATAGTAAAAATTCTTCTAGGTTTAACTTAATTGGAGTCTATTTTACTGTTGGACCTATAATTTCTCATGCTATGTTTTTTTTAATATTCATAAGCATAGGATTTTTATTAAAGAAAAACAGAGGAATTTATTACATAATATTTCACATGCTTATAACAATATTATTGCTTCTAGATCTTTTTTATTACAGAAACTATGGAACATTTTTATCTTTTTATTTTATTAAAAACAAGGAGATATTTAATCCGCTAAATCGAAACTTGATTCAGATAAGACCTATTGATATTTTATTAGTAATGGACATACCCTTTATTATAAAAAAGTATAATGAAAAAAAAGGAGATAACCTATATAAGCGAAGAAATATAGTAGTATTCTTAATTATGTTGTCAATGTCTGTTACAAAAATAGGTTGTGACCACTACATTATAGATGTAAAAGATGTAAGCAAAGGTAACATTATGTTCTTTAGAAACTCTTGGTATCCCTTCCAAACCATGTCGAACTTATCGCCTATAGGATACCACTTCTTTGATGGTGTTAGGCAGTTTAATGATTCAAAATCTATTGAACTTTCTAAAGAGGAAAAAAGGGAGATAAATGATTGGTATATAGAAAAAGAAAAGTTACTAAATTATAAATATGAAAACAATAGTTATAAGGGTCAACTTAAAGGAAAAAACTTAATATTTATTCAAGTAGAGTCCCTTGAAAATTTTGTTATAGGAGAAAGCGTTCAAGGTCAGGAGATAACTCCTAATTTAAATGAAATGGTTAAAAACTCTTTTTATTTCAATAATATATATGAGCAGACAGGCTCCGGAACCAGTGCTGATGGAGATTTTATTAGTAATACATCTATATTGCCATTAAAATCTGGGGTAGCTTATATGGATCATGCTGCTAATAAATATAATTCTATGCCATATCTTATGAAGGGTTTAGGATATAGTACTATATCTACTCATCCAGAAAAGGGTGGAAACTGGAATTGGATTCATAATCATAAAGCTTTAGGATATGACAAAATATTTGATATTAATGATTATAAATTAGAGGAAGTAATAGGAGCTGGACTTTCCGATGGATCTTTCTTTAATCAGATATCAGATAAAATTTCAAAAGAAGATATGCCTTTCTTTTTACATATGGCAACACTTACAAGCCATGGACCCTTCGATTTACCAGGGGATAAGAAATCTTTAGATTTACCTAGTGAGTTAGATAAAAATGTATTAGGTAAATTTTTTCAAAGTATTAATTATGTAGATAGGGAAATAGGAAACTTTATGAATACACTTAAAGATAAGGACATGTTAGATGATACCGTTGTTGTTATATATGGTGACCATACAGGTGTACATAAATTTTATGAAGATAAGTTAAAGGGTATAGATGTAGAAAATGAAAAATGGTTAGAGAAAGAAATGAAAGTACCCTTTATTATATATAATGAGAATATTAAGGGTGAAACTTTTAATAATATAGGTGGACAGATAGATATTATGCCAACAGTAGCCTATCTTATGGGGGTTCCGGAAGAAGAATTTAATAATTCAGCTATGGGAAGGATTATGTTTCAAGACAAGTGGAACTTTACTGTTTTATTTTCTGGGGAAGTTGTAGGGACTCCACCTTCAGATAAGGAAAAAGATTTGATGCTAAAGGGTCCTTATATTTCTAATAAGATAATAAAAGGAAATTATTTTAAAAAATAAAAAAAAGCTATATTACTTTAGATGTGAATTTTAAAAGTAATATAGCTCTTATATATTTAAAGAAGTCTCTCTAAACTTAAGTTTAAATTTAATGTTTAAATAACAGTAAAATCATTATCAATAGTTATTACACAATTATAATAAGGTGAAAGTTTTTTTACATTCATGGATATCATGTCTATAAGTTCTGTATCAGTAATTTCTTTTCCTCTTTTACTAGAGTCTACAACTATATCAAAAATAAGATTTTTATGGTCACCTTCTCCAACAACCCTAAAATCATGCATAGATTTTATTAATCCTATTTTATTTAAAATACTTTGGAGTTCCTCTTGAGTTTTTAATATTTCTTTATCATCTACACAAATAGGATCTGTATGTATAACTAAATGAATATTAAATTTTTCTGAAACTTCCTTTTCAGCTTTATCTATAATTTCATGTATCTTTACTATAGAAGATGTACTAGGAACTTCAGCATGAATAGAAGCCATAGCTTTACCTGGACCATAATTATGAATAATAAGGTCATGGACTCCAGATATCTCATTATAAGATAAAACACTTTCTTTTATATTATTTGCTAACTTTTCATCAGGTGATTCACCAAGAAGAGGACTTAGTGTATCTTTTATTAGTGAGTAGCCTGAATATAAAATGATTAAAGATACTATTATGCCTATATAACCATCTATTGGAAATCTGATCCAATTAGAAAGTAGTAGTGATAAAGCAACTGTACTAGAAGTAACTACATCTCCTAAAGCATCTATAGAGGCAGCTTTTAAAGCAGAAGAATTAATTCTCTTTCCAATAAGCTTATTAAATCTGCTTAGCCATATTTTGAAAAGTATGGACACAAGTAGTAGTATAAAGGGTATAGTTTCAAAGCTTACCACCTCAGGATTTATGATTCTTTGGAAGGAGGATTTAATAAATTGAATACCAACCATCATCACCATAAAGGCTACTATAAGTCCGGATATATATTCTAGCCTACCATGACCAAAAGGATGTTCTTCGTCTGCAGGTAAACTAGATAATTTAAATCCAAGGATGGTAATTAATGAAGAAGCTGCATCAGATAAGTTATTAAAGGCATCTGCTGTTACAGCTATACTTCCAACTATAAGCCCTATAGATAATTTAATTGCAAATAGCAAAGAATTAATTATAATTCCAATAATCCCACCAAGGAAACCATAGGAGTTTCTTACCTTTTCTTCTTCAGTATTTTTATAATTCTTAACAAACTTTTTTACAAGAAAATCTGATATCATAAATACACTTCCTTATTTCTTTGTCATTAGCTTTAAATTATACCACAGGATTTATTAACAATCTATAGATTTTGATTATCAAATGATAATGAAGTTTGGGCGTATATAGTTATCATAAGTCTTTAGAAGTTAAAATGATTAAATGAAGGAATACATTAGGTTAAAATATTATATAAATGTAAGGCATGCTAATAATATTTATGTTAAAATAATAATGGAAGTTAAGAGGGGGTAATATTATGGAAAAAAATATTAAATTAGCAAATGAATTAATAGATTTTATCTATGAGAGTCCTACAGCCTTTCATGCAGTTAGCACTACAAAATCAATGTTAAAACAAGAAGGTTTTACAGAAGTTTTGGATTCTGAAAAATGGGATCTTAAAAAGGGTGGAAAGTATTTCACAACTCAAAATGATTCAGCTCTTATTGCTTTTGTAGTAGGAGACGGAGAGCTAGAAAGCAATGGATTTAAACTAATAGGTGCACATACAGATTCACCTTCATTTAGAATAAAGCCATTTCCAGAAATGACTTCTGAAAATACTTATGTAAGATTAAATACAGAGGTTTATGGTGGTCCAATACTTAATACTTGGCTTGACAGACCACTTTCTATAGCAGGTAGAGTTACTTTAAGAGGGAATAATCCACTTTCCCCAGAAACAAGACTGTTGAATATAAATAAACCAATACTTATAATTCCTAATATAGCAATACACATGAATAGAGAAGTAAATCAAGGAGTGGAACTAAACAAACAAAAAGATACCCTTCCACTTTTGTCACTTGTAAATGAAAGCCTTGAAAAAGATAAGTATTTAATAAATACTATAGCGGCAGAGCTTTCTGTAAATGTAAGTGATATATTAGATTTTGATTTATTCCTTTATGAATATGAAAAAGGAAGCGTTATAGGCTTAAATGAAGAGTTTATATCCTCACCAAGGCTAGATGACCTTGCTATGGTTCATGCAGGGATAAAGGCACTTATAAATACAAAGGTTAATATGGCTACAAATGTTATGGTGTGTTTCGACAATGAAGAGGTAGGAAGTTCTACAAAACAAGGAGCAGATTCTAATCTATTAAGCAACATATTAGAAAGAATAGCTTTAAGTTTTAATAAAGGCAGAGAAGATTTCTTTAGAGCACTTTCAAAATCCTTTATGATATCAGCAGACTTAGCTCATGCGGTTCATCCAAATGCAGGTGAAAAACATGATCCTGTAAATAGACCTGTTATAAATAAAGGACCAGTTATAAAGATAAGTGCAAATCAAAGCTATACCTCAGACAGTAACTCTATAGCAGTATATGAGCAAATTTGTAACAATGCAGGAGTACCTGTACAAAAGTTTGTAAATAGATCAGACTTAAGAGGTGGATCTACTATAGGACCTATATCATCTACACATCTTCATATAAGATCTGTAGATATTGGAACACCAATACTTGCAATGCACTCTATAAGAGAGCTTGGTGGAATAGAAGATCAAGAATCTATAACTAAATCATTTGAAGAGTTTTATAAAATTTAAATAACTTATTACAATCTTTATTAAGAATGAAATTTAAAGGATACCAGAAAAGAAATTTACTGGTATCCTTATTTTTGTTTTTGTATCTATAATTTTATGTGAATATGTGAATACTAAAAAGGCATGTTACAAATATGAAAATAAGCGAGCAAAAGGAGTCGGATATTATGACGTATATATTTATAGCTGTAGGTTTATTATTAGCTTTACTATTCACATATCTAATAAAGTTTAAAAAAGGTAATGAAAATCAGGAAAACATAATTCAGGGCGAAGACAAAAAAGAAGATCTAAATTGTAAGGACATAGATCAGTTGGCATCCATCATAGCTAATAATAAGATAATTCCAAACAAAAGAATTAAAGAAAAAAGGTTAATGGATAAATTAAATAAAGATTATAAAAATATAATAAAGAATTATGAAATGCTAAAGGAAAACGAGAAAACACAAAAGAATTTAACGGGAGCTGCAGAGTGGCTTTTGGATAATATATATGTGATAGAAAAAGAATATGAGACTATAAGATATAATATTCCTAAAGATTATTGTAAGTATATGCCAATAGTTGAAAATAAGATTTGTGATAGAAATCTTAGAGTTTACTATATGACTAAAACCTTTGTTGATTATTTTGATAATAGTGTAAATAAGGATAATATAGAAGACTTTTTAATAAGTTATGAAAGTTATAACCACCTTGCTATGGGAGAGTTATGGTCTTTTCCTTTAATGCTTAGGATGGTGCTTATAGAGTCTATAAGTAAAGACTCATCTATAATTAATAAAATTTATAATGAAAGAAAAAGAGCAGATATTATAATAGATAAATTAGTTTTAGCTTATACAGAGGATAGACTAAAGGATTATCTTGAGATACTAAATAATAAAGATATACCATATAGTGATACCTTCATAAATAAGATTGTAAAATCTATTAAAGATAATGGCTTAGACCAAGAAGAAATATATTTGTGGATTGAAGATAAGTACGGTGTTTCAAAGGAAAACATAGGTTTAATAAGTAGAAGAGAAAGTATAGAAGAAGCTAACTTAAACTCTTTTATGGAAAATGCAATAACATCTTTAAAAAATATAGAATCTAAAGATTGGAGAGAAATATTTGAAAAGATAAGTTATGTAGAAAAGACACTTTCAAAAGATCCTCTACATGTATATACATCTATGGACTTTAGCTCACGAGATTACTATAGACATGAATTAGAAAAGATTGCAAGAAAGGTTAAGGTAGAGGAAAGTAAGGTAGTGGATAAGGTATTAGAGTTAAGCGAAAAAGAGAACCTACAATTAAAAGAAGTAAAAGATAAAGAACTTTATAAATGTCATGTGGGATATTACATAATAGATAAGGGGTCAAGAGAACTTAAAGAATATTTTACAAATAAAAATAGTACAATTAATAAATTATCATCATTTTTAGAAATGAACAAATTCACTCTTTATATTTCTTTTATAATATCTATGATAGCAATTTCTCAGTATTTAGTTTTATATAACTTTAGGCTTAAGGATTTAGATATTAAAATATACAAGTATGTACTAGGATTTATAGTTCTTATAATACCTTTAAGTGAAATTGTTATATCTATTTTTCATTGGATTATAATTAAATATACTTCTCCAAAGTTTGTACCAAAGATAGAATTCAAAGAGTCTATTCCAAAAGAATATAAAACTATGGTAGTAATACCTACATTGATAAACAACGAAAATAGAGGTACTAATCTCATAAAAGACTTAGAAGTATACTACCTTGCAAGTAGAGTGGAAGGAATTTATTTTGGGGTTTTAGGAGACTTTAAAGATTCCAAAACAAAAGAATCACCAGAGGACAATATAATAGTAGAAACTATGCTAAAAGAGATAAAAAGGTTAAATAAAAAATATTCAAAAGGGGAAGATATATTTTATTTTTTAAATAGATATAGACAGTATAATGAAAAAGAGGATGCATTTATAGGATGGGAGAGAAAAAGAGGAAAACTTATGGAGTTTAATTCTTTATTAAGAGGAGATGAAAATACTAGTTATGATGTAATAAGTGGCGATATATCTACACTTCAAGAGATAAAATATGTAATAACCTTAGATGCAGACACTAAATTACCAATGGGAACAGCTAAAGGACTAATTGGTGCCATGGCCCACGTATTAAACAAACCTTATGTAGATGCAAGTTTAAAAAAGGTGGTACGTGGATATGGTTTAATGCAGCCAAGGATTACAGTTGGTATAGAGGATTCAAATAAGACCCTTTTCTCTAAGATATTTTCTGGGGAAAATGGTATAGATACTTATACAACGGCGGTGTCTGATGTATATCAAGATTTATTTTACGAAGGCATATTTACAGGCAAGGGTATATATGATGTGGATGTATTTAATGAAATGTTAGTCAGTGCTATTCCTGAAAATACTGTACTAAGTCATGACCTTTTAGAAGGAAGCTATGTGAGATGCGCTTTAGTAACAGATCTACAGCTAGTAGATGGTTACCCTGCATATTACAACTCTAGTATATTAAGACTTCATAGATGGGCAAGGGGTGACTTTCAGCTGCTACCTTGGATATACAAAGAATCTCCAATCAACTCTTTATCAAGGTGGAAGATTATAGACAACTTAAGGCGAAGTTTAATCACACCATCTATTATTATATTATTTTTGTATGCGCTGACATTAGAACCTGGAGGCTATGGTATAGGCACTGCTATTGGGATTATTTCCATGATATGTCCTATATTATTTAATATAACGGATATTGTAACAGCCCCTTTAAAAAGTATAAGCATTTTTACATATACTAACTCCTTTAAAAGAATAATAAAGCAAGTAATTTTAACGTTCGCATTTATACCATATCAGGGATACATCATGATAGATGCAATGGTTAGAACGTTATATAGATTATTTATTAGTAAAAAGAATTTACTTCAGTGGAAAACAGCTGAAGATGTTGAATCAAAGGTTTCAAATAAAATTATAGATTATGTGGAATCCATGGCTATAGGAAGTATAGTTGGTATAACAATACTTTATTTATCCTATATAAATAGCAAAGAAGCATTTTATGTCTATTTAGTACCAAGTCTTTTATGGATATTGAGCCCAATTATAGCCTACTATATAAGCAAAGAAATCAACATTGATACTAAAGATTTTAAGAAGGAAGAAATAGATTTATTAAAAAATATATCAAGAAGAACCTGGGCATATTTTGAAGATTTTATTAATGAAGAAAGTAACTGGCTTGCTCCAGATAACTTCCAACAAGAACCATTAAAAGGCTTAGCTTGTAGAACATCGCCTACTAATATAGGAATGATATTTACCTCTAATATATCAGCTTATGACTTAGGTTATATTGGAATAGAAGAGGTAGTAAGTAGGATGGATAAATCTATACACTCATTAATGGATTTAGAAAAGTGCCAGGGACATCTTTATAATTGGTATGATACTGAAACATCAAAAGCTTTGCATCCTAGATATGTGTCTACAGTAGATAGTGGTAATTTAGTAGCTTGTCTTTGGATAGTACCAGGAACACTTAAAGAATACCTTGAAACACCACTTATAAATAAAAATTATATGAAGGGGCTAGAAGATACCATAAAATTATTACTAGAAGAGGTAGAAAAAGAAACCATATACTTTGATAAAAACTTAGATTTTACTTCATATAAATCATTAAAAGATTATAAGGATAAGCTTAGGGCCATAAGAGATGGCTGTTTTCATATAGAAAAGGAAGAGAGAGAGAACTATTATTGGAATAAGAAACTAAAATCTATGGTAAATAAAAGACTTAAAGAATTGCAAGATTTATTACCCTTTTTTGATACTGCAGTGGAGGAAGATGAAGATTTTAGTAATAGGTTAATGGATATAGTTATAAATACTAACCTAAAGGATTTGCCAGATAGATTAAATAATTTTAAAAGTATAGGTGAATGCTCTTTTGAGTTAGAAGTTCTTATTGAAAATAGTATAAAAGAAATATGTAGACTTATAAATAAGATTAAAACTTTAATTCTAAATTGTGAAAAGATAATAAAAGAAACAGATTTTAAGATGTTATATGATGAAAGTGCTGGATTATTTTATATTGGGTATAACCTAGAAGAAGAAAGGTATAGTGATTCTTATTATGATCTTTTAGCCTCTGAGTCTAGAATAGCTAGTTATATAGCTATTGCAAAGGGAGATATAGAATATAAACATTGGTTTAAGCTTGGAAGATCTTTAAGAAAGGTGGAAAAAAACAAGGTATTAATGTCTTGGAGCGGTACTATGTTTGAATATTTAATGCCACTACTTTTAATGAGGTCATATTCTGATACCTTATTAGAAGAAACTTATAAGGGAGTAGTGGAAGCTCAAAAAAATTATGCAAAAGACCTTAACATTCCTTTTGGTATATCAGAATCTGCTTACTTTAAATTTGACTTAGAGGAAAATTTTCAGTATAAGGCCTTCGGTGTACCAAGTGTAGGACTTAAAAGAGGTCTCGAAGATGATACTGTGATATCACCATACTCAACTGTAATGGCTCTTATGGTAGACTTTAGGGCGTCTATTGACAATATTAAATCTTTAATAAGTATGGGTATGTTAGGGAGATATGGATTATATGAAGCTTTAGATTATACAAAAGAAAGAATTCCAAAAGGAAAGGATAAAGCTTTAGTAAAATCCTATATGGTTCATCATCAAGGAATGAGTTTTATGGCTTTAAATAATATAATCAATAAAGATATACTACAAAACAGGTTTCATAATATTCCTGAAGTAAAGTCTATAGAGTTATTACTTCAAGAAAAACCTATAAATAGAATAGTATTTAGTAGAAAAAGAGATCCTTCATATTCAAAGAAAGAAGTTTATGAAAAGAATATGTTAATACGAAGACATAGTGATGCAAATACAAAGTTCCCTGAAGTTCAAGTATTGTCTAATGGAGATTATTCTTTAATGATAACTAATGATGGTAGTGGGTATGGTAAAGAGAAGGATATGATGTTATATAGATGGCGGGAAGATCCTACAACTTCTATAGGGGGTCAGTATCTTTATATAAAAAATCTAAATTCTAATGAATTTTGGAGTGCTACCTATGAACCCTGCAAACATGAAGGTGAAGAATATGAAGCTATATTTTCACTAGATAAGGCTCAGTATAGAAGAAAAGATGGAAATATCTTAACTAAACTAGATGTTAGTATTGCAAGTTATGATAATACTGAAATAAGGAAATTAATTATAACAAATAATAGTGATAGTACTAGATATATAGAAGTAACAAGTTATATGGAAGTAACACTTTCAACCTATGAAGCAGATGTAGCCCATCCATCCTTTAGTAATTTATTTATAAATACTGAATATATAGAAGAAGATCAATGCATTTTAGCAAGTAGAAGGCCTCGAAGTAAGGGTGAAAAAAGAAAATACTTGGCAAATAAGATTATTTCAAAAGGTGATACAGTAGGAGCATTACAATATGAAACAAATAGATTAAATTTTATAGGAAGGAATAGAAATCTTTCTAATCCTTATACAATGGAAAGCGAAGTACCTTTAAAAAACACAGTAGGATATGTGCTAGATCCCATAATAAGTTTAAGAAGAGTATTTAAAATTAAAAAGGGTCAGAGTGCACAAATAGCCTTTATAACTTCTGTAAGTGATGATAAAGAGGATATTTTGGATATAGTAAATAGATATGAAACTATAAAAGATATTGATAGAGCTTTTAATATAGCTAATAATGAGGTCAAAAGTGAACTTCAGCAGCTTGGAATAACATCAAATCAAGCAAACTTATATCAAATCCTTGCATCTAAGATAATATTTCTAAATGATTCAAAAAAGGAAAGAGAAGAATATCTAAAAGGTATAAAAAGAAGTCAAAAGAATCTCTGGAGTTATGGTATATCTGGGGACTATCCTATAGTCTTAGTGAAGGCTTCTAAAAACCAGGATTTAGAGTTAATAGCACAGGTTCTTATGGCTTACAAATACTTAAATAAAAAGTCTATAAAGTTTGACTGCATAATACTTAATGAAGAAGATTCATCCTATGATGAACCATTGCAAAAGGAAATAAAACAGATTATAGGAAAGCTTGGACTTAGTAATAAAGAAGAAAAGAGAGCTGGAATATTTGTTAAAGGTAAGCACAGTATGGAAAAAGAAGATATAAATCTTATATTAGGTATTGCAAGATTTGTCTTTTATGGAGAACGGGGTAACTTCAATAATAATATTAAAGAGCGGATAGAAAATAAAATAGAAGATAAATCTCCTCAATTAATTGATAATATTGAGTTTAAACCAAAAAGTAATGCAGTAAGTTTTATTAGAAACTATAATAATAATAATAATAATAAAGTAATAGCAAATGATAATAGCGATTCTAAGGATGATTATAATAAGTCTTGGAATAGAGAAATTGAAGGAATTAAAAACTTAAAGTGGATAAAGGATAGTTTTGCTACAGAGTTTAGCTTAGAAATAAGTAAATCTTATGACGTAGGGTCAAAAGAGCATACACGAAGAAAAGATTTTTTTGATACATCTGAGTTATTATTTTTTAATGGTATTGGAGGATTTCACCCTAAAAGAAATAGTTATATAATATGTCTAAAATCCTATAATAATACCCCAGCGCCTTGGATAAATATATTATCTAATAGGGAATTCGGATGCTTTATTTCAGAAAGCGGATCTGCACATACTTGGAATAAAAACAGTAGAGAAAATAAAATTACACCTTGGAGTAATGATAGTATAATAGATCCAGCAGGAGAGGCTTTTTTCTTAAGAGACGATGATGAGGGAAATTTTTGGAGCATAACTCCAGGACCTGTAAGAGATTCAGGTGAATATATAATCCAACATGGTTTTGGATATAGCAAGTTTACACATAGTGCATATGATGTAGATGGTAGTTATACAGTTTTTGTTGACAAAGATAATCCAATAAAATATATTGTTGTAACATTAAAAAACACTAGCAACAAAATAAAGAATATATCTAGTTTTTATTACTCTAGAATGGTGTTAGGGGAATCCATAGAAAAAAGTAGCCAGTATGTATATACCAAGATAGAAGAAGATTTTATTTGGGCAAGGAATCCTTATAGTGAGCATTTTGGAGGGTTAAAGACCTTTTTAAAGATTGTAGGTGGAGAAGATATAAGTTTTACTGGAAATAGAAGAGAGTTTATTGGTAAAGGCGGAGCCATAGAGTACCCTTTAGCTATGAAAAAGGAGAATCTTTCAAATACTGCAGGTGCAGGATTTGATCCTTGTTTAAGTCAGTGCAGTAAGATTAAGTTAAATCCGCTAGAAGAAAAGACTATAGTTATAGCATTAGGTCAGCTAGAAGATATAGATTCTATAAAGAATATATTATTAGATATGTCAGATACAAAAGAAGTTGAAAAAAAACTAGATGAAACTAAATTATACTGGGAAGAAATTTTAGGAAAGATTAAGGTGGAAACCCCAGATAAGAGTATGGATATAATGTTAAATGGTTGGCTTATGTATCAAACTTTATGTTGTAGATATTGGGCAAGAACTGCATTTTATCAATCAGGAGGAGCTTATGGATTTAGAGATCAGCTCCAAGATTCTATGGCTATAGGACTTGTAGATGAAAATATTACAAGAGATCAGATCCTTCGAAGTGCTGGAAGGCAATATATTGAAGGGGATGTACAACATTGGTGGCATCCAGTCATTAATAGTGGGATACGTACAAGGTTTAGTGATGACTTACTTTGGCTACCCTTTGTAACAGCAGATTATATTAATCATACTGGGGATCTATCCATTTTAGATGAAAATGTACCTTACTTAAAAGATGAGCCTTTAAAAGAAGGAGAAGATGAAAGATATAATGTAGTTATGAACTGTGATAAGCAGGGAAGCATATATGAGCACTGTTTAAAGGCTATAGATAAGGGACTAAACTTTGGACCACACAATATACCCTTAATAGGTAGCGGCGATTGGAATGATGGATTTAGCACTGTAGGCAACAAGGGTACAGGAGAAAGTGTTTGGCTTGGTTGGTTTTTATATTATATATTAGAAGAATTTATTGAAATATGTAATATAAAAAAAGATGAAGATACTAAGAGGAAATATTCTGAAACTAAAAAGTTTATTAGAGAAAATTTAGAAAAGAATGCCTGGGATGGTGCCTGGTATAGAAGGGCTTATTTTGATGACGGTACTCCTCTTGGATCCATAGAAAATAGTGAGTGTACCATAGACTCTATATCACAAAGTTGGTCTGTTATTTCAGGTGCAGCAGATATAAAAAGAGCAAAGAAAGCTATGAATTCCGTAGAAAAAAACCTTATAAAAAAAGATAAAGGTATGATAGTATTGCTATCTCCACCTTTTAACAAATCAAGCTTAGAACCAGGATACATTAAAGGTTACATACCAGGAGTTAGAGAAAATGGAGGCCAATATACCCATGCAGCAGTTTGGGTTATACTAGCTATGTGTAAATTAAATTATAATAGTGAAGCTTTACAGTTATTTAATATGATAAATCCTATAAATCACACATTATCTATAACTGAGATTGAAAGGTATAAGGCAGAACCCTATGTCATGACAGCAGATATATATTCATTAGAACCTTATGAAGGCAGAGGTGGATGGAGCTGGTATACAGGAGCTTCTGGATGGATGTATAAAACAGCAGTAGAAGATATACTAGGATTAAAGATAATAAAAGGAAGAGGGTTTATTATTAAACCCTGTGTGCCTATAGAGTGGAATGAATATAAAATCACATATAAAAAAGACAAAGGGATTTACAATATTGTGGTGAAAAGAGATGAAAAGAAATGTGTGTTAATAAATGATGTTATATCAGAAGATGGATTTATAAACTTTAAAGAAGGAGAGCAAAATATAGTGGTATATATATAAGGTATCCAATAAAAACAATAAAAATAATACAAAAAATTATAAAGATCTAAAAAAAGGTTATCGTAACTACGATAACCTTTTTTTGTGAAATGACTATCTGATCTAATACTCTTATGGTGCTATATTTATGGCTGATCTCTCGAGGTATAGTCGAATTCCATCCAAGCTATATTGTTACAAACAATAGGATCTTCAACGGGATCTGGAAGTTTAGAACAACTTTCTTTATTTTCTTTAGAACAGGATTTTAAATCTTTAGAAGATTGTTCTAAATAACCCCTTTCTAATGGAAGATAGGGAACTTTAGATTTTTTACTCATAATCTATCACCTCTATACTTAGTATGTGGAATATTTCTAAAATAATAATACAAAGAAAATGGAAATTTTAAATAAAGAAGGTATCTGATGTAAAAATTATATGAATATTTTAAAAAATATCGTCTGGATACTTTATTAATATTAAATATGATGTATAATTAAGTGTACAAGCAGTTATTAAATAATTAAGGAGGTAATTTAAATGACAAAATTACATCAAATTTATAAATGTAATGTATGTGGAAATATTGTGGAAATGGTTCATGCATCAGCAGGTGAATTAGTATGTTGTGGAGAACCTATGAAACTTATGGAAGAAAACACTGTAGATGCAGCAAAAGAAAAGCATGTACCTGTAGTTGAAAAAGATGGAGATGTTGTAACTGTTAAAGTTGGATCTGTAGAGCACCCAATGGAGGATAAACACTACATAGAGTGGATAGAGATCATAACAGAAAACAAGGTATATAGAAAACACTTAAAACCAGGTGAAAAGCCAGAAGCAACTTTCACTATATGTGGAGAAATAGTATCTGTAAGAGAATATTGTAATCTTCATGGACTATGGAGAGCTTAAATTAAATAATAAATAAAAACCCCCTCAAAATTATATTTTGAGGGGGTTTTATTTACTTTAGAAAAAGATTAATCGTCAGCCTTACCTACATCTGATAATATAAGGCCTTTATTATGATCTAAAGCCCAATTTATACCCCAATCATTTTGGAATATAAGAATTTGTCTATCTTTTAAATCCACTACCCTTTTGGTATCACTTGTTAAGTTAAGGCTATCCATATCTAAATCTTTATTTTCTATCCATCTAACAAATCTATAAGCTAGTCTATCCATTTTTATTTCAACATTATATTCATGGTTAAGTCTATATTCTAGAACTTCAAATTGTAGAACACCAACTACACCTACAATTATTTCTTCCATTCCTATAAAAAGTTCTTTAAATACTTGAATAGCACCTTCTTGAGCTATTTGAGTTATACCTTTTACAAATTGCTTTCTCTTCATTGAATCTACAGGTCTTATTCTTGCAAAGAATTCAGGCGCAAAGGTAGGTATTCCCTCAAATTTAAATTTTTTATCTGCTTTACAAAGAGTATCGCCTATACTAAATATACCTGGGTCAAATACACCTATTATGTCTCCAGAAAAGGCCTCTTCAACAACTTCTCTATCTTGAGCTAAAAATTGTTGAGGCTGAGATAATTTTATTTTATTGTTACCTTGCATATGAAATATTTCCATGCCCTTTTTAAACTGGCCAGAGCATATTCTCATAAAGGCAACTCTATCTCTGTGAGCAGGATTCATATTTGCTTGAATCTTAAATATAAAAGCTGAAAAGTCCTCTGAAAAGGAATCTATTTCGCCTATATTTGAATTTCTTGATAAAGGTGGAGAAGTTAACTCTAAAAAGTTTTTAATAAATGGTTCAATACCAAAGTTTGTAATAGCACTACCAAAGAAAACAGGGGATAACTCTCCTTTTTTTACCTTCTCTATATCGAATTCATCTCCGGCAATATCCAAAAGCTCGATGTCTTCTATTAATTTATCGTGAAGGTTTTTACCTAAAAGGTCATTAAATACATCATCATCTATACTTTCTTTTACTGATTCCACTCTAGTTTGACCATGGCTTTTGTTGCCATTAAAGACTTGTATAGTATTAGTGCCTCTTTCATAAACGCCTTTAAAATCATGACCGGAACCTATAGGCCAATTCATAGGATAAGATTTTATCCCAAGTTCGTTTTCAAGTTCCTCTAAAAGTTCAAAAGGATCTCTAGTTTCTCTATCCATTTTGTTTATGAACGTAAATATTGGAATATTCCTTAAGGAACAAACATTGAAGAGCTTTCTTGTTTGTTCTTCAACACCTTTTGCACCATCAATTACCATTACTGCACTATCAGCGGCCATCAAAGTTCTATAAGTATCTTCACTAAAGTCTTGGTGACCAGGTGTATCTAATATATTTATACAGTATCCATCATAATTAAATTGCATTACAGATGAAGTTACTGAAATACCCCTTTGTTTTTCTATCTCCATCCAATCTGAAGTTGCATGTTTTGATGCCTTTCTAGCCTTAACGGAACCAGCAAGTCTTATGGCTCCACCATATAATAGTAATTTTTCTGTAAGTGTAGTCTTACCAGCATCTGGGTGAGAGATTATGGCAAAGGTTCGTCTTTTTTCTATTTCTTCTTTAAGATTCACTATAAAATCCTCCTTATGTTTTTAAGGATTATGCCCTAGACCATTTAAGGTTAGGGTTTTAATTCTAAACACAGTAATTATAACAGTTAAAAAAGAAATTTTCAATAATAGTGAATGATAGATACGAGAAAATATATAGAAAAGTATTTGTAGGTTTTAAATAGCATTATAAATATATACTATAGAGTGGTTAAATAGTATAGAAAAGTACTATAAGGATTTGATTATTTTATATGTTAATATAAATTAAAAGTTAAATATAAATTAAAAGGAGATAAATAAAATGGAAGATTATCCTAAGGGATTCGAGGAGTTTAGTGAAGCTAGAAGAAATGGATTCATAAAAGTTAAGGAATTAAAGGATGAAGGCAAAAAAATAGTTGGTACCTTTTGTACCTTTACTCCTGTAGAAATTATATTTGCAGCAGGAGCAATTCCAGTATCACTATGTGGAATGAGTGATGAGCCTATATCAGATGCTGAGATAGATTTACCACAAAATTTATGCCCTCTTATTAAATCTAGCTATGGATTTGCAATTACAAAAACTTGCCCTTACACATATTTTGCAGATCTAATAGTAGGTGAAACTACCTGTGATGGCAAGAAAAAGATGTATGAATATTTAGGAGAAATAAAAAATGTTCATGTAATGCAGTTACCACAAAATCTAGAGAGAAAAGACTCTTTTAATCTTTGGAAAAATGAAATATTATATTTAAAAGAGAAACTTGAAAATGACTTTGATGTTATTATCACAAAAGAAGACATAAAAGAATCTATAAAAGCAAGGAATAAAGAAAGACTATTATTACAAGAGTTTTATGATCTTCAAAAGCTATGTCCGCCTCCAATCAGTGGGTATGAAATTCATAAAGTATTAGAAGGATCATCCTTTAATTTGGACAAGCATAAACAAAATATAAGTCTCAAAGAGATGATAGAAGATATAAAACATAGTTATGAAAATGGACAAAGAAAAATAAGTAAAAATGCTAAAAGAATACTTATAACAGGATGTCCTATTGGAGGGGTAGCAGACAAGATTATAAAATCTATAGAAGAGAATAATAATGCAGTTGTAGTATGCTATGAAAATTGTTCTGGGGTTAAGGAAAAAAGTAGATTGGTAGATGAAAGTATTGATCCTATAGATGCACTTACAGAAAAATATATAAATATAGGTTGCTCAGTTATGTCACCTAATAATAATAGAATAAGCTTATTAAATGAACTAATAGATGAGTATAAAGTAGAAGGGGTTATAGAGGTTGTACTCCAAGCCTGTCATACCTACGCTGTAGAGACTAAAAAGATAAGAGAGTTTGTAACAAAAGATAAAGAAATTCCTTATATGGCATTAGAAACAAGCTACTCATCTTCGGATATAGGACAAGTAAAAACTAGAATTTCAGCATTTATAGAAATGTTGTAAATATTTCTTTTGCAAAGATAGATAGATTAAACTTTTTAAGTATAAAGGTGAATTTAATCTTAAATCAAAAGTTACTTGAGATAAAAAGCATAGAAAGCTTAAGGTCTAATATGAAATTATTAGACCTTAAGCTTTCTTATATTTAGTTTTCCTATTTTATTTCAGTTAACAATATTATCTAGGAATTAAACCTATTTTCTTCTGCATCTTTCTTAAAGTTTTATTAGCTACATAGTTAGCCTTTTCTGCACCTTTTTTATATATATCTTCTAGGTAAGTTTTATTGCTCATTAATTCATTTATTTTAGTTTGAATAGGTAAAAGCTCCTCAATTATAGCTTCGGCAACATCTTTTTTTAAGTCGGAATAGCCAAGGCCTTCATAATTTTTAGCTACATCTTTAGGTAAAATACCTTTTATAGAACTTAATATATTTATTAAGTTTTTAACGCCAGGTTGATCATCAGAGTAGTTAACTATTCCAATACTATCTGTTACAGTTCTACTTACCTTTTTTCTAATAACCTCAGGTGGATCCATTATTAAAATATATCCATTAGGGTTATCTTCAGATTTAGACATCTTTTTAGACGGATCTTGAAGGTCCATTATTTTGGCTGCAGAGGTAGCTATATATCCATCAGGAATAGTAAAAGTAGGACTATATAAATTATTAAATCTTTCTCCTATATCTCTTGCAAGCTCTAAGTGTTGTTTTTGATCTATACCTACTGGAACTAAGTCTGCATTATATAAAAGTATATCTGCTGCCATAAGGACTGGATAATTAAAAAGACCAGCACTTATAGACTCACCATACTTTTGAGATTTATCTTTAAATTGAGTCATACGTCCAAGTTCACCCATGTAACTAGAACAAGTTAGTAGCCATGAAGCTTCAGAGTGAGCAGGCACATGAGATTGGATAAAAAGAGTGTTCTTTTCTGGATCTATTCCAGAAGATATATATATAGATAAGATTTCTAAAGTTCTTCGTCTAAGATCCTTAGGTTCTTGCCTTACAGTTATTGCATGTAAATCTGCAACGCAAAAATAGCAGTCATACTGATCTTGAAGTTTTACCCAGTTTTTTATAGCTCCCAAGTAATTACCAAGTGTTAAATCTCCAGAGGGTTTTATTCCGCTGAATATAATTTTTTTTGTATCTTCCATAAGTTACACTTCCTTTAAGTTTTATAGATTATTATATTTAGGTACCTTAGAAAAACTTATAATGTATCTAAATATAGAATGGCTAGTTTTTATAACATATATTTGTATATAAAAAGCACCCTATGAAAAAATCATAGGGCGCTTGTATAACCGCGGTACCACCTAACTTTAGGAATAATCCTCATCTCTTAAAGATACTATCATATCTCTATCCTTTTAACGTAAGATGCACGGCTTAAAGTACTAAAATTCATCTAAGCACAAAAGAGACCCATTGGGTTTAAACATGACTATTATGATTCCACCATCCATAACTCTCTTAAAATCTGTTTTTAAACTTACTTACTTCTCTTTAAAGTTTTAAATTATTGGGATTTTAATAAACATTATTAATTGTATTGAGTCTATAATAGTACTATTTAATAATTATGTCAATATACAATAAACATATTTATATTAATAGAACTTGAAACAATAAATGTGTTACATATATTTGAATTAGTGGTAATTAGGGAATAGTATATATATAGGAAAGATAATTATATTTACAATATTATTTTAGGGGGAATGGTGATGGAAAAGAAAAGAGATAACAAAATAGCAAAGACACAAAGTAAAATAAGGGATTTAATTTATATGGCGCTTATGTCATCAATTGTACTTTTAGGAACCTCTCTTATAACAATACCGTCTTATAATGGAGTTATTCATATAGGAGATAGTATTATATTTATATCAGTTATCTTATTAGGTAAGAAGAAAGGTGCTGTATCCTCAGCATTAGGAATGTTTTTGTTTGATATACTTCATGGGTATACTTATTGGGCACCTTTTACATTTATTATTAAAGGTTCAATGGTACTTATAGCCGGATGGATAATTGAAAGGGGGGAGAATAAATCTACATTAAAATATGCCTTTGCATTTTTAGTATCTGGGATATTTATGATAGGTGCATATTTTATATCAGGAGCCTTAATAAAGATGCTGTTTTTAGGCGAGGGCATAACATTTATGAAGGCGCTTATAGTATCTTCTTATGATATACCAGGGAATATACTACAGGTATTTGTAGGTATAATAATTGCATTACCTTTAATAAAGGTAGTAGAAACTCATAGAATAGTATAAAAGGGAAAAAGGACAAGTTAAATATAAAAAAATGGACTAATTTATAAATAAATTAGTCCTAGAACTCATAAGAAAATAAAGTTTATATTCTCTTATCTATTGTTTCTTTCAGCTTTTCTTGCTCGTCTACAATCAGGGCATCTTACAGGATCATTTTCAAATCCTTTTTCTTTAAAGAATTCTTGCTCTCCAGCTGTAAAAACAAATTCTTTTCCACAATCTTTACATACAATATTTTTATCTTCCATTTTACAAACCTCCTTGTGATCAAAGGGTTAATTTATAGATAACTTCTTCCCTTGATCAAAGGAAGGGAAATTACCTCATTAAATTGGACCCATATAATATATAGAGCCAAGCTCATAATGATATTATAACATATAGTTATAATATTTCAATATGAAATTAATTAATTATTCAATCTACTTTAATGATATAAAATTTCAATAATAAAGGTATATATGATATAATATTGCTATAATTAAACAAATAAATGGTTGATTATATATTGGAAGTATTTTAAACTATAAGTATTAGGTAAAATCATAAGATTATACACAAAGGGGGAGAAAGTATTGGCAAGTAATTATTCTTTTGATGTAGTATCAAAAGTTGATATGCAAGAAGTGGATAATGCTATAAATCAAACTTTAAAAGAAATAAGTCAACGATATGATTTTAAAGGCAGTAAGTCTACAGTTGAACTTGTAAAGAATGAAATTAAAATAGCTTCTGAAGATGACTTTAGATTAAAAGCTGTAATAGAAATATTGAAGGCAAAGCTTATAAAAAGGGGTATTTCAGCAAAAGCTTTAGATTTTGAAAAAGTGGAAGATGCTACTATGGGAACCGTAAGGCAAGTGGGCAAAATTGTAAATGGCATAGACAAAGAAAAATCAAAGCTTATAGTATCTGAAATAAAATCAAGTAAAATAAAGGTACAAACACAAATATTAGATGATGAGTTAAGAATTACAGGAAAAAACAAAGATGACTTGCAAGCTGTTATGGCTTTATTAAAAGGAAAAGATTTTGGGATAGAACTTCAATTTATTAACTATAGATAAATAAATTATTTTATTATTAAACCATGGATAAGGTTAATAATAAGACTAATTTTGGAGAAGAAAAAATGGAAGGTTATAAAGAAAAGTATGAAAAGTCACTAGAAGAATTTGAAATATACCAAAGCTTTGCAGAAACACAAATTCAAATGCTGAGTGAAAAAAATATAAGCTTAGAAAAAAGTCTTGATGCCCTCGTTAATATAGTAGAAATAAGTAAATATATAAATTCATATTTAAGTAATGAAAATCTAATACCTATGATAAATGATATGATAATAGGTATATTAGGTGCAACTTATTCTTCTATTTATTTAGAAGAAAACGGTGAAATCATAATAAAGGCCAGTAATATGGAAGAAGCATACTTAATCTTTGAAGAAAATTTTTATATTGAAAAGATAAAAAGTGGGAAACCTTTTATTTTAAATTCTAAAGAAACAATTTTTAATACTAGAAATAGAGGCAACATGCATTCCGCAATAGGTGTACCTATAAATCTTAGAGAAAAGTTTATGGGATATATGATTCTAGAGCATAGCCTTTGTAATTTTTTTAACCCAGATCATGTGAAGTTCATATCTTCTATAGCTAATCAAATTGCTATTGCTATTGAAAACAACATTTTGTATAAGGAAATACAAAGACAGATAAACATGGATCCCCTACTTGGAATTTACACACGAAAATATTTTATGAATTTTGTAAATGATAAGATTAGTGAAAATGGGTGTAGTAGATTTGCCATAGTTATGATTGATTTAGATGATTTTAAAAAGATTAATGACTCTTTTGGGCATCAATTTGGTGATGAAGTTTTACTAAAGACAGTAAAGGAAATAAAAAAAGGCTTAGGTCCAAAAGATATTGTAGCTAGGTATGGTGGAGAAGAGATTGTTTTATATATAGACCAAGGCGAAGATTTCAAAAGTGTTTATAAAATTGTTGATAATATTAGAAAGTCTATAGAAGATAATGAATATTCATTAGTAGAAGATTATAAGGCTGTAACTGCAACTTTTGGTATATCTTTTTATCCTATAGATGGTCAGAACATAATAAATTTGATCCAAACTGCAGATAGATTATTATATAAGGGCAAAAGAGCAGGTAAAAATAAAGTTATGTATAACATTTAAAACAAAGGTTATTTCTAATTAAGGAAGTAATCTTTTTTTTGTATAATTAACTAAAGTAGAGGAAGATGTAAATAATTTATTAAGTTTTGAAGCTTTATTGATATAATATTCTGAATATTATATAATTATATTAACAAAGTGACTTTCTCTCAAATATAATAAAGGGGTGGTTAAGATGATACATGTATTTTGCAGCCAAAGAGGTACAGGAAAAACCAAATCATTAATAAAACTTGCAAACGCTAAAGCTGAAAAAGCAAAAGGTACTGTTATATATATAGATGATGATAAGGGACCCATGTTTAATCTAGATTCTAGGATTAGAATGATAATTACAGATGACTTTAAATTAAAAGATTATAATGAAATGTACGGTTTTTTGTGCGGCATACTTTCAGAAGACTATGATATAGAAACTATCTTTATAGATAGTCTGTGTAACATTATTTCTGGAAACTTAGAAGATGCCGCACATTTATTTTTGAAGATGGAAAAGTTGGCTCACAATTATAAGTTGGAGTTTTATATAAATATAAATGCAGATTATAGTGAAATACCTCTATTTTTACAAAAGTATGCGGCTTAAATTTACAGATAGTATTAAAAAATGTTAACGCGCTCTGATAATACTTAGAAAAATTAATTTTAAACTACTTTCTTTTAAGAAAGTAGTTTATTTTAGTTATAGAATTAGTTTGTTTTGTGTAGTCATATAGTATAATCTTCAGAAAAACTTAATTTAAACGATAATAAATAGAAGCTTAAAAATAGCTATTAAGTATCATAATACCTTTAAATTAAGGTTTCAATGAAATGATTCTTAATTTAAAACATATAGAATTTAATCTGGAGGATGAACTATGGGAAATATGATTAATGTAAATAATCCTTATGGAACTAATAATAAAAAACTTACCTCAAAACTTACATTTCAAAATGGAGAAAGTTTTTCAGCAAGAGTTGTAGCATATGGAGATTCTAAAGATGAAGTTACTTTAAGGATGATAGATGGATGGCAATTTGAAGCACAAATAGATGGAAATATAGACTTGGATTATAAAGGAATAAGAAAGTTTGTAGTAGAAGGATTTGAAGATAACAAGCTTAAGATAAAAATCTTAAAGTCAGAGGTAGCATTAGAAGATAATTTTAAAGGATCCATCGACTTAATATTAGAAGAAAATGGTCTTACAAAAGCAGATGGAGAAATATTAGTTAAGATGTTAAAACATAATATAGAGCTGAATAAAGAAAATATTTCAAAAGTTAAAACATTAATAGATTTTAAAGAAAATGTATTGTCTGATCCTTCAAAAGAAAGAGAATTTATATTAAAATATTTAAATAGTAAATCCATAGATATAAACAGTGAACAAGGAAAAAACATAGAAAAGGTTTTAAAAGAATCCTTTTCTAAATTTAAAGAGTTATCTATAGAGGATTTAATGTTTATGATGGAAAATGATCTGACTTTAGATAAAGAAACTATAGAAGGTTTTAAAAATATATTTAAGGAAGATAGTAAGCTTTATGATTTGTTAAAAGATATGGAAAAGTTACTCGCAATTGAAGATGTAAAACAAGAAAATGGTATTGCTAAAGATTCAGCCAATATAGAGGTGGAAGAATCATCTATAATTAAAACACAAGTGGTAGAAAGGGGAAGCCTTAATGAAAAAGAGGTAGAAGCAATACTTTCTAAAGGAATAAAAGATACTTTAAATATGGATGTAAATTTCAATAAAGATTCTATAAGTGATTTAATGTCATCACTAAATAAGTTCACTAAAGAGAACATTTTAAAAAGCATACAAGAAGTATTAAAGATTGACAACATAAATGTAGATGATATGTTAATAGATATATCTAAAGGAGACTTTGATGAAGAGGGAATTAGAAATCTTTCTACTTTGATAAATGCAGTGGAAGATCAAATTTTAAATAGTAAGGATCAAATAAAAATTGAACTTAAAGAAATATTTCCAAAAGAACTCATTTTAACAGAAAATGAAGTTAATAACTTATCAAATTTTATACAAAAAGAAACTGAGCCAAAATCTTTTGTTGAGTTTAAGCAAAATATAGCAAACATCTCACAAAATGTTACAGAAACCATGTTAAGTTTAAATAATCTAACTGGAGATAACCTTGAAAAGATTTTAAATCTGGTTAATAAAGAAAACCTTCAATCAAACGAAACCGTAAAGTTTTTAATGAATTTTTCACAAAGCAAGGGAAAAGATGGTTTAAGCAATTTTAATATAGATAGTGAGCAGACCTTATCTTTAATCATGGGTAAGAATATAGAAGAAAATATAAATCAAGAGTCCGTAGAAACAAAAGGTATCATTTACGAAAGCTTAGCTGAAAGTACATCTAAAGAGTTGTTAAAGGACAGTGCCACCATTATTAAAAATCAGATGGATATAAAGTTAAATAACATGAAAAACATAGTAAATGATGTGTTAAATAAGTCTTTAGATGGGAAGGATAATATAAATAACATATTATCCTTCATAAAGAATAATTTAAGTGACTTTAAATTATTCAATACAATTTCTAATGAATATTATTATATGGATTTACCTATAGAAATGAACTATAAAGAGTATCCTTGTAGGGTAATAATAAAAGATAAGAGAGAAGAAGGAAAGAAAATTGATTCTAAAGATGTTAAAATGGTAGTTACAGTAAAGACACAGTTTTTAGGCGAGGTTGATGGATTTATAAAAGTTAAAAATGATTTTATGAATTTAGAAATAAAGTGTTATGAAAAGTCTATAAAGATATTAAATATGAAAAGAGAATCATTAAAAGAATCATTAGAAAGTTTAGGATATAATTGTGATATTAAATTTTCTAAAAAAGAAATAGCATCTGATATAGTGAGTTGTAGAGAGTTTTTTAATGATAATGATTTTACATCTTTAAATGTTATGGTGTAAAATCATATGAGAGATCTTTTAAAAATCATATTATAAGTGCTAAAATTACTAATAGGGTTAAAAGATGTGATAAGTATTAATTATAGCTATTAAGGTGGTGAAGAGTAACGTATGAAAAAAGCAAGGAAGGCAGCAGCTGTTAAATATGAACATTCCTATGATGCACCAATGGTTACAGCTAGAGGAATGGGAGATATAGCAGATAAAATACTAGAAAAAGCTAAAGAAAGTGATGTTCCAATAGTATATAATAAGGAACTTGCAGATTTGTTAAATAATGTAGACATAGGAGAATTCATACCCTCTGAACTTTATGAAGCTATAGCGGAGATAATAGCTTACATTACAGATATAGATGCTATATTAGGAGAAAGGTGAGTGAATAATGGCATTATATGCAATATCAGATTTACACTTAGCTTTAAGTGGAGATAAGCCCATGGATGTGTTTGGGCAGCAGTGGTTTAAGCACGATGAAAAGATAAAAGAAAATTGGTTAAAGAAGGTTTCAAGTGATGATACTGTACTTATTGCTGGAGATATATCTTGGTCTATGACCATGGAAGATAGCAAAAAAGAATTAGAGTGGATAGATAATCTTCCAGGAAGGAAGATATTTATTAAGGGGAATCACGATTATTGGTGGAATAGTATTACAAAACTTAATGCTATGTTCGATAATATGGATTTTATCCAAAATAACTTTTTTAATTATGAAGACTGGGCCATTTGTGGTACTAGAGGATGGACTTGTCCTGGTGGAGAGAACTACACGAAACATGATGAAAAGATATATGAAAGAGAGCTTATAAGACTAAAACTTTCACTAGATATGGCAGTGAAAAAAGGTTATGATAAGATAATAGTGATGATTCACTATCCTCCAACTAACGAAAGGTTTGAGGAGTCAGAAGTTACTAAAATATTTAAAGAATATAATGTATCTAAGGTTATATATGGTCATTTGCATGGACCAGCACTAGCTAAGGTATTAAATGGATATAAAGATGGAGTGGAATATATAATGACCTCTTGTGATTATATAGATTTTGATCCAGTGAAGATTTTATCTGATTAAAAACCATATTAAAGCGTTTTAACTTCCCCTTACTTTGTTTGCTTTTAAATGTACTTTATATATTTTACAAGATATAAGGACTACTTAGGGTTATTTCAGGTACTAATTTGTGATTTTAGCATTAAAAGTTTATATAAAATAAGTAGATTTTGTGTATATAAAATCCGCAATAGTATGGATTAAAAATATGAACTTAAAGTCATATACTATATATAAAGATATGTATAATTCTAAAAAAAAGATTTATCCGATGGCTACCATCCGTAACACCCCTATCCTCTTCAAGGTGGGGGATTACGGTTGCTAAGCCCGTGGATAAGTTCTTCTAGCCTTTGATGGAGAGATGTAGTCCTTATAAGCAAACTCCACTTGAGTCTAAGAATCACTTGATATAGTAACTAGGGGGGTTAAAATCATGGATAAGAGCATTAGAGATGCTCAAGATAGTGACAGTGATATTATAGCAGAGTTAATTTATAGTACAGAAAGTAATCCAGAAGATGTATGGGGAGGTAGTAACAAAGAAGAAAACTTAGAGTTAATAAAATACCTTATTAAAAACCATGATTCTAGATATAGCTGTAGATTTGCTAAAGTTGCTGAATATAAAGGTGAGGTTGCAGGGGTTCTTGTTTTAATACCATATAATAAATTAGGGACATCTAATATAAAAACCAGCGTAGCCATACTAAAAAGGCTTAAAGGAATAAAGCAAAAGTTTAAGTTTATAATAAGTGAGTTAAAATTTATAACTGTTAAAGAATGCGACAAAGGAGACCTTTATATAGCAAATATAGCTGTAACAGAAAAAGCAAAGGGCCTTCATATAGGAAAGCTTTTAATGGAGCACGCAGAAACCTTAGCTAAAAGAAGTAAATACTCTAGATGTACATTACTAGCAAAAGATGCATATGTAGCTGAGTTTTATAAAAAGATTGATTATAGCTTAATTTATAATAAAAAGGTTTTTGGAAATGAAATAATAAAGATGGCTAAATTAATATAAGACATATTAACAAAACAGAAGGTTGAGAGATGAATTTAATAAATACGCTTAAAGAATTTTATGAATAGGGTTAAATAAAAAAGGGTAATACAACTTCTTTTAAAATTGGAGGCGTATTATCTTTTTTTATTGACAACTAAATCACTATATTGTAATATATGAATATATAGATTGATAGGAGAGTAATTATGGATAACAACTATAAAAGGTTTGATGAGGTAGCAGAATTATTAAAGGTTATGGCACACCCCGTAAGGATTTGTATTTTAAATGGTCTTATTAAAAAAGGTGAGTGCAATGTAACTTTTATGCAAGGCTGCCTTGAAGTGCCACAATCAACAATATCTCAGCATTTGCAAAAACTCAAGGCTGCAGGATTAGTTCAAAGTGAAAGAAGAGGCCTTGAGGTTATATATAGCATTAAAGATCCAAGAGTTAAACTATTAATGAAAATTTTGATAAAAGAATAAAAACAAAATCAGCGAACTAAGATATAAGGAGGGGTAAAAATGACAAAAAAAGCTTTAATTGTAGGAGGAGTTGCAGGTGGTGCATCCACTGCAGCGAGACTTCGTAGACTAGACGAAAATATTGAAATTATAATTTTTGAAAGAGATGAATATATTTCTTTTGCTAATTGTGGGTTACCTTATTATATAGGTGAAACTATTGATGAGAGAGATAAGTTATTAGTACAGACACCAAAGTCTATGAAAGATAGGTTTAATATAGATGTACGAATTAACAGTGAAGTAATAAAGGTTAATGTTAAAGAAAAAACATTAAGTATTAATAGCAAAGAAAAAGGTATATATGAAGAATCTTATGATTATTTAGTACTATCCCCAGGAGCTAAGCCTATAAGACCAAACATTGAGGGAATAAATAATGAAAAAATATTTACACTTAGAAACATACCAGATACTGATAGTATAAAAGCTTACGTAGATAAAAATGAAACTGAAAGTGCGGTAGTAATTGGTGGTGGATATATCGGAGTAGAAATGGCAGAAAACCTTTCAAAAAGAGGCCTTGAAGTTACCTTAGTAGAAGCTGCACCTCATATATTGGCACCCTTTGATTCTGATATGGTAACTATAGCTGAAAAGGAGTTAGAAGATCATGGAGTCTCCTTAATTCTTGAAGATGGTGTTAAAAGTTTTAATAATAATGAAGGTAAGGTATCTATTAATTTAAGTAGTGGTAAAAAGTTAGATGCAGATATGGTGATACTTGCCATAGGTGTAATCCCTGATACAGGATTTTTGAGGGATACAGGTATTGAATTTGGAGATAAAGGTCATATAGTAGTAGATAAATATATGAACACAAATGTAGAAGATGTTTATGCTGTAGGAGATGCTATACTTGTTAAAGATTTTATAAATGGAAATTCAACAGCAATACCATTAGCAGGTCCTGCTAATAGGCAAGGAAGAATTGTAGCAGACAATATATATGGAATTAAGTCAGAATACAAAGGCACTTTAGGCACATCAATTATTAAGGTTTTTGATATGGCAGCTGCTAGTACTGGAAATAACGAAAGAAACTTAAAAAAGCTTCAAATACCTTATAAGGTAATATATGCTCATCCAAATTCTCATGCAGGATATTATCCAGGAGCAGTTATGATGTCCATTAAGCTTATATTTAATGAGGAAGGCAAGATATTAGGATCTCAAATATTGGGATATGATGGAGTAGATAAAACTATAGATGTAATAGCAACTGTAATAAAGTTAAATGGTACAGTTAAAGATTTAACAGAACTAGAACTTGCATATGCACCACCTTATTCCTCTGCAAAGTCTCCAGCTAATATGATGGGATTTATAGCTGAAAATGTATTAGAAGATAGAATGGATATATTAAATATAGAAGATATTAATGATTTTAATCAAAATAAAGAAATATTATTAGATGTAAGAGATCAGGTAGAAGTAGAAAATGGATCTATAGACAAGGCAATAAATATACCAGTTAATGATTTAAGAAACAGAATGAACGAATTAGATAAAGAAAAAGAAATATGGGTATATTGTAGGGTAGGACTTAGAGGATATATAGCATCGAGAATATTAACCCAAAATGGATTTAAGGTGAAAAATTTAACTGGGGGATATGAAAGTATAAAAAAAGCTAATTTTAAACCTTTAGAAATAAATAAAAGTAATATAAAAGATGATGATAAAACTTTAATAAAATTAAAGGATAAAGAATTTGATAAAGAAATAGATGCCTCAGGCCTATGTTGTCCAGGTCCTTTAATGAGTTTAAAGAATAGTATGGATAAATTAGAAGAAGGTAAAATATTAAGTATTAAGGCCTCGGACCCAGGTTTTTATGAAGATGTACAGTCTTGGTGTAAAAATACAGGGAATCAGCTTTTAGATTTAAAAAGAGAAGGAGGCATGATAAAAGCTTATATAAAAAAAAAGCCTAAGGAAGTAACAAAAGATGAGGATAATAAAGAATTAGTATCTACACAAAAAGATGGTAAAACCATGGTTGTATTTAGTGGAGAGTTAGATAAGGCTATAGCATCATTCATAATAGCAAATGGAGCTGCATCTATGGGTAAAAAGGTAACTATGTTCTTCACCTTTTGGGGAATAAATATATTAAGAAAAGATGAAAAAGTTCCTACAAAAAAGAAGTTTATGGAAAAGGCCTTTGGGTTTATGATGCCAAGAGGATCAAAGAAGCTTAAGCTTTCAAATATGAATATGGCTGGTATGGGACCTAAGGTTATACGAAAATTAATGCAGGATAAAAATGTTTCATCGTTAGAAGAACTTATAACAGCAGCTATAGATAGTGGAATAGAGATAGTTGCCTGCCAAATGTCAATGGATCTTTTAGGACTAAAAAAGGAAGAACTAATAGATGGGGTAAAAATAGCAGGAGTTGGATACTATTTAGGTGAGGCTGAAGAATCTAATGTAAATTTATTTATATAAACAAAAAAATAGTCAGTTTTAACTGACTATTTTTTTGCGTTTTAGAAGATATTATCAAAGTATGGATTATTCTTTAAATGAATTTTCTATATTAATTATTCCTTCATTAATTGATTGTATTGTTGAATCTTGAGATTGCATAGTTGCTACAATTTCTTCAGATAAAGAAGAGTTTTCTTCGGATAAAGAAGATATATCATCTATAGAGGATATTATTATATCTTTTTTTTCAGAGGAATTTGTAAGGTTAACTATACATTTTTCTATTTCATTTACAGATTCATTTAATTCACTTTTTATAGTTAAAAATGTATCTTTAGTTTGTTTTATTGTGGATTTTTGACTAAAAAGTGCGTTATTACCGCTAGACATAGCAGAAGAAGTATTTAATATATCTACCTTTATTTCTTCAAGTATTTTAGTTATATTTTGAACAGCAATCTTTGAGTTCTCTGCAAGCTTTCTTACCTCACCAGCTACTACAGAGAAGCCTTTACCAGCATCTCCAGCTCTAGCTGCTTCTATTGCTGCATTAAGAGCCAATAGATTAGTCTGACTTGCTATTTGGCTTATGGAATCTGTAATAGTGTTAACAGACTCTAATTTTCCAACTAAGTCATTAACTGTGGAGTTTGAAATGCTAAGAGCATCTTCAAGGTCTCCTAAAGAAGAGTCCAGTGTTTTTATAGTTTCTAAGCCATCATCAGCATTTTTATCACTATCCATAACTTTAATTTGAACATTAACTACGTTTACAGCAAGTTCTTCCATGTCTTTATTAAAATCGCTAAGTATGTCCGAAGCTTTAGCTAAATCATTACTTTGAGATATGTTACCAGCAGACATTTGATTAATAGAGGAATTTATATCTGATGAAGTAGCAGCAACATATTCAATATTGTCTTTTAATATGGAAATCTCTTTTGCTATATGTACTTTATTTTCGGATTCATGATTTTGAGTTATTGAATCCCCCTTAATGTTAGATGGTTCATTAGACTCTAAATTAATTTTATTTATAGTTTTATTATCCTTTTTTCTAAAAAAAGCCACAAATATTCCCCCTTATTTTCTTATAATAACATTTTAAATTATATCATATGAGTTAGAAATATTCATTAAACAATATAAATATTGTTTATATTTACCTTACTTATCTGTTATAATGTCTATGGATATAATAGATATAAATAGAGGGTGATTTTATGGCAATAAAAGAATGGAAATCCTTTCTGACTCCGTATGAACAAGCAGTGGAGGAATTAAAAGTTAAATTTCGAAGTATAAGAAAAGAATATAGGAGAAAAAATGAGTACTCCCCAGTAGAGTTTGTAACAGGAAGAGTTAAAGAAATATCCAGTATATTAGAAAAGGCAAGTAAATTTGATATCCCTTTAGATAGGCTTCAATATGAGATAGAGGATATAGCAGGAATAAGAGTTATGTGTCAGTTTGTAGATGATATAGAGAAGGTTGTAGAGCTTATAAGAGAAAGAAAAGATATGCAAATAATGTATGAAAAGGACTATGTGACAAATGTTAAAGAAAGTGGATATAGAAGTTATCACATTATAATAAAATACCCTGTTAACATGGCTGAAGGACAAAAGGATATATTAGCTGAATTTCAAATAAGGACTTTAGCTATGAACTTTTGGGCTACAGTAGAACACTCTTTAAATTATAAATATAAACAAGAAATACCTTATGAAATAAAAGGTAAACTTAAAAATGCTGCTGATTCAGCATTTAAGCTTGATGAACAAATGTTAGAAATAAAAGATGAAATAAAAGATGCACAAAAACTATTTGAAGTTAAATCAGATATAATATCTAATATAATGAATAATATACTTAGCCTAGTTTCTATAGGTAAAATAGCTGAATCTAGTAGATATCAAATCCAATTAAATAAGCTGGTAGAAGAAGGCGAGGTCTGGGAACTTAATAACTTACTCTTTTCAATAAAAAGAGATGTAGAAAAGTTTAAAGACTAAATAAAAATACAATATAAAGAAAAGGGGAATTATTTTAATAATTCGCCTTTTTAATAATGCGTCATTAAAATACATATGATATAATTTTTAATAAATAATTATTATTAACGAATAAGAAACTATGTTTTAAGGAGAATAATAATGTCAAAAAAAGAGAAAGATCTAAAGTTAATTTATGACAATCCATTTCATATTAAAAATATAGAAGATCCAGATATAGAAATGCAACTTACAGCTGTAAAAAAGAATAGTTCAATTATACAATATATAAAATATCCAGCTATAGAGGTTCAAAAAGAGGCGGTAAAATCTAATCCTTATTTAATAGAGTATATAAAAGATCCTTTAGAAGAAATACAAATCTTATCAGTAAAGGGTTCTTGGAATTCTCTAAAATATATAAAAAGTCCCACAGAAAAAACTAAACATGAAGCCATTAATTCTAAAGGGTGGGCCATACAATTTATAAAAGAGCCTTCTTTAAAGATGCAAGTTGAGGCAGTAAAAAAGGATTATGATTCAATAAGATATATAAAAGATCCTAATGAAAAGGTTCAAATAGAGGCAGTTAAAAATCATTGGTCAGCTATTAAATATATAGAAAAACCAACAGTTGAATCACAAAAGATTGCTATATCACAAAGTGAAGAGGCAATTACGTATATAGATATTTATAATGAAGAAAGAATTAAAGAATTTTTAAAAGTAAACATAAATATTTTGAAATATATATATGAAGATGTTACTGAAGAACTTATAGATGAAGTCTTAATGGAAAAATTAAAAGATGAGGATATAGAAGAAAAGTATGTTAAAGATTTTTTGAATCTAGAGATATTGGATATAGATAAGATTAAGTTTATATATAATTATGGTAGTAAAAAAGCAAAAAAGATCTTAATTGATTATAAGCTAGCGATATAGAAATATAAGGAAGGGAAGTATTTATTTGAAGTTTTCAGAAGCTTTATTAACAGTAGACTTAATATTAAAAAGTGAAGCAGTTCCTTTAATAATAGGAGAAAGTGGTATAGGGAAGACCTCTTTGGTTAAAAAACTAAGTAAAGAAAAGGGATATTATTTAGTAACTATAGATGCAAACCTTTTAAAAGAAGGTGAAATAGGAGGGCTTCCAACAGTAGAATATTACGATGTATATAAAGAAGAGGGCATAGAAAAAAGAAAAAGGACAGTATATGCAGTTCATACTAAGTTAGTAGATATAGAAAGGGCTGCAAAAGAAGATGAGAATAGAAAAATCATATTGTTTATAGACGAAATAAATAGATGTGAACATAGTGTTCAGCAAGAACTTATGAACTTAATATTAAATAAAGAGATAAATGGGTATGTACTCCCAGAAAATGTTCAAGTTATTGCAGCTATGAATCCATCTAATAAATATGATTCCTTTGAAAATAGTGAATATCAAGTTGTAGACATGGATCCTGCACAGGAAAACAGATTTGTGTGGGTAGAAATGGATTCAGATGTGAATGAATGGATAAAGTGGGGCATGGGCAAAGAGAGTCTAATACATGAACATGTACTAGAGTTTATTTCTACCTTCAAGGAGTACCTACATAGACCAGATGCTATGGATAGTATAAAAGCAACTCCAAGGAGCTGGGAGAGGATATCTAGAGCATATAAGGTATACCTACAGTCTAGGAATATATACTCTGATAACATATTTTATAATGTTGTTAAGGGAAATGTAGGATCAGCTATAGCCCAGGATTTTATGTCTTTTATAAAAAATTATAAATCCATATCCATAAAGCCTAAGGATATATTTGATAGCGAGGTAATTTCAGAAAATATTAAGGAAAGAGTAAGCCTCGAAAGTCACTCAAGGCTTTATATTATAGCTAAAAATTCCTTAGTATATTTAAATGAAAATAGTCATGGTGAAAGAGAATTATCTCTATTTTCAAAATATCTACAGCTATATCCTATGGATTTAAGAATGGGAATAATGAAAGAAATACGAGAGGAATACGAAGAAAGCCTTTATATAAGGTTTTTAGACAATGATGACTTTATTGAACTATTTTTCTCTTGTTTTCTTTGGAGATGATATAAATGGAAAGTAAATCAGTGGAAACATTAAGAATAAGTCTTCTTAAAGAACTTTCTAAGGTTTATACAGGAAACAAAGAAGAAGATAAAATAGTTATGAGTAAAATTTTTGGGGATAAAACTAAAAGAGAATTTAAGGAGTTAATAGAGGGTGTTGTGTTTTCATTAATGCAAGGGGAAGATAGCTTTTTTGGATTTTTTATGATGAAGACTAAAAGAGATATTAGTTTTGACATAGAGTGGCCTATAAGCACAGAGATAGATCTATTAGGATTTATAATGTACTTTAATCCTTGGAAGTTTTTAAATTGTAGTCTTGAGGAGATGAAAGCACTTATAAAGCATGAAATTTATCATATTATGTATGGCCATCATGTTAGAGCTCAAGATTTGTATAGTAAGTATGGAAAAGTACCTGTGAATATAGCTATGGACATATCCGTTAATCAATTTATAAAGGGCCTACCTTCCTATGCAACAAAAATTGATAATATATCCTTAGCATTAAATGTAGAGCTAAATAAAGACTCTACTATAGAGGCCTATGCAAAAGAAATATATAAAGCTATAGAGGATATTTCGAATAATTCAGGAAAGAAAAATCTTAATTTAAAAGATTTAGATTTAGAAAGTATTCATGATTCTTTTATAAACTCTTCACAAGGGTTAAATATGGAAGACTCAAAGGAACTTATTAAAGGAGTTGCAATAAATGCTAACAAGGGGAAGTCACCTAGGGGACTTGAAGAAATACTATCAAGATTAAATAGTGTTCCTGAAATTGCATGGGTAGATTACCTTAAAAGTATAATTAAATCTATGCCCTCTGGAAGTAGAAAGACTATTACTAGAAAAGATAGAAGGCAACCAAATAGGTTAGACCTTAGAGGAACATTAAAAAGTCATGTAGCTGAGATAATAATTGCTATAGATATAAGTGGCAGTATTACTGATAAAGAGATAGAACAAATATTTATAGAAGTGTTTGGAATAGTTAAAAATAGAAATATAAAAATTACTGTAATTGAATGTGATGATAAAATTAGAAGGGTATATAAATTAAACTCTCGAAAAGACCTAAAACCTAGGTTAGAAAAGAAAGGTGGTACTGCTTTTTCTCCAGTTTTTGAATATATAAACAAAAAGGCTCTTAGAAGATCTTTTGTTATATATTTTACAGACGGACTTGGTGAAGGGGAACTAACTATAAAGCCTATTAACTATAGAACACTTTGGGTTTTGACAGGTAAAAATCAAAAATTATCTTTAAAAAAGTCTTATGGAGAAGTGAAAAACTTAAAATCAAAGGGATACTATGAATCAGATACTAGCTATGGTTTAAATGTTATGAGAGAACTTTTACATGATTGGGCAAGATAATAGATAGAGATTACAAAAAAAGGTAGAAGGTTTTAAAATCTTCTACCTTTTTTATTAAAGTGATATTAGCCGCAACTACTGCAACTTGAACAACCACCAGATTCACCTAGATCTTTTGTAGGTTCTAGCATTAATCCACTGCCATTTTCAGCAGATGAAGTTATTCTAAATCCTTCAAAATCTTCTACAAGGTTTTTATCTATAAGGAAAGTAATGTCCTTAACTGTTTCAACTATATCTGTATCTTTTTGTTCATCCAGAACAATATTAAATGAAGGGCCACTTCAGCCCATACCAGCTAAGTTAATCCTTATAATATAATTTGGAAGTTCGTTTTGATCTAGTAGGCCTTTGAATTCATCATAAGCCACATCACTTATTTTAATAACACCCATGTGTATCCCTCTTTTCTTAAATTATTTTAGTCTAAGGTAATTATAATATAGAGTTACTATTACTTATAGTAATACATAATAGTATAACCATAGATAAAATAAATATTATATAAAATATTTTATAATAGTAGTTATTGTCTGTCAAGGTGAAAAGTTAATTAGCTAATTTAATAAATTAATGATGAATGATTTATAAGTTTAGGATTAATGGATAGGATAATTCCATAAAAAAAGACACACTATGTGCCTTTTTTTATGGAAAGTATTATTTAACAACTATGTTAACAAGTCGTCCTTTTATAACTATAACCTTTACTATAGATTTTCCTTCTATAGAAGAGGTTATATCACTGTCATTTAAGGCTGCTTCTTTAATTAAATCTTCGGATAAGCCAGAAGCTATATTTATTCTAGTTTTTATTTTTCCGTTAACTTGTATAGCTATTTCTATTTCGTCTTTTATTAAGGCCTTTTCATCTAACTTAGGCCATTTTTGATTAAACACGGAATAGTCTATGTCTGAATCTTTTATCTTGTATAAAAGGTTCCATTGCTCTTCGGCAAAATGAGGGGTAAATGGAGCTATAAGTTTTATAAAATCTGTTAATGTATCCTTAAGTAGACTTAGATTTTTTCGTGATTCATTCATATATTTAGATAAAGCAGTGGTAAGTTCCATAATTCTTGCTATAGCTGTATTAAACTGAAGTATTTCTGAGTCAGTGGTAACATTTTTTATAGCAAAATGTCTCCAGTAGTTTAATTCCTTTTCGGCTTTATCCATAGTAGTTTTATCTTCTGTGTTATCTTCTATAGCTTCTCTTGCAGAATCAATAACTCTTTCCATTCTTTCAACAAATCTAGCTATAGATTTAAGACCATCATCACTCCAAGCGCCACCTTCAACATATGAGAATCCAAACATTAAATACATCCTAAATACATCAGAGCCATATTCACTAATATAATCATCAGGGGATATGGTATTGCCTTTAGACTTACTCATTTTATGGCCATCAGGTCCTAGTATTAAGCCTTGATGAGTTAGTGATTTAAACGGCTCATCAAAGTTTAAGTAACCCATATCTCTTAAAGCCTTAGTTATAAATCTAGCGTAAAGAAGGTGCATGCAAGCATGTTCTGGTCCACCCACATATTTATCTACAGGTAAGATTTTATTTATCTTATCTATGTCAAAGGCCTTTTCACTGTTATTAGAATCTGCATATCTTAAATAATACCAAGATGAACATACAAAGGTATCTAAGGTATCAGCTTCTCTTTTAGCAGCACCACCACATTTTGGGCAAGTTGTATTTATAAAATCTTCTGATTTAGCTAGTGGTGACTTTCCATCTGGAGTAAACTCTACATCATAAGGTAATATCACTGGAAGCTGCTCTTCTGGAACAGCAACAGTTCCACAATGTTCACAGTGTACTATAGGAATTGGAGCGCCCCAATATCTTTGTCTTGATATAAGCCAATCTCTTAATCTATAATTTGTTTTTAAAGATCCAAGATTTAAAGATTCCAATTTAGATACTATAGCGTCTTTACCTTCTTTTGTAGTTAAACCATTAAACTCTCCACTATTTATCATAGTTCCATGGTCAGTATAAGGTAAATCTTTTCCACCATCGATAACTCTTTCAATAGGAAGATTATACTTAGTAGCAAAAGAAAAGTCTCTTTCATCATGGGCTGGAACAGCCATAACAGCACCAGTACCATAGGTTGCAAGTACGTAGTCACCAATCCAAATAGGAACTTCTCTACCGTTTATAGGATTTATTGCATAAGAACCACTAAATACTCCTGTTTTATCTCTAGTTATAGATTGTCTTTCAATTTCAGACTGTTTTTTAGCTTGAAGCTTATAAGATTCAACCTCATCTTTATATTTATCTAATGTTAAGACATCCACTAATGGGTTTTCAGGGGCTAAAACTACATAGGATACTCCAAAAAGTGTATCAGCTCTAGTTGTGAATACTCCAAAGCTTAAATCTGAGTCTTTAACCTTAAAGGTTACTTCAGCCCCAGTAGATTTGCCTATCCAATGTTTTTGCATGGACTTTGTTTTTTCAGGCCAATCTAGGGTATCTATATTTTCTAATAACTCATCTGCATAATCAGTTATTTTCAAAAACCATTGAGTTAATTCCTTTTTTGTAACTTCTGTTTCACATCTTTCACAAACACCATCAACTACCTGCTCATTTGCCAGCACTGTATTACAGCTAGGGCACCAATTTACAGGAGCCTTTTTTCTGTAAGCTAAATCTTTTTCAAAAAGTTTTAAGAAAAGCCACTGAGTCCATTTGTAGTATTCAGGATCAGAAGTTATAACCTCATGATCCCAGTTAAACATAGCACCCATGGATTTTAATTGTTCTTCCATGGTTTTTATGTTTTTAACTGTAGAATCTTTAGGATGTATACCTGTTTTTATTGCAAAGTTTTCTGCTGGAAGTCCAAAGGCATCAAAGCCCATGGGCTGAAATACGTTATATCCTTGCATTCTCTTAAGTCTTGCCCAAGAGTCTACAGGGCCATAGTTAAACCAGTGACCAGCATGTAACTTACTACCTGAAGGGTAAGAAAACATCTCTAATACATATAGTTTCTCTTTTGAACTATCCTCATCAAACTTATATAAATTAGTATCTTCCCATTTTTTTTGCCATTTTTTATCTACTGAAATATTATATTTAGCCATTAAATTTCCTCCTCTAATATATGATTTTAGATTGATATATTTGGGAACTAAAAAAAGCCCTCATCTCTTATAAAGAGACGAAAGCATATTCCGCGGTACCACTCTGATTAGGCCATAATAAAATAACCTCTCTTGAAAAGATAAGGGATTTACCCTGCTTGCATTTCCTCAAGCTTACTCCTAGGCGAGTTCATAAAGTTTATCACTGTTTTTCACCAAACAACAGCTCTCTTTAGACTAAACTAATTATTACTACTCCTAATCATTGCATCTTTGTTTAATTATACATGCTATTATAAAACACTTAGAGGAATAGGTCAAGACTATTAAATGTTATTTCATATGCTTCATTGAAGAGATATTGTATCTTTCGCATAACTTAAGGACTCTATCAAGTGCATCACTACTATTTACCCATATATCTGGTTCAAATCCTACTCCATCCATATTAGTATCGGTATTCTTAAATGCGATACCAGTTCCAAATCTTAAAATAATATTAGAATTAGGAAGGCTAAACTCAGAGGTATCTGGTACTAGGAGGCATCCTCTTGAATTAGATCCTACAAAAACTATATTTTCTATGTTTCTAAGATAGCTTAAGAATCCTTCCGAGGCTGAAGCTACATCATCATCTACTAAAACAAAAACTAGATTTTCGTTTTCATACCATTTCCCGTTAAATAAATATGAATCCCAATATCCATAATCTTCATTATTAATGCTACTATTTATCTTAACTAATAATTCTTTATCAGCACTAAACTTCTCAATATATTTTTTATAGGCCCAAAGCTTTGCCTTACTATTCTTTTTTCCTACACTTTGGGTTATTTCTATATCCTGGCCCATGTAAGCATTTAACCACTTTTTCCATAAGGATTCAGCGCCACCAATATTTCCTCTTAAATCAATAATTAATACTTTATTTTTATTCAATCTTTCAGCACTCTCTACAAAATCATATAAACTATTGTCATTAGGGTTTGTTGGTCTCATACTCATAATTTTTAAGATAGGAATATTATCTAAAGTTTTCTCAGTTACAGAGGCTTCAGGTGTTTTATTAGCTTTTAGGTTTCTTTTTAAATTAACAATTTTATCGATAGTCTCATTTGTTTTATTATTTGTGAGATTTATGTTTAGGGGATAAATATCTCCACTATTATTTAATAACATGCCAATTGAATAGGCCAATTCTCCATCTTTAGTTATTGTAGATTTCATATATTTATCCGAAGGCTTTTCATCAATAGATGTTGCATACCACTTAGTATTGTTAATAGTGGTATAATACCCCTTAGTATCTTTTTTAAATATATAATCTTCATTATATACATAGATGGAGTTTTTGTTTATATTAATAGATGAATTAGAAATACTGAAATGACCATCATTTATAAAACTCAATTCCTCTAATAGTAGTTTTTTAATATCATCATATTTTATATTTTCTATATTAGCCAATTCATTTAGAATTTCATTTTCTTTTTTTAGAAAGACTCCATCTCCGCCGAAATATTCATAAGGGCCATATACATATTTAAGTAGTTTAAAGGTATATTCAATATCTTTATTAGCCTCATTTAGAGTTAAGATTTTGTTTGAAATGTTCTCATTTACGTATTTATAGTTTGTAAGTTCTTCTAAATCTTCATTTGTAAATATCTCTTCATTTATATTTTTATTTTCCATATATTTTGAGATATCTAAAGGAGTAGAGTTAGATACGTTAAACTTTCTTTCTTCATTAATATTGTTTATAAAATCATAAAAGGCTACTTCTCTTTTTCTACTTTTGAAAATATAAAATGTTGATATGATAAATATTGATATAATAATAGATACAATTGTGAATATTAGTAGCCTTTTTTTTAGTTTCAAAATAATCACCTATCTTTCAATTTTTATTCTATAAATAATTATAGATGTGTAATTAAAAAGTAAGATATCATTACTTATTGATGAAGATATGTTACTAAGAAGTTTATACCCTTTTATGTTCCCAGGTTCCTTTTTTATAAAAGATATACACTACAATAACTTCAACTATATTAGCGATTAAAAAAGTTGACCATATATAATTTATAGGTAGATTAAGGACTCGAACCATTATAGCAATAAGTGGGATTTGTACTCCCCACCTTGAAATAAGGCTAGATACCATAAAAGGAGTATTGTGTCCTGAACCTGAAAATACCGATCCAAGTCCCATAGAAACTCCAGAAGCTATTAAAGCAGGGGTCATAATTTTAATCATTGGTATACCGATAGCTACGACGTCAGGGTCTTTAATAAAGGCTTTCATAATAAAAGAAGGAAATAAAAATGCTACTAAAGTTATTAAACACATCAGTGATACATTTATTATGGTGCTATATTTAACAGTTTCTTTAGCTCTACTTATATTTTCAGCACCAAGGCACTGTCCAACTATAGAACTACTGCCTATGGCAAATCCAAGTAGGGGCATAAAGGCAAAGTTAAATAACTTATTTCCGATACCAACAGCTGCTAGAGCATTAGTACCATAATCAGATACAAAGTATATTGTTATCATTCCTGAAAATTGTCTAAATAACATTTCCATTCCAGAAGGAAGTCCAATGGTTAAAAGCTTTTTATCTACTGCAAAATCTAACTTGAATAAATTTTTTATCTTGATTTTTATTTTTCCTCTACCAGAGGTTAGAATATAAAATCCAATAATAAAAGCCACTACAGTGGATATTACAGTAGCAATTCCCGCACCAAGTACGCCAAGATTAAATCCTGGTATAGAGGTGCCTGGTATAGTTTCAAACATAAGTATAGGATCTAATATAACGTTTAATATTGAAGATACAAACATTATCTTCATAGGGGTTTTAGCATCCCCAAGGCATCTCAAAGCTGTGTTTACAGTGTAAGATGAAAACATTATAGGTAAGAAAAATATTCGTATATGCCCATAGCTTAAAGCAGACTGAATTACAACGGTATCCTTAGAAAATATGTTTAATAAAGGCTTTATTGTTAATAACATTATAATTGCGGCAATTACTGCAACTAGAGCCTTGAAAACCAGAGTTTGCTCAATTGCAAGACTAGTTTTCTTTTGATCCTTAGCTCCATAACCTTGAGATATAAGTGATATGGAACTAGTACCTATAATTTCATTTAAAATATCTACCATCCAAAATATAGTAGAAAATAGAGTAACTCCTGCTACGGCAGAAGAAGAAATTCTACCAATCCATATGATATCAACTATATCATAGACGGATTGGAGCATAAAACCTAGCATGGTGGGTATAGACATTCGTAACAAATTGGACTTTAAATCCCCAGTTAGTAAGTCATCATTATTCTTGTTCATAGTGCCCTCCTAAAAAACTTAATATATACATTGTACTATGTAATAAGAGTCAATTATATATTGAAATGTAAAGTTGTGTATCGGTACATAAAGGTGGTTAAATTATTTTATTTAGGAAGCCTAAGTGATGAGTTATGGAATAAAAATTAGATTCCCAAAGGAGATTTAGGTGTTATACCCTTATCATTTAATATGTCGTATATAGTTTTTGAACAGGTATCTTCCATGGTATAACCTAAAAGTTCTACGACCTCTTTTAACTCTTCTTCAGTAGAAGTTTCAACTTCTATATATGGAAAAGGGCAAAAAGATTTATCGTTTATATCTATTTCGATTAAAGAATTTTTATATCTATAACTTTCTCTGTACTTTTTTACGGAGCCTACAAGTTCAAGGCCTAAAGATTCAAATAATTTAATAGCCTCCTCTCCATCACTAACTTCTATTTCAACCTCTTCCATTACCTTAAATTTGTCTTGGCTTATCATCTTTTTTGTGGTCATATAATATACAACTTTATTATTTAATAAATCCTCTACAAACCTCACTCTAGCGTAACCTTTTTTAGCTAAGAGAGTTTTATTTGGGAAGTCAAACAAGTTATTTACCTGATTTTCACATTTCACATTTTCAAGATTTAAATATTTTATTTTATTTCGTACCTCATCTAAATCAATATCTAATATTTTGGTTTCTAGTTCCTTCATTCTTATCAACCTTCCTTTGTTTAAAAGTATTACATATTATGATATAATACTTTATTGTAAATATCTATATTTTTATGGGAAATAAAAGAGTTAATGAGTCTTTACATAAGATGAAAAAGGGGATAGGGTATGGATAATTTTTATGAACAATTATTAACTACTAAAAAGCACTTTGCTTATAAAGTAGCAAATGTATTAATGTACTTAATTGTAATATTAGGAGTAGCAGGTCTTATACTAGGTAAGTTTTCTTTATTTATAATTTTTGAATTAATTGCTGTAGGAATATTTTTCTTTAAGAAAAACCTTTTTATTGAGTATGAATACATATTTACAAATGGGGAGATAGATATAGATAAGATATTTGAAATGAAAAAGAGAAAAAGAATAATAAATTTTAATGTAAAGGACGCACAAATTATAGCTAAGTATAATAGTCAGTACATAAAGGATTTTATTAATAAACCAAATAAGGTAATAAACTTATATCCTCCAAACTATAATGGAGAAATTTTTGTAGCAATATTAAATAAGGGAGCAGAGACTATAATGATAAAATTTGCTCCAGATGAAAAGATTTTGAATTTAGCATTTAAGTATAATCCTAGAGCTATTAAAAAGTCATAGTACATGGTAAAATAGAAAGCTTGTTATTGTTACTAATTACTATATTAAAATGGATTTGAAAAGCATAATTAAAATATACTAGGTTGGTGAATACATGGAATATATTAATGATATACACATAAATGAAGCTATAATACACATTCTAGACAATAATGCTGGGGAGCCGCTTCTTAATTCTTTTATTTTAGATTTAAATGAAGAAATATATAAGTTTTTATTAAAACATATGGAAAAGCTTTTAAAAGATGAAGAGCTTAAGTATGCTGTATTTAATTCTGGAAGAAACATAGTTAAAGAGTCAGCACAAGAATATTTAAATGGAGAAAATGATATAGTAACTGTGTCTCATGACATTGCAAATCAACTCTTCACATTAATGAAATCTAATGGAAATGTTCCATCTTGTGACCTTATAGTGGTATCAATATCTACAGAATATAGTCCAATGCTTGCCATATTGAAGATGGATTATATAAAAAACTATGTGCATAAAATAGACTTTAAAGAAAATGATATAGATATAAATATAGTATCTCAAACATCAGGACTTCCATCTAGCGGTCAAAAGATTCAAAAATGTGCTTTTATTAAGCCTATAAGAGAAGATGAAAAGTTCCATCTTATGGTTTTAGATAAGCAAAGTAAATCTAAGGAAAAAGAGCAGTATGGTTCTAACTATTTTATTTCTAATTATCTAGGCTGTAGCCTTGTAGATAATGAAAGAGATATGACTAAAAACTTATTAAATGCCACAGAAAACTGGACTAGAAACAATGTAAGTGAAAATGCAGGTAAGGCAGAAACAATAAGAACTACTGTAAAAAAGAAATTAAGAGAAGAAGAAACCATTAATGTTGAAGATCTATCTACTGAACTATTTAAAGAAGAGCCTTTAGCAAAAGAAAGCTTTGTTCAATTTGTAGAAGCTCAAGGCATAGAAGATACAGTAACTATAGATAAACAGTGGGTAGATAAAAAACTTAAACGAACAAGGCTTAAAATAGATAAAGATATTGATCTATATTTAAGTGAAGAGGCTTATCATGATAAAGACAGGTTTGAGATTAAGAAAAATGGTGACGGAAGTATAAATATAGTTATTAAACATGTAATTAATTATATAGAAAAGTAGCAGCAAAGTTATATAAAAATGGTGGTACTTTCCCTTAAGGGTAGTACCACCATTTTTGTATTTTATTATTATTTATTCATACTGTCAGTAGATCCTAAAACAAATTCTATTTTATCTTCTACTGTTTTTTGTACTGCGTTTCTTCCAGCACCTAAATATTTTCTTGGGTCAAACTCTTTTGGATCTTCTCCAAAAGTTTTTCTTACAGCAGCAGTCATTGCAAGTCTTAAATCTGTATCCATGTTAATTTTGCAAACAGCCATTGATGTTGCTTTTCTTAACATATCTTCAGGGACACCCTTTGATCCTGCTATGTTTCCACCAAATTCATTGCAAGTTGCAACAACTTTTGCATCTACAGCTGAAGCACCATGAAGAACTATTGGGAAACCTGGTAATTTCTTTTGGATATCTTCTAGTATATCAAATCTTAATTTAGCTTCTCCTGCAAATTTAAATGCTCCGTGACTTGTGCCTATTGCTATAGCTAAAGAATCTACACCAGTTCTTTTAACAAAATCTACAGCTTGATCTGGGTCAGTATATACATGAACGTCGCTCTTAACATCATCTTCAACGCCTGCAAGAACACCTAGTTCAGCTTCTACAACAACTCCACGGCTATGTGCATATTCAACAACTTCTATAGTTTTTGCAACGTTCTCCTCATAATCATAATGAGAACCATCAAACATAACGGATGTAAATCCACTAGCTATTGCAAGTTTAACTGAATCTAAATCTGGACCATGATCTAAGTGAAGTGCAACATCTATTCCAGTTTCTTTTACAGAAGCTTCTACCATTGCCTTTAAATATTCAGGACCTGCATATTTAATAGCTCCAGTTGAACATTGAAGTATTACAGCAGAGTTTTTAGCTTTAGCACCTCTCATTACTCCTTGAACTATCTCCATATTGTTAATATTGAAAGCTCCTATTGCGTATTTGCCTTCATAAGCTTTTTTAAACATTTCTTTAGTTGTAACTAATGCCATAAAAAAAACCACCTTTCATTAATTAAATATATCAATTAATATTGATATATTACTTAAGGGATATAAACTGTCCCACTGGGACACTTTATCATATATTCATTATAAAACAATGTATATAAAAGTTCTATACTTAAATTATAAACTATTTGTATAATTTTTAAAGGGATTTAGCTAAAATATGTTTTGTGCATTAATTTTTTGAAGTTCTTGTATATGATTAATATAAAATTTTACCACGTGAAGACTTGCTAAAGCCTCCTCCTTGTTTTCCCATTTAGTGTATTGGGTAAACTTATAAAGTTCATTTGACATATTATCTAATTCTTGATGATCTATGAAAATTGATAATGGTTTAGAGTCTTTTTGAACCTTATGAAGAAAATCTATGCTATCTTCATAGATATTATTCCAATTTTCAGCAGCGATATCTTCTTCAAGTTTATCACAATCTTCAAGAAGTGACTTACAGGTTTTATTTAAATATCCTATAGAAAAGATCATAGTTAAAATCATTACCACAAAAAGTGAGAAGGATATAATCATGTTCCTCATAAAATTTATCACCTTTCTTTCATTAGTTGATAAAAAAATTCTCCTTTTGAATCCATTAATGCAATAAAGACTTCCTTTTCAGAATTAATATTATTTTTAGTTAGAATATCCTTTATCCACTTTTCATCTTTTTTATAATAATCAAGACCATCTTCTTTTATTTCGCCATTACAAATTAAGAGTACTGGTAGACTTATCTGTTCCTCCTTTATATTTAAGTCTTCTCTTTTTACGTTATCATGTTGATGTTTATTTATAATGGACATTTGACCATCAGTTTCAATTAAGGCATAGGCTATGTCACTTATATCTAATTCACCTTTTATTCTCAGTTCTTCTAAAAGATCATTTATGCTTAATCTTTGATTTTTTAATTCATCTATGTTTACTTTGCCATTTTTTATAAGTATACTTGGCCTTCCATCTATTAAGCTTCTAAATTTATCACTTTTAAGTTGTATTTCTGAAAGTATTACCTGCAATGTTAAAAGTGTTATGATAGGTATTATTCCGTGAATTATGGGTATTCCAGCATTTTGCATAGGCAAAGCAGCAAGTTCTGATACCATAATTGTTATAACAAGTTCAAAGGGTTGCAGTTCACCTATCTGTCTTTTTCCCATAAGCCTCATAGTTATTACAACAAAGACATATAATATAATTGTTCTAAAAAATACTATAAACATTTAAGCGCCTCCTTATATATATATGTTGTCAAAAAAAATATAAATTATAAGCTATATGCAAAAACAAATTTTATGAAGTATAATGGTATTTGAATTTAAGATTAAATATAAGCTAAAGGGGAATCAATATATGGGAGATATTAACTTGTGTTTTATTGATGGAAAAGAAGCTTTAGTTGAAAGCGGTACAACTATAAAAAAAGTAATTGATACTTATAAATTAGACTATACAAAAGAAGCTTTATTAGCTAAAATAGATAAGGATTATTATGAACTTAATACGAAATTAGAAAAAGGTGGAAGGTTTGAAATAGTAAAGCTAGATAGTGATATAGGAGCTAAAACCTATGCCAGAAGTCTTCAATTTGTTATGATAAAAGCAGTATATGATCTATTTGAAGAATCAAAGGTAAATATAAAACACTCTCTTAGTAAAGGAATATATGGAGAGATTGATAAAAAAGATCCCTTAAATGAAAAGGATTTAATAGCCATAAGAAAAAGGATGAAAGAAATAATAGATAAGGATATGGTTATAAATAAGGTTTCCGTTACTAAAGAAAAGGCAGCTAAGATATTTGAATCGTATGGTATGGAAGATAAGCTTAGACTTCTTAGAAGCATAGATAATGAAGAGGTAAAGCTATATGAGCTAGATGGTAGATATGATTACTTTTATGGACCAATGGTATATTCTACAGGTGCTTTACAAATTTTTGAACTAATTTATTATAAGCCAGGGTTTATATTAAGATTTCCAGAATCAAATAATCCTAAAGTGATACCTAAGTTTGTAGAACATAAGAAATTAGCAAAAATATTTGCAGAAACTGAACAGTGGAATAGCATTTTGGAAATTGGAGATGTGGGAGCTTTAAATGATAAGGTTAAAAGTGGAGAAATTTTAGAGCTTATACGGGTGGCAGAAGCACTTCATGAAAAAAAGATAGCATATATAGCTGATATGATAAGTGAAAAAGAAGAAGCCAAAATAGTACTTATAGCGGGTCCTACATCATCAGGTAAAACTACCTTTGCAAACAGACTTGCCATACAGCTTAGAGTAAATGGTTATATACCTGTTCCAATTTCATTAGATGATTATTTTATTGATAGGGAACTTACCCCTAAAGATGAAAATGGAGATTATGATTTTGAATCTATAGAGGCCTTAGATTTGGAACTTTTTAATAAAGATCTAAATAAATTACTAAGAGGGGAAGAAATAAGTGTACCAACCTTTGATTTTAAGGAAGGAAAAAGAAGGTGGGCAGGAAATAAAGTGAGCATGCCTAAAAATGGAATCATAATAATAGAAGGAATACATGGTCTTAATGATAAACTCACTGAATCAATAAATCCTAACAATAAATTTAAGATATATATAAGCGCTCTTACACAGTTAAATATTGATAATCATAATAGAATATCAACAACAGATGTTAGGATGATAAGAAGGATAGTAAGAGACCTTTTATCAAGGGGTTACAGTGGAGAAAATACCCTTTCCATGTGGGCTTCTATAAGAAGGGGAGAAGAAAAGAATATATTTACCTTTCAAGAAGAGGCAGATGTTATGTTTAATTCTACATTAGTATATGAATTATGTGTGCTTAAAAAGTATGCAATAGAAGAACTTTCAAAGATAAATGATGATAGTCCTGTATATTATGAAGCATTAAGACTTATAAGCTTTTTAAATTTCTTTAAAGAAGTAGATACAAATATGGTGCCAGAGAATTCAATATTAAGAGAATTTATTGGAGGAAGCTGGTTTTATAAATACTAGAGAAATATATTTATGATTAACTAAAGATGAAGAGGATAAGGTGATTACATGAGTAGATTTGGAGTTTTTGATATACTAGGGCCAATAATGATAGGCCCGTCCAGTTCACATACAGCAGGAGCCGCAAGACTTGCAAAAATAGCTTCAATAATAGCAGGACCTGAAATAAAAGAAGTTATATTTTTGTTACATGGCTCTTTTGCTAAAACCTATAAAGGCCATGGTACAGATAGAGCTTTAGTTGCTGGAATATTAGGTATGGACCCTGATGATGAAAAACTTAGATATTCTTTGGACATAGCAAAAGAAAAGGATATCAAGGTAAGTTTTAGAGAAGCGGATTTAGGAGATGTTCACCCTAATACAGTTAAATTTTTAATTAAACTTAAAGATGATAATTTAGTTACAGTTATGGGATCATCTATAGGTGGGGGTAATATAATTATACTAGAAGTAGATGAAGAAAAACTTGAATTTACAGGTGAATATCCAACTCTTATAGTTAAACATATTGATGTTTTAGGTCTAATCTCAAAGGTTACTTCTTTAATTTATGAAGAGGGAACTAATATAGCATCTATGAGTGTGTTTAGAAGTAAAAAAGGATCTGAGGCTACTATGATATTTGAAACAGATAATATAATACCTAAAAGTGGAATAGAAAAAATAAAGGCATTAGAAAATGTTATAGGCGTTAGAGCTATTAACCCCATAAAGGAAGGTGTATAACATGTTTGCAAATACAGGAAAAGAATTAATAGAAATATGTGACACAGAAAACATAAGTTTAAGTGAATATGCTGTAAGATTCGAAATGGAAAAGTCAGAAATGGATAGAGAAACTGTGATGAATAAAATGTTGAAAAATCTTAAAGTAATGGAAGAATCAGCATCTTACGGATTAACACATGTAACAAAGTCTGTAAGTGGACTTATAGGTGGAGATGCTTTTAAGGTTAATGAATATCTAAAAAGAGGAAATTCCTTAACAGGGAACATTATGGGTAAAGCTATGGCAAGAGCATTATCCTGTTCTGAGGTTAATGCATCCATGGGTAGGATAGTAGCTTCGCCTACAGCGGGCTCTTGTGGTATAATTCCCTCCGTTATAATAACTGCTGGAGAAGCTTTAAATAAAAGTGAAGAAGAAATGGTAATGGGTCTATTTGCTGCATCAGCAGTAGGTCTTATAATTGCTCAAAATGCTACTCTTTCAGGAGCAGAAGGTGGATGCCAAGCAGAATGTGGATCAGCAGCAGCTATGGCAGCAGCAGCTACAGTTGAAATGATGGGTGGAAGCCCAGCTATGAGTCTTCATGCAGGAGCCATTGTAATAAAAAACATATTAGGCCTTGTATGTGATCCAATTGCGGGACTTGTAGAAGTCCCTTGTGCAAAAAGAAATGCATCAGGGGCTGTAAGTGCTTTAGCAGCAGCAGATCTAGTAATGTCAGGGGTAGAAAGTAAGATTCCTTTTGATGATACAGTAATAGCCATGTATAAGATTGGTAAGAGTATGCCTTGTGAACTTCGCGAAACAGCTTTAGGTGGTCTTGCAGTTACTCCTACAGGTATAGAACTTAAGAAACAAATCCTTGGAGAATAATATAGGTTAAAGGTAACAAAAAGTACTCTCTTGAATAATTTATCAAGAGAGTACCTTTTTTGGAATTCAAATCAATTAAAAAGAAATAATAAAAAAGAAGTGTTTACAGATGAAGTAGCATATAAATTTTAAATTCCTCTAGGATTTCTAGAGGGATTTTAATATTAAAAAAGGATTAAGTAATTAACGCAAATATTAAGCAATATATTTATATAAGAGTATTTAAAAAGCAGGTGGTATATTGGGTAATAGATCTTTAATAGAAAGCCATTATGCAGATATGAATAACTTGGTAGATATACTTTGTAAGCTTGTAACATCCTATAGAGCAATGGTGGGTGGAGCTCATGAACTAAATGGAGTTGCATTAGTAGAAAAGAAGCAAATAAAAGAGGCTTTGAAAACTGCTGATGAATTAAATGATTTAATTAGAAATATAATTGATACATTAGAATGTTGTGAGGACTGCTACCTTGATTATTGTAGGATTAAATCTCAAGTATTGAAAAGTAAAATTAATACACAGTATATTTTAGATGAGATAGATGATAATTATGAGTATAAATATAATAATGAGGGGATGGGAAAAGTAAGATTTCCGGAACTTCGTTTAAAAGGTAGTGGTGGCAAGGCTACAGAAAAAGATGAAAAAAGAAATGAAAAGGGAACAGAAAAGGCAAATCAAAAAAAAGATATTACTAACACTAAAGAAGAGTAGTAATATCTTTTTTAGATTATATTTTCTTTATTTTTATATTACTTATCATTAAATAAGATAATATAGACATTAAAAGTGTTGGTAAAATAAAATTTATTTCACCTTTTAAAGTTAAAAGACCAAATAGGGCCATAATACAACCTGCGGCTGTAATAGGTATACCTGAAAAGAATCCTTTAAACTCTACAGAATTAAATTTAGCCAGTCTATATGCACCGCAAATTGGAAATATTATTAATATAGCATATCCTAAGATACCTAAATCAATAAAATTATACATATTATATGCTAACATAGAAGGCGCTACTCCAAAAGATACAAGATCTGATAAAGAATCTAGTTGTTTACCAAGATCACTAGATACATCAAGCATTCTAGCTATTGTACCATCATACCTATCTATTAAACCTGCAATGATTATGAATATACAGGCTAATTTATAGTCACCTCTAAAATTCATTAATAAGGACATGATACCAAAACCTAAATTTGCAAAAGTAAACAAATTAGGCAAAAAACTTTTTTTCACTATTAATCCTCCCCCAAAACATATATGAATACCTCATAATTATAGCTTAAATCTTTCTTTTTGGCTATAATTTTTGTAATATACTAGTTATTATATAAGCTATTACTTAAATCATTAACTGATTATTGATAATATAAAATACAACTTTTAAGATATATGAACTTTAAAATCTTATATTGTCGACAGTGTATATATTAAATGCTATAATCAAAATATAGTTTTCTAAAAAAACTAGGAGGTATAAAAATGAAAAATGTGAAGTTTATATACAATCCTTTTTCTGGTGAGAATGCTATATTAAAAGATCTAGATACTGTTATAAAAACTCACCAAAAAAAAGGATACACAGTGATTCCATATAGGATAAGCTATGATACAGATATAGAAAAAGCTTTTGAAGATTTGGATGAAAGTTATCAGTATATAATTATAGCTGGTGGAGATGGCACTGTAGATACAGTTGTCAATTGTATGAAACAAAAGAACATAGATTTACCTATTGCAATATTACCTGTTGGAACAGCAAATGATTTTGCAAAGTTTATAGGTATGTCTGAAGATGTTGAGAAAGCCTGTAAAGATATATTATCTAGTACACCTAAATCTATGGATATAGGGAAAATTAATGACAAGTACTTCATAAATGTTGCAAGTACTGGTCTATTTACTGATGTTTCACAAAAGACAGATGTAAATGTTAAAAATACTATAGGTAAGCTTGCTTATTACATTAAAGGAATAGAGCAATTACCTAACTTTAGAAAGATTAACATAAAAGTAGAATCAAAAGAAGAAAAGTTTCATGGAGATATGTACCTTATGTTAGTATTTAATGGTCAAACTGCAGGTGGTTTTAATTTAGCTTATAAAGCTGAAATAGACGATGGGTTTCTAGATGTTATAATTATAAAAGCAGTTCCATTAAAAGATTTAATTCCTCTTTTCATAAAAATTATGAGAGGAGAGCATTTAGAAGGTCAAAATTCTATTGTTTATTTTAAGAGTGATAAAATAAAAATAGAATGTGATGAAAATATAGTTACAGATATAGATGGTGAAAGGGGACCGAATTTCCCATTAGCTATAGAATGTATTCATAATGGCATTAAAGTTCTAGGAATTAAATAATTAAGAAAAAATAAAAAAGCGTAGGCAAAAAGAATTATATAATTCTAAGTCTACACTCTTTTTTTATCTTTTTTTATATTTAATCCTTCGGGGCTCATTCCATCCTATTAGGCAACTTTTATCTTTACCTATAAGGTCTTCTCTGTTGCTTTTTATCAAAGCCTCTTTGACTAATTTATAGTTTTCAGGCTTGGTAAATTGTAAAAGGGCTCTTTGCATATTCTTTTCTTTCATATCTCTTGGAACATATACATCCTCATTTGTAAGAGGGTTTATACCTGTATAATAAATAACAGTGGATAGACTTCCAGGAGTTGGATAAAAATCTTGAACCTGCTCTGGTGTATATCCCATTTCTTTTATATATAAGGCAAGCTCAATGGCTGCATTAAGATCACTTCCAGGGTGACTAGACATAAGGTAAGGAACTAGATACTGGTCTTTACCTATCTTTTTATTAATTGCAAAGTAGGTACTAGCAAATTTATTATAAACTTCTTTTGTAGGCTTTCCCATGTGCTTTAATACCTTATTACTTACATGTTCTGGTGCTACTTTTAACTGACCGCTTATATGATATTTACATAACTCTTCAAAAAACTCTTTATCTTTATCATAAATCAGATAGTCGTATCTTATGCCAGAGCGAATAAATACTTTCTTTATCCCAGGTAATTCTCTAACGTTTCTTAAAACACTTAAATATTCTTTATGATCTATAATTAAGTTCTTACATGGCTTTGGAAACATACATTGCTTAGTCTTGCAAGTACCGTGTTCTTCTTGTAATTTACAAGATTTATGTCTGAAGTTTGCTGTTGGGCCACCTATATCATGAATATATCCCTTAAATCCATTTAAAGATGTAAGAAGTTTAGCCTCATTTACAATAGACTCTGAACTTCTATTTTGTATCATTCTTCCTTGGTGGAAGGTAAGAGCACAAAAAGAGCAAGAGCCAAAGCAACCCCTATGACTAGTTATAGAAAATTCAACTTCCTTTATAGCAGGTATACCGCCTTTATCTTCATAAATAGGGTGATAGGTTCTTTTGTAAGGTAAGTTATAAGAATCATCCATTTCTACTTCAGTTAAAGGATATTGTGGAGGATTTTGGACTATGTATTTGTCACCGCTAGGCTCTACTATAGTCTTACCTCTTATAGGATCTTGTTCATAGGATTCTAATTTAAAGTTTTCGCCATAAGCCTTTTTAGAAGTAGAAACTTCTTCAAAAGAAGAAACTTTTATAAAGTCCTTTAGCGTTGATATGTCCTTAGTTTGATACACTGTACCCCGTACATTTACTATGTTTTTAATATCCATGCCATATCTTAAAAGGTTGGCTACTTCAAGTACTGTTTTTTCTCCCATACCATAAATTAAAAGGTCAGCTTTAGAATCTGATATAATGCTTTTTCTTATTTTGTCATCCCAATAATCATAATGGGCAAATCTTCTAAGACTAGCTTCAATGCCACCTATAATTACAGGTACGTCTTTAAAGGCTTCTTTTACCCTATTTGTATAAACTATTACAGCTCTATCTGGCCTTTTTTCACCGATTCCTCCAGGAGAATAAAGATCATCTCTTCTTTTCTTTTTTCCTACAGTATAATGGTTAACCATAGAATCTATATTTCCTGAGTTTACAAGAAAGGCATACTTTGGTTTACCTAGTTTTTTGAAATCATCTGAATTGTGCCAATCAGGTTGAGCTATTATACCAACGCTAAAGCCATCGGATTCTAAAGTCCTAGCTATTATTGCGGTACCAAAGGATGGGTGATCCACATAGGCATCTCCAGAAACTATTATAAAATCTAACTGATCTATTCCTCTATTTTTCATATCATCTTTACATATAGGCAAAAAATCTTTTGCAAGTTCCATATAAAACATAACTCCAATCTTAATTTGAAATATTAGTTTAAACTATAAATTTAAGTTTGATTATAGTTTGAAATATAGAATTATATTATCATAATAGCAAACAAAGATAAAGAACTGGCTAGTTTATAATTATATATAGGTGGATTTAATAAAATTATTTTGTGGGAAATCTAAGTTATAATTATTAGAAAATAAAACAATATCAATGAAATTATTTTTTTATCATTAAAGATGTATTAATTTCTCTATTATGAAACAAAATAACCTTAAGAGAAAGGAGGAGGTTATTTTGTTTAAAAGAGTATTCAAAGGTAAATATATGGTGCTATATATAATAATGATTTTAAGTACATATTATATTTCATCTTTAGTGTTACCTATAAGTTATAAAGAGGCAGGTGCAATTAGTTATAGCTATGGTTCTAAAGGGAATGTAGTTACGGATATACAAAGCCGTTTAAAAAGGTGGGGATATTATAGTGGAGCTGCAGATGGAATTTATGGATACCAAACCTATAACGCAGTAAAAAAGTTTCAAGGGAAAAATGGTCTTAATGTAGACGGGGTTGTAGGTGACGCTACTTTAGCAGCTTTAGGAATAGTGAGCGCACCCGCATCTAACCAGGATAATTCTTCAAAAAATTATAATAATCAAGACGTAATGCTTTTGGCAAGACTCATAAATGGAGAGGCTAGAGGTGAACCCTATGAAGGGCAGGTGGCAGTAGGGGCTGTTATAATGAATAGGACTAGGGACTCTAGATTTCCATCTACTATTGCAGGTGTGGTGTATCAACCTGGAGCTTTTACAGCTATAGTAGATGGTCAGGTTAATGCTAACATGGAGCAAAACTCTATTAACGCAGCAAGAGATGCCTTAAATGGATGGGATCCATCTGGAGGAGCTGTTTATTATTTTAATCCTAATACAGCCACTAATGAATGGATATGGTCTAGGCCTTTAATAAAAGTTATAGGGAAACATAGATTCTGTAGTTAGATAGAAATTATTTTTTGGCCAATAACAAGGTAAACCTATATTTAAATTAAATAACAGGTTTACCTTAAATGTATTTAATCATATGTGGTATATTAGGATATTAACATAAATCAATAAGAAATAATAAAATATATTTATTAAATAGGGTTGACAATTTCTTAATTGGTAATATAATAGTAGTATAATTCATATCAAGATACTCGGAAATACGTTGAAGAAGGAAAGTAGCATATATAAAGGTTGTAGAGAGGGAATTGTGGTGAGATATTCCTACTGGAGTTTATGTGAAGTGCCCTTTGGAGTAGAGACCTGAAATTTAAGTACGGTTTTTCGGTAGCGCCCGTTATAGCGATAGAGCATATTAGTGCTCGAACAGAGTTAATTCTAGGTTTAATTAGAGTGGGCTACGAAGTATTCTTCGTCTCTAAAAAGGGGCGGAGTTTTTTTATATGGATAATAATATTTGAAACAATTAAATGTGATAAAATTTATAATTAAAATAAATAAAAAAAAATAGGAGGAATAATATATGATATTTAACAATGCTTTAGAAATGATAGGTAACACACCTTTATTAACACTTGGAAACTTAGGTGGAAAAGACATGGGGAAAGTTTATTTAAAACTAGAAAAATTTAATCCAGCAGGTAGCACAAAAGATAGAGCAGCACTAGGTATGGTAGAAAAAGCAGAAAAATTAGGACTTCTAAAACCAGGATACACCATTGTGGAACCTACAAGTGGAAATACTGGAATAGCATTAGCTATGATAGGAAGATTAAAAGGTTATAAGGTAATAATTGTTATGCCAGATACTATGAGTGTAGAAAGAAGAAATATGATAAAGGCATATGGTGCAGAGCTAATACTAACAGATGGAACTAAAGGAATGAAGGGTGCTATAGGGAAAGCTGAAGAAATAGCAAAAGGAAAAGATGAATATTTCATACCACAACAATTCTTAAATCTAGCAAACCCTGAAAAACATTATGAAACTACAGCAGAAGAATTATTAAAAGATGTACCTGATATGGATATATTTGTTGCAGGAGTGGGCACTGGTGGAACTATATCCGGAGTTGGAAGAAGACTTAAAGAACTAAAAAAAGATATAAAAGTAATGGCAGTAGAACCAGAAAATTCACATGTATTATCAGGGGGTAACCCAGGACCACACAAAATTCAAGGTATAGGAGCAGGATTTGTACCTGAAATATATGATGGATCTGTTGTAGATGAGATAATAAGGGTAAAAGATGAAGATGCTTTTGAAGCAGCAAAATTAGTAGCATTAAAAGAAGGGATGCTCGTAGGAATATCATCTGGAGCTAATGTTCATGCATCATTAGAACTTGCAAAAAGATATGGAAAAGATATTAAAATAGTAACTGTAGCTCCAGATGGTGGAGAAAAATATATTTCCATGGGAATTTACGAATAATTAAAATTGAGGTGGGGCCGTGTTTAAAAATTTAAGATATGATATAAAGAATATAATGAAAAATGATCCAGCAGCCAAAAGTTTTATAGAGGTGCTACTTTTATATCCATCAATACACTCATTGATTTTTTATAGAATAGCTAGATTATTTTACAAAAGACACCTGTTTTTTATTGCAAGGTTATTATCGCAAACAGGAAGATTCTTTACTGGAATAGAGATACACCCAGGAGCTAAAATAGGAAGAGGACTTTTTATAGATCATGGTATGGGGGTAGTTATAGGAGAAACCGCAGAGATTGGCGATAACGTAACTTTATACCATGGAGTAACCCTTGGTGGAACAGGTAAAGAAAAGGGTAAAAGGCATCCAACTATAGGGGATGGTGCTATAATAGGAACGGGAGCCAAAGTATTAGGACCTCTTTATGTAGGAAGTGGGGCAAAGATAGGTGCTAATGCAGTAGTTTTAAAAGATGTACCAGCTCAAAGTACAGCAGTAGGAATTCCAGCTAAGATATTGAAATTTAAAAGTGCAGCCACTATAATAGAAATTAAAGATTATAAAGGAAGAAAAAAATCTATATATAATGAAATGGTTATTTAAGAGGTTATATTATGAAAAATATAAATGAACTTGAAAATTATATAAGATCCTTAGGACTAGATACTTTTGGTTTTATACCATTAAAAAGTTTTGAAGAACTAAGATCATTTTTACAATATAGAAAGATAAATGGACTAGAAAATGAATTTGAAGAGACAGATATAGAAAAAAGGATAAATCCTCATATGTTAATGGAAAAAGGAAAAGTTATAATATCTATAGCTTTTCCTTATCTTTATAACAATAACTTTAATAATGATACAGGGTTTTCAAAATACACTGAAGGACTAGATTATCATATTGTAGTTAGATCTTACTTAGATAAAATAGTTGATTTCTTAAATGAAAAAGGTTATGAGGCAAAGGCCTTTGTAGACAGCAATGTGTTACCAGAGCGATACATAGCATATAAGGCGGGGCTTGGATTTGTAGGGAAAAATAACATGATAATAACTGAAAAGTATGGATCTTTTGTTTTTCTTGGAGAAATAATAACAGATATGGATATTGAAATAAAATATAAAGATAAGAAATTTTCAGATATAGAAAAATATGAAAGCTGTGGAAGTTGTAACATTTGTTTAAAGGAATGCCCAACTAAGGCTATAAATCATAAGAGACGGAATTCTAACATATGTCTATCTTACATTACTCAAAAAAAACAAATAGAAGATAAATGGTTTAAAGTTTTAGGTGGAAGAATATTTGGATGTGATTCTTGCCAAAAATCTTGCCCTTATAATACTAAAGTAAAGCTCTCCAATATAGAAGGATTTAGGCCTTTAAAATTTAGTAGTAATATACAAACAAAAGAACTTATATACATAAATAATAAAGAATTTAAAGAAACTTTGAAAAATACATCAGCCTCTTGGAGAGGAAAAAATTTAATTCAAAGAAATGCACTCATAAGATTCATAAATTTTGAAAACAATAAAGATATAGATATAGACAGTATGGCTTCACCCTATGTTAAAGACTATGCTATAAGGCTTTTAAAAATAAGAAAATTATAATATACTATATATTAAGTGATTCTTAGACTTAGGTGGAGTTTGCTTATAAGGAATACATCTCTCCATCAAAGGCTTAGAAGAACTTATCCAGGGGCGTAGCAGCCGTCATCCCCCACCTTGAAGAGGATAGGGGTTTTACGGATGGTAGCCATCGGATAATTACTTACACAAAAAATTAAAGGTTAATATAGAAGGGTAGAGATTTTATGATATCAAAAGCTATGGTTAAACTTATTTCAAAAATGCCTCAGGGGATGTTTATATTTTTTTCTAGAAGGGTAATGAATCATTACGTAAATAAATATGCAGATATAAAAGTTAATGGATTTGAAAATATCGAAAAATGTAAAAAACCAATAATATTTGTTGGAAACCACTTAAGTAATTCTGATGGGCTTGTGTTAAACAAGGTTTTAAAGGATTATGATGTTACCTTTGTTGCGGGAGCCAAACTATCTAACGATCCTATTACCAATATGGGTGTTAATATAGTTAAAAATATAACTATAAAGCCAAATACTGCAGATAAGCAAGCTTTAACAAAGGTGGTTAATACCTTAAAAGAGGGTAATAATGTTTTTATATTTCCAGAAGGTACTAGAAGTAGGAAAGCTAGCATGATAGAAGCGAAAAGAGGAGTGGTTTTAATAGCAAGACTTACAAAGGCCACTATAATTCCAATAGGCACTACAGGAACTGAAAAGCTTTTGCCTATAAATAAAGGTGGAGATATGTCCCATGAAACTTTTAATTATGCTAAAGTAAATGTAAATATAGGTGAAGGCTTTAATTTACCTTCTAAAAATAGTGAAGAGGGTAAACATGAATATGAGGATAGAATTTTAAATTATATAATGACATCTATAGCTTCTTTGTTACCAGAAGAATATCGAGGAGTTTATAAAAATGAATAATAAAAGCTTAAAGGTAATTGAACTATTAAAAAAGGAATATCCTGATGCAAGATGTGAACTTGATCATAAGACAACTTTTCAACTTCTAGTAGCTACAATATTATCTGCCCAAACTACAGATAAAAAGGTTAATGAAGTTACAAAAGATTTATTTATAGAATATCCTACAGTAGATGACTTTTTGAAATTAACTCAAGAAGATTTAGAAGAAAAAATTAAAACTATAGGACTTTATAGAAATAAATCAAAAAATATATTAACTATGTGTAGGCAGCTTAAAGAAAACTTTAATGGAGAAGTTCCAGGGACAATGGAAGAGATAACATCTCTTGCAGGTGCAGGAAGAAAAACTGCCAATGTTGTATTGTCAAATGCCTTTGGAGTCCCAGCCATTGCAGTAGATACACATGTATACAGAGTATCTAATAGAATTGGTCTTGCAAAAGCAAAAGATGTTTTAAATACAGAAAAACAACTTCAAGAATGCATACCAAAAGAAAGCTGGTCCTTAGCTCATCATTTAATCATATTTCACGGAAGAAGATGTTGTTATGCTAGAAAACCTGACTGTGAAAGATGCATTATTAATGTGTATTGTGATTATTATGGTGACATTGAAGAAGAAAAATAGTATTATTATAATACAACAGGATATTTAAATAATTTCGGAGGTGAATTAGATGAAAAAATCATTGAAAGTGTTATTAACAGTTTTATTGGTTATATTAGTTATAACGATTCCTTTTGTAGGATCTTATAATTCAATGGTTACATCACAGCAAAAAGTAAATACAGCAGAATCTAATATAGATGCTCAACTTCAAAGGAGGTCAGATCTTATACCAAATGTTGTAGAAACCGTAAAAGGTTATGCAGCTCAAGAAAGTGAAATATTCACACAAGTAGCAGAAGCTAGATCTAAACTTGCAGGTGCAACCACAACAGAAGAAAAGGCCGCAGCGGATCAAGAATTAACAGGTGCTGTTGGAAGACTTCTTGCAATATCAGAAAGATATCCAGACCTTAAGTCTGATCAAGTTTTTAGAGACCTTACAGTTCAGCTTGAAGGTACAGAAAATAGAATATCAGTTTCAAGACAAAATTTTAATGATGCAGCTAGTGAATATAATACATCAATTAAAAGATTTCCAAGAAATATAGTAGCAGGAATGTTTGGATTTAAAGAAAAACCTTACTTTAAAGCAGATGAAGCAGCAAAAGAAGCACCTAAGGTAGAATTCAACAATAAAAAATAAGGCTTTAAAGGAGAAGAAAGATGAAAAAATTATTTAAAAAAAATATAGTTCTTTCTTTTATTCTTTTATTATGTCTTGGTATACAGGTAAGTGCAGCAGAAGATTATCCAGAGCCTACAACCTTTAAATATATAAATGATTACTCAAACTCTATAGATAATGACACTAAAGAGTTTATAATATCTTTAGGGAAAGAGTTAGAAGATAAAACAGGAGCACAACTCGTAGTTGTAACCATAGACAGTTTAAATGGAAAAGATATAAGAGAATATGGCTATGGATTATTTTCTAAATGGGGAGTAGGAGAAAAGTCTAAGGATAATGGTCTTCTTATGATCGTTGCAGTTAAGGATAGAAAGTATGCTGTAGAGGTAGGAAAAGGCCTTGAGGGAGCAATAACAGATGTTGGTTCTGCTAGGATAATGGATGAAGTAGCAAGACCTAGCTTTAAAGAAGGTGACTTTGCTAAAGGAATAAAAGATTCATATGCAATATTTGCTGGGGCAGCAGCCACAGAATATGATGTTACATTAGAAAACAACGTTAAAGTACCTTTAGATAAAATAAAGCAGGCTCAAGACAAAAGCTCATCTGGCAAAGGAGCATCTTCTGTAGGAAGCATAATAATCTTCTTTATAATTATGATAATATTTGGAAGCCGTGGAGGCAGAAATAATAAAGGAGGTCCTGGAGGCAGAGGTGGCGGAAGGTACAAAAGAGGAATTTTCATTCCACCTTATATGGGATCAGGAGGATATGGAAGCAGCAAGGGCAGTGGCGGCGGAGGCATTAATCTAGGTGGCTTTGGCGGCGGCAGTTCTGGAGGCGGAGGTAGCTCTGGAGGCTGGTAATAGTAAAACTTAAATATTATAAGCATAATTGTAAATAATAAATAAATTTTTTGTTTTTTATTGTTTACTTGTGTAGTTAAGTGATATAATGATAGAGGATTTATACTTTAGTCAACCGTATTAATCTAAAATTAAGCCTCTATAAAGACTTGTATTTATACAAGTCTTTTTTATTGCGGGAACCTTTATTAACTTAAGTGGTTGATTTATTAAGAAATATTTCAAGTGACGTGGTTCTTTTATAAAAGAGACTTTTCACATATAATTAAACTAAGAAGAATAAATAAAAATATAATAAATGTGTAATATAAAGTAAGTTTAAAAATACAAAAATCTGGAGGTAGGTTATGAATATAGGCGTAATAATGGGGGGCATATCATCAGAAAGAGAAATATCCCTTAAAACAGGTAAAGAAATAGCTATGAATTTAAATTCAGAGAAATATAAAGTAAGCGAAATTATAATAAATAGTACAGAAGAATTAATAGAAAAGGTAAAAAATATAGATTTTGCATTTATAGCACTTCACGGCAAGTTTGGCGAAGATGGAACAATCCAATCGGTATTAAAAACATTGAATATACCTTACTCAGGGTGTGATTCATTAAGTAGCGCTATATGTATGGACAAAGATATGACTAAAAAGATATTAAAATATGCAGACATAAGAACTGGAAAGTGGATTAGTTTAAACTCTTTAGAAGAGCTAAATTATGAGCAAATAAACAAATTATCATATCCAGTAGTCATAAAGCCTAATAGCGGTGGATCTAGCGTTGCCACAAATTTAATAAGTGAAGAAAAAGATGTTAAAAATGCTATAGAAGAAGCTTTTAAATATGATACAGAAGTTATGATAGAGGAATATATAAAGGGAGATGAGATCACCTGTTGTATATTAAAAGGTAAGATGTTACCAGTACTTGCTATAAAACCAAAGTCACATTTTTTTGACTATACTTCAAAGTATGAAGATGGTGGAGCAGAAGAGATTATAGTTAATTTAAATGATAAACTTCATAAAGAAGTAGAAGAGATGGCAATTGCTTGTTGGAAAGAATTAAAATGTAGCGTTTATGCTAGAGTAGACATGATAGTAAAGGAAGGTATTCCCTATATACTAGAAATAAATACACTGCCCGGCATGACTAAAAACAGCCTATTCCCTAAAAGTGCAGCAGGAGTTAATATGGACTTTAAAATGCTTTTAGAAAATATAATTCAGTATTCCATAGAAGAAAGAAAAAATAAAGGCTAGGTATATAAAGCTATAAAATAGAGGATAATTATACTACTATATTTAGAATAAAAGTCTTAGGTGTAGCTTAAAACTCCACCTAAGGCTTGATTTTTTTTATTTACATAAGCTATATTTAATAACTAAGTCTAAAGTTGCTATTAAAGCATCCATGTGAGTTCTTTCATAGGCATGTGAAGCAAATACTCCAGGGCCTATAAGGGCTGCTTTAACGTCCCAACCAGCTCCTAATACTGCTGAAGCGTCTGAACCGTAATATGGATATATGTCGATTTTATAGTTTATATTATTTTTTACGCATACATCTATTAAGGTTTTTCTTAAATTATAATCGTAAGGGCCTGAAGAGTCTTTTGCACAGATGCAAACAGCATATTCAGTAGAGTTTTGACCAGGTCCTGGTGCACCCATGTCTACAGCTATAAATTCTCTTGTATTTTCAGGAATAGAAGCTTTTGCACCATGTCCCACTTCTTCGTAATTACTTATGAAAAAGTTTGTGGTGTGAGCTGGTTTTATATCATTATTTATCATTAATTCTATAGTATAAAGTAATACTGCAACACTAGCCTTATCATCTAAATATCTACTTTTTATATATCCTTTTTCAGTGAAGGTAGTTCTAGTATCAAGGCAGATGAAATCCCCTACATTTATTCCAAGGTTTTCTGTGTCGGATTTAGAGCTTACTCTTTCATCTAAGATAACCTCCATATTTTCTGGGGTTCTTTTAAGTTCACGAGCTTCATCTCCACTTATGTGTACAGAAGGCTTTATAGTTTGTACAGTACCTGTGTAGCTTCTACCATCTAATGTTTCAATGGTGCAGTTTTCACCATCTATAGCAGTCATCATGTAACCTCCAACTGGAGTTAAAGCTAAAGTACCGTTGGATTTAATTTCTTTAACCATAGCACCTAATGTATCAACGTGAGCAGAAAAGGTCCTTTGATAAGAGTCATCTAAACCTTTTATAGTAACAATTAAAGCACCTTTAGTAGTTTCTATAAAATCTGCTTTTAACTCTTTAAGTTCTTTTTTAAGATAGTCATTTATATTATTTGTATACCCTGTAGGACTTGAAACTTTTAAGATATTTTCTAAGTAATAGCTTAATCTGTCTTTGTTGTAATTAATGGACATAATATCACTCCTTAGTGTATATTTAATATAAGGTACATTGAAATAAAGTCTTTATTTATTTTAAAAGTACCTAATATAAATTCTAACATAAATTTTATGAAATATTAAACAATTTGGAAAAAATATGTGTATAATGTATGAAGGAAATAAAAATAAACTTTAAATAAAATATTAACTATATAAGTCTAACATGTTTTAAACTACGTATAATTTATAGTATAATGTTTATGGATATGAAAGGGGAGAGAAAATGACAGGTTCTAAAGAAGTTAAAAATAAAAAGACAATTATAATTATATCAATTGTGGCTTTAGTTATTATATTATCATTATCCGCTTATCTAGGGTATATTTACAAATATACATTAGGATGGAATAATATTATTTATTCAGATGTAAAGGTAGAATCAATAGATTTATCAGCAAAAACTAAAGAAGAGGCTATAGAGTTATTAAAAGAAAATTATGGTGATGCAATTCTAAATAAAAAGTTATCTGTAAAGGCATTAGATAATAACTATGAAATGGACTATAGTAAGCTTGAATCTAAATATAATATAGAAGAAGTAGTTGAAGAAGCTTTTGATTATGGAAAAGATAGCACAATGCTAGGTAAATATAAAATACTTAAAAGCAACTCTGGTAAGGAAATAGATTTAGATTTTACTTATGATCCAACATATATAGATGAATTTATTGAAGAAGTATCTACAGAAGTTAATGTAGCTCCAACAAATGCTAAGCTAAGCATGCCATCTAGTGGTAATTTTAATGTATCAGAGGATAAGTCTGGTTATGAGATAGATAAAGAAGCCCTTAAGAATGATATAGTAGCAAATATTAATGGTAAGGTAGATGAAAAAGTGGAAATTGAAGCTAAGGTAGATGAAATAAAAGCTACTGTATCTGCAGAAGAATTAAGTAAGATTAATTCTAAAATAGCATCCTTTTCAACTAAGTACTCACATAACTCTACTAATGATAGAGCTGTTAATGTAGAACTTGCAACTAATGCAATAAATGGTAAGGTTCTTATGCCAGGAGAAACCTTTAGTTATAATGATGTAGTAGGAAAAAGAACAGTAGAAAAAGGATATAGAAACGCTCCGGTAATAGTTGGTAATAAGGTGGAAGATGATTTAGGAGGAGGTATATGTCAAGTATCTAGTACATTATATCAAGCTGTTTTAAGAACTGGGCTTAAGTCTGTAGAAAGATATAATCACTCATTAGGTACAAGTTATATGCCTCTTGGTTTAGATGCTACGGTAGACTTTGGTAGTTCTTTAGACTACAAGTTTAAAAACACATTTGATTCACCTATATATATAGAAGGTGTAACTAGTAAAGATAGAGTACTAAGCTTTAATATATATGGTAATAGTGCATCTACTGGAAGAACTTACGAAATTGTATCTGAAGCTTATGAAACAATAAATGCAGGAGTTAAAAATGTAGAAGACCCTAATCTTCCAGAGGGACAAACAGTTGTAGAAAAGAACCCTATAAATGGAACAAAGGTTAAGGTTTACAGAAAGGTTTATGAAAATGGAGTATTAATAGATACTGAATTTTTGTCTAATGACACTTATAGGTCTATAGATGGGATAGTAAGAGTAGGAACCAAAAAACCATAGATTATTAATTTGAGTATTTAAATAAGGAAGTCTTTAAAATATAAAGGCTTCCTTATTTTTCATATCATGTGTTAAAATTTCAAGTAGTTGGATATAATGTTGGTTATAGTGTGTAACCTATTAATTGTTAAATAACATTAAGAATGAAGAAAGGTTAAAGCTTATTTGAATTAAGAAGAATTGAGTTTAATTACAACCTTATGATATACTTATATAAGGAAAAATAGAATTATTAGTAAGGAGGTAGCAGTTTTTGCGTTAATTATGATAGAAGTAGATTTAATAAATAAAATCTTAAATAATATACAAAAAGTAATAATTGGAAAAGAAGATGAAATAACAAATGTTTTAAAGGCTGTTATAGGTGGAGGACATGTATTAATAGAAGATGTACCAGGTGTTGGTAAAACTACTCTAGTTAAAGCTTTAGCTAAATCTCTATCTTTAAGTTATAGTCGTATTCAATTTACACCAGACCTATCCCCTTCAGACATAATAGGTATTTCGATTTATGATCAAAAGAGTATGGAATTTGAATTTAAGAAGGGACCCATATTTTCAAATATAGTCCTAGCAGATGAAATAAATAGAACCTCTCCTAAAACTCAATCTGCCCTTTTAGAAGTTATGGAAGAATATCAAGTGTCAGAAGGAAATAATACATATGAGGTAGAAACACCTTTTTTTGTACTAGCAACACAAAATCCTATAGAATATGAAGGAACATTTTCACTTCCAGAAGCTCAATTAGATAGATTTATGATTATGGTGAGACTTGGATATCCATCAAAAGAAAGCGAAAAAGAAATATTAAAGTTATATAAAGAAAAAGAGCCTTTTCAATACATGGATGGAGCTATAAATAAAGAAGAATTGTTATATCTTCAAAAGCAAGTTAGAAAAGTTAAGGTTAATGATAAAATTTTAGATTATATGGTAGATATATCAGAGGCAACAAGGACTTCTAAGTATTTATCATTAGGAGTAAGCACAAGAGCTATAATGTCACTTCAAAGGATAGGTCAAGCGTCAGCCCTAATAAAAGGGAGAGATTATGTAATACCAGAGGATATAAGAGAAAATGTAAGCTTAGTATTATCTCATAGAATAATATTATCATCTAAAGCTACGTCTAGTGGTTATAATAAAGAAAATATGATTTCGGATATAGTGAAAAATATAGAAGTGCCAAAGGTAACTATGTGATGAAAATAGATCATAGGGTAAACAAAATAAATCTTAAATTTGCTTTCTTGCTACTTATAACATCGATATATGCGTACATTCAAGGTGGTGTATTATCTTACACTATACTATATATATTTTTGTCTATATTTATAATAGCTATAATAACTTCTATATCCTACTATTTTTCTATAAAAGTAAATGTAGAGTTAAATGAAGATACATTTTACGTTAAAGATAATACAAATATTAAACTAATAGTTTCTAATAAGGGGATATTTAAGATACCTTATTTAATAATTAAAGGTAAATTATTTTCTTTAAATGAAGACAAATATGAAGGTGAAGCTATGTCCATTCCGCACTTTGGAGTATCAGAATATAGCTATTGTATAAAATTTAAAGTTCGAGGAAATTATGATTTGAAAAGCTTTACTATATTCATTTCAGATATATTTAATATAATAAATATTAAAAAACAAATTAAAAATAAAGATACAATAAAGGTTTATCCTAAAATTTATGACTTAGAAAAGTTAATGTCCTCTAAAAATAAGTTTTATGAAAATGCATTTTTAAAGATGGGACTTTTAGAGGATATATATTCAATAAGGGAAATGAGAGAATATAGAGAAGGGGATAATTTAAAGCGAGTAAACTGGAAGGTAAGCGCCAAGGCAAATAAGCTTGTTGTAAAAAACTATGATGCATTATCTTGTAAAGAGGTAATAGTTTTACTAGATATGAATGAATCTATATATGAAGAAGATAGCATGAGTTTAAAAGAAGAAACCCTTATAGATATATGTATTTCATGGATAATGTATAGTTTAAATCAAAATATAAGAGTTAAACTTTATATAAATGCTAAAAATGAAGAAGTTATATCTGTAAAAAGTAAAGAAGATTTTTCTAATCTTATGGAGTTTTTTGTGGGAAAAAAAAGTGATGGAGTTAGAGAATATAATAAATTTATAGCATCGAAATCCAATGAATTAAGGAATAATCCTATTATAATGATAACAGGCAAGGTGACAGGAAGTTTAATTAGATCTTTATCAAAAATTAATAAAGATAAGAAGAACATAACAGTCTTTTATTTGGACAAGGAGCATACTAAAGAAGATTTCGAAAATTTATCCATTAACGGAATAAGCTTCGTAGATATTAATCTAATGAGTAAAGATCCTCATGGTACTTATTTTTAAAGCACAAATTAACATAAAGACCTAAGTTAGGTGGTGATATTATGGAGTTAAAAGATATAAGATGGGTAGCCTTTATGTTTTATGTAAATATAATTTTCTTTTTTAAGTTATTGACAAATAGTTATAAGATTATAAACTTTAATTACACATATATAACTATACTGATATTAATAACTTTTATTTTATTTTATGTATATAAAGAGGCTTTAGTATATAAAAAACATAAGGCAGTAGCTTGGATTTTAATAATCATAGCAAGTTTAATATTCATTTATTTTAATAAAGAAAATATTGTTATGTTTAATAAGTCTATTATAGAAGATTTAGATTTATTAAATAAAGTTATATCAAGTGGAAGTGATACGAATTTTAATGATTATAAAAGAATAATAACTGTGGTGCTTCCTATAATTTGTTTAGTAATATTTTTATTGTATTATAAGGGAATTACCCATATCTTATTGATTTTAACCACCTTTACCATGCTGTTTTTATGGTATTTAGGTTATGATACTTCAGTGGAAGAAAGTTTATTTTATTACTCTTTAATTGTAGTTATTAATTTTTCTGTATCATCTAATAGAATTAATATGAAAAAAATGAGAGTACATAATATAAGAGAAAATATAAAAAGCACTTCCGTAATTACCCAAACCTTATTTTATGGGCTTTTAATAGCAGTGTTAATTAAATTGTATCCAGTAGATATTGAAGGTAGGTATGGAAATATATTAAAAACCAAGATAAATAGTGCCATAACTAACGAAAATATAGAAGGTAGTTTAAATGAAAAAGGTTATGGATTAAAGGTTTCAGGGTATAATGATAGTAATCTTAAACTAGGTGGAAAAATACAATTAGATAATAAAGAAGTTTTTAGGGTAAAAACGGATCAAAGCTATCATTTAAAGGGCAGTGTAAAAAGTATTTATACAGGAAACTCTTGGGTTGCACAATATGAAGAGTTACAAGATATATTTAAAATGAGGGACACAGATAGTAGATATATAAGTTATTTTGGTGAAACGAAAAAAAGTGAAATGTATATAGAAACTACTAACATTAAAACTAATACAGTATTTACTCCTATATACATTATGGATATAAATTATTCAGAAGGTAATAAAATTTATAAAAATGAGCGTGCAGATATTTATAAATCTTTTAATATAATAAAAGAAGGGTATAAATTAGATTTTATAGATGAGTATAGAATGAAACCTATATTAATTAATAAAGGTACAGATTATGCTAGGGAAGATTTATATAACTATACTCAGTTACCAGATTCCATAACTGAAAGAACTAAAACTTTAGTAGAAGATATAGTAAAGGGAACCGATAATCCATTGGAAAAGTCAAAAAGGATAAGAGAATACTTAGAATCAAATTATAACTATTCTTTAGATGTTAAAGATGTTCCCTTAGATAAAGATTTTGTAGATTATTTTTTATTTGAAGAAAAGAAGGGGTATTGCGTCTATTTTGCAACGGCAGCAACTGTTATGAATAGGATAGCAGGGGTTCCATCAAGGTATGTGGAAGGGTTTAATATGCCAAAGGAGAAAAGTTACGAGGACTTTTATTTAGTTACAAATAAAGATGCCCATGCTTGGACAGAGGTGCTAGTAGATTCTAAAAATATGATATGGACTATAGAGGATTCATCGCCTACTGCTAGAGAATATGAAAGTTCTTTAAACGAAAACATGCCTGAAGTTAATATAAATAAGTCTCCTGATCAGGATTTAATGCAAGACCCTAATAAAGATGAAATTATTAAAGATGCTAATGACGAAGAAAATGATATAAATACTAATTTGGATTATAGCCATAAATATAATTATGTTTTTATTAAAGTAATAATTGTAATATTTATATACATGTTTATTAACCTGGTTACTCAAAATAGAAGAAAAAACAAAATATTAAAGGGTGATTATAAATATTCTTATTTTTATTTAGAAAGAAGACTTAAAACTATAGGTATAAAAAGAGAAAGCAATGAAACGGAAAAGGATTATATAAATAAAATTAGTAATGTTAAGCTTAGAAATACGTGTCTAGAGTTAATAGAATGCTTATACAAAGACTATTATGGAAGATACAAATCAAAGGAGTTTAAAGGGAAAGAATTTTATTTTAATTTAGAAAAGTACTTAAAAGAAATACAAGGAATATCTTATTATATATATAAATATATTATATTTTTTAGAGTTAAAACTACTTCTTAGATTAAGAGGTGGTTTTAATTTTTTTAAAATTTGATATAATGGTGTGTGAGTAGGAATATCTAACCTTAGAAATAAAGGTGGATAACTAGAAGGAGAATTTAATATGAAATATAAAATGATATGTACCGATATGGATGGTACTTTATTAAACACTAATAAAGAAATTAGTGATAAAACAAAAGAAGCTATAAAAAGAGCTGATGAAATGGGGGTACATGTAGTTTTAAGTACAGGAAGAATGTTTAATTCCGCAAATTATTATGCATCAATGATAGATATAAAGACACCCATAATTTCAGCTAATGGAGCATTTATAAGAGATAGAAGCAAGGAAGATGTTATATATAAAAATGTTTTAGGTAAAGAAAATTGTAAGATTTTACTTGAAATATTAAAAAGACATAAGATTCATGGCCACTTTCATACACCAAGTGCATTATTTTCAGATAAACTAGTTTTTTCTGCAAAGATATATGATGATATGAATAAAGATTTACCAGAGGATAATAAAATAGAAATTAATATAATAAAAGATAATTGGGATGAGGTCTTTGAGAAAAATGAAGAATCTATAGTAAAATGTATAGGAATAGATGAGGACGTAGAAAAGGTTAAAAGAGCTAAAATAGATATGCTAAAGGTTAAAGGAATAGAAGTTGTAAGCTCTTATGAAAATAACTTTGAAATAATGACAAAAGGAGTATCTAAAGGAAGAGGAGTAGAGATTTTAGCAGCATACTATAATATTAAACCTGAAGAAATAATTTGCATTGGAGATAATGAAAATGATTTATCTATGATAAAATTTGCAGGACTTGGCGTTGCTATGGGAAATGCACCTAGTAATATAAAAGAAGAGGCAGATTATGTAACTGATACTAATGATAATGATGGAGTTGCAAAAGTTATAGAAAAGTTCATACTAAATTCACTATAAATGTAATAGAACTATACTATAATATATATAGTGTTCTAAATGAATAAAATAACATAGAAACATTGTTTTATATAAATAATGAAAAGCTTTGTATTATTTAAAATCCTAAAATAGCGGAGGCAATAAAATTGAATTTAAATATAGTACTATATCAACCAGAAATACCTCAAAACACAGGCAATATAGCTAGAACTTGTGTATTAACAAACTCTAAGTTACATCTTATAAAACCTTTAGGTTTTAGTTTAGATGAAAAACACCTTAAAAGAGCAGGACTTGATTATTGGCCTCTCTTAGATATTGAAATTCATGAAAGTTATGAGGCACTTAGAGAAAAATACAGCCATGGTAGATTTTATTTTTCTACAACGAAAGGAAAAAACTTTTATCATGAAGTAGAATTTAAAGAAGGGGACTTCATAGTATTTGGTAGAGAATCTATGGGACTTCCAGATTACATAAGAGATAGTGACCCAAATAAATGTATAAGGATTCCTATGATTAATACTACAACGAGATCCTTAAATCTTTCAAACACAGTATCTATAGTAGCCTATGAAGCCTTAAGGCAGATGGATTTCCCTGTTATGAAATAAGAAAGACTTAAATATAGTAGATTAATTAGAATCGTATCTTAAGTATAGCTATGTTATTTAAAATAGAACTTTGTCGAAATAAATAGAAAATTATCAATCTATACGGTTTCATAATAGGTGCTATAAAAAAAAGCTATAGAAGATATTTGAAATAACAGTAGAATTTTTATCTTTTATGGGTTACAATAAGGGTGAAAAAAATAACAAGCTAAATGAAAATTAATATATAAGTGAATGAAGTTTTCGGAAGATAACCTTATAAAAAGGGTAGCCGAAGGAGTAAGTAATATAGCCCATATATTATGAATCTCTCAGGCAAAAGGACCGAATGCTGACACATCTCTGGAAAGCGATAGCACCGAAGGAGTAATTCTCTCAGGTAAAAAGACAGGGGAAAAGGGAGTAAGCCTTTTTTCTTTGTCTTTTTTTATAAAATGATAGTCCACACAATTCAAAATAAAGGGCTTAAACAAATCTAAGGAAATATAAAAAGAATTTTAAAATTCATAACCTAGGAAGGAATTAATATGATTATTGAAAAGTTTATTGTAATTACAAATAATACTTTAAGTAAAAAGAAACTAGAAGATGATTACAACGTAAAATTTTTAAACATTACACCTTTAGACTTATTGTATGAGGTTAGGGATTATATACATCTTGGACATAGATTATTAACGCATCCCCTTATGAGTAGTATAAAGCCTAATGAAACGCCATTTAGAACAGTATTAATATCAAAGGACAAGGAAAAGCAGTTAGATATGGACTCCCTAAATATTATTGAAAATTCTATAAATACTACAAAAAGATTTCTTAATGACTTTGATACACCAAACTGGACAGAAGAAATTTTACAGGACTTTCAATTAATAGACTATGATTTAGTACATCATGCTATAGATTAAATCCAATTAGGATAAAATTTATATTAAAAAAATTGTATAAATAGTTAGAAATATTAACTTAAATTATGTAAGGAGGAATTTTAATGGCTCAAATTTATGATACTATAATAATAGGTGGTGGCCCAGCAGGTTTATCTGCAGGATTATATGCTTCAAGATCAAAGATGAAAACTCTTTTAATAGAAAGAGGTAAGTTTGGTGGTCAAACAGCTACTACAGATGAATTAGAAAACTATCCTGGATCAGCTCCAAATTCTACAGGACCACAATTAGTAGAAAGAATGAGAAAGCAAGCAGAAGAATTTGGAACTGAATTTTTAAAGGATGAGGTTTTAGAAGTTGAATTAGAAGGAAAGATAAAAAAGATAATTTGTAAAAAAGGAACTTATGAAGCTAAAACTATAATAATAGCTACAGGAGCTTACCCAAGACTTTCAGGATTTAAAAATGAAACTGAACTTAGAGGTAAGGGAGTTTCTTATTGTGCAACTTGTGATGCTGATTTCTTTACAGAATTAGATGTAGCTGTTATAGGTGGTGGAGATTCTGCTATAGATGAAGCTATATACCTAACTAAGTTTGCAGATAGTGTAACTATAATTCATAGAAGAGAAGGTTTTAGAGCAGCTAAAACTTCTTTAGAAAAAGCACAAAAGAATCCAAAAATCAAATTCATATTAGATACAGTAGTTGAAGAAGCTAAGGGCGATGAAATTCTTGAAGGATTAGTTCTTAGAAATGTAAAAACAAATGAAGTAACTGACCTTACTGTAGATGGATGTTTTGTATTTGTAGGATATCTTCCAATATCAGAATTGTTTAAAGGAAAAATCAAGCTAAATGATAGAGGCGATATAATAACAGATGAAGACATGAGATGTGACATTGAAGGCGTATTTGCAGCTGGAGACATAAGAGAAAAGACTTTAAGACAAGTGGTAACAGCTACTGCTGATGGAGCTATTGCAGCAACTACAGCAGAAAAATATGTTGAAGCTAATTTTGCGGATTAATTAAAATTTAAATAGATCCAAAATAAAGAAAGTGGAGGGATTTACAATGTTAGAATTAAACAAAGAAAATTTTGAAGCAGAGGTAACTAACTATACAGAAAAGCCTGTATTCGTTGACTTTTGGGGAGATAAGTGTGAAATATGTTTAGAGCTTATGCCAGGAGTACATGCATTAGAATCAAAATATAGCGATAAAATAAAATTTGCTAGCTTAAACATTGGTGGTTCTAGAAGACTTGCTATATCACAAAAAGTTTTGGGATTACCAACAATGATAATATACAAAAATGGTGAAAGATCAGAAGTTATAACTCCAGATAAAATAAGCACCATTGATGATGTAGAAAATTTCATAAAATCAGTATACGACACACTATAATTTATTTTTTGTCTACAAGTCAAAAACTTAATTATTTAGGATTAAATTAATGATTGAAGACATTAAATAACAATTTTTAAGTTTCAGATGAAGTTTAAAACTTCATCTGAAATAAAAGTAATATTTATTAAGTTCCAAACTGAGTTACTGTGCATATTTCATAGCAGCTTGGATAATATAAGAATATTTAGGAGGTGAACGCTTTGCGTCTAGAAATTGGAAATATATTCATAAAAGATGTTCAATTTGGACCAGAGACTAAAGTTCAAAATGGTGTACTCTATGTAAATAAAGAGGAATTGTTACAAGAAGTGTCTGGAGATGAGAGAATTCAAAGCATAGACTTTGATATCGCAAGACCAGGTGAAGAAGTAAGAATTATCCCTGTAAAAGACGTAATTGAGCCTAGAGTAAAAGTTGAAGGTAAGGGTGGAATATTCCCAGGCTTCATGAGTAAAGTTGATACTGTAGGATCAGGAAGAACACATGTATTAAAAGGCGCTGCTGTAGTTACTACAGGTAAAATTGTAGGGTTCCAAGAAGGAATTATTGACATGGCAGGAGAGGGAGCTAAATATACTCCATTCTCAAAAACTAATAACCTAGTTATAATAGTTGAACCAAAAGAAGGCGTACTTCAACATGATCATGAGCAAGCAGTAAGAATGGTAGGATTTAAGGCAGCTACATACTTAGGTAAAGCAGGAAAAAATGTAGAGCCTGATGAAGTAAAAACTTTTGAAACATTACCATTGTTAGAGCAAGTTAAACAATATCCAGACCTACCAAAGGTTATATATGTTTACATGCTTCAAACTCAAGGATTACTTCACGATACCTATGTTTATGGGGTAGATGCTAAGAAGATAATACCTACATTTATTTACCCAACAGAAGTATTTGATGGAGCTATAGTAAGTGGAAACTGTGTTTCAGCTTGCGACAAGAATCCAACTTATGTTCATTTAAACCAACCTATAATTGAAGATTTATATTCAAGACATGGTAAAGACTATAACTTCTTAGGTTGTGTTATAACTAATGAAAACGTATATCTTGCAGATAAAGAAAGATCATCTAATATGACTTCAAAATTAGTTGAATTCTTAGGAGCAGAAGCGGTTATAATATCAGAAGAAGGATTTGGTAATCCAGATGCTGACTTAGTTATGAATTGTAACAAGATAACAGAAAAAGGCATAAAAACAGTACTTGTTACTGATGAATATGCAGGCCAAGATGGAAGTTCACAATCACTTGCAGACTCAACTCCAAAGGGAGATGCTATAGTTACAGGCGGAAACGCTAATGAAGTTATAACATTGCCTCCAATGAAGAGAGTAATAGGTCATCCAGAAGTTGCAAATGTAATTGCTGGAGGATATTTAGGAAGTTTAAGAGAAGATGGATCTATAAATGCAGAAATTCAAGTTATTACAGGAGCTACTTCAGAAGTTGGGTTTAATTACTTAACTGCTAAGGGTTACTAAAATTAAAATTATTTGTTTTGAAAGGATGGAATAATATGTTAGAAGGAAAAAAAGTTATTGCAATAGGAGATAGAGACGGTATACCAGGCCCTGCTATAGAAGCTTGTGTAAAATCCGCAGGAGCAGAAGTAGTTTTTGTTTCAACAGAATGCTTTGTTTGAACAGCTGCAGGAGCTATGGATCTGGAGATCCAACAAAGAGTAAAAGACCTTTCTGAAAAGCATGGTCCAGAAAATTTAGTAGTTATAATAGGTGGAGCAGAAGCAGAAGCTTCAGGACTTTCAGCAGAAACAGTTGCTGCTGGAGACCCAACATTTGCAGGTCCTTTAGCGGGAGTTGAGCTAGGACTTGGAGTTTACCACATGGTAGAACCTGAAATCAAAGATGAGTGCAATGCAGAAATTTATGATGAGCAATGCGGAATGATGGAAATGGTTTTAGATGTAGACACTATAATATCAGAAGTTAAAGGTGTAAGAGACGAATTTTCTAAATTCAATAAATAAGATTAAAAAATAAAATACTAATAATAAACTCCATGAAGGGGGGAAATAATTTTGATACGTGTAGTACATTATATTAATCAATTTTACGCTGGAATAGGTGGAGAAGAAAAAGCCGATATAACACCAGAATCTAGAGAAGGATTCATAGGACCTGGTATGGGTCTTAATGGCTTACTTAAGGGTGAGGCTACCATAGTTGGAACTATAATCTGTGGAGACTCATACTTTAATGAAAATATGGAAGAGGCTGAAGCAAAAATAATAGAGATGGTGAAGGAATTCAAGCCAGATCTATTTATAGCAGGACCAGCATTTAATGCAGGAAGATACGGTGTTGCTTGTGGTGCTGTAGCAAAGGCTGTTGAAGAAAAATTAAATATACCAGTTCTTACAGCAATGTATCCAGAAAATCCTGGAGCAGACATGTACAAAAAACATGTATATATTGTTGAAACAAGAAATAGTGCAGTTGGTATGAGGCAAGCTCTTCCAGCAGTAGCTAAATTAGCTTTAAAACTTGCAAAAGGTGAAGAAATATTATTACCATCAGAAGACGGTTACATTGAAAGAGGTATAAGAAAGAACTATTTCAATGCAAAAAGAGGTTCTGAAAGAGCAGTTGATCTATTAGTTAAAAAGCTTAAAGGTGAAGAATTCGAAAGTGAATTCAAAATGCCAGTATTCGATAGAGTAGAAGCATTACCACCAGTAGCTGATATAACTAAAGCTAAAATTGCTATAGTAACATCTGGAGGAACAGTTCCAAAAGGAAACCCAGATCATATAGAATCATCTAGTGCTTCTAAATATGGTGAGTATAACATAGAAGGAGTAATGGATTTAACAAAAGACACTTATGAGACAGCTCATGGTGGATATGATCCAACTTATGCTAATGATGACTCAGATAGAGTAATTCCTGTAGATGTTTTAAGAAACATGGAAAAGGAAGGAAAAATCGGATCACTTCATAATTTATTCTATTCTACAGTTGGTAATGGAACAGCAGTTGCATCTTCAAAGAAATTTGGAGAAGAAATAGCTAAGAAATTAATCGCTGACGGAGTAGATGCAGTTATATTAACTTCTACTTGAGGAACTTGTACACGTTGCGGTGCAACGTTAGTTAAAGAAATTGAAAGAGCTGGATTACCAGTAGTTCATATGTGTACGGTAGTTCCAATATCTCTAACAGTTGGAGCTAACAGAATAGTTCCTACTATAGCTATACCACATCCATTAGGAAACCCAGCATTAACTCCTAAAGATGAGTATGAGCTTAGATATAAATTGGTGGAAAAAGCTTTAGAAGCTCTTGAAACACCAGTAGAAGGTCAAAAGGTATTTGAAGTTTAAAATACTTAAAATTATAGGAGCAAGTCATATGACTTGCCCCTATAAAATTAATAATTAAGAGTTAAGAATTTAGGATTATAATAATGTTTCCTAATTCTTAATTGTTAATTTTAACATTTTAACATTTTGATAATTTAAAATAATAGGGAGGGTTTTCTATATGGATTTTCCGGTAATAAAAAAAGCATCATATATCTTAGTTAATGCACCAGATATGGTAATACATAATGGTACAACTCAATCACTAGAAAGAGAAACACATCCAGATTCTGAATACCTAACAAAAATTAAAGATAATTTAAGAAGTTACGAAGAGGTAGTGGGGTATGCTCCAAACCAAACTTATATAGGAAATATGACACCAGAAGAATTAAAAGAACGTCCAAGACCATGGTATAATGAGACAATAGAGAATGCTAGAAGGTATGGTAAATTTGGTGAAATAATGCCACAAGATGAGTTTTATGGAATGATAAAACTTTCAGATTCATTTGATCTTGTACTATTAGAAAAAGCTTTTACTGAAAAGATAAGAGAAAAGTTTGTAAATAGTCCTGTATTAAATAGTAAAGCTAGTGAATTAAAAGAAGGTTCTGATATAGAAGATATAAATAAACTTGTAGATAATGGAATAGCAGAAGGATTATATGAAGGCGAAACTCTTGTTGGTTGTGTAAAAAGAGCTCATGAATTCGATAAAAACTTAACTGCACACATAATTATAGAAAACTTAGTAGTGAAAGCTTCAGGAGTTTTAGCATTGATGCACCTTATGAAGGATTCAGATATAAAAAATACTGAAGTTGAATATATAATTGAATGTTCAGAAGAAGCTATTGGAGACATGAATCAAAGAGGTGGCGGAAACATTGCTAAGGGTCTAGGAGAAATAGCTGGATTTACAGGAGCTACTGGAATTGACCTTAGAGGTTTTTGCGCAGGCCCTAGCCATGCTTTAATAACAGCATCAGCTTTAGTTAAAGCAGGAATATATAAAACAGTAGCAGTAGTAGGTGGCGGATCTTCAGCCAAACTTGGAATGAATGGAAAAGACCACATAAAAAAAGGACTTAATATTTTAGAAGACTGTATTGGTGGATTTGCATTATTAATAGGTGAAAATGATGGAATAAACCCAGTTCTAAGAACTGATATAGTTGGAAGACATACAATAGGACACGGATCTTCACCACAAGCAGTTCTTGAAGCACTTGTTTCAGAACCTCTTGAAAGAGCAGGTCTAAAAATAACAGATATAGATAAATTTGCACCAGAAATGCAAACACCAGATTTAACAGAAACAGCAGGAGCTGGAGATGTTCCTACACAAAACTATAAAATGATAGGAGCTTTAGCTGTTAAAAAGGGTCAATTAGATAGAAAAGAAATTGGAAACTTTGTGCTTGATCGTGGATATCCAGGATATGCTCCAACACAAGGACATATACCATCTGGAGTACCTATAATTGGTCATGCTAGAGAACACATGCTTAACAATGAAATGAATAAATTTATGGTAATAGGAAAAGGAAGCTTATTCTTAGGAAGAATGACTAACCTATTTGACGGAGTATCTATAGTAGTTGAGAAAAATACTGGAGCAAAGGCAGAAGTAGAGGGAGTTTCAAAAGAAGAAGTTAAATCTATGGTAGCTGATGCAATGAAAGATTTTGCAGCTTACTTAATGAATAATTAAGGGGCGTGAGTGTAATGGAAGAATTAAAAGTAAAAGGTATGATAGCTGATGTGTTTAATGACATAGCAGAAGGAATAAAAAGTGGAAATTTTAAAGAAAAAGTTAAAATAGGCCTTACTACCTTTGGTAGTGAACATGGCGTAGAAGAAATGGTAAAAGCTGCAGAACTCGCAAAAAATAAATATAATGATTTTGAAATAGTGCTTATTGGACCTAAGGTAGATGGAGACTTTAATATAGTTGAAGTTGAAAATGCCGAAGAAGGCCATAAGAAAATGGTTGAATTATTAGAATCAGGGGAAATACAAGGCTGCGTAACTCAACACTTTGATTTTCCAATAGGAGTTTCCACAGTAGGTAAGGTATCTACACCTGCTACTGGAAGAGATCTTATATTAGCAACTACAACAGGTACTACATCAACTAATAGAGTAGAGGGAATGGTGTTAAATGCCATTTCAGGAATAGCTGTAGCTAAATCCTTAGGAATTAAGAATCCTACACTAGGAATATTAAATATTGATGGTGCAAGACAAGTTGAACGTATATTAAAAGAGTTAAAAGATAATGGATATGAATTACAATTTTCAGAATCTTTAAGAGCAGATGGTGGATCAGTAATGAGAGGTAATGATCTTTTAACTGCAACACCAGATGTTATGATTTGTGATTCTCTTACAGGTAATATATTAGTAAAACTATTTTCATCCTTTACTACAGGTGGAAACTACGAAACAGTAGGCGCAGGTTATGGACCAGGTGTTGGAGAAGGCTATACTAAATTAGTTAATATAGTTTCTAGAGCATCAGGAGCACCACTTATTTGTGAAGCTTTAAGATATTCAGCTACTTGTGCAACAAATAACTTAATAGGCGTAGCAAAAGACGAATTTAGTAAGGCTAATAAGGCTGGTCTAAAAGATATAATAGCAAAGAATACAAAAGAAAAGGTTAAACCTGCTGAGGAAGAAGTTAAAGTGCCACCTAAAAAGGTTGTAACTTATTCTATAGCTGGAATAGACATATTAGAACTTGAAGATGCGTGCAGAGCTCTTTGGAAGGAAAATGTATACTCCGAAAGTGGTATGGGATGTACAGGACCTATAGTTCTAGTAAGTGAAGATGAAGGAACTAAAGCAGAAGAAATATTAGTTAAGACAGGGTTTAAGTCATAAAATAAAACTTTTAGCTGTAGTTTGAAAATAAACTACAGCTAAAAGAATATGTTTTTTAAAATTCTATATTCCATTTACAAATATATTATGATATAATATAAAAGCAACATAGATAACTTTCTATAAAATATTTTTAAAGAAAGCTTAATTTTTATAATGAGTATGTAAGCGGTTTAGTACTTTTACCTAGTGTAAACGTATAATTGCATATAAAATATGATAAATTTAAAAGAATATTTGCTTGATATAAAGATTAAGATAGTTTTTAAAAAGTTTATGGAATTTTATGTTGTAAGGGAAGTATAAAAAATAGGAGGGAATTAGTATGAATAAGAAAAAATTAGTTGCTGCATTAGCATCAGTTGCAGTTGTAGCTACATTATTTGCAGGGTGTGCTAGCAAAACTACTGAAGGGGATAAAGCGCCAGCAGCGGGGGATACTAAAAAGATCAAAGTTGGATTAGTTACAGACCAAGGAGGAGTTAATGATGGTTCCTTTAATGAGTCTGCAGTAAGAGGTATAGAACAAGCAGCTAAAGATTTAGGAATTCAAAAATTGAATCCAATAGAATCAAAACAACAAGATGCTTATGAGCCAAACTTAAAGACTATGTCAAACCAAGCTGACTTAATAGTAGGCTGTGGATTTATGATGGAAGATGCAATGAAAAACGTATCATCACAAGTTACAGACAAAAAATTCTTGCTAGTTGATGCTGTAGTTGAAAATCCTAATGTTTCATCAATAACATTTAAAGAACATGAGGGTTCATTCTTAGCAGGAGTAATAGCTGGAAAAATGACAAAAACAAATAAAATTGGATTTGTCGGTGGTAAAGAAGGAGACGTTATTGGTAGATTTGAAGCTGGATTCGTAGCTGGAGTTATGAGCGTTAACGAAGAAGCAGGTAAGTTACTAATGTCTAAAGACGAAAAAACACCAGGACAAAACGTTAAATACATTGATTCATTTGATGACCAAGGTAAAGGATTTGAAGCAGCAAAACTTTTATATGGTAGTGGAGTTGATATAGTTTACCATGCAGCTGGTGGAGCAGGACTTGGAGTATTTAAAGCAGCAAAAGACATGGATAAATTTGCAATAGGTGTTGACTCAGACCAAGCAGTTACAGCAAAAGACTACAAAGATGTTATCTTATTCTCTATGGAGAAAAAAGTTGACGTTGCTGTTATAGATACAATAAAAGATATTCAAGCTGATAAATTTGCAGGCGGAAAACTTAAAGTATTAGGAATTAAAGAAGGCGCTGTTGGAATAGCTCCAACTGTACATCCTGATGTTTCAAAGGATGCTATGGATTTATCCAAAAAGGCTGAACAAGAAATAAAAGATGGTAAAATAGTAGTTCCAGGCACACGTGCTGAACTTTTAAATTTCAAAGCAGTAGAAATTAAGTAGTTTTAAAACATAATAAGACTAGATGCCCCGCATCTAGTCTTTTTCAAATAAAATAGGAAGGAGAGGATTTCGTGGAAAAAGTTGTTGAAATGAAGGGTATAACTAAAGTATTTCCAGGTGTAATTGCTAATGAAGATGTTGATTTTGACTTAAACAAAGGAGAAATCCACGTTTTACTAGGAGAAAATGGAGCTGGAAAGACAACTTTGATGAATGTTCTTTATGGACTGTATGCGCAAGAAGCAGGAGATATATTTATAAAAGGAAATAAAGTAAGCATAAAGAATCCAAAAGAAGCCATAGATTTAGGTATAGGAATGGTTCATCAACATTTTATGCTAGTTCATAACTTTACAGTAGCTCAAAACATGATATTAGGTAACGAACCTAAAAAAGGATTAAATTTAGACATAAATAAAGCTGTATCCGATACTAAAGCGCTTTCACAAAAATATGGCTTTAATATAGACCCTGAAGCTATAATAGAAGACATGACAGTGGGACAACAGCAAAAGGTGGAAATATTGAAGGCTCTTTACAGAGGAGCAGAAATTCTTATACTAGATGAACCTACAGCAGTTCTTACTCCACAGGAAATCATAGAATTAGGAGTAATCCTAAAAAACCTTGTAAAAGAGGGCAAATCCATAATACTTATTACTCATAAATTAAAAGAAGTTATGATTATGAGTGATAGAGTAACTATTATTCGAAGAGGTAAGCTTATTGGCGTTATAGAAACAAAACAAACTAACATAGATGAACTTGCTGAAATGATGGTAGGTAGAAAAGTAAACTTAAAAGTAGAAAAAAATGATATAAAATTTGGAGAATCAGTTTTAAAGATAGAAGATCTTAAGGTTTTGGATCATAGAAAAATACCAGCAGTTAAAGGTGTTAATTTAGAGGTTAGACGAGGAGAAATACTAGCTATAGCGGGAGTAGATGGTAATGGACAGACTGAGCTTATAGAAGCTATAGCAGGGCTTAGAAAGCCACTTAGTGGCAAGATTGTGTTAAACGGTAAAGATATAACAGGTAAGACTTCAAAAGATGCCATAGAAGCAGGATTAGGACATATAGCAGAAGATAGGCATAAAAGAGGACTTATATTAAATTACTCTCTATATGAAAATTCTATACTTGGTGTTCATTATAAAGCACCTTTTGCAAAAGGCATTATGATGAATTATAAAGAAATTAAAGATTATACAAAAAGACTAATTAAAAACTATGATATTAGAACCCCTAATGAAGATGTAACTGCATCATCACTATCGGGTGGAAATCAACAAAAAATAGTTATAGCAAGGGAAATTGAAAAAAACCCAGAACTACTTATAGCAGCTCAACCTACAAGAGGATTAGATGTAGGAGCTATAGAGTATATTCATAAAAGATTAGTTGAAGAAAGGGATAATAATAGAGCAGTACTTTTAGTATCCTTAGAGCTAGATGAAGTACTTTCTCTTGCAGATAGAATAGCTGTTATCTATGATGGCCAAATAGTTGATATCTTAGATGTAAAAGATGCTACGGAACAAAAGCTAGGCATATTAATGGCTGGTGGCACATTAAAGAAAGAAGTGAAGGGAGGAGAAAGTCATGAATAATCCTAAAAAAGAGAAAAAAGAATTACCAGGATTTGTAAGAGAATTTTCCATTTCAGCTTTTTCAATTATTGTTGCTTTATTTATTTCTATTTTCTTTGTAATGCTAGCATTAAATACAGGATTTGCTGAATCAACTAAAACACTTTTTTCATCTATTTGGGCAGGAAGCTTTGGATCAAGGTCACAGTTAATAGAAACTTTAGTATTTACTACACCACTTATATTTACAGGTCTTGCTCACGCTATAGCATTTAAGACAGGATTATTTAATATAGGTGTTGAAGGTCAATTTATAATTGGAATGATGACAGCTACTATGGTAGGCCTTATACCTGGAATACCAAAAGGTATACATATCTTATTAATACTTATAGTTGGTATTGTTTCAGGAGGATTCTGGGCAGCAATACCTGGATATTTAAAAGCTAAGATTGGAACTAATGAAGTTGTAAACACTATAATGATGAACTTTATTGCTATGAACTTAGCAAATTATTTTACTATGGGTGTATTTCATAAACCAGATAGTGCATCTACTTTTCCAATTAAGGAAAGTGCTTATCTTACAAGATTTTTGGGAGATAATTATAGATTAAATACAGGGATATTTATAGCAATATTACTAGCAGTATTAATATATATTCTATTTTGGAAGACAACTATAGGATATGAAATACGTGCTGTAGGTCTTAATCCATTTGCAGCAGAGTATGGTGGAATAAGCATAAAGAAAAATATAATACTTGCTATGGCAATTTCAGGAGCAGTTGCAGGACTTGGTGGGGCAATTCACATAGCAGGAGTGCAACATCAATCAGTTCAATTATTTGCCTTTCCAAACTTTGGAATGGATGGTATAGCTGTAGCTTTAGTTGCTAAGAGTAATCCAATAGGAGTTATTTTTTCAGCCTTATTATTTGGTGCTTTGAATTTAAGTTCTGGTACATTAATGCTTTATGGAATACCTAAAACTATATCTGCATTAGTTCAAGGAATAGTAATATTATTTATAGCGGCTGAATACATCTTTAAATGGATTTCTGAAAAGAGAAAAAAGGAGGCCATTGTAAATGAGTAATATGTTGTTTTTAACGATTATTGGTATAATATCTGCTACATTAAGATTAGCAACACCTCTTATATTTGCAAGTTTAGGTGGAATTTTCTCTGAAAAATCTGGAGTTGTAAATATAGCATTAGAGGGTATAATGACAGCGGGAGCCTTCTTTGCAGTACTTGGATCTTATCTTACAGGGAATCCTTGGATTGGAGTAATATGTGCCATAGTAGGTGGAATGTTTTTTGCAGCAATACATGCTTATTTAAGTATTCACCTTATGGCAGATCAAGTTATATCAGGTGTTGGAATTAACGTATTCGCACCAGCATTGGTAGGATACCTTGTATATAAGTTCTTTGGGACACCTTCACAAACAAGTACAGTAACAGCACTTCCATATCCATCTGCAGCTTTTGCTAAAGTGCCATTAATAGGACCTCTTTTAGCAGAGTTAAACTGGTTTGTTTGGATTGCGTTAATATTAGTTTTTGTATCACAATATGTAATATATAAAACACCACTAGGTTTAAGGATAAGAGCTGTTGGAGAACATCCAAAGGCAGCAGATACATTAGGGATAAGTGTATACAAGGTACGTTATTTATCTGTATTACTATCAGGTGTATTAGGTGGACTTGGTGGAGCTACATTATCTATAGGAATCATGAACCTTTATAGAGAGAACATGGTAAGTGGTAGAGGATTTATAGCTCTTGCAGCTATGATATTTGGTAATTGGAAACCTAAAAATGCTATGCTTGCATGTATGCTATTTGGGTTTGCTGAAACCTTACAATTATATGCAAAGAGTTTTGGCTGGAGCATTCCAGGAGAATTTTATGCAGCCTTCCCATATTTATTAACAATGATAATGCTTGCGGGATTTGTTGGAAAAACTCAAGCACCACTAGCAGACGGAGTTCCATACAAAAAAGGTGAGAGATAAAAAGTTATACAGATACTGATTTAAGGCATTTTCAAAAACACTAACCAGTAGGGTGGCGTTTTTGGAAATGCCTAAATTTAAATTATAATGAAGTGCTATAATTTACAAAACAGTTTGGCATGGTATAATTGTATTAATTAAAATAATAAATAGGGTGATTGAAGAATATGAAGATGGATTTTAGTTTAAATTTAGCTCAAGAACAAAAATTAATAATGACTCAACAAATGCAACTTTCTGTAAAGCTTTTGCAGATGTCTAGTTATGATCTTCAAGAATATATAGAAAATGAGTTTCAAGAAAATCCTATTTTAGAGGTAGAGTATGAGAACAAAAAACAAGAAGAACAAAAAGATATAATTGAATATAAAGAACTAGTGAAATATTTAGAGTTCGATAATTATAGCTCTCAAAATTACAAAAATTATAATGAACATGATGAAATTTCACCTTTTAATTTTATATCCAGTGAAAAGTCATTGAAGGAGTATTTATATGAGCAAGTATCTGAATTAAATGAAGATGATTACACAAAGGCTATTTGTGAGTATATAATTGAAAGTTTAGATAGCAAAGGCTATTTAAGTTTATCTATTGAAGATATAGCAAAAGAACTTAAGATAAGCATAGATACTTTTAATGATGCCTTAAAAATAGTTCAAAACTTTGAGCCGGATGGTATAGGAGCTAGAAACTTAAAAGAATGTCTTAAAATTCAAATGAGAAAAAAACATTTCTTGGATGACAACATATGTAAGATTGTGGATGAACATTTACAAGACTTATCGGAAAATAAATATCAAAACATTGCAAAAGCATTAAATATTACTGTAAAAGAGGCTCAAACTTATGGTGATAAGATAAAAACATTAGAGCCTAAACCTTCAAGAGGATTTTTCACGGGAGAAGAAGTTAAATATGTATCTCCAGATGCCTATATTAGAAAAGTTGATGATAAATATTATATTGAGATGAATGAAAGTTTGATGCCAAGACTTTCTATAAATTCATTATATAAAGATATATTAAATCAAGAAAAAGATGATGTGGCTACTGAATTTGTAAAGGAAAAAATAAATAGTGCTATGTTTTTAATTAAGAGTATTGAACAAAGAAAGAGCACTATATATAAAGTAATAGAAAAAATCATAGAGCTTCAATATGATTTTTTTGAGTTTGGCAAAGAGTATTTAAAACCTATGACATTAAAACAAATAGCTGAAAGTTTAAACATGCATGAATCAACTATAAGTAGAGCTATAAAGGATAAATACATATATACAAATAAAGGAACTATTAAACTTAAAAGTCTTTTTACTACTGGAGTTTATAGCTTAAAAGAAGGAGAAGATATTTCAGTTTTCAATATTAAAAAAGAAATGAAAAGATTAATTGAAAAAGAAGATAAAAATAAACCACTTTCAGATCAAGTTATTTGTGAAAAATTGAGTGAAAATGGTATGAATATTTCACGTCGTACTGTGGCAAAATATAGAGATGAGCTACAAATAAAATCTTCAAGTAAAAGAAAAAGGTTTTAACATAAATCTTAAATCTATGCGAGTTAACAATTTGTTAACAACTTTTTTCGAAACATGCTTTAAAATCTTAAAAAAATGACATATAATAATAGGTATGGGACAGTAAAAAATAAACCGGGACATTTGGTGACCAAGGGGGTGTTTTCTTTGGAAGAAATTCTAAAGTTACAACAAAAGATAGTTCCTGAATTAATTGACCTTTTAGAAAAACGATATAATATTTTAAGGACTATATATTATAATCAACCTATTGGAAGAAGAATACTTGCCAATAATTTAGAAATAGGGGAGAGAATAGTAAGAACAGAAATAAACTTTTTAAAATCTCAAAACCTTATAGAGATAAATACCCCAGGAATGACGGTTACAAAAGAAGGAGAAGAAATAATAGATAAGCTCAAAAATTTTATTCATGAAATAAAAGGGTTATCTGAAATCGAAATTAAAATAAAAGAAACACTAGGCCTTAAAGATGTAATTATTGTTCCAGGAGATATGGATGAAGACAAGACGGTGATTAAGGAAATTGGTAGAGCAGGAGCAAACTTTTTAAAGTCCACTCTAAAATCAGGATACACAATAGCCTTAACCGGAGGAAGTACAATAAAAGAAGTAGTAGATAGTTTATCTAAGATAAATAATATAGAAGATGTATTAGTTGTTCCGGCTAGAGGTGGCATGGGTATAAATGTAGAAACTCAAGCAAATACACTAGCGGCTAATTTATCTAAAAAGGTAAATGGACATTATAAAATGCTTCACGTGCCAGATAACATAAGTGACAAAATATTAGAAAGTATATTAAAAGAAAAAGATGTGAAAAATGTTTTAGATAGTATAAAGTCCTCAGATGTTTTAATATACGGCATTGGAAAAGCAGAAGAAATGGCATTAAAAAGAGGTATGGAACTTAGTAAGGTAAAATCTATAGTAGATAGTGGTGCAGAAGGAGAAGCCTTTGGATGTTATTTTGATAAAAAAGGTAAACTTGTATGTTCAACATCAGCTGTTGGTGTAACCTTAAATGATACAAAAAGAATACCTATTGTTATAGCTGTAGCTGGAGGTTCAAGTAAAGCAGATGCTATCATTTCCACAGAGTTTGGAAATTCTAATAGTACACTTATTACAGATGAGGGTGCTGCTAGAGGGCTTATGGCAATAATAAAAGAGCTATAAACTTATTTATACACTTGATTAATAATTTTAAATATAAATTTGAAATTAAAAAATCAATTAAAAGTGTGACTAAAACAACTTAAAATATCTAATTAAAGTGTATAAATATTTATAATAAATAATCTAAGTATAAATTAGGAGGAGATTACAAATGGTTAAAATTGGAATAAATGGATTCGGAAGAATAGGAAGAAATGTTTTTAAGGCATTAGTAGCAAATTACGGTAACGAGCTAGAAGTGGTTGCAATAAATGATTTAACTGATGCTAAAACATTAGCTCATCTTTTAAAATATGACTCATTATTTGGTAGATACGATAAATCCGTAGAAGCAAAAGAAAATTCAATAGTGGTAGACGGAAGGGAAATAAAGATATTTGCTGAAAGAGAACCTAAGAACATAGGCTGGGCTTCAATGGGGGTAGATATAGTTATAGAATCTACAGGATTCTTTACAGATGGACAAAAAGCTAAAGATCATATGGCACAAGGATCAGTTAAAAAAGTTGTTATATCTGCACCAGCTAAAAATGAAGATATAACAATAGTTATGGGTGTTAATGATGAAAAATACGATCCATCTAAGCACAACATTATATCAAATGCATCTTGTACAACAAACTGCTTAGCACCTTTTGCTAAGGTTTTACAAGAAAAGTTTGGCATAAAGAAGGGTCTTATGACAACTATTCACTCATATACAAATGATCAAAAAATATTAGATGCTCCTCATAGTGATTTAAGAAGAGCAAGAGCAGCAGCAGAATCAATGATACCAACTACAACAGGAGCTGCTAAGGCAGTTGCACTTGTATTACCAGAATTAAAAGGAAAATTAAATGGATTCTCACTTAGAGTTCCAACACCAACTGTTTCTTGCACAGACCTAGTTGTAGAATTAGAAAGAGATACTACAGTTGAAGAAATAAATGCAGCATTTAAAGAAGCATCAGAAACTTACATGAAGGGTATACTTGGATACGAAGAAGAACCATTAGTATCCATGGACTACAGAGGAGATGCTAGATCTTCTATAATAGATGCGCCATCAACTATGGTTATAGAAGGAAACATGGCAAAGGTAGTTTCTTGGTATGACAACGAATGGGGATATTCAAATAGACTTGCAGACCTTACTTCAAAGATTGCAAAAAGCCTATAATTTTAAAATTTAAATTTTATTTTTAATATAAAAAGTAGCTTTAAGGAAGATTTAATAAATGTCTGGTTTTGTAGTTAGTTAAAGCTATAAGGCCAGACTATTTTAATATATAAAAAGAGGTGAAAGTTTTGAAATTTAATAAAAAGACCATAGAAGATATTCAGGTAAAAGGGAAAAAAGTTCTAGTAAGATGTGACTTTAATGTTCCACTTCAAGATGGAGTTATAACAGATGAAAATAGACTTTTAGGAGCTATGCCTACAATTAAATACTTAGTTAAAAATGGGGCTAAGGTTATATTATGTTCCCATCTTGGAAAAGCTAAAGGACCAGATCCAACAAAGACTTTAGCACCTGTAGCAAAAAGACTAAGCGAGTTACTAGAAAAAGAAGTGGTATTTGCAGCAGATGATAAGGTTGTAGGAGAAAATGCTAAAAAAGCTATATCAAAGATGAATGAAGGGGATATAGTTCTTTTAGAAAATACTAGATTTAGGCCTGAAGAAGGTAAAAATGAAGATAGCTTTTCAAAGGAATTAGCATCTATTGCTGATATATACGTAAATGATGCATTTGGAACTGCTCATAGAGCTCATTCATCTACAGTAGGAGTTACAAAGTTTGTTGAAACTTCAGTATGTGGATATCTAATTCAAAAAGAATTAAAGTTTTTAGGAGGCGCTATAGAAAATCCAGAAAGACCTTTTGTAGCAATACTTGGAGGCGCAAAGGTTTCAGATAAGATAAATGTTATAAATAACTTATTAGATAAGGTAGATACTTTAATAATAGGTGGAGGAATGGCCTTTACTTTCCTAAAAGCAATGGGATATGAAATAGGAACTTCATTACTTGAAGCGGATAAAGTAGATTATGCAAAAGAAATGATGGAAAAAGCTAAACAAAAGAATGTTAAATTATTAATACCTGTAGACAATGTAATAGCAGATAAATTCTCAAAAGATGCAACCCCTATTATAACAAAAGATGAAAATATAACTGAAGGATACATGGGACTTGATATTGGACCAAAAACTTCAAAGCTATTTTCAGATGAAATAAAGATGGCAAAGACTGTAATTTGGAATGGACCTATGGGAGTTTTTGAATTTGAAAACTTTGCAAAAGGAACTGTAGAAGTTGCAAAAGCTATGGCAGAATCTAATGCTGTAACTATAATAGGTGGAGGAGATTCAGCAGCAGCTGTTAATATATTGGGATTTGGAGATAAAATGACTCATATATCAACAGGCGGTGGAGCTTCTTTAGAGTTTTTAGAAGGAAAAGAATTACCAGGAATAGTTGCTTTGAGTGACAAGTAATAAGTAATAACTAATAAATGTTATAGAAATTATAAATAATTACCTATATAAATAATATTTAATTCACAAATAATTACCCTAAAAATTAAAAGAAAGAGGTGTTTTTAGTGAGAAAGAAAATTATAGCAGGAAACTGGAAGATGCACTATACAGTGGATGAAGCTGTAAAAACTATAGAAGATTTAAAACCTTTAGTTAAAAATAGCAAATGTGATGTAGTGGTTTGTGTACCATTTACATCTTTAGATGCAGTATTAAAAGCAGCTAAGGGCAGTAATATAAAGGTTGGAGCTCAAAACATGCATTTTGAAGAAAAAGGAGCGTTTACAGGAGAAATATCTCCAGGAATGTTAGAGTCTATGGGAGTAGATTATGTTATAATAGGACATAGTGAAAGAAGACAATACTTTAATGAAACAGATGAAAGTGTAAATAAGAAGTTAAAAGCTTCATTTAGTCATAATATGATTCCTATACTATGTGTTGGAGAGTCACTAGCTCAAAGAGAAGCTAATATAACAAATGAAATAATTGGATCTCAAATTAAGTTAGACCTTATGGGTATCTCAAAAGATAAGGTAGAACAAATTGTAATAGCTTATGAGCCAATCTGGGCTATAGGCACAGGTAAAACAGCTACTTCTGATGAAGCAAATGAAACTATATCACACATAAGAAAAGTTGTAGAAGGATTATACGGAAAAGAAGTATCAGATAAAGTAAGAATTCAATACGGTGGTTCAGTTAAGTCATCTACAATAAAAGAGCAAATGGCAAAATCAGATATTGATGGTGCATTAGTAGGTGGAGCTAGCCTAGTTTCAACAGAATTCTCTGCCATAGTCAATTATTAAGTATTCCTTTTAGATATATTATCCTAAGCATAGAACTTAAAATTAGAAAAGATCTTATATTATTTAAGTCTTGTATACTATTTGCAGTTCTATTGTCTTAGGTATACATAAGTAGTATAATAATTACAAAGATAATTGTTATCAACTGAATGTCTTTTATATGTTAGAATATAGAATATTACTCTAGTAATTAATTATGAGTTCTAATTATAAAAGAATTATAAATAAAAACGTTGGAGGAATATTATGACTAAAAGACCAGTTATGTTAATGATATTAGATGGATTTGGAGCAACAGATAAAGTAGAAGGAAATGCTGTACTTGCAGCAAATAAACCAAATTACGACAAGATATGGAGTAGTTATCCACACACATACTTAAATGCTAGTGGACTAGATGTAGGATTACCAGCTGGACAGATGGGTAATTCTGAAGTAGGACATTTAAATATAGGATCAGGTAGAATAATCTATCAAGAGCTTACTAAAATTACAAAAGAAATAGAAGAAGGCAAATTTTTCAAAAATGAAGCTTTAAACTTAGCTATGGATAAGGCAAAGGAAAATAACAGTGCATTACATCTTCTAGGCCTTTTATCAGATGGTGGAGTGCACTCCCATGTAGATCATGTTAAAGCCTTACTACAAATGGCAAAAGATAAAGGGTTGACTAAGGTTTACCTACATGCATTTACAGATGGAAGAGACGTACCCCCTACATCAGGCATTGAAGTTATAGCTGATATGGAAAAATATATGAATGAAATAGGACTTGGAAAGATAGCTACTATAAGTGGTAGATATTATGCTATGGATAGAGATAATAGATGGGAAAGAATCCAATTAGCTTATAATGCTATGGTACTTGGTGAAGGTGAAAGAGCTACATCTGGAGTTCAATGTGTAGAAAGATCTTATAAGGATAATAAGACAGATGAGTTCATATTACCTTGTGTTATAGAAGAAAATGAGACTCCTGTAGGTAAGATAGAAGACAATGATTCTATAATATTTTTCAACTTTAGGCCAGATAGAGCAAGAGAAATAACTAGAGCATTAAATGATAAAGAATTCCAAGGTTTCCCAAGGACAACTTTAAATTTGACTTATGTAACCATGACACAATACGATAAGACACTTGAAGGGGTAGAAGTTGCATATAAACCAGAAATATATACTAATACTCTTGGAGAATACGTAAGTAAACTTGGGAAAAAGCAACTAAGAATAGCTGAAACTGAAAAATATGCACATGTTACATTCTTCTTTAATGGAGGAGTTGAAGCTCCAAATGAAGGCGAAGATAGAGTTTTAGTGTTATCCCCAAAGGTTGCAACTTATGATCTACAACCTGAAATGAGTGCTTATGAAGTAACTGAAAAGTTAATAGAAAAAATAGATGAAGATCAATATGATATGATAATATTAAACTTTGCTAATCCAGATATGGTAGGTCATACAGGCGTATTTGAAGCTGCTAAAAAAGCCATTGAAGTCATAGATGAATGTTTAGGTAAAATTTCAGATAAGATATTAGAAAAGGATGGTTCTCTATTTGTAACTGCTGATCACGGAAATTCAGAACAAATGGTAGAGTATGGAACAAAGAACCCTATGACAGCTCATACAACAAATAAGGTTCCATTTATATATATTTCAAATAATGCAACACCTCTTAGAGAAGAGGGAAGACTTTCAGATATAACACCTACAATATTACAAGTAATGGGACTTGAAGCTCCTGTTGAAATGACAGCTGAATCTTTGATCAAATAATAGATATATAGCTATAAGGAAGTCATAGGTATTATATATCTTCTTTATAGCAATAATATAAATAAAGACTTAACGATAATAGGAGGTATAATTAATGAAAAATTATGTTGAAATAGTAGACATTTTTGCAAGACAAATATTAGACTCAAGATCATTTCCAACTGTAGAGGTGGAAGTAACATTAGAAGATGGAACTGTTGGAGTAGCTTCAGTACCATCAGGAGCATCTACAGGAATATTTGAAGCTGTTGAATTAAGAGATGGAGACAAATCTAAATTTAAAGGTAAGGGTGTTTTGAAAGCAGTTGAAAACATCAACGAAACCATAGCAACAGAACTTGTAGGTATGAATATATTTGATCAAGTATCTATAGATAATCTTATGATAGAATTAGATGGAACAGAAAATAAAGGTAAACTAGGTGCAAATGCTATACTAGGGGTATCTCTAGCAGTGGCAAAAGCAGCAGCTAACTACTTAGGACTTCCACTATATCAATATATAGGTGGAGTTAATGCAAAGGTCCTTCCAGTACCTATGATGAATATCATAAATGGTGGAGAACATGCTGATAACAACGTAGACCTTCAAGAATTTATGATAATGCCAGTAGGAGCTTCATCTTTTAGCGAAGCTTTAAGAATGGGTTCAGAAGTATATCATACATTAAAGGCATTATTAAAATCTAAAGGATATGATACTGGTGTAGGCGATGAGGGTGGATTTGCTCCAAACCTTGGTTCTAATGAAGAAGCAATTGCAATTATAGTAGAAGCTATAGAAAAGGCTGGATACAAACCAGGAAAAGATATCTTTATAGCTCTTGACCCAGCTTCATCAGAATTCTTTGAAGATGGAAACTACAACTTAAAGGGAGAAGGAAGAATACTTACTCCAGAAGAAATGGCTAATTACTATGTAGAGCTTGCAAGTAAGTACCCAATTATATCAATAGAAGATGGTATGGCAGAAGAGGACTGGGAAGGATGGAAGCTTCTAACTGAAAAAATAGGAGATAAAGTTCAACTAGTAGGAGACGACTTATTTGTAACTAATACTAAGAGATTAAACATGGGGATTGAAAAGGGCGTAGCTAATTCAATACTTATAAAATTAAATCAAATTGGTACATTAACAGAAACTTTAAATGCAATTGAAAGAGCTCAAAGAGCTGGATACACTGCAGTAGTTTCTCATAGATCAGGAGAAACAGAAGATACTACAATAGCAGATCTTGTTGTAGCGGTAAATGCAGGACAAATAAAGACAGGAGCTCCAGCTAGAAGTGAAAGAGTTGCTAAATACAATCAACTATTAAGAATAGAAGAAGAATTAGATGACATGGCTGAATATAGAGGAATAAAAGCTTTTAATAATATTAAAAATAGATAATTTAAATAAAAGTTTTAGCAATAGGTAGTTTAAATAAGACTATTTACCTAATAAGCCTACTCTAAAGAAGAGAGTAGGCTTATTTTTAAGCTTAATATTGTAAATAGCATATGTTATTCATAGAATAATACAAAAAACATTGCAAATAAAATTAAAAAAGTTGTAAACTTAATTGTAATATGCTAAAATGACTTTAGTATATTACATATAAAAGGTAATATATTTTAGGAGGGAATTATAATGCATAATTTTTTATTGATTTTAGAATTTATATTAGCATTAGCTCTTATGATAGTAGTTTTAATGCAACCAAGTAAGGCAGATGGGTTAAAAGGATTTATAACTGGAGGATCAGAAACATTTTTCAGCAAAAATAAGTCTAGAACTAAAGAAGCTCTGCTTGTAAAACTTACAGTAGTTACAGCAATTTTATTTGCAATTACGACTATAGCATTAAATATAGTATAGATTATAATAGCAATGAATATTAACAAAGAAGATTTTGAAATTTAAGATTATAGTTAATAACCTATACTTAAGATTTTGTTATTATAATAAGGTTGTAAGATTACATAAACCTTATTGCTGCTTATAATGGTGTTGATTTTAGAAGGTTAAAGAACCTTTAATAAAAGAAACTTTATTATCTTAAAGGCAGCTTTTTTTATGAGCATTTGTATTTATTAAATTCAATGCTATTGTAATGATTTATTTTTATTTTTATTTAAAGACAGAAAAATATTTGGTTTTAAATTGATTATTAAATTGTACTAAGTTTAAGATGAATGCAGTCTTTAATATAAAAATAATTAATAAGTATAAATTATTTTATTAGGAGGTTTTTTTTTATGAACTCTACTTATATCTATTTAGTAGCACTTAGTGGAATTTTAGCTCTTATATTTGCTTTTATTCTAGCTAAGGATATATCTAAGCAAGATGCTGGTAATGATAGAATGAAAGAGATTGCTGGATACATACACGAAGGGGCTATGGCCTTTTTGAATAGGGAATATAGATATCTTGCAATATTTATAGTTATTGTTGCGGCAATTATAGTTATATTTTTAAACTGGCAGACTGCAATTTGTTTTGTAGTAGGAGCTATCTTCTCTATGGTTGCAGGATACTTTGGTATGATAGTTGCAACTAAAGCAAATGTTAGAACAGCAGAAGCAGCAAGACATGGTCAAAGTCCAGCCTTGAAAATTGCATTTTCAGGTGGAGCTGTAATGGGAATGAGTGTAGTAGGTCTTGGAGTACTAGGATTTAGTATATTATACCTAATGTTTGATGGTAACCCAGTTTATTTAACAGGTTTTGGTCTTGGAGCAAGTTCAATTGCATTATTTGCCCGTGTTGGTGGTGGTATTTATACTAAAGCTGCAGACGTTGGAGCAGATCTTGTAGGAAAAGTTGAAGCTGGAATACCAGAAGATGACCCAAGAAACCCAGCAGTTATAGCAGACAACGTTGGAGATAATGTTGGAGATGTTGCTGGTATGGGAGCAGATTTATTTGAATCCTATGTAGGATCTATGATATCCGCTATAACTTTAGGAGCAGTTGTATTTACAACTGGAGAAGGAGTTTTATATCCTATGGTATTAATGGGCATAGGAATAATAGCATCAATTTTAGGATCTTTATTAGCTAGAAATAGCAAAAATTCTAATCCTCAAAAAGCATTAAATTCAGGAACTTATGTAGGTGGAGTAATAGTTATTATAGCAGCTGCAGTATTAAGTAAAACTGTATTTGGAAACTATAAAGCTTTCTTTGCAGTAGCAGCAGGCCTTGTAGTTGGGATGATAATTGGTAAGGTTACAGAAGTTTATACATCTTCTGATTACAAATCAGTTAAAGCTATAAGTGAACAAGCGGAGACAGGCGCAGCTACTACTATAATATCTGGTTTAGCTGTAGGAATGAAATCTACAGTAATACCAATAATACTAATATCTATTGGTATACTTGTTTCTTATTCAGTTATGGGTGGATTTCAAAATGCGGCTATGGGACTTTATGGTATATCCCTTGCAGCTGTAGGAATGTTATCTATAACAGGCTTAACAGTAGCCGTAGATGCTTATGGCCCAATAGCTGATAATGCTGGTGGTATAGCAGAAATGTCTCATTTACCAGCTGAAGTTAGAGAAATAACAGATAAATTAGATTCTGTTGGTAATACTACAGCAGCAATAGGAAAAGGATTTGCCATAGGTTCAGCTGCATTAACAGCATTAGCATTATTTGCATCTTATGCTCAAGCAGTTAACCTAAATAACATAGATTTGTTAAATCCAGTTAGTTTAGTAGGATTATTAATCGGAGCTATGTTACCTTTCTTGTTTGGAGCACTTACTATGGAATCCGTAGGTAAGGCTGCAAATGAAATGGTTGAAGAAGTAAGAAGACAATTTAGAGAAATACCAGGAATCATGGAAGAAACAACTAAACCAGATTATGCAAAATGTGTTGAAATATCTACTGCAGCTGCGTTAAAAGAAATGATTCTTCCAGGAATACTTGCAATAGTAATTCCAATTTTAGTTGGAATACTTTTAGGAGCTGAAGCTTTAGGTGGACTTATTGGTGGAGCCGTAGCTACAGGCGTTTTAATGGCTATAATGATGTCAAACGCAGGTGGAGCTTGGGATAACGCTAAGAAGTACGTAGAAAGCGGAGTTCATGGTGGTAAGGGAAGTTATGCACATAAGGCTACTGTTGTTGGAGACACAGTAGGAGACCCATTTAAGGATACTTCAGGCCCATCCATGAATATATTGATAAAGCTTATGACTATAGTTTCATTAGTATTTGCACCAGTTATAGTAAAACATGGTGGACTATTAATAAATATGTTTAAGTAAAAAAAGACTTTTAAAAAAAGTAGGCTTCTATGTTATCATAGTAGCCTACTTTTAATTTAGACCTATTTAAGGGCAATTTAAAATTGTTAAACAAAACATAATAATTTTTAAATGTATTTCATGATATAATTAGTCTTATAACTTAGATATACTGGAATTAACATAGAAATTAAGGGCAAAATATAATAATATATATTTAAAATAGTATTTAAACATAAGAGGAGGAAAATTTCAGTTATTAAAAATATTAACAAATGTGTTTAAGGGTGTTAATATGTACTCAAGGTGTGATAATAATGAGTAAACATATAACAAACTATAAACCGGAAGATTTTGCAGGATTATTAAATGTATCAGTAAAAACATTGCAAAGATGGGACAGAGATAAAATACTAATAGCAAAAAGGACTCCTACCGATAGAAGATATTATACATATGACCAATATCTTGAATTTAAAGGTGTAACAAACGATTCGAATACAAAAAATAATAGTTGTTAATAATGAAACATTATCACCTAATGAAGAGTTAGTTCAAGATATAATTTCCATACTTCATGTTTTTAGTTGTAAGATTTATGGGATGCGAAAGTATAAGAAAAAGATAGAGGAAGATGAGGAAATTGCTAAAAGCTTACAAAACGGAAATCAATCCAACAGAGATACAAAAACAAAAGATTAATCAAGAAATTGGAGTTTGTAGATATTTATATAATTCTTATCTAGCTAAGAACAAAGAATTGTATCAACAATATAAAGATGGATTAATCGATAAAAAACAATCATTTATGAATGCTAATGATTTTGATAAATATATAAATCATGAAGTTAAAACTTTAGATGAATATATTTGGATTAATAGTTGTGGTTCTAAAGCTAGAAAGAAAGCTATAGAAAATGCTGAAACTGCTTATAAAAAGTTTTTTAAGGGAGAATCTAAATTCCCTAGATTTAAAAAGAAAAAGAATCAAGATGTTAAAATTTATTTTCCTAAAAATAATAAAGGTGATTGGAAAATCGAACGTCATAAATTAATGATACCTTCTTTAAAGAATGTTAGATTAAAAGAATTCGGATATTTACCAGTTGGAGAAAATGTTGTAAGTGGAACAGTATCAAAAAAGGCTAATAGATACTATGTTTCAGTATTAGTAAAAGTGGAAGAAAAATATCAAGTTAATTCAAATGAAGGATTAGGTATTGATTTAGGACTAAAAGATTTCTCAATAATGTCTAATGGAATTACTAAAAAGAACATTAATAAAACTAAAAGAGTTAAGAAAATAGAAAAGAAATTAAAAAGAGAACAAAGAAAACTTTCAAGAAAGTATGAAAGTTTAAAATTAAGAAATAAAAATATTAAAAAAGAAGGAGGAAATGCTACTAGACAAAATATCCAAAAACAAATAGTTAAAGTACAAAAACTTCATCAGGCTTTAGGAAATGTTAGAGAAAACTATTTAAATCAATCTGTGAATGAAGTAGTTAAGCAAAATCCAAGCTTTGTTACTATTGAAGATTTAAATGTAAGAGGAATGATGAAGAATAAACATCTTTCAAAAGCAATATCAAAACAAGGATTTAATATGTTTAGAGTTAAATTAACTAATAAATGTAATGAATATGGTATTGAATTAAGAATAGTTGATAGATTTTATCCTTCAAGTAAACTATGTCATGAATGTGGTTCTATTAAAAAAGATTTAAAACTAAGTGATAGAGAGTATATTTGTGAATGTGGGTATAAAGAGGATAGAGATTTAAATGCAAGTTTAAATTTGAGAGATGCTAAAATATACAAAATTGCAAATTAGAAGCAATTGTATATATGTACCAATGGCTAGTTGGGAATTTACGACTGTGGAGTGTTATATCAAATGTTAGTAATCTAATTTATTAGATGAGGACAGACACGAAGAAACAGTAATAATCTCGATATGGGTATGTTTGTCCGTATTTTGAGTAGCAGTGATTATATGAACGTTAAAGAAAGTATTATTAATTTTATGAGAAATCAAACATATAAACCAATGGAAATTCGAGAATTAGCTGCTGTTTTTGATATAAGTAAGGGTGAATATAAAGAATTTAAAAAAGTAATAAAGGTAATGGAAAAAGAAGGACTTATAGTAAAAACAAATACAGATAAGCTCGGACTTACTGAAAAGATGGGGTTAGTTCCGGGAAGACTTCAAGCTCACCAAAAGGGATTTGGATTTGTTATACCTGATGAAGAGGGCTTAAAAGATGTATTTATACCTAGTTCATTTATAAATGGAGCTATGAACGGTGATAAGGTTGTTGCAAAAGTCACAAAAGAAGACTTTAATGGTAAAAAAAGAGAAGGAGAGATTATAAGAATAACAGAAAGAACAAATACTACCATCATAGGAGTTTATGAAAGTAGTAGTAACTTTGGATTCGTTATTCCAGAAGATAAAAGGATACAAAATGATATATTCATACCTAAAAACCAAAAAAATGGCGCAGATGATAATGATGTAGTTATAGTAGAGATTACAGAATGGCCAGGAAAGAGAAGAAATCCTGAAGGAAAAGTCTTAGAGATATTAGGTAAAAAAGGTGACAAGGGTCTTGATATATTAACAATAATTAAAAAACATTCATTGCCAGAAGAATTCCCAGAAAAGGTTCTAAAATTTGCGGAAAATATAGAAGATCATATACCAAAGGTTGAATATAAGAAGAGAAAAGATTTAAGAGAAGTTAGAATGGTAACAATTGATGGTGAAGATGCAAAGGATTTAGATGATGCTGTATCTATAGAAAGGCTTGAAAGTGGAAACTATAAGCTAGGAGTTCATATAGCAGACGTATCTCACTATGTAAAGGAAAACAATCCATTAGATAAAGAAGCTCTAAAAAGAGCCACTTCAGTTTACTTAATAGATAGAGTTATACCAATGCTTCCACAAAAGTTATCTAATGGTATTTGTTCTTTAAATCCTAAGGTAGATAGATTAGCTTTAAGCTGTTTTATGGTTATAGATAAATCAGGAAAGGTTTTAGAACATGAAATATATGAAAGTGTAATAAATACAAGTGAGAGAATGACCTATACTGAGGTAACAAAGATACTCAAAAAAGAAGATAATGAACTGTTAAAAAGATATGATTATCTTTATGATGATTTTAAGGCTATGGAAGAGCTTTGTAATATATTAAATAAGAAAAGACTTGATAGAGGAGCTATCGACTTTGACTTTGAAGAATCTAAAATTATACTAGACAAGATGGGTAAACCAATTGATATAAGACCTTATGAAAGAGAAATATCAAATAGAATCATAGAAGAATTTATGTTAGTATGCAATGAAACCATTGCTGAGCATATGTACTGGGCTAATATCCCATTCATTTATAGAATTCACGAAAATCCAGATGAAGAGAAGTTGCAACGTTTTAGTGAATTTATATATAACCTAGGTTATGTAGTTAAATGGAGTAAAGAAATACATCCAAGTTCATTGCAAGAGGTATTAAACAAAGTTAAAGGAGAAAAGGAAGAAAGTGTAGTAAGTACTCTTCTTTTAAGATCTATGATGCAAGCTAAATATGGCCCTGAATCTGTAGGACACTTTGGCCTTGCAGCTAAATATTATTGTCACTTTACATCACCAATAAGAAGATATCCAGACCTTATGATTCATAGAATAATTAAAGAATTTATAAACGGTAAAGTTGACTCAGAAAGAGCTTCAAAGCTTGTTCCTATTGTAGACTATGCTGCAAAACAATCCTCTGAAAGAGAAAGAACCGCAGAAGAGGCCGAGAGAGAAGTAGATGATATGAAAAAAGCTGAGTACATGAGCGAAAAAATTGGAGAAGAATTTGAAGCAGTGATATCCTCAGTAACTAGCTTTGGATTCTTTGCACAGCTACCTAATACAGTAGAAGGTTTGGTTCATATAAGCACCCTAGATGATGATTACTATATATATGATGAAAGACATCTTAGCTTAGTAGGGGAAAGAACAAAAAATATATATAGGCTAGGAGATCCAGTAAGAATAAAAGTATCTAGAGTAGACCTTGAAAATCATGAGATATACTTCGACCTTTTAAAAGAGGACCTAAATACAGAAGATAAAGCCCTTCTAACAAAGAAGATGAGTTATTTAGATGAGGAAGATAAAGATGATGAAGAGGATGAAAGTGATATAATAGAAGATGTTAAAAGTGAGTACTACAAAGAATAAGAGATAAAAATTTAATATTTAAAAATTCTTATGGATAGGTGTAAAAGTGGATAAATATAAAATAGATAAATATACTTTTATAACAGGAGCTACAGGTGGTATAGGCTATGAATTAGCCTTAGTATTTGCTAAAAATAATCATAATTTGTGCCTTGTAGCAAGGGATATTAAAAAGCTAAGAGAGATTAAATTACATTTTGAAAACACATATAAAATAAAAATAATTATATATGGAGTAGATCTTACATTAGAAAAAAGTATTATAGAAATCTATGAGGATATTAAATATAATAATATAATTATAGAAAATATAATTAATAATGCTGGATATGGAAGCTTTGGAAGGTTTCACGAGGTAGATAAAGATAAAGATCTTACTATGATAGATTTAAATATAAAGTCTTTGACTTATATATTAAAGCTATTTATACCAGATTTAATTAAAAATGGTGGTGGAGGCATTATGAATGTAGCTTCTACCGCTGCATTCCAATCAGGACCTATGATGTCTGTGTATTATGCAACAAAGGCCTATGTACTGTCTTTATCAGGAGCTTTAAGACTAGAGCTTAGCCCTTATAATATAAATGTATCAACTCTATGCCCAGGCCCCACAGACACTAATTTTCAAAGCAGGGCTAAGGTTAAAAAGTCAAAGGTTGCAAAAAATTCTATGATGACAGCAGAAGGTGTTGCTATAGGTGCCTACAAAGGATTTAAAAAAGGTAAAGAAATCATAATACCAGGATTTCAAAACAAGGTTTTGGTTTATGGATCTAATTTATTGCCTAGGAAATTAATTCATAAGATAATATTGAAAGTTAATAAAGGATAAGTATATAATTAAGATTAAGTTATAACGGATAATTAAGGTGGGTGAGGTAAATGGCTAAAAGTAAATCAGAAAAGGTATTAGCTGAAAATAGAAAAGCAAGACATGACTATTTTATAGAACAAGGCTTTGAAGCAGGCTTAGAGCTTGTAGGAACAGAAGTTAAATCTATAAGAAACGGAAGATCAAATCTAAAAGATAGCTATGCAGAGGTTAGAAATGGTGAGATATTTGTAAGAAATCTTCACGTAAGTCCTTACGAAGAAGGCAATATATTTAATGTGGACCCTCTAAGAGATAGAAAGTTACTACTTCATAAAAATGAAATATATAAATTAGATGCTCTAGCATCTCAAGATGGATATACACTAGTCCCTCTATCCTTATATTTAAAAAATGGAAGAGTTAAAATGCATCTAGGAGTAGGTAAGGGTAAAAAGAACTATGATAAGAGAGACTCAATGCTTGAAAGAGATCATAAAAGAGATATAGATAGAGAAATGAAAGAAAAGTATAAATAAGAGAAGTTTAGAAGGTGCTAAAGGTATATTTTAGCACCTATTTAATTAAGAATGAAATTTTAGATAATGAGGAGAAAGAAAAATATATATGTGTGTCAATGAATTATGTACAAGCTATAAATAAAAAACGGGAGATAAAATTATGAGAAAAATAAGGACAATAGTAATTCTAAGTTTGGCTTTGTTATTAGGATGTTCAGTAACGGCATCTGCTCATTTTATGTGATTAAGTGTATAAATCCTAGACTGTATAATTAAATTTAGATAGAAATGTTGAAATATTTTAACAGAGGTGGATGTGTTGAATAAAAGACTTAATTTTAAAGGTTTCAAATTATTAATGTGGTTAATATTTTTGATATATTTAGCAATTTTAGTTGAAGTAGTTATCTTAAAAAACGGTACTGCTATTACTATTGCAAGATCAAGAGCTACATTAGGGTTAGAAATGCCATTGAGTAAGAGAATAGCTTATTCAAATTTTATTCCATTTAAAACAATTTTATTATACATAAGTGGTCAAGGGTATAATAGTATACAGAATATATTTGGAAATATTTTGGTGTTCATTCCTTTAGGATTTTTATTACCTATATTGTTTAATAGTTGTAAAAGATTAAACAATACTATTTTTATTTCAATTTTAGTAAGTGCATCTATTGAAACAATTCAATTACTATTTAATTTCGGAAGTTGTGATATAGATGATTTAATATTAAATACATTAGGTTCTATTATAGGATTTGTCATATATAATAATATTAATTTTAGTATAGACAATAATCTTAAATTAGAAATTAAAACTAAGAATAAATAATTATAAGCATGTGAGTTTGAAGATGTTTATAATATAATGAAAGAGCAGCTTACGCTTACTTTTATCTAAAGAAGATTCTAGTTCGAAGGTATTTGAGATTTATGGCTATATGTGATGTGTGCTATTAATAAAGAATGAAAATTATTATATGAGATAGTTATGTTTTAAAATAGAGGTAATGTAAAATTTAATAATTAGGTACAGCGGGATTTTAATGTATTACTAATTTTACTATCTTTTTGTGAAAAAATAGCAAATGATTATAAAAGTAACATTATATAAAGACATAACCTATTGATAAATAACATTAACTGATGTATCATTGTATACATCGGATATATAGAATAACCATTGACTATAATATATAGCTTTGATATAATGTAATTCTATATTGATGTAAAATTAAAATTAAATAGTTTACTTAAAGCACTCTTAACCGAGTACCATGTTATAACATGGGGGCGTAATGGCTTCGACGGGGGTGGGAGCAGCTTTAGAAGCGAGTGGAGGGACCTTCTGGGCCCGCCTTAAAAAACTAGAAGAAAATGTAAACGCAGAAGATAATTTTGCATTAGCAGCTTAATATAGCTGTTCGTTCTACCTGGGAGTCCTACGGCCTAGGATAGGGCGCCGATTAGTAGGGACCCGAGCCTAAGAAAGCTTTGACTTAGGAACGGAAATTATGAAGCTACTGAAGTAAAGAGCCTGTCTATTGGCGCTTTGCAGAGGGAATTTTAAATAATAGACTGCACTCGGAGATGCTAAAGCCTATCTACTTTCGGACAGGGGTTCGATTCATAAATAGGGTCGCCTTCTAGAGTGATCTAGAAGTGAAAACTTGGCTTTATCGGTGAACCCGTAACACTTTAAGGTGACGGCAATGCCGAGAGGTATGTGAAGAAATTCAACAGCCTCGTATCGACTTATAGGCTTCTAAACTAATTCTTAAGAGTTAGCATGAGGTACTAGGATGGAAGCTTAGCATAACTAAATTATGGCTTTCATAATACGCCAGGAGACTTAATAATATTAAGTTTAACACATAGTCAGTGCCATTCAGAAATGATGGAAGAGCATGTCCCCTCGCCTCCACCAAAAAATCCACGATAGAAATATCGTGGATTTTTACTTATTCCAATTTTAGACCCATGAATTCCTTGTAAAAGTCTTCCTTTAATTTCAGCATCCCATCAGAATATTTTCCATTTCTAGGGGTGACATCTTTATATTTTTCAATTATTAGTTTAGCCCTTTTCTTTTTACTTTTAATAACTAAATATGGTTCAATCTCAACTAGAAGATTGATAGCATCGTTATATTTTATTGTATAGGTGAATGAATCTGCATGCTTTTCTAAATTATAATTTTTCTTTGCTTTTATTGTTCCAAGTTTAGTTACGTCTTTGATCCATTGTAATAATTCTATAGTAGTTGAACTTATGCTTATGCATGGAGAGGGGAATTGATTGTGATGAAATTTTAAAAGCATAATACTACCTTCACCATCTATAATTCCAGCTATGTAAGCTTTTTCTTCAGAAGTCATGATTATCACCTCTATTAGTTTGATTTTAGTATTTGTAAAGATGTATAAACTTATACATAAGAGGAAAACAGTGTGGAAAAAAATTAATTAAACTTTTAAATTTATGATATAATTATGTTTAGGTTTAAAGTTATTAAAATAATTTGGACTGAATTTTTATATTGTAAATGGGAGGAAACCCTATGTTTAAAGTTTTAGAATATGTAGCTATAGTAGCAGCAATCATAGGAGTAATTTATCTATCTTTATTTTGTGAAAGTATTATTAAAGGAGAAAAAGAAAAAGTCTTAAAGTATTTTTTAAGATCTCTAATTTTCATAGGAGCTTTTGGTATTTATGTAGTTATAGTGGTTGTTTTTAAAATACCATTTTTTTAAGTAATAAGATTTGTAGGCTTGAATAAAATGGGTGGAATTCCTATCCAGGATATATATTTATATTATACCAATTTAATATATTCGTAGCTTGATGATATTGTCACCGAGGTGTTAGAGGGGCAGGTGTTGAGCCCCCTGCTAATCACTAAATTTGAAGTAACTTAATCAGCTCTTCTAACTCTTCAGACAATTCTTTTGCAAGGATAAAATCATTATATTTTAAAGCTAATTGTATTTTTGTTTCAACTATTCTTTTGTTTTGTTCAATTTCTAAATAGTCTCTTCCAAAATGATTAGCATAAATCATCCTTTTAAAAATTTTCATTTTTACTTTTCTAATTGTCTTATCTTCAATGATTAAAACATAATCCATACAGTTTACTATAGTATAGAAATCATGTGAAATCATTATAATAGCACCTTTATAATTTTGTATAGCTTTTTCAAGTGCTATTTGTGAATATGTATCTAAATGGCATGTTGGTTCATCAAGAAGCAACATGTTTGATTTACTTTCAGAAATTTTAGCTAATTGAAGTAGATTTTTTTCTCCACCAGATAATGTGCCTATTTTTTGATTAATTCTTTCTTCTTCAAAACCATAGTATGAAATATGCGATAAAATATCTTCACGAGTTTCGAAACCAACATCGAAAAACTCTTCAAGTATGGTATTAGAATTATTTAGCGTTTTGCTTTGTAGTTGAGATAAATATGCTATTTCAACATTTTCATTTAGCTCAATAGAATCATTATTGTTTTTTAAGATTTCTCCTAGTAAAGTAGTTTTCCCTGTACCATTTGGTCCCACAATGGCTACTTTATCAGTAGATTTAATCTCAAAGTTAACATTTTCTAGAAGCATGTCATCAAAGGCAACACTGTAATCAGTAACTTTTAAAACCGTGGCTTCATCCATTACATTATAGGCAGCTAAACTTATATAAGGTTCTTTAATTTCTACAAAGGGGGCTTTTATTCTACGTTTTTCTAATCTTTCTTGAACTTTAACTCTAGCATTTAGAGCTCTTCCTTTTGCAGGTTCAGCATGATCAGTTGCGAGAAATCTTAGTTTATTTATTAGTTTTTCGTTTCTATCAATTTCTTCATTATCAACAGTAGCTAGTTCTTGTAACTCAATTTTAGTTTGAAGTAATGAGAAGTTATAATCAATATAGCTTCCATCAAACTCTTGTATTTGCATATTTTCAAGGTGGATAATTTTGTTGAAACAATGATTAAGTAGATACCTATTGTGAGTAATAATTAACATTGTTCCTTTGTGTGAATTAATTAGACTTTTAAGAGAATTAAGGTTTTCAAAGTCTAAAAACACATCTGGTTCATCCATAATCATTAAGTCAGGACTATTTAGCATTGCCTTAATTACTTGAATAAGCTTAATTTCACCACCACTAAGGGAAGATATCATTATATCTTTATACTTCATTAAGTTTGTAAGATTTAGTTTCTTATTAATAATTTTTTCAAAATCATCACCATTAATTGCGTCAAATGCGTCTAAAGTTTGTTGATACTTTTCTAGTAAAGTATCAACATCGGTGGATGTTTCCATATCGCTGCAAATAGATGTCATTTCATTTTGTAGTTTAATAAATTCTTCTCCGATATATTCGAAAACTGTAATTTCTTTTGTTTCGCCCTGCTGTGAGAATTGACTTACATACCCAATTCTACAATTAGGGGATTTCTCTAAGGAACCATCAAACATATATTTTTCTGGATCAATAAGGATATCTATTAGTGTACTTTTTCCACTGCCATTTGTTCCTATGAAAGCACAATGCTGTCCATCTTCTAATGTAAATGAAATATTATTATATAGATCTTTTTTCGGAAATGAGTAGGATAAGTTATTAACTTTTATCATATTAGTCCCTCTCTTTATCATTAAAAAAGAGCCTACAAAAATAAGCTCTTTAATACTAAGTTTAACATTGATAGCATAACACTTTTTGCTACTCCCCACAAGGAACCCAGGGTAGAATAAAATGGAAAACTGCGCTTAAGTAGAGAAATAAATAATTGACAACTATATCACTTAATGATATAGTATGTTTAATGATATATCATTAAATGATATATGGTATAAGAAAAGGGAGAAGGTTATTATGGCAAGAAAAGATTCCATTGACATAGGTGAATTAACAGATTCTGCTTTTTATATTTTATCTAGTGTTAGTGAGGAGAAGCATGGTTACTTAATTATGAAAACTATTGAGGAATTTACTGAAAATAAAGTAACAATTGGACCTGCATCATTATACACAACACTTAAAAAGCTCTTAGTAGCAGGGCTCATAGAATTAAAGCCTAGCACAGATGAAAATAAGAAGATATATAAGATTACAAGTCTAGGGCGTGAGATGCTTATAAAAGAGATTGAGCGAAAAAAACAAATGATTAACTTCGCTGAAAAATTTTTAAAGTAGTAGAAAAGGGGTGATATTTGTGAAAAATAAATATGTCATGATCAGCGGATTTGCTTTTAGTGAAGAAAGTGACATGGAAAAACTAAAAAACTATGCAAAGGAAGGTTGGATACTAGAAGACATAGTAGGTGGATTTTTCTACAAATTAAAAAAGGATTTGAATCAAGAGATAGTGTATAGCTTAGACTATCAAAGTGAGCCTAGTGAGGAATATTTTACTTTATTTAAAGAAGCGGGTTGGACACCTGTTGTTTCTATAGGGAATGAAATGCACATTTTTTCAGGACCTACTGGAATAAAACCAATTTACAGTGATAAGGAATCAGAAATAGAAAAATATACAAGAATGAAAATACAAACAGGTAGGGGAGCGCTGTACTCTTTCATCACAGGTATTGTGCTTATGATTATATTATTTGTATCAGTAATTACTATAAGACCTATATTTTTAATTGTTTCAGGATTATTCATGATAAATACAATTGTATTTATATTCAACTTTTTACCATACCTAGCCTATAGTCATAGGATAAGGCAAATGAAAAATATGGTAAAATAATAGCTAATAAATTTATAGGTGCAATAAATGTTATAGAAAAAATGGCTTATAACTATAAGAACATCGGTTATAAAAGTATATTAAATGGAAGAGGTATATCATGTATAGTAAAGATTTTAATGAAATTTCAGAAAATATTCAACTCCTTAGGAATGAAGTAGATGAGAAATTGGCAGAGCGGCTAAAATTAGATTTACTAGAGCGAATTTATAAAAGACTCTACTCTTTTGATTGTAATGAATGTAATAAAGTTATTAATGAATTAGATGATCAAGTTAGGGAGTTAAGGAATAAGAGAGGTTTGCTAGATAAAGAGGAACTAAAACAGCATACTAAGAAAATTGAAGCTATGAAATTACATCTACAAAAAGATCATAAATTAGTACCTGAAGGGTATTATACTAGCATTTATATCAGTATAGGAGTTAGTTTGGGACTCATCTTCGGACTAACGCTATTTCATAATGTAGCATTAGGACTACCTATTGGTATGGCAGTGGGTGTCGGAGTAGGATCAGGACTAGATGCTGATGCAAAGAAAAAAGGTAAGGTAATATAATAAACTTAAACTTACCTTTAAAGTAAAATTAGAATATAAGGAGTTCTTAAATGAAATATTATTTAGCACCAATGGAAGGAATCACAGGATACATATATAGAAATGCTTATGATAAATTTTTTCATAACATTGATAAATACTTTACACCTTTTATTGTAACAAATAAAAGTAGAAGTCTTAAAACTAAAGAGCTAAGGGATGTGTTACCTGAAAACAATAAGGGTATGAATGTTGTGCCTCAACTACTTACTAATGATTCGGAAGGATTTATTAATACTTCTAGAAAATTACAAAGCTTAGGCTATAATGAGGTTAATTTAAATTTAGGCTGTCCTTCAGGAACTGTTGTTTCAAAAAATACAGGCTCTGGGTTTCTAGCTAAAAGAGAAGAGCTTGATATGTTTTTAGAGGAAATATTTAAAATGGATGATATGAAAATTTCTATAAAAACTAGAATAGGAAAGGATAGCTCAGAAGAGTTTTATGAGCTTATAAAAATTTATAATAAATATCCTATAGAGGAATTAATCATTCATCCTAGAACACAAAAAGACTTTTATGGAAATAAACCTAATTTAGAGGTATTTAAAGATGCACTATCTTTAAGCAGTAATCCAATATGTTATAATGGCGATATTTTTACTACTGATAACCATGAAAAGTTAATAAAGGACTTTCCAAAGGTAAATAAAATAATGATAGGTAGAGGAATAATAGCTAATCCAGGACTTATAAATGAGATCAAAAACAATACTAATCTAGACAAAGAGGTACTTAAAGATTTCCATGATGAAATTTTTAGTGGATATAGAGAATTTTTAAATGAAGAGAGAAATGCAATGTTTAGAATGAAAGAATTATGGGGATACATGAGTCACATATTTTCAAATAATGAAAAGTATGCTAAGAAAATAAAGAAGTCACAAAGGTTAAGTGATTATGAACAAGCGGTTTCAAGTTTATTTAGGGAACAGGAAATCATAAAGGAGAGAATCATATGAAAACAATAGAAGTAGTAGCAGCTGTAATAAAAGAGGAGAAAAAATATTTATCACATCATTTGTGAGATTTCTTCTGGAGAGTTAAACCTAAATGTCCATAACGCGTCTAAATGGAATACATTTAATTAAGGCTTAGTTTATTCTCAAAAATCCCTTTAGTTTAAGAAATCATATAGTCATAAATATCTTCTCTTATAGGAGTAACTAATTGATATTTAATTTCTACAGCTGTTTTACTAGTGTTTTTCATAATAAATTGTATGGGTTTTCCTATGGCTTTGATTTTACCTAGGAAGTAAAATTCTTTTGAAACTTTATCATCCTTATTTTTTCTAACAAATAAGCTCATTTCAATACCATTTTCTTCAGCATTATAAGCTTGTACTATATCATCAGAAGTTATCGTTCTACCTACCTTTGATATAGCAATTAACTGGGAAGGGGATTGAAATCTATCTTCGTAATTAATGGTATCTGTAATATCAGAAGATTTCTCATAGTTGATAAATACAGGGTAGGTTTTAGTAGTTTTATCAAATTTATAGCCGCCAATATTAAGCGCAACTTCTCCTTTTTCCCACTCTAGAAGTCTACAAACATCCTCATAGGTATACTTCTCATATAACTGAAGGCTAGTATTCATATATCTGTTACTGTAAAACTTTTTGTATCTTTCTATTCCAAAATCAATTAATTCTTCAACTATACATTTAAAATCATTATTTTCAAGGTGATATTTAAAGGATTTAGAAATATTATAATCAGAATCTGACTTTTCTAAGAAAATACATTTTTCATAAGTCTTTTTACCGGCGCCTGATAAAAATTCATTTGTAAGAACGTTAACTACATTGGTTTCAGTACTAGCTTTAAAGTCTATATGATAATATTCTTTTAATCCCCTTTTCAGATTGCAAATTAGATCAGTTTCATAGTTAATGGCATATTTAAGCATAAGTAGTTCATGAATTCTTTTACCAGAAGCTAGCTTTTTAGAAATAAATTCAATAAACAATTCCTTTGAATCATCAAGTCTTATTTCATATTCTTTTTCATATTTTTTTAAAAACATATAATAAGAGCCAAGACTTTTGCTTTGGAAAATTCTTAAAGGATCAATAGATTCATAGGTATCAAAATCCGCTAAACTTGGTATTCTACCAATCTTTTGTTTAAGAGTATTATAGCTTTCTTTAATTAGCTTAATATCATTAAAGTTAGCCCTATCAATAGACTCAAATATCTTTTTCTTAGATATTTCATCAAAATTAATAGTGGAGCAACCAGGTATTATTCTTGTGCCTTCCATAACATACTTTCTAATATTATCTTTGTTAAAAGTCCTATCTCCAGATAAAGCAATGGGAATTAAAAAGTTACTGTTATAATTTCCTATAAAGTCTATGATAACAACATATTCTTTAAATTTGTCCTTCCTAAGACCTCTACCTAATTGTTGAACAAAGATAATGGAGGACTTAGTTGGCCTTAACATAACAACTTGATTTACAGAGGGGATATCTACACCCTCATTAAAGATATCTACAGTAAATATATAATCTAAAGAATTATCTATTTCATCTTGTTCTAAGCTCTGAATTGCTATTTCTCTTTCATTTTGAGTATTATCTCCGGTTAGAGCCACTGTTTTATATCCATAGGTGTTAAATATATCTGAAAGCTCATGGGCCTCCTTATTATCACTACAAAATATTAATCCCTTTACTCTTTCACCACAATATCCATAAAAATTAATTTTATCTATTATATGATTAACTCTTTCCTTAGCTACTAAGGCTTTAAAATTAGATTTATCTTCCAGCTCCACACCATCCACGCTAATATCAGATACACCAAAGTAATGGAAGGGGCAAAGCAAATCTTCTTCTAAGGCTTTTTGAAGACGTATTTCATAGGCGATATTGTAATTAAACATCTTAAAAATATCAAAGTCATCACATCTTTCAGGTGTGGCTGTCATACCAAGCAAGAATTTAGGGGTAAAATATTCAACTATCTTCTGATAGCTATTAGCTCCTGCTTTATGAACTTCATCAATGATAATATAATCAAATTCATCCTTTTCAAAACTTTTAAGAACATCATCCTTTGATAGTGTTTGGACTGTACAAAAGATAAAGTCCTTATTAATATCCTTCCTAGTTCCAGATAGAATACCCATAGTTCTAGTATCACCAAATACATTTTGAAAGCTATTTAAAGCTTGCCTCGCTATTTGTTCTCTATGTACTATAAATAGAGCCTTTTTAGGATTATAATTTCTTAGTTCAAAAGCAGATAAATAGGTTTTTCCAGTACCTGTAGCAGAAATTAAAAGAGCTTTATCAGAGCCATCTTCTCGGATCTTATTTAATCCTTGTATGGCAGCTACCTGCATTTTATTTGGCTTAAGCTTATATTGTGAAAGCCTCGGAACACTACTTTTCCTAGCGTATTCAATCTGCTTTTTATAAATATCCTGGTAGGTTTCTATCCAATCTAAAGTTAGATCATAGGCATCATCCCAAAGTCCATTAAACTCATCAATAACATTTTCAGTTAAAGAACCTTCCTCTAAAGAAGAAATTTTAAAATTCCATTCTTTGTTTTTGGTTAAGGCTGATTGAGTTAAATTTGAACTACCAACAATTAATTTATAGTGATCATCATATTTAAATATGTAACCTTTAGTATGAAAGTTTTCTTTGCTATATAGTTTAATTTCAATATTTGAAAACTCTAGTAGTTTTCTAAGGGCTTTAGGCTCACTAAAGTTCAAATAATCTGTAGTTAATATCTTACCTTTAATACCTTTTTCATCTAAATATTTAAGAGTTTCAAGTAAGGGGGTTATACCACTACTTGTAATAAAGGCAACGGATATAAAAAATTCCTTGCACTTAGTTAACTCAGAAATTATTTCTGTTAAAACTTTGCTACCCTTTGAGTAGTCGTTTACTATTAACTTTGGAGTTAAAGCTAGATTTGAATCTATTAAGCTATTTATGAGCCCAGCTTCACTAGCTTTAAGAATCTCATTTTTAATTATACTTTTATCGCCTGTATCAATAGACTTTATGGTAATACCTTCTAGGTTGTGGTCTATATCAGATTTAATTATATTACTCATATTTACCTCGCATTTCATATATTAGTTAAGGTGTAAATGATTTCATTAGTGATTATATTATAGCATAATTATGGTATAGTGATATTGATAAGTGAAGGGTATAATAAGTTAATAAAATAAAGTAAAGTACGGAGGAAATATATATATGATAAATATAGGATGTCATTTGTCTTCATCAAAGGGATTTAAGAACATGGGTGAAAATGCCCTGAAAATCGGAGCCAATACTTTTCAGTTTTTCACTCGTAATCCAAGAGGAAGTAAAGCAAAGGATATAGACGAAAAGGATGTTAAGAAATTTTTAGAATTAGCAAAGGAAAATAACTTTGGTAAAATTTTAGCCCATGCACCATATACATTAAATCCATGTTCAGCTGATGATAGAAATAGAGAATTCGCTATAGAAATAATGAAGGATGATCTAAATAGGATGGAATATATACCAAATAACTTATATAATTTTCATCCCGGAAATCATGTGAAGCAGGGAGTAGAGGCAGGAATAGAATATATAGTTTATGCTTTAAACTCAATTTTGAAAGAAGAGCAGACAACAAAGGTCCTATTAGAAACCATGTCTGGAAAAGGAACTGAAATAGGAAGAAATTTTGAAGAAATAGCTGAAATTATAAAGGGTGTTAGGTTAAAAGATCATATAGGTGTATGTTTAGATACATGCCATATTTATGATGCAGGATATGATATAGTAAATGAATTAGATAAAGTTTTAGATGAGTTTGACAGGATAATAGGTCTTGATAAATTATGTGCTATTCATTTAAATGATAGTAAAAATCCATTTGAAAGCCACAAAGATAGACATGAAACAATAGGAGAGGGATACATAGGATTAGATGCTATATCTAATATAATTAATCATAAGAAGCTATGCCATCTACCATTTTTTCTTGAAACTCCAAATGAACTTGAAGGACATAAAAGAGAAATAGAATTACTTAAGAGTGTGTATAATATGATATAATTAGAGTAGTAACTACATTATACAAGGAGTAAATGTATGGGTGAATCAAATGAAATAGGTCTTATGGATAAAGAAAAATTATTAAACATATTGACTATTTAAATGAACTACTAAAAGAAAATCAATTACAGCTTGAGATAACTATTTATGATGGTTCAATTATGACTATGGTTTATGATAATAGACCTGCACTAAGGATATAGATTGTGTATTTAGTGAAATAAACCTAAAGCTGAACAATTATTGGCTATGAAGATATTAGCTGCAAGACCGGAACCAGCCAAAGGTTTTGTAGATGCATATATATTATGTAAGGATTTAAATATAACAACTAAAGTAGAGCTATTAAATATTTTTGAGGAACATATATGGTTAACTCTTATAGGAGAAATACAGATGAAATTCATTAAATACTTAGGAAATGTAGATGAATTACTTAGAGAATGGAAAAGTAGGAGACTTAGTTAAAAGACTTCTACTTTTTTCATTTTTAAATAGCAAGTGGGTCCAGAAAAGCATGTCCTCAAAAGGAACCCAGGGTAGAATAAAATGGAAAATTGCGCTTAAGCAGAAATATTAGCAATCGCTAGTAGCAAGAGTGTCACCTTGTTCCCCCCAGTAACCCAGGGTACCAGTAAATTTCGCTATTATACAACGAAATCCATTTTTGCAGTGTATTATGAGCTTTAATTCCATATTTCGCACATAAATCTGTACAGAGGCTTCACCACTTAGATACTTCTCAACCATCGTAACCTTGAATTCTTTTGGATAGGATTTATTTCTTGATGATGGCTGGAATGCAATTGCACCTTGTTCTTTATAAATTGTGTTTTTGTTGATTTTAGGCTTTCATAGGGTTGCAAAGTAGAAAAAAGGGTGTGGGGTTTTGCTGATAGAGTTTAACAATTTGGTAAAGGCGAGAATCGAATGGCGAAATATAGAAAGTTATAAAATGATAAATATATGATATCAAATCTGAACTTTAAGTATTACTCTTAGTACTTTTGGTATTTACCTTGAAGAGAGAGCGTGATAAAATAAGAGTACAAGAATTGAAGTTTTAGATGAGGAGGTACTTGATGGCGATAAGTTATAACAAGCTTTGGAAATTACTTATAGACAAACAAATGAGCAAGGTATATCTAAGAGATTCTATTGGTATGGGACCAAGTACGCTTGCAAAGTTAAGCAAAAACCAAAGAGTAAGCTTAGAAGTTTTAGAAAAGATTTGTAAAGAGTTAAATTGCAATTTTGGTGATATTATTGATTTTATAGAAGAGTAAGGGGTGGGTTCGTATATGTATTCAAGTTATCAAGCTAAATATTTTAAAGAGCAACTCACTCTTAAGAGACCAAGTAACTCTATTGAAAATTTAGTATCCGCTTTGGCGGGGGCAAGAGTAGATTTAAATCCACATCAAGTTGATGCAGCAATGTTTGCTTTTAAATCGCCGCTTTCACAAGGGGTGTTATTAGCTGATGAGGTAGGTTTAGGAAAGACAATTGAAGCAGGGATAGTATTGGCTCAATATTTTGCTGAACGTAAACGAAAGATATTATTAATTGTGCCTGCTGCACTTAGAAATCAATGGCTTTCAGAATTAGATGAGAAATTCTACATAAAGTCAATCATTTTGGAAAGTAAAAACTTCAATAGATTAAAAAAACAAGGTATGATGAATCCATTTGAACAGAAGGATTCTGTAGTGATTTGTTCATATAATTTTGTAGCTAGTAAGCAATTTGAAGTTTCAAAGGTTAATTGGGATTTAGTAGTTATTGATGAGGCTCATAGACTTAGAAATGTTTATAAAACAAATAATGTAACAGGAAGAAAGCTTAAAGATGTATTAAACAATAGAAGAAAATTGTTGTTAACAGCTACTCCACTTCAAAATAATCTTATGGAACTATATGGACTTGTAAGTATTATTGATGATCGGGTATTTGGTGATGCTAAAACATTTAGAGACAAGTATATAAATGTAGACAATGAGATGACGAGGAATATTTTTTTGAAGGCAAGACTACAACAGTTTTGTAAGAGAACATTAAGAAAACAAGTAGTAGAATATGTACCTTATACTAAGCGAACTGCCATTTTGGAAGAATACACACCATCTATTGAAGAAGAAACATTATATAATGAAGTTTCAGAATATCTACGTTCACCGGTTTTATATGCTCTACCTAATAGTCAGAGAACACTTATGACTTTAGTTTTAAGAAAGTTATTGGCATCATCATCATTTGCTATTTCTGGTACATTAGATTCTTTGATTTTAAGACTTCAGAATATGTTAGCAGGTATAGATAGTGAAATTAATTTAGATGATTATGATACATTAGATGAGTTATTGGAAGAACTTGATTTAGCAGGAGAAGAGGATAAAGTAGATGCTATTAAACAGCACTATGCAATTAGTGAAGAACTTGAAAAATTAAAGTCATATGCTAAGCTTGCAAAGAGTATTAAAAGAAACTCAAAAGGGGAAAATTTATTGACAGCCCTTGAAAAAGGTTTTAGCAAGGCTACAGAGTTAGGGGCATCAAAGAAGGCTGTAATATTTACAGAATCTAGAAGAACACAGGATTATTTATATAATCTTTTATCAGCAAATGGGTATGAAGGTAAAATAGTATTCTTAAATGGAACAAACTCTGATGAAAATTCAAAAAGAATATATAAAGAGTGGATTGAAAGACATAAAGGGGAAGATATAGTTTCAGGATCAAAGCAAGCAGATACCAAAGCAGCTATTGTAGAAGAGTTTAGAAGCAAAGCAGAAATATTGATTGGTACTGAAGCTGCGGCTGAAGGTATTAACTTGCAATTTTGTTCACTGCTTGTAAATTACGACTTACCGTGGAACCCTCAAAGGATTGAGCAAAGAATCGGTAGATGTCATAGATACGGTCAAAAAAATGATGTTGTTGTTATAAACTTCTTAAACAATAAAAATGATGCTGATAAGCGTGTTTATGAATTGTTGGATCAAAAATTCAAGTTATTTGAAGGATTATTCGGTTCTTCAGATGAGGTATTAGGGAGTATAGAATCTGGAGTAGACTTTGAGAAAAGAATATCTGATATCTACCAAAACTGTAATACAGCAGATGAAATTAGAACAGCTTTTGATAAACTGCAAGAAGAATATCGAGAGCAGATAAATGAGAAAATAATTAATGCAAGGCAAACACTTCTTGAAAACTTTGATGAGGAAGTAAGTAGCTTATTAAAAATAAGAAATAGTGAAACAAATAGTAGTATTAGTAAATATGAAAAATGGATTTATTACTTTATGCTATCGCAGGGTAACAACAACATAAAAGTCATTGATGATACAAGATTCCAGTATATAGGCAAGGAGTATTCTGGAGCATATAATTTAAACTGGAAAGATAGTGACAATAGAAAAGAGATATTCTTAAGGCGTGAACACCCTTTGTGTCAGAAATTTATTGAGCAATGTGACCAAAATGAGTTGAACTTAGCTGAAATAACATTTAATTATTCACAGTCAGGAAGGAAAATCAGTTTTATTGATACCTTGATTGTAAAGAAAGGCTGGATTTCAGTATCGAAATTGGTTAATAATAGTTTTGAAGAACAGGAGTATCTTTTAGTATCAGCAATTTGTGATAATGGAGTAGAAATTGAAGCGGATCTTGTTGATAGATTAATGGCTTTAGAGGTATTATCAGTTAAGAATGTTGAATCAAACATTATAGAAAGAATTGTTAATCATCAGAAACAACTGGAACTGCAAACAATTAAAGATATTGAAATGAAGAATAAGGAATTTTTCTTGCAAGAATGTGCAAAATTAGATGAATGGAGTGAAGATTTAAAGAATAATCTTCAAGTAGAAATTAAAGATATCGAAAAACTTATTAAAGAGAAGAAAAAGGAATTTGATAATAGTATAGATCTTGACCTTACGCAGATGTTGGACAGAAAAGAAGAACTAAATAAGTTAAAACGTCTTCGGGATAAGAAAAGGCGAGAGCTTTATGATGAAGAAGATAAGGTTGATGAGGAAAATGATAGGCTACAAGCTCAAATGAGAAGTAGAGTTAAAGGGTCTACACAAGTAAAACAATTGTTTACAATAAGATTTGATATTAGATAACAAATTAGGAGGATATACATGCAAAAATTAGAGCTTACATGGATAGGAAAAGGGCAAGAACCAGAGATAGAGCCACGTATCTTGGTGCACGATAAGGAAAAATCCTACGGTGATGAGAATACGGAGAATATGTTAATTCATGGAGATAACTTACTTGCATTAAAGGCGTTAGAACAAGATTTTGGAGGGAAAATAAAGTGTGTTTATATTGATCCACCATATAATACAGGAAATGCTTTCGAACACTATGATGATTTTCAAGAACATAGTATTTGGCTAAATTTAATGTATGATAGGTTGAAAATAATTTATAATTTGCTTTTAAATGATGGATTTTTATTTTTACAGCTTGATTCAAATGAGGTGCATTATTGTAAAGTGATTCTAGATGAAATATTTGGAAGGAAAAATTTTGTAAATCAGATTTCATATGAGCGTTCTGCGGTAAGTGGTATAGGCCAAGGGGCTTCAATTGTTAATACAGGTGAATATATATTAATTTATAAAAAAAATGATGGGGAATTGAATAATATAAATAGTTATGTCAAATTAGATTTACCTACTATGAAACGATATAATAAAGTGCTTGAAAATGAAGGGGATAAGATACTTATTAATGAATTTATTTCTAAATCTAATGGCGAAAAGGTTAAAATATTTAAACATGAAAATTTTAAAATAAGGAGTATTTCATTTAGAGGTTATGACAAAAATATTAATGAGATTGATAAAGAATATTTTGAGAACTACAAAAAACTATTTAGAACTTTCTTAATCCAAAAAGAAAATTCCTTTCAACAAGACATTATAAAAGATATGGATAAAGATTGTTTATATTCAATTGAATATATTCCATCAAGAGGAAAAAATAAGGATAAGCTTACTAATTTGTATTATTCGAATAAAGAATTAGTTGGATGGCTTAAAGACAGTGCAATATATGAAAATAATACTATTTTAAAATCTTCAAAACTAACAAATATATGGAGTCATGCGGAAATTCCTAAAGCGGATTTACCCAATGAAGGTGGGATATCATTTCCAAGAAGTAAGAAACCAGAGCAACTTATAAAGAGAATTTTAGAGTTAGCTACTAATGAAAATGATATTGTGTTAGATTCATTTTTAGGTTCTGGAACAACAGCAGCCGTTGCACATAAGATGAAACGTAGATGGATAGGGATTGAGCTTGGTGAACATTGTTATACTCATTGTATACCAAGATTACAAAGAGTTATTGATGGAGCAGATCAATATGGTATTTCTAAAGCTATTACCTGGAAAGGTGGCGGTGGATTTAAATTTTATGAGTTAGCTCCTAGTTTGTTAAAAAAGGATAAGTATGACAACTGGATCATTGATCAAGACAATTATAATGCAGATATGCTTGCAGCAGCTGTAGCAAAGCTAAATGGGTATTTTTACAATCCAGATAAAGAAGTGTTTTGGAAACAAGGTAAAAGTACAGAATGTAGCTATATATTTACTACCACACAATATGTTACAGCACAGTATTTAGAATCTTTAGCAAATGAATTAGATTTTAATGAAAGACTTTTAGTTTGTTGCCCAGCATTTGATAGTGGATTAAATAATAGTTATGATAATATTACAATTAAAAAAATACCACAATCAGTTTTAAATAGATGCCAGTTTGGAGTTTCTGATTATAATATGAATATTATTAGTGATGAAGAATTTAAGGAGTATGAAGATGAAGTTTAATACTAAACATATTATTAACGCATTAGATTTAAGGGATCCTCAAACAGAAAGTTTATTAATTTTCGAAAAGATATGTGATGCTTTAGAATTAAAAAAGGATATTGATTTAAACCTTGAATTACAAAAGATAAAGAGTATTTGTCCTACGTTAACAGATTTTGAGAGAGAATTTCCCTCAATTTGTTTTGCATTGGCAACAGGTATCGGTAAAACGAGATTAATGGGGGCTCTTATTGCCTATCTACATTACGAGAAAGGTGTCAATAATTTTTTTGTAATGGCACCTAATCTTACAATATATAACAAGCTGAAAGATGATTTTGGAAATCCAGCTCATCATAAATATGTATTTAAGGGATTAGATGCTTTTGCTAATTCACCAAGGATTATTGATGGAGATAATTATGAAGAATTTAGGCAACAATCATTTTTACATGGACAAATAACAATTAATATATTTAATATTTCAAAATTGAATTCTGAGTCAAAAACTAAAGATAATAAGCCAGCTAGAATAAAACGACTAAATGAAGTATTGGGACAGTCTTATTTTGATTATCTTAAAGAACTTCCTGATTTATGCATAATGATGGATGAAAGCCATCATTATCATGCTGATAAAAGTTTTGATGTAATCAATGAACTTAAACCTATATTAGGAGTTGAATTAACTGCAACGCCTCAGATTCAAAAGGGAGCTAGAGCGATTACTTTTAAAAATGTTGTGTATGAATATTCTTTAGCTCATGCATTAAATGACAAAAGGTATGTTAAAGTTCCTGCGGTATTTACTAGAAAGGATTTTAATCCAAGTGAGTATTTGCCAGAAGATTTAGATAAAGAAAAGCTTAATGATGGAATAAAACTGCATATTGATACAAAAGAGGTATTGGATACTTATGCTAGAATGCATGGAAGAAAAATAGTAAACCCTTTTGTATTAGTAGTAGCGAAAGATACAGATCATTCAAAGCAAATAATGGAGTATATTTGTTCAAAACAGTTCTTTAATGGGTATTATAATGGGAAGGTTTTGGAAATAAACTCAGTACAAAAAGGTTCAGAGAAAGATGAAAATATACAAAAGTTATTAACCCTTGAGAATCCTGATAATGAAATTGAAATTGTAATTCATGTTAATATGTTAAAAGAAGGTTGGGATGTAAGTAATTTATATACCATCATACCTCTTAGAACATCGGCATCTGAGACTCTGACAGAACAGACCATAGGAAGAGGGCTTAGATTACCTTATGGTAAGCGTACAGGTAATGAAAAAGTAGATAGACTATCAATTGTAAGTCATGATAAATATGAAGCAATTATCCATCTAGCTAATGATCCCAATTCATTAGTACGTAAAGTATACTACATTGATCCAGAGGAAAATAAAGAAAACGAGCAAAAGGAAACCATAGAATTGCCATCTTTATATGATGAGATGACCACTAGCCAGTCGTATATAGAACAAATTTCAATGTATATTATATCTTCTGAACCTAAAATAGTTGCAGAGAAAGGAAATATTGCTTCTTACATTGCTAAAAAAGTAAATGTCACAACTATGGAATTAAGTAAGAGAGTTAAAAACATAGAAGAATTAAAAACTCCAAAAATGCAACAATTAATAAAGTCATCAGTAGTAGAATTAACAAAAAGAGAATTTGCCAATATCAATTTAAAATCTGAAGATATTTTAAATGTAGTTGAAAAAGTTGTAGAGAACTGCATTCAAGCATTAACAGATGTAGTAATAGCAATTCCACAGGCAAATGTACAGCCTATTGTAGAGGTTAAACAAGGATTCTATGAATTTAATTTAGATACGAAAAATATGAATTGGCATCCATCAAATGATATCTTAGTGGGACAAGAGCTGCAAGAGGATGGAAAGGTAATTGAGGTGGATACTTCATTTGCAAATGTCAAAGATACGGATACTGCAGAGAATGCAATTATAAAACATTTAATTTTACATGATAATATTGACTATTTTACTTGTGCAGATTTGATGTATAAATTAATAGAACAATTAAAAATACACTTCTTAACATACTTAAAGAATGATGAAGATGTTGCTAAAGTACTAGTGCAACGTAGACGTAGTATAGCGGATAATATTTATGCACAAATGAATCAACATTTTTATAAAGAAGAAACGGTATACAAAGCTACCTCAATGAGGCCTTTTAGTAGAATTGAAGTTGGATTTGGTGGTAAATATGTTTCTGATGATGTTTATGAATATACTGCAAACATTGCACCAAGTGAGATAAGAAATAAGATATTTAAAGGTTTCAAGAAAAGTTCTCATACAATGTATAAATTTGATAGTAATACAGAGAGAATATTTGCAACTGTACTTGAAAGAGATAGAGTTGTATTGAAGTGGATGTGCCCTAACATCAAACAATTTAATATATACTATGATAGAGATAGTGAAAGCAGATATCAACCAGATTTTGTTGTAGAAACAAATACAACTATATATATGCTAGAAATTAAAGATAGCAGAAGGTTAGAGGATCCTGTAGTAGTTAAAAAGGCAAAAGCAGCAACTGAATATTGTAGAGCAGTTACAGAATTTAACTTAGAAAATGGCGGTAAACCTTGGGAATATGGAGTGATTTCACATGATGAAGTACACTTGAATTCCAGTTTTGACTATCTAGTTAAGAATAGAAAAAAGTATGAACAATTAACTTTACAAGTCTAGTGTTGGACTAGCATTACTCAAATAGCAAAAGTCTCACCTTGTTCCCCTTCAGTACCCGAGGGTACCAGTAAATTACCAGGTAAAAGCATTTCATTAAACTAAAACTTAATGAAGTGCTTTTTTATGAGCGTTCATGTTATAAGTACTGAATTAGAAAAGCTGTGTGGAAATAAGATGGGGATGTTTACTTATAGTCCTGTTATTTGTGGCGTGGAGAAGGGGTTTGAGGTAAAGTATGATGTTGAGGGGGTAGGTGGATATTTTTAAGTTTTAGATTAAGATAAATATAAATCTAGGAGCAAATCTTATTTGAAGAAAAAGAAATGTTTTGAAGAATAACAGATAAGTTACAAGAAATATAAAGAGTAATATGTAATATTGTGGTATAATAAGGGTGGACTATTTAGGAAGAAAGAAATAGGCTTTTCTTATTATTTTTTTGTAAAGAATCTATTATAGTGGGATTTTTACATGGTGGTTATGTCTATAATATGTAGCTTAGAATTAGTAATATATAATGACGTATATGAAAAACTAAAATAGTAAAGTAAGCTTATATTTAATTTTATAAATATAAGCTTAGAAGAAAAAGAGGGGATTTAATGTATTCTAAATGGAATAAAATAGATCTACATATACATACAGATATGTCTAAACAAACAAAACCTAATGATTATAGTGGAACTTTTTCAACTGAAATATTATACAAGAAAATTAAAGCCAATAAAATCGATTTAATATCGTTGACAGATCATAATATAATCAATTGTTTAGCATATGATGAGCTATCTAAAAAAGATATTAATTATCTAGTCGGAGTAGAGGTGGATATTTCTATATCAGAGGAGAATATGATTAATTATGTAAAGAACATAAAAAATAACTCACTTGAAAAATTCAAGTCCAAGCCTTTTCATGCTTTGATTTTTTTCAGTACAAAAGATCATAATCTTATATCTGAAAAACTTGAAAAAATGTATGAAAGTATTAGTAATAGCAAACTTAAAAATATAGTTAATTTAACGAATGAAAAAATATACAGGGTTACTACTATAAATTATTTAGTTAAACATTTTTGTGACGAAGATTTTTTTATAATAGCACATGGAAATAAAGATAAGGGTATTGTAAAACCATATAATGAAGCAGAAAAGATTGATGATGCTCAAAAAGAAATCCTAATTGGTGGAATATCAGCTTTGGAAATGAAAAGTAATGCTAATATGCAAAATGTAATAAACCACTACAACGAAGGTTTTAAAAAACTTATGCGTGAAGATTTTAAAATAGCGAGGACAACTGCCTACGTAGTCTTTTCTGATAATCATGATTGTGAAAATTATAAACTAAGAAATATGCAGACATGGATCAAAGGGCAACCAAACTATGAAACCTTAAGATTAGCATTCTCAGATCCAGAAAGTAGAATACATACTTCAGATAGGGAACCAATTGTAAATGCAAATTACATTGAGTCTATTTCTTTTAAATTAAATAATGGGCAGGAGCAAATTCTAGAATTATCACCTCAATTAAATGTAATAATTGGTGGACGGTCATCAGGAAAAAGTTTATTATTTAATACATTAATTAGCATGAATAATGAGTTTACTGAAGATGATAAAGAATTATTTAAAAAGAATTATAGTGATATGATTAATAAAAAAAGTACTAGTGTTAAGCTAAACATTGGGCAATATTCAAGTTCTTACTCATTACCTGGTGAATCATTTTATCAAGAAGCTATTATTAAGCTTTTTGAAAAAGAAAATGATTTGAAATCTAAACTTGAAAATGAATTCTTAGAAATTAGTGATATTGATATTAGGAAAATTGAAAATGAACTTGATGATATGGTTTCTGAGTTTAATAACTCATATAAAGAGTATTACCATGTTGCATCAAAGCTTGATAAAGGTGATATAGAGGAACATATAAAAATTGTTATAATAAATTCTAATAAATTATTTGAATTAAATTTAAATGATTTAATTGTTAAGAAAGATTTAAATGAATATGATTTAGCTATAGAAAAAATAGAAAATTTCAGCATGAATATTGATGAAATTAAAAAAATAAAAATAGAAGAACAATCAATATTTAATGAAAATGAATTAATTTTATTGAATAATGTTCTTACTATGTTGCAAGGTAATAAAAAGGATATTGAAGTAAAGAGAGATAAAGAAGAGGTTAAAATTAAATTTAAAGAATATTTAAAGGAAATAAATAGCGAATATGTAGATAATGAGTTATCTACAGAAAAAAAATTAATTGAACAAACTAAGAATAAGTTAGGTCAAATGATTGATGATTATGAGATGTATTTTAAGTCAAAGTTAAGGTTGAAAAAGGTTTGTGAAAAAGTTGAAAAACTAGATATGAAAATTGAAGATAAAATAAATACAAAATCTAAGTATAAATTTATAACAAAAGTAAATTTAAATATTAATGGTAATACGATTGTTGATGAATTTTTTAAAGATAAAATAAAGAATTATAGTGATAAAAAGAGTTTATTTGATAACATGCTGTTATTCGCTGATATTTCTATGGATGAAATCAGATTAAAACAAATGCCTACAGATGGTAAAAGTCCAGAAAGACTAAAAGAAAAGATGAGTATTTATATTAAAAATATTAAAAGTAAAAAAACATATGAGATAGTTGAATGCTTAGAAGGTGGACATGAAGTAAGTACATTATCAACATCACAGGGGAAAAAGGCTTCAATTTTCTTAGATATAAAGTTAAAAAACATGAGTAGTAGTCATGAAAAAAGTGTACTATTTATTGATCAACTTGAAGATAATATCGATAATAAATTTATTAGTGAAGAATTAGTTTCATTAATCAGAAAATTAAAAAGAAAAATGCAAATCATTTTAGTAACACATAATCCAAGTATTGCAATATATGGAGATGCAGAAAATGTGATTATATCAGAAAACAATGGTAATGAATTTGTTTATAAGCAAGGTGGATTGGAAGATATAGCAATAAGAGAAGAGGCATGTTCTATTTTAGATGGTGGAGAAGTTGCATTTAAAAATCGCATGGATAAATATAATATTGCGATATTAAAGGAGGAAGTATGATATATGAATATAAATATAAAAGTGGAACCTAATAATAAGCAAATCATAGTAGAATCTAGCAATAAATGCAGTATCAAAAATGAAATTTATAAGTTAGGAGAAAGTATAAACTTAACTGATTTGGTGAAATATATAAGCGATATAAATAACTACATAGAAATTAACCCTGAAAGTTTTGGAGTTTTTAAAAATGAGAGCAAATGTGAGGATAAAGAGATATTAAAAATTACAGAATATATATACAAAGTTTTTGATGCTTATAATAAAAGTTATCAGGAAGTATGTGTAGATAAAGAAACATAAAAGTAAGTAATATACAATAAATATTTGGTATAGAGATTCAAAACACGCCTCATGTTGAAACGAACATATAATAGAAAGAGTGTCACTTTGTTCCCATCCAGTGCCCTAGGGGACCAGTAAATTATAATAAGTGAGTCTAGCAAAGCATGTCCTCACAAGGAACCCAGGTACGCCAAGCAAGGGCGTAAACAATAAAGAGAGCGAAGCTTTCTTTATTACTATATAGCAGGTGTGAATCCTGCATGACAAAGGTTAGCAACCAGTCATTAGTTAGTCTTGGGCTTGTTATAGTGATGTAATAAGTTAAGTGTAGACAAACGAGATACCA
>NZ_PTIS01000003.1 GCF_002934235.1 Clostridium algidicarnis DSM 15099
AGAGGGGGTCATTGTTTTTTTAGGTTTAAAATAGAACAAACCCTTGCAATAGCAAGGATTGAAATAAATAAAACAACGATAGTGTTAACACTATCAAAATTGATCAGGAGGTATCTATATGAAAATTTTAAAACAAAGTTTAATTATAAGTATAGTGATGCTTATATTATGTGGCTTAATATTCCCTCTCTTTATGACAGGAGTAAGTCAAATAGTTTTTAATAAAAAAGCTAACGGAAGTATCATAGAGGTTAATGGGAAAAAGATAGGTTCGGAGTTTATAGGACAAAGCTTTACAGATGAAAGATTCTTTAAAGGTAGGGTTTCAGGAATAAATTATAACACCTATAGCACAGAAGATACCATACCAAATAAAGATGGAGAGATAGGATATTTAGGTGTAGCATCAGGATCACAAAATTTGGGACCTTCAAGTGAAATTCTAAAAGATAGAGTAAAAAAAGATATGGATGAATTTTTGATGGATAATCCAACTGTAAAAAAAGAAAATATACCAACAGATTTATTAACAAGCAGTGGATCTGGATTAGATCCTAATATAAGTATAAAATCAGCAAGGATTCAAGTAGACTCTATTTCCAAAAGTACTGGTATTAGCAAAGATGACTTAAATGAAATCATAGATAAATCAGTACAAGGAAAAAGTCTTGGAGTATTTGGAGAAAAGAGAGTAAATGTACTAAAATTGAATCTTGAAGTTGCAGAAAAACTTGGATTAATATAAAAATTTAAAGAGGTAGTTCAAATATTTGGACTACCTCTTTAAATTTAACTAATATTATAATGAACTTTTAATTTGGAATTACATGAACTTCAATATCATTTGTATATTTCAAAATTTTATATACAGTAGATCCTCTAAGCATAGTTTGAAGGGTAGAACGATTACTATTACCTATTATTATTTGTGTTATATGCCTTTCAAAAGCAAAATTTATAAGTTCTCTTGAAATACTTTTGCCTTTAAGTGTAAATACTTCGGCACCTAGCTGCCTTGCTAAGGCTCTATTATTATTTAGATTCTCTTCGTCTTTAGGGTTAGATTTAGCATAAAATATGCTAGTACAAATAACATCAACTACAAGCCATTCACACTTATACCTTTTGGCAATTCTAGCACCCCTTCGTATAAGTTTTTTCGAAGAATCGCTAGAACTTATACAAATCATGACTCTTTCAGCTGTATGCCAATTTTCCCTGATTTCATGCTCTTTCATATATTCGGCTAAGTCTTCATCTACTTCTTCTGCAACCTGCCTTAGTGCTATTTCTCTTAAGGCATTTAAATTGCCTTTTCTAAAGAAGTTTTTTAGAGCTCTATCTATTTCAGTTTTATATATATCTCCTCTTTTCAATCTATTTTGCAGAGCATCGGGGGTTACATCTATTACTACAACTTCATCGGCATGCTCTACAACAGAGTCTGGTATTGTTTCTCTAACCTTTATCCCAGTTATCTGTCTTATTACATCATTTAAACTTTCTAAGTGTTGAATGTTTACAGTAGTTACTACATCTATACCTTCACTTAGCATTTCTTCAACATCTTCAAAGCGTTTTTTGTTTTTAGAGCCAGGTACATTAGTATGGGCTAATTCGTCTACTAAAACTGCATCAGGCTTAAGCTTTATTATGGTTTCAGTGTCCATCTCCTCTAAGATTCTACCGTTATATTCGATCTTTTTTTTAGCAATGATTTTTAAACCACCTATTTGTTCTTTAGTATCTATTCTTCCATGAGTTTCAATGCAGCCAGCTACTACATCTTCTTGTCTAAAAAGTCTTCTATTAGCCTCGTTTAGCATAGAATAAGTCTTCCCAACTCCAGGGGCATAACCTAAGAAAATTTTAAGAGATCCTCTTTTTCCGCTGTTTGCCTTTTCAAGAGCCTCCTCAGGGCTAAGTCTTTTAAATTTAGAACTCATATTTTAACACCTCTACTTAGGTTCATTTTATCCCATGGCTACCATCCGTAACACCCCTGTCTTTTTCAAGGTGGGGGATGAGGGCTGCTATGCCACTAGATAAGTCTTCTAAGACTTTGATGGAGAGATGTATTCTTTATAAGCAAACTCCACCTCAGTCTAAGAATCACTTGATATATTAATAATACAATAAATACAAGTAATAATCATTCTAATTATTAAAAGATTTTAGTATAAATAAAATATATATTAATTTAAATTAACTTATATAAATAATAATTAGGGGGGGTATTGTGGAGGTTTTAAAAACAGGATCTAAGGGATCTGACGTAATGAAAATACAAGCTGTTTTAAAAAAGATAGGTTATACTACAGGATCCTTGGATGGAATATTTGGAAATGATACGAAAAATGCAGTTATAGGGTTTCAACAAAACAATGGTTTAACAGCAGATGGGATTATAGGAGAAGAAACGTGCAAAATACTAAATAAGTTTTTACTAGGATATGAAGATTATATTTTAAGGCCAGGAGACAATATATATGATATAGCAAGAACGCATTACACTACTATGAATAAAATAGTCACAGCAAATCCAAAGATAGATGTAAATAATTTAACTATAGGTGAAAGCATAGTAGTGCCATTTGGCATAGATGTAGTAGATACAAATATAGATTATACTTATGAAATTATGGAAAGGGATATGGTAGGATTAAAAGCCAGGTACCCTTTTATTGAAAGAGGAATTTTAGGAAAGAGTGTACTTGAAAAAAACCTATATTATATTAAGCTTGGAAATGGTCCAAATGAAGTGTTTTATAATGCAGCGCATCATTCTCTAGAGTGGATTACATCAACCCTTCTTATGAAATTTATTGAGGACTTTTCAAAGGCTTACTCTGAGGATGGGATTATAAATGGGTATAGGATAAAGGATATATTTAATAAAAGCACCATTTATATAGTTCCTATGGTAAATCCAGATGGAGTTGATTTAGTTATTGATGGATTAAAGAGAGATAATCCCTATTATTCAAGGCTTATTCAATGGAATAAAGGAAGTAGTGACTTTTCTAAAGACTGGCAGGCTAATATTAGAGGGGTGGATTTGAATCATAATTATGATGCTTCTTGGGCTTTGTCTAAGCAAGCAGAGGTAGTCTATGGAATTTATGGTCCAGGTCCCACTAGGTACTCAGGACCCTATCCAGAATCAGAACCAGAAACTAAGTCTTTAGCAGACTTTACAAGAGCACATAATTTTAGGCTGGTAATAGCATATCATACACAAGGAGAGGTAATATACTGGAAATATCTAAATATAATACCTAATGACTCAAGAAAGATTGCTGAGATATTTTCAAAAGCTAGTGGATATATATTATCAGAAACTACGGGAATAGTTTCTTATGCAGGATATAAAGATTGGTTTATAGAAAGGTTTGTAAGGCCTGGCTATACTATAGAAGTTGGAAAGGGGAAGAATCCATTACCTATATCACAGTTTGATAAAATATATAGAGATAATATAGAAGTTCTTCTTTTAGGAGCAATTGTTTAGAGATATATATGAGGTATAAAATAATCAATTAATAAGCAAATAAGATTTGTTATATAGAGTTTTCTAATAGATTTAAGCATTTTTATGAATTAAGGTGTAGAATAGGTAACATTAAATTATTAAATAAAGAAAAAATAAAATCCAAGGATTTTATTTTTTCTTTCCTATTAGTATTAATAAGTCTACAGTTATTTTTTCTATATTAAGACTTAAAGCTTCTTTAATTTTATTATCAGTTATATTCCAAGAAAGAGGAGTCATTTTTATAAGGTGTTTAAAAAGCGATGCATCTAAATAAGCAGTATAATTTACTTTTTCTGTAGCCACTATATTAAAATTATTAGAAAAATGATTTATGACTCTTTCATTTGAATATTTCTCTTTATCGGTATTATTATACAAAATACTTCTAAGTTCTAACAGGTAATCACTTCCAGGTATAACTTTTATAAGAAACCCAGAAGAACTTAAAAGCCTATTAAATTCTGAGTAATTAGAAGGGGAAAGTATGCTAAGAATTATATCAAAAGAATTATCTCTAAAGGGCATTTTTGATAGATCAGCTACGCTCCATATAGCATCTTGATACTCTCTTGAAGCTATATGAATTCCTTCTTTAGATATATCTATACCTATACCTTTAAAATTAGACTTTGAACTAACATTTGTATTAGATAAGATGTCTTTTAAATGTGATCCCTCTCCACATCCAGCATCTAACATTTGTATATTCTTTTTATTAAAAGGCGCCATGGTTTTAATGATTAAATCACTAACAGATTTAGTCATTGGATGGAAAAATCCACTTTTACACAATGTATTTCTAGATTCTAACATTTCTTTACCATATTCACTTTTTACTGAATGAGGTAATAAATTTATATAACCATTTTTAGACAAGTCAAAACAATGTTTTTTTTTGCAAATTAAACTATTAGACTCAAAAGAAACGTTCATAGGACTTTGACATAGGGGACAAGAAAATACATATTCACTTTTTTTTATTAAACTTTTTGCTAAATCAAATTTTTTCACTTTATTCTCCTTAATTTTAACTACTCCTATGCGAGATTATTCGACCTCTTAGGTAGTGAGATGAATAGCATAGTATTGTGAATAGTTCCACACTACTTACATTTGTATAATTATTATAACATTTACTAATTTAAAACGGAATATAATTAGTAGTAACTATAACCTTTTTAATAGGAAAAGCCTTTCAATAAGCTTATTGAAAGGCTTTTCTGTGCTTATAGGTTATTTTAAAATAGATAAGTATAATTAAAATTTATTTCAAGATACTAACTATTTTTATACTCTAAGAATTCATCATAACTCATCTTTTTATCTATGATGCCGTTATCTGTAATTTCAATAATTCTATTAGCTATAGTTTGTGTAAACTGATGATCATGGGAAGCGAAAAGTATATTTCCCTTAAAATCAATTAAACCATTATTTAGAGCAGTGATTGATTCTAAGTCAAGATGATTTGTAGGCTCATCTAAAATAAGAAGATTACCACTACTAAGCATCATTTTTGAAAGCATACATCTTACTTTTTCTCCACCAGATAATACATTTACTTGTTTTAATGGCTCTTCACCAGAGAAAAGCATTCTACCTAAAAATCCTCTTAAGTAGCTTTCAGCCTTATCATCAGAAAATTGTCTTAACCAATCTACAAGATTAAGTTCTACATCATTAAAGTATTCTGAGTTATCACTTGGAAAGTAAGCTTTAGTTATAGTTACACCCCACTTAAATTCACCACTATCAGGTTCCATTTCTCCATTTAAAATTTTAAATAGAGTAGTTTTAGCTATATCATTTGGTCCTGTAAAAGCTATTTTATCATCTTTTGAAACTATAAAATTAACCTTATCTAAAACTTTTACTCCATTTATAGTTTTGCTTAAGTCTTTAACCATAAGTATATCATTACCAGGTTCTCTCTCTGCTTTAAAACCAACAAAAGGATATCTTCTGGAAGATGGTTCTATTTCATCAAAAGTAATCTTTTCTAATGATTTTTTACGGGAAGTTGCTTGCTTAGACTTTGAAGCATTAGCGCTAAAACGTGTAATAAATTCTTGAAGTTCTTTAACCTTTTGTTCTTTTTTCTTATTTTGATCTTTGGACATTTGAAGCAACAATTGACTAGATTCATACCAAAAGTCGTAGTTTCCAGCAAAAAGTTTTATCTTTCCAAAGTCAACGTCAGCCATATGAGTACATACCTTATTTAAAAAGTATCTATCATGGGATACTACAATTACAGTACCATCAAAGTTTATCAAAAACTCTTCTAACCATTTAATAGATGTTGCATCTAAGTTATTAGTAGGCTCATCTAAGATTAGAACGCCAGGCTTTCCAAAAAGTGCTTGAGCAAGAAGAACTTTAACCTTTTCTCCACCTGAAAGTTCAGATACGTTTTTGTCATGTAAATCTGTTGAAACACCCAGTCCTTGTAATATAGAGGATGCATCTGATTCAGCTTCCCATCCATCTAATTCGGCAAATTCGCCTTCAAGTTCTGAAGCTTTTATACCATCGGCATCAGTAAAGTCGGTCTTTGCATAAATTTCATCTTTTTCTTTCATTATAGAGTAAAGTCTAGCATTACCCATAATTACAGTTTCAAGCACATTATAATTATCATAATGATAGTGGTCCTGTTTTAAAACAGACATTCTAACACCAGGTGCAATAGTTACATCTCCAGTGTTTGCTTCAATTTCTCCTGAAAGTACTTTTAAAAAGGTACTTTTCCCAGCTCCGTTTGCACCTATAACACCATAACAGTTTCCAGGAACAAATTTAATGTTTACATCTTCAAATAGTTTTTTATCACCATATCTTAAACTTAAATTAGTTACATTTATCACTTAATTTACCATCCTTTTAATTAAATATTCGTATTCAGTCTCACTGCGAAATTATAACATAAATATATATTTCTTGCACCCTTATATTGTAGTTATTTTAATTTTAAATATTAAATGAACTGTAAATGTATATAAGAAAGATACGCATACTAACTTTGGCACATAAATTTTAATGGTAATAACTTTAAATTGGCACTGTAGATTTATGTTGAATTTTGACGAAGGTTATGATAGCATTACGCTATTATATTGAGTAAAAGAGGGGAAATATTTAATGAAAGATTTTGAAATATTTACTGACTCATGTTGTGATTTACCTATAGAGTATATTGAAGAAAAGAAAATTAAATTTGCAAGACTTACTTGTAGTTATGATGATAAACAATATTTTGATGATTTAGGACAAGATTTATCTCCAAAGCAGTTTTTTAAAGATCTTAGGAATGGATCTGTTCCTCTTACATCACAACCCAGTGCAGATGAGTTTTATAACAAATTTAAAAGCATTATAGATGAAGATAAAGATATTTTATATATTTGTGTTTCTACAGGATTAAGTGGAACTGAAAATAGTGCAACTGTAGCTAAAAATATGATTTTAGAGGAATATCCAAATTCAAATATAGCAATTGTAAATGTTCTAACGGCTTCGCTTGGACAAGGTATTATGGTTATGAAAGCTGTTGAAATGAAGGCAGATGGAAGTTCATTTGAAGAAATAATAAATTATATTGAAACAAGGAAACAAAATATGAATTCTTATATGACTGTAGATGATTTGCGTCACTTAAGAAGAGGTGGGAGATTATCTTCCGCAGCTGCAGTACTTGGAATAATGCTCCATATTAAGCCTATACTTACTATAAATGGTGAAGGTAAGGTTATGCCTATTATAAAAGTAAAGGGTAGAAAAAGTTCTATTAAGAAGTTAGTTGAAATTATAGTAGAGAGAATAGAAGATCCAGAAAATCAAATAATAGCTATATCCCACGGGGATTGCATTGATGAGGCCTTAGCTCTTAAAGAAGGTATACTTAAAGAATTAAAGGTAAAAGATATAGTAATTAACTTTACAGGCCCTGCAGTAGGAACACATGGGGGCCCTGGAAATCTTGCATTGTTCTTCATGGGCAAGGAAAGACAAAATCATATTATATAAAAGTTATAAATTACACTTCTAAAATTTCTTTCACTGTGATAAAATTATTTTGGCTTAGCATAAGAAATTTGAAAGAATAATGGTCTAGGTGTAGAATGACTAGTAAACTTGAAAAGTTTTTTAGAATTTAATAAAATAAATTATTTTGCTAAGATTTTTGAATAAATTTGTTAGGTAGGAGAAATTAGATGAGTATATTAACAGTTAAAGACGTTAGTCATGGTTTTGGAGATAGAGTGATATTTGAAGATATTTCCTTTAGGTTATTAAAAGGGGAGCATATAGGACTTGTAGGTGCAAATGGAGAAGGTAAATCTACATTTATGAACATAATAACAGGAAAACTTGCCCCAGATGAAGGTAATGTGGAGTGGTCAAATAGAGTAAGAGTTGGATACATGGATCAACATGTATATTTAGAAAAAGATAGAACAATAAGAGATATTTTAAGGGATGCTTTTAAGTATTTATTTGACTTAGAAGAGGAAATGCTTAAGATAACAGATAAAATGGCAGAAGCATCTCCAGAGGAACTTGAAAAATTACTAGAAGATATGGGGAATGTTCAGGATATATTAGATAATAGTGGATTTTATCTTATAGATTCAAAGGTAGAAGAAATAGCAGCTGGACTTGGACTTAAGGATGTAGGACTTGATAAAGATGTAACGGAGCTTAGTGGTGGTCAAAGAACCAAAGTATTACTTGCAAAGTTACTTTTAGAAAAGCCTGATATATTGCTATTAGATGAGCCTACCAACTATTTAGATGAGCAACATATAGAATGGTTAAAAAGGTATCTATTAAATTATGAAAATGCATTTATACTTATATCCCATGATATTCCTTTTTTAAATAGTGTTGTAAATATTATTTATCATATGGAACATAGAAAGTTAACTAGATATGTAGGGGATTATAATGAATTTCAAAGGATATATGAAGTAAACAAACATCAATTAAAGGCAGCTTTTGAAAAGCAAAAGAAAGAAATCGAAAAATTAGAAGACTTTGTTTCTCGGAATAAAGCAAGAGCATCCACAGCAGGCCTTGCTCGTTCTAAGCAAAAAAGGTTAGAAAAGATAGATAAAATTGAACTTCCACCAGAAAAAGTAGATCCACAATTTAATTTTAAGCAAGCTAGAGCTTCGGGAAAGCTTATTTTTGAAACAAAGGATTTAGTTTTAGGCTATGATACTCCACTTTCTAAAGCGGTTAATATAAAGATGGAAAGAGGCCAAAAAATAGCACTTATAGGAGCTAATGGACTTGGGAAAACCACTTTATTAAAAACTCTTATGGGACTTCAAAAATCTTACGAGGGAGAAGTAGAAGTTGGAGACTATCAGTATGTAGGCTACTTTGAGCAAGAGATGAAAGGAAAATTAGATAATACTTGCATAGAAGAGATATGGAAGGAGTTTCCTGGATACACTCAATATCAAGTTAGGGCATCCTTAGCTAAATGTGGACTTACAACAAAACATATAGAGAGTAAGGTTATGGTATTAAGTGGGGGAGAGCAAGCTAAGGTAAGACTCTGTAAGATATTAAACAGAGAAAGCAATATACTTATATTAGACGAACCAACAAATCACTTAGACCCAGTAGCAAAAGAAGAACTTAAAAGAGCACTTAAAGAGTACAAAGGAAGCATACTACTTGTATGTCATGAGCCAGAATTTTATGAGGATGTAGTTAATGAAGTATGGAACTGTGAAGAGTGGACAACTAAAATAGTATAATATTTTAGTTTAAGTTAACAATAAGTAAAAGAGTTAGATTAATTCTAACTCTTTTTATATTTATTAAATGCTGACACTCTTAAAACAGTACAATGAATTATTATATAATATATAGGGAAAAATAGATTATTAGATGATTATAGATTATAATGTAAATCTATAAAAGTATGTATGGAGTTGAAGGATTATGGAAAAGATAAAATTCGAAGAGTTAGGTATAAGTGAAGAGGTATTAAAATCCTTAAGTAAATTAGGATTTGAGAACCCTTCTGATGTTCAAAGTATGGTTATTCCTGTTGCTTTGCAGGATAAAGATATAATAGTTAAGGCACAAACTGGAAGTGGGAAAACAGCAGCTTTTGCTATTCCTTTTTGTGAAAAGATAGAATTAGAAGAAAGAAAACCACAGGCTTTAGTTCTTGCACCAACAAGAGAACTAGCACTTCAGGTTAAACAAGACATTACAGATATAGGGAGATTTAAAAGAATAAGAGCTGTTGCTATATTTGGAAAGCAGCCTATGAGTGGGCAAAAGATAGAATTAAAACAAAGAGTTCACGTAATTGTAGGTACACCAGGCAGGACATTTGATCATATTGAAAGAGGTAATATAGATTTAAGCGGTATAAAGTATTTAGTCATAGATGAAGCAGATGAAATGCTTAATATGGGTTTTATAGATCAAGTGGAATCTATAATAAGGCTTTTACCCAAAAAGAGAATAACAATGCTATTTTCTGCAACAATAGAAGATAAAATAGAAAAGTTATGTAATAAGCATATGATAGATCCAGTTAAAATTGAAGTTACGCCTAAAAGTATAACAACAGATGATGTAGAGCAAATTTATTATGAAGTAGAATATAATAAAAAGTCAGATCTTTTAAAGAAAATTATATATACAGAAATGCCTGATAGTTCTATTATATTTTGTAATACAAAAGAAACAGTAAATGGATTAATTCAAAATATGAAAGATCAAGGTCATTCTTGTGATGCTCTTCATGGCGGTATGGAACAAAAGGATAGATTAAGTGCTATGGAAAGATTTAAAAGAGGAGAATTTAGATTTTTAGTTGCTACGGATGTGGCTGCAAGAGGTATAAGTGTTGATGGAATAAGTCATGTAATTAATTATGATGTTCCAAAAGAAAAGGAAAGTTATGTGCATAGAATAGGTAGAACCGGTAGGGCTGGGAATAAGGGTAAGTCAATTACATTTATTACTCCTACTGAATATAAGTATTTAGATATGATTCAAGATTATATAGATTTTAGAATTCCAAGAGGTGAAATTCCTTCAAAAGAAAAAATAGAAGAGGGAAAAAAACTATATGAAGAAAAGATAAAGGTTAAACCTAAATTAAAGGTTAACAAAAATGCACAGCTAAATAAAGAAATCACTAAGATTCATATAAATGCAGGAAAGAAAAAGAAGATAAGGGCTTTAGATATTGTGGGTACTATTATTAGTATTGAAGATATCACTGCGGAAGACATTGGAATTATTGATATTCAAGAGGGGTTCTCTTATGTGGATATACTTCATGGAAAAGGATATTTGGTTTTAGAGGCATTAAAGGATAAAACTATCAAGGGTAAGAGGGTAAGAGTTCAAAGGGCTAGTAAATAGTGATGAATTCATAGATATTTGCAAGACAAGTATCGTAAATGAGAGAAGAATCACTTTAAAATGAAAGAATAATTGCAACTAAACTTGAAAATGTATAACAAAAAGGATATAATGAAAAGGATGAAAGTTTTCATTCGTTTTTATCAATATAAATGGTGTGAAAAAATTTAATTCATCTGGGGGTAAGTTTAATGGATTTTAGAATAGAAAGTGATTCTATAGGATCAAGGAATGTGCCTAAGGAAGCATATTATGGGGTACAAAGCTTAAGAGCTAAAGAAAACTTTAAAATAACAGGACTTATGTTAAATGAAGAGTTTATAAAGGGTCTTGCTGAAACTAAAAAAGCAGCAGCTTTGGTTAATGGATCAATAGGTCTTTTAGATGAAAAGATTGAAAAGGCATTGGTGAAAGCCTGTGATGAAATAATAGATGGAAAGCTACATGATCAGTTTATAGTAGATCCAATTCAAGGAGGAGCTGGAACCTCTGCTAATATGAACATTAATGAAGTAATTTCAAATAGAGCTATAGAAATTTTAGGTGGAGAAAAGGGTGATTACAAAATAGTGCATCCAAATGACCATGCAAACATGGGTCAATCCACTAATGATATAATTCCAACAGCAGGTAAACTAGCTATGTTGAGACTTATAGACAAGGCATCAAATCAATTAAATAAATTATATGAAGCTTTGGTAGAAAAGTCTAAAGAATTTGATGATGTTATAAAAATGGGAAGGACTCAAATGCAAGATGCGGTACCTATTAGACTTGGGCAAGAATTTAATGCATATAGTTCTTTGGTGAAAAGAAATATATCAAGAATTAATAATGTTAAAGAGCACTTAAAAGTTATTAATATGGGTGGAACTGCTATTGGTACTGGAATAAATGCAGATAAAAGGTACTTTTCAAAAATAGTTCCTAAATTAAGCGAAGTAACAAAAATAGATCTTGTTCAAGCAGAAGATTTAGTAGATGCAACACAAAATTTAGATATATTTGTTGAAGTATCCTCAGTAATTAAAACTTGTGCTGTAGGGCTTTCTAAAATGTCTAATGACTTAAGACTTATGTCCTCAGGTCCAAGAACAGGATTTGGAGAAATAAATCTTCCGTCAAAGCAAAATGGTTCATCTATAATGCCAGGAAAAGTTAATCCTGTAATACCAGAAGTTATGAATCAAGTAGCTTTTAATATAATAGGAAATGATGTAACTATAACTATGGCAGCAGAAGCAGGTCAATTAGAACTTAATGCTTTTGAACCTGTTATATTTTATAACTTATTTCAATCCATAGAAACATTAACAAGTGGAGTAGATACCTTTACAGAAAATTGTATAAAGGGAATTACTGCAAATGAAGAAAGATGTAAAGACTTAGTAGAAAACAGTGTAGGTATAATTACAGCAATTTGCCCAAGTGTTGGATACAAGGTAGCTTCAAATGTTGCTAAAACTTCACTTAAAACAGGGGAATCTGTAATAGATATAATACTTAGAGAAGGCATCTTAAAAGAATCAGAACTAGGCAAGATACTTCATCCAAGAACTATGACAGAGCCTGGAATTTAATAAAGATATATTTTAAGTAACCTAATATATATTAGATAAAGATTGTACTTTAATGTGCGATCTTTATTTTTTTGCGTAAAAATATTTTATACTGTAACAATATTCGACATTAATGAATACATTATAGTAGGGGTTAAACCCAAAGCTTAAGGATAGAAAATAATATACTATGAAGAGGTGTTTTGTATGAGTAAAATTTGTAATATGGCAATGCTTGGAGACCAGTGTGACAGCGCAAATATTGATACCAATAGATGTTGTAGATTGTTTATAAGAAAATTCTCATTTTTTGAAGGCGAGGGTGCTGGAAACTGTGGAGAGGATATACTGCCAAGAGCCGGAAATGATATAGGGTTTTCCATAGTTTTTGGAAACTATGGAGAAGTTCCATATAACCCAGGAAATAATCCTACTGTAAGAGATAGATTGGTTGTTCCATCAGGGTTAAGTTTAAGAGTAGAGGATCTTTCTAGAGAGTCAGGATATGAGTTATATAGTCAAGAATTAGGTAGAAATTTAGCTGTAGGTGATGTGCTTACCTCTGGGACTTACAATTTCACAGTAACAAAGGGTGGAAAAAACAACTTTATAATAGAACCTAATTCAGTTGTTGGAATATCTATGTTATTTAGAATACTATAATATAAAACTTAAAGTTTATTTAAGGCCTTTTGATTAGTTTAGATAATAAGTTTATAGATTGTAAATAAGCTGGATTATATAAATAAGATTAAGAAAGGTCATAGTTAGAAAACAAAAGAAATAGTTGTGTAAAAAGGTAGAGATGATAAATTAAGATACATTAAATAATAAAAATGAATATATATCTAATGAAGATGATGTGCATATAATAAACTAATGAAATCTTTAGTGTACAAAGATTGATATAGATTGAAAGATTAAAAAAAGACACTTGAAAAAGGCCACTAAAACATATTTTGTTTTAAGTGGCCTTTTTAATGCTTACTTCTTATTTTAGGGTTGTTCCGTTTATGTCTTGGGTTATTAAAGATTTTTTCATAAGTCCGCCTAAAGCATTTTTGAAATGATTTTTGCTTACGTTAAATTCTTTATAGATCTTTTCTGATGGGGTTTTGTCATTAAAAATCATAAATCCATCATGATTCTTTAAATATTCTAAAATAGTTTGTTGTAGCTCATCTACTTCTAGTTTAGCAATTTTTCTTGGAGTTAAACCAAGCTTTTGGTCTTCATATATCTTTATTACAGTTAAATCAAGTATTTGTCCATGATTTAGCTCAGTAAAATATTCATTTCTTAGTATAACACCATTATATAGATTATCCACAGCTACCATTGCAGAATTATTAGTTTGGAATCCATAAACTGTTGCCTTTACATTATCCCCTACTTTATAAGTGGATTCTGTAGATAGATATCTTTCAACATTTGTAGTTGCAGCTATTCTACCTGTTTTATCTAAATATATATAAAATAGATAGTAGGAGCCATTTTGTAATGGATATAACTTTTCTTTTAGAGGAACAAATATATCCTTTTCTAAACCAAAGTCTACAAAACTTCCTATAGTAGTTGTAGAAACTACCTTAAGATAAGCTAAATCACCTACTTTTGCTAGTGGCTTTTTTAGAGTAGCTATAATTCTATCATCTGAATCACGATATATAAATGCATCTACCTCATCCCCAGAAACTAGTTTTAATCCAAGGGCACTTTTATTTGGTAGTAATATATCCTCAGAAGTATCTCCGGTACCAGCATCTAAATAGAATCCAAAATTAGTATTCCTTGATACTTTTAATTGGTTAAATTCGCCTATTTTAATCAAAATTATTACCTCACTTTATTATATGTATTATATTTTAATGTTATTTTTAATTTTAACATAATTAATTACATTTGTATTATGAAACTTATAAAGTTTTACAAATAAAAAAAACTACCAATACTCTTAACTTAGCACTGATAGCATTCCATGATATTACTCTTCTAGAGATTCTGCTAGACATTCGTCGATAACGTCTTTTGTGATTATAAATTCTTTATTCATTTAAATACCTCCTATAATTGCTTATAAAAAGATTACAAGATAGACATACTGTTAAGAAAGTAATTAATACAAAATTTCAACAATATTTTTGAATTAGGAATTTTATGAGAAAGTTAAAATGAGGGTCTTAAGACTTGCTTTTTTACTTTTTCTAACTCTAATATTTGAAATAACTTTTATTTTGTAATTGGGTCTTGGAACCAATTTATAAGATATGATTTATCTTAACTTTATTAGTATATATCACTTTTAATATAAAAGCAAGTTATATTTAAAAAATAAACTAATTAAATTATGAAATAAGAATAAGTTATAGGAATTGGAAGCTAATCTACTTTATAAATGGAAATATAAAATAACATGGAAGTGTAATTTATGTTATTATTAATTTATAGAACTATTTTGAGAGGACTGTTAATATGAGTAAAACATTGGTATTAGCCGAGAAGCCTTCAGTTGGAAGGGAACTTGCTAGAGTTTTAAAATGTAATAAAAAAGGTAATGGGTATTTAGAAGGAGAAAAGTATATAGTAACTTGGGCCTTGGGTCATTTAGTTACCCTAGCGGACCCAGAAGTTTATGATGATAAATATAAACAGTGGAAGCTAGACACTTTGCCTATGCTTCCAAAAGAATTAAAGCTAGTAGTTATTAAGCAATCAGGAAAGCAATTTGCAGCCGTAAAGTCACAAATAACAAGAAAAGATGTAAATGAAATTATAATAGCTACTGATGCTGGACGTGAAGGAGAGCTTGTAGCAAGGTGGATAATAGAAAAGGCAAATGTTAAAAAGCCTATGAAAAGACTTTGGATATCTTCACAAACTGATAAAGCTATAATAGAAGGATTTAGAAATTTAAAACCTTCATCTAATTATGATAATTTATATAAGGCAGCGCAGTGTAGGGCTGAAGCTGACTGGGTTGTAGGATTAAATGTTACTAGAGCCCTTACTTGTAAACACAATGCCCAGCTAACAGCTGGAAGAGTTCAATCTGCAACTCTTGCAATGATAGTTAATCGTGAAGAAGAGATAAGAAACTTTAAACCAAAGGATTACTATGTAATTAATGCCAAGGCAAAAGGATTTAATCTTCAGTGGAGAGATAAAAATAACAATACTAGTGTATTTGAAGAAAGTATAGTTAATAAAGTGCTTTCAGCAACTAAGGGTAAAGAAGGAAATATAGTATCTGTTACTGAAACTGCTAAAAAACAATATGCACCTCTTCTTTATGATTTAACAGAGCTTCAAAGAGATGCTAATAGAATTTTTGGGTACTCAGCAAAGCAAACCTTATCTATAATGCAAAGATTATATGAAAACTATAAGGTGTTAACTTATCCTAGAACAGATTCAAGATATGTATCTACAGATATAGTAGCGACCCTTCCGGATCGTTTAAAAGCAATTTCAGTAGGTAGCTATAGAGCACTTGCAACGGAAATATTAAATGGAAAGGTAAATGCCAATAAAAGTTTTGTAGACAATAGCAAGGTAAGTGATCATCATGCTATAATTCCTACAGAAGAAAGAGGAAACATAGCTCTTTTAAGTAGTGAAGAACGTCGTGTTTATGACTTAGTAGTTAAAAGATTCCTATCCGTTATGCTTCCACCTTATGAATATCTACAAACTACTGTAACAGCTGATATTAATGGGGAGACATTTGTAGCAAGGGGTAACGTAATTAAGTCTAAGGGATGGAAAAAGGTATATGATAAAGTTGATGAATTAACAGAAGATGAAGATGAAAAGGACAGCCAAGTGCTTCCAGTAGTTAAAAAAGGGGATAAATTAAACATAACCTTAGTAGAAAGTAGAAAGCTTAAGACAAAGGCGCCGGCAAGATTTAATGAAGGTACACTGCTGTCAGCCATGGAAAAACCACAAAAGTATGTAAGCGTAGATAAGGTTTCAGCAAAAACCTTAGGAGAAACTGGTGGAATTGGAACAGTTGCCACAAGAGCAGACATTATAGAAAAGTTATATAATTCATTTTACATGGAGAAGAGTGGCAAAGAAATAATACCTACATCTAAAGGAAAACAACTTATAGAACTTGTACCGGAAGATTTAAAGTCGCCATTATTAACAGCACAGTGGGAACTTGAATTAGACCTTATAAGTAAAGGTAAAAAGGATCCAAAGGTATTTACAGATAATATGAGAAAATATGCTACAGAGCTAGTTTTAGATGTTAAGGGAAGTAGCGAAAAATTTAAGCATGATAACCTTACAGGGAAAAAGTGTCCTGAATGCGGCAAGTATATGCTTGAAGTAAAGGGTAAGTATGGAATAATGAATGTGTGTCAAGATAGAGCCTGTGGACATAGAGAAAATGTAAGTAAGATTACTAATGCAAGATGTCCTGATTGTAAGAAAAAATTAGAACTAAGAGGTCAAGGGGATGGCCAAATTTATATATGCGCCAATAAAAACTGTAACTTTAGAGAAAAAGCATCTCAATTCAATAAGAGATTTGACAATAAAAATGATAAGGCAAACAAAAAAGAAGTATCAAATATAATGAAACAAATGAAAAAGGAAGCAAATGAGCCTATAAATAATCCATTTGCAGCCCTTGGAGATTTGTTTAAGAAATAAACAAAATAATATAAAACATGCTCATTATTTTAGAACTTATATATTTACAAAAAAATGAATAGTAGAAAATAGCAGATAAGAACTTAGTTTGCAAAGACTTTGAAAAAGAATTCGTATTTACTTAAGGTGAACAAGGATTCTACACAACTATTGATAAATATTATATACAATAGGTTAAGTATAAGTATTTTGTATTGGTAATATTGGAATTAAAGGATTAATATTATAAAGAAAAGAAAAATCCCTAGTAAATTATTAAAAAGCTTCTAACATACCTTAATATATAAAATACCGCATTAGAAAAATCTGGTGCGGTATTTTTATTATAAAAAGAGTCAAACAAGCTTAAGGTGGAATATATTGATTATTGAAGTATTTATAGGAAGTGTGTGTTATTGAAAATTTATGTAGTAATGCCTGGAGATTCATTATGGTCTATAGCAAAAAGATTCCAATCAGATGTAGATAGTATAGCAAAGTATAATGGTCTAAACATACAAGAAAACTTAGTTATAGGTCAAAGTTTGTTAATCCCTTCAAAGGAAATTCAATATAAGGTGGTGGCTGGAGATAGCCTTTGGTCTATTGGAAGAGAATTTGGTGTTTCTGTAGAGAGCATAATAGAATTAAATAATTTAAGTAATGATAATTTAGTGCCAGGTGAAATTCTTAGGATACCAGAAATGGCAAAACTTTATGGAAGTATCCAAGTTAATGGATATATACAACCAACTAATGTTGAAAAAGAAACAAGGATTTTAGATGAATCTATTAATTATTTAACTTATGTTTCACCTTTTAGTTATCATGTAAATGATGATGGTACATTAAAGCCTATAAATGATGAAACTATAATTGAAATAGCCTTAAAAAACCGCGTAGCACCTATGATGTCAGTAACTAATATATCAGGTGATAATTTCGATACATCTTTAGTGGATACAATACTTAATGATGAAAGTCTTCAGCAAAAGCTTATAAACAATATTCTTAATATCCTAAGTGAGAAGTCTTATTATGGGGTTATTATTGATTTTGAGAGAATATCACCTGTTAATAGGGAAAAGTATAATAACTTTTTAAGAAAAATTGTAAGTGCTTTGCATCCTAAATATTTAGTAGCTACAGCTCTGGCACCTAAGACCTTTGATATAACTACAGGGTCTTGGCATGGAGCTCACGATTACAAATCTCATGGAGAAATAGTAGATTTTGTTATTATAATGACCTATGAGTGGGGGTGGTCTGGAGGCGAACCTATGGCCGTAGCACCTATAAATGAAGTGGAAAAGGTAATAAAATATGCAATTTCTGTTATACCAAAAAACAAGATAATGATGGGTATACCTAACTATGGATACGATTGGACATTACCCTATACTCCAGGCGCTGAGTTTGCTAGAGCTATTGGGAATGAAGAAGCTATTGATATAGCTAGAAATAATAGAGCTAATATTAAGTTCGATGAAAAGAGCCAAAGCCCCTTCTTTAATTATTATGACAAAAATGGAAGAGCTCATGTAGTATGGTTTGAAGATGCAAGAAGTATAGAAAGTAAATTAAAATTAGTTAATAAGTATGGTCTAAGAGGAATAAGCTACTGGGTATTATCAAAGCCTTTTACCCAAAACTTTAAGTTGCTTGATAATATGTTTAATATAGAAAAGATTATATAAGGGGTAAAGTTTCATAAGTAAACTCTTTTTATCAGTGGTATGAATGGATAAATAATATATTATAAACGAAAGCCTGCTCTTAAGGAGTAGGCTTTTTACATAAGATTCCCTTACAATTCAAACTAAGGAAGATAATTAGATAATAGTTATTATTAAATCTTATTTTAGGCGAAAATATGGTATACTTTTAATGTGATTATCAAAGGTGAAATTTAATAATCATATTAAAGGTTTTGTGAAGGTAATAAACTCTTATTGCATATACAAAATTTAAACTATTAATATAATAACATAGAAAATTAATATAATGGATTTTTAGAGGAGGAAAATATGATTAAACTTATAGTAACGGATATGGATGGAACATTTTTAGATACTAAGGGTAAGATAAACGAGGAATTTTATGAACTAATTGAGGAATTAAATAAGAGAAATATATATTTTGCTGTAGCTAGTGGGAGAATATATACTACATTAGATGAAGATTTTAAGAGAGTTAAAGATGATATGATTCTTATATGTAACAATGGTGCAGGAATACAGTTTAATCACAATGGAGAAGTTTTGTATGATGGCACATTAAATAAAGATGAAGTTATAGAAATGGCTGAAACTTTGGATGAAGAAGGAATAGAAGTTATAATTTCAGATAGTTATAAAGTCTATGTTAAAGAGCCTTCAAAAGAATTAATAGGTGCAATTAATTACGATGAAGCACCTTCGGTTATACTTAAAGACTTTAAAGATTTAGATGAAAATATACATATACAAAAATTAAGTTATATTCAACATATAGGTATTCAAAAAAGCTTTTCAGAAAAAATTCATGGTAAATACAAAGAAGGTTATCATGTGGCAGTATCAGGAAGTTGCTGGATGGATATTACGAATATAAAAAGCAGTAAAGGAAATGCTGTTGCATTAGTTCAGCAAAAATTGGGCATAACCCATGAGGAAACTTTGGTTTTTGGAGACTACTATAACGACTTAACTATGTTTGATAAGGCTTATTATAGCTATGCTATGAAAAATGCTCCTGATGATGTAAAAAGCCATGCAAGGTTTGTAACTAAATATGAAAATGGAGAAAATGGCGTTATTAGAACTATTAAAGAATTATTAGATATTAAATAAATATAAAGCCCTTTAGTCTATTTAATTATAAGTAGACTAAAGGGCTATTTAGGTATTTATAATTAAACAGACTATTTATACATTAGTCTAAGCTTATTCTAGGGGATACGTACACACTGTAGGAAGTATTTTCATAATAATTGTGTAACTTTTTAGTGAATGATTTACTCTTAGAATATTCTATAATGTAAATATTAATGCCATTATGGCTCATATTATTAAGATATTGAAGCAAAAAATCTGTTTCTTCTTTACTATTTTTAATAGGTTTATTTTTTTCAAAATCATAGCTTGTAAAAACAGATTCTTTATTCATTCCATAAAAAAGTTCTCTTATATCAATATTTAGCCTTAAAGCTTCTTCAACGTAATCATATCCATTGTTTATAATTATAGGCTTATTGTATTTAGAATTTAATTCTTTTAGCATATAGGTAAGGGAATTAAAGGTTGCCTCATTAGCTTTTATGCTATAAACATCCATATTATCAATAAAGAAACCATCAATACCCTTATCTATAAAACTTTTAGATAAATCATTTAAAATAAAGTTTTGAAAAGAGATATTCGTAACGTCTATCCAGCCCTCATCCTCCCAGTTTTCATAACTTTCAATTATAAGATTAGAAAAGTTATCATAATAATCTCTAAACTTTTCTAAAGAGCCAATGTTTAAGTAAGAATATACTTTTACATTATTATCGTGAAGAGTTTTAATTTGCTCTTTACTATAATAACTAGCATCGATTATAATTTCATCATAAGAAAAAAGAGTTTCAATTTTACTTGGAGACAATCCAACAAAGTTACCATAAGAAAAATGGCTAGATTTATTAGTGTTAAATTGAAATGAGGTTAGAATTAATATAAGTGGAAACGTAACTAAGAGCTTTGAAAGCTTGCTAAACATAATTAACCCCCTTTTCAATAATAATAGAATATGTTGTAAGTTTTGTTATTTACTTATTTTCAAATTATATCATAAAACAAACCATGAAGGTACATAAAGCAAAATGTTTATGATAAAATAGAAGGATAGAACATAAGGAGGACAAGCTATGAAGATATTAATAGCGGGTGGCTATGGATTTATAGGATCTACAGTTGCAGAAAGATTTTATAAAGAAGGAAATGAAATTTATATAATAGATAACTTATCCAGTGGAGATGCAAATAATGTAAAAGTAAAACATAAATTTTATAATTTGGATACTAGTGATAAAAAGTGTGAGGAAATATTTAAAGCTATAGCTTTTGATATGGTTATATATCTTGCAGAATGTGGAAGTATAAATGTACTAGAAGAACATCCAAATCTAGATGAATGTTTAAGTGTATCAGGACTTATAAATATACTAACTCTTTCAACTAAGTTTAATATAAAAAAGGTTTTATATCTATCTTCAGCTTTAGTTTATAGTGATAAAGGAAGCTTGCCACATATAGAAGAAGATATTGTAGATGCAAACTCACCTTATGGAATTTTGAAAACTACAGGTGAAATGTATTGTAAAAAATGGTCAGAAATTTATAATCTGAATGTAGTTATATTAAGAGTGTCTAGTGCCTACGGGCCAAAGCAAAAGTCTATAGATGGTGGAAATTATATTTGTGAATTTATAGAAAGGAATATAAGTGAGGACGAAGTAGTTGTGTATGGAGATGGAACTCAAACTAAAGATTATATATATATAGAAGATGTAGTAGATGCAATATATAAATCCATGAGTTCTAGCTTTAGCGGAGTATTAAATATATCATCAAATGAGCAACATAGTGTAAATGAGATATTAGATTTAATAAAAGATGAAAAACCTATAAAAAGTGTTATTTATTCTAAGGACAAGTGGTGGGACATAAAAAACATGCAATTAGATAATAATAAGGCAAAGAAAATATTAAATTGGAATCCAAAGTATCCTTTAAAACAAGGAATAAAACTTACATATAAGTGGTCGAAAGAGCAACTTGAACAAGATAAGAATAAAATATCAAAAAGTAATATTAAAGATGAGAAAAAAGATGCACTTTTTAGTTCAAAATATATTCCTTACATAGAAAATATGTTAGGATTTTTAGTATTATATTTTTTAACCTCTAAATTTTCAAATAGTATGTATGGAGACAGTAATTTTAATTTTTCTATAGTGTATATTGTTTTAATTGCCATAGTGTATGGAACAAGACAAGCTGTAATTTCTGTTATACTTTCCACCTTATTATCTATATTTAATTTTTTGCATTTAGGTGGAGATATTGTTTCATTTATATATGAACAAAGACATATAATTCAGATCTTAATGAACATAATAGTTGGACTTGCTATTGGATACAGAATTGATAAATTAAATTCTGATATAAATTCAAAAGATATGGAGATATCTAGTGTAAAAGAAAAATATAACTTTTTGGAGATTATATACAACGAAACTTTGATAGTAAAGGAAGAGCTTAGTGCACAAATATTAAATTCACAGGATGTATTTGGGAAGATGTATAAGATAACAAAAGAATTAGATAAATTAGATGTAGAAGATATATTTCAAAATGCTGTTGATATAATAGAAGAAGCTATGAAAACTAAGACTGTAGCAATATATGCATCAGGTGTAAATAGTAAATATTTAAGGCTAGTTTCAAAGTCAAAAGATTCGAACTTAAACATAAAAGGTTCTGTTAAAAAGTTGGATTATAAAAACATTATTGAAGAAATTAAAAGGGATGGAATATATATAAATAGGAATCTAGAAAAAGGGATACCTATGTTTATATCTCCTATATTAGATGAAAGCGGAAATGACATAGCTTATGTATGTGTATATAATGTTGAATTTAATTATATTACACTGTACTTTGAAAATTTATTTAAGATAATAGTAGAGCTTGTTAAAAGTTCTTTATTAAAAGCTTATGCTTACGAGATAGCTATAAATAAAGAAAGGTTTATAAAAGATACTAGAATATTAAATGATAATGCATTTAAAACTATATATCTTAGTAAAAAAAGATTAAAAGAAGAAAAGAACATACCTTATATATTAGTAAAAGTAAAATCTTTCACGTCTTTTGAAGAATTAAATTATAATGCTTTAAATGTTATTAGAGACACTGATTATATAGGAGCTATAAATGATGGTGTGTATATAATATTATCTAACACAAAAGCAAAAGACTATGAAAGTATTGTAAAAAGATTAAGGGAAGGGAATATAGATACAGAATTTATAGATGAGGGTGGGCTAATTGAATAATATATTAATAATAAATACTATCCTTTCTTTTATTATATTATTTATAAATCTAATATTAAAAAGATCTAAAGGTTACACTTTAAATAAATTTATTATATCTATAACTTTACCTATAGCAGGGCCTCTTTATTGTATTGTGACATGGATATTTAAATATAAAGATTATAGTAGAGAAAATATTAAAGAGTATGAAAATTATATAAGAGAAGAAATGGATATAAAGCATATAAAAGATGTAAATAAAGAAAAAGAGATAAACATGATACCACTAGAAGATGCACTAATATTAAATACTAACTCTAAAAAAAGAGAGTTAGTTATAGAAATGATAAAAAAAGAGAATAGCATTAATTATATACATGCTTTAAAAAATGCTTTAGAAGATAGTGATACTGAGACCTCTCATTATGCGGCAAGTGTAATTACAGAATTAAGAGGGGAGTTTAATAGCAAACTAAAAGTTTTTAAAGAGCAATTTGCTTTAGGAAATAAGGATGAAGACTTTTTAAAGGAATATATTAATTGTTTAAATGAATATTTAAATAGTGGTTTTTTAGATGTAAAAAGCTATCATCGATACTTAAAAGTTTTCGATGAATTACTAGAAGTTTTATTAAAGGTTAATCCTTCATCTAAAGAGGATTATTATATATTTATAATTGATTCTAAATTGAGCTTAGAAGATTATGATAATGCAAAGGTCTACTGTATGAAATTTTTCGAAAATCATAAAGATACAGAAAATACATTTTTATCATTTATGAAGCTTTTTTATTTAACAAATGATAAAAAAAACTTTTATATTATGTTAGAGGCACTTAAAAAATATCCTATAAAGTTATCAAATGAGGCGCTTAATATAGTGAGGTTTTGGTCAAGAGGAGATAAATATGAATAATAAAAAAATAATAGTTACAATTTTAGTTGGAATATTTTTTTTAGCTTTAATAACTAAGGGTATAAGTTCAGAGTCTATATTAAAATTTGTGAAAAATATAAATAAATACGATTCACTAGAAAAATATGAAGTGAAAAATATAGATACTAGCAATTTAAAAAAGGAAAAATACATACTAATTTATGATGAAAATGATAAGGGAAGCATAATTATTAAAGACAATGTTGCTAAAACTTTAAGTTATATGCAAAAAGATAGCGTAGATATTGAAATTTCAAAATTAATGGAAGTTGATAACTCTTCAGATGGATATATAATATGTAGTGAATTATTAGAAAGTATATCTAAAACAAATGAAATTATAAGTTATGTTAAAAATGGTGGCAGTATATTTTTTGCAAAAAGGCCCTTAGATTCAGAAAAGCTAATGGAGATTAAAGAGAGCTTAGGAATGGAAAGTATAAAAAATTTAAAAAATGCAATAGGTATAGATGTAATAAGTGATTTTATGTTAGGTGCAAAGGGGTATATTACAAAGGAAGATTTTATAAATAATTCCTCTTTAGATGTTAGTTTAAAAGAACAATCAAAAGTACATTTAAAGGATAGTAATGGATTACCGTTGCTCTGGGAGTACAAGTTAGATAAGGGGAAGGTTGTAGTTTTTAACGGAACTATGCTTGAAGAAAAGATTAATAGAGGGGTTATAGCTGGAGCACTTTCGCTTATGAAGGATAATTTTATTTACCCTATTGTAAATTCTAAGGTGGTTTTCATTGATGACTTCCCATCTCCTATACCAATTGGGAAAAATCCATTAGTATATAATGAATATAAATTAGAAACAGACAAGTTTTATAGGGATATATGGTGGTCTGATCTTATAAAGTATTCAAAGTTATATAATGTAAAGTATAGTGGATTTATAATAGAAACCTACAATAACAATACAAAGGCACCTTTTAACGAAGAGGATCAATCTAAAAATAAAAATGATTTATTACTATATGGCAGAGAACTTTTAAGAAATGGTGGTGAGATGGGAATACATGGGTATAATCACCAACCTTTAGTAATGAAAGATTATATAAAAAGTGATTTAGGATATAATTCATGGGATAACATAGAAGATATGAAGGAAGCTTTAAATGAGGTTTCAATATATACTAAAAGTATTTATGATGAATATGAAATAAGAGCTTATGTTCCACCTTCTAATATCTTAAGTAAGGAGGGACGGGAAGCCATAAAAAGCGTCTTACCAGATATAAAAATAATTTCATCGTTATATTTTGGAAATGAACAGGGTGATTCTTATATACAAGAATTTGAAATAGCAAAGGATGGAATAATAGAATTTCCAAGATTTACTTCAGGGTATGAAGAAAGTAATGAACTTTATTGGAGTATTTATAATGGGGTAAATTCCTTTGGGATAGTATCACACTTTGTGCATCCCGATGATGTTTTAGATGTAGAAAGAAACTCAGGGAAGTCATGGTCTAAGCTTACGGAGGAATTCGGAAATATATTTAAAACTGTTAAAGAAAAATACTCATGGATGACACCTAGGAAAATATCAGATGCAGGAGAAGCTTTAAAGAATTATTTAGATATGGATGTGTATATTAAATATAAAGATGACCAGATGATAGGGTATATTGATAATTTTAGAAAGGAAGGTTACTTTATACTTAGGAGTAATGAAAAAATAGGAGGAACAAAAAATTGTGAAATTATTCCATTGGAAGATGAGGGATATATAATAAAAGCTTTAGGGCCTGAATTTTCTATAAAGATATTGAGGTAGGTGGTATAGTGAAAATATGTATTATTGCGGAAGGTAGCTACCCTTATGTAGTTGGCGGAGTTTCTAGTTGGATACAATCCCTTATAAGTAGTATGAAGGAACATGAGTTTGTAATATATGCTATAGGTGCTGAAAAAAAGGATAGAGGAAAGTTTGTTTATGATATGCCAGAAAATTTATTAGAAATAAAAGAAGTCTTTATAGATGATTTTCTCGATTCTAAAGGTAGGTACGGAACTAAGCTTAAGATAAATGAAAATGCTAAAACTTCTTTTTATAACTTAATAATAGGGAACAAAACAGATTTTCAACCTATTTTTACATTTATCAAGAAATTAGGATATAAAGATATAGGAAACTTTTTTATGAGCAAAGAATTATTTGATATTATAACTAAGGCTTATGAAGAAAACTTTGAATTTATACCTTTTACAGAGTTCTTTTGGAATGTAAGATCAATGCTTTTGCCGATTTTCTACATTATAAAATCTGACATACCAAAAGCAGATATATACCATAGTGTTTCTACTGGATATGCAGGAATCGTAGGTTCTCTTGCTAAAGATATGTACAATGTTCCTTACCTTTTAACAGAACATGGCATATATACCCGTGAGAGAGAAGAAGAAATAATAAAATCTACATGGGTAAAAGGAGTATTTAAAGATATTTGGATTAAGTTTTTTTATAATTTATCATACACTGCTTATTCTAGTGCTGATAATGTTATAACTTTATTTAATAGAAATAAAGAAGTGGAAATTGAGCTTGGCTGCAAAGAAGAAAAGATTACAGTAATACCTAACGGAGTCAATGTAAATGACTTTTTAAATATTCCTAAAAAGCCATTTAATGATGATTATATTAATATTGGTGCTGTGGTAAGAATAGTTCCTATAAAAGATATTAAAACTATGATTCAAAGTTTTGCTTTAGTAAAGGAAGAAATACCAAATTCTAAGTTCTACATAATGGGACCCATTGAAGAAAATAAGGACTACTATGAAGAATGTATTGAACTTGTAGATTCTTTAGAGGTACAAGATGTTATATTTACAGGCAAGGTTAATATAAAAGAATATGTAGGAAAGATGGATATTTTAGTTTTAAGTAGCATAAGCGAAGGGCAGCCACTGGCTATTTTAGAAGGAATGGCCATGTCAAAGCCATTTGTAGCTACTAATGTAGGTAGCTGCAAAGAGTTACTTTATGGCAGCAATGATGGTATAGGAAGGTCCGGATATATAGTGCAATCTATGAACTATGAGGATATGGCAAGTAATATAGTAAGACTTTCTAAGGATTATGAATTAAGGAAGTCTATGGGTCACAATGCCTTTGAAAGAGTATCTAAACACTACACTTTAGAATATTTCATAGATAGGTACAAAGATCTTTATAAAAATATGAAGAGGTGATTTGAAAGTGGCAGGAATAGGGTTTGAACTTAAGAAATTGTTTAATAAAAAAGGCTATTTTTATAGTTCAAGAGCATATATTTATTCGACTATAGTTAGTGCAGCACCTCTTATTTTATGTACACTAATGGTGACTTTTATACAGCTTTTATTAACATTTATTAAAGTGCCATTTATGGAAGGACAATTATTTTTAGCATCTGTGGTGTATGCATTTATATTTTCTCAAATAATAACTAGTGGATTTACTATGGTAATAACAAGATATATATCAGATAGGTTATTTTCTAAGGAATATGACTATATACTTTCTTCTTTATATGGAGTTTTAACATTAACACTTGCAGTAGGTGCTTTGATTGGAGGAGTATTTTATTATATCTCGCCGATAGAAATTAATATTAAGATTGCATCTTATGTATTATATATGGAACTTATAATGTTATGGGTAGAGTTTGTATATTTATCTGCATTAAAAGATTATACTAAAGTTGCTAAGGCATTTTTTATAGGTGTTGCAGTAACTATGATGTTAGCTTTCTTATTTATAAAGATTAATACTTTAAATATAGTATTATATATGTTACTAGCAATGGATATTGGAATATTTATAACAGTTATAATGCTTCTATATTACATAGAAAAGTTCTTTAATGTAGAAAATAATAAATACTTTGATTTTATACGATACTTCAAAAGATATCCTTCATTATTTTTAATAAATTTATCTTATACCCTTGGAATATATATACATAACATTATATTTTGGAATAGCAAATTAGGGGTATCAATATATAATACCTATAGATATGCTCCACTTTATGATGTGGCAGTATTTTATGCCTTTTTAAGTGGAATACCTTCTATAGTTACATTTGTAGTTTCTGTAGAAACAAGTTTTTATGACAAATATAAGATGTATTATGGATTTATAACAAATGGAGGTAATTTTAGAGACATACAAAGAGCTAAGAATGATATGACAAATACCCTATGGCGAGAAATACTTCATATCATGCAAATTCAACTTGTGTTTACAATTCTATTTTTATTACTAGGAAAAATTATACTTCCACGATTTGGCGTTATAGGTATTTCCCTTGACATGTTTAATATCTTAGTTATTGGAGTGTATTGTAATATGATGATGTTGGTATTTGTATTATTACAACTTTACTTTGATGATAGAAAAGGTGCTTTGATGGTAACTTCCATATTTATATTAAGCAATATAATTTTAACTATATGTACTTTGTTTCTTGGAACAAATTATTATGGGTTTGGATTTTTCGGAGCTGCATTTATAAGTGCTACTATTGGATTTTTAAGATTGTCTTTATTTATGAGAGATATAGATTATCATACATTTTGTTCTCAACCTGTAATTTCAAAGTAAAGGAATGATTTTTAAATAGATTATATTTTAAGGTGGGATATTTATGGATTTAAAATTGGAATGTTGTGTTGGAAATTTTAATGATGCAAAAAGAGCAGATATATTAGGTGCACATAGAATAGAACTATGTGACAATCTTTTAGAAGGGGGTACAACCCCTAGTTTAGGTACAATTTTAATGGCAAAGGAAAAATTAAATTCTGATATTATGGTTATTATAAGACCAAGAGGTGGCAATTTTAATTATAGTAAGGACGAATTTGAAATAATGAAAAAAGATATAATTTATTGCAAAGAATCTGGCGTAAGTGGAGTAGTATTAGGGATCTTAGATGATGAAAATAATATTGATATTAATAGGACAAAAGAACTAGTGGATATGGCAAAGCCTATGGAAATAACATTTCATATGGCTTTTGATGAAATAAAAGATAAAAAGGTTGCTATAGATAATTTGATAAAACTTGGGGTAAATAGGATTCTTACAAAGGGTGGAGCAAAAAGCGCTATTGAAGGAAGAGATTGTATAAGGGAACTTATAAATTATTCGAAAGATAAGATAATTATAATGCCTGGTGGAGGAGTAACTAAAGATAATTATAATGAATTAGTAAAATATACTGGAGCTGTAGAGGTTCATGGGAGCAAAATTGTATAGTTATTTATGTAGTTTACCTAAATTTTTATAAAATATATGTAGGATAATTTAAAATTCATGTAAAAATTATAGTAGGTACTTGAATTAAATGAGAAAATAGGTTATTATTATTACGTGAAAGCGGTAACATCGCTAAGTATGGTTTAGGGAGAATGTTCCTGTTTAAGTTATATATTTAAAGGCGTTGGAGCAGGATTTGATCAAAATATGTAGTGACTATTCATATTTTGATATCGTATTCAAAATCTGCACTAAAGCATAAGGGGGATTAATATGGCCATTACAATAAGTGATATTGCAGAAAAGGCAGGAGTATCATTAGCTACTGTATCCAGGGTACTAAATGATTCTGGGTATGTAAAAGAGGAAACTAGGATCAGAGTACAAAAGGTTATAAAAGATCTAAACTATACTCCAAGTGCTATAGCAAGAAGTTTATCTAAAAATAAGACTAATACCATAGGGGTTATAGTTCCGGATATTGTTAACCCATTCTTTGGAGAGGTTATTAAAGGGATAACAGAGGTTGCAGAGAAAAGTGGTCTTAATATAATATTATGCAATACTGATGAAAGCAAAGAAAAAGAGTTAAGAGCTCTTAAGGTTTTAACAGAACAGAGGATACAAGGAATAATAATAGCTCCAACCTCAGCAGAAGATGAATTTAATAGTGAATATCTTAAAACCTTGGAAAATATGGGGATACCAATAGTATTAGTAGATGGTAATGTAAAATATACTACCTTTAATGGTGTCTTTGTTGATAATATAAAAGGAGCTTACGAAGCTACAGAAGCTCTTATAAAAGAAGGTCATAGAAAAATAGGTGTAATAACAGGACGTATGAATTCTAAACCAGCAAAAGATAGGTATCTAGGGTATCAAAAGGCATTACTTATGAATAACATATCTTTAGATGAAAAATACACATTTTATGGAGATTACAAAGAGGAAACTGCGTATAAAATAACTAAAGATATAATAAAAATGAAGGACAGACCTACGGCTCTATTTGTCTGTAGCAATATGACAACTCTAGGTTCTCTTAAGGCCATATATGAGGAAAAGATAAATATTCCAGAGGACATTTCATTAGTGGCATTTGATAAAGTTGAGATATTAAATATACTTGGATTTAATATAAGCTACGTAAATGGACCATCTGTGGAGATGGGTAAACTTGGTATGCAAATGCTTGTAGATATATTAAATAATAAAAATAAGAATGAAATAAGAAGGATTACCTTATTGCCTAATCTAGTGCTAAAGGGATCAGAAAAATATAAAATTAGGCAAAAGTAATAATAAGTAACTTCATAATAAACGAAGGTATATTTAAGGTTTTTAAAATAGTATTTTGAAAACCTTAAATTCATTTTATCAAGTGAGTCTTAGAAGAACTTATCCAGGGGCGTAGCAGCCGTCATCCCCCACCTTGAAGAGGACAGGAGTGTTACGGATGGTAGCCATCGGATAAATATAGGATAGACGAAAGCGCTTACAAAGATATAATATATTTATTGAATATTTAGGGAGGGGACATAAAATGATAGAAAGAATTATATGGATAGTTTTAGATAGTGTAGGAATAGGAGCGTTACCAGATGCAAATAAATATGGTGATGAAGGGGCTAATACACTAGGAAATGTATCAAATTCAGTAGGGGGACTTAAAATACCTAATATGGAAAGGCTAGGACTTGGCAATATAGATGGAATTAAGGGAACAAAATATAATAAAAATCCTATAGGCTGTTATGGTAAGTTTGAAGAAATGTCTAATGGCAAGGATACAACTACTGGGCACTGGGAAATGGCAGGAGTTTATTTAAAAGAAGCATTTCCAACTTATCCAGATGGTTTTCCACAGGAAATAATTGAAGAATTTGAAAGATTAACTGGAAGAAATATTATAGGAAACAAACCAGCCTCCGGCACAACTATCCTTGAAGAACTAGGACAAGAACATATGAATACAGGGAAAGTTATAGTGTACACATCAGCAGATAGTGTATTTCAAATAGCTGCACATGAAGATATAGTTCCATTAGATGAATTATATAAGATGTGTGAAATAGCAAGAGGCATTTTAAAAGATCAGCATGCAGTAGCAAGAGTTATAGCAAGGCCTTTTATTGGAGATGCTCCAAACTTTGTAAGGACATCTAACAGAAGAGATTTTTCATTGTTACCACCTCATGATACAATACTTGATATACTAAAAAATAATGGATTAAATGTTATGGCTGTAGGTAAAATTGAAGATATATTTTGTAAAAAGGGTGTTACTGAAGCAGTACATACAAAAGATAATATGGATGGTATAGATAAAACTTTAGAATATATGAAAACGGATAAAAAGGGATTAATATATACAAATCTTGTGGATTTTGATATGAAATGGGGTCATAGGAATGATTTTATATCCTATGGAAAAGGGCTAGAGGAATTTGATAATAGACTTTTAGACATACTAAATGAAATGAAAGACAGCGATGCCCTATTTATAACTGCAGATCATGGATGTGATCCTACTGTACCTGGAACAGATCATACAAGAGAATATATACCGTTTTTAGCTTATGGAAAAGAGTTAAAAGAAAATGTTAATATGGGAATAAAAAAAGGATTTTATAATATGGGGCAAACTATTGCAGATATCTTCAGCGTAGAAAAAGTTAAAAATGGAGAAAGCTTTTTAAAAGAAATAATTAAATAGTAAGATATGTTAAAAAGGTTTAAGTGAAGAATAGACATAGGTTCACAAGCTTTTCAAGATATTTTAATAATAAATAATAAAAATTAGGAGGTTTTGTTAATGGAATTAATGGCAAAATTAAATGAGGCAGCAGACTATATAAAAGGAAAAAGTAAGTATAAACCAGAGATAGCTATAATATTAGGATCTGGACTTGGTGCTATAGCAGATAAAATAGAAGAGGCTGAAAGCTATTTATATACTGACATACCACATTTTCCAGTATCTACTGTACAAGGTCATGAAGGAAGACTTGTTATAGGTAAACTTCAAGGAAAGGTAGTTCTTGCTATGCAAGGAAGATTTCACTATTATGAAGGGTATGATATGAAGGATGTTACGTTCCCAGTAAGAGTTATGAAACTATTAGGTATAGATAAACTTATAGTGACTAATGCAGCTGGATCTGTAAATACAGAATTTGAGCCAGGCAACTTGATGCTTATAAAAGATCATATAAACTTTTCAGGATCAAATCCACTTATAGGAAAAAATTTAGATGAGTTTGGAGCAAGATTCCCTGATATGTCTAATCCTTATGACGAAGACTTAAGAAATAAAGTTAAGGAAATAGCTAAATCTATTAATATTGATCTTAAAGAAGGGGTATATACATTATTTAGTGGTCCTACTTATGAAACACCAGCAGAGGTTAAAATGGCTAGAATACTTGGGGCAGATGCTGTTGGAATGTCAACTGTACCAGAGGTTATTGTTGCAAATCATAGCGGGATGAAAGTAATAGGAGTATCCTGTCTAACTAATATGGCATCAGGTATATTAAATCAACCATTAAATCATCAAGAGGTAATGGAAACTTCAGCTATGGCTAGAGAAAAGTTTATTAATTTAATGGAAAATATAATAAAGAATCTATAAGAGGGTAGGGTGATAAATTATGAGAATGTACGATATTATAACAAAAAAAAGAAATGGTGGAGAATTAACTAAAGAAGAGATTAGATTTTTTGTAGAAGGATATACTAAGGGAGAAATTCCTGATTATCAAGTTTCATCCTTAATGATGGCTATATACTTCCAAAAGATGAATATGAGTGAAACCTCAGAGCTTACTATGGCTATGGTAGATAGTGGTGAAACTATAGATCTGTCTAAAATAAAGGGAATTAAAGTGGATAAACATAGCACAGGAGGAGTAGGAGATACTACTACACTAATAGTAGGCCCTATGGTAGCAGCAGCTGGAGTTCCTGTGGCTAAGATGTCAGGGAGAGGTCTTGGACACACAGGAGGAACCATAGACAAATTAGAATCCTTCCCAGGATTTTCAGTAGAAATGTCCATAGAGGAGTTTATGTCTAATGTTAATGATAAAAAGATAGCAATAGCTGGTCAAACAGCAAACCTTGCTCCAGCAGATAAAAAGCTTTATGCTTTGCGTGATGTTACAGGTACTGTAGATAATATGTCACTTATTGCAGGGAGTATTATGAGCAAGAAAATAGCCTCAGGTGCAGATGCTATAGTTTTAGATATTAAAACAGGTAGTGGTGCATTTATGAAAGATGAAGATAGTGCTTTTGAATTAGCAGATGAAATGGTAAAGATAGGTACACATGTAGGAAGAAATACTATAGGTGTAATAACTGACATGGATCAACCTTTAGGTTTTGCGGTAGGTAATGCTCTAGAGGTTATGGAAGCTATAGAAACATTGAAAGGACATGGACCAGAGGATTTAACAGAGTTATGCTTAACATTAGGTGCTCACATGTTAGTTTTAGGGGAAAAGGCTGCTGATTACGAAAGCGCAAGAGAAATCCTTAAAGAAGTAATAAAGTCAGGTAAAGCCTTAGAAAAACTTAAAGAGTTAGTTGAAGCTCAAGGTGGAGATGGAAGATTTGTGGATAATCCAGGATTATTTGAAACTCCTTCCATAATAAAGCCTGTATTTGCAAAAGAAGAGGGATATATAAAATCTATAAAGGCAGATGATATAGGCATAGCGGCTTTAGTTTTAGGGGCTGGAAGAGAAACAAAGGAAAGTGTATTAGATTTATCCGTCGGAATAATGCTTCATAAAAAGATAGGGGACTTCGTTAAAAAGGGTGAAGCTATAGCAACTATATATGCAAATGATGAAGGTAAGAGACTACAATCTGAAGAAAAAGTGCTTAAAGCTTATACCATAGTTTCAGAAAGTATTGAAAAGAAAAAACTTATAAAAGGAATAGTTACAAAAGATGGAATAAAGAAATTTTAACATAACTTTTCAAAAGTAACTTCGTATATATAAAGGATTAGTCTTAAATTTTAAATTAAGATTAATCCTTTATTTTATAATATATGGAAAGGATAAATTATATGAGTAAGATTATAAATTTAGTTTTAATGATAAGTGGTATAGTACTTTTAATTTATGGAATAATATTAAGCTTTTCAATAAATAGTATTTCTAAAATCATAATAATCATAGGTGCCATTGCCATAGTAACAAGTATTTTGAAATTTGTTTTAAAAAGATATGAAAAAATAGAGTATTTTCATTATATAGATTGCATAGTAAATGTGGTAGTTATATTGATATTAACATCAGTAATTATTGTAGAAGGTGCTATAATCAAAGAAGGTACTGTAAAGAACACTAGTATAACAGATTATATACTGGTTTTAGGAGCAGGGTTATGGGGGGATGTACCATCAGATACATTAACTAGAAGGCTAGATGGAGCAATTGAACTTTCTAAAGTTAATGATAATAGCGTAATTGTAGTTTCAGGTGGTCAAGGTTTTGGAGAAACAGTTACAGAAGCTGAAGCTATGGAAAGGTACCTTGTTTCTAAGGGGTTAGATAAAAATAGAATAGTTAAAGAAGAAAGTGCAACTAATACTAGTGAAAACATAATATTTTCAAAAGAAATTATGGATAGTAAATGGACAAGCAAAGAAAAATACAAGGTTACAATAATAACTAATAACTTTCATTGCTTTAGAGCAAAGTTTCTCTCAAAGAGGGCTGGGATTAATTCTGTAACCTATTCTGTAGATGTGCAAAAGGCAATAAAGCCTGCTTACTTTATTAGAGAATATTTTGGGGTTATTAAGTCTTATTTTGTTGATAGATAAATATAAGTTTTACAATAAGTTATAAGTAAAAATAAAAGGCTTTTACAAAGCTTTGTAATAATACTAGGACTATTACCTTTAAAGTGGTAATGGTCCTAATTTTATAGATATAGATAAAAATAAGCTTAATATTTGTAGATTCACATAAAAAGTTTAAATTTAATTAATAAGCTTAATTTAAATAACAATATATACTATAATAATGAGTAATATAAGTAATTTAAATAGGTAATTTATGATATTAGAATTAACGTAGGAGGAAAGTATGAAGAATATAGCTTGTTTTGATGTAGGAGGAACATTTATAAAGTATGCTTTAATAAATGAAGAAGGTAGTATTATATTTAAAGATAAGGTAGCATCACCTAAAGAAAATTGTAATGAAACTATACCAAGAGAAATGGTAAAGATAATAAAAAGATTTCAAGAAGGGCATAATGTAGATAAGGTAGGTATAAGTACAGCAGGTCAAGTAGACTCTAAAAAGGGAGAAATAGTCTTTGCTTCAGGAAACTTACCAAATTATACTGGAACTAAATTATCAGAGTATATTAAAAATGCTTTAGGTTTAGATACTTTTGTAGAAAATGATGTGAATGCAGCAGCAATTGGAGAGATGTGGAAGGGCGCTGGAAAGGGCCAAAAAAACTTTGCATGTGTAACTTTAGGCACTGGTATTGGTGGGGCAATAATTATAAATGGGAAATTATATAAAGGATCAGCTGGAGGAGCAGGAGAAGTGGGTCATACTATTTTAAATGAAGAAGGCGAAAAGTGTAATTGTGGTGGTAATGGGTGTTATGAAAGATATGCTTCTACATCCTCATTGATAAGGCAGTATAAAGAAAGAGCTCTTTTAGAAAAGATTGATGTGGATAAAGATATAAATGGTGAGAAAATAATGAAGCTGGTGCATAATGGGGATACTATTGCTTTAAATGTGTATGATAACTTTTTAAACCATGTTGTAAATGGTCTTGTTAGCATAACTTATGTGTTAGATCCTGGTACTATAATTATAGGTGGAGGAATATCAGCTGAGGGGGAAGAATTCTTCAAAGCCTTAAATTATAAGTTTAAAAATAAAGTTATGAGTTCATATGGAAGCTATACAAAGATTATACCTGCCGCTTTACAAAATGATGCGGGTGTATATGGAGCTTGTTACATAGCTTTAAATGAAATGTTGTAGTGGATATGAATATGAGAAAGGATTCAAATCCTGTATACAAAAATATAGCGTTAGACATTGCTAATAAAATAATAAACGGTGAGTTTAAAGTAGGAGAAAAAATAAGTGGAAGATCGACCCTTGCAGGTGTATATAATGTGTCCCCAGAAACTATAAGAAGAGCTATAGCTCTTTTAGAAGGCATGGATGTGGTGGCTAGCTTAAAAGGCAGTGGAGTTAAAATTGTATCAATATCTTCTGCAGAAAAGTTTATATCTAGAAATAATAATAATGAAAATATAAATGCAGCTAAAGAAAATGTCCTTGATATAATTAAACAAAAGAAAAAGTTAGATGAACAATTAGAAATGAATCTAAATAAAATATCGGATTTCATAGAAAGATTTAACAACATATCTCCATTTTTACTTATTGAAGTTAGTATAAAAGTTAATTGCAAGGTCATAGGAAAAAAGGTTAATGAAATACAGCTATGGCAATATACAGGAGCTACTATTATAGCTTATAGAAGAGAATTAAATACCATTGTATCTCCAGGACCTGATTATGTTTTTACCGCGGGAGATACAATAGTAGTTATAGGAAATGGAGAAGTATATGATAAGGTATGTGAATTAATTTATGATTAAACATAAAAAATTACAGTAATCTTTATAAAAGTAAATCTATAAAAATTAACATTGGTTCATAAAAGGTTCATTAAAACTTTACACAATAAAACCTTTACAGATTTTAGAAAGTAACAACTTTGTGTTAATATGAAGTTGTTACTTTTTTATTTTAGGAGTGGTGATATGATAGAATTCAAAAATGTAAGAAAAGATTTTGGCGGAGAGGACATATTAAAAAATATAAATTTTAATATAGAAAAAGGTGAACTTGTAGTACTTATAGGACCAAGTGGCTGCGGTAAGACTACATCACTTAAAATGATAAACAAACTCATTAAACCTACAGAGGGAATTATAAGCATAAATGGAGAAGATATATCGAAAAAAGATACCATAGATCTTAGACGTAATATAGGATATGTAATACAGCAAACAGGGCTTTTTCCTCACATGACTGTAGGTGAAAACATAGGAATAGTACCTAGATTAAAAGGCTGGACAAAGGATAAAACCAAAAGTAGAACTATAGAATTATTAGAGATGGTAGGCATGAAATATGATGAATATATAGACAGGTATCCAGGTGAACTTAGTGGAGGACAGCAACAAAGGATAGGTGTAGCTAGAGCCTTTGCTACTAATCCAGAGATAATATTAATGGATGAGCCTTTTAGTGCGCTAGATCCTATAAGTAAAAACCAGCTTCAAGATGAACTGTTTTCATTACAAGAAGAATTAAAAAAGACTATAGTTTTTGTAACTCATGATATGGATGAAGCTATTAAACTTGGAGATAAAATTTGTATTATGAAGGACGGTAATATATTACAATATGATAAGCCGGAAATTTTATTAAAGGATCCAAAAGAAGGGTTTGTAGAGGAGTTTATTGGTAAGGATAGAATCTGGAATAAACCAGAGCTTATAAAAGCTAAAGATATAATGATTGAAGATCCTGTAACAACAATCGAAGGGAGAACTGTGTTTCAAGCAGTTGGCATAATGAGACAGAAAAAGGTAGATAGTTTACTTATAGTAGATAGACAAAGTAATCTTCTAGGAATAGTAACTCTAAAGGTTATAAGAAGAGAAGAAAATGAGGCTTTAAAGCTTAAAGATATAATGGAAAGAGATATTATTTATGCAAATAAGGATGAATCTATTGTTGAAGTACTTACAAAGATGAATGAAGCTTCTATTGGATATATACCAGTTTTAGATAATGGTAAACTATGTGGATTGATCACAAGAAGCAGGCTGATAACAGTTTTAAGTAGCCAATATATAGATTAGGAGATGATAATAGTATGGCTTCAGTAAAAGAATTTTTTAGTTTTGTTTTATCTAGAAAAGGTGAAATAACGACATTAATATTAGAACATATACAACTTACAATTATGGCAGTACTTTTAGCAATAATTGTGGGAGTTCCACTTGGAATACTAATTAAAAGAAAAAGAAAGCTCGCAGGACCTTTAATTGGTATAGCCAATATAATACAATCCATACCTAGTCTTGCTTTACTAGGATTTTTAATTCCTGTTATGGGAATAGGAAGTAAGCCAGCAGTTTTTATGGTGTTTTTATATTCGCTATTGCCTATACTTAAAAATACATATACTTCTATAAAAAATATTAACCCAGATATGTTAGAAGCAGCTAAGGCCATGGGTATGAGAAGAAAAGATATGTTGTTTATGGTAGAGTTACCTCTAGCTTTACCAGTTATTATGACTGGTATTAGAATTTCAGCGGTAACAGCAGTAGGTCTTATGACTATTGCAGCATTTATAGGCGGAGGCGGACTTGGTTATATGGTATTTGCTGGAGTCCAAACTGTTAATAATAATATGATACTTGCAGGGGCTATTCCAGCTTGTATACTAGCACTTCTTATAGACTTCATTATAGGGAAAATAGAAAGGGTAGTTACTCCAAATGGAGTAAGTTCTACTAATGGAAATAACAATAAGAGAGATAAAAAAGTTTTAGGTGTAATTGCAGGAGTAATTTTAGTTGTTATTGTATTTGGATTTTCTAAATCCTTTTTTGGATCTAAAAACAAAATAGTTGTAGCGTCAAAAAATTATAATGAGCAACTAATTTTAGGAAATATGATAGCTACATTAATAGAAGAAAATACAGACTTAGAGGTAGAAAGAAAGCTTAACTTAGGAGGAAGTATTGTAACTTTTAATGCTATAAAAGCTAAAGAAGTAGATTTATATGTGGAATATACTGGTGTAGCTTTAATTAATATAATGAAACATGAGAATATAAGCGATAAAGATGAAGCTTATAAAGTAGTTTCAGAATCCTTTAAAAATGATTATGGCATTAAGTGGCTTAAACCATTAGGATTTAATAATACTTATGCATTAACAGTAAGACAAGATACAGCAGAAAAGTATAATCTTAAAACCTATTCTGATTTATCAAAGGTTAGTGGAGATCTTATATTAGGATCTACTATTGAATTTGCAAATAGACAGGATGGTTATTTAGGATTAAAGGATGCTTATGGGATGAACTTTAAAGATGTAAAGGCTATAGACGGAGGCCTTAGATATACTTCTCTTATGAATGATAATACTCAAGTAATAGATGCATTTTCAACAGATGGATTACTTGAAGCCTTCAAATTAAAGGTGTTAGAGGATGATAAAGGATTTTTTCCACCTTATTATTCTGTACCCATAATAAGAGAAGAAGTATTGAAAAAGCATCCTGAACTTGAGGCGGTTATAAATAAGCTAGCAGGAGAAATTAGTGAAGAAGATATGGGAAAATTAAACTATAAAGTGGATAAAGACGGAGAAGATCCAAGAAAGGTAGCAGACGACTTTTTAAGAGAAAGAGGTCTTATTTAAGTGTAAAATAGGATTATAGTAAATATAAACTCTAATTTTAATAAATATAAAAATCAGAGTATATATTTGATGAAAAATTATATCTAATAAAAACAGTGCAAAATACATGGGAATTATGTATTTTGCACTGTTTTTGGATTATAGGTTAAATAATTAATATCATAATTATTTTTCTTCATTTGTACAGAACTTTAGTGTATCATAGGTGTATGATTTATCAAAGCATTAACCACCTTAAGGAGGAGATAAAATGGACAAGATAATTTTAGGAATTATATGTTTTTTCTTTATATTTGGAGGTATAGATTTTGCTATAGGAAATAGATTAAAGGTAGGTGAAAAGTTTGAAGAGGGTTTAAAGACTATGGGACCACTTGCCATTGGGATGGTAGGTATTTATTCACTTTCTCCTCTTTTTGCTACGGTAATTACTACAATTATAAATCCTATTGCAAAACTATTTTCATTAGACCCATCATTATTTCCTGCTATGATATTAGCTAGTGATATGGGATCTTATGCATTAGCTAAAGAAATAGCTTTTAGTAAGGAAATGGGGATATTTTCTGGCGTAATACTTTCATCTATGCTAGGTACAACAATAAGCTTTACCATACCTATGGCCATAGGTATGGTAGATAAAAAAGACCATGAGTATTTATCAAAGGGCATAATGGCTGGAATAATAACAATACCACTTGGGTGTCTTGTTGGTGGGGTAATTCAAGGAATAGATGTAGCAACTTTAGCTTGGAATTTAATGCCTATAATTATTTTTGCACTACTTTTATCTGTAGGTCTTATACGTTACCCTAAGAAAGTTATGAAGTTATTTTCCCTTTTAGGAAAGGTAATAATAGGTATAGGGGTAACTGGACTTATTATACAAGGTATAGATATTATATTAGGTGTTAAATTAGTAAAGGGGCTTATACCACCAGAAGATTCAATTGCAGTAGCTGGAAAAATTGCATTTGTATTAGGTGGTGCTTATCCAATGATTTCTGTAATTAGTAGAATATTTAAAGAAACATTTAGACGACTTGGAAGACGATTTGGATTGGATTCAGTATCTGTTGCCGCATTCCTAGGGTGTTTTGCCAGCAATCTTTTAGTGTTTGCAAGCTTTAATGAAATGAACATTAAAGGAAAGGTACTGTGTACAGCCTTTAGCGTGAGTGGGGCCTTCGTTTTTGGTGGACAGATGGGATTTATATCTGCTAAAGAGCCTGAAACTTTAGGAGTTTTTATAATATCAAAATTAGTAGCTGGATTTAGTGCTATGATTTTAGCTAGCGTATTATTTGAAAGTGACTTTATAGAGGAAAAGATGGAAGCGTAAAATTGTAAAGTTCTCATTTTGTGGATGTGAATAGTAGAAATATAGTATATTTAATATATAAGTTCTTAGAATTTTTATTTATTAACAAAATATTAACAAGTTATATATTATTAATATCAGCCTGCAAGGTGTTAATGGTATTTGTTATATTGATTTAGCTATATATTTATAGCTATTTTTTTTTGAATAAACTATTAATATAAGAACAGTTCTTGAAAAATGATGGTATAAAGAATACAATTGGAATATACTCTAAGGTATAAATATTTTGATAACTAGAAGATAGGGGGAAATATTATGAGCATTAAAGAAACTGTTAAAAAAGGAGCAAAAGATGTTACATTATCTGCAATGGTGGATTTATTAGATAAAGATCCAGAAAAAAATGTAGATAAATTATATTCTTTAGCTAATAAATTAGCTAAAGGAAAAGAAGAAAAGGAACAAATACAGGGTGTATACAATCATTATAATAACAATCCAGTTACTCATAAATATATTCAAAATATATTAACTACTACTGATAAAAAATGTATGAAAAAGTTTTTTGTAAACTTTTTAGGAAATGCAAACTGGTATGGAATGCCTAAAAGAGCAAAGATTCTTGAAGAAGAAGGTACTAAAGTACCGTTTACTATATTAATAAGCCCATCCATGAGGTGTAACTTAAGATGCACAGGGTGTTATGCTGCAGATTATGATAAAAAAGATGATCTTACCTATGAAGAAGTAGATAGGATTATAGGTGAGGCTAGAGATCTTGGTATATACTATATAGTAGTGCTTGGAGGAGAACCTTTCTTTCAAGAGTATATGTTAGACATATATAAAAAATATGATGATATATTATTTACTCCATTTACTAATGGAACATTATTTGATGAAGAATTATCAGATAAGATTAGAGATTTAGGAAATGTATTTCCTATGTTTTCATTAGAAGGTTTTGAAGAAGAAACAGATAAAAGGAGAGGTAAGGGAACATTTGATAAAGTTATGAAGGGTATGGATCTATTAAGGGAAAGAGGAGTGCTATTCGGTGTGTCTTCCGCTACATCTAGGGCTAATATGGATACAGTTACCTCAGATAAGTTTACAGACATGCTTATAGAAAAAGGATCCAAAATGACTTGGTACTTTATGTATATGCCTATTGGAGATAATCCAGATGTAGGTGCAATGCTTACTCCAGAGCAAAGGATAGAACTTGGAAAAAGGACAAGAAATATTAGAAGTACTAAACCTTACTTTACAATAGACTTTTTTAACGATGCTCCCTATGTTGGTGGATGCATCGCAGGAAAATTCTATTGCCATGTAAACTCTAAAGGAGATGTAGAACCTTGTATATTTGCTCACTTTGCCTGTGATAACGTCAAAGATAAGAGCCTTATAGATGTATTTAGAGGACCATTTTTTAAAGAGCTTAGATCAAGACAACCATATAATGAAAATTTATTATTACCTTGTATGATGGTTGATAATACTAAAGTTATAAGAGAAGTAGTTGAAAAGACTGGAGCTTATGCAACACATCCTGGTGCTAATAGAATGATAGATAATGAAAAGTTTATGAAAGAATTAGATGATTACGCTAAAGACTTTAAACCTTATGCAGAAAAGGCATGGAAAGAAGATTTCAATTCTAAAGGAAATTATAAAATGTCAAAAGGCTAAATTAAGATTTAAATAATAAAATAACATAAATAACATATAGTCTATGTATTTATACATAGACTATATGTTATTATAATAAAATTTGATGCCTAAATATTATCTTTTTTTAAGATTCTACATATGAAAAATTTGCAGTATTAATTATAAATTGAAACATAGATATGATATACTAAATCTAAAAAAGGATGATTAAAAGTGAAAAAGAAAATTTTTATGTTTATATGTATAATATTAAGCATAATCTTTATAGTTTTTTATAAAACTTCTAAAAGGAACAGCGATACAGGTGTTTTAAAGGGGAATTTAACAATTATAGCTGAAGGTGAAAATTATAATTATCTATTAAATTTATGTGAAAAGTTTAAAAAGAACAATCCTAAGGTAAATATAACTATTAAAGAAATGGAAGAAGATTATTTTAAAAAAGGATTTGAAGATTCTTTAAAAAAACCAAACAATAATGCAGATATAGTAATAATGCCTTCGAGATATGTGAATTATTTCGGAAGTAAGTATCCCCTTTCTTTTTCAGAGGTTAATGAATTTATTTCAAGTTATAGGGATTCAATAAGAAAAGAGAGGATAGATCAAGTGACTATTGGAGATAAAATAATGGCCTTCCCATTTTATGACGAGCCAGTAGTTTTATATTATAATAAATTACTTTTAGATAGTAATAACTTAAAAATAGAGGATATAAGTACATGGAATCATATATTATCTTTAAAAAACAGTATGAATAATAATATATTAGCATACACAGGAGAAGATTATTTTGAATTTTACAATATACTTATAAATCAGCTTAAAGTAGATAAGTCTAAAAAAGACAATCATGTAAATGAAATAAAGGCAATGGAAGTCTTAAAAGAAATATTTAAAGATAACAGGGCTAGTATATTAAATGAAGATGAGGCAACTAAGTTATTAATAAATGGAGATATACCTTTTATCATAGGAAATAATAAAACATTAAATGAGATATATATAAATGTACCATCTAATAAAAAGGTAGAGCTTGGAGTATCTAAGATACCTAGCTTTGAGCCTGGTGGAAATAGAGATGTGTTATCATCAGGATATAACTTTGCCATAATGAAAGAAAGCAAAAACAAAAAACTTGCTGAAACATTTATTGAATTTACTTTATTAGAAAAGTATAGCATTTTAGAAGCAACCAATTCTTATAATATATTTTTAAACTATAACAAGTATCAAGATGAATCCATTTATAACACTAGTTATAGTTTTATAAATGAAAGAAAGCCTTTGAGGATATTAGATAATATTAATAGAAATGGCACATATTTAAAAATAAATATAAATGATTTAGAAAATAAGGATAAAATTAATGAAGATATAACTAAGATTATTAATAGTGAAAATAGTGTAGAAAAAGATATGGAGGATTTAATGGGAAGATATAATAAATAATCATTAAAACTCATAGTAGATATTTGGAAAGTTTAAATTTATTTAAGATAATAAAAAATGCAGTGGACAACTTTGGATGATGTATATAATTCATCCGTATTGTCCATTTTTAAATTACTGCTATATACATGAATTTGCAACTTTGGTATAAGCATCTAAGGTATTTTTACTAGTTATCTCCCATGAAAAATCTAAAGATCTTGAAAGAGCCTTTTTTGAAAGATTAATTTTAAAATCTTCATTAGAAAGAACTTTAAATAAAGCTTCTGATATGTTGATTGATTTTTTAGGATCTATTAAGTAACCAGCATCTTTTACTACCTCAGGAATAGAGGTTGTATTAGAAGAGATTAAAGGACATCCACAGCTCATAGCCTCTAAGGGTGGTAGTCCAAAGCCTTCATAAAGAGAAGGGTAAACAAAGCACTCACAACTATTGTAGAATATAGGTAGCATCTCTTCAGCTACAAAGCCTAAAAAGTGTATTTTTGATTTTATATTTATCTCTTCAGCAAAGTTTAAAAGAAGAGAGCCCTCATCTTTTAATGAGCCTAAGATAACTAATTCATACTCATCATTTAAATCCTTATACATATCTTTAAAGGCTTTTATTAGGCCACGAACATTTTTTCTAGGACTAAATCCACCTAAGTATAAAATAAATTTTTTATCTATGCCAAAGGATTTTAGAATTATTTCTTTGCATTTAGCTTTATCTAAAGGTTTATATTTTTTATCGGCAGCTAAAGGGGTTACAAAAATCCTGTCAGGGTCCATAGGAAAAAATTTTAGTATATCTTGTTTTGACCATTCGGACACTGTTATTATACTCTCACAACTATCTATTACTTCAGGCATTTCCCTAAGAAATTTAGTTAAATATCCCTTACCTACAGTTTCAGGCATTATATAAGGTATTAGATCATGTATAGTAACTAAGGTCTTACAAGGATAATTTTTATTAAGACCTATACCATTTTGGGGTATATGATATAAATCTATATTTTTCTTTTCTAAATCTTTCGGAAAATAAGATAAATTAAAAAAGCTATTATGTTTTTTCGAACATAGTATTAAATCCGTATTACTCTTTTCGTATAGTTCATAATCTTTTCCATACCAATATATATTATAGAAGTTTTCTTTATCTAAATTTAATAAATTACTCAAAACATTTTCTGTATAGGTACCAATGCCAGTTCCACGGTACCAGTTAACGCCTCTGGCATCTATAGCAAATCTCATATAACCACTCCTACATATCTCTTTATATTAATAATATTAAATAGAAGCCACTTTGGTGAATGTTAATATCTACACTATTTAAAAATAGGTATAAAAATCATTTACTTTAAAGTCATATATAAGATATAAACTTAATTCAACTTAGTGCAGTTTATCACATTGCAATATAGAAATTCATATACTAAAAAAGAGAAACATTGATTTTGGAGGAGTGGTTTTGGAAGAGGAATATATAAAGCAGAAAATAAAAGAAGAATATGGGATCAACGTTGTTTATATAAAGAAGATAAAAAACATCTATAAATTGAAAGATGAAAGAGGCATGTTTTATGCTTTAAAGATAATAAAATATGAATTTGCTCATTTTCTTTTTATTATGTCTGCAATAAATCATTTATATAAAAATGAATTTTTGTCAGTAGTACCTTTTATAAATACAAAAGAAGGAAGTAAATATATAAGCCTTAAGGATAACTATGCCTATCTAAATCCTTGGATAATAGGGCGTGAAAGCAATTATGACAACCCTATAGAATTATCTTTGGTAACTAAAAAGTTAGCAGAGCTTCATGAAAAAAGCCAAGGATTTATTGTAGACAACAAAATGAAGCCACGTATTTATTGGTTTAAGTGGTTTGAAACTTTTGAAACTAGGATAAATGAGATATTAGGTTTCAAAAAGATTATAGAAGGAAAAGAAAATAAAAGTAATTTTGACAGTAAATATTTATCTATCCTAGAAGAAGAAGTAGAAATAGCAAAGCAATCTATATATTATTTAGGGAAAAGTAATTACTTAGAAAAGATGACAAAGGAAATAGATAAACATGGATTTTGTCATCACGACATAGCAAATCATAATATAATAATTAATTCTAAAGATGAATTATCTATTATAGATTTTGATTATTGTATATTAGACACTCATCTTCATGATTTAAGTAGCATTTTAATAAGAACTATGAAAAATGGAAGATGGGATTTATCTAAAGCTTTATTTATATTAGATAGATACAATGAAGTTTATGCGTTAGAACAAACGGATTTACCTATAATGGCAGCTTTTATTGAATTTCCACAGGATTATTGGCAGCTTGGAATACAGTATTATTTAGAAAAACAACCTTGGAAAGAAGAAATATTTCTAAGAAAGTTAAATAAGATAGTAGAGGATAGAGAATTAAAAGAAGATTTTATAAAAGAATTTAGAACACAAAGGTATAAAGGAGGGTAGTGTATGAGTTTGTTTTGTTATAGTGAATTTTATGATTATATTTATAAAAAGGACATAATTATAATTAACTGCAATTCATTTAATGTTAAAAAGAAAATTACTATGAAGGATGCAAAAAGGCAGCTAGATATATTATGTGAACTACATGAAAAGATAAAGGGGTACGAAGGGAGTGCAGGGTTTACACTTCCAAATAACATAGGTAAATTAGTAGAAAACTGTAAGGTGGAAATTAAAAAGAATAATAGGTTTATTCGTTATTTAGAAAATCAAGGAGCTAACAATGGATTTGAAACTCTCTTACTTAAGATTGGTGATGAACACATAAGTAGAGCTGAAAAATCAATAGAATGCATATATAAATCTAACTATATGGATATTATCTACAGAAGTATGAAAAGCGGAGAAATATGTGTAGTAAATAGCAGCGAAGATAATTTAAGAAAGGTTGAAAAAATTGAAATAGCAAAAGGTAAAAAGTTTTGCTATGAAATATTAGAAATAGATGCTATAAATTATTTTAATAAACTTAAAAGAAAAAACAGTGATATTGATATTGAAGGGCTAATAGATTATTTTTGCACTATAGAAGGCTTAGATGAAAATAGCAACAATTTTATAAGGGCTATGATATCTTATCCCTTTGAATTTATGAAATGTGTAAATAGATATAAGAGAAGTAAAAAACCTTGGACTTTAGAAAAATATGAAGAAAAGTTATTAAAGTCTATAGAGAAAGATAGTCAAAGTTATATATAGATACAAGAATATTATTTGTGAATTAATACTAAAAGGAGGTACCTTTTTGGAAAGATTAAGGTATAGAGAAAAGCAAGATTTAGTTACCTACTCTTTAAGTACAAAGCTATTTAATCAATATGATTTAAAGATTTATGATTTGGTTCCATTAAGAAGTGTATTTGTTCTTTATACAGATAAAGGCGAGAAAATATTAAAAAAGATAAAATATGATGAGAATCGAATAAAATTTATTGAAGAATCATTAAATTATATTTCTAAAACCTTTGATAGAGTGATGAAGTTTTATAAAAATAAAAAAGGCGATATTTATACATTTTGGGAAGGCGAATATTACTGTATAATGGATGTGCTAGAAGGGAGAGAATGCCAATTTTCTAATCCATTAGAACTTAGTATAACCTCTAGGTCATTAGGACAACTTCATAAAAGCAGCCTAGGCTTTACAAATTACTGCAAAGAGAAAGGTAATAGTGAATTAGTTAAATTAAATTCTAATGTAGGAAAAACCATAGAAGATTTTAAAAAGGCATTAAATAATACTAAAGAATTTAAAAGAAGAGTTTCAAATTTAAAATATAAAAATGATTTTGATAATATATTTATGATGAACGTAGATAGGCATTTATATCAAATGGAAAAGAGTATAGAAATCTTAGAACATAGTGATTTTAATCTCTTAGTAAAAGAAGAGGATAAAATTGTAATATGCCATAAGGATTTAGCTTATCATAATATAATTATTAAAGAGGATCAGGCTTATTTTATTGATTTCGATTATTCTATGATAGACCTTAGAGTAGTGGATTTATGCAATTTAATAAATAAAGCAATTAAAAGCTTTGTATTTGACTTCACTAGGGCAGAAGATGTACTTTATGATTATAAAAGTGAAAACTTTCTAGAAACAAATGAAATAGGCGTACTTTACGGGTTGCTTTACTTCCCAGAAGATTTTTATTCTATTACAAATAATTATTATAACAAGGTTAAAAGTTGGGATGAGGGCGTATTTATAGATAAAATAAAAAAGAAATGTGAGTACTTTCATTATAGAGAAGAATTTTTAAATTCTTTTAAAAATAAAGTATTTTGTGGATAAATAAAAATCAGCTTTAAAGCTGATTTTTATTTGCATATATTTTCATAAGCCAAGAGAGTTTCTTTAGCTGTGCTTTCCCAATTAAACATTGAGTTTCGTTTAAGACCCCTTACTATTAAATCTTCCTTTAAATCTTCATTAGTAAGTAGGGTGTTCATAGCATTGTACAAGTCAAATCCATTTCTTGGATCTATTAAAAGAGCGCTATCCCCTAAAATTTCAGGTATGGAAGTAAGATTAGAGGCGATTACTGGGGAACCACAAGCCATGGCCTCTAGTGGAGGAAGACCAAAACCTTCGTAAAGAGAAGGGTATACAAAAAACTCACAAGAATTATAAAACCAAGGTAAATGTTCTAGTGGTATAAATCCTGGAAAAACAACCTTATCTTCAATACCTAATTCTAAAGCTTTATTTTTATATATTTCATAGGACAATCCCTTATTTCCTCCTATTATTAATTTTAGATTAGGATTATTAGTTTTAATTACTTTATGAAAAGCTTCTAAAAGACCTATTATATTTTTTCTAGGGCTAAATCCACCAATATAAAGAATAAAATCACCTTTAATATTGTAAAAATGTTCAATATTATTTTTACAAAGATCTTTATTTAAAGGTTTATAAATATCTTCACTAGCTAAGGGGGTAACATAAATTTTATCTTTTGGAAAGTTAAATGCTTTTGAAATATCTTCTTTAGAGAATTCAGATACAGTTATAATTCCATCACAAAGTGACACAATAGACTTCATTTCTTCGTTAAATATTTTTAGGTACCTTTCACCTACAGTTTCAGGCATTCTTAAAGGTATAACATCATGAAGGGTTATAACAAATTTACAATTTTTTTTCTTTGGCATACCAACTCCATTTTGTGGAATGTGATATATATCAGCATTAACATCATCTAATATATTTGGAATGTTAACTTGATTCCAAAACCCTTTTTCTGCTTTATCTTTAATTTCATTTATTTTTAAATTAGGATTTAAATTTATAGAAAACTTATTGGTTTCAGGCATAAAAATAGTATACTCATTAATATCATCTATGTTCTTTAGAGAATTTATTAACTGATAAGTATAGGTGCCTATACCTGTTCCACGATACCATTTAGCAGCTCTACCATCAATGCAAATTTTCATAGGAAAAATTTCCTTTCAACATGATTTCATAGTTCATTATATTAGTAACAATAAAAAGTGTTAATAATTGAGAGGACACTTTCATATAAATTATATGGGGGTGATAACTTTGATGAGAGAATTTGAAATAGAAAGGCAATTCGATATAAAAATCGAGAGTATTAAACCAAACAAAGGAGTGTATTATCTAAAGACTGACAAGGGAGAGCGATGTTTAAAAAAAATAAATTATGGTGTGCAAAAGTTATTATTTGTTTATGGAGCTAAAGAACATCTAATTTTAAATGGATTTAATAATGTGGACAGGTATTTTTTAAACATAGAGGAACAACCCTTTGCAGTAGTTAACGAGGATCTTTATACTTTGTCTGAATGGATAAATGGTAGGGAGTGTAACTTTAAAGATAAAAATGATGTTGCTCTAGCAGCTGAAAAGCTAGCTTATATGCATAGGGCAACAAAGGGATATGAACCACCAGAAAATAGTAAATTAAAAAGTGATCTTGAAAGATGGCCACATTTAATGGATAAAAGAATTAAATCTTTAGATAAGATGAGAACCATGGGGCGGAAAAGAGGGACTAAAGGTTCTTTTGATTTGAATTATGTAAAATCACTTCAATTCTACAAAGATTTAGGGAAAAGAGCAACTAAGGTATTAACAGATTCGAATTATATAGATATTTGCAGAAGTACTGAAGAAGAAAAGAGTTTTTGTCATCATGATTATACTTACCACAACATAATCATAGCTGATGAATCTGTAAATATTATAGATTTTGATTACTGTAAAAGAGAAGTTAGAGCATATGATATAGCTAATTTTATCACAAAGGTTTTAAAAAGGGTGGATTGGGATATAGAATATGCAAAGATTATTATTGATAATTATAATAAGGTAGATTCATTAAGAGAAGAAGAATATAAAGTTATATTTGCATTTTTGTTATTTCCGCAAAGATTTTGGAGGCTATCTAATAGATATTATTATAATGAGGTTAATTGGGCTCAAAATACCTTTGGGAATAAACTTGAAAATTTAATAAGTGAGCAAGAAATATATATGAAATTTATAGAAGAGTTCAAAGAGCTTTATAATCAAGTTGAATAGTAATTATATTAAGAGGTAACAATGAAATCTTTTAGGGAAGATTATGTATTGTATAATATTTAAAGAACTCTGTATTTATAATCAGGCTATAACATTTAATTTAATGCTATAGATGAAAATAAATACAGAGTTTAATTCTTGAAATTTAATAATGAATTTTAAAAATATTTATTTAAATAAGTATTTTTATAGCATATGATAGTGTCATTAAATAATATCCTTCATATTATAAAAGTAAAGTTAAAAATGAGGGAGAGAATATATGGAGATTGGCGATAGTGTTGTAAGAAAATCCTACGGAAAAGATATTACATTTAAAATTATAGATATTAAAGAGGGGTTAGAGGGGTTAACATATATATTAAAGGGAATAAATTTAAGGATAATTGCAGACTCTCCAGTAGAAGATTTAGAAGTGGTTAGAGCAGATTATAGTGGCGAAACAGATAGAGTATTTAACAGAGAGGTTAATAGTAGAATAAAGAATATAATGGCTAGCAGATTTAATTTAAGAAGAGGTTATAGAGTATCAAAGACAGTTCCTTCTAAAGAATTAGTATTCGGAAGACCAGGTAAAATACTTCATATAGACGGAGATGCTGAGTATCTTGAAAATTGTCTTAAGGTTTATAAGCAACTTTCCTTAGAAGCTGTTGGTGAAATAGTAAAAGAAAGTGATCAACCAAAGAAGATATTAGAAATAGTTAAAGCTGTAAAACCAGATATTATAGTACTTACAGGTCATGATGGAATAATAAAAGATGCAAAGGATTATCTTGACTTAGAAAATTATAGAAATTCAAAGTATTTTGTGGAAGCTGTATCTGAACTTAGAAATTATAACTCAAGTTATGATGAGTTAGTGATTTTTGCAGGAGCTTGTCAATCCTGTTATGAAAAGATATTAGATGCAGGAGCCAATTTTGCAAGTTCCCCTAATAGGGTTTTGATACACTGCTTAGATCCTGTATTTATCTGCGAAAAAATTGCCTATACTAATGTAGATAAGGTTGTGTCTATTCATGAGGTTTTAGATAATACAATTACAGGCATTAAGGGTATAGGAGGACTACAAACTAGGGGCAAGTATAGGGAAGGGTATCCAAAGTCTCAATATATATAACAAAATAAATGCAAATAGGGATTTAATTTTTTGTGCTAATATATAATATTAAGATATTTGGTCTTTTAAAGGTTAATGGGATTTACCTTTAAAAGGCTTTTGTTTCTATGTATTCTTAAATATAACAATCAATATCACTATTTAAGAATATGAAGCAGTGTTTTAGGCAACAATATAGATACAAGGGCTAATTTATATAATTTTTAAAAAAAATATTTTAAAAAATATCATAAAAATTATAAAAAAATATTGACAAAGAGCTTTTATAAGTGATAAAATAATAAGTTTATTTGACAAAAGGCCTATTGTATTATATAATATACATGGGAAAGAGGGTGTTTATATGGAGAAGTTACAAACCTTAGCTCATATAAGAAAAGATATAGAGAAACACATCGGGCACACAGTTACTCTAAAGGCTAATGGTGGGAGAAGGAAGGTTCTTATAAACAAAGGGGTAATAGAAGAAGCTTACCCAAGTATTTTCGTTATAAGGCTCGAAAGTGACACCCAAAGGACGGTGACTTATAGTTATTCAGATGTCTTGACACAAACAGTACAATTAGATTTTGCGATCTAGATGTTTAAATAAAAGATCCTAGCATATTAATATATGCTAGGATCTTTTATATATAAAATTAAAAAAAGAAAGATGGTGGGTTCCATCTTTCAAGTATTGTATAAAAGGGTATTGAGAATTTATGAGAGGTTATATGGTCAATAACCATAATAATAATACGTCAATATTTGCAAAATGTCAATAATCCTTTTTCAAAGTTTAATATGTTTTTGTAAAAGATTTAACTAAAATATAAAAATGAAAAAATGTATTTAAATCAAATAAAAAGGTCTTAGAGAATTTGTATAAATACATTATTAAGATTTAAGTATATTTATTAGAATTAAGTAATATAAATTATAATAGGAATCTTATGGGAGGGATAATATGCAAGATATAGATGTGGTTAGGGAAAGTATACAATATGAACAGCTACTAGGAGAAAATACTAGTGACACAGTATTTAGAGGAGAATATTTAATTCCAGATACTCATCCAGACGTTTTAGAAATATTGACTGTGGATGTAAAACCTGTAATTGTATCTAAGGATATAATGCCGGATAAAATTTACGTAGAAGGTACATTAGAATATACTATACTTTATTTGGCAAATGAAGATGAAGATAGAAGAGGTGTACAAAGCATAAATTATAGCGATAAGTTTTCAAATTACGTAGATATAAATGGGGCAGATCAGAGTATGAATTGCCTTGTGGAATGTGACATAGAACATATGGGAGCATCTATAGTAAATGAAAGAAAAATAGGACTTGAGGGAATAGTAAAAATAAAAGCTGAAGTTTTAAAAGAATATAACTACGATATAATCAAAGATATTGAATCTACAGAAAGTTTGGAAATGTTAAAAGAACCTTATATATTAGATCAGATAATAGATAATGTAGAAAAAGATTTTACCGCTAAATCTGTTATAAATATAGGTATGGATAAGCCACAAATTGGAAATATATTAAAAAAAGATGTAAGTATTTATAAAAAGGATATTAAAATAGTAGATAATGAAGTACATGTAAATGGATTTGTTATAATGAAATGCATTTACAGAGGATTAGACAGTAAAGAAGTTGTATATTTAGAGGATGAAATTTTTATAAAGGAAAGTTTTGAAATAGAGCATATAAGAGATGATATGAGATGCATTGGAGATATAACCTTGTCTGATATCTATATAGACATAAATCATGATGATATAGGTGAAAAAAGGATAATAAACGTAGAGTACTCTTTAAGATCTAATTTTAGAATTATGTCAAAAGAAAATATTCACATGATAGAAGATGCATATAGTCCAAGTGCATTATTAGAAATTGAAAAAGAAAAATATAGTATAAATATACTTCAAGGGATGAATAATAGTGAAGTTATAGTAAAAGAGAATATACAAATAGGCAAGGGAAGACCAAAACCTATTGAAATATTAATGACTACTGGTAATGTGGCTATAACAGAAAAGAAGGTGTTAGAGGATAAGATTTCTATAGAAGGCGTTATAAAAGTAGAAATTTTGTATAGGTCTAAAGAAGATAGAAAGAATATATGTGTAGTTAAGGAGGAATTGTCATTTTCTACAGGTATAGATATTCCAGGTGCTAAAATAGATATGACCTGTATTTCTAAAGCAAATTTGGAAGTATTAGAGTCTTCAATTGAAGCAGATACAATAGCAATAAAATGTGTAGTGTTGGTATTTGGAAGCGCTAGCTATTTAAAAGAAAAAGAGTTTTTAATATCCATAAGCAAACTAGATGATGATGTTCCTGAAAAAAAGGCAAGTATAACAATATATGTAGTTCAACAAGAGGATACGCTTTGGAAGATAGCTAAAAGATATTTTACGACTACAGATGAAATTGTTAAGGTAAATAACATAGAAGATCCTGATTCTATAAATGTTGGAGATAAAATAATAATACCAGGAAGAGCTATTTTGTAACTAAGGGTAATACACATGTGATATATTATATAAAATTATAATCTATATTAAGGACTTTTAAAGTGTTTATAATCTTTAAAAGTCCTATTTTGTTGTTCAAATATTAAATAATATTTAAAAGATGTGTGTGATAGAGAGGATGGTAAAACAACTGTAATAATAAAATGTAAGTAAAAAATGTGCATAATAATTAATATATTGGAAATAATAAAAAATACTGAAATAGAGGTGATTTTTATGGAAGGTATCGATAAAGAAAATCTTATCATTATAGGAGGCGCTGAAGACAAAAAGGGAAACAAAGAAATACTAAGATACGTAAGTTCTATTATTAATAAAAGTAAAGATAAATTGTTGATAGCAACTGTAGCTACAGAAAATCCTAAAGAAGTAGGAGAAAGCTACAATGAATTATTTGTAGATTTGGGTGTTAAAAATGTTGATATATTATATGTAAATAGCAGAAAAGAAGCTACATATAAAAATAATATACAAAAAATGAAAGAAGCTTCTTTAGTATTTTTCACTGGCGGCGATCAATTAAGGATTACTAGTGTGCTAGGAGGAACGCCTCTATATGAAGCCATGAAGGCTGCATACGAGGAAGGCTGTGTATTTGTAGGAACATCTGCTGGAGCATCTGTAATGAGCCACACAATGATAATAGAAGGCAATGATGATGAATCTCCAAGAAAGTGCACATTGAAAATGGCTCCAGGGTTAGGATTCATAAAAGATATTATTATAGATCAGCACTTTGCACAAAGGGGAAGAATAGGAAGACTTCTAGTTGGAATAGCTGAAAATCCAGAGGTTTTAGGTATAGGTATAGATGAAGATACTGCCATAGTTGTAAACAGAAATGGAACATTTAAGGTTATTGGATCTGGTGCTGTATATGTTATAGATGGAAGAAGTATAACTAAAAGCAACGTATCAGAGCAATTTCCAGAAGAACTACTAAGTATTTTTGATGTAAATATGCATGTTTTAAAAAAAGGAAATGGGTTTAATTTAAATAGTAAAGTTCCTTTTGAGGAGGATAGATTAAAAAATGAAGATAATTAGTTATAGAATATTCGAAGGAAGAAATATATATTCTCATAAAAAGTGTATAAGAGTAGACCTTAATCTAGAGGGATATAAGAATATTCCAAGTAAGAATATTTTACAATTTAATGAAAGACTATTATATTTAGTACCAGAATTAAGAAAGCATAGATGTGGAATAGATGAAGAGGGAGGATTTGTTAAAAGATTAGAAGAGGGTACCTATTTGGCTCATATATGTGAGCACATTATAATTGCAATTCATAACACATTGGATATGGATATATGTTATGGAAAAGCTAGAGAAATAAGCGGTGATAAATACTATATTATATTTCAATATATATACCCAAAGACAGCAATTAGTATAGTTAAATTAGCATTAGATATTATTAATTCACTGATCAAAAACAAAAATATCAACATGAAATATAGATTGAAAAATATAAAAGGCATTTTAGATTTAGAAGCAATAGGGCCCAGCACTAAAGCTTTATATGACGCTGCAAAGGAAAAAGGAATACCAATATTAGAATTAGAAGACTCAGGACTATATCAAATGGGATATGGAAGGTATGGAAAGCTAATAAATGCAACAATTGTGGATTCTACAAAATCTATTGGTGTTGATATAGCTTGTGACAAATGGATTACAAAAAGTCTACTTCAAAATCAATATATACCAGTAGCAAAGGGTGCAATAGTTAGTAATTCACTAGGTCTTTTATTTCAAGGAAAAGTTATAGGTTATCCAGTGGTATTAAAACCTAGATTCGGCAATCAAGGTAAAGGCGTAGTTTTAGATATAAAGGATGAAAAAGAATTATTAGAAGCATATAATAGTCTAAAAATAAAATTCGAAGATATCATAATAGAAAAGTATGCTAAAGGAAAAGATTATAGAGTGTGTATGGTTGATAATAAAGTAGTTGCAGTATCTTTAAGAAAACCACCTTATATAATTGGTGATGGAAAAAGGTCTATTAAAGAATTAGTGGATAATCTTAATAGAGATAAAAGACGAGGTAAGGATCATGAGAAGCCTTTAACTAAGGTAAAGATAGATGAAAACTTAATCAGAACTATTGGGGCAAATGGATATAAGTTAAAATCTATCCTAGCATTAAATGAAAGATTAGAGCTCCTTAAAAATGCTAATCTATCCACAGGAGGATATGCTATAGATTGTACGGATATAATATGCGAAGAAAACATAAGTTTATGCACTAGAATATCTAAGACTATAGGGCTTGATGTTTGTGGAATAGACATATGTTGCAATGATATATCTATTCCATTACAAAAAGAGGGCATAGTTATGGAGGTCAATGCAGCCCCTGGTATAAGAATGCATCTTTATCCTGATGAAGGTAAGAAGAGGGATGTGGCATCTAATATTGTAGATATGCTGTTTGAAAATTCTCCTACTAGTATACCAGTAATATCTATAACGGGAACGAATGGAAAGACTACAACTACAAGACTAGTAAGTCATACACTATCTTTAATAGGATATAAAGTTGGTATGACTACTACAGGCGGGATATATATCGATAATAATTGCATAGAAACTGGTGATACTACAGGATTTGAAAGTGCAAGGACAGTTATAATGAATAAAGAAATTGATATAGCTGTACTGGAAACTGCAAGAGGAGGCATAATACGAAAAGGCCTTGCCTATGATCTAGCAGACGTAGGGGTTATAACAAATATAAGAGAAGATCATTTAGGCCTAGACGGGGTAAATAATATTGGTGATTTGGTCCAAGTAAAATCTTTGGTGGTTGAAGCGGTAAAAGATAATGGATATTCAGTTTTAAATGCTGACGATGACCAAAGCTTAAATGTTATCAATAAGGCTAGAGGTAATCTAATATTATTTTCTAAAGACAAAGAAAATAAATATCTTAAGGAAAACATTAAAAAAGGTGGCTATGGTGTATATATATATGATAATGCTATTTATGTAGAAAAGGGGAAAAAGATATTTCACATCGCTGAAGTAAAAGATATTCCAATAACATTACAAGGCAACTTAGACTATAATATTGAAAATGCTTTAGCAGCTGTAGCAACTTTAGTAGGACTTAAAATAGATTACTGCATGATAAGTAAGGGTATTAAATCGTTTAAAAGTGATGAAAATAATAATCCCGGCAGGTTTAATATGTATGAAGTAAATGGAGTAACTGTAGTACTGGATTATGGTCATAATTTAGACGGATATAAGGCAGTGGTAGCTGGTTTAAAAAAGATGAAATACAGTAAATTAATAGGGGTTATTGGACTGCCAGGGGATAGGTCAGATGAATGTATACTTGAACTTGGAAAGTTTTCAGCAGAAAACTTTCACCATATATATATAAAGGAGGATAAAGATAAACGGGGAAGAAAAAAAGGAGAAGTTGCAAAAATACTTTATAAAGGAGCTATTTCTTCTTGCAAAAGCAATAAAGACGTAGAAATAATATTAGAGGAAGAAAAGGCACTTCAAAAAGCTATAGATAATGCTAATAATGGAGATTTAATTATGGCTTTCTTTGAAGATTATATATGTCTTAGAGATTTAATTAAAAAGAATCAAATTTTAATAGAAGAAAAACTAAATAAAACTGAAAAAGTAATATAGAAAAATGTTTTGAGTATAGATTATTTTAATGTGAGCCTCTTTATTAATTGATAAAGAGGCTTATAATAATATTGATTTTTAATGTCTTCACCTTTTACATCTTTACAATAGAGACTAATAAATTATAATATAGGTATATATATATTGATATTATAATAAATTAGTAATCTAATTATTAAAATTGTTTTGGAGGGACCACATGGAGATTAAAGCTCATGGAAAAATAAACATTGCTCTAGATGTAATAGGTAAAAGAGAAGATGGATATCATACATTAAAAATGATAATGCAAACTATTGATATTTATGATGTAATAAATATAGATATTATAGAAAAAGGTATAGAGATAAGGTGCAATAAAAGTTACGTACCCATAGATAATAGAAATATAGCTTATAAGGCTGCAGAAGAATTTATAAAAAGATATAACATAAGAAAAGGCGTATTTATAGATATAAAGAAAAATATACCTGTATCAGCAGGACTTGCAGGGGGAAGTACTAATGCTGCGGCAGTATTAAATTTGATGAATAGGTTATTTGAGATTAACGCACCTTTAAAGGATTTAAGGGAAATTGCTTTAAAACTTGGTGCAGATGTTCCATATTGCCTAACTGGAGGCACTGCACTATGTGAAGGCATAGGAGAAAAGATAACAAATCTCCCGTCTTTTAAGAATCATATTTTAGTTTTAGTTAAGCCTCCATTTGGAGTATCTACGAGAGATGTGTATACAAGCCTTAAAGTAGATAAAATTTATAAACATCCAAATATAGATGCCATAATTGATTCCATGAAGAAAGATGATCTAAAATCTGTATGTTGGAATATGAAAAATGTTTTAGAAAATGTAACATTGAAAAAGCACAGAATTATTGGAGAAATAAAAACATCTATGATTGAAATGGATGCAATAGGTTCATTAATGAGTGGTAGTGGACCAACGGTATTTGGATTGTTTGAAGATATGCTAAAAGCACAAAGATGCTATGATTACATGAAAAAAAAGTATCCTGAGACCTATATAACTAGAACTATATAAAAATAAAAATTTTAATTTAATTAATAGAAAGTATTAATTTAATTAAATACAGCTTGTGGCCTCTTAAGTAGATATATTAAGGCAGTACCTTATATAAAATACTTAAGAGGCTATTTTATATTACCTAAAAATAAATTAATATATTGAACTATTTAAAAGTAATATATTTAAGCTATTTTCAACATAAAGAAAATGTATACTTTAGTATTTAAGGATAATACTAATAGGGTAATAAGGTTTTTTAATTTATACTTTAATATAAAAGATAAAATGAGGTGCTTATAGATGAAAAATGTTTTTGATTTATATTTTGTGGTTTTAACAGTGATATCCTCCTTATATGTTTTATATTGGGATAAAGAGTATTTTCTTAAGAAAGATGATGATAAGTTATATAAAAAGTACAAATTTATACCTTTATTTATGATAGTTATTTCAATTGGCTTATTTACAACTTTTAAAATAATAAAATTTGATTAAAGGTGGTAGTTTTATTGAGAAGAATTTTAAAAGGGAACGTAAACAAAGATTTGAATAAAAATATTACATATATAAAAGATATATTACAAAAGAATTCTGACCTAGTTTTCAGGGAGTTTTTATGTGGAGACCTTAAGTGTTGGATTATATACATAGATGGCTTAGCAGATAAACAACTATTAAACGATTATGTTATTGAAAGCTTGATGCTAGAATCTAGTCATATAACTAAAAGTGAAGAGATAAAGGAAAGGATTTTAACGGTTTCAGACCTGAAAGAAGAAACCGATATGAATAAATGTATAGATTCCATACTTTCAGGAGATACAGTTTTATTTATTGAAGGATTAAGCGATTGTTACATATTGGCAACCAGGGCATGGCCAAATAGAGGTGTAGGCGAACCTGCCAATGAAACGTCAGTACGTGGATCAAGAGAAGGATTCACTGAAACCATAAGATTTAATACGGCTTTAGTAAGAAGGCGAATTAGAGACAAAGGTCTTAAAACTGTACCAAAAAGTATAGGGGTTAGATCTAAAACAGATGTAGTAATAATGTACATAGAGGATATAGTTAACTATGACGCATTGAATGAACTTATGGAAAGGCTGTCAGATATAAACATAGATAGCATTTTAGATAGTGGTCAATTAGAACAACTAATTGAAGATGATCAGTGGAGTTTATTTCCTCAAATTCAATTAACAGAAAGACCTGATGTAGTTTCATCTTCATTACTTGAAGGTAGAATTGCTATCTTAATAGATAATTCTCCTTTTGTGTTATTAGTTCCAACGATATTTGCCAATTTCTTTCAATCTCCAGAGGATTATTATCAAAGATGGATGTACTCTTCAAGTGTAAGAATGATAAGAATGCTAGCCATATTTATATCCATGCTAGCCACACCGTTGTATGTAGCAATTACGTCTTACCATACATCTATAATTCCTACTAGACTTGCATACTCTATAGCGGCATCAAGAGAAGGTGTTCCATTTCCAGCCTTTATAGAAGCAATAATAATGGAGATAAGTCTAGCTTTACTTATGGAAGCTATTATAAGGCTACCTAGACCTATAGGAGCCACCATAGGTATAGTAGGAGGACTTGTTATAGGTCAGTCTGCTGTAAGTGCGGGTGTAGTTAGCCCAATTATGATAATAATAGTAGCAATAACTGCAACAACAAGCTTTACCACAACTAATTATGAGATATCCTTTGCATTTAGAATTATAAGATTTGCGTTTATTATAATGGCATCTACATTAGGACTTTATGGTATAGCACTTGGATGTATGGTGACTTTAGCACATTTAACTAAGCTAGAGAGCTTTGGAATATCGTATTTGTCTCCTATTGTAAATTTAGATAAAGGTGATATAAAAGACACTATTGTAAAATACCCGATGAGATACTTTACAAAAAGACCTCAGTATATGAAAACAGGAGATAAAGTAAGACAAAATAATAAGGGGAATATAGGGAGGTAGTCATGGATTCTAATAAAAAAATAAGGTCATATGGATTATTCTCCACGCTGGTTTGTACAGTAATAGGTGTAGGTATTTTCTCATATCCGAGAGAATTAGCCGAAAATGTTAATAATGAAGGGTGGATCATTAGTATTTTATCAGGAGGAGTTTATATGGTCATAGCATATATGATCTATAAGATATGTAAGCTTAATGAATTTAAGGAATTTCAAGAAGTAGCTAAAGGGAATATGGGCATAGTATTTGGTACTTTAATTTTAATGTTTTATTCAGCTTATATGCTAATTCTATCCTCCACACAAATGAGGAATTTTGTTGAAGTTATGAAAAAGTATATGTTAGAAAAAACGCCTACAGAATTTTTATTACTAGTTACCATAATAACAGGAGCATATATAGTAAGGGGTGGAATAAATAACCTAGTAAGATTTAATGAAATATCATTTTTAATAATGTTTATTCCCTGTATTTTCATATTTTTAATTTTACTAAAGAATAGTGATTTTACTAATATGCTTCCCGTATTTCAACAAAAGCCTTTTGATTATATAAAAGCTTTGTTACAATCTCTGGTTTCTTTTGCTGGAATAGAGATGATGTTTTTATTACTTCCATTGGCAGAAAATAAGATTTCTGCAAAAAAGTCAGTTCTTAAAGCAGTGGGATTTACTACAATATTTTATACGTTAATAAATATATTTTGCTTAGCTATATTATCTAAAGAACAAACAAAGAGAATATTATGGCCAACTATTACAATGGTTACATCCATAGACTTTCCAGGACTTTTTGTAGAACGGTGGGAAGGTGTTATCATGGGTCTTTGGATATTGTTTTATTTTACAACGTTTGTAAATCTTTATTATTTTAGCTGTTATATTATAAGTGATGTATTTAAATTAAAGGATATAAAATTAAGTGTTTTAATAACTACACCATTCATATATATAATTGCTATATTCCCAGGGAGTGTGTATACCTTAAATACTTTTATTATGAGCGTACTTAGAATATTGATATTTACAAGCATGTTATTATTTCCTTTATTGTTTTACATTGTTACAACTATAAAAATAAGAAGAAAGGAGAGCAATAAGTGAGAAAGATAGGTATTGTAGCGATAATTATAATATGTTTATGTACTACAGGATGCTGGGATCAAGTAGAGATAGATAGAAGGATATTAGTATCATTAATAGGCATAGATGCAGGAAAGGATATTTCAAGAGAGAAGGAAGATGAAGTAGTCAATGAATCTTCTATGCTAGATCTTGAAAAGTTAAAAGTATCTTATTCATTTCCTAATATTGCAGACTTTTCACCAAGTAAGCCTACTATTCAAGGGGATATCTATTTTACGGCAAATACATACTCCATGGAAGGTGCTTTAAAGGAGGTTTGTGATTTTAGTAGTAGGAGTATTTATCTAGAACATGTTAGGGTAATATTAATAAGTAAAGATATCCTAGCTTATCCTCATACAATGGTAGAAATCTTAGATTATTTCGAAAGACAGCCTAAGATTAATAGGAGGGCTTATGTTATTGTTACAGAGGGAGATCCTGAAGAGTTTATAAAGGTAGTTCCCCCTATAGATAAGCATACTCAAATTAATATAACAGGTATTATGGAGAATAACGCAAGAAATGGATTTATGAAGCTAGTTACACTAAGCGAACTATTGATTAGTTTAGAAAAAAATAATAGTGGTATAATACCATTTATGAAAATAGATAAAGAAAAGAAAGAATTTCTTTTAGATGGATCTACTGTGATTAAAGATTATGCTTTTAAAGGAAATTTAGATATAAATGAAACATTAAGTTTAAGCATACTAAATGGAAAGTTAAAAAGTGGTGTTAAGTCAGTAATTCAAGAGGGGCACCCTATAGATTTTGAAATTTATGGTTCAAAGAGAAGGACTAAAGCATATATAAAGGACCAAGAATTAAATGTGGATATAAATATAAGTTTAGAAGGAGTAATAAAGTCAGCTTATTTAGGTAAAGAGGATTTTAATAAAGACTCATTAAAAGAACTTGAAGATAAAATTAGTAGATGCATGGAATATGATTGTAAAAAGGTATTAGATTATTTACAAAAAGAACTTAATGTAGATGCTATAGGAGTAAATGAATATATAGAAAAGTTTCAACCTAAGATATGGAAGGATATTAAAGATGATCCTGAAGAGGCATTTTCTAAAGCTAAAATAAATATAAAAATAGATACATCAATAAGACGTGCAGGTATTACAAAATAACTTATGTTTCAAAGTGCTCTTTAAATTGGTAAAAGATTAAATCACACTTGGAAACATTTATATTTTGTTGCAATTAATTATATTATGTGAATATTAATAGTTTTTATGGCAATAATTAATTGTAAAGGAGTGAGGGTGTGAAAAAGTATTTGGTGTCAATAATTATATTAATTTCAATGGTTACAGCTTTTGCATTTTCTGGACAAGAGTTAAATAAGTTTAATAATTCAGATAGTGAATTGATAAAAGATAAGATGATTAGATTTCATGTAATAGCTAATAGTGATTCTATTGAAGATCAAGATATAAAGTTAAAGGTAAGAGATAAAGTTTTAGAATATATTTATCCTAAGTTAGAGGGAGCTTCTGAAATAGATAAGTCTAGAGAAATATTAAAAGAAAATGATAAAGAAATAAAAGATATAGCATTAAAGGTGTTACAAGAAAATAACTATGATTATAAAGTAGAAAGTACATTATCTAATGAAATGTTTCCAGTGAAAAGTTATGGTGATATAACTTTGCCTCAGGGAGAATATGAAGCCTATAGAATAATTTTAGGAGATGGAAAGGGGCAAAATTGGTGGTGTGTAATGTTTCCACCCTTATGCTTTGTAGATATCACAAAGGGTGAAGTTTCTAGCGAGGATACAGAAGAAATAATGAAAAAGAATTTAAGTGAAAAAGAATATGACATTGTAAAAAGAAAAGATAAAAGTAATATTATATTTAAATCTAAAATTGGGGAAGTCGTAAAAGATATAAAAACTAAACAAAACAAAAGATAGAAATAAAAGAAGCTAAGTTAAACATTAAATTAGCTTCTTTTTTTATTTAACCATATCTTCCATAAGAGAAATTATATCTTTACCACCATTAGGTTTTGCAAAGGCTTTACAATTAGTTTTCATAGTATTAAGTTTATAAGGATCTTTTATAAGTTCTTGTATTTTAAATTTACAATCTGTACCTGTACCTAAATCTATAGCTAAATCATGTTTAAGTAAAAACTCTGCATTCTTTTCTTCTTGACCAGGTATAGCAGAAAAGATAGCAAGTGGCAAATTAGATATAAGTGCTTCTGAAATTGTTAAGCCACCTGGTTTTGTAATAAGAAGATCAGCACATTTCATAAAGTTATTAATATCATCACTGAATCCAATTATTTTGGTTGGCTTATTAGAAATCATAACTGCTTTTTTTAGAGAATTTAATAATTTTTTGTTATTACCAGCTATAGCTATTATTTGAAAGTCAATAGGTATCTCTGATATTTGTTCATATACTTCTAATATTTTTCCCATTCCAAGACTTCCGCCCATTAGTAATAATGTGAATTTATTTGGATCAAGGTCTAAATCTAAAAGGATTTTATTTCGATTTTCATGGTGTAAAAAGTCTGGATGCACAGGGATGCCTAATGAAAAAATTTTATTACTATCAACCCCTCTTAAAGCCATCTGTTTTCCCATTTCCTCTGTAGCTACTACATAAGCATCTACATCGGGATGAATCCAAGAATTATGAGGAGCATAGTCAGTCATTATAGTTATATTTGGTTTATTTAATTTGTTCTTAGCTTTTAATACAGATAACATACCTGTGGAGAAGGGATGGGTAGATATTATTAAATCTGGATCAAATTTATTTATAAGCGTCAATACTTTGATTGACATAAGGGTATTAAACCTTTCACTTATAGTAGTTAATCCTCCATCATTTTCTGTATGATTATAAAGCAGTCCAAATATAGATGGATAAATTCTTATACTCTTTAGGTAACTTCCAATTATAAGTTTATCCAAAAGTGGATTGATATATTTTATTGTATCTATTATTTTTACTTCTGAATTAGGTATATTTAATTCAGTATGTGTTTTTATAGCTTCAGCAGCATTTATATGACCGCCACCAGCTGAGACAGATAAAATCAATAGTTTCATTAATGTTCACACCTTCAGTATCTTACGTTTTGTTTAAATTCTATTTATAAGTATACAATACTTTTAAAAATCAGGGTATATAAAATAATAATTTATGATAGATTTAAATATATATTACTATGATTATAATATAAAGGAATAATAGTCGCAAATAACACAAATACTACCACCATATAGGAGGTAGAAATTTATGAATAAAAAAGACGATATATCAAAAAAGAGAATCATATACACCTTGATAGCTACTTTAATAGTAGTATTTTCAAGTACATTTGCAATACTTATGACTTTAGAAAGGACTGATTATAGAAATTATCTTCAAGGTCAATATAGTAAAAATATTTATGAACTTTTAACTGCAGTGGATAATATACAAGATAATCTTTCAAAATCTGCTGTAGTAGATGATAAAAATCAGAGAATGCTCATATTTGAGGAGATCTTTAGATATTCCACTATGGCATCGGATAGACTACACTCATTGCCTATACCCCAAGAAAGAGTCAATGAGACAAGTAAATTTTTAATTCAGGTTGGAGATTTTTGCTATACTCTTGTAAGGAATTCTGTAAGCGGCGAAGAAATTACAGAAGAACAATTAATTGCTATTGATGATCTTTCAGATCAATCTTATGAGTTAAGAGAAAATCTAAATGGATTATTACAAGAAATAAATGAAGGAAAAGTAAAGTGGGGGGAAATAAGAAAGAAGGCTACAGGGGTTCTGCCAAAAAGTGAGGAAGACGTTGTAGGAGAAAAGTTTCAAAATATACAAAAGCAAGTAGCGCAATATCCTGCATTGATTTATGATGGCCCTTTTTCAGAAAATATACTGGAGGTAGAACCAAAAGTAAATGAAGAAGCAGAAGTTTCTATAGAAGAGGCAAAGGATCTTCTAAAGAAGGCTTTGGCAAATAGAGATATAAAAGATATAAAAGAAAAAAATAGTGAAAGCAATACTAAAATAGAATCTTATGGATTCAATGTAACAGTAAATGGAAGAGATGAAAAAGAAAATATAGTCTGCGATATATCTAAAAGAGGAGGAAAGGTTATTTATATTATGGATAATAAAGCATTAAATAAGCCAAATATAGATTTAGAAAAGTCTATAGAAATAGGGAAAGAGTATTTAGAATCTTTAGGATATGAGAATATGAAGCCTACATATACATTAAAATATGAAGACAATGTAACGATTAACTATGTGTTTACTATTGATGATATACTAGTTTATACAGATCAAATAAAACTTAAGATTGCCTTAGATGATGGAGATATAATAGGTATGGAAGCTGATAAATATTTAGTATCTCACACTAAAAGTCGTGAAATTCCAACAATTAATATTAATGCTGATGAAGGAAAGAAAAATATAGGCAAACGTTTAGAATTAAAAGATATAAAGCTCGTAATAGTTCCAGGGGAAATGAATAAAGAAAAGTTGTGTTATGAATACAGTGGAACTTATAGAGATGATGAGTATAAAGTATATGTAGATGCAGTTTCTGGAAACTTTGAAAGAATAATTAAGATAATCAATACAGCTAATGGAAAGCTTGCAATATAATCTAAGCAAATTTTATATACAATAGTTAAATTTAAGGGCTTATCACTTAAAATATCTTGATATAATTATAAAATTTAGCTAAACTATACGATATACGATATATATTTATCCGATGGCTACCATCCGTAACACCCCTATCCTCTTCAAGGTGGGGAGATGATGGCTGCTACGCCACTGGATAAGTTTTTCTAAGACTCAGATGGAGATGTATTCCTTATAATCAAATTCCACCTGAGTCTAAGAATCACTTGATGTTTACCCCTTTACATTTAGTATAAGGGATAAACAATATTAAATGTTATATAATAGTTTAATTAGATTTTTAAACTTTTAAGGAGTGAGGTTATGACAATAGCTTTAGCTATGATATCTGGAGGCTTAGACAGTATATTAGCGGCTAAGATAATTAAAGAACAAAGAATCGATGTTATAGGAGTTTGTTTTAAATCATATTTTTTCGATGAGTCAAAGGCTAAAGATATGTGTAAAATCATAGGTATACCCCTAGTGGTTGTGGATTTTTCTAAGGAACATTTTAATATGTTAAAAAATCCTAAACATGGTTATGGTAAAAATATGAATCCCTGCATAGATTGTCATGCAATGATGATGAAGTATACAGGTGAGTTATTAGATAAGTATAAAGCAGATTTTATTATAACAGGTGAGGTTTTAAATCAAAGACCTATGTCTCAAAATAAAAGATCTTTGGATATTGTTAAGAAAGAATCCGGGTTTAGCAATAAGATATTAAGACCATTATGTGCATTAAATTTAGAACCTACAGATATGGAAAAGGAAGGCTTAGTTAATAGGGAAGATTTGCTTGATATATCTGGAAGGTCGAGAACGAGGCAGATGGAACTTGCAGAAGTATTTGGAATAAAGGATTATCCATCTCCAGCGGGAGGATGTAAACTTACAGAACCTAATTATTCAAAAAGATTAAAAGATTTATTAAAATATAATGATGATCCTGATAATAAAGATATAGGCCTTTTAAGATATGGAAGACATTTTAGGATAGGTAATAGTAAGGTAATTGTATCTAGAACTAGAGATGAAGCTATATGTATGAAAAAGTTACTTAAAGAAGAAGACTTTTTATTTTTCCCAAAGGATTATGCTGGGTCTATGGTAATTTTAACAGGAGATAAAACTAATGAAGCAATAGAATTTGCAGCAAATATTTCTTTGAGGTATAGTAAAGGAAATAGTGAAGAAAAAATTACTGTAAAGTATGGAAAGCATAAAACAATTGCAAATAAATATATTAACGCTATTAATATAAATGATGAAAATATTAATGAATATAGTATTAATATTTAAATCAAAGTGAGGGATAAATATGAAAAAAAAGGCCATAATTTCGATTTTAAGTCATGAAAAATTAAGTAAGGATGAGGCTATAGAAGTGGTAACACCAGGGGACTTTTACAAAAAGGAAGATGAATATTTTGCAGTATACGATGAAACAGAAATAAGCGGAATGGAAGGAACTACAACAACTCTTAAAATTTCTAAAGAAAAACTTTCACTGTTAAGGGAAGGCACAACTAATGCAGAAATGCACTTTGATAAAAATAAGCAGTGCACAACATTATACAATACTCCTTATGGTGTTCTAGAGATAAAAATAGATACTGATGATTTAAAAATAGATGTTGGTGATAAAGGTGGAGAAGTTTTTATAAGCTACAATATGATTATAGCAGGTCAAGCTGCACAAAACACGGAACTTAAAATCAAAATAAAATCTTAACTCATGGCTTAAATTAAAGATTAAAACATGGACATGTCATATATAGAATTAAAAATTTTCTAACTAAACTTTGTAGATCCTTTTATAAAAGAAAAAATTCAAAATATAAGTTATAAATAAAAAAAAGATGCATTCTAATTTTAAAAGAATTCGTCTTTTTTTATTTGTAAAATAATATATTTTGTATATAAGAGATTAAATTAATTAATTTTGGGTATAATTTAAGATACCTTACAATAGCTAGTTAGGAGTTGAATATATGGAATATAAAGATCTAAAAAGATACCAATATGAAAAGATAATACAAATTTTATGTCAGTATAACAATATTGATGAAAATGATATTATTCCATTATTAAAAGATAAAGAGTGCAAATATCTACTTTTACTATTACTAAAAAGCAACAAGTGCACAGATGAGATTATATTAGAAGAAATTATGCCTTCTAAGACTAAAACATCTATAAAGTATAACTTTAAAAAAGCAGAAGAAAAGTTATATGTTAATAAGGATTTTAGGGAAAAATATTTTGAAATTCAAAAAATAATAAAAGAAATAATATAAGATATGTGTAAGCATCAACTTTATACATATTAAAATTAATAATAAATTAAAAGTTTTGATTATTATAGAGGAATTAAGGGGTTTGTAGAGAACTTATTTAGTTAGATAGAATGCTGCGCTCTTACTGGTATGTAACTTTTCTCCGTTTGTAGAGAACTTATTTAGTTAGATAGTGGTGAAGAGGTATATGGAGGTGAATCCATTATGTATAATACTGAAGTATCAATAGCATTTAAAAATGCAGATAATACAATTACTAAGATAGATACAAATATCTTTGAATTAAAGCAACTAGATAAGAAATATCTCGATGGGACAATTATAATAAATAAAAATAAGAAATTTTTATGCATAAGTATGAAATGTCCATTTTGTAATAAGCTCCATAGTTACAATTATAAACTTAAAGAAGTTTTGTGTAAGGACTTAATTATAGGAGGTTGCAAAAATAGTGGGAATTTCATATTACTTATAGGAAAAAAAGAAATGGTTTATAGCATTATAAAAGAACGTAGACATATCAATAATCAAATTTATTCTACTATATAGAGATTATTATGAGGGTTTATTAAAAAAAAATTTTTTAAAAAGTTATGTAGCTGTTATAAGTTTAAACTGTTTTAAACTTATAACTTGACGTTGGCGCATATAAGTATATAATTTAATATGAAATATGATTTACATAAAATATAAATAAAATAAATATTAATATCTATATTTATTTTATTATAGGCTAAAACGTATAATCTAATAGCCTATATAATCTTAGAAGGTCTTCTTATATTCATATCCATTTTATCTGAACGTTCTTATTGTTTTCTGTTTATTTGAATTCTAGAACTTATCTCATGATTAATAATTTTAATGATAACTTCATGTTAGTTCTGTGAAAAATTAAAAGATTTAAAAAAACTATAAGATTTTAAAACTTATGAAGTTAAGAATAATAAAAAATGGAGGTGTAATTTTGTCGATAGATAATTATGAAAAAGTAACTTTGGTTGAGTTACGAAAAAAGGCTAAAGAATTAGACATAAAAAATATAAGTAAATTTAAAAAAAGCGAATTAATCGAAGAAATTAAAAAGGTTTTACCATTACCTGTGTCTATGCAAAAAAATGGCATGGTTCTTCAAGAAAAGATAGCTCCTAAGATTAAAGAAGAGGTTTTAACGGATAAGAATGAAATTAAAGAAGAACCTGTTAAAAACAATGTTTTGATTAATAATGAAGAAAAAAGGCCAGATAATATAACTGTGGACAAGGCTGAAGAGGAGAATAAAAGAGAAAGATTAAAAACTATGATAAATGACTCTCAGTCTGCAAGAGGGGTATTAGAGGTAAATGAAAATAATAACTTTGGTTTCTTAAGAGGTAAGAATTATCTCACAAGTACAGATGACATATATGTATCACCATCTCAAATAAGAAGGTTTAATTTAAGAACTGGTGATGAGGTAGAAGGAAAGGTAAGAATACCTAAAGATGGTGAAAAGTTTAAAGCTCTTTTGTATGTTGAAAGAGTAAATGGTGAAAACCCTGAAAAGGCTGTGGGAAGAAAATCATTTGAAAGACTTGTACCTGTATACCCAGATCAAAGATTAAGACTTGAAACTCATCATGACAATAACCTATCTTCAAGACTTATGGATATAATAAGTCCTATTGGAAAAGGACAAAGAGGGATGATTGTAGCTCCACCTAAAGCAGGAAAAACTACTTTGCTTAAAAAGATAGCACAAAACATTTCTTATAATTATCCTGAAATAAAACTTATAGTTGTTTTAATAGATGAAAGACCAGAAGAAGTTACAGATATGCAAAGATCTATAAATGGAGAGGTAATATATTCTACATTTGATGAGGAACCAGATCATCATACAAAGGTTGCTCAAATGGTACTTGAAAGAGCTAAACGTATGGTAGAACAAGGCCAAGACGTTGTAATATTATTAGATAGTATTACAAGGCTTGCTAGGGCATATAACCTTACTGTTAACCCTTCAGGAAGAACTTTATCAGGAGGTCTTGATCCAGGGGCTTTAATAATGCCAAAGAAATTCTTTGGAGCTGCAAGAAATATTGAAGAAGGTGGAAGCCTTACTATACTTGCAACTGCATTGGTTGAAACAGGAAGCAGAATGGATGATATGATATTTGAAGAATTTAAAGGAACTGGAAATATGGAAGTTCATTTAGACAGAAAGCTTCAAGAAAGAAGAATCTTTCCAGCTATTGATATTTATAAATCGGGAACTAGAAAAGAAGATTTATTGCTTACAGAAGATGAAAAAGATGTAGCATACAATATAAGAAAAGTTATGTATAGAGAAGGAAATATTGAAACAATAACAGGGAACTTAATAAGTTTATTATCTAGAACAAAGAATAATAAAGAATTGTTACAAATGATAAAAAAGATAGATATTTCCAAATAAGATCTAATGACAAAATAAGATATGTAGAAATTTAAAGAAAATAATATATATTTTATAATGGAATTAATAAAAAAAAGCAAAAAAAAAGCAGTTGAGGAAGATCAATAGATCTTCCTCATATAGCTTTATTCTTCGCTTTTTAAGTTGAACTTCTTATTGAACCTTTCAACTCTTCCTCCAACGTCAACGATCTTTTGACGCCCAGTGAAGAAAGGATGGCATTTTGAACAAATTTCCACTTTTAGTTCATCTTTAACTGAACCAGTAGTGAAAGTATTTCCACATGCACATTTAACTACAGCCTCATGATTGTAATTTGGGTGTATGCCTTCTCTCATATGTTTCACCTCTTTCAAATTGCGGATTACCGCTTATAACTACTAGATTATATCACGAAGTTTTATTAATAGTCAAGATACATACTTATATTTTAAAGAGTAAAAAGTGTGATAACATATCTTTTTTATATTATAATTAAATGTTATAATCATAAAGTAGATTTTTAGAATCATTTATTTTAGAGATGCTGCTTATAATTATCAAGAAGGGACGAGTTTTAATTGGCTAAATTATACTTTAGATATGGAGCTATGAATTCGGGTAAGTCTACTAGTCTTATGCAGGTAGCTTATAATTATGAAGAAAGAGGTATGAAGGTTATAATTATAAAACCAAGGACAGATACTAAAGGCGGAAATAAAATAACTTCAAGGCTTGGAGTTGCAAGAAATGTAGATATGTTATTAGACCCTAGTGAAAATGCTTATTTAAATATAGAGGGTTATATAAAAAATAAGGGGAGTATTAATTGTATATTAGTAGATGAAGTTCAATTTTTAAAATCACATCATATAGATGAACTTTTTAAAGTGTCTGTAATTATGGATATACCTGTTATTTGCTATGGACTTCGTACAGATTTTCAAATGGAAGGATTTGAGGGTAGTAAAAGATTGCTTCTTCTAGCTCATAGCATTGAAGAAATGAAAACCATATGTACTTGTGGGAAAAAGGCCCTACTTAATGGGAGAAAGATTAATGGCAGATATGTTTTTGTGGGAAATCAGATAGCTATAGATAATGAAGATGAAGTGGAGTACGAATCATTGTGTCCAAAATGTTATTTTAAATATAAGGCTGAATTTGAACTAAACGAAATATAATTTAGTATAGGTTGAATTTGAGATGAACAAAATATAATATATTGTTTAAGAAACAATTAAAGTATTCAAAAAAATAAAAAGAATTTTAAAAAGAGAGTTGATATTATATATGAAAAAGGATTATGCCGTTGGTGGTCAAGCCATAATCGAAGGTGTAATGATGAGGGGAAATAAAGGCATTGCAACTGCAATAAGAATCCCTGACCGAACAATAAAGGTAGAAATTAAAAAGGCTTCATCTATAAGAGAAAAAAATAAGATATTACGGGTACCTATTATAAGAGGATTTATAGCATTAATTGAATCTTTGGTTACAGGTATAGAAACCTTGAATTACTCTTCTAGCTTTTTTGAAGAAGAAGAGGAGGAAAAGAGTGAATCTAGTATAGAAAAGTTTCTAAATAAATTGTTTAAAGATAAAAGTGATACGATATTAATGGGTATTGTTTTAGGTATGTCCTTTATTATTTCTGGAATCATATTCATACTTATACCTACAATAATTGCAAATTTATTTAAAAAACTAGGTGTCAATAATGTAGGGTTAAATGTAATAGAAGGTGTTTTTAGGGTTATCATATTCATTATGTATATAGTGGCAATTTCTAAGATGGAAGACATATATAGGCTATTACAGTACCATGGAGCAGAACATAAGACTATATTTTGTTATGAAGCTAAAGAGGAGCTAACTGTAGAAAATGTAATGAAATATAAAAGGCTTCACCCAAGATGTGGTACCAACTTTTTATTTCTTGTAATGATAGTTAGTATAATATTACTTTCAATAACTGGGTGGAGTAGTTTAGGAGAAAGGGTACTATATAGAATATTATTACTACCAATAGTGTCTGGTTTTAGTTTTGAAATAATAAAGTGGCTTTCAAAAAGTAATAGCAAGCTTTCAAAGATATTAGCATATCCAGGTCTTAAATTACAAATGCTAACAACAAGAGAACCTGATGAATCTCAAATGGAAGTGGCTATAGCATCACTAAAGGCTGCTGAAGGCATTAGTGAACCTGATAAAACCATAGGCGAACTTTTAAATATGGGAAATGAAATATTAAAAGATGCATCTATACCTAGCTATATACTAGATACTCAACTTTTACTTGCTAAAATATTAGAGGTAGATAAACTGTATGTTATAACTAATAGAAATTTAAAAGTTAATCCTTTAAAGGAAAAGGAATTTATGGAACTTATAAAACTTAGAAAGGGTAGTATGCCTATTAAATATATATTAGGTAATACGGAATTTATGGGAATAGATTTAAATGTTAAAGAAGGTGTATTAATACCAAGGCCAGATACAGAAAACTTGGTTGAAATAGTTTTAGAATATATAGAAAAAGAAAACTATGAAAATGTATGTGACTTATGTACTGGAAGTGGTGCTATAGGTATTTCTTTAGCATATCATAAAGATAGCATAAATGTTCATTGTATAGATATTAGCCCTATTTCAAATGAAGTGGTTTTAGAAAATATTAATAAGTTTAGACTTAATGGCAGGGTAAGTTTTATAAAAAGCGACCTTTTAGAAATACCAATTAAGAAAGGGTATAAATACGATGTTTTAGTATCCAATCCACCTTATATAAAGAGTGGGGATATAGATACTCTAATGGATGATGTAAAGGCCTTTGAACCACATCTAGCTTTAGATGGAGGGGAAGATGGACTTGTATTTTACAAAACAATTACAAGAGAGTCTAAAGAAATACTAAGTGCATCAGGCCTTATAGCTTTTGAAATTGGTAAAGATCAAGGTATGGAGGTTAGTGAAATTCTTGATTCTTTCGGATATAAGAATATAAAGATAATTAAGGATCTATCAGGATTTGATAGAGTGGTTATAGGAAAAAACAGTATTTAATAGTATAATATTAAGAAAGAGTAATATTATTTACTATTATATGTTATAATAATAAACTATGAAAATATGATACGGAGTGATAAACATGTTAGAAAGGCTTAATTTTGTTGAAAATAAATATGAAGAATTGTCTGTTAAGATTAGTGACCCATCAATAATAGCTAATCAAAAAGAATGGCAAAGATTATGTAAAGAACATTCAGATATTGAAGATTTAGTTATGAAGTTTAGACAATATAAACAAGTAGATGAGGAGATAGTATTTAACAAAGAAATATTAAATGAAGAAAACGACAAAGAATTAAAAGAAATGGCTCAAGAAGAGTTAAAAGAGCTTACAGTAAAAAAAGATAAATTAGCAGAAGATCTTAGAATTTTACTTTTACCTAAAGATCCTAATGATGACAAAAATGTATTTGTAGAAATTAGAGGTGGTGCAGGTGGAGATGAAGCAGCTTTATTTGCTGCTAATTTATTTAGAATGTATACAAGATATTCTGAAAACAAGCACTGGAAAATAGAAATGATAAACTCTAATGAAACAGATATAGGTGGATTTAAAGAAGTTGTTTTTATGATAAAAGGAAAAGGTGCTTATAGTAGACTTAAGTATGAAAGCGGAGTTCATAGAGTGCAAAGGGTCCCAGATACGGAGTCAAGTGGAAGAATTCATACATCTACTGCTACTGTAGCAGTATTACCAGAGGTAGATGATGTAGATATTGAGATAAATCAAAATGATTTAAGGATAGATGTATTCAGATCATCAGGTAATGGTGGGCAGTCTGTAAATACTACAGATTCTGCCATAAGAATAACCCATATTCCATCAGGAATTGTAGTTTCTTGCCAAGATGAAAAGTCTCAACTTAAAAATAAAGAAAAGGCTATGAAAGTTTTAAGATCTAGGTTATTTGAAATTGCTGAGTCAGAAAGATCAGCATCTATTGCAGAAGATAGAAAAAGCCAAGTAGGAACAGGAGATAGAAGTGAAAGAATAAGGACTTATAACTATCCTCAAGGAAGGGTTACCGATCACAGAATTGGATTAACTCTTTATAGACTTGAATCATTCTTAGAAGGTGATATAGATGAAATGATAGACTCTCTTATAACAGAAGATCAAGCAAATAAAATGAAGTCTATGGGAAATACGGAAAGGTTATAATATTTTCAAAGACATATGCTTAGAGGTGATTAATTGCATATTGAAAAAGCTATCAAAAATCAAAACAGAAATTTAAAAAAATTTATGATACTAATGATATCTATGTCTTTAATTTTACCTTTGGCATTATTTTTATATGGAAATATTAATTGGTTTTTATTAAGTTACATGATTTTTATTGAGTTTATGATTGCTTTTGCTACTATAAGCAAATACAACTCTCAAAAAATTAAATTTAACTGTTCTAATAATAAGTTGAAATTAAAGGTAGGTATATTAGGTCAAACCACACTAATATTTTGTGATAAAATATCTATCGTACATACGGCTAAGAGCAAAGAAGACATAGAAATAATAATAATAAGCAATACTAAGATTAAAAATAAAAGAGCAAAGCCTATCAATGAAAGCTTTTATAAAAGGTATCCTATGTTAGCCAAAAAATATGAGAATGAAAAAAAAGAAAATCCTGAAAAAGATTATTATTTTTTAATCATTAAAAAAGGTGGATTTTATAAATATAACTTACTAGATATTATATATAAAAATAGTGTTAAAGCAGTTTATACAGATGAAACTATTGAAAATATAAAGATAGCTAGAGGACAAAAGGAATTTATAGATTAAGTTATAATCCCTTATTTTTACTAATAAGATTGTATAAATAAGGGGTGATTTTAAATTGAATAAAACTATTATTATAATATTTTTATGCTCATTAGTATCCATGATAGGTACAATTATAGGAGCTACCCTTGCTATGTTCATAAAGAATCCTACTAAAAACGTTATAAGTTCTATTATGGGTTTTTCAGGAGGGCTTATGTTTTCGGTTATTGTATTTGATTTAATTCCTAGTGCTTTAACGAAAATAAGTATAAAATATGTATTTATATTTTGTCTTATTGGTATACTTGTAACTGTATTTCTGGAATTATTTATAAGCAAAATTGTAAAAAACAATACTTATATGAAAATGGCAGTAATAACTTCAATAGGACTTATGATTCATAATATACCTGAGGGGATAATAATGGGATGCGGATTTGTAGCAGGAGAATATTTGGGTATTAAGATGAGTATTATAATAGCTTTGCACGATATACCTGAAGGGTTAGCTGTAGTATCCCCACTTGTAGCAGCTGGAGAAAAAAATACTAAAATTTTGATATATGCATTTATAACAGCAATGCCCACAGCATTAGGGGCTATATTTGGAATATATTTAGGGGGAATTTCAGAAACCTTTTTAGGAAGAGCATTAGCTTTTGCTTCAGGAGTTATGATGTATGTAGTTTTTTTAGAATTGATTCCAGAGTCTAACAAACTAGGCCATGGTAAGGTATCTATATTAAGCATACTAGCTGGAATTTTCATGGGATTTTTCATAGGAATTATTCTTTAATATTTTTGATGTGCAGTTGCAATATAAGAAATAAAATATATTAGATATTTTTTTAAAAGTGCAAGGTTAATAAAAGGGAGAGTTCTAATGAATACTAAGGTAGTTAAAATGAATGAAGATAAAATGAATATGAATGCTATAGAAGAAGCTGCAAGTACAATAAAAGCTGGAGGTCTTGTAGTGTTCCCAACCGAAACAGTGTATGGACTTGGAGCTAATGCATTAGATGGTAAGGCAGTTTCAAAAATATTTGAGGCAAAGGGAAGACCTCAAGATAATCCACTTATAATACATGTAGCAGACTTTAATATAAAAAAATACATAAAAGATTTACCACTGGTAGCAACTAAGCTTATGGAAAAATTTTGGCCAGGGCCCATAACTTTTATATTAAATAAGTCTGACATTATACCTTTAACTACTAGCGCTGGATTAAATACTATAGGTATAAGAATGCCTTCTAATAAAATTGCAAGGGAACTTATATTAAAAAGTGGTGTCCCAATAGCGGCTCCTTCTGCTAATATTTCGGGAAGACCAAGTCCAACAGAAGTAGAAAGATGCATAGAAGATTTAAATGAAAAAGTTGAATATATATTAGGAGGAGAAGGAAGCAATATAGGACTTGAGTCCACAATATTAGATTGTACAGTAGAGCCTCCTTGTATACTAAGGCCAGGTGCTATAACTTTAGAAATGCTAAAAGAAGTAAAAGAAGATATTTATATAGACCCTGCAGTAATGAAAATGCCTAGTAAAGAATTAAAACCTAAGGCTCCAGGGATGAAATATAGACATTATGCACCTAAGGCTCCTTTGAAGATAATAAGAGGAGATTTGAAAAAAACTATTGCAAAAGTTAATGAAATAGTGCAAAATTGTATAGATGAAGGAAAGACTGTGGGAATTATAGCTACAGAAGAAACTAAAAACCTTTATAATAAAGGCATAGTTTTATCCTTAGGAAGTAGAAAAGATTTAGATGTTGTAGCAAAAAACCTTTTTGAATGTTTAAGAGCCATTGATGATAAAAATGTAGATTTAATATTATCTGAAAGTTTTGATGAGATTGGAATTGGCAGTGCAATAATGAATAGATTAAAAAAATCAGCAGGGTTTGATATATTAGACGTATAAGTTTCAACATTTTAACTTATAGAACCTATATTATTTTAAAGGAGGTGTGATACTATGAATATTCTTTTTGTGTGTACAGGAAATACTTGTAGAAGCTGTATGGCAGAAGCTATATTTAACTATATTAATGATAATAAAAACTTATGCTCAAAATCAGTAGGACTTAGTATTGTTAAAGATAGTGTTACATCTTTAAATTCAGCTGAGATTATTAAATCTAAATTAGGTTTAGATTTAAGCAATAGAAAAGCTGTTCAATTTAGTAAGGAAGATATTGAAAATTCAAATATTGTGCTTACTATGACTTTGCATATGAAAGATATGTTAATAAATGCATTTCCAAAAGAAAAAGAAAAGATATTTACTTTAAATGAATATGTGGGCGTAAATGGAGATATTATAGATCCTTACGGTGGCACAATGGCGTTTTATGAAAAAACTTTTTTTGATCTCGAAAAATCAATAAGGCTTTTACTAGAAAAATTAAAAGGAGATAGGGTATAGTTACCACATCTTCTTTTTTGCAATGCAAAGAGTTTTTGTTATATTCAAAAAAGTAATTTTTAAATTAAGGAGGTAATATTTATGAAGATAGCTATTGGAAGCGATCATGGTGGATTTAAGTTAAAGGGAGAAATTATAAAACACTTAAAGGAAAAACAAATAGAAGTTGTAGACTTTGGTACTTATAATGAAGATTCGTGTGATTATCCTGACTTTGGATTAAAGGTAGCAGAAGAAGTTGCTATGAAAAATTTTGAATTTGGAATATTAATTTGTGGAACAGGAATAGGCATTAGCATATCAGCAAATAAGGTCGTAGGAATAAGAGCAGCACTTTGTTCTGATACATTTAGTGCTCATGCAACTAGAGAGCATAATAATGCTAATATATTAGCATTAGGTGAAAGAGTAGTTGGGGTAGGTCTTGCTTTAGATATAGTAGATACTTTTTTAAGTGCAGAGTTCCAAGGTGGAAGACATCAAAAGAGAATAGATAAAATATCAGATATTGAAGATAAATATCTAAAGTAATTTAAACCAATGATAAAGGTTAAATTAAGCATCAAAAATATTTTTTAATGTAGATAAAGGTATTTTAAAAATATTAAAATGATGCCTAATATATAAAATAATGCTTAATAGATTTTAGGAGGAAAAAACATGGGAAAAGTAACACAAATAACACATCCATTAATTTTACACAAACTAGCTCTTATAAGAGACAAGAATACTGGGGCAAAAGATTTTAGGGAGTTGGTTGAAGAAGTAGCTATGTTAATGGCTTACGAGGTTACACGAGATGTACAGATGGAAGAAGTAGAAATAGAAACTCCTATCTGTGTTACTAAGTGCAAGATGTTATCAGGCAAAAAGATGGCTATAGTACCTATATTAAGAGCTGGACTTGGAATGGTAGATGGTATGCTTAGAATAATACCAGCAGCTAAGGTTGGTCATATAGGACTATATAGAGATGAAGAAACACTTCAGCCAGTAGAATATTTTTGCAAACTACCTCAAGACATTCAAGAAAGAGATGTAATAGTAACAGACCCAATGCTAGCTACAGGTGGATCCGCAATGGATGCCATTTCACTCTTAAAAAAGAGGGGAGCTAAAAATATCCGTCTAATGTGCCTTATAGCGGCTCCCGAGGGAGTAGAGGCAGTGGTAAAGGCTCATCCAGATGTTGATATATATGTAGCTCTTATAGATGAAAAATTAGATGAAAATGGCTATATAGTACCAGGTCTTGGCGATGCTGGGGATAGATTATTTGGAACTAAATAATAGCTAATTAAGTAGAAAAGGTGTAAACTAAATTTGTTTACACCTTTTCTTTTTAATTATTTAATTAGGTCATATTACTATAAGTCATCAATGAAGCCTGGTTTACTTTGAATAATATTTAATGTATAATTTAAGTAATGTTTTTAACATTTTATTTATAAGGAGATATTAATGGGGAGAAGAGATAAACATAATTATTATTTAGATATAGCAGAAACTGTACTAGAAAGGGGAACTTGCCTTAGGAGAAATTATGGTTCTATAATTGTAAAACATGATGAAATTATATCCACAGGATATACAGGTGCTCCTAGGGGAAGAAGAAATTGTATAGATATTGGTGTTTGCAAAAGAGAGCAACTAAATGTAAAAAGAGGAACACATTATGAACTTTGTAGAAGCATACATAGTGAGGCTAATGCTATTATAAGCGCTTCTAGACGGGATATGATTGATTCTACATTATATTTAGTTGGTAAGGATTGCAAGAATAAAGAATTAGTAGAATCAGCAAATTCTTGTGACATGTGTAAAAGGCTCATAATAAATTCAGGAATTAAAAAAATAATTATAAGAATTACAAAGGATACTTACAAAGTAATATATACAAGCGAATGGGTGGAGGAAGATGATTCCCTTACTAATAATTTTGGATACTAAAACGTATAGTTAGGAAGAAAAAATATGATTGAATACATAAAATTAATTTTTATTGCCATGATAATATCAATAATCTCAACACCATTTATAAAAAAGTTGGCAATTAAAATAAATGCTATGGATGTACCTAAAGATGAAAGAAAAATCCACAAAAAGCCGATACCGCTTTTAGGAGGTCTTTCTATATATATAGCATTTATAATAGGTATTGTAGTTAAAGCTGGACCTTTAGAATCATGGGAAAAAGGAATAATTATAGGGGCTACTATAATTATAATAGGTGGAGTACTTGATGATATAATAGAATTAAAGCCTTGGCAAAAGCTGTTATTTCAATTGGCTGCCTCTTTATGCGTTATTTACCATGGGGTTTATATTAAAAATATAACAAATCCATTTGCTGGAGAAGAAGCTTTTTTTAATATAGGAAGATTTTCTATCCCATTTACAATTTTATGGATAATTGGAATAACAAATGCATTGAATTTAATTGATGGATTAGATGGACTGGCTGCTGGAGTAGCTCTTATATCATCTATTACTATAATGATTATAGCGATTATGTGTGGGAGAATATCTACAGCTCTTTTAACTTCTGTACTTATAGGGGCTATAGCAGGATTTTTACCTTATAATTTTAATCCTGCATCTATATTTATGGGAGATACGGGATCTCAACTTTTGGGGTTTTTATTATCTGTAATTTCACTTCAAGGAGCTATAAAATCTGCAGCAACTTTTGCTATAGTTGTACCTATTTTGGCTTTGGGGTTACCTATATATGATACTTTGTTTGCTATGGTTAGGAGGAAGATAAACGGAAAGCCTATAATGCAAGCAGATAAAGGACATCTCCATCATAGGCTTTTAAATTTAGGACTTACGCAAAAACAAGTAGTTTTAGTTATGTATTCAATTAGCGCTGTGCTTGGTGTTATAGCTATATTAGCCATGTATATAAGTACACCTAGATCTTATTTCCTTTTAACTATAATAGTTTTAATTACAGTTTTTATGGCTTTGAGACATGGGTTTTTCAAAATAAATAGATGACTCAGCAGGAGGATAATAATGGATAGGATAAAGGTTATGACCATCTTTGGAACTAGACCAGAGGCAATTAAAATGGCTCCTTTAGTAAAGGAATTAGAAAAAAGAGAAGAAATAGAGTCCATAGTATGTGTAACGGCACAGCATAGAGAAATGTTAGATCAAGTACTAGATTTATTTCAAATTAAACCACATTATGATCTTAATATAATGGAATCAAAACAAAGTCTTACAGGTATAACTAGTAAGGTTTTGGAAGGATTAGAGGAGATGTTTGATAAAGTAAAGCCAGATATAATACTTGTTCATGGCGATACTACAACAACATTTGCAGGCGCTTTAGCTGCATTTTATAAAAAGATTAAAGTAGGTCATGTAGAAGCAGGTCTTAGGACATTTGATAAATTCTTTCCATATCCAGAAGAGATGAATAGAAAATTGACAGCTTCTTTAGCAGATTTGCACTTTGCTCCTACAATAACAGCAAAAAACAATCTTTTAAGGGAAGGCATAAAGGAAGAAAATATATATGTTACAGGAAATACAGTAATTGATGCTATGAATTTTACTGTGAATAAAGATTATGTTTTTGAAACAAAAGAATTAAATGATATCGACTATAATAAACAGGTTATTATGGTAACAGCCCACAGAAGAGAAAACTGGGGAGGTGGTATAGAAAATATATGTGAAGCTCTAAAAGAAATAGTAGAAACCTATGAGAATGTTGAGATAGTTTATTTAGTTCATTTAAATCCAGTAGTAAAAGATGTGGTTGATAAACATTTATTAAATCTAGATAGAGTTCATTTATTATCACCACTAGATACTAAAGAAACACATAACCTTATGAATAAATGTTATATGGTTATGAGTGATTCTGGTGGCCTGCAAGAGGAGGCTCCACATCTTGGTAAACCAGTCCTAGTCCTTAGGAATGTTACAGAAAGACCAGAAGCTGTTGAGGCTGGAACGGTAAAACTTGTAGGTACAGATAAAGAGGTTATATTAAAAGAAGTGAAAAAGCTTCTTTTAGATAAAGATTATTATTTTAAAATGAGTAAAGCTATTAATCCTTATGGAGATGGAAAAGCATCTTATAGGATAGTAAACTCAATGCTTCATTATTTTGGATTTAATAAAGAAAAAACAGAAGAATTTAAAAAATAAAAACACCTTGTAATTTCTTTGATAAATCTTACTAAAACTTTTATTTAGGAAAGTTATAAATAGTTTACGTTTAAAATTTATTTAAGACTAAATATTTGAATTGGAGGAGTAATTGTTATGAGAGAAGTAGTTATTGCTAGTGCAGTTAGAACTGCTATAGGTTCTTTCGGTGGAGGATTAAAAGATGTAGGTGCTGTAGAGCTTGGTGCTTTGGTAATAAAAGAGGCACTTAGTAGAGCAGGTGTTAAAGGTGAAATGATTGATGAAGTTATAATGGGTAATGTACTTCAAGCAGGGCTTGGACAAAATCCAGCAAGACAATCAGTTATAAAAGCAGGATTACCTGTTGAAGTACCAGCTATGACAATTAATAAGGTTTGTGGATCAGGACTTAGGGCTGTAAGCCTTGCAAGCCAAATAATAATAGCTGGAGATGCAGATATTATTGTAGCAGGTGGTATGGAAAATATGTCAAGGGCACCTTATGCGATAAATTCAGCTAGATGGGGACAAAGAATGGGCAATGGTAATATGGTTGACGTTATGATAACTGATGGACTCTGGGACGCTTTTAATAACTATCATATGGGAGTTACTGCTGAAAACATAGCAGAAAAGTGGAATATTTCAAGAGAGGATCAAGATAAATTTGCTGCAGCTTCACAAAACAAAGCAGAAAGAGCTATAAAAGAAGGAAGATTTAAAGAAGAAATTCTTCCTGTAGTGATTCCTCAAAGGAAAGGTGATCCGATTATTTTTGATACTGATGAGTTCCCAAGATTCGGAACTAGCGCAGAATCTCTTAAAAAACTAAAACCTTCCTTTAAAAAAGATGGAACGGTTACTGCTGGTAATGCATCGGGTATAAATGATGGAGCAGCAGCATTTGTAATAATGAGTGCTGAAAAAGCTGAAGAATTAGGAATAAAGCCATTAGCAAAAATAATATCTTATGGATCTAGAGGTGTGGATCCATCTATAATGGGATATGGTCCATTTGCAGCTACAAATAAAGCTTTAGAAAAAGCTTCTATTAAAGTAGAGGACTTAGACTTGATAGAAGCTAATGAAGCCTTTGCAGCTCAAAGTATAGCTGTAGCTAGAGATCTTAAATTTGATATGGATAAAGTAAATGTTAATGGAGGAGCTATAGCTCTTGGTCATCCAATAGGAGCATCTGGGGCTAGAATATTAGTTTCTTTACTTTATGAAATGGAAAAAAGAGACGCAAAAACTGGACTTGCAACCCTTTGTATAGGTGGAGGTATGGGTACAGCTATAGTTGTAAAAAGATAATTAAAAGTATTTAAGAAAATGAGAAATCACCATTAATATAGTTTAGGTAAAATAAGATTATGTAAAGGAGTATTTTATTGGACACGTATCTTAAAAAAATGATAAAAGAATTGAGCTATCTAACCCTTTTTATGTCTTTGGCATTTTCAGCAATATCTCTGTGGTTTTTAAGTTATGGGTATGTACTAGCTTTTGTATTAGGGCTAATTACTGCTATGCTTAATTTTATTGCTAACACTATGGTAACTCATTTTATTATTACAAAGGATAAAAATAATAAAAGGAAAATTTTGAATGTGCTAAGTTTTGTTATTAGAACTTTAATAATAGGTGTTATTATTGTAGCAATTTCACTTTATTATGAAAACTATACTTTAGCTTATGTTTTTGGCTATATATCACACCTTTTGGTAATAGTAGTCTATAGTATAAGAACTAACAAAAAGAATTGAGGTAGTGATTAATAATAAATAAGATATTTAATAAAAAAGGCTTATAGGCTAGGAATTTTATTTCTAGCCTATAAGCCTTTTTTTATTAAATTTATACTTCTCACATTTTTTCTTTAAATCTATATATTGATAATATACATGATAGCATAAAACGTATAAAGATATAATTTATGCTATTAATTTAAAAGCACATATATAGTTAATAATAATTTGAATATTATACTTAGAAGTGGAAAGAATTAGGATAAGGGGGGAGTTAGTTGAAGAAAATTGCATGCTTAATGCTTATATGCATTTTAAACTTATTATTCATTTTAAACGATAAATTTTATATAAAGGAAGACTTTATTAATAAATTTATAGAGGGATTAGATCTAAGTATAGAGGAATATGGTATTAGAATTGAGTTTGAAGGTATGTCTGAAAAAGATTTTATGGATTTTTATATAGATATATGCGAACAAGCATTATCTGTTAAAGAGATTAAAAGTAATTTTAATATTGAATATGGAAAGAATATAACAACTTTAACTCAAATGGAAGAGGATATAAAAATAAGTGGTCTTATGAATAATAAAAGCAAAAATTCTTATGTGGAATTAAAATTTAATATAAGATCAATAGAGGAAAAAGAGAAGATAGATGAATTACTAAAAAAAGAAGTGAAATTAGATGATAATAAAAGAGTATATAAATATGCTAAGGCTAAGTTAACTGAAGGTGAACTAGAGAAAAATATATTAGATATAAAAAATACATTAAAAAATGAAAATAGTAAAGATATAGATATTGTATACAGTGAAGCCGGTGTGCTAGGTACAGCTTTAGCAAGATCACCTTATAGCAAAAGTGGATTTTTAGGTTATGAGGATATAAATTTTGCTGTAATGAATTATGACTCTGGTGTATACCTAATTGTTGGAACGCCAATAATTTATAGTTCATATTAAAAAGTATGGGATGGAGGATAATATGGAAAAAATAATAGTTAAGGGTGGATATAAACTAAAAGGTGAGGTTAATATAAGTTCAGCTAAGAATTCGGTGTTGCCAATAATAGCTGCTAGTATACTAAGTGGAGATATTTCTGTCATTGAAAATGCACCTATGTTAGAAGATGTTTTTGTTATTTGTGATGTGCTAGAATCTTTAGGTGCATCAATAGAAATTAACAAAGAAAATAATAATATATCTATTAACACAAAGAATATAGATTCAAAAGAACAGCCAAAAGCCGATTTAGTTAGAAAGATGAGAGCATCCTTTTTAATAATGGGACCTATGCTATCAAGATTTGGACGAGTGAAATTGTCTTTACCTGGAGGATGCAATATAGGAAGTAGACCTATAGATCTTCATTTAAAAGGATTAAGCTCTCTCGGAGCTCAAATATATTTAGGTCACGGTTATGTGGAAGGAAAGGCTGATAGACTTATAGGAAATAAGATTTATTTAGATTTCCCGTCTGTTGGAGCTACAGAAAATATAATGATGGCTGCAGTTTTGGCTAAGGGAGAAACAGTTATAGAAAATGCTGCAGAAGAACCAGAAATAAAAGATTTAGCAGATTATTTAAATGGCATGGGAGCAATAGTAGAAGGCGCAGGAACAGGTAGAATAAAGATAAAAGGTGTAAGTGAACTAAAAGGTGTTACACACAAGCCTATATACGATAGGATTGAAGCTGGGACATACATGATTGCTGCAGCTATGACTAAAAGCAAAATAAAAATTAATGGGGTAAATGAAGAGCATATTAAGCCTATATTAGCTAAATTATCTGAATGTGGAATTAATATTGACATTAAAGATGGGATTGCAACAACCTATGGCGATGTGGATATAAAACCTGTAGATATAAAAACTATGCCATATCCAGGATTTCCAACGGATATGCAAGCCCAAATGATGGCTCTATTATCACTTTCAAATGGAACAAGTATAATAACGGAGACTGTATTTGAAAATAGATTCATGCATGCCTCAGAAATCAAACGTATGGGAGCAAATATAAAGATAGATGGAAGGAGCGCTGTAATAGAAGGAGTAAGAGGACTTACTGGAGCAGAGGTTAGAGCTACAGATTTAAGGGCGGGAGCAGCACTTATATTATGTGGACTTGCAGCAGAATGCAATACACAAATTTCTGATGTCTATCATATTGATAGAGGATATGTGGATATAGAAAAGAAATTAAAATCCTTAGGAGCATGCATTGAAAGAATAAACATATAGTGTAATATGTAGTGGATTGTTTCATGTATTAATATGTTGAACATTAGGACATGAGGTTAAATGTTTAATGGAAATATTATGGATTACCACAATTAGCGGCAACTTAATTGTAGATATATAACTTTAAATCTAATTTAAAGTTATATATCTATTTTTAAGTTATATATTTATAATAATAACAATATAATTTTATATGAGCTATTAATCTTAAAATAAGAGATTTATATAAATATAAATATAAATACATATAAGGAGAATAAAATGTACAAAGCTATAAGAAATTTTGATTTGAAAAAAATTATTATTTGCTTTATGTTATTCATGTTATTTATAGTATTGTTACCATTAATAATTATTGGATTTAAAGATAATAATATAAAAGAAATTAAGAGATACCAAGGAAATGAAAATGTTGATTATTATAAAAATCAATTAGATGGTAAAGATTTTAAAAATATTAAGGTTTATAATAAGGAAACAAATAAAGTAAGTGAAATAAATTTAGAAGAATATATAATCGCTGTAGTAGCATCAGAGATGCCAGCAAATTTTAATGAAGAGGCTTTAAAAGCTCAAGCAGTTGCGGCTAGGACCTTTGCTGTATCTAAGATACTTTTTAATTGTAAGGAAGCTAAAGGTGGACATATTTGTGATGGCATACACTGTCAAGTATACGTTGGAAAGGATGAAAGAGTAAAAAAGTGGGGTAAAGATAAAGGTGAAGAGTATTGGAATAAGATAAAGGAGGCAGTGGAGAAAACTAATGGTGAAATATTAATTTGTGAGGGAAGTTTAGTCCTTAATCCACAGTATTTTGCAGTAAGTTCAGGTAAAACAGAAAATTCAGATGAGGTTTTTACTTTTTCTCAATCATATTTAAAGTCTGTAGAAAGTCCTGGAGAAGAGATAGCGCCAAAATATAGATCAAAAGAAATATTTACTTATAAGGAATTTATAATTAAAGTTAATGAATTTTATAAAGATGATTATTTAAATAGCGAAGATTTATTAAAAGAAGTTAAAATCTTAGAAAGAACGGAGGGGGGTGCTGTAAAAAATATAAGATTAGGAGAACACACATTAACTGGAGTAGAATTTAGAAAATTATTTAATTTAAATTCGGCAAATTTCAATATAAATTTTGAAAAGGATAAAATAGAAATTCAATGTGTTGGATATGGACATGGTGTAGGTATGAGTCAATGGGGGGCTAATGTCATGGGGAAGGATAATAAAACTTATAAGGAGATACTATCCCATTATTATAAAGGAATTGAAATAGAAAACATTAATAAGTAGTAAGTTACAATCTTTAATTTAACAGAGTGTTAAATTAAATTTACGCCCTAACCTTTTTGATAAAGAAACCTTTAATTTCTAAAAGGTGGTTAGTTTTTATTAGAGCAAGTAATTAAAAATAAAATATTTTTTTTGAAATAAAGACACAGTGATAATTTATATTTCTGTGTCTTTATTTAGTTGCCATTATATGGAATTAAATGATTCAAAGAGAGTTAAATATATTAATCATGATATATATTGGGTAAATTGTAGAAATATGAAGAAATATTTAGAAAAATGTAGAAGAAAAAATACTAAATTTATGTATTTTTTATTTTCTAAAGGACAGACTAGTAATATGGAGGTGTTCATTATGGACAAAAAAATAAGTAAAAAGACAACTAATTTTTTTAAAAGGGAGGGTTTTTATGTAGTACTATTTGTGTGTTTATGTATAGTAGCTACCATAGCTGTAGTAACTGTAAAAGATAATAAATCTGATATGGATGGACCACCTAGCGTGCAACATGAAGAAGATCTAAGACTATCTGAGGGACATGAATCAAAAGAAATAGATATAAACAATGCTCTCCAAGTAAAGGATAATAACAAAAAGTCCGAAGAAACCATAAAAGTTGAGGAAAAAAATGAGAAGGTATCATCTACAGTAGAATCAAAAGATTCAGCTGCAGTTTCTAAAAGTGTGGATACTAAATTTGAGAAGCCAGTAGAAGGATCCTTAGTAAGGCAATTCACTGAAGAAACTATATTTTGTGACACCCTTGGTACTTGGAGAACTAGATCAGGAGTAGATATTAAAGCTGATCTTGGGCAAAAGGTTTTAGCAGTATCTGATGGTGTGGTAGAAAAAGTAGATAATGACAATACAGAATTTGGAAGATATATGGTTATAGACCATAAAAATGGCTTAAAAACTTTATATTCGAATTTAGAAGATGATATTCAAATAAAGGAAGGTCAAAAAATATCTAAAGGTCAAGAAATAGGAAAGGTTGGTAAAACAGCTGGTAACTATAGTGAAGAAAAGTATGGAGATCATCTACACTTTGAAGTTTTAAAAGATAACATTAAGGTTGATCCTGAAAAGTATGTAAGCTACAAATAACAAATTCTTAGCTTAGATGAATTTCATCTAAGCTAAGAAAAACATAAGAATATTTTAAGGATTATAAGATTAAATTAATCAAAATAAATTTATCATATACTTTCTTAGGGAGAAAGTATATGAAAAGTAATTTAAAGAAAAATAAGCGCATATTTATAAATATAGATATTAAGGAGGCAGCACTTTGAAGGACTATATAGAAGAGAGAGTGCTAGAAGTAGCCAAATATATAATTGATTCAAAATCGACTATAAGAAAAACAGCAAAAGAGTTTGGTGTTAGTAAAAGTACAATACACAAAGATATGACAGAGAGATTACCTAAAATAAATCCCGTAATTGCAAAGGAAGCAAAACTAATTTTAGATTTAAATAAATCTGAGCGTCATATAAGAGGAGGAAAAGCTACTAAATTAAAATATAAAAATGTTGAAGGATAGGCACATTCTTAGTATAATATAAAAGAAGATTCTGGATATTCTTATATGGAATAGCAGAATTAATATAAAATTGGAGAGTGGGAGTGGAAGTAGAATGTGCTTTTGGAAAACAAATATGGACATGGGCATAGATCTTGGAACAGCAACTGTATTGGTTTATGTTAGAGGTAAGGGGGTAATATTAAAAGAACCCTCAGTTGTAGCAATAGATAATAATACAAATAAGGTACTTGCTGTAGGAGAAGAAGCTAGAAAAATGATAGGTAGAACTCCAGGGAATATAGTAGCTATAAGGCCTATGAGGGATGGAGTTATATCGGATTATGATACTACAGAAAAAATGTTGAAATATTTTATAAGTGAAGCTTGTGGGAAAAGAAAGATTTCAACACCGAAGGTTGTGATTTGCATACCTTGTGAATCCACCGAAGTAGAAAAAAGAGCAGTGAAAGAGGCTGCAATGAATGCAGGTGCAAAAAAGGTTTTTCTTATAGAAGAACCACTAGCTGCAGCTATAGGCGCAGGACTTGATATAACTTTACCTAGTGGCAATATGGTTATTGATATAGGAGGTGGGACTACAGATATAGCGGTAATATCTTTAGGTGGAATAGTTGTACGTGAATCTATTAAGGTTGCTGGGGATAAATTCGATGAAGCCATAATTAAATATGTAAGGAAAAAGCATAATCTCATGATAGGAGAAAGGACAGCAGAAAATCTTAAAGTTAGTGTAGGTAGTGTATTTGTTGAAGAAGAAATTAGCGAAGATGTAAAAGGTAGAGACCTATTAACAGGGTTACCTAAAAGTGTAACTGTAACATCTTTTGAAATGAGAGAAGCTTTAATTGATACCGTCATGGTAATTTGTGAAATGACTCATGCTGTATTAGAAAAAACTCCACCTGAATTAGCATCTGATATAGCAGAAAAAGGGATAGTAATGACAGGTGGAGGATCTTTACTACATGGTTTGGACAAACTAATAGAACATGTTTCAAAAGTCCCTGTACATATTGCAGAGGATCCTGTTGGAAGCGTTGCCATTGGAACAGGAAAGATGCTCGACTTTATAGACAAACTAAATATTACATTAGATGATAATAAGGTTGAGCTAATTGACTAAAATATGATTTGAATTTAATTTACATATATTTTATTGCGTTTAAAGGACTACTCTTTTTTTATAGGGTAGCCCTATTATAATATAAAATATAATACCTAGGTTAGTTAAACTTTTAATTTATTTAATTGCAAGGAATTAAATAATGATTCTGTTATTACGGTTGCCATATCTACAATAAAGCTTAAACGTATGGTGTTGTTAATAAAGATGTTGTCTCCATTGTTGCAATCAACTATCCCTATAATTGATGTATCACCAACATGCGGTAGAGTTTTACCTACCCCTTTACCTGGATGTAAAGGAAGATTTCTAAATTGAATTTCACCTATGGAAGACTCATCACCTAAACATGCATCTATTGCTAATATATTAGAGGTTGGGTGTAGTAATTTGATATGTGAAACCTTTTCAATTAAGTTCAAAGCATGGATAGGAGAAGAAATACTACCATAAACAGGCAAGGGGAAAAGTTTATATGTTAAAAATGTACCTACAATTGGACCTAGAGAATCTCCTATACATCTATCTGTACCTACACATATTAAAATGGTATTTTTATCTATATAATTTTTAATTAACTTAGAAAGTTCAAAAATAGCCATATCATTCTTGTAATGAATTGTATCCTTTTTCAATATAACCACCTCCTAATTAATTTATATGTTTAATAAAAAATAATATTACGCTACATACAAAGTGGCTATATAGAAGGATTAAGGTTTATATATTGAATTGCTTGAATATTTAGTGTATAATTTATTAAAAAAATATGGATAGTATCCAAAAACATAGTATTACAGAGTAAAATGAAGTAATAAAAAATTGACTTAGGATAATGAGGTGAAATGGAGGTTGAATTTATATCTATATCTAGGTATACTAAACCTTGTCAGCTGATGCGGTATGTAACAAGATAGAGCATTGGTAGATATGCTGGCATGGCTCAACGGTAGAGCAGCTGACTTGTAATCAGCAGGTTGTAGGTTCAATTCCTATTGCCAGCTCCACATGGAGGAATTCCCGAGTGGCTAAAGGGGGCAGACTGTAAATCTGCTGTCTACGACTTCGATGGTTCGAATCCATCTTCCTCCACCAATCCCAGGGCGCATAGCTCAGCTGGGAGAGCATCTGCCTTACAAGCAGAGGGTCACAGGTTCGAGCCCTGTTGTGCCCACCATTTTTAAAATTAAAACTATATGTTTTGCTGGCATGGCTCAACGGTAGAGCAGCTGACTTGTAATCAGCAGGTTGTAGGTTCAATTCCTATTGCCAGCTCCACATGGAGGAATTCCCGAGTGGCTAAAGGGGGCAGACTGTAAATCTGCTGTCTACGACTTCGATGGTTCGAATCCATCTTCCTCCACCAAAAGACACATATGTGTCTTTTTTTTTATTGAGATGATATTGACGTAATAAATGTAATATGGTAGAATTTATTATGTTATAAAATTATATAAGCTCTTATCAAGAGAGGTGGAGGGAAAAGGGCCCTATGAAACCCGGCAACCGGCTAATAAGCCACGGTGCCAATTCCAGCAGTATAACTGCAAGATAAGAGAGAAGCGAAATAAAGTCACTTCTTTCTTGAGGGGCTTTTTTATTATGTTTTAGAAAGGAGTGAAAACTATACTAAAGAAAATTTAGTATAGGAATATTATGAAGAAACTATTTACATCAGAATCAGTAACAGAAGGACATCCTGACAAAATGTGTGACCAGATATCCGATGCCATATTAGATACAATATTATCAAAGGATTCGAATGGACGAGTAGCTTGTGAAACTATGGTAACAACAGGTATGGTAATGGTAGCTGGCGAAATATCTACGGATTGTTATGTGGATATCTCAAAAGTAGTTAGAGAAACCATAGAGGAAATAGGATATGTAAGAGCTAAATATGGATTTGATGCTGAAACTTGTTCAGTACTTACATCTATAGATGAACAATCAACTGATATAGCTATGGGAGTAGATGAAGCTTTAGAATCTAAAAATGGTACTAAAGAAGAGCTTGGAGGAATTGGTGCTGGAGACCAAGGAATGATGTTTGGATTTGCCAGTAATGAAACAGAAGAATATATGCCTCTTCCAATATCTATGGCCCATAAGTTAGCAAGAAGACTATCAGAAGTAAGAAAGAATGGAACTCTTCCTTATCTAAGGCCAGATGGAAAAACTCAAGTAACAGTAGAATATGAGGATAATAAACCTAAAAGAATCGATACTATAGTAATATCAACTCAACATAGCCCTGAGGTATCTTTAGAGCAAATAGATAAAGATTTACGCAAGTATGTAATTGAAGAAGTAGTTGAATCTAACTTATTGGACAAGGATACAAAATATTATATAAACCCAACAGGTAGATTTGTAATAGGGGGACCTCAAGGAGATTCAGGATTAACAGGAAGAAAAATAATAGTTGATACTTATGGGGGATATGGAAGACACGGTGGAGGTGCTTTTTCAGGAAAAGATCCAACTAAGGTAGATAGATCTGCAGCTTATGCAGCAAGATGGGTTGCTAAAAACTTAGTTGCAGCTGGAGTTTCTGATAAAATAGAAATTCAAGTAGCTTATGCTATAGGTGTTGCAAGACCTGTATCCATTGATGTAGATACTTTTGGGACAGGAAAAATAAGTGATGAAAAAATAATAGAAATAATTAACAATGTATTTGACTTACGACCAGCATCAATAATTAAAGAACTAGATTTAAGAAGACCAATATATAAACAGGTTGCGGCCTATGGACATTTTGGTAGAAGTGATCTAGATCTACCATGGGAAAAGTTAAATAAAGTGAATGTTATAAAAAGGTATATATAAAAATTAACCTGGATATTTTAAAATATCCAGGTTAATTTTTTGAATATGGAAATATTAAAGAATTATCTTTCCATTAATTATAACCTTTTTAATATTTATTCCATCATCAAATAGTAATAGATCGGCATCGAATCCTTCTTTAACAGAGCCTTTAAAAGTATCTACCTTACAAAGTCTTGCAGGATTCACAGTAGCCATATTAACAATTTCGTTTAAAGGATAATCTGTGTTGTTATAAACATTTCTAACAGCCTTATCTAGAGTTAAAATAGAACCAGCAAGAGAACCAGATTTTAATCTAGCAGCGCCATTTTCAACAATGACCTTTTGTCCACCTAAAGAATAAATTCCATCTGGCATTGAACAAGCCATCATAGCATCAGTTACTAATAGTACCTTATTTAAGCCCTTTTGTTTATAGGCAACTCTTAGAGAAGGATAACTTATATGAATTCCATCTGAAATTGTTTCGGTAGTTATAGAAGAATCAAATATTGCACCAACAGTTCCAGGATTACGATGGTGAAGCCCTGTCATAGCATTATAAAGATGAGTAGAGTGGGAAATACCACATTGTATTCCTGTCATAGCCTCTTCATATGTGGCTTTAGTATGTCCCATAGAAGCAGTTATATTATTATCTCGTAGGTATGCTATAAGCTCACAAGCACCTTCTATTTCAGGGGCTATAGTAACGCTTACTACAGTATCAATATTGTCACCTACTATATCTAGAAATGTTTGAAGAAATGGGTTTTCTACAAAGTCAGGGTTTTGAGCACCAATAGCTTTTGGACTTATAAAGGGTCCTTCTAAGTGGGCTCCTAATATATTGGCGCCATCAGTGCCTTTTAGTTTAGCTTCCTTTATAGTTTCGAGAGCTTTTTTTATGTCGCTTATAGAACAAGTCATTGTAGTTGGCAAAAAGGAGGTAGTACCATATTTAGCAATAGTTTTTGAAATTATATTTAATGATTCATAACTTCCATCCATGGTATCACGCCCTCCAGCCCCATGAATATGAACATCTATAAATCCAGGAGATAAGTACAACCCTTCAGCATCGATAACATCCTTTTCATCAGTATTTTCAGGATTTATAGATGTAATTTTACCATTATGAAGTAAAACAGAACCCTCTTCTATTCTATCTTCGTATATTATTTTACAGTTTTTAATTAACATGAAATCACCTCAATAACATATATTTTAGATATATTTATTATAGGTCATGTTGATAAAAATGACCAGTTAATATAAATTAGCATGTAGCTGTTAAAAACAATAAACAGCAATTAATAAATTAGATAACTTGAATTTACGTTTTATTATACTATAATTTTCATTATAACTATTCTTTTAAAATCTTTATTAAGGGTAATTGTGATATAATTACTTTAATTAAGAATTGAGTGAGGAGATTATATGGAAGAAATACAAGTCACTGTAGAAGATATAATATTTAAAAATGAAGATAATGGATATGTGGTTGCAAGAGTAGACGAAAAAGGTGATGATACAGTCATTGTAGGGTGTATACCATATATATCAGAAGGACAAAATTTAAAATTAAAAGGTGAATGGACTTTGCACAAGCAATTTGGTAAGCAATTTAAGGTAAATGAGGCTGAGGAAATATTGCCAAATAGTTTAATTGGAATTGAACGATATTTATCTTCAGGGGTGATACTAGGAATTGGACCTGTTACAGCTAAAAAGATTGTAGATAAATTTGGAGAAAAAACTTTTGAAGTTTTAGAAAATGATATAGATAGGCTTTCTGAAATAGAAGGTATAGGAGAGAAAAAAATAGAACTTATATACGATTCTTACTTTAAGCAAAGAGAAGTGAAAAATATTATGGTGTTTTTACAAACTTATGGTGTAACACCAAATCAATGCATGAAGATATACAAAAGATTTGGAGCCGAGTCTATAAGTATTATAAAAAATAATCCATACATATTAACTGAGGAAGTTTCAGGAATAGGATTTAAATCAGCAGATAAAATAGCTAGAAGTTTAGGTATAGAAATTGATTCAGAGTTTAGAGTTCAAAGCGGAATAAAACATGTAGTAAATCAATTTTGTGCTTTAGGAAATACCTACATGCCAAAAGATGAGCTTATAAAAGGTGCTTCTGAAATATTAACAGTAAAAGAAGAGTTAATAATTAAAAACATATTTGATTGTGTTATTGATGGAAAGGTTAGAGTAGAACTAATAGATGGTGTAGAGTGCGTATTTACATTACCCTATTATTATGCAGAGCTTGGTATAACAAAATCTATGCTTTCCATTGTTTTTTCAAGCTTTGATACTATAGACGTTAATATAGATAAACAAATAAAAGAATTTGAACAAGAAAACAATATGAGTTTTGCTATTTCACAAAAAGAAGCAATAAAAGGTGTAATAGATAATGGTGTGGAAATAATTACTGGGGGTCCTGGAACAGGTAAGACTACTATAATAAAATGTATCATAGATATATTTGATAAAAATGGTATGAGTGTAGTTATGGCGGCTCCAACAGGGAGGGCTGCAAAAAGAATGACAGAGTCAACCGGAAGAGAAGCTAAAACTATTCATAGGTTATTAGAGCTTGGATTTGGATTAAATGATGAAGAAATGGCTTTCTCTAAAGGGGAAGAATCACCTTTAGAGTGTGATGTTATAATCATAGACGAGGCATCCATGATAGATGTGTTACTTATGAATAATCTTTTAAAAGCCTTATCTTTAGGTACTAGACTTATAATAGTAGGAGATGTAGATCAATTACCATCTGTTGGAGCAGGTAATGTGCTTAAAGATCTTATAGAAAGTGAATGTGTAAAGGTGGTAAGATTAAAAGAAATATTTAGGCAAGCAAAAGAAAGTATGATAGTAGTTAATGCTCATAAGATTAATAATGGAGAAATTCCAATATTGAATGATAGGGATAAAGACTTCTTTTTCATAAAGGAAGAAAATAAAGAGAATATTTTAAATACAGTTGTAGAATTAATAAATACAAGGTTACCCAAATATAATGATTCATGGAATAAACAACAGCACATACAGATTTTATCACCTATGAAAAAAGGACCTTTAGGTATTATAAATCTAAATTCTAAATTGCAAGAGGTTCTAAATCCTAAGGCGGAAAATAAAAAGGAAAAAGAATATAGAAGCACAATTTTTAGAGTAGGAGATAAAGTTATGCAAACTAAAAACAACTATTCTTTAAAGTGGATAAGGGTAGATGGATATGGTGACAAAGAAGGACTTGGAGTATTTAATGGAGACATGGGGTTTATTCAAAATATTGACGAAGAAGATAATACTCTAACAGTTATATTTGATGAGGAAAGAGAAGTCATCTATGAAAATATAAATATAGATGAATTAGATTTGGCTTATGCAATAACTATACATAAGAGTCAAGGTAGTGAGTTCCCAGTAGTTATTATGCCTATATTTGTAGGGTCACCTTTGCTTATGAATAGAAATCTATTATATACAGCAATAACAAGGGCTAAAAATTTAGTGGTACTAACAGGTTCTGTTAAAGCACTTAAATATATGGTTCAAAATGACAGAAGCTTTGAGAGATTTTCTTCATTAAAATGGAGGATGAAGGATACAGTTTCTAATGAAATTTTTAATGAACAATAAAGTAGCAAATATATGTTAATAGATTTGGAGGGACATAAATGTCCATATTTAAAGTTTTTAAAAATAAGAATGAATCTATAAAAGATGAACATGCAGATCAAAATGTTATGAACTGGGTAAAGAAAAATAAAAAATACTTAAATGTGGTTTCTATTCCTTACAATAATTCCTTAACATTTCTAGAAATAATACTTGAGCTAATTAAAGAAAATAAAAAGATCTTGTATATAACCAATCAAGATATAAAAGATATTTCATTATTAAAGAAAATAAGGACAATAACTTCATTTAGAAATTATTGCTACTTTAGAGGAAATTATACCAATTTAGAAGATAAGCTTTTAATAATAACTAATTACGATAGTGCATATTTAATGAAGGATAACTTTTATTGTATTATATATGATGATATTAATTGTTACTCAGAATATCAAGCAAAGGATATAAGAGGCCTAATTTATAAAATTAAATCTGAAAAATATATAGTTGCATCTATTGAACCAGTTTTAGAAGAAGGAGATATAATAGAAATTACAAAGAATACAAGGGATATTCCTATAATAGAGCCTAGAATAATTACAACCAAAATAGATACAAATAAGGAAATACCTTATATGATTTATGATTATATGAAATGGTTTGTAAAATCTAGGCGAAAGGTTATATTATATGCACCAGATAACCAAAAGGCAGATAAGATTTATAGACAAATATCAGATTTAAGAGAAGATATAAGAACAAGTATAATACGATACAATGATTCAAATATTAATATAATAAAGAAACGATTAAAGATGAGAGATGAACCTATAATAATAATAATAGATAATATGAATACTTTTCATATGGAAGTCAATAATTTAGATATAATAGTTTATTTTGCAGATGATGAAAGTTATGATTATAAAAAATTAACTTATATATGTGGAAAGGTAGGTATGAAGGAAGGATTTAGCAACTCCGAAGTGATTTTTCTTGCAAATAACCTTACTTTAGATATGGAGAAAGCTAAATCTATAACCAGAAACTTCAATAAGGTAGCATGGGAAAAAGGTTTAATAAATATTTAGATAAAGAAAATTTAAAGACATATAAGACTAGTGAAAATAGTCTAAAAAATTTTATGAAGGATAAAACAAAGGTTTTAGTTGCTTCCTTAAGGTATTTAATTAATTGTAGCTTATCTATTGTGTTTCCAGAAGGCTCATTTTGCTTACTATGCAAAGAAGAAAGATTGCAAGGGTGCTTTTTATGCTATGAATGTAAAAATAAAATAAAATTAAATAAAGAAGCTTTTTGTATAGAAATTAAAGATATGGAGTTAGTATATTATTCAACATCTTATTATTCTCATGAAATCAGAGAATTGTTAATGAAATTTAAGTATAAAAGAGATTTTAATGTTGCACGGTTTTTTGTTTCTAATATTATGCAAATAATAGATTACAATAAAATAAATTTTGATATTATATGTTATGTCCCAGCAAGTAAAGATGGTAAAAATGCTAGAGGTTATGATCAAAGTGAAATATTAGCATGCATAATAAAGGAACAAAGTGGGAAACAAGTAGTTAGGTGTATAAAAAGAAATACAAACACACAAGAACAAAAAACTGTAAGTGTAGAAAATAGGTGGGAAAACTTAAGGACAGCTTTTAAGTTCGATATTAAATATTTAAAAGAAGTTAAAGATAAAGAGATAATACTTATTGATGATGTTGTAACCACAGGCTCTACCTTATATTTTTGTTATAAAGAATTAAAAAATAATGGCGCTAAAGAAATTAATATATTGACTGTTGCAAAAAGTAGGTTATAATATATTATGAAGCTAGGTTTGTGGTTGAAAGTCGATGCCAGTCGCAGGCAAAACGATCCACGTAAGTTAGATAAAATGTCTAATGATCATGGTGCGGCTTAGAGGTTAGTCCTGCCATTTATAAAAAAATGAGAGAATTAGTAGTGAGGGGTTAATTCCTAGTAGCAAAAACTCCAGCAGGCGGGTGTGGGGTCAAAGACCAGGTCAACTAGCTAGATAAAGCCTTTAGTCAATTTTTGACTAAAGGCTTTATTTTTTAAAATTATGTATTAATAAATAATTAAATGAATTATATATTAATGTAAAATATATTTTAGCAGATGCTAATTAAAAGAAATAAGATTTTAATCATAAAGAATATAATGAGATAACAAGAATTTTAAAGATATAAAAGGATAAATCAACATAATATTTTGTTAATTAACACAATAGCCCTTGTTAAATTTCAAAAAAAGTTATAGAATAAATACAAGGACATAAATAAATGTATCTTAATAAAAGTCAAATAATACAACTTAGCAGAGAGGGGCTGGAATTATGAAAATAGTAGTAATGGCCAAAAACATAGAACTTACAAAAGCATTGAAGGAAACAGTGGAAAAGAAACTCTCAAAGCTGGAAAAGTATTTTAATCCAAATGTAGAAGCACGTGCCACATTAAGCGTACAAAAAAACAGACAAACAATTGAGGTAACAATACCGTTTAATGGAATAATACTAAGGGGCGAAGAGTCGACAGATGATTTATATGCTTCCATTGATTTAGTAGTAGATAAATTAGAAAGACAAATTAGAAAGCAGAAAACAAAATTACAAAGAAGAAATACTGGAGATTCTTTGAGGTTTCAATCAATAGTAGCTTATGAAGATAAGGAAGAGGAAGAACCGAGAATAGTTAAAACTAAGCGATTTGCAATAAAACCAATGGGAACAGAAGAAGCGGTTTTACAAATGGAGCTTCTAGCTCATAGTTTCTTTGTATATCAAAATTCAGACACAGAGGAAGTAAATGTAGTCTATAAGAGAAAAGATGGAAATTATGGTTTAATAGAGCCTGAATTTTAAAACTTTAAAATTATAAATAAAAGATTAATGTTTTTATATGGCAGCTCTTTATTATAAAGAGCTGCTATTATTTTAAATATTTTTACTTTTAGAGGTTGGTATTGAAATGTTTACTGATTCAATGATATAATTTAATAATGAGTTATTATAAGAACAGAATTGTGAGGATGAAAGTATGGGATTAATTGATAAGGTATTTGGAAGTTATAGTGAGAGAGAAGTAAAAAGAATCATTCCAATTGTAGATGATATAGAAAAGTTAGAAGAACAAACTAAAAGCTTAAATGATGAAGAACTTAAAGAAAAAACTAATGAGTTCAAATTAAGAATTAAAAATGGTGAAAATCTAAATGATTTACTTCCAGAAGCATTTGCAGTAGTAAGAGAAGCGTCTGTAAGGACCTTAGGAATGCGACATTTTAGAGAACAACTTATAGGAGGAGTAGTTCTTCATCAAGGTAGAATTTCGGAAATGAAGACAGGTGAAGGTAAGACTTTAGTTGCAACACTTCCTGCATACTTAAATGCCTTAAGTGGTGATGGTGTCCACATAATAACAGTAAATGATTATCTTGCAAATAGAGATAAAGAGTGGATGGGACAAATATTTGAATTTTTAGGGCTAAAGGTAGGCGTAATACTACATGGTCTAAGCTCTGAGCAAAGAAGGGAAGCTTATAATTCAGATATAACATATGGTACTAATAATGAGTATGGATTTGATTACCTTAGAGATAATATGGTTATATATAAAGAGGAAAAAGTTCAAAGAAAACTAAACTTTTGTATAGTAGATGAGGTGGATTCTATACTTATTGATGAAGCAAGAACACCCCTTATAATATCTGGCGAAGGAGAAAAATCTACCGAATTTTATAAAGTTGCAGATTACTTTGCAAAAACTTTAATAAAAGAAGAAGATTTTACTGTAGATGAGAAGACAAATTCTACAATTCTTAGCGAAGAGGGAGTTAAAAAAGCTGAAAAGTATTTTAGACTTGAGAACTATGCAGATGCTCAAAATATGGAGATTCAACACCATATTACCCAGGCTTTAAAAGCAAACTATGCAATGAGAAGAGATAAAGATTACATGGTTAAAGATGGGGAAGTAGTAATAGTTGATGAATTTACTGGAAGACTTATGGAAGGTAGAAGATATAGTGATGGGCTTCACCAAGCTATTGAGGCTAAAGAAGGAGTTAAAGTTGAAAAAGAATCTAAAACTCTTGCTACAATAACATTCCAAAATTATTTTAGGATGTATAATAAGTTATCTGGTATGACAGGAACAGCTCAAACTGAAGAAGTAGAATTTAGAGAAATATATGGATTAGATGTTATTGCAATACCTACTCACATGCCAATTAAAAGAGTAGATTACCCAGATACTATATTTAAAAGTGTAAAAGGTAAGTATAATGCAATAATAAAAGATATTGAAGAATCTTATAAATCAGGGCAGCCGGTTTTAGTAGGTACTGCTAGTATAGAAAAATCAGAAGTTTTATCAGCCCTTTTAAAGAAAAGAGGAGTACCGCATCAAGTGTTAAATGCTAAATATCATGAGAGAGAAGCTGACATAGTATCTCATGCAGGAGAAAAAGGATTAGTTACTATAGCTACTAACATGGCAGGTCGTGGTACTGATATTAAGCTAGAAGACGGTGTGCCTGAAATTGGTGGACTTAAGATAATAGGTACAGAAAGACATGAATCAAGGCGTATAGATAACCAACTTAGAGGACGTTCTGGTCGTCAAGGAGATCCTGGATCTACTAGATTTTACCTATCATTAGAAGATGATTTAATGAGAGTTTTTGGTTCAGAAAAATTACAAGGACTAGTAGATAAAATTGGTCTTGGGGAAGATGATCCAATAGAAAGTAAAATGGTTACAAGAGCTATTGAAAATGCTCAAAAAAAGGTTGAAGGAAACAACTTTGATGTTAGAAAGACTCTTCTAGGATATGATGATGTTATGAATCAGCAAAGAGAAATAATTTATAGGCAAAGAACACAGGTTTTAGAAGGCGAAACCTTAAAAGAACAAATTCAAGATATGATAAAAGATGTGATTAATAACGCTGTAGATTCCCATCTATCAGGAGTAGAAGATACATTTAAAGAAGATATTAAAAATCTAATTAATTTTATGGAAGATTTATATGTTCCACATCATTTGGTAAAAGCTGAAGAATTAGAATTATTATCAAATGAAGAAATAAAAGAAAAATACTTATCTATAGCTCATAATATTTATGAAGAAAAAGAAAAAGATTTTGGAAATGAAAGTATGAGAGAGATAGAAAGAGTTATCCTTTTAAGAGTAGTTGATACTAAATGGATGGATCATATTGACAACATGGATCATTTAAAGCAAGGTATAGGATTACGTGCATATAAACAACAAGATCCTACACAAGCATATCAATTTGAAGGAAGCACTATGTTTGAAGAGATGATTTATAACATAAAACATGATACTGTAAGATATTTATTGCAGGTTCAAGCTGAAAGAGCTCCTGAAAGAGAAAAAGTGGTAAAAGAGGTTTCAACTAATTATGAAGATTCCTCAGTAAGAAAAGAACCGATAAAAAAAGAAGAAAAGATTGGACGAAATGATCCATGTAAATGTGGAAGCGGTAAAAAGTACAAAAATTGTTGTGGTAGAGAAGTTTAGCTATAGTATAGATTTGCAACTTTTAAAAAGTTGCAAATCTATATTCATTTAAGAGTGCATTATTTAAAGGGAGATGAAAATATGATTTTACAATTAGAAGAACAATTATCTAAAATTCCACAATTTAAAGAAACTTTAAAAGAAATGGGGGCTTCACTTTGACATCTTAACAACAAAGATAGTTATTGAAGAATATGAACATAAAATGCAAAGCCCAGGATTTTGGAATGATAATATAAAAGCCCAACAGATATCGCAGAAATGTAAGTCTTTAAAAGATCAGTTAGATAAGTATAATTCATTGGTACTACGATTAGAAGATATAGAAGTTTTAGGCAGCTTAATTGGCGAGGAGAAAGATCCTATTATAAAAGAATTTATAGGTGATATAAAACTTTTGGAAAAGGATATTGATAACTTTAGAATAGAAATTTTGCTTTCAGGAGAATATGATAGAAATAATGCTATATTAACGCTTCATGTAGGTGTTGGTGGTAATGATGCTCAAGATTGGACTGAGATGCTTCTTAGAATGTATACGAGATGGATTGAGAACAAGGGGTTTAGCATTGATATAATTGATTATATTAGCGGAGACGAAGCTGGAATTAAAAGTGTTACCCTTAAAGTATCTGGAGAGTTTGCATATGGATATCTTAAAACTGAAAAAGGAATACATAGGCTAGTTAGAATATCTCCATATAATTCTAGTGGTAAAAGACAGACTTCTTTTGCATCTGTAGAAGTACTTCCAGAATTAAAAGAAGACCAAGATATTGATATTAAGCCAGAGGATATAAAACTAGATACCTTTAGAGCAAGTGGTGCTGGAGGACAGTATGTAAATAAAACAGAATCTGCGGTTCGGATAACTCATATACCAACAGGAATAGTTGTTCAATGTCAAAATGAAAGAAGTCAACATTATAATAGGGAAGTGGCATTAAAGGTTTTAAAATCAAAGCTTATAGCATTAAAAGAGCAAGCGCACAAGGAGAAAATTGAAGATTTAACTGGAGAACAAAAAGATATGGGGTGGGGTAGTCAAATAAGATCTTATGTTTTTCATCCCTATAACTTAGTAAAGGATCATAGAACCTTGGTGGAAAGTGGTAATATAGATGCTGTTATGGATGGAGAAATTGATTTATTTATAAATGAATATTTAAAACAAAGTAGTAATGGGAAACTTAAAGAATAAAGATAAACTTATATTAATAATGAGGTGTAGTAATGACAAGTAATATTGAACAAAAACTTGCAAAGGAACTTTCTATAAATGAAAGTCAAGTAATTAGTGTTGTTGAGATGATAGATGAGGGTAATACCGTTCCTTTTATAGCCAGATATAGGAAGGAACGAACTGGGGGATTAGATGATGAGGTGCTTAGAAAATTATCGGAAAGACTGATTTATATAAGAGGACTAGAGGATAAAAAAGAGAATGTTATAAGACTTATCGAAGAGCAGGAAAAGCTTACAGAAGAAATAAGGTTTAGTATTTTAAAATCTGAAACATTAACAGAAGTAGATGATATATATCGGCCTTTCAAAATGAAAAAGAGAACAAGAGCTACTATGGCGGAAGAAAAGGGATTAAAACCCTTAGCACAATTAGTATGGAATGGAAACTTTAAAGGCAATTTTGAAGTTGAGATGGATAAGATGATTGATTTAGAAAAAGGAATAGATTCCAGGGAAACAGCTATTAAAGGAGCTATGGACATAATAAGTGAAGTTATATCTGATAACGCAGAATTTAGAAAGTGGATAAGGTCATATATTCAAAGAGAGGCTATAATAGTAACTAAAGGAAGTTCAGAGGAACCTACACCCTATGAAATGTATTATGATTATAAAGAACCAATAAGGAACATTCCTCCATATAGAATACTTGCTATAAATAGAGGAGAAAAAGAAAAGGTTCTAAGTGTTAAGCTTGATTACATGGTAGAAATAGTTATACAATATTTAGAGGGAAAGTGTATTAAGGGAAATAATATAACGGATAAATATATAAAAGAAAGCGTAAGGGACTCTTATAAGAGGCTCATCTATCCATCTATTGAAAGAGAAATAAGAGCACAGCTTACAGAAATTGCTGAAGAAAGGGCTATAGAAATATTTAAGACTAACCTAAAATCTTTAATTATGCAACCTCCTATAAAAGATAAGGTGGTTATGGGATTTGATCCAGGATTTAGAACTGGATGTAAGGTAGCTGTTTTAGATAAAACAGGAAAGTTTCTAGAAAAGGCTACAGTTTATCCTACAGCACCAAGAAAAGATATAGATGGAACTATAAGTAAATTAAAAGAACTTGTTCTAAAAGAAGATATTGATGTGATATCTTTAGGAAATGGAACGGCTAGTAGAGAATCAGAAGAAGTTATAGCTCTTTTGATAAAAGAATTAAAAGAAGAAAAGGGAAAAGAGCTTTATTATGTTATAGTTTCAGAAGCGGGAGCTTCTGTATATTCAGCATCAAAGCTTGCAGCGGATGAATATCCTAATTTAGATGTAACTATAAGAGGGGCTATATCTATTGGAAGAAGACTTCAAGACCCACTATCGGAATTAGTTAAAATAGACCCAAAGTCTATAGGCGTTGGTCAATATCAACATGATGTAACAGCTAAAAAACTAGATGAATCACTTAAAGGTACAGTAGAGGATGTAGTGAATAAAGTTGGGGTGGATTTAAACATGGCCACACCTTCTCTTTTATCATATATTTCAGGTATTAATGATACTGTAGCACAAAATATAGTTAGTTATAGAGACGAAAAGGGTAAATTTAATAGCAGAAAAGAACTTCTTAAAGTAAAGAGACTAGGTCAAAAAGCGTTTGAACAATGTGCAGGATTTTTAAGGGTTATGGAAAGTAAGGAACCCCTGGATAATACTTCTGTACATCCTGAATCCTATGCATCTGCAAAAAAACTTGTGGATATATTAGGATATAATAAGGATGACTTTAAAAGTGGAAGCTTAAAGGATATAGAACAAAGGGCTGAAAAATTTTCGCTAGAAGAATTAGCAGATAATATAGGCATAGGTAAATTAACTTTAGTTGATATAATAAAAGAACTTAAAAAACCAGGAAGGGATCCTAGAGAAGAACTTCCAAAACCTATGTTAAAAACAGGTATTATGGATATAACACAATTAAAGATAGGAATGCTATTAATAGGTACAGTTAGAAATGTATCAGATTTTGGTGCATTTGTAGATATTGGAGTTCACCAAGATGGTCTAGTCCACAAAAGCCAAATGTCTGATACTTTCGTAAAACATCCCTTAGATATTGTAAAAGTTGGAGATATAATAAATGTAAAAGTAATTGAAATTGATGAAAAAAGAGGTAGAATATCTTTAACTATGAAAATGTAAAATAGACTTGTTATTTAAATAACAGTGTTATATAATGAGATTATAAAATAAAATATATTATCTTCAGGGCGGGGCGAAGATCCCCACCGGCGGTAAAGCCCGCAAGCCTACATGGCATGATTCGGTTAGATTCCGAAGCCGACAGTATAGTCTGGATGGAAGAAGGTAAGCTATCTAAATAGGATAATTGCTTTGCCCTGGCTTTGTGTCAGGGTATTTTTGCATTTAATCAGATAAAGTTAGCATGAGCCCCTTGAGGATACCTAATTTAAGGAGGTATTATCATGAATAAAAAGTTTAATCTTAACAAACAAATTAAAATTACATTACTTGCAGCTATGGCTTTTATACTGATGTATTTTGATTTCCCATTACCATTGTTTCCAGGTTTTTTAAAGATAGATTTAAGTGATCTACCAGCTCTAATAGGAGCATTTGCTTTAGGACCTGTAGAAGGAATTGTAATAGAACTTTTAAAAAACATACTTCATGTGTTATTTAAGGGGACTCAGACAGCTTTAGTAGGAGAATTTGCAAACTTTATAGTAGGCTCAGTGTTAGTGTTTATTTCAGGATATATATATAAAAGAAATAAAAATAAAAAGGGAGCTGTTGTGGGGTTAGTATGTGGAGTTTTAGCAATGACCACAGTAGCATCATTAATAAATTACTTTGTATTGATACCAACCTATGCAAAGGTGTTTAAATTACCTTTAGATACACTAATAGGTATGGGAACAAAACTTAATGGAAATATAATAGATTTAAAAACCTTTATAATTTGGTCTGTAGTACCGTTTAATTTATTAAAGGGGATATTAGTATCACTAGTTACTCTTGGAGTATACAAAAATGTATCTTCACTTGTTCATAAAGAAGAGGTAATCTTAGAGAAAAAGAAATATTCAAAAGAAAATATTTAATGAATAAGAGATAAAAGAACTTTAAATTAACATAAAAAGGCCAGCGTTATGCTAGCCTTTTTATGTTATAGTGCAATAAATCACTAATTATAAAGAGTTTTGTAGGTTTAATGGGTATGCTTAAATTAGATACTATAATCTAAAAGTTTCTTTTCCATAATATAAGGGCATCTTCACCATTATCCTCATAATACCTTTTTCGTCTTCCTTCTTCTTTGAAATCAAACTTGTTATATAATGATATGGCTACAACATTTGAGGCACGTACCTCTAAAGTCATAGAAGATATAAAGTGAGGTTTACCTAAATCTATAAGAGACTTTAATATTAACTCGCCAATTCCAAGACCTCGAAAGCTTGGATGTACTGCTATGTTGGTTATATGAGATTCGTCAATAATGATCCAAGTGCCTCCAAAACCAACAATAACGTCATCAGATTTTGCTACCACATAATAAGAAAAGTTATTTTCAAGCTCAGTTAAAAATGACTCTCTGCTCCATGAAATAGGAAAACTTAAAAAACTAATAGCTAAAACATCATCTATATCTTCATAGGTCATAGGAGAAATCTTTATATTACTCATGACCTAGAAACAACTGTTTTTCATCATATTCTCTTTCAGCTTGAGATTTTATAAGGTACACAGGAGCAGAGTTGTTTATATCATCATTTTCACCATTGCTTAATTTATTAATACCTATAACACCTAATGAAGCTGCTCTTATATAATTAAGATCAGAAGGGGCAAATATAACTTTAGGTAGTTGAGTCATTAATTTATCCTTGTGCAAACTTGTAGCATCTCCTACAAAACAAACTTCCTTATTATAAGTCTTTAAGTGAATTATTAATTCATCTATAGATAGGGAAGCATAATCCATGATTTGAATAAGAGTTTCATTTTCATATTTATATAGACTAGTATAAACGTTATCTCTAAGTGCATCCATAATTGGACATATAATACCAGAGAAACCGTATATATTACGAGCTAATGCGTCTAAGGAAGATACTGAAATAAAAGGTTTGTTTGATGAAAAGCTTAAACCTTTTATAGTTGCCATTCCAATTCTAAGCCCTGTAAAAGAGCCTGGACCTTTTGATATAACGAATCCATCTATTTCAGATATATCTAATGAAATACTGTTTAATAAAGTATCTATCATGGTTAGTAGTAATACTGAATGTTGTTTTTTATAATTAAAATTTATTTCTCCAAGCAATTTATTATCTTCTAAAATTGCAACACTAGCTGTTGAACTAGATGAGTCTACGCTAAGTACCTTCATATTTTAATCTCCTTTATATAATTATACCTGTCTCCATTAGATATAATTTCAATATTTCTTACATCTTCGCCTAAGTCATTAAGTTTAGATAATACTATTCTTAAATGTTCTTTTGGTATAAGAGCTTTTATATAGTCAGCCCATTCGATAACACTTACTGCGTTATCAAATATATACTCATCAAAGCCTAACTCATAAATTTCATCAGGATCATTGACTCTATATACATCAAAATGATATAACTTTAATCTTCCGCTATCATACTCATTTACAATAGTAAAGGTAGGACTAGTAATATGATCTTTAATACCTAATCCCTTAGCTATACCCTTAGAAAGGTGGGTTTTGCCAACACCTAAATCACCTACTACACATATAATATCTCCAGCGCTACAAAGATTACCTATTTGCTCGCCTATATTTAAAGTTTCTTCTACATTATTTACAATAAAATTCATAAAAATGGTGATATAATCACCGTCACCTCCTAAAAGTAAAATTAAACATACATGAATATTTTATATCAAAAGACATGAAAAAGAAAGAGGTGTAATATCTATATAATATATTATATAGATATTAGGAAGTTTAATATGAACATATGAAATGTATATTACCACATTGTATAAGAAGATAAAATGATTTTTGTATCTTTATTTAATAAGTTAACGTATAATTAGTGTGTATAAAAGATTATTTAAATCACAACACTAATAAAAGGAATATATAAGTTAGTTTATATATTTTAAAAAATACTATATCTTTTGAGGTGAAAAATTGATGAAAAAATTCATATATGGAATAGTTACTATTAATGTAATAGTAATAGTAATCTTTGCTGCTACTTATAGATTTGGAATAGTTAAGAGTTCAGCAATTGTTGGAGAAACAGAAAGTAGTGAAAAGTATTTAAATATTGTTGTTACAAGCAAGCCTCTTTATTATATTGTAAAAGATATAACCGGTGATAAACATAATGTTGAATATATGTTTAAAACCGAACAAGACATATTGGAATATAATTATACCGAAGACTCAATAAATAATATAGAAAAAAAAGATTTGTTTTTTTATAATGGAGCTAATTTAGAACCTTGGATTGATGTATTCACAGCTAAACTAAAAAAGGATAAATTATCAACAATAAATGTTTCAAGAGGGGTAAAACTAAATTTACTTGATAATCCTAGAAAATATGGTGATAAAGAAATAAAAGAAAATCCTTATTATTTGCTGGGTATAGAGGAATATAAAATAGCATTATCTAATATAAAAAATTCCATAGAAGAAAAGGACCCTGTTAATAGACAATTTTATGAAAAGAATTATGAAAAGAAATTAAAAGAAATTTCTATAGTGGAAGAAGAAATGAAAGAAGCAATCGGTAAACTAAATACTTATTCAATAATTGTAAGTAGCGATGAATTTGATTATGGATTAAATTCCTTTAATTTAACTAATGTTAGATTAAAAAGGTTTGATAAAAATATTTCGGATAGTATACTAAAAGATCAAAAAGCTATAATTATTTTAGAAAAAAGTGATTCATCAAATGAAGATATTCAATCTACAATAAAAAATAATAATTCTCAAATAATTTATCTGGAAAAATACAATGGAGATAAAGATTATCTAAATGTAATAAAAGATAATATGAAAATCATTAAAGACGCTAAAAATATCAAAGATGTTAAGGAACATACTTTAGATATAAATGATTTAAAGAAATAGTTTGAATTTATAGAATGTTTTAATGTATAATAACTATATATTACTAATTCTTAAATTTTATGATAATTGACTTAAAAGGAGATGGGGAAATGTTAGTAAAAAACATAATGTTGGCTAAAGAAAAATTAATTACAGTGAGTCCTAAAATTACAATTGGTCAGGCTCTTGAAATTATGAGTGAAAATAAGTTTTTATCTTTACCAGTAGTAGAAGGCGACAAGTTTTATGGAGCAATATCCAAGGATAGGATTTATGAATTTTATTATGAAAAATGCGAAGATAAACAATGCTTTTTGTCTGATTTTAATGTAGAAGTGGTTATGAGAAAAGATATACCAACAATATCACCTGTTGAGGAGATGGAAAAAGCAGTATACTTTTTAGAAATAATGAATATATCCTTTGTTGCTGTTATAAACGATAAAGGAGATTTCGAGGGTATATTAACCCATCATGCAGTATTTGAACAGTTTACATTATTGTTTGGGTTAAATAAAGGACAAAGATTAGCTGTTATGGCTTATGATGTTCCAGGACAAATTTCAAAACTTTCAAATGTACTTGCAGAAAATAATGCAGACATAATAAGCTTTGTAGTTGTAGATCCAAAAAGCGTCATAGATGTTATGGAAATTGTTGTGAGAATGAGAACTGACAATTTTGAACTTATAGAAGAAAAGGTAAAAGACTTAGGCTTCAAAATAATATAACTATAAATTAAAAAGCCATCAGTAAATTCTGATGGCTTTTTAATTGTATATAAAACGATTATTTTGTCAACAAATGAAACCTTCATTCATAATATATAATATGAAACATTAATTGTACTTAAGGAGTAATAATAATTATAAATAAGTGCATTTATTTGATTCGTAATTATTATATATTCCTTGAAATATATAAAGGGAGAATATGTGTATGAGGAATGAAGAGATAATAAGGCAACTTTGCAATGATCCTGAAGGAATACGGTATATAGAGAACTTGATAATAAATCAAAATATATCAATAAGAGGCAGTGGATGTAATCATAGATGTCACAAATGTAATTGTCAAAATAATTGTAATGATGATTTTGATAGTTGGATTATATTGCTACTACTCTTTTGTGGGTGTGGGTTTGGATTCTTCTTTTAGTTACCTTAGAATAAATTAACTATAATATATTAAGAGTTGCAAATTTATATTAATAAGCATTATAAAATATAGAATTAATATGAATATAAATAAATAATAAAAAAAGCTTATGAACATTTATGTTCATAAGCTTTTTATTCTGGCAGGGGTAGTAGGGCTCGAACCTACGACCAACGGTTTTGGAGACCGCTACTCTACCAATTGAGCTATACCCCTAAGCAACAATTAGAATTATACCGTATATTAAAAGATAATGCAATAGTTTTTTTATAGGATACATTAATTAATTTCATTAAGTATTAATTAGCTACAGGAAATTACAAAAGAAACAAAGGTTCTTAAATATCAAAAGCTTTAATGATATAATCATAATAAAAAATATTAATATAAATATAGGAGTTGTGATATGGAAAAGATAATATTTCATATAGATGTTAATTCAGCTTATTTATCTTGGAGTGCAGCAGATAAACTTAAAAATGGAGAAAAATTAGATATAAGGCTTGTACCATCTGTAATAGGAGGAGATGAAAACAGTAGAAGAGGAGTGGTTTTAGCTAAGTCAGATAAAGCAAAATATTACGGAATAATCACCGGTGAAAGTTTATATTCGGCTAGAAAAAAGTGCAATGATTTAATTGTAATTCCTCCCAACTTTAAAATTTATGAAGAATATAGTAAAAATATGTTTGAATTTTTACATAATTACACTCCTTATATCCAAAAATATTCTATAGATGAATGCTTTTTAGACATGGGCCTTAATAAAAGGGAAGATGCTTTAAAATTAGCTGAAATAATAAGAAAGGAAATAAAAGAAAAATTTAATTTTACAGTAAGTATTGGTGTAGCTACAAATAAATTATTAGCAAAGATGGCATCTGAACTAAAGAAGCCTGATAAGGTTAATACAATATTTAAAGAAGAAATAGAAATGAAGTTATGGCATCTTCCTGTAGAAGAATTATTTATGGTAGGTAAAAGTGCAAAAAAAACCTTGAATTTAATGTACATATATACCATAGGGGAGCTAGCTACTAGTGATAAAGCCTTAATTAAGGATAAATTAAAGAGTATGGGAGAACTTATATGGAACTATGCAAATGGAATAGATTTTAGCAAAGTAGAATATGATGAAGAAGATATTAAAAATATTAGTAATGAAACTACATTAGCTACAGACTTATTGCATAGAGAAAAGGCTCATAGGGTAATTTTAGAGTTATCGGATAAGGTTTCATATAGATTAAGGAAAAATAATAAATATTGTTATTCCATAGGTATAAATATAAAAACCAATGAATTCAAAAGCTATTCTCATCAAAAAAAGATATTAAATCCAACCAATTCAACAAAAATAATATATAAGATAGCAACAGAACTTTTCGACAAGTGTTGGAAGGGGGAACCAATTAGACTTTTAGGTATAAATTTAAGTAATTTGACAGATACTTATATAGAACAACTTAGTTTACTTTCATTAAAAGATGATAACGAAAGGAAAGCTAAAGGCAATGTGGATTCAGTTTTAGATGCTATGAGAGAAAAGTATGGGAAAATATAGGACTATTAATCTGAAATTATAAAAAATGTGCAAGAATATGTCAAACGAAAAATATTCAAACATGTTGATTATAGTGATATAATTTAAGGAAATATTGAAAATTCAGAATTAAGTGTCAATATAACCATATGTATATAAGTTTATAGATATGATTATTAAGAGGTAATGATATGAAGCGTAATTTGATACATGTTATATTTTTAATTTCGATATATATAATAAGTACTATATTAGGTATCTACTTGTTTTCTTATAAATCAAGCAAAGTAGAGCAAAGAAATAGTGTAGTAGTAGAAGATAATGAGGCTAGATCTAAAAAGGCTAAAGTTATGGATGAATCATATGAAAAAGAAAAATTAAATAGTGAAAAAGATACAATTTCAGATCATCATAAAATTGCATATTTAACTTTTGATGATGGTCCAAGTAGCAATATAACACCTAAGATTTTAGATATATTAGAAGAAAATCATATTAATGCTACATTCTTTATAACAGGGGAAAGAGCAAAAAGTAATAAAGAAATAATTAAAGATATAAGATTAAAAAAACATTCAATCGGCAATCATTCTTATACTCATGATTTTAATATAGTTTATTCATCAAAAGAGAACTTTACAAATGAAGTAGAAAGTACAGAGAGAGTTTTAAAGGATATCTTAGGAGAAGATTATAAAAGCGACTTTTTCAGGTTTCCAGGGGGATCCTTTGAAGATTACAAAGATGCATATAAAGATATATTAAAGAATATGAATATTAAATATATAGATTGGAATGCGCTAAATGGTGATTCTGAATATAACAATGTACCAGTAGAAGCCCAGCTGCAAAAAATCAAGGAGACTGTTTCAAATAAAGATAGGGTAATAATACTTTTGCATGACTCATCCTCCAAAGAAACAACTGTAGAGGCGTTACCAGAGATAATTAAGTATTTAAAGGAAGAAAACTTTAAATTTATAGGACTTTAATTTTAAAGAGTAAATACAACTTTTAATAAATGAATATTAATTTAATTAGAATTTTAAGTTTATTGTAGAGCTAATAATGATAAAAACTATATTTATTTATAGTTATTATAAAATCTATTTTATAAGAGGGGGACGATTTAGTGAAAAAAGAATTTAGAAAGAGTATGTCAAAGTTTTTAACTATTGCATTTTCATTATCCCTAGTCTTTAGTAGTTCTAGCAAAGTAGGGGCACAGACTCAAGAAAATATGGCTTTGAGTACGGAGCAGATTGCAAGTATGCAAAGCCAACTAAAAGAACTTGCATCTGAGGATAAAAGGAAGATAGAATTACATGAAGAAGATCCGGAGGAAGTTATAAGAATTATAGTAGAACTAGATGAAAAACCTGCAGCTGAGAGAATGCCACAAGGTATTGAGGCATCAACGGAGATTATTAATGAAGTAAAAGAGGCTCAAAAAGAAACTAAAGATGAAGCAGAAAAGCTTGAGGGAGCAGAAATAAGACATAGCTATGGAAACCTTGTTAATGGATTTAGTATGAATGTTAAACGTAAAGAAATAGAAGATTTAAAAGAATTAGATGGAGTAAAGAGTGTAAAAGAAGCCAACCGTTATGAACCACAAATAAATTATGCTAAAGGGTTAACACAGGCTTTTGATGCATGGACGAAATATAACATCAAAGGGCAAGGAATGCTAGTATCAATAATTGATACAGGAATTGATAATAATCATAAAGATTTAAAGGATCCAAAGGATAGTTCTAAATTAAAGTTAAATAAAGATAAGGCAGAAGAAATAAAAAATAATAATATATTAAAGGCTGGAAAGGGTACTAAGACGTATTTCAGTGATAAGATACCCTTTGGATATAATTACGCAGATAAAAACAGCAATATAATAGATGAAAGATCAGATGGCGGTCATGGTATGCATGTGGCAGGAATTGTAGGTGCAGATGGTAATGAAGAAGAGATAAAACTTGGACAAGCAGTTCAAGGAGTTGCACCTGAGACACAATTACTTGCTATGAAAGCTTTTTCTAATGGACCTGGAGGTAAATATGCATTTAGTGATGATATAGTTGCAGCTATAGAAGACTCAGCTACATTAGGCGCTGATGTAATTAACATGAGTTTAGGGTCTGTATCTGGATTCCAAGATGATGATGATGCAGAGCAAAGAGCCATAAAAAATGCTACAGAAAAAGGCGTAATGGTAGTTGTTTCAGCTGGAAACTCTAGCTACTCTACAGCACCATATAGAGATAAAAATATGAAGGATATATCTACAGTTGGGGCACCAGCTTTAGCAAAAGATGCATTAATGGTTGCAAACTTTCAAAATCAAAATGTTACATCTTATGCTACATCATTTTTAGATTCAAATGGAAAAGAATTTTTAAAGACTGCATATAGTGAACATACTTTTAAATTTGAAGATAATAAAGAATTAAGTCTTGTAAGTTGTGGAGTTGGAAAACCTGAAGACTTTGTAGGCAAAGAATTAAAAGATAAAGTTGCACTGATAGAAAGAGGAGATTTAGCCTTTACAGAAAAGATAATTAATGCTCAAAAGGCAGGAGCATGTGGAGTCGTAATGTTTAATACTAGTGCGGGTGGAGAGGCTTTAATTAATATGGCTACTGAAGGAAGTATAACTATACCTGCCATATTTGTTGGAAATAAAGCAGGAGCAGAAGCAACTAAAAGATTGAAAAATAAAGAAGATGTTAAATTTAAATTCACAGGAGATACAATAAGTGGAGAAAATCCTAATTCAGGAGACTATGATGATAGCACATCTTGGGGTACAGCTCCTAACTTAGATTTTAAACCTCAAATTGCTGGACCAGGTGGAAATATATTCTCTACAGTTAATAATAATAGATACGAAACTATGAGTGGTACATCAATGTCAGCACCACATGTATCAGGAGGTATGGCATTAATATTAGAATCCATAAAAGAATACGATAAAGATCTTAAAGGAAGAGAACTAGTAGATTATGCAAAAAATGTTGCAATGAACACTTCAGTAGTTAAAAATGATAAGGGTGGAGTTCCTTTTTCACCAAGAAGACAAGGAGCGGGATTAATTCAAATATCAGATGCTATAAAAAATAAAGTTACTGCTACTTATAATGGGGTTGGATCTGTAGCATTAAAAGAGATACAAGGTAAAAATATTAGTTTCAATATTGATTTAAATAATCATGGTGATAAAGATGTTACTTATTCTTTAGATAAGATAGGGGGAATTTTATCTCAAGAAGATAAGGATGCTTCAGGAGAAATGGCTAGAGATATAATCCTTTCAAAAGATGATGCAGATATAACCTTTGATAAAAAAGAGGTTACAGTTAAAGCAAAAGGTACTGAAAAGGTTAATGTAACTATAAATATAGGTGATAATCTAAGTACAGAAAGATTTTTAGAAGGATATTTGCAATTAAAATCAACTGATTCAGATCAACCTTCACTGGTTGTACCTTACATGGGATACTATGGAGATTGGGCTAAGGAGAGAATAATAAATTACGGAGATTGGGAAGAATCAGATAGTTTGATGGCTCAAATAGATGACGCTTCTCTAACAGCTCTTATGGCCACATATAAAGGTGATAAAGTGAATATATTAGGTGATAATCCAGAAGACTTTGCAATATCCCCTAATGGAGATAATTACTGTGAAGAGGTTATACCATATTTATATTTCCTTAGAAATGCAAAGAAGGTTGTAAGTGAAGTTGAAGATGAAAATGGAAATGTAGTAGTAAAAGCAGGTGAGATGGATGACGTAAGGAAACAAGTTTATAATAACTCTAATAATTCAGGGAAATCACCATCACTTAGAAATGATTTATCTTGGAATGGAATGGTGTACAATAAATCTAAAGGTGAGAACGAGGCTGTTAAAGAAGGCATATATAAATTATCAATAAAGTCCTATGTAGATTTAGATAATAAAGAGCCACAAAAGTTTGAAGTACCAATTAAAGTGGATATAACAGCCCCGGAAATTAAAGTTATATCATCTGAAATAGAGGGAGAAGACTTAGTAATTAAATGGAATGCAAAAGATAACTTAGCAGGTATTTTAAATAGTGCTATATTTATAGGTGATGATATTAAAAAAGATGCTAAGATAATTGATGAAGGTAAAGAACTGTATTCTGTAAAACTTAAGGCTAAGGAAGTTAAAGATAAACAAGTATCTATAGTAGTTATGGACAAGGCTTACAATCTAGCATCTGTTAACGCAGTTGTAGAGAAGATAGAAGAATCTATAATAGAATTTAACAATAAAGACTTTGCAGCGGGAAGTATGGATGCATCAGAAAAATCATTAAATAAAGAGGGTATGCTAGAAATAAGTGGCAAAGTATCATATCCAATTAAATCCTTTAAAATTGATGATAAAGATGTACAGGTAAATAAAGACTTAACATTTAACTTCTTAAAAGATAGCAAGGAACTTAAACAAGGAATAAATTATATACACGTTTATGCAAAAGGGATGGATGGAAACATAGCTAAAGTTAAGCAAGAAGACGGATCAGCAATACCAGCAAATAATTATGCAACAAAAATATACTTTGATTCAGAAGATCCAATAATTAATTTAACATCACCTTTTAGTGATGGTAAGGGGAATATATTTATTAATTCAGAAGAACTTATATTAAAAGGAATAGTTTCAGATAGTGGGATGGGATATAAGTTTTATATTAACGGAGAAATTGAAAAACAGGTACAAGCTGAAGTTAACTATGGTCATGAATATACAGCTTACGAGTTTAATAAAAAGGTTCAAGTGGAAAATGGAGATATAATGACATTAAAGGCTGTGGACTTATCTGGACATACTACTATTCTTAAATATAAAGTTAATATAGATAAAGAAAAGCCTATAGTAACTATAGAAGGTGTAGAAAATGGAAAGATTTATAATGAAAATATTAAGCCAGAAATAAAGATGAATAAAGAAGGAACTATAAAATCAACACTAAATGGAAAAGAATATAATAATGAAGAAATATCAGAAGAAGGAAAATATGAATTAATAGTGAGAGCTATTGATAATTCAGGAAATGAAGTTGAATCTATAATTAAGTTTTCTATAGACAAGACAGCACCAGTTATAGATGTTAAAGGTGTGGAAGATGGTAAAACTTACAATATGTCTGTTATGCCTAAGATAACATCAGATGATAAAGATGCAACAATTAAATATATCCTAGATGGTAAGGAATATGATGGTATAGAGCCAATAAGAAGTAATGGTGAGCATAAGTTAGATATAGAAGCAAAAGATTTAGCAGGAAATATATCTAAGAGCAGCGTGAAATTTGAAATAGGTACTATTATTAATAAAGGTGATGACCAAGTTTTAGTTATTAAAGATAGATTACAGTATTCAGATGGAAATGTAGTTGAATTTATACTAAAAGATATAAGCACAATATCAAAAGAAGTCTTTGAAGCTGTAAAGGGTGGAGACAAGGTAATGGTATTTAAATTGGACTCTAAAGATGCTAAAATTAAGTGGCAATTTGATACAAAGGATATTACATCTATAGACAAAGATTTGGATATAAGTTTAAATGAAATTAGTCCTAATAAAGATTCTATATCTGCATTAGATGAAAAAGCTCAAATTATATCATTTAAGCATAATGGAAAGTTACCTTGCTTAACAAAGGTGACAATGGGTATAGATAAAGAAAAGGTAGATTTAACAAAAGATGTGTATGCTTATTATTTCAATGAAACTACAAATAAAGCAGAACTATATTCAGAAGATTTAAAAGTATTTAATAAAGATAATGAAGATTATCTAGAATTAAACTTAGAGCATTGTAGCGACTACTTCTTATCAAATTTGGATTCAAAAACTATTATTAAACCAGAAGTAGATAAAGATAACGATAAAGACAAAGACAAAGACAAAGATAAGGATAAGGATAAGGACAAGGACAAAGACAAAGAAAGTACCAACAATAACAATAATCCTAAAGAAAATATAAATTCAAAATCTAAACTTGTAAAAACAGGATCCATGGTTAATACAAGCTCTATGATGTCTTTTGGAACTTTGTTATGCGGACTTGGATATGTTATGAGTAAAAAAGGCAAGAAAAACAAATAATAATAAATTAAGAGATTTTATAAAATTAAAAATTACAGTTAAAAAGAAGCTATAAGTATATATATAGCTTCTTTTTCTTATTAGTTTTAATACTTACAGTATAGCAACATATTTTAGATATAGGGAGGTATTAATGTATTATAAAAGATACAAAATATATGAGCAAAAATGGGAAAAACACAAAGATTGATTAAAAATATAGAATAATTTGTCATACGAAATATTTGGAAAGTTGATGAATAAAATGATATGATGTAAATAAAGATGGAACATTTCAAATTATCTGTTAATAGATAGGAAACAATTTGTTAATGTTAAAAATGATTTAAGTAATATTAATGAAATTATTTGAATAATAATTATAAAAGGGGGTCACATAAGCAAGGCTTAGATCACTATTTAAATTTAAACTTATTTTTAAATTTGTATAATCAGCTAATAAATATATAAGTTAGAAAGGAAATAGAGAATGGAAAGTGAAAAAATATTAGAAATCAAAGATTTGCATACGGGATTTCGATTTAAAGACAAGTACTTTGATGCAGTAGATGGTGTATCTTTAACTTTAAACAGAAATGAATTACTAGCAATAGTTGGAGAGTCTGGTTGTGGAAAAAGCACTATTGCTAACTCTATAGTTGGGTTACATAATAGTAGCTTTACTAAGGTAAGCGGGGAAATAATTTATAAGGGAGAAAATATATTAAACTATTCAGAAGAAAAGTTTAATAAAATTAGAGGCAAAGAAATTGGTTTTATTTTTCAAGATCCATTAGCCTCTTTAAATCCACTACATAAAATTGGAAGGCAAATAGAAGAATCTCTTATATATCATACTGATTTAAATAAAAAACAAAGGCGCGAGAGAATGCTAGATTTATTAAATCAAGTAGGCATTGTAAAACCTGAAAAAACTGCTGAGCAGTTTCCCCATGAATTATCTGGAGGTATGAGACAAAGAGTCCTAATAGCTATTGCACTTTCTTGCAAACCTAATATTATAATAGCAGATGAGCCAACTACGGCATTAGATGTTACTATACAAGCTCAGATATTAGACTTACTCGCAGAACTTCAAAAAGAAATTAATGCAGGAATTATACTTATAACACATGACTTGGGGGTAGTTGCACAAAATGCAGATAGAGTTGCTGTTATGTATGCAGGACAAATTGTAGAGCTAGCTGATGCAAAAGAACTTTTTAATAATCCACTGCATCCTTATACAAAATCATTGCTAAACTCTATACCTAATGCTGAATTAGTTGGACAAGAATTGCATGTAATAAAAGGAATGGTACCGTCTTTAGAAAATTTGCCAAGAAAGGGTTGTAGATTTAAAGAACGAATTCCATGGATATCAGATTCAGAACATGAAGAGGACTCAATCCTTCATGAGGTTTCAAAAGGTCACTTTGTAAGGTGTACATGCTGGAAGAATTTTTACTTTGAAAATGAAGTGGGGTGCTAAAATGGAATTTTTAAAAATAGATGATTTAAAAGTTCACTTTCCTATTCGTGGAGGAGTGCTTAATACTATAAAAGATTATACCCGTGCTGTAGATGGTGTATCACTTTCACTTGAACAAGGAAAGACATATGGACTTATAGGAGAATCAGGGTCAGGTAAAACAACTATAGGGAAAGCTATTGTAGGATTAGAAAATCCAACAGAAGGTAAAATATTATATAATAATCAAACAGTAAATACAAAAAGGTTAAGAAAAAAGGTTGGGTATAATAAAGATGTACAAATGATATTCCAAGATGTTTTATCTAGTCTTGATCCTAAAAAAAGAATTATAGATATAATAGCAGAACCTATTCGTAATTACGAAAAGTTAAGCAAAAAAGAAGAATTAGAAAAAATATTAAAATTATTAAATATAGTAGGAATGCCACAAGATTCTTTGTATAAATACCCTTATGAATTCTCAGGGGGACAGCGTCAAAGAATAGGTGTAGCTAGAGCTGTGTCTTTAAATCCCAAACTTATTGTAGCTGATGAACCTGTATCGGCCCTTGATTTATCAATACAAGCTCAAGTATTAAATTTTTTAAAAGAGGTGCAAAGAGATTTTAATTTAAGTTACCTTTTTATATCCCATGATTTAGGTGTAGTTAAACATATGTGTGATTATATTTATATCATGCATAGAGGAAGATTTGTAGAGACTGGTACAAGGGAAGATATATATAACAATCCTCAGCATATTTATACAAAAAGATTAATAGCTGCTATACCACAAATTTCTGTAGAGGATAGAGTAAAGAGCAGACAAGAAAGAATCATGGTGGAAGAGGAATATACCAGAAGAGAAAAAATGTTCTATGATGAAAATGGAAGAGCATTTGATTTAATTCAAATTTCTAAAACCCACTATGTGTCAGTAAGAGAAAAGGGGGATCTATAAGATGTGGAAAACTGTATTGCGTAGAGTATTAATAATGATACCTCAACTTTTAATATTAAGTGTAATTGTTTTTGGATTTGGTAAGATGATGCCTGGAGATCCTTTTACAGGATTAATAAGCCCAGAGACGGATCCTTTGGTAATTGAGGAGCTAAAGGAAAAGGCAGGACTAAATAAGCCTATACCTGTTCAATATAAAAACTGGATGATTAAGATGCTTAAGGATGGTGACTTTGGAAGATCTTATACTCAAAAAGTACCGGTTTCTTCTCTTATTGGTGAGAGAGCAAAGAATACACTATGGTTATCTTTACTAACATTGATCTTAACTTACTTAATAGCAATTCCACTTGGGATTTATGCGGGAAGATATGAAGGTTCAGGGTTTGATAAAGCTGTCATAATGTATAATTTTATAAGTTATGCTATACCTGTGTTTTTATTAGCGCTTATATTTCTTTTAATATTTGGATACAAATTGGGGTGGTTCCCTACTGAAGGATCTGTAGGCATTGGACTACAAAAAGGGACATTTGCATATTTTAAAAGTAAGCTACATCATATGATTTTACCTGCGGTTACAGCTGCCATACTTAGAACAACTGGAACCATACAATATTTAAGAAATGAAGTAATTGATGCTAAAGGTCAAGATTATGTAAAAACAGCTAGGAGTAAGGGTGTACCTATAAATAAAGTTTATTCTCAACATATATTTAGAAATTCATTACTACCTGTAGCAGCATTTTTTGGTTTTACAATTATGGGACTTTTAAGTGGTTCTGTATTTATTGAAACTATTTTTAGTTATTCAGGCATGGGTGAATTATTTATGACATCGATAAATAGTAGAGATTACTCAGTTATGAATGCCTTGGTTTTATTATTTGGATTTTTAACATTAATGGGTAGTTTGTTGTCTGATATAATCATGACAATTGTTGACCCTAGAATAAGAATAGATTAGGAGGGATCGGATATGAGTAAGCAAGACATTGAAGCCAAGGATATTGCCTCCGAAATAGAACTAAAGGCTATTGCTAAAGAAGCTGATGAAAAAGATTTAAAATCAATTAGTGAAGTTCCATCTTTTTGGAAGGTACTTAAAAGGGAGTTTAAGGTAGATAAGATAGCAACGACATGTCTTATTATTTTGGTTATAATAATGGCTACAGTATTAATAGGATCTTTAGTTATAGACCAAAATGAAATTATGAAAATAAATTTAAGGAATAGATATAAAGCGCCAGGAGCAGAATTTATTTTAGGAACAGATATAGGTGGAAGGTCCATTGCAGGTCAACTGTTAATTGGAGGAAGAAATTCTATTTTAATAGGATTTGCAGTTACTGTAATAACATCTGTAATTGGTATAATTGTTGGGCTAATTGTAGGTTACCATGGTGGAATGGTAGATAATATAATAATGAGGATATGTGATTTCATCTCCGTTCTACCTACAACATTACTCATAATTACATTTGTAGTGGTGATTCCAAAGTATACCATGTGGCATTTTATATTTATAATGAGCATATTTTATTGGGTTGGTATGACGAGATTGGTAAGAAGTAAAGCCTTATCGGAAGGTAGAAGAGACTATGTAAATGCATCGAAGATAATGGGAACAAGCAATTTGAAGATTATGTATGGTGGTATTTTACCTAATATTAGTTCCATCATAATTGTAGATTTAATTTTGAGTTTCGCTGGAAATATTGGAATTGAAACTGGATTATCGTTTTTAGGATTTGGTTTACCTCCATCCACACCTTCGCTAGGAACATTGGTATCTTATGCGAGAACACCAGGTGCTATGTCGAACAAATTATGGTTATGGTTACCTGCGTCATTATTAATATTAGTAATGATGTTGTGTATAAATTACGTCGGTCAAGCTTTTAGAAGAGCTTCTGACGCAAAACAAAGATTAGGATAGAATAAAGGGGGAGTAAAAATGAAAAAAAGTTTAAAGTTTATGGTCCCATTACTATTAGCATCAACACTTTTATTAGCAGCTTGCAATAAAAAGCCAGCAGAGGGAGGTGGACCTGCTACAGGAGGGGAAAAGGATAATGCACTATTAAAAATAGAGCTTCCTCATCCAGATGTACTTCAAAAAGAGGGCAAAACAATTGGAGGAACTCTTAATGTTGCTTTAGTTACAAGTACACCTTTTGAAGGGATTTTTAACACCTTTTTATACTCAAATAAGTCAGACTCTGATATAATGTCACCAATGCTTGGGGCATTTATGAAATCTGGAGAAAACCATGAAATTGTTGATGGTGGATATTGTGATGTTAAATTTGACAAAGAAGCTAAAAAGGCAACTTATAAAATTAATAAGGACTTAACTTGGAGTGATGGTGTTCCAGTAACCGCAGACGACTTAATATTTGTATATGAATCTGTTGCAAATAAAGATTACGAAGGAATAAGATTTGATTCAGATTATAGAAATGTTGTAGGTATTGAAGAATACAATAAAGGAACTGCAGAAACTATATCAGGACTTAATAAAATAGATGATAAAACATTAGAAGTATCTTTTAAGAAATATTATCCAGGAATACTCTGGGGTGCAGGCTTAACATTTAATGCAGAGCCCAAGCATTATTTAGGAGATATTCCAATAAAGGAAATGGAAAGTCATGATAAAGTTAGAGTAAAACCATTATCTTGTGGACCATTTGTGGTTTCTAACATTGTTCCAGGAGAATCTGTTGAATATATACCTAATCCACATTGGTTTGGAGAAAAGCCTAAAGTAGATAAAATTGTTTATAAAAGAACAAGTCCAGATACAATAGTAGAAGCATTAAAAGCTGGAACCTTTGATGTTGTTGATGGTATTACTGTAGATAGCTATAAAGAGTACAAAGATTTAAGTAATATTGAATTACTATCTTCAGTACAAAGATCTTATGGATATGTAGGATTTAAATTAGGAAAGTGGGATGGCGAAGCTAAAGAAGTAAAAACTGATACTACTAAGAAAATGTCAGATGTTAAATTAAGACAGGCCATTGCTTATGCTATGGATAACAAGGAAGTATGTGAAGTGTTCTACAATGGTTTAAGACTACCTGCTAATTCTGTAATGGATCCAGCACATGCTACTTTTTGGAATTCAAAGTTAGCTGGATATAATTACGATCCAGAAAAAGCAAAGAAGATGCTTGATGATGCTGGTTATAAAGATGTAGATAATGATGGAATGAGAGAAGATACAAAAGGAAATAAGCTAAAAATTAATTTTCTTTCCATGTCAGGTGGAGAAATTGCTGAACCATTAGCTCAATTCTATGTTCAAGGTTGGAGAGATGTAGGACTTGATGTAAGTCTTCAAAATGGTAGATTAGTAGATATGAATGCATTTTATGATATGGTTCAAAATGATAATGAAGAAATAGATATGTACATGGGAGGATGGGGTACAGGATCCAATCCAGATCCATCAGGATTATATGGAAGGCAAGCTCAAATGAACTATACAAGATTTGCAACTGAAGAAAATGATAAATTACTAGATGCTATTGCTTCAGAAGATGCATTTTCAAAAGATGGAATCAATCAAGAATATTTAGTTAAAGCTTATCACGACTGGCAACAATATATTCATGATGAAGTTCCGGTTGCACCTACTAACTTTAGATATGGAATAACAGCAACAAATAAGAGAGTTAACAGCTGGGATTTAAGGACAGTTAGTGATTGGGGATGGGAGAAAGTTGGATTGTTATCTGATGCTCCTGAAAAAGCAAAATAATAAAAAGTAAATTAAAGACACAAAATAATGTTAAAAAGGTTGTCTCAAAGGAAAGGTTGAGGCAACCTTTTTTATATATAAAATAAGATGTTATTTAAGAAACTTAAATTTTAAATATAGAATTTATAAAAGTGTAGATATTTAAGTTGAATAATTACATATATTTTGATAAAATTAAGCTATTAGAGAACTAAAGTTCGATAGGAGGAGTTTGATTTTGAAGGATATAAAAATATTGCATTGTAGCGATTTACATTTCGACACTCCTTTTAGTGAGTTAGATAAAGATTTTGCAGAAAAAAGACGTGAGGATTTAAGAGAGACTTTTGGAAATATAGTTAACCTGGCAAAAAAGGAAGAGGTAGATGTACTCTTAATATGTGGAGATTTATTTGACAATCAAAGGGTTATGAGGACTACTTTAGATTATATAAGAAGAAAGCTAGAAGAAATACCAGAAATCAGTGTATTTATAGCTCCTGGTAATCATGATCCATATAATGAAAAGACATTTTATACTATGATAGATTGGCCTTTAAATGTTCATATATTTAAATCAGATATGGAGGCTGTATACATAGAGGATAAAAATATAACAGTCTATGGACAAGGATTTTCAGAGTATTATGAAAGAGAGTCATTTCTTAAGGAATTTTCCAGTAAGTTTAAAATTAATGAAAAACATATAAATATAATGGCTTTACATGGAGATATAAGCGATAGAGGCAAGACAAATGAGTATAATCCAATTACACCTTACGAAATAGGGGAGAGTAACATGGATTATATTGCATTAGGGCATAGACATAGTTTTTCCGGTATAAAAAAAGAAAAGAATACTCGCTATTCTTATTGTGGAAATCCAGAAGGAAGAGCCTTTGATGAAAAAGGCGAGAAAGGTGTAGTATTAGGATCTATATCTAAAGACAATGTAGATTTAAATTTCATACCTATATGCAAAAGAAAATACGAAGAGGTATCTTTAAATATAGAGAATGCATTAACCTATGAAGACATAAGTAATAATATTATATCTTCAATACCAAAAGATAGTAGACACAAAGATATATATAAGGTAATTCTTTTAGGAGAGGTTAAAGAGGACTTTTCTATAAATTTAGAAGTATTAAAAGAAAAGCTTTCAAAACATTTTTATTATATGAAATTGAAAGATTCTACAGAGATTAAATTGGATTATAATATTATTTCTAAAGAATTCACTTTAAAAGGCCTTTATACTAAAAAGATGTTAGAAAAAATAAAAAAAGCAGAAAAAGATGAGGACAAAAGGCTGCTAAAAGAAGCACTAAAAGCAGGAATACAATGTTTAAGCAACAAGGAGTTGATCCTTTAATGATAATAAAAAAGCTCAATATAATTAGCTTTGGCAAGCTTAAAAATAAAAGTATAGAATTAAAAGATGGTATAAATATAATATATGGTAGAAATGAAGCGGGTAAAAGTACAATACAAAGCTTTATAAAAGCAATGCTTTATGGTATGAATTCTCAAAAGAAGTCTATTAGAGAAAACGGAAGAAAAAGATATATGCCATGGAGTGGGGAGAGGGCACAAGGTGAACTTATTTATGAGGATGATGGTGGAAATGGATATATAATAAGAAGAAGCTTTGGAAACACAAAAAAAGAAGATCAAGGAGAAATAATTCACTTTATAAGTGGGGAAAAGTTAAGAGCCATAAATGTAATAGAACCCGGAAAGGAAATTCTAGGATTAAATGAAGAGGGCTTTAATAAGACATTATTCATAGAGCAATTAGGCCTTGAAATAAACAAAGGGAAAGAAGACGAGATACTAGAAAAGCTTACTAATCTTGCTGAAAGTGGAGATGAGGATAGATCTTATGAAAAGGCCATTAAAACTTTAGAAGAGGCTAAAAAGATTATTACGACTCCAAGGAAAAGTGGTAAATTAGATGAGCTAAGGCTAAAACTTATAAGTTTAAATACTGAATACAAAGAAAGTCTTAGACTTAGTGATGAAAATATCGAAGAACAAATTGAGTTAAATAATCTAAAAGATAAGAGAACTTATTTAAGAGCTAATATTGAAAAGTTAGAATTGTATAAAAAACATATAAAAAGAATAAAATTATATAAAGAATATGGAGAAATATTAGAATATTTAAAAAAAAGTAATGAATTAAATGAAAAAATAGAAGAAGTGGAAGAAGGTTTAGTAAGTGATGAAGGAAGTATAGATAATCAATTTATTTCTTCATTAAAAGAAGAGTATAGGGCATATAAGCAACTAAAAGATATAGAAATGGAAAGGTTGGAAAACAAGGACGTAATAAGCAATTCTTTAAAAGTTAAGGAAGATGAGTTTTGTGAATATGAAAAGTTTAATAATTTAGATGAAGATGTAGAAAGAAAGGTTATTTCTTTATGCCTAGAAAAGAAAAATTTAGAAGAAAAAATAAAGAAGATAGAGATTATAGATTGTGAGATTGAGGACCTTAATAAAGACTTAGAAAAGTTAAAGTATAAACATGAAAAGATATCCTATATGAGTGATATTAACAGTAAAATTCAAGGCGTTTTTTATGATTATGAAAACAAATTAAAAGAATTAAAGTATAAAATAAGTAAAGATAACATAGATTTTGAAATTTTAGATAAGAAACAAGTTTATAAAAACAAGAAGATATTAAATTTTATATTAAGTATTTCTTTTTTTATAATAATCTTATTACTTTCATTTATTAAGGGTTTTGGGATTTATAAAGTAAACTTAATATATGTACCTATAATTATATTATTTATAGCACTTATAATTTCAGTTAAAAGGTATAAAAATCAGAGTAAAACTTTGCATAATATAGAAAAAGAGGAATTATTATATGGAGACATTTCTAATCTTAAAAATTCAATAATAACTATAGAAGAAGATTTAAAAAGATACTATAAATTATCTGGATCGAAGGATCATGAAGATTTCTTAATTAAGATAAAAGATTATAATGATAATAAAGAAAAGATAGATAAGATAACAATAAAAATAGAAGAAAAACTATTAAGTAGATCAAATTATAGCTTAGAGGTACTAGAAGAAGAGTATGAAAATATATGTAGATATATAGATTTTATACTAGAAGATACAAATAGTTATGACATAGAAGATTTTTTAGATAGATATAAAATTTTTAAAGAAATAAATAAAAACATAGATATTTTAAAATCTGAGGTAAGGGTAGAGGCTTTATCATTAGAACATATTAGCGAAGAAATAAGTATAAAAGAAAAGAATATAAAAAACACTATGGATAAAATAAACAAATCGCATATTAATATAGAATCTATTCCAACTGAAATAGAAAAACTTGAAGAAAAGTTAAAAGAAAAACAAGAAATAGAGGGTAGATTAAAAAGTATTGAAAGTAATTATGAACTTTTACTAAAAGATAGAGATTTAGAAAAAATGAAGGAAGAAATAGGCGATATAATAAATGAAGATATAGAAGAAAACTTTAAAAATGAAGAGGATTTAGATGATGCAATTAGAGAAAAAAATAAAGAACTTTTATACACAGAAAAAAGGTTAAGAGACGTAAAAAATTCCATAGACAATAAATTTATAGGTAAAAGAACAATTATAGAAATAGAAGAAGAAATAGATGCTATAAAAATTGAAATAGAGTTACTTGAATATAGACTTCAATATATAAACATTGCTTATGACACATTAATAGAATGTTTTAAAGAACTTCAAAGAGATTTTGGACCAATACTTAATGAAAAGGTAAGTAAGGTATTTTCTTCAATAGTAATAGATAATTATGAAGAAGTTAAGGTATCGGAAGATTATGGGCTAAAGGTTAGAGACAAAGGTAGAAATGATATTATAGAGGCGGAGTATTTAAGTAATGGTACTGTAGATCAGATTTATTTTTCTTTAAGAATGGCATTTATAGATTTAATATTTGATAGAGAAGAAATAGTTCCTATTTTCTTAGATGAAGCTTTTATGCAATATGATGATGAAAGACTTTTAAAGGCATTAGAATACATTAAAACTATAGACAAAAATAGGCAAATCATAATATTTACCTGTCAAAAAAGAGAGGTAGATATATTAAAAAAAGATTCTAATATAGTATACCTTTAATTAATTAATGACTGATTTTCAATATAAATCTAGTCTTGTAATTTTAAAATAATGACAAGGTATGTTATACTATATAAGTAAACTTTAAAATTTAAGGAGATGGTATTTTGCAAGTTTTGTTTTTAGTTCTTAATAAAATAGATTGTTTAGAAGGCATACTTGAAAACTTTGCTCGTGAGGGCATTAAAGGAGCTACAGTAATTGAGAGCACAGGTATGGCTAGGATATTGAATGATGTAGGGAATGATGTACCGATATTTGGATCTATACGGATGATTATGAATGAAAAGTATCCTTTTAATAAAACTATTTTTGTAGTGATTGAGGATCATCAATTAGATACAGCGGTATCTTGTATAAAAAAAGAAACAGGAGAATTATCTAAGCCAGATGTAGGAATAATATTTACTGTTCCTGTAGGTTACGTAGAGGGAATAAACGTTGGGAGAAAACCAGAATAGATGAGTAGTTTATATTATATATCTATTGTCATTTTCTCAGGTATGCTTTGTGCAAAATTACTTTCTAAAATAAAACTTCCAAACGTAACTGGATATTTAATTGCAGGTGTAATAATAGGACCTTATGTACTTAACATTGTGCCTTTAGACGCAGTAAAATCTTTAGGCATATTATCGGATGCTGCCTTAGGGTTTATTGCTTATGGAATAGGTAGCGAATTTTTAATAAAAAGTATAAAGAAAACAGGAAAAACTGTTATAATGATAACAGTTTTTGAAGCGTTAGGAGCAGTGCTTTTGGTGGATTTAGCTATGATATTTATATTTAAGCAACCACTGCCATTTAGTCTTACTCTAGGTGCAATAGCAGCAGCAACAGCACCAGCAGCAACTATATTAGTTATAAGACAATATAAAGCCAAGGGAGATTTCACAACTACGCTTTTACAGGTGGTAGCTATGGATGATGCTGTGGGTATAATTGCTTTTGGAATTTCACTTGCAGTAGCTCAATCATTAATAGGTGGATCAACTACTTCTCTAGCTATGTCTATAATGAAGCCAATAATTGAAATATTGCTTTCTATAGTTATAGGAATTATACTAGGAGCTATATTTTCATATATAGGTAAAAGAGTAAGAGGTGAAAATGAATTATTATCTTTAACTCTAGCATTTATATTTTTTGCTATAGGAATTTCTCTAAAATTCAATGTATCTACTCTTCTTACTTGTATGATGCTAGGAGCAACTATAACAAACTTAAGTAGTAATAGCAGTAGATTTTTAAGTATTGCAGATAGGTTCACACCACCTTTATTTATAGCATTCTTTACTATAGCAGGTTTAGAATTAAATATTTCAGTAATAAAAAGTGTGGGTGTTATAGGACTTGGATACATGGTATTTAGAGTTATTGGTAAAATGCTTGGAGTATATGTAGCTGCTAGTATAACAAAAGCAGAAGAAAATGTAAGAAAATATTTAGGCCTCGCTTTGATTCCTCAAGCTGGTGTAGCTATAGGCTTATCATTGCTTGCAGAAAAGTCACTACCACCTGAATATGGGCAGCCTATACGGACAATAGTATTAGCAGGAACTGTTATATATGAACTTATAGGACCCCTTGCATCTAAATATGCTTTGATAAAAGCAGGAGATATCAAGTAAAGATAACAATAAAGGATAATTATTCATTTACATCTTTAAGTAATAAATATTTTTTAGAAGGCACCTTTAAATCGTGCCTTCTTTTTAATAGTAAGTAATTTTAAATAAAGTTATAACAAGTTATTGATAATTATATATTTAACCTTATACTTAAATTATAACAAATTTTCATATAAATATTAAAAGTGAAAGATAAAGAATATAAAAAAGGGAGTATTTTTAGAAAGAGAAAGATTTATAAATTTAAGCTAAGGAGTGAGGAGAATGCAATATAATTTTGATGAAATAGTTAATAGAAGAGGAACTACTTGCGTAAAGTGGGATAAAAGTATGATGGATTTTGGAGAAAGTACCATACCTATGTGGGTAGCAGATATGGATTTTCCAGCACCCATTGAAGTACAAGAAGCTATTAAGAAGAGAAGTGAACAATCAATATTTGGGTACACATATATTAAAGATGAGGTATATGATGTTGTAGTAAGTAGCCTTAAAGAAAATCATGGATGGGATATAAAAAAAGAGTGGATAGTGTTTCTTCCGGGTGTAGTAGATGGTATTGCTACATCATTAAATGTTTTTACGGAAAAAACTGATAGCGTAGTCATACAACCGCCTGTTTATCCACGATTTTATTCCGTCGCTAATGCGATGGGAAGAAACCTTCTCTTAAATAATCTTAAACTTACAGATGAAGGTTATAAAATGGACTTACAAAATTTACAAAGCACAGTAGAAACAGAAAAACCAAAGTTGATGATTCTTTGTAATCCTCACAATCCAATAGGGAGAGTTTGGACCAAAGAAGAGTTAAAAGCTTTAGGAGAAATATGTGTGAAAAATACAGTTATCATTATATCAGACGAAATTCATTCTGATATAGTTTATAAGGGATTTAAGCATATTCCTGTTGCATCTATATGTAAAGAATTTGAACAAAATTCTATAACCTTGATGGCCCCTAGTAAAACTTTTAATGTGGCGGGTCTAGGCCAGGCCTTTGCTATAATACCAAACAAAGATTTAAGAAATACATTTACAACTGGAAGGGAAGGGTATAGCTGGGGCAATATATTTGGAATAACTTCTTTTGAGGTTTGTTATAAATATGGAGAAAGATATAAAGAAGAATTATTAGAGTATTTAGAGGTGAATATAAAATTCGTTGAAAAGTATTTAAAAGAACAATTACCAAATATAAAAATGCATAAACCAGAAGGTACATATTTATTGTGGCTAGATATGAGGAAACTTGGGATGAACAAGACTCAATTAGATGATTTTATAAGAGAAAAGGTAAAAGTAAGATTTAATGATGGATATTCTTTTGGAAAAGTAGGAGAAGGGTTTATGAGGATGAATATAGGGTGTCCTAGAACTTATATAAAAGAAGCTTTAGACAGATTAAAAAATGCTGTTAATAATTTGAAAATTAAGTAATTAATCAAAGATTATGCCTTATTTATAATAACGTAAATTATAAATAGGGCATTTTTATTTAGAAATTTGTAAAGTAATGAAACAATTTGACGATAATATAATGTATGTTATTTAAATGTTATTTAAAAGATTTAATTTAATTAAGAAGTTAATAAAATTAAAAAGATAAGTGTATTAAAAGATTGAGAAAAGAATATCTTAATGCACTTATTTTTAATAGACTTAAATAATAATGTTATATAACTTCAACTAAAAAATATTTTGGGAGTGACTGGAATGAAAAAGATTAAAACCATAAGGATGAAAATAATAGTAACAATTTTACCTATAATTTTAGTGGCTATGTTTGTCATGAATTACATAAGTTATGAAAAGTAGAAAAACATTATAAGTGAAAAAGTAGAAGTAAGCATGAAAAATCAACTTGAAGGAAATAAAAATTTGATTGAAAAAAGCTTAGTAGAAAATGGACAAATTGCTGAATCATTATCAAAAGTAGCTCAATTAGCAATGGATTCCTTGTCAAAGGAACAGTATGGTGAAATGTTAAGAGAGACGATACTTACTAATAAAGAAACTTATGGAGCAGGAATTTGGTTTGAACCTTATAGGTATGAAGAAAAATCAAAGTATTTTGGACCTTATGCTCATAAAGTGGGTGATAAAACTCTTTTTATAGATGATTATAGCAATGAAGAATATGATTACCACAATCTAGAATGGTATCAAAATGGGATAAAGGAAAAGGGGGGCATTACAAAATGGTCTAAGGCTTATTACGATGAGGTATCAAAAACTGCTATGGTAACAGCTACAGCCCCCTTTTATGACTCTAATAAAGAACATTTAGGTGTTGCTACTGCAGATATTAATTTAACTACGTTACAGGAAAATATAACAGACATAAAAGTAGGAGAAAAAGGGAAAGCATTCTTAGTAGATAAAGAAGGCCAATATATAGCTGGTGTGGAAGCAGATAAGATATTAAAAACTAAAATTACTGAAGAGGAAGATTCATCCTTAAAATCTTTAGGGGCAACTATATTATCATCAAAAACAGGAGTTTCTGATTATAAATTAGAAGGGGAAAAAATAATAGCATATTATGAAGAGGTTCCAGAAACAAATTGGATATTAGTATTAACTATACCAGAATCAGAGTTACTAGCAAGCTCTAAGAAACTTTTTAATTTACTTAGTATAATAATAGTCATATCATCTATATTAATTACATTAACTATTCTTTTTGTAGCTACTAATATTACAAAGGGATTGAAGGATGTGAACAATCTTGCCATAGCAATATCAGAAAATGATCTAACTAAAACTATTAAGTTAAGTGGTGATGATGAGATTGGGCAGATGACTATGCATCTTAATAATATGGCAGTGAACTTGAAAGAAGTGGTATTTAACATAAGGAAGAATATAGAACAATTAGCTGTAGCATCAGAAGAGCTTTCAGCAAGTTCTGAACAAACAGAATCAGCTACAGATCAAATTGCAATGTCTATTCAAGATATAGCTTCTAATTCTGAAAAGCAAGAAGAACTTATGAAAGATAGTAGTAAAATGGTCGGAGAAATATCTGAGGGAATAGAGCATATAAGTTCAAATGTTCAAAATATGGCAGAAGAATCACTTAGCACATATAAGAAGGCTAAAGATGGAAATGACGTTGTATATAAAGCTATAGATCAAATGCGTAATATAAATAATAAAGTAGGACTTTTATCCGGAAATATAAATACATTAGGTAAGAAGTCTTCTGAAATTGGTAATATAGTATTGGTAATAAGTGAAATAGCAGAAAGAACAAACTTATTAGCATTAAATGCCGCAATAGAAGCTGCAAGAGCTGGTGAACAAGGTAGGGGATTTGCAGTAGTAGCTGAAGAAGTAAGAAAGCTTGCAGAACAGTCCGCTAGCTCAACAAGTCAGATAACAAGTCTTATTAATGAAATACAAGGAAGTATCTTAGAAGCTACTAAGGCTATGGATGAAAGTAGCAAGGCTGTAGATAATGGAATTTCTACAGTGGAGAATGCAGGACAGTCCTTTAGTGAAATCTTAGTTTCAGTAGATAGTATTTCATCAAGAATGCAAGATGCCTCTGCAGTTATTGAAGAGATTTCAGCAGGATCACAAAATACTGTTGAATCCATAGAAAACATGGCAAGAATGTTTGAAGAAACATCTGGTAGCACTCAAAATGTAGCTGCATCAGCAGAAGAACAAACTGCATTAATGAAAGAAATTGCTTCAGCAGCTCAAAAGTTAGCACAGATGTCACTATATCTTGAAGAAATAATGAGCAAATTTCAAGTATAATATAGTATAATAATTTATTATAGAAGTCTTTTATAGAATAGAGAATATTAGAAATAGGTTAATGGAGTAAATTATTCTAATTAAGTATTATATAGAATAATTAAAATTAAATAAGGTTAATAAAACTTAAGGGATTAAATTAGATATGTCTAGTTTAATCCCTTTGACCTATAAGAAGATACTATAGGTTATCAATATACTATTTGTATTAGCTATTAGAAATATCTTACATTAGATGATATTATAAAGAATGGTATTAATAAAGAATATAAGGTGATTAAATGAAAGTAAATATTGAAAATCTTAGAAAGCAATATGAAAAAATTATGGCTGTAGATGATTTAAATGTAACCATTAAAGATGGAGAGTTAGTTTCTATATTAGGTCCTAGTGGATGTGGGAAAAGTACTTTACTTTATATGTTAGCAGGAATAGTGGAACCTACGGGAGGAAATATATATTTTGATGAAAAATTAATTAATAACATTCCTATAGAAAAAAGAAACATAGGATTAGTATTTCAAAATTATTCGTTATATCCACATATGACAGTACTTGAAAATCTCATGTTTCCACTAAAAATGAATAAGGTTAGTAAAAATAAAGCGATAGAGGCAGCAAAAGCTATAAGTAATTTACTTAAAATTGAAGAATTGCTCAAAAGAAAACCTAAGGAACTCTCAGGAGGACAGCAACAAAGGGTAGCTATAGGAAGGGCTTTGATAAAAAAACCAGGACTTCTTCTTATGGACGAGCCTTTTTCTAATTTGGATGCAGCGCTAAGGATAGAAATGAGAGAAGAGGTGAAAAATCTTCAAAAAGACTTTAATATAACCACATTATTTGTAACACACGATCAAGAAGAAGCCTTATCAATATCAAATAAAATATTGTTAATGAACAAGGGAAAAGTAGTACAGTTTTCCACTGGAGAAGAGCTTTATCATAGTCCAAGCTCTATTTATGTAGCTACCTTTATAGGAAATCCTAAGATAAATCTAATAAAAAAAGAAGATTTTATTAAAAGTATTGGTAATTTAGAAAAGATTCTGGATGAAAGAATAAAGACCTTTGGAATAAGAGCAGAAGATATAATAATTTATCCAAAGGAAGAAAGATATAGTGAATTAACTATTGCACATATAAAAAACATAATATCTTTAGGAAGAGATACTCATATTACGCTAATATGTAAAGGTATAGAGTTAAAGTCTATAATAACAGGAGAATGTAATTATAAAATAGGACAAGATGTTTTTATAAAGTTTAAAAAGATACATAAGTTTAGGGATTCAGTATGAAAAAGTCAAAAGGATTTCTATATATATTACCAAGTTTATTGATATTAATTGTTTTTCAAATATATCCTGTTATCAAGGTATTGATTATGAGTTTTTACACAAAGTTTGATTATATAAAAGACATAGTTTATGAAAGAGGTTTTGATAATTATATATACGTTCTTACAGATGGAGATTTTTATATTGCCTTAAGAAATACTTTTACCTATGTAGCTATTACTGTACCTTTATCAATAGGTTTAGCTATATTTATCGCTACACTATTAAATCAAAATTTAAAGCTAAAAAACTTTTTTAGAAGTGCTTATTTTTTACCATTTGTAACCAGTACCGTGGCAATTTCAGTAGGATGGAGATGGATATTTAACAGTGATCAAGGTCTTGTAAATTTGGTATTGAATACATTAGGTTTTGCATCAAAACAATTTTTAAAAAGTCCTGAATATACTATGCCACTTCTTATACTATTAAATATTTGGAAAAGTCTTGGGTACAATGTAGTTATAATATTAGCAGGACTCCAAAATATAGATGATAGGTACTATTATGCAGCTAAGGTGGATGGTGCAAGTAAGTGGAATATATTTAGAGAGATAACACTACCTCTTTTATCCCCAATTATACTTTTTCTCTCTATAACTTCTATTATAAGAGGATTTAAATTATTTGATGAAATTTTTGTGCTGTATGACAAATCACCAGGACCATTAAAAAGTGGTATGACCATAGTATATTATATTTTTAATAAGTTTTATATGAACTGGCAGTTTGCAGTAGCTTCATCAGCGGCCTTCATACTTTTTATAATAATACTTATATTTACTTTAGTTCAATTTAAAATTGCAAAAAAGAAAGTTCATTATTAGGGGGGGATTATGTTGAAAAAGGTAACACTAGAAAAGGTTTTGATTTACATAGTCCTTATTATAACAGCAGTATTTATACTAACCCCATTTATATGGATTTTATTAACTGCACTTAAATCTCCAGAAGAAGTATTTGCAAATCCACCTGTTATTGTACCAAGTAAGCTTCAATGGCAAAACTTCATTGAAGTATTTAAATTAAAAAATTTCAGTAGATATTTTTTGAATAGTGTGGTTATTACTATAGCTATTACTGCAGGAGAACTTATAACAACTATACTTGCAGCCTTTGCTTTTTCCAATTTGGACTTTAAGGGTAAGGATATAATATTTACTTTATTAATTGGAACTATGATGGTACCAGGAGAAGTGCTTCTTATACCCAACTTTGTAACTTTGAGTAAGATAAAATGGATAAACACTTACAAGGCATTAATTATACCTTGGTGCACAAGTGTAACTTCAATTTTCTTTCTAAGACAATATTTTTTAAATATACCAAAACAACTTTATTATGCAGCAAAGGTAGATAATTGTAGTGACTTTAAATATTTAATTAAAATTGTTATACCTATTGCAAGACCAGCTATATTTACTATAGCAATACTTAAAATAATTAATAGTTGGAATTCTTTTATGTGGCCTTTAATTATGACTAATTCAGAGAAGATGAGGACCTTACCAATTATCTTAGCAAAGTTTTCTTCGGAAGTAGGGATGGATTACCATATGTTAATGGCAGCTTCAACTATAATTATAACACCAATGATTATAATATTTATATTTTTATCAAAGTACATAATTAATGGAGTTAGTAAGGGTGGAATTAAAGGATAAAAACTATATTTAATGTTAGTTTTTAAATTTTAACTGTGATTTTAAAATATACCTAAAACCAAAAGTGTGTTTATTTGATTTAAATATTAATATAATATTAAAATTTAAGAGGGGGTTTTACATAATGAAAAAAAGAAGTATATCAATTATATTAGCAGGAGTAATGTCTTTATCAATGATAGGTTGCTCAACAAAATCAGAAACTAAAGAAGATAAAAAGGTAGCTAGTATAGAGACGGAAATTAAAGAAAATGTTGAAATAGACTTTTGGCATTCTATGAAAGGTGAAAATGAGGAGGCTTTAACAAAAATAACTAAAGATTTTGAAGAAAAGAACCCTAAAATTAAAGTTAACCTTGTAAATCAAGGAGGGTATAGAGAATTATTTGAAAAGTTAATGGGAGGTGCAAAAAGCAATACACTTCCTACTATGACTCAAATATATAATAATAGACTTACGTGGTACATAGATAAAGATTTAGTTGAAGATTTAAATACTTATATATCAAATGATAAAGTAGGAATGAAAAAAGAAGAAGTAGAAGATATGCCTAAAATATTTTATGAAGATGGAACATTTGGTGATAAACAGTATACATTACCTTTTAATAAAAGCCAAATGGTGCTTTATTATAATGAGGACATGTTAAAAGAAAAGAATGTTTCTGTACCTAAAACTTGGGATGAATTTAAAGATGCAGCAAAAAAACTTACTGTAGACTCCAATAATGATGGGAATCCAGAAGTTTATGGAGTAGCATTTGAAAATAATATTTCAACAGATATAGGAATTTGGGTAAGACAATGTGGCGGAGAAATAATTAGCGAAAAAGATGATAAAATTAACTTTAACACTAAAGAAACAAAAGAAGCTGTAGAATTTATAGGAGGAATGATGAAAGATAAAGTTGCTACACTAGCAGGTGAAGACAAAAACTCTAATAATACTTTTATTAAAGGAAAGGCAGCAATGTGTGTAGCTTCAACTTCGGCGATTCCTTATATTCAAAAAGGGTTTAAAGGAAAATGGTTTTCGGCACCACTACCAGTAAATAAAGAAGATGCTCAACTTTATTATGGGACGAATGTAGCAATGTTTAATACAGCAACTAAAGAACAAAAACTTGCTGGATGGCTTTACCTAAAGCATTTAATTAATACTGAAAATACTGCATATTTCTCCATGAAAACTGGGTATATGCCAGTTAGAACATCAGCTATAAAAAGTGAAGAATATCAAAAGTTCTTAAAAGAGAATCCAGTAAAAGCAGTTCCAATGCAAACTTTGGATAAAGGGTGGACAGGAAGTAGATCTATTGGTTCCATACCAGCTTTAGATGTATTAGGAGAAGAACTAGAGCAAGTATTTAATGAAAAGAAAACTATAGATGAAGCGCTTAAAGATGCTCAAGAAAAAGGCGAAAAAGCTATGAATGAAGCTAGAAGTAACTAAATGATAATAGTAGGTAAATTTTATTTGCCTACTATTATCTTATAAGCGGAGGGAGTAATGTTATGGAAAGAAGTAGAAAGATATGCATAGTTCCTCATTGTTTTTTAAACGCAAATTCAAAGGTAGAGGGACCTTGCAGATATAAAGCTATATTAAAGCCTTTAGTTTATGCCCTGATTGAAAGAAATTATGGGATTATACAACTTCCTTGTCCTGAACTTACATTTTACGGAATGAGAAGATGGGGACATGTGAGAAACCAATTTGATAATCCATATTTTAGAAAACATTGTAGAGAAATATTAGAACCAATAATTTTGCAAATAAAAGAGTATGAAGCAAATGATTATGAAATAAAGCATATAATAGGAGTAAACGGAAGCCCAAGTTGTGGAATAGATGTAAGCTGTGGGTCTAATAGCTGGAAAGGCGAAATATCGCAGATAGAAAATCTAGAGGATTTAAAAAAAGATATAACCTATGATAATAAACCAGGAATATACATGCAAGAGTTTATGCAGTTATTAAAAGAAGATGGTATTGAAATTAATTTTATTGGAATTAATGAAAAAGATATAGATAAATACGATTTTGATAAAATATTATAAAGGTTAGGGATGCACTAATGTGGTGCATCTTTTTTTGATGATGTATTTTTGTTAACTAAAATTAACTTTTAAAAGTTTGCATATGGTAAGATATTTTTATAACTAGTAAAAGGGAGGAATAATATATAATGAAGTATAGAGGAAATAAAAAGGTAATATTGTTTATATGTGCTTTTATATTTTTACTAATATGTGGAGGTAATGGGAAAGCTGTTAGTGCAGAACCTGTAGATGGAGATATAGAAATTACAGTAGAATATGGGTTTGATGGAAGGTATAAAATAGGTAATAACATCCCCATTTTTATTGAAGTGAAAAATGGAAATAAGGATATTGAAGGAGAACTACAAATAAAATTCCCTACTACTCAAAATCAGTATAATATATATAGTCAAGCAATTAATCTTCCAAAAGAATCTAAGAAAAACTTTATTATAGCGATACCTTTTATGGATATTTCTAATGAAATTGAAGTTCTAATAGAACAAAACAATAAGCCATTAGGGAGTACAAAAGTTAGAATCGAGAACGGAAGACTATTACAAAATCAAAAGCTTGTAGGTGTACTTTCAGAGGATTTTAGTAGCCTTAGCTATTTTAATAATATTAAAATAGAAGGTAATGATTCAAACAAGGGTGTAAGCAACTCAAATATTATAGAATTAGATACAGTTGCTGTTAAATTAACTAAAGATAATATTGGAGAAAACTATAAAGCTTTAGATGCTTTAGATATATTAGTAATAGATAATTTTGATACATCAGTACTTTCTAAAAATCAATATGAAGCTATTAAAGAGTGGGTAGAGTCTGGAAAGGTACTTGTTGTAGGTACAGGATCAAATTATTCAAAAACCCTATCTTTGTTTAAAGATGGCTTTATAAATGCAGAGATAGTGGGTACAGAAACTAAAAGATTAAACTCTTTAAATGAATATATAGATGATGATTCAACAGGAACCTTAAATGGAGAAATTTTAAATATAAATATTAAAGATAGTGAAGTTCTTTTGAAAGAAGGCAATACACCTATAGTGTCTAAGTTAAATAAAAAAGATGGAGTTATAATACTTTCTGGCATTGATTTAGGTATTGAACCTTTTATAGGTTGGAGTTCAAGGGACGTATTTATATCTAAATTAATATCTTCAAATATGCCAAATGTATTAAAGGAAGTGGGAAGTGAAGGAAGACAAAATAATTATAATCTAAACAATATATTAAATACTGTACCTAAAGAAAAGCTGCCTAATATAAGAAATGTATCTATACTTTTTGTAGTTTATATAATGATTATAGGGCCACTAGGTTATTTTGTATTAAAAAAATTTAACAAGAGAGATTATATATGGGTTACAGTTCCAGTAATGGCCTTAGCTTTTAGCTTGTTTATATATGTAATAGGATCCACTACAAGAATAAATAAACCCTTCTCTAATTTATTTTCTATTACTATAATGGAAGATAAAGATGATATAGATACAAAGGTATATAGTTCAATTATAAGTCCTAGCAAAAATAATTTATATGTAGAGGAACCCGAAGGTGTAGATTTAGAATTCATAAATGATCCTAATGAATATAATAGAAATACTGGATTAAAGGAAGAAAACAAAAAACTAAACTTGAAGGTAATTTATGATGGGAATAAAACCTATTTTGAATTTCAAGATATGAAGCCTTTTAAACTTAATTCTTTTAATTTTAATAAAAAAGATGTAGCTTTGAATGAATTAAAGTCAAACTTAAAGTTTAAAGAGGGTAAACTTCAGGGGGAAATAGTAAACACTTTAGATACGGATTTAGAGAGTTTATATATAATAAGCCCTTTTAGTATTTATGAATTAGGTGATTTAAAAAAAGGTGATACTCTAGATGTAAAAAATGTAATAAAAGAATATAAAAATATAGATGATTTAACAAGATCTTTTCACATGAATCCTAATGCTACAAATAATGATAGAAACAAGATATCACAATTAGAAATACTTTTTGAAAGGATGAATATATATGGGCAAAATGAAAATGATCAAAATACATATATAATTGGATCTTCAAAAGATATGATAAAAGATAAAATAAAAGTTAACGGTAATGAGCTTGTGACATATCAAAACAATATTATAGCTTTTAAGTCAAATATAAGCTTTATAGAAGATGGAAGTGTAGAATACCCTTATGGACTTTTAAAACCTTCTTTAGATAATAAGTTAGGTCAGGGTGACTATGATGAAGGGCGAGGTGCAATTTATGGAAATATGAGTCTTAATCTAACTTATAAAATCAAGGAAGATATAAATATTGATATTATAAGATTTAAAAATACAGAGTCTTTGGATTATAGCAGTAGTTTCAATGGTAACTTTTATATATTAAATATAGATGAAGATAAATATGAGAAGATGGATATTAGTGGAGCTGATATTAATATAGAGAATCCATCTAGGTATGTAAAAAACGGACAAATTAAAGTAAGATTAGAAAACAGTGAAAATAAAAATAGTGATGGTAGACCTTCTTCGGTACCATTAATGAGTATAAAAGGAGGGGTAAAATAATGTTAGAGATTAAAGATCTTAAAAAGTCCTATGGTAAATTTATTGCCCTAGATGGGGTAAGCTTAAATATTGGAAAAGGCGAAATATTCGGTTTTGTAGGTCCTAATGGTGCCGGTAAAACTACAACTATGAAAATCGTAGCAGGACTTTTAGAAGCAGATTTTGGTGAGGTTTATGTAGATGGTATAGATGGTATGAGGGAAAACAAAAAGCTTAAAGAAAAGATAGGATATATGCCAGATTTTTTTGGAGTTTACGAGAACTTAAAAACTATAGAATATTTAGAGTTTTATGCTTCTATATATGGAGTAGTAGGTAAAGAGGCAAAAAAGTTATCTATGGATCTATTAGAAATAGTTAATCTAAAGGACAAGGCAGATTTTTATGTAGATGGTTTATCAAGAGGAATGAAACAAAGACTTTGTCTTGCAAGAAGCCTTGTGCATAATCCAGAACTTTTAATATTAGATGAGCCTGCATCAGGAATGGATCCTAGAGCAAGATATGAGATGAAATCAATTTTGAAAAATCTAAGGGAGATGGGTAAGACAATACTAATAAGTTCACATATATTACCAGAGCTTGCTGAACTTTGTACTAATATAGGTATAATAGAGGATGGTAAAATGGTGGTTACATCTACTGTTGATGAGATAATGATGAAAATGAATTATGCCCATCCAATAAAGATAAAATTACTAGACAAAGTAGAAGGTGGAGTTAAACTTTTAAAAGAACTACCATACCTAAATAATTTAATTGTGGATAATAACAATATAACAGTTGGTTTTGGAGGAAAAGAGGAAGAAATGGTGGAGGTTCTTAAAGTTTTGATAAACAATGATATCCCTGTGGTGTCCTTTGCTAAAGAAAGTGGGAATCTTGAAGATATATTTATGAAGATTACAGAAAAACAACATAAATAGGAGGTGCTATTATGAAAATAAATATAAATCCAGTTCTTAGAAAAGAAGCAAAAACTACTGTAAGAACATGGCGAATAGGAGTGCTAATTGCTATTTATGTAGGCGTATTATCCTCCGTTGCGGTAATTACTTTTGGAACATTTTTAAAAAACATGGCTTATGGTGGAGCAAGGTATGAAGAATTGCCAACTTTGTATATGGCTATTGAAAGTTTACAATTAGTTTTAATATTATTTATTGTACCTTCTTTATCCGCATCAGCAATTTCAGGTGAAAGAGAAAGGCAGACTTTAGACATACTTCTCTCAACAAAGATGTCTCCATTGTCTATAGTAACAGGAAAGCTTGTTGCATCTTTAAGTAAAGTCGTACTACTTATCATCTCAACTATACCAGTATTTTCCTTGGTATTTTTATTTGGTGGAGTAAGTGTTATGCATATATTTCAGATTACAATATTTTATTTAGTAACTGCATTGTATGTAGGGAGTATTTCAATTTTCATATCGACCTTTTTTAAAAGTTCTAGGGTATCGAATGTTGTGGTTTACGCTGTGGGACTTTTCTTAACATTAGGTACATTATTTATAACATTTATATATTTTCAATATATAAATTTAAAATATATATCTATAGGACAATCAACATTACAAAACTTTTCGGCACCATTTTATTTATATCTTAATCCTTTATGGGGATATATTTCACTTGTGTCTAATCAAATAGGTAGTGGGGGAGGAATCCCTGGAATAAGGACAGTTAGTCAATATGCAAATACCTGGATAATAAACTGCATAGTTGAGGTTATAATGTCTGTAATATTGATTTTTTTATCTGCATGGAAATTAAATCCTATAAAAAGATATAATAAGAAAAGAATGAGTAAGATATGAGTAGCTTAGATTTAAAGATAATAAACTTTTTTAAGAAGGCCTCAAAAAGGCTTAAGTTAAATTTATTTTTAAATGACTTTGTTATAGGCCTTATAATAACATTAATAGTGTCTAGTATACCATCACTAATGTCTTTAGTTGTTCCCATATATAAAATTAAAGTTATTTATATATCCATTTTGTTAATAGGTGTATGTATAAGCTTTATATATTCAATGATAAGGCTCCCAAACAAGGAAAAACAGGCACTTATAATAGATAGCAAAGGCTTGGATGAAAGATTATCTACCGCCTTAGAAAGCATAGGTAAAGAAAAAAGAGTTTATAGTCTTCAAAAAGAAGATACTGCAAGGTTTATAGAGTCTTTCAATATAAAAGAGAAGATTCCTATAATAATAGAAAAGAAAAAAGTTATAATGGTAATATCTTTAGTAGTGATATCTTCTCTTGGAATGTTTATAAAAACTGAGGCTAAAACATTAGCAAAAGAAATAGAAATAACTAAAAAGTTTGAGAAAGAAACTTTAAATAAAATAGAAGAACAAAAAAAGGTTATACAAAAAATAGATAAACTTAGTGAAGATGAAAAGAAAAAGATAATAGAAGTCTTAGAAAAGACAGAAAAAGAAATAACAACTGCAAAAACAGAAAAAGATATAGAAAAATCTTTAGAAAGATTAGATAAAAAGCTTGAAAAAGAAGCTAAAGATCCTAGTCTTAGTAAGGAAAAGCAGGAGATACTTAAAAATGTCCAAAAGGATATAAGCCCCAAGGGGAAAGAGGAAAGAAAAGAGAAGGCTAATAAAGATTTAAATAAATTAGCGGATAAGTTTTCAGAAGATAAATTTATGGAGGACCTTTCAAAGCAGTTAGCTGATAAGAATAAAGAAGGCATAGATAAGGCGTTAAAAGATATTAAAAGCAGTGTATCATCTTTAGGCGATTTAGAAAAAAGTCAAATATCTAGGTCTCTTAAAGAGGCTTCTTTGAATATTGATGATGAAGATTTAAAGGAAGCTTTAAGAGATATATCAAAGGATGTTAAAGAGGGAAATATAAGTGATGAAAACGAAAAGAAAACTAGTGAAGCCTTAAAATCTTTGGTGGATGAAACAGAAGGAACAGCTTCAAAGGGTGATAATAAGGGTGAAAAGAAGGAACAAAGTGGTGAAGGCAAGGAAAAAGGTCAAGGCGAAGACGTTGGTGAAGGCCAAGGAGAAGGTAAGAGTAATGGGGAAGGTCAAGGTAGTGAAAAGGGAAAAGGTGAAGGGTTTAATAAAGGAAGCAAGAACGGTATAAATAAAACTGATACTAGTACTCCTTTAAATAAAGAAGAGGTATTTATTCCAAATAGAAATGAAGGAAATGACGAAAATCTTACAGGAAACAAAAATAACAATTCTTCATCACAAACAGTAGATTCAGATAAAGGTATAGAAAAAAGAGGAGAATCTATAAATTATGATAAAGTAATAGGAGATTATACTAAAGAGGCCTATGATAGTGTCAATAATCTAACAATACCGGAAGCATTAAAAGATATAATAAAAAGCTATTTTGAAGGATTACAATAATATGGGGTGAAATAATGGAATTGAATAAAGAGGATATAGATAAGGTTATAGATAAGATAAAGGCTTGTGAAGATGAAATATCCAAAGGCATAATTGGACAAAAGGATATAATAAGGCAAGTTATAGTAGGAATTTTAAGTGAGGGGAATATACTACTTGAGGGTGTTCCAGGGCTTGGTAAAACTGAACTTGTGAAGGTCTTATCTAAGGTATTAGATCTTTCCTTTTCAAGAATACAATTTACTCCAGATCTAATGCCCTCTGATGTGGTAGGAACTAACATGATAGTTAAAGAAAATGATACAAATGAATTTAGATTTGAAAAGGGACCAATATTTGCGAACTTAGTTTTAGCAGATGAAATAAATAGGGCAACACCTAAAACTCAGTCAGCATTATTAGAAGCTATGCAAGAAAAGACTGTAACTGTAGGTAAAAATACTTATAAGTTATCAGAACCATTTATGGTTTTAGCAACTCAAAATCCTATTGAAATGGAAGGCACCTATCCTCTTCCAGAAGCACAACTAGATAGGTTTTTGTTTAAGGTATTTGTGGAGTTTCCTTCTTTAGAAGAATTAAAAAGAATAATGGATATAACTGTTACAAATAAAAAGGTGAAAATTAATGCCATATTAAATGCAGAAGATATACTTAGTATAAGAGAGATTACAAAAGAAATACCTATATCTGATGCAGTTTCTGAATATGCCTTAAAACTAATTTTAGCAACGCACCCAGAATTAAAGAATTCTCCAGAGGTTACTAAAAAGTATATTAGCATAGGATCAAGCCCTAGAGGAGCTCAAGCTATATTTAAAGCTGCTAAAGTTAGGGCTATGATGGAAGGTAGATTTAATGTATCCTTTGAAGATATAAAGATAGTGGCATATCCATCCTTAAGGCATAGAATATTTCTTAACTTTGAAGGACTTTCTGAAGGGATTAATCCAGATGATATTATAAAAAGTATCCTAGAAGAAATAAAGGTAGTATAGAATATGGACTATGATTTATTTGATAAAGATTTTTTTAAAAGATTACAAAATATAAATATAAATCTAAATATGAGATTAAGCCTTGGTAATAAGGGAGGAAGAAAATCAAATTCAAAAGGTACATCCCTAGAGTTCTCGGATTTTAGAGAGTACACACCAGGAGATGACATAAGGCGTATAGATTGGAATGCCTATGCTAGATCTGAAAAATTATTTATAAAGTTATTTATGGAAGAGAGAGAAGCTGAATTTAACTTTTTTATAGATAGTAGTAAGTCTATGGATTTTGGTGAGTATAAAAAGTCTAATGAAGCCCTTAAGATAATAGGAGCACTTTCATATATAATACTAAATAATCTTGATAGGGTTTGTGTAAATTTAATAAGTAGTGAAGGGTTAAGAAATATAAAATCTGGAGCAGGTAAGCCTTTATTACAAGACTTATTAAAGGAACTTTCAAAAATAGAATTTAAAGGCACAAATAGTATATATTCAGCTATAAAAGATTTTAGACCAAAAAGAAAAGGGGTATCTATTTTGATATCTGACTTCTTTCATAAAGAATCTTTAGAGGAATCTATAAGGTATTTGGTGTATAAAAAGCAAAAGGTAATTTTAATTCATGTATTATCAAAAGAAGAGCTTTACCCTACGTTAAATGGAAATCTAAATTTATTAGATTCTGAAAGTGATGAAAGTGTTAGAGTAAACTTAAATCCTTCAATATTAAATATATATGAAAGAGAGCTATTAACATTTAAAGAAGATATTAATAGCATAGCAACTAAGTATGGCGCAACTTATGTACCTATAAGTTCTGAAGATTCTATTGAGAAGATAGTATTTAAAGATTTAACAGTTCAAGGACTAATAAATAAAAGATAGGGGTGAGAGTATGAAATTTGTAAATTCATGGCCACTTATATTTTTGACTTTTATCCCTTTACTTATATTTTTATATCTTTTGAAACAAAAGTCACAAGATCATATTATACCAAGTACGTTTTTATGGAAAGAAGTATATAAGAATGTTGAAGTATCTACTCCTTTTGAAAAATTAAGATATAATATAATGCTTTTACTACAACTTTTAACTATACTATTTTTAACTTTTGCATTAACAGACCCATTTTTATCTATGATGGGTAGTGATTATAAAAATATAATAATAGTAATGGATAGCACTGGTAGTATGACTGCAACCTATGGGGATGTTACAAGAATTGAAGAGTCTAAAAGACGTGCTGAAGAGTACATAGATTCTATAAATACAGATGCAGAAGTTACAATAATAAATGCAGCAGAAAAGCCTTCTATAGAGCTTTCTAGTTCTAAAGATAAAAGTTTAGCAAAAGATAAGGTGAAATCTATAAAGATAAAGTCTGTAAGTGGAAATATAGAGGACAGTTTATCTATTATAAGAGCATTAACCAAGGAAAGCGAAAGCTATGAAGCTATATTTTTCACTGATAAAGCTTTAGATATAGAAGACATAAATGGTAAAGTAGTTGATTTAACACAAAAGTCAAGTAATGCATCATTAGATTTTCTTTCTTATAGTGAAAATAAAGAAGAACTTAAGGTACTAGTTAAGGTAACTAATAGGGGAAGCTATGAATACACTTCTGATGTAGCTTTATATGGGGATGAGAAACTTTTAGATATAAAATCTATAACTTTAAATCCAAAAGAAAGTAAAAATGTTCTCTTTGATAAAATATACTTTAAAGGAGATATACTTAAAGCAGAACTTACAGAAGAAGATAGCATAAAAGAAGATAATTTTATATTTGAAAAGGTATTGAATGAAGATAAGAAAAAGGTTCTTCTTGTTACAGAAAAAAATATATTTCTAGAAAGAGCTTTGCAAACTATACCTAGTATAGATATTTATAAGACAAATGAAGAATCAAATATAAATAAAGAAGATAAATATGATCTTTATATATTCGATAATATAACACCAACAAACATTCCAAAGGGCGGAAATCTACTTCTTATAAATCCTGAAAGTAATTCTATATTTAATGTTAAAGAAGAGCTTCAAGGAGGGGATGGAGTAGTAACTAAAAGTAGCCTTAGTAAGTATACTGAAGGGTTGAAATTTGCTATTAAAAGTTATAAGGAAATAGAAAAACCAAATTGGGCTGAGGAATTTTTAAGGGTAGAAGAAGACAGCCTAGGATTCATAGGGAATTATAATGGAAAGGTTGTAGGGGTTTTAGGCTTTGATCTTCATAACTCAGATTTGACACTTAAAGCTGAATTTCCTATATTAATTCATAATGTAGTAGGAAGACTTTTAGATAATGGAATGTTAGATAAATATAGCTTTAAATCAGGAGAAGAGGTTAAGATAAATGCTAGAGTAGATGGTGAAGCAGTTAAGATCACAAATCCTAAAGGTGAAGAGGAGATTATAGATTTAAGGTTTCCTTTAAAGCCATATAGAGGAACAGATATTATAGGAATTTATGAGGTAGTTCAAAACATAAATGAGGAAAGTATAAAAACATCATTTACAGTAAACTTTCCAACAGATAGTGAGTCAAACATTGAAGAAGAAAACAAATCAATAGATAATTTAAAAGAAAACAAATCTATAAAAGGTGGATTAAACCTTAGGGTATATTTAATAATACTATCTTTAATAATTATTTTTATTGAGTGGATTTTATATTTAAAGGGATATTAGGAAAAAGCAAAGATTAGATCTAAAAAGATAGAAGGGAGAGTATGGTTAAGTTTTAATGCTTTCTTAACCAATAGAAATTAGTGAACTTAGAGATAATAAGACCTATATTTTTACTCCTCATACCTGTTTTTGTAGCAATTGTTATATACACATTTAAATATTTAAAAACATTTAGAAAAAGGAATACATTAGCAGCCATTTCTAGGATAATAATATTTACATTATTATGCTTAGCTCTTTCTGGCATAACTATTAAATTAAATATAAAAGATACTTCAACGTTGTTTTTATTTGACGTTTCAGAATCAAATAAAGAATTTAAAGAGGAAGGCGAAAAATTTATAAAGGAATCTATTGAAAGTATGCCTAAAAAGAATAAGGCAGCGGTTATGGTTTTTGGAGATGGAACAATTTTAGAAAAGTTTTTTTCAAAGGGAAATGCATTTAACGGTATTTCAGACATACCACTTTCTACATCAACTTCTACAAATATAGAGGATGCTATTACAAAAGCTTTATTAACTTTTCCAGAAGAAAGTGCTAAAAGACTAGTAATTATAACAGATGGTGAAGAAAATAAAGGAAGTTTACTTAAAACAGCTTCATCATTAGAGACTCAAAATGTAGAGGTTAAGGTTTATAAAGTAAATAAAAGTGAAAAGCCTGAAGTATACGTAGATAAGGTAAGTATACCAGAACGTATAAATATAGGTGATGAATTTTCAGTAGTTATAACCATAGAAAGCAATGTAAAAACTTCTGCTAAGGTTTCGCTATATTCAGATAGAACTAAAAAGGCAGAGCAAAGTGTAGATGTTGAAAAAGGAAAAAATAACTTTGTTTTTAAAGATATTCAAGACTCGGGAGGCTTTAAAAGTTATAAGGTAGTAATTGAGCCCACTTTAGACAGTGAAGTAAAGAATAATGAATATCTTACATTTACTAACGCAGAAGAAAAACCAAAAATCTTATTAATTGAAAGTAAAGATGGAGAAGGAAAGGAATTAGAAAATATATTTTCTACGCTTTCTGTGAATTACAGTAAGATAAATTCAAAAGAAGCACCAAGAAACCTTAAGGAAATGCTAGAGTTTAAATCTATAATTACTGCTAATGTACATATAGATGATATTAATAAGGGGTTTGTAGATAATTTAGAGGATTATGTTAAGGAATATGCCGGATCTTTTATAGCTACAGGGGGAGAAGATTCTTTTGCTTTAGGAGGCTATTTAAATACACCTTTTGAAAAGGTACTTCCGGTTTACATGGATATGCGTGGTAAAAAGGAAATACCTAAAATGGCATTAGCTCTTGTAATAGATCATTCTGGAAGTATGGGTGGCGGAGAGAATATAACAAAACTTGCATTAGCTAAAGAGGCCGCAGAAAAAGCTGTAGAAACATTAAGACCTATAGATGATATAGGAGTTTTAGCCTTTGATGATTCATTTAACTGGGTAGTACCTATTAAAAACAGTAAGGATAAAGAGGATATAAAAAGTAAAATAAGAGGTATAGATGTTAATGGTGGAACAAGTATTTATCCAGCACTAAAGGAAGCTTATGATGGATTAAAAAATAACGATGCAAAAATAAAGCATATTATACTCCTTACAGACGGACAGGATGGGTTTAATCAATACGAAGATGTACTTAGTACTGGTAATGATGAAAAGATAACCTTATCTACAGTGTCAGTAGGATCAGATGCAGATAAAACTTTACTACAGAACCTAGCAAGCCTTGGTGGAGGAAGAAGCTATCATACGGACATATACACAGATATCCCACGTATATTTGCAAAAGAGATCTTTTTATCATCGAAGTCATACTTAAACAATAGGGAGTTTACGCCAAAATTAACTAGCCCTCATAATATATTAAATGGAGTTGCAAAGGATGGGTTTCCAACTCTACTTGGGTATGTAGGATCTTCAGCAAAAGAAACTTCTAGTATAATACTATCTTCAGATGAAGATGATCCTATACTTACAGCCTGGCAGTATGGACTTGGAAGATCTGTTGCATGGAATTCTGATATGGCTGGAAGATGGAGTAAAAATTTATCTAGCTGGAATAAGACCACTAAGTTATGGCAGAATATACTTAACTGGTCTATAGAAAGCTATGGTGATGGAGAAGGAATTATAAGCGTTAATATTACTGGAAAGCAGGCATTTATAGAATACGAAACAAAAAATAAAGGGGAAAGCCAAAAAGTGAATGCTTTAGTAACTAGTGAAAAAGGCGAAAAATCGGATTTGTATTTAGAAGTTACAAAACCTGGGAAGTATTCTGGGGTTTTAGATCTTAAGGAAACAGGCTTTTATAGTTTAAATATAAGAGAGATAGAAGACGAAAAAGTAATTAATAGTCAAAATACCACTATTGCTATGCAATATTCTCCTGAATATAAGTTTTTTAAAGATAAAGGAGCATTAGATAAGCTAGTAGAGGAGACTAAAGGTACCTTTGTAAAATCTTCTGATGAAATATTTAATTCCAGCTTAGAATCTGTATGGAGTAGAATAGATTTAAGCAATATACTTTTATCTATGGCACTTGTTTTATTTATCATAGATATAGCGTATAGAAGATTAAATTTAAATACCAAGCTATTTAAAGTGAAGGGAAAAACAGGTAAACAATATAAAAAATCAAAAAAGAGTTTTAAGAAAAACATTAATAATGAAGATAAAGATACTATTAAGGGTAAGTTAGAAAAGGTATCTAATAAAGACTTTGTTAAATCAAATTTTAATACATTAGATGAAACTGAAAATAATAAAAAAGATATTGATACTAATAAAGATAATAAAAAACAAAATTTAAGTGAAAAATCTAAAACCTTAGATACTTCTTCTTTACTAAGAAAAAAAGAGGAAAGAAATAAATATTAAAGGTCAACTAGGTAATTATATGTAATTGCCTAGTTTCTAGATAAGTAGCCACAATTCAATATAGACTAGATTTTTATTCCTAATAACTATATAATAGGTATAGTTAAATTATTTTAATTCGTGACATGTTAAAATGTTATAATTAGAGATAAGGTAAAAGTATGGGGGTATAGCTCAGTTTGGGAGAGTGTTTGAATGGCATTCAAAAGGTCGGGGGTTCGATCCCCCCTATCTCCACCAATTGAATTAGTCTAAATAAGATTAAGCCTATATTATATAAGAATATTTAAAATAGAAGTGAAATATGAGATGAGTTTAATTTTTATGATATAGTATATAGATAGATGATCTTATTTTAATTGCTGAATTAAATTAAAAAGGTAATAGAATACTAAGAAGGGAATGGTCACAAGTGGAGATTAATAATAATACTTCAAATTTTATAAAGAACATAGTAAAAGAAGATATAGATTCAGGAAAGCATAAAGAAATAGTAACTCGTTTTCCACCAGAACCTAATGGATACTTACATATAGGTCATGCAAAATCAATAGTTTTAAATTTTGAACTTGCAGACGAGTTTAAAGGAAAAACAAATTTGAGGTTCGACGATACAAACCCTATTAAAGAGGATACAGAATATGTAGAATCAATAAAAGATGATGTGAAATGGCTTGGATTTAAATGGGATGAACTATATTTTGCATCGGATTATTTTGAAGAGATGTATGATAAAGCTAAATTGCTTATTAAAAAAGGTAAAGCTTATGTTTGTGATTTAACACCAGAAGAGATGAAAGAATACAGAGGAACCTTAACTGAACCTGGAAAAGAAAGCCCTTATAGAAATAGATCAGTAGAAGAAAACTTAAATCTTTTTGAGAAGATGAAAGATGGAGATTTTAAGGATGGAGAAAAGGTATTAAGAGCTAAAATAGATATGGACTCTCCAAATATGAATATGAGGGATCCTATAATATATAGAATATCTCATACTAATCATCATAATACTTTGAATAAATGGTGTATATACCCTATGTATGATTTTGCGCATCCATTAGAAGATGCTATAGAAGGAATAACTCATTCAATTTGCACCCTAGAATTTGAGGACCACAGACCTCTTTATGACTGGGTAGTAAAAGAATGTGAAATGAAAAGTGTGCCAAGACAAATAGAATTTGCAAGGCTTAATATTACAAACACTGTAATGAGTAAAAGAAAACTAAAATTATTAGTTGATGAAAAGATTGTAGATGGATGGGATGACCCAAGAATGCCTACCATAGCTGGGCTTAGAAGAAAAGGATATACGCCTGAATCTATTAGAAACTTTTGTAGAGCCATTGGAGTTGCTAAAGCTAGTAGTCTTGTAGACTCTCAAATGTTAGACCATTTTATAAGAGAAGATTTAATGCCTAAGGTTCCAAGAACTATGGCAGTACTAAAACCTTTAAAGCTTATAATAACAAATTATCCTAAAGACCAAGTAGAAATGCTGGATATAGAAAATAATGGAGATAACCCTGAAGCAGGAATAAGGAAGGTGCCTTTTTCAAGCGAAATTTATATAGATCAAGATGATTTCATGGAAAACCCTCCAAAAAAGTATCATAGATTATACTTAGGTAATGAGGTAAGACTAAAGGGTGCTTATTTTGTTAAGTGTAATGATGTTATAAAAGATGAAGAGGGAAATGTAACTGAGATACATTGTACCTATGATGTAGAAACTAAGAGTGGTAGTGGATTCACAGGGAGAAAGGTAAAAGGAACTATACACTGGGTAGATGCTAAGATGGCTAAGAAGGCAGAATTTAGACTATATGAGCCTTTAATATTAGACGATGAAGAAGGAGCTGAAGGAAAGCATTTCTTAGAACAAATAAATCCAAATTCTATGGAAATATTAGATGGATTTGTTGAACCATTTATGGAAGATGCAAAAGCTCAAGATAAATTTCAATTAGTTAGACATGGTTACTTTAATGTAGACGAAAAGAGTAATGAAGATAAATTGGTTTTAAATAGAATAGTTTCTTTAAAAAGCTCATTTAAATTATAATTAAAAAATTAATATAGGTTTAAAATGCACTCTATAAAGTAGAATTTTGAAAAGTTCTACTTTATAGAGTGTTTTTTGTAGGGTAGAATAAAAGATCATAAAGTAATCACAAATTACATTGAAAAGGTTCAATGTAATAGTATTTCTGGATTAGGTTTTATAAATATGAGTTATTGATATCAACTATATGAAGAATTATTTAAATATATGAATTTGATTTCTACCATTTCTTTTAGCAAGATAAAGAGCTTCATCAGCCATTTTTATTAAAGAATCTTCAGCTATATTATCATTTGGTAGTATTGAGGATATCCCAATGCTTAAACTGATAATAGGAGTGACTTTAGAATATAAATGAGGAATACTTAGATATTCTAGAGAACTTTTAATACTATTAGAAATAATTAATGCTGCATCATCATTACTGTGGGGCATTAATATTACAAATTCTTCTCCACCGTAGCGGGCAGCTAAAAAAGGCGTGTTTTTTGTCAATTCGTTTATGAGCATTGCAACTTTTTTTAAACATTGGTCTCCTTCAAGATGACCATAATTATCATTGTAAAGCTTGAAATAATCTATATCCATCATTATTAAAGATAAATAGGTCTTGCTATCTTTACATTGCTTAAAGAAAAGAGATAGATTTTCATCAAAAACTCTTCTATTCGATATACCTGTAAGTCCATCTATTTCAGATAAGGTTTTTAATTTTAGTTCTATGTTCTTCCTTATGGTCACATCTTTAAAATTCCAAAAGTGACCCTTGTATTGGTTATCCATATTTATAGGAATGTAATCTATTTCTAAGGTTCTACCATCTTTTAGATAAAACTCATTGTTAATAAAAAGAGTTTTATTATACTTGACTTTGCTCATAGTACTAATAAAATAAGTAGGATTCGAAAACTCATACTTAATAATATCCATGAAATAGTTTTCATTTTTTTCCACTAAATATTTAGGTGACAAATCTAATCCGAATAAATCAATAAGTGCTAAATTTGAATAAGTTATTTTACCATGATCATTTTGAGCTAATATTCCTGAATTAAGATTTGATAATAAGGAGTCTAGCTGAGATGAGGTATATTTAAGTTTGTTATAAGTGGAATTATAATTATTTATGTATTCAGCTATTAAGTATGCTAAAAACAAAGATAGTGTAGAAAATAAAACGTGAAAAGGAAATAATTTCAGTACTTCATTATTATCTTTTAAATTAAGTATAAGCGATAGTAATATTAAAATTAAAGATGATATATTGGCATATCGAATTTTTTTTAGGCTAGTTATCTTTTTAGTAGATATTAAATAACAAACTAAAGACAATATTAGTGTGATTATTGATGCTATAATGCTAGTAGAATTAAATCCTATAAACAATCTTCCAAGTATAATTATAACTGTAGTTATAAAACCAGATATGGGATTTGAATAAATAAAGGACATAATAATAGCAAGATGTCTTAAATCTACTATGGTATTATTTTTGAGTGAAATGCTAAAATGCATTAATACTAGGCCAAGCATTCCGAAGGTTACCCCTGAAATTACGCTATCTAAATTTTTGTTTCTAAAGGATAGCTTGGGGATTATCATACCATTAAAAAAGAGGAAGGAAATAAAAGTTACCATATTAATAAAAAAACTGTCTAACATATACTACACCTCAATATATAAGTAATTAAATATAAGTTAAGTATAACATGGGTTAATATATATATATAAACAATTCAAAAGAAATACATATAATCTGTACTGATATAAAATAAAAGTATTGAAAAGTATATCCAAAATTGTTAACATAGTGTTAAAAGCAAAATATAACAGAAGGAGATTAAACTATTATGATGAAAAATATTAAAATCAAAAGCAAAATTACAATAGGTCTTATAACTGTTATGCTAATTATGTCATTTGTTATTATTATAGCCTATGATGGCAACGTTAAAACAAATAAACAAATAAACCAGAACATGTATACTTATGAAATTATAAGAGAAGCAGATTTACTTACCACAAGTATTGTAGATATGGAAACGGGTATTAGAGGATACGGTATAACTGGTGATAAAGAATACCTAGAGCCATTTAACAATGGAAAATTAGAAGTAAAGGAACATTTGGATAGATTAATTGAATTAACTGAAGGAGACGAAGAGCAACAAACAAGACTTGCAAGTCTTAATATTTCTGTGAATAGCTGGATTGTAAGAGAAGGTGAAGCTTTAATGGGAATAAGAAATAAGGTTAATTCAAATGAACTCCCTCCAGATAGAGTTGCATACTTTATGAGTACAAAACAAGGTAAAAAAAGTATGGATGATATAAGGAGTATTTCAAAGGAACTTGTACAAGTAGAAAAAGATAAATTAGATGTTAAAATAAATGATATGAATAGTTGGCAAGTAAAAGCTAAAACTGTAATGATTTTAGGTACACTTATAGCATTCATAATAGGTTTTATTGCCATATACATAGTGGTTAGATCTGTAACAGGACCTATTAATCTCCTTCAAAAAGAATTAGATGGACTAGCTAGTAGTGGTGGAGACCTTACTAAAACAATAGACATAACCTCAAAAGATGAAATAGGGGATCTTGCCTCTAGTTTAAATAGGTTTATTCAAGAAATTAGATGTATAATCTTACAAGTTAATGAAAACGCATTATCTGTGAAAAACAATGTGGGAAATATAACAGAATCCATGATGTCATTAAATAATGAGATATTAGATGTGAGTGCTAGTACTGAAGAGCTCTCAGCTAGTATGGAAGAAACAGCTGCAGCTACAGAAGAAATGAATTCATCAGCAGATGAAATAGCTAAGATAATAGAAGATTCATCTAAGAAGACTGAGATAGGAGTTAAACAATCAGATGAAATAAGGGAAAGAGCAGAAAATATAAGAAATCATGCAGAAATTTCATCTAAAGAATCTTATGAAATATATGAAAAGAGCAAAGAAACTTTAGAAAATGCTATGGAGAAATCTAAGGTTGTAGAACAAATAAATATTTTTTCAGAAACTATATTAGAAATATCATCAAAAACCAACCTTTTAGCTTTAAATGCAGCTATAGAAGCTGCCAGAGCCGGGGAGGCTGGTAGAGGCTTTTCAGTTGTTGCTGAAGAAATTAGAAATCTTGCAGAACAATCAAATGAAACAGTATCCAAGATTAAAGCCGTTACCTTTGAGGTTGTAGATGGGGTAAAAGAACTTACGAAGTCTTCTTCAGATATATTAGAATTTATAAATAATAAGGTTATAAAAGATTATGAGAATCTAGTAAGTATTGGACAAGGATACAGTAAGGATGCAGATTATGTATCTACTACAATGCAGGATTTTAATTCTATGCTAAAATTAATTGAAGAATCCCAAAATAGTCTTTTACAGGTCATCGAAGATATAACTCACACCTCCTATGAAGGAGCAGAAAATACATCTAGCATATCTGAAAAGGCTCTAATGGTAAGAGAAAACTCTGAGGCAATAGTTGAAAGTGCAGAAGGAGTTAGCAAAAATTCAGACAAGCTTTTAGAATCAGTTTCAAAATTCAAAGTTTAATAAATAAAGATATGAAAAGGTTTTACAAAGTAACAAATAAAAAACTATCTGTAAACTTTACAGATAGTTTTTTATTTGTTACTTATATTACTTTGAGCAAATATAAGTAAACAAATAATTATCTTTTTTGGAATTTTATATTACTTACCATAAGATAAGATAAGATTGCTGCTAATATTACAATTATAGATGGATTCATAAATCTAGCTTTTGTAACAAGTACAAATAAAGCTATTAGTATACCTGCAAAGGTTATTGGTATGCCTTTAAATACACCATCAAAGTCAGAGATGTTATATCTTGCAAGTCTATAAGCACCAGCTATAGGAAAGGCTAATAACACAATGTAACCTAGAAGTCCCATTGATTTAAAACTATATAAATTAAATATTAAAAGTGCAGGTGCTACACCAAATGATATTAAATCACTAAGAGAATCAAGCTCTTTGCCTATTTCACTAGATACATTTAATGCTCTTGCTACCCTACCATCATACCTATCAGCTAAGCCTGCCATTATTATGAATAAGCTTGCTAAAATATAATTTCCATCTAAGGTCATAAGCAAAGACATAACTCCACAACCTAAATTGCTTAATGTAAGGACATTAGGGATAGCATTTTTAATTTTATACATATTATCTAAACTCCTTTCATTAATAAATGTTTATAATTTAACAATATCAGAACTATTTATTGGAGACTGCTAAATTAATTAGTATAATTTTTAAGAATAATAAAACTATACTAATATATATTATAGCATCATTAAGTAGAAATAACATTACCTCAACCTTAAAAGAACCTTAAACCATAAAAAGATAAATTAAGTGTAATCAATAATATTTTATTTTTAATACAATATATGTTAACATAAAAATAAAAACGTAAAAGGTGATATGTATGATTAATGGTTTGAATATGACACCCTATGAATTAGGGGAGAGCGGAAATGTAGAAAATATAGTACATATTATAGAATATATAAAAGATGGAAGCATTAATGAAAAAAGGTTAGCCGCATCTGCTCTTAGGAAAATGTCTGTTTATTATAAAGAAGATTGCAATAAGGCTATAGACTATCTTATACAAAATTTAAATACTACAGCGCCACAGCTTAGACAATACTCTCTAAAAGCATTAAAAGAATTAGATTTAAGTGAGGAACATTTATTTATTTTAAAAAAACACATAAAGAAAGAGGATAAACAGTATAATACTATCATATATGATGAAATTTTCAGCAAGTATCAATATGGTAAAAATGATATTATAAAAGAAACTATTTGTGCTAATAATTTATCTAATTTGTCTATAATGGAGTATTTTAATGGTACAAAGGAGATTCCTTTAAAGTTAAAAGAAGATTATAAAAATAAATCACAAGTATTTATAAATAATCTTTATGAATCAGCACAGTTAATAATAAATGATAAAACACTTTTAGGAATTTTTAAAAAGAGATATTGTGTAAATAAATATTATACGCTTCAATCTTTAAGCAAAGAATATAATCTACCTAGAAACTATATTGAAGATTCTATGGAAAATTGTATCAATAAGATTGCAGAGTCCATAAGCGAAGAATTGCAAAAGGAAGATCGTGGAGATAAATTTATAAACTTATATAATAGTATTACACATATTCTTAAAATGGAGGAAAAAAGGACATTTATAGAGAGATTAGTTTTATTTTTATATTGGGGATTTCCTAAAAGTCATTTAAAACTTATGGTTAAAGTAATAATGATGATTATTTATAATAATCCAAAAGAATGGAAACAAGAATCTGTAATCTCATCTTATGAAAAGTTTCTGGATAATTTACATAAAAGCAAACTAAAAGATGATTTTAGAAAGATATTATATAAAAATGTTTCTTGGCCAGAAAATATAAAGATACTAGGCATAGAACAATTTAAGATCATAAATACTATTGACTATTTAAAAAAGGATTTAGAGAAAAAAGGTAAATTTATTAAAAGTGAAAAGCTGAATATGAATATATATTATAAGTCTTTATATCAAAAAGATTTATTGAAAAATTTAGAGTTACTAGAAGAAGTAATTTTTTATAGCACGTTTAACTTCAGATTAAAAGGGCATAGTGATGGAGAGTATTATATTAATGATATTTTTTTTGTTTTGAAGGATGGAAGATCGGTTGTAGTTCTTACACCTGTTAATGAAAAAGATTTAACCAAAGTAAATAAAAATCGGGACTTAGCTTTTGAAAATTTATGCAAAGAAAAAGGCCTGGGTATATGGATATTTAAATCTTAGTAGTTTATTTAGTAGCTTATAATGGAACTGTATTAATTAAATTTATACATAAGTAATATTTAAAACATTGTTTAATTTTATAAGTAAGGCTTTATTAAAAGAATATAGGTATGATATACTATATAATAAATGTTATATAGTAGTTGAAAGGTGAGTTTATCATGAATAGTTTAGAAGATATAATTAAGAATGTTAAATTATTAGAAAACCTTTATGATGATTTAAGAATAGTAGATCCTATAAAAAAGAAGGTAGTTTATCATAAAGGAATTAATAATGTTCCTGTTGATAAAAATTGCTATGACTTTTGGAGAAAAAAAAGCCATTGTGAGAACTGCATATCTTCAAGAGCTTTAGTAGAAAAAGATAATTGTGTAAAGATTGAGTATACTGGGAACAAGGTTCTTTTAATTATGGCAACTAAGATACTTTATAGTGATAATAGATATATACTTGAAACATTTAAAGATATAACTAATATAGGGATTATAGCTGATATAGAAAATAAGTCAGAAGAATATATATTAAGTTACATTAAAGATATGAATAACAAAATTATAAGAGATGATTTAACTGGTATATATAATAGAAGATATATAAATGATAAATTACCTGTAGATATAATTTCTGTTAAATTATCTAAAATGCCTTGTACAGTTGTGATGATTGATATAGATGATTTTAAAATAGTAAATGATGAAAATGGTCATCTTATAGGGGATAATGTATTAAAAGATTTTAGTCAATTTATAAATCATAAGGTTAATAGTGTAAATGGATGGATAGGTCGTTATGGAGGAGAAGAATTTTTTATTTCACTTCCTAAGATGGATAAAGAGGAAAGTAAAACTTTTATTGAAGAAATAAGATTAGAAATAGAAAACCTATGTTTCAATTATGAAAAAAAGTGTCTTAAGGTCACTATTAGTGGTGGTATATATGAGATTAAAGGATCTGAAGAAATAGATGAAGTTTTTAGAAATACTGACAAAAGACTTTATAATGCTAAACATAAGGGGAAGAATCGTATAGAAATGTAATTTAAAAAATTAATATATTATAGATATAAGGGGGAGTAACAATGAAAAATAAATCGAAGTTTACCATAACTCTATTAGCTTTAACAGCATTAGTTTCTATAATAAATAATGATAAAAAGACTAAAAGAGAATAGGCTCTTTAGAGCCTATTTAAAAAATACATTTTTAACTATTGATATTATCTCTTTTAAAGTAATAAGATAACCTTCTACATCCTCCTTTATGTCTATAGCATCTGCGGTTGTAGTAGTTAGAACTTCGCTTATATCCTTAATATTATCTGTAATCTCTGCTATGTTTTGGGAAGCTTTAGGAAGGTAATTTGTGACTTTATTTATATTTAATTCATTTTCACCTAGAATTTTGTCTACTCTAGATAAAACTTTACTTAATTTGTTTAAGGCCATTATTAAATATATTAATGCAGCAGCAGCTAGTATACCTAAGATTGTATATCCTAAACCTGAAAATGTTACATACATCTTAAAATCTACCTCCTTTACTTTTCAGAATTATTAGCGTTAGAGTCATCATTTTTTTCTTCTACATAATCTTTTATCTTTGATTTAGCTTCTTTATAATTTTCTTTAGCATCTTCCTTAGTTTCATTTACAACGTTTTGTACTTCTGATGCAGTTTCTTCAACGATATCTGCAGCATCTTCTACAACTTCTTTTGATTCGTTTAATTTACTTTTTATTTTAGCCTTCGCTTCAGCACTTTTACATTTAAAATCCTCAGCCTTAACTTTAATATTTTCGCCTAAACCTTGAGTTTTATCTTTAACAGTATCATTTAAGTTTTGAGCAGCGTTTTTAATGTCCTCTCTAGTGCCCTTGCCAGACTTTGGAGCAAGTAATACTCCTGCAAGCGCACCTGCAGTTGTTCCGATTAGTGCATTTGTTAGAGCACGCGTTCTTTCTTTTCTTTTAATTTCTTTTTTCTTCTTTTCTAACATTGATTTTAACATTGAATATACCTCCTTAGTTTCTTTTAAATAAAATAAATATCGTGGATTATAAAGAGTGAGACAGAAATTATTAACAACTAATGAAAAATACTCTTTAATAGATATTATGTACCATTATATCTACTTTTTTTGCTTAATTCAACATATTAAATTAGTTTTAGGGAAATTGATTAATTATTTAGAGTTATTGGTACATTGATAATGATGATTTTATCAATGTACCAATAAAGCTTATTGATTTTAGTCACTTATATATGAGATATACATAATATGATACTGTGTATTATTAAAGTATTTGTAAAGTTTTTAAATTTGTTTATTATTAATGAAATTTTATGATAAAATATACTTAGAGAATAAAAAGAAATTTTTCAAGAGGAAAGGATTTAAAATGAATATTGCATTTTTTATTACACCTAAAAATGATGTTGTCCATGAAACTTTAGATGCTACAATGAGACAAGTATTAGAAAGGATGGAGTATCACGGTTATACAGCTATACCACTTATAGACTCGGAAGGTAAATATGTGGGGACATTGACAGAGGGAGATTTATTATGGAAGTTAAAAAACACTCCAGAACTTACTTTTAAAAATACATCAAAGGTAAGTATAGAAGATGTGCCAAGAAGAACAAAACATAAATCTGTATCTATAAATGCTAATATTGAAAGTTTAATATCACTTTCTATTAGTCAAAACTTTGTTCCGGTGGTAGATGATAATGGAATATTTATAGGAATAATCAAGAGAAGTGATATAATAAACTACTGTTATCAAAATATGGAAAGCTTAAGTTAATAATATTAAGAAAACTACTTCTTTTTAGAAGTAGTTTTAATTATTTATAGAAAATTTTTGAAAGGAAAATATACTTATGAAAGTTATAATTTCACCAGCAAAATCTTTAGAATTTAAGAAACATATACCTTATGAAACTTATTCTAAACCAGAGTTTTTAAATTGTGCTGAATATTTAATAGAAGAATTAAAAGAATTATCAAAAGAAGAGATAGGAAATCTCATGAATATTAGCTATAAGCTATCAGAAATTAATTTTTATCGTTATAAAAGTTGGAATAAAAATTTACATGAAGGTACTAGGCAAGCTATATATGCTTTTGATGGAGATGTTTATAAAGGTTTAAATTCCTATGATTTTAATAAATCAGAAATAGATTTTGCTCAAAACAATCTTAGAATATTATCAGGGCTTTATGGTGTTCTTAGACCTTTAGATTTAATAAAGCCTTATAGATTAGAAATGGGTATTAAATTAGAAAATGATAAAGGAAATAATTTATATAAATATTGGGAGTATAGATTAACTAATTATATTAATAATGATTTAAAAGAAGATAAAGAAAAGATACTACTAAACTTAGCATCAAAAGAGTATTCTAAAGTTCTCAATAGAGGGTATATGGATAAAGATATAAAAATAATATCTCCTGTATTTAAGGAGTATAAAAATAATAATTATAAAATAGTAGCTATATATGCAAAAAAGGCAAGAGGGTTAATGGCTCAGTATATAATTAAAAATAAAATAAATAAACTAGAAGAAATAAAAGAATTTAATTTAGAAGGATACGCTTTTAGGGAAGATATGAGTACTGAAGAGACTATAGTTTTTACTAGAGGGTAAGTATTTGAAGTTAAATTTCCATATAAATACACCTGGGAGTGAAGGAAAAGTACGCAGGAGCTGTTTTTATGATATAATTTTAATGTAGATATATAATTTTATGATTAGGAGTGGATTTTATGGAAGATAATATAAAAAATGAAGAGTTAAAATTAGAGGACGTTGTAAAAGATGAGGTAACTAAGGAAAACCAGAAAATAGAATCACCAGAAAAGGTAGAGGTAGTAGATACAAAGGAAGAAGAAATTACTAAAGATGCTTATGATTTTAAAAAGATTCAAAAAGATGACCTTATAACTGGAACTGTAATTAAGGTAAATAAAGAAGAAGTATTTGTAAATATAAACTATATGGCAGATGGTATAATACCAAAATCTGAAGCTATAGAGAATGTTGAAGAAGAATTAGATACTTTATTTAAAGAAGGTGACAAAGTAAATGTGTTAGTAATGGAAATAAATGATGGCGAGGGAAATGTACTTTTATCTAAGAACAAAGCCGAAGCTATTAAGGTTTGGGATGACTTTGAAGAATCTCTAAAAGACTCTACTTTGTTACAAGTAATGATAAAAGAGGAAGTTAAAGGTGGGCTGATAGCATATATAAAAGGTGTTAGATTATTTTTACCAGCATCTCATGTTTCAATAAGACATATAGATAACCTAAAAGATTTTATAGGAAAATCTTTAGATGTTAGAGTGATTGAATTAGATAGAGCAAAGGGAAATGTAGTAATTTCTAGAAAAGTAGTAGAATTAGATGAGCAAAACAAAAAAAGTGAAGAACTTTGGAAAGAACTTAAAATTGGCGAAAAAAGAAATGGTGAGGTAGTTAGGTTAGCAAGATTTGGAGCTTTTGTTGATATTGGTGGTATACAAGGGTTGGTTCATATATCTGATCTTTCATGGAAGAGGATATCAGATCCACAAGAAGTAGTATCTGTAGGGGATGAAGTTCAAGTATATATATTGGATTTTGATAAAGAAAAAAATAGGGTATCACTTGGACTTAAAGATTTAGAAGAGGATCCTTGGAACACAGTAAATACTAAATATAAAGTAAATGATATTGTTGAAGCAAATATAAGTAACATTGCAAAATTTGGAGCATTTGTTGAAATAGAGCCAGGAGTAGAGGGCCTTGTACCTTTAGGCGAAATACAAGAAGAAAGAGTAATAAATGCATCGGATATCTTAGAAAAGGGTCAAAAGGTTAAAGTTAAGATATTAAATATGGATGTTGATGCTCATAGAATAACATTAAGTATAAAAGAGGCCATTGATGATGGAATAGATTATTCATCCTTTAATGAAAAGGGAGACAATATAACTCTTGCTGATATATTAGGAGATAAATTAAAAAACTTTAAAATAAAGTAACATAACAATTAAAATAAGAGAAGATTACGAAAGTGATCTTCTCTTATTTTAATTTTAATATAGATTTTAATAATAACTATAATAAGTTGAAAAATTATGTTAAAATACAATATATTATGTCTTATTTTAAGAAATATTGTAAGAGGTGGATTACTATGAGCGTTGAAAATAAAACAAAAGAATTTATGCCCTATGGAAATGCATTTTATTTTGAAGAACCAAAACTAAATAAAAGAAAATGTATTTCAGGATTAATCATGTTAATACTTTTCTCATTAATAAACCCTTTACTGATAATAGGAGTTGTAATTTATCTTTTTTATATAATATACAAGATAAGAGTGTATAAATCTAAAGAAAGTGTAGAGGTTTCAAATGCTATAAGCCTATATAAAAGAGGAAGTTATAAAGAAAGTTTAATACATATAAATAAGGCCATAGAAGAAAAACCCAATAATTCTAAGTTTAATATAATTAAGGCTTTAAATCATTTTAAACTAGGAGAATATGAAAAGTATATAATTTGTATAAATAAAGTTCCCTATAAGATTTTAAAAAATGATTTGGATTTACAGTTAAAATTAGGAGAAAGCTATGAAAAAATAGAAGAGTATGAAAAGGCAAAGGATATGTATATGCAATTGTATGAGATATTTCCAAAAAGCTCTTATTTAAAAGAAAAAATAAACAATTTAAGTAGGTGAATGTGTTGAAAAGAGTTGTAATTTTAGATAGTAAGCATTACATAAGATATCGAGTAAAAGAATTAATAGGAAAAGAAGATATGGAAGTATATGAAGCTTCTAATTATTCCCAGCTTTTAACTAGACTTGGAGAATTAAAAAATTCTGTAGACCTTATAATTATTGAAATTAATTTAAAAGAAGAGGATGGAATAGAAGTAATACAAAAGATTAGGAAGAAAAAAATAGATATTCCCTTTATGGTACTTACAAATCTTAACACTATGGATGCATTTTCAAGAGCTATAAAAGAAGGCGCAGTAGATTATTTTGTAAAGCCTTTTGATGAAATTAAGTTTAATGAAAGGGTAAATAGACATGTTAATGGAGACTTTGGAATAAACCCTATTAGAATAGAGAATGGAAATAAAAATAATTTACATATTGATGATTATATTGAATATGAGATTGAAAAAGCCAGGTCTAAAAAATATTCATTATCAATTATAATGACGGTATTTTTTAAATCATTAAGGGATTTAACTATGGATATAAATAATGATAACATGTTAATTGAAGATTATGTTTATGGAAAATTAAAAAGTATATTGCCAGAAGTACAATATTTTGAAAAGTACGGTTTTAGAACTTTCATAGGGATCTACCCCAATACTGATGAGAAAGGTATAAATGCATCATCAAGAAATATGCTTGATAAAATTAAAAAGTTAAAAGATATGGATAGTATATTAAAAGAATATTATTTTGATAATGTTGAAATAACATTCCCATCAGAAGGTATAGATAAAAAACAAATAATAGAGAAGTTAACAAATAAAATGGAAGAAAAAATAAAAGCAAAGCAAAATCAAACTATAAATTAATTATATTTACAAATTGATTATGATTATAAGTTAATTTATAACATAAATAGTTATTTTGTTTTTATAATGAAAACTATACTCATTTGTGATAGTATGTATATATATTAAGAATATTTTTGATTTATAAGAGAGGAAGGATAATATGGATTATGTATTAAAAAATCTAGAACCTAAACCTGTTTTCAAATATTTTGAGGATATATCGCAAATCCCTCGTGGATCAGGGAATGAAAGAGGAATAAGTGATTTCCTTGTTGATTTTGCAAAAACACGCGGACTTGAAGTAATTCAGGATGACGTACTAAATATAATAATAAAAAAAGATGGTACAAAAGGATATGAAAATTCACCAAGAGTTATAATACAAGGACATATGGACATGGTTTGCGAGAAAAATATAGGTACTGACCATGATTTCGAAAAAGATCCTTTAAAACTAAGAATAAAAGATGATTTTATATATGCAACAGATACTACACTTGGAGCTGATAATGGAGTAGCTGTTGCTTATGCAATGGCACTACTTGACTCTACGGATATACCTCATCCACCACTAGAAGTTCTTATAACTACCGATGAAGAAACAGGAATGACAGGAGCTTCAAATTTGGATCCTAAAAACGTTGAAGGAAGAATACTAATAAACGTAGATTCAGAAGAAGAAGGAAAACTTCTTGTAAGTTGTGCTGGAGGACTTAGAAACAAAATAACATTACCAATTTTATTTGAAGATAGTAAGGAATATAAAGGTTTATATACTATCAAAATAAGAGGCCTTAAGGGCGGACACTCAGGTATGGAAATAGATAAAGGAAGAGCTAACTCAAATAGACTCATGAGTAGGATATTAGTAAATCTTTTAGAAAATATAGATTTTAGATTAATTTCATTAAATGGTGGATCTAAAAACAATGCTATACCAAGAGAGATGGATGCTGATATAGCTATAAACCCTAATGATTATAAAAAGTTAAATGAAACTATTGAAGAATATAATAAGATCTTCAAAAATGAATATAAGACTGTGGATCCTGATGTTAAAGTGTCTTTAGAAAAGATCAATGAAGATAAAAAGGTATTTTCAAAAGATTGTACTGAAAAAGCTATAAGACTTTTATATATGATACCAACAGGGATACAATCTATGAGTATGGATATAAAAGGATTAGTTCAATCATCTACAAATCTAGGAGTTGTAACTACAACAAAAGATTCTGTGGTATTTGATAGTGCTGTTAGAAGTTCCATTGCTTCTTTAAGAGAAGATATATTACTTCAATCAGAAATGGTAGCAAAACTTTTAGGTGCTACTCTATATACTACATCTTCCTACCCAGAATGGGAGTATGATCCAGATTCTAAGGTAAGAAAAATATGTGAAAAGGTATATAAAGATGAATATGGCAAGGATGTAGAAATAGTTGCTATTCACGCTGGAGTAGAATGTGGATTATTTGAAGAGAGATTTGGAAAACTGGATATGATATCCTTTGGTCCTAATTTATATGATGTTCACACTCCACAAGAACATGCTAGCATATCGTCTGTTAGCAATGTTTGGGATTATCTACTTGCTGTATTAAAAGCAATGAAATAAAAAATACAATAGTTGCAGTTTAAAGCCATTTTGGCGTATGTACAAACAAATTAGTGAAGATAAAAATTAAATCATATAAATATTAAGAGCGCTGCATCTGTATTAGATTAAGCGCTCTTAATTTATATTTCAATTAAATTTATTAGGAGGAAGGTTTATGGAAGAAGGAAAACTAAATATGAGGTGGAGCCTTAAAGAGCTTTATCCATCATTTGATAGTGAGGAATTTATTACCGATATAGAATGTTTAAAAGAAGATATAAGGTTAATAAATATTTGGACTATTAATATGGCTAAAGATTATGATAAGGTGGAAGATAACATAGAAAAGTATATAGAAAATCAAAATAAAATATGCTCCTTATATACAAGACTTGTTAGTTTTTGTAGTCTTACACTTTCAGCAGATGCTTTAAATTCTACAGCACAAAGTTATTTAGAAAAAGTTGAAAACATATTTCTACCAATGGTAGAAGTTAGTGCTATATTTAATAAATGGCTAATATCTTTAGATAACATAGATGAATTAATAAATAGTAGAAGTTTAATAAAAGAGCATGAATTTTATTTAAGAGAAATTATAGATAAAAAAACATATGCACTATATGATAGAGAGGAATCAATAATTTCTAAAATGAAGCAAACTGGTTCAGTAGCCTTTGGTAATTTACAAAAACTTTTAACATCTACACATAAAGTAGATATAGAAATCCAAGGCAAAATGGAAAGTGTTCCTTTGACTGTTTTAAAAAACTTTGCATTTAGTGATGATAAAGATATGAGAAGAAATTCTTATGAAGCAGAACTTAAAAGTTACGAAAAAATTGAAAAACCTATTGCAGCTGCTTTAAATGGAATAAAGGGAGAGGTAATTACTATATCAAATATGCGAGGATATAAAAGTCCTCTTCACTATACTTTGGTTAATAGTAGAATGGATGAAGAAACCTTAAACGTTATGATGGCCGCTGTGGAAGAAAGCCTTCCTGAATTTAGAAGATATTATGAAAGAAAAGGTGAAATACTGGGTTACAAAGGTGGAATGCCATATTATGATATATTTGCACCAGTGGGATCCATTAATAAAACTTATAGCTATGAAGAAGCAAGAGATTTTATAGTATCTAATTTTAGTTCCTTTTCAAATGATCTTGGGAAATTTGCACAAAATGCCTTTGAAAAAGGTTGGATAGATGCAGAGCCTAGGAGTGGTAAAAGAGGGGGAGCATTTTGTAGTAATATTCATCCTATAAAAGAAAGTAGAATACTAAGCACGTTTAATGGCAGCTTTAAGAATGTAACTACATTAGCTCATGAGCTGGGGCATGGATACCATGGCCATATTTTAAGTAAAGAAAGTTATTTAAATAGTAAGTATCCTATGCCAATAGCAGAAACAGCTTCATTATTTTGTGAAACATTAGTAAGGGATGCTGCCATAAATAATTCAGATAAAAGGATGGCATTTACTATTTTAGAAGGTGAAATAAACAACTCAAGTCAAGTTGTAGTAGATATATATGCAAGGTTTATATTCGAAAAAGCTTTATTTGAAAAGAGAAAAAATAGCGCTTTATCTTTAGAAGAAATAAAAGGTTTGATGATTGAATCACAAAAGAAAGCTTTTGGTACATCAATAATAGATTCTACATTAAGTCCTTATGCTTGGATAAATAAACCTCACTACTATTATGCTGAAAGAAATTTTTATAACTTCCCGTATACATTTGGATTGTTATTTGCAAAAGGACTTTTTGCTAGATACAAAAAGGTAGGCTTTAAATTTACGAAAGAATATGATAAACTGTTATCTATAACTGGCAAAGCTAGTTTAAAAGATATTGGAAATTCTATTGGTATTGATATAACTAAAATTGAGTTTTGGAGAGAATCTTTAAATGGTATAAAAGATAATATACAAAAGTTTATAGAATTAAGCAAAGATAAAGATGTTCTTTAAAAGTTTGGTTTTTAAAAAGCCTTTGGGGTTTATTAGGAGGCGTTAAAGTGAATTGGCTTAATAAGTTAGAAAGAAAATTCGGTAAATATTCAATTAAAAACTTAATGTTATATATAGCTTCATTAAATTTTTTGGTTTATTTACTAATTATGGTTGACCCAAATAATAATATTGTGTCTAAATTAATGCTAAAACCTGAGCTAGTATTAAAAGGTGAGGTTTGGAGACTTATAACCTTTATATTTATTCCACCTAACACTTCAGCCTTTTTTATAATATTTGCATTATATTTTTACTATATTGCAGGAAGAGGGCTAGAGCAAGAGTGGGGTAGTTTCAAACTTAATGTTTATTATTTATTTGGTATTTTAGGTACTATTATAGCTTCTTTTATAACTAAAGGATCTGCAACTGCTACGTATTTAAACCTTTCTTTGTTTTTAGCATTTGCAAGGTTATATCCGGACTATGAATTGCTTTTATTTTTTGTAATACCTATAAAGATTAAATATTTTGCTTATATTAACTGGGTTATCATAATAGGATCTATTATAACTCAAAAAGGTTGGGCTATGAAATTAGCAGCAATAGTTGCGGTAATTAACTACTTCGTGTTTTTTGGTAAGGATATAGTTACAAATAAAGTCCAGGTACGAAAAGTTCATAAAAGAAGAGAAAAGTTTAAATCTGAAATACCTTATAAAAGTTATATCCATAAATGTACTACTTGTGGTATAACCGAAAAAGATAATCCTAATATTGAATTTAGATATTGCTCTAAATGTAATGGATACTATGAATATTGTACGGATCATATAAAAGATCATGAACATAAATAGTGAATTTTAAAAGTAGGCTTTGAATTTATAAATTCAAAGCCTACTTTTACGATATTAGAGAATTATTTAAAAGAATTGTGAATTTAGTTCCTTTGTTTAAGTCACTTTCTAAATTTATACTTCCATTATGCATCTCTATAAGGCTTTTGGATATAGCAAGACCAAGTCCTGTCCCACCACTTTTATGATTTCTTGATGCATCAACTCTTACAAAAGGATTAAAGATATCTTTTTGAAGATGGGTAGGTATACCTATACCATTATCTTCTATTGTAATAATAATGTCTTTATTAATAGTAAACAAAGTCATAATGAAGTGGGTATAATTAGGATTGTATTTTATAGAGTTCATTATTATATTGCTAAGGGCTCTATCTAAATGATTTTTATCAAAGGCAGCTATTATAGTTTTTTCGGGAATATCAAAATCGTATTGAAAGTTCTTTTCTTCCATCTTAGGTATATATGAAGCAATAAGCTCTCTTAAAAACTCACAAATATCTAAGTGCTCAGTTTTTAATTTAAAATCAACACTTTGAAGTTTGGAAAACTCGAAAAGTTCAGTAAGCAAGTTATTTGCCCTAAGTGCATTTTGATTTATTACATTTAAATATCTTTTAGATTCACTTTCACTAATAGATTCATTTTTGATTAAATAATCTGAATAACCAAGAACGATAGAAAGAGGGTTTTTTAGGTCATGAGAAATATCTAGTATTAGTCGTCTTCTAAGTTCCTCAGATTTCTCTTTTAACATTTTTTCATTTTCCAACTTTTCCGCCATACCATTGAAAACATCTCTTAATTCTCCAAACTCTGTTTTGGATTTTAAGTAAATTCTAGCTGAATAGTCTCCATTTGATATTTTGTTAGATCCTTCTATAAGTAATTTTAAGGGTCTAACAAAATTTTTAGAGGATATTCTAGAATATACAATAAAACCTAATAGCAAAATAAAAAGTGCTATAAAAACTGCTAACATAATAAAATATTTAGGAGATAACTTTCTATGATTCATCCTAAAACTTTCAGCGGAATCCCTAGGTATTGCAATAATAAGTAAAAAGTCTTTTTCTTCATTATATACAGTTCTATAAATATAATTATAAGAAGAATTTTCAGAATCATAAGATGAGTAGGGGAGCTCTAAAGAATTATTAATAATTTCATTAAATGATTTTAAATCATATTTATCGATTTTCATAGCGGGATTGCCCTTTCTAAATATAACCTCCCCAGTATTGTCAATGACTTCTAAGTATCCTCCAAGGTTTTCAATCTTTTCAGAATTGATGTTAGTATAATCATCTCGCATTATGCTACTTGGATCATCTAAAATTGAATCTTGAAGGTTAAAATAAAGGGCTGTACCTATAAGTGTGGCAATTATTAAAGATAAAAATAAGATACCTGTCATTATGAAATATAATAGTATATAATTTTTCAATAAAAGATTTGCAAGTTTCTTTTTATTTTCTTTATAATTAAGTTTCTTTTTTCGCATAAACATTATATATTCTCCAATTTATAGCCTATGCCTCTTATGGTTTTCAAATATTTAGGAGACCTAGGGTTGTCTTCAATTTTATCTCTTATATGACTTATATGAACCATTATAGTATTATCATCATCATAGTAGGTATCCTTCCAAACTAGTTCGTACAATTGTTTTTTAGTATAGACTCTCCCAGGGTTCTCCATAAGAAGTTCTAATATTTTATATTCTTTAGCATTAAAATCTAAAGTGATATTTCCTTTAGAAATACAACAGCTTTCTTTGTCTAAAAGTAAGTCTCCTACAGTAAAATTTATTCTTGACTTTTTATCAGAATATTTATAATATCGTCTAAGCTGAGCCTGGATTCTTGCAATAAGTTCTAAATGACTAAAGGGTTTTGTCATATAATCGTCAGCGCCAAGGCCAAGACCTTGTATTTTATCTGTGTCTTCATCTCTAGCAGTTAGAAATATCACAGGAATTTCACTTATTTCTCGAATCTCCTTTAAAAGTGAGAAACCATCAAGCTTTGGCATCATAATATCTAATATAGCAAGGTCTATAGGCGTATCTTTTAATATGTGTAGAGCCTCTAGACCATCTTCTGCCTTAAAGACTTTATAGTCTTCCATAGTTAGATGCAATTCAATTAAGTCACGTATATCTTGTTCATCTTCAGCAACTAGTATATTCAAAAGTTCACCGCCTTTAATGTTATAGCTACTATTATAATGGAAAAGTAACATAAAATACAACATAAAATGCAATATTGATTTTAATATATACAGTGGTATGATTAATTTATACAATATGAAAGGTGGAGGTGTATTATGAAAAGAAGTAGTTTTATATTTACAGATAAAAAGGGTAAAGATATTAATACTTATAAATGGGAACCTGATAACTTATTAGAAGATAAAGGTTTAGTCATTCAAATTGCTCATGGAATGGCAGAAACTGCATTAAGATATGAAAGGTTAGCAGAAAAACTTACAGAAAACGGTTATATTGTGTATGCAAATGACCATAGAGGACATGGAAAGACCGCAGGTAAAGTAGAAAACTTAGGATATATATCGGAAGATGATGGATTTTACGATATGATTTATGATATGAATGAACTAACTAAAATAATAAAAAAAGAAAATCAAGATAAAAAGGTTATTTTATTTGGACATAGTATGGGGTCTTTTTTATCTCAAAGATACATTCAAATGTATCCAGAGGAATTAAGTGGGCTAATACTTTGTGGGAGTAATGGAAAGCCAAAGCCTATAGTTGCTATTGGCAAGGGCTTAGCTAAAATGGAAATAAGGAGCAAAGGTGAAAGGGCAAAAAGTGACCTTATGAATAAACTTTCATTTGGCAGTTTTAATAAGCATTTTGAACCAACAAGAACGGACTTTGATTGGCTAAGTAGAGATGAAAGTGAAGTTGATAAGTATATAAAGGACCCTTATTGTGGAGCTATATTTACAACTTCTTATTATTACTATTTTTTAAAGGGATTAAAGGATATTCATAAAGAAGAGAATCTTAAAAACATACCTAAAAATACTCCTATTTTTATAATTTCAGGTGGGCAAGATCCTGTAGGTGATTATGGTGAGGGTATAAAGAACCTTGTTAATTTATATAGGGATTTAGGGGTAACTAATTTAGATTCTAAAATTTATGAAGGTGCAAGACATGAACTGTTAAATGAAATTAATAAAGAAGAGGTTATGAATGACATTATATGTTGGATAAGAAAACAAAAGTTTATTTAGATTTTGAAATATACAAGTCTTATCCATATTAAATTTGTTATATAGGAATAATTATAATTTTAATGAGTATAGTTATTGTTATTAATGCATAATAGTAGTAAAGGTAGTCATAATAGGAGGGTTATATGAAAAATGTTTTTAAAGTTAAAGGTAAATATGACGTAGGAGCTCTTATAATAAGTTTAATTATAACTGAAGGCATAGGTTTTGTTGTTGGTATGTTTATATCTAATAGCACTGATATTTATTCAAAATTAATAAAACCAAGTTTTGCACCTCCAGGATATGTGTTTCCAATAGTTTGGACGATTATGTATGCATTAATGGCAATTGCAGCTTACAGAATTTATCTTTATGGTAAAAGTGGAGTTAACATCAAATCAGCACTTTTTTCATACACCATACAGCTTATTTTAAATTTTTTATGGTCCTTTATATTCTTTAAGTTCAATTTGTATGGATTGGCATTTTTAGAACTTTGTTTATTATGGTTAGCCATTGTAATTACTACAGTTAAATTTTATAGAATTGATAAGGTTTCTGCATATCTTATGATTCCCTATATAATGTGGGTAGCATTTGCAGGGGTGTTAAACTTTTTTGTGTGGAAACTAAATGAAATGTAGATTAAAACATATTTTATATTAAGGCTTAATGGAAAATGGCAAACTTTTTATAAGCAAATCACCTTATATTTTAAGTTGACTAATTTATACAAATCTATACAATAATTAATAATTGCAATACAGAATCCTTAAATTTAGACTTTATTTTAAAGGTGAAAATTGATTGTTATAGAAGTATATATTATACAGAATTTTTTATAGAATGGGTGATAAAATGTTAATAAAAAATGCTAAAATATATACTATGGCCAAAAATAATTATGAAAATGGATGTATTTTAATCGAAGACGGTAAGATTACAAAGATAGGTGAAGATATTAAGGTATCAAAGGAGGAAGAGATTGTTGATGTTAAAGGAGCATTAGTAATGCCTGGGATAATAGATGCTCATTGTCATATTGGAGGCCAAGAAGCTAACATGGGATTTGAAGGTTCAGATATAAATGAGATGAGTGATCCAATAACTCCAGAACTTAGGGCTTTAGATGCTATAAATCCTAGAGATGAAGCTTTTAAAAAGGCCATATGTGGAGGTATAACTTCTGTTATGACAGGACCTGGTAGTGCTAATGTCATAGGTGGAACTTTTGTTGCTATTAAAACCTTTGGAATATCTATTGATGATATGGTAATTAAGGAGCCAGCAGCAATGAAAATAGCCTTTGGAGAAAATCCAAAGAGAGTATATAACGGTAAAAATAAGATGCCATCCACTAGAATGGCTACAGCTGCATTGCTTAGAAAAACCTTATTTGATGCAAAAAATTATAAAGTAAAAAAGGAAAATGCTAAAGAAAAAGATGAGTTTTTTGAAACCAATTTTAAGATGGAAGCTTTACTTCCAGTTATAGAAAAGAAAATACCATTAAAAGCACATGCACATAGAGCTGATGACATATTAACAGCTATAAGGATAGCAAAAGAGTTTGATGTGCTTTTGACTCTAGATCATTGTACAGAAGGACATATTATAGCAGAATATATAAAAGAGTCAGGATATCCTGCTATAGTGGGGCCTACTATGAGTTTTAATTCTAAGATAGAACTATCAAATAAATCATTTTCAACTCCTAAGGTTTTAGTAGATTTAGGAGTTAAAGTTGCAATAATGACGGACCATCCAGTTATAGAACAACAATATCTTCCAGTATGTGCTGGCCTTGCTACTAAGGAAGGGTTAAGCTTTGAAGACGCACTTAAAGCTATAACTATTAATGCAGCAGAAATTATTGGCATTGACAATAGAGTAGGGAGTCTTGAAATAGGTAAAGATGCAGATATAGCAATATTTGATGGTAATCCATTAGAATCTATGACTAATTGTTTGTATACCATAATAGACGGGAAAATCGTCTACAAAAGATAGAAGATGTATGTAATAAATATAAATTAAGCAAAAAATAAGATGGACTAATAAAGTTCATCTTATTTTTTTGCTTAATGATAAAGATATGTATTTTGAAATTATTTTATTTTAGTTAAATACCCAAGATGCTTGTACAAATATTATATATTAATGGAGCAATGAATACTGTTATTATTCCTGCTACAGCTATACAAATACTACTTATAGCACCTTCGGTTTCACCAATTTCAAAGGCCTTAGCAGTGCCTAATGCATGAGAAGCAGTACCGAAAGCAATACCCTTTGATAAGCTATCTTCAATTTTAAATATTTTAAATAATAAAGGCCCAATTATGGAACCTATTATTCCAGAAACAATTATTGCAAATACTGTAAGGGAAGGTATGCCACCTAAACCTTTAGATATTTCTATACCTATAGGAACTGTAGTGGATTTAGGTATTAAGGATTTTATTATGCTTAAATCTAAGTTTAAAACATAAGATAAAAATATTATTGATACTATTCCAGCAATGCTACCTACTAATATTCCTGATAAAAGTGGTATAAGATTTTTCTTTAATAGTTCTAGCTTATTATATAATGGTACTGCAAGAACAACGGTTGCAGGTCCTAGAAAAAATGAAATAAATTTACATCCAGAATTGTATTGTTCAAAGCTTATGTTAAACATAAGTAATGTAGAAATTATTAAGATAGTACTTATGAGCAAAGGGTTTAATAAAGGAGCTTTAAATTTATTATATAAAGCAATACTTATTTCAAAACATACTAAAGATATCAGGACTCCAAATAAAGGAGAATTAATTATTTCAGCCAATTTAGATACCTCTCTTTCTTTTACGATTTATAAGAAAACTTGTGATCTTAGCCGAAACTAACATTACAATGATTGTACTTATAAAACATACAAATAATATTTTGTGGAAATTATCTTTAAGTAAACTTATTGAAGTTATAAGACCTACGCCAGCTGGGATAAAGAAAAAGGCTAAATTATCTAAGAAAAACTTGCTTACATTATTTATTTGTTCTAATTTTATAATATTAAACATTAAAGAAAGCAATAATATAATCATAGCAATAATATTTCCTGGTACAGGTACCTTAAATATATTATGGATAAGTTCACCTAAAAGATAAAAAGACAAAATAATCATAAGTTCTTTCAGAATTTTCATTTATACACCTCACTTTTTGTTTCATATACACTTTATCATCTTTTTCAAAGAAATAAACCTTTGACTGAAAAGAAAAAATATATAAAACAATTAGATTATTGAAGCAAGTCAATAATTATGATAAAATTTGTTTTAAATACTAAGGCAAATATCAGGTAATTCGTAGTATAATAAAGATATATCATATCCTATAATATTATTAGGATATTTAGGAAGGAGAGAAAACCTTGAGTAAGTATGGTTTAAGAGACAAAAGATTTTCAGAAGATGAGGTAGAATTAAAAAAGGTAAGTATAAGCGGAAATATATGCGGAGAATTCGTTGAATTTTCTATGTCTCAGGTATATGAGAATAACACAGACAGTAATATAGATGCTGTATATATATTTCCACTACCAGATACTGCAGTACTAAGTGGCTTTGAGGCAATTTTAGGAGGAAAAACTTTAACCGCTATAGTAGAAGACAAAGAAGACTCATATAAAATATATGAAAGTGCATTAGAAAGTGGAATAAATATCATAAGCATAGACCAAGATGAAGATAATGTATTTACTATATCCATAGGAAATATTTTACCTAATGAAACTGTTAAGATTAATATAACTTATATGGATCAGCTTTTATATGAAGATAATAGTTTTAAGTTAATGATTCCGAGTATAATAGCACCTCAACCTATGGAGGATGAAGAATTAAATAAAGAAAAGCCTCAATATAAGTTAAATATGAACTTATTAGTAGAATCCTTTAATAAGCTAGATATATATTCACCTACACATGGAATTCATATTCATAGAGAAGATGACACCCTATGCAAAGTAACATTTAAAGAGGGCCAAATGCTTCATAAGGACTTTGTCTTAATGATGAAAGAAGTTGAAAATGAAGAGTATAGTGGTATGCTATACAATTATGATGGTATAGATGAAGAAGAGGGTATATTATACCTTAGACTTTATCCAAAACTTGATTATGAAGAGTCTCATGAAGGACAAAATTATGATTTTTTAATGGATATCTCTGACTCTATGGAAGGGGAAAAACTTGAAGAAACAAAAAATGCACTTCATCTTTGTCTTAGAAATCTTGATGAAGGTGATGATTTTAATATAATAGCCTTTAGTAAAGATCTGAAGGTATTTTCTAAAAATGGTAAGGTACCTTATAATGATGAAAATTTACAAAAGGCTTCAGAATGGATAGATGAAATAAAGGTAGAACCAGGTGCAGATGTTTTTGAAAGCTTAAAATATGCTCTTCAAGAGAAAAATATAGATGGTAATAGTACAATATTATTATTTACAGATGATATGGTAGAAGACGAAGATGAAATAATTGATTATGTAAAAGAGAATATAGGCGATAATAGAATATTTACCTTTGGAGTAGATACTGTAGTCAATAGTTATTTTATAAACAAAATGGCTGAAATAGGTTATGGAAGACCTGAGTTTATATATGCAGGAGAAAGAATTGATGATATGGTATTAAGGCAGTTTAATAGAATAACTAATCCACAGGTGGATGTGTTATCTATTGACTGGGGTGCAATGAAGGTTCAAAGAACATATCCTACAACTATAGATTACCTCTATGATAGAGAGCCTATTTCTATATTCGCAAAAGTTAGTGGCGAAATAGGAGGTAAGGTTACTATAAAAGGAAAAGTAGGAGAAGAAGAATATATAAAGACTATTGATCTAGATAAGTTAGATTTAGATGTAAATGCAGATCTCATAGAAAAAGTATGGAGTAGAAAAAGGATAGAATCTCTTACAGAAAAGATCCGTGGAGAAAGAGGCCCTCTGAAAGATTCTATGAGAGAAACTATAATAGAATTATCTAAAGAATACGGTATAATAAGTAAGGAAACCTCCTTTGTTATGCTAGAACAAATGGAAGATCCAGTTCTTGGTATGTCTATGAACAATATTATACCAATACAAATATCAGAAGAAGCTATGGAAAATATAGCTGAAGGCTATTTCCTTGATTCACCAAGCTTTTTTTATAAGGTAGATATAAGAGAAAAAATGATAGAAGAAGGTTTGGATAAAGAAAAGGCTAAAAAAGCAATAGTTTACGATAGAGAAAATCTATTAAGAATAATTGCAAAAAACCAATTAGCAGATGGAGCTTTTTGCAATAAAAAAGAAGGAAATCTTCAACAAAAAATTGAGAGTACAGCTGTAAGTGTATTGGCATTTACACTTGGAAAAGAAGATGTAAAGATTTATATGAATCAAATAAATAAAGCATTAAGATATGTTATAAAGACTACAAAAGAAAATGAAAATTTATTAGATGAAAGGTTAATATATATTGTTGTATTAGCGCTTAAGTCATCTATAGAAAAAAGATTAGTAAGGCAACCTAGTAGAACAATGATTGAAGATTATATAGAAATATTAAAAGATAAGATTAAAGAAAATAAATATATGCATATAGAAGATATTCTAACAATGGGCAAAAATTCAGAACTTAAAAATGCTACATCATCTATGATATCTTTAAATAAAGAAGAAAAAATCAACGAAGAATCTTTAATAACTTCTAAAGGTACACAAAAGATTTTAGATATTGCAAAACTTGCTATACAAAAGACTTTATAACACAGAGCATATAATTATATATAACTAAAAAATAGAGCTTTATTTTAAAAGCTCTATTTCTTTTTCTATAGATTCCTTTTTTAAATTACTTAAGAAAGATTCTTTTAAAGTTAATGATTTTTTAAACATTTCTAATGCTTTTTTTGAATCTCCTGTATTTTTTAGTACTAGGCCGTAATAATAATAAGCTTCGGGGAATGTTACGGCTCTAGTACATAATCTTGTATATATATCTAAAGCCTTATCATATTCACCTAAGTAATAATAGGTTTCACCAAGATTGTCCATTATAATGTTATTATTTTCATCATATTTTGTAGCTTCTAGATTAAAGTTTAAAGCATCTTCATAATCACCACTTACAACAAGTAAGTAACCAAGGCTTTCATAAAGCGTAGTATTTTTATATTTTTCATAGGTGCTTTTTAAAATATTAATACAATTATCTAAGTTGCCGTTTTTCCATTCTATTAGCGAAGTTACCATCTTATAATTCATTTCATCATTTAATTCTAGTGGAAGCTTTCTTTCATCTATAAGACTAATTACTTTATTTGCCTTATCAACATTACTATCGCGAAGAAGTATATAGGCATAATTAATTATAACTCTTGCTTTACAAGATTTTATTTTTATAGCTTTGTCGTAATATGATATAGTCTTATTTAAATTGTCCTTTTTGAAATACTTATTTGCAATCATAGTATATATAAGATACCTTTTTACAAACAATTTAGAAGCAAAATATCCTATAATAAATATATTACCCATGACTTTACTGTAATTAAAAGCAACTGAAGAACCTATAAATATAAACAATAATTCTAGTACTAACTTTAAAGTGATTTTACCCATCGAAACTCCTCCAAATAAAATAAATTTAGACAATATATCAATTATACTATGATTTCAGATATAGTGAAAGTTAATGTAGCGTTATTTTAATTTAACTATTTATAAGCTTTAACTTTTCAGTTCTTGATAGTTGTTTTATTGCATATTCTCTTTTTTGAGCAGAAATCTTATCAGGGTGTTTTTCAAAGTATACAAGCGTTACAGGAAGTCTACATCGTGTATACTTGGCACCTTTACCACTAGAATGAGTAGCTAACCTTTTTTCAATGTCTACTGTCCAACCAGTATATAAGGTGTTGTCAGAACATTTAAGTATATATACATAACACATATTTATCACCACTAAATATTATAGTGTATAAAGTGTTTTTATGCACTATAGATCATTAAAAAAGTCTTTATATTTAGATAATGAAATAAAATATGGTATTTTAGGAAATGGTATTTACAAAACATTATAATGAATCTATAATGTAATTACGAATCTTTAATGAAAAACATGTAAACGGTTTTACATTGAGGAAAAATATAATATTATAAGGGGGAGAGGTCTTTGTTCAAAAAGTTAAGGTCGAAAAGGTACATAGCTTCTTTTGTATCTTTAATAATGATTTTAAGTTTTATTACGCCAATGGACTTAAAGGTTTTTGCAAGTGAAAAAGATGTGACAAATATCCAAATTGTTGCTACCTCTGACATGCATGGTAGGTTTATGCCTTATGATTATGCCACAGGTTCAGAAGACTTAAATGGAAGCATGGCTCAAATATCAACAATGGTGAAAGAGTTAAGAAGTAAAAATGAAAATGTTCTGTTAGTTGATAACGGAGATACAATACAAGATAACTCATCATCATTATTTTTAAAAGATGAGATTCATCCAATGGTTCTAGCTATGAATGAAATGGGTTATGATGTTTGGAATCTTGGAAATCATGAATTTAATTATGGTATGAACACACTAAAAACTGTAAGTTCTAAATTTAATGGAGAAGTTTTATGTGGTAACGTATTTGATTCCGCTAAAAAGCCAATAGAAAAGTCTTATACAATAGTAGAAAAAGGTGGAGTAAAGATAGGGATAATTGGAATGGTAACTCCACATATAATGAAATGGGATTCAGAAAATTTAAAAGGATACACTGCAACAAACCCTGCAGAAGAAGCAAAAAAGGTAGCAGATGAATTAAGAGGTCAAGTTGATATTATGATAGGATTAATTCATGCAGGAATTGATGAGGAATATGGAAATGGAGACTCTGCACGAGAGCTTGCTAAAGCAGTTCCAGATCTTGCAGCTATAGTAGCAGGACATGCTCATTCAACTATACAAGGGGAAAGAGAAGGGGACGTTATTATAACAGAACCATATAGACAAGCTAATGCACTTTCAGTTATAGATATTAAAGTTACTGAAAAAGATGGCAAAAAGGTTATAGAAAACAGAAAAGATGATGTAAAATCAAAGGTTGTCTCAGTTTCACCTAAAGGTGGTAAACCAGCCTTAGTAGATCAAGATTTAGCAGCTAAACTAAAACCTCAACATGATAGAGCTATAGCTGATGCAAAAACAGTTATAGGGGAATTAAAGGGTGGAGATTTAGCACCAAAATCAGAAATAAAAGATATACCACAAGCTCAACTTGAGCCTACAGCTATGATGGATCTTATAAATAAAGTTCAAATGTTTTATGGAAATGCTGATGTGTCATCTGCAGCTTTATTTAGAGATGATGCCAATATGAAAGAAGGACCAATAACAAAATCTGGTACTACTTCAATATATAAGTTTGATAATACTTTAAGAGTATTAAAGGTTAACGGAAAACAACTAAAAAAATATATGGAATGGTCTGCTAGCTACTATAATACATTTAAGCCAGGAGATTTAACCGTATCTTTTAATCAAAATGTAAGAAATTATAACTATGATATGTTCAGAGGAGTTAAGTATAATATAGACATATCAAAAGAAGCAGGAAGTAGAATAGTAGACTTAACTCATATGGATGGAACACCTATTAAAGATGATGAGATAATAAAGCTTGCAGTAAATGACTATAGAGCTAACACCACATTACTAAATGACCAAACAGGGCTATTTAAAGGTGAAAATGTAGAAGTTATTTATGACTCTTTTAAATCTATGGGTGATGATGGAAGAATCAGAGACTTAATAAAGAAATATATAGTAGAGGAAAAGAAGGGCGTTATAACTCCAGAAAAAGATGAAAACTGGGCTTTAACAGGATATAAGTGGGATGCTTCTGATAGAGCTTCTGTAGTTAAATTAATTAATGAAGGCAAATTAAGCATACCAAGATCAGCAGATGGAAGAACTCCAAACGTAAGATCTATAACTACTAGAGATTTATTGATGCTAGATAATGATATCGTAGATGTTTTATCCTTTAATGACTTTCATGGAGCATTAAAATCAGAAGGTAAAAATATAGGAGCTGCAAAGCTTGCAGGAGAAATAAGTAGATTGAAAGCTGAAAATCCTAACACAATAGTGGTAGCAGCAGGTGACTTATTCCAAGGTAGTCCAATGTCTAATTTAAAGAAGGGTGAACCAGTAGCAGAATTCTTAAAATTAATAGGACTTGAAGTTTCAGCAGTAGGTAACCACGAATTTGATTGGGGACAAGATTTAATACCTGGATGGTCAAAAACAGGAGAATTTGATTTTCTAGCAACTAATATTTATGATAAGGCCACAGAAGAGCCAGTAGAATGGGCTAAGCCTTATAAAATCATTGAAAAGGATGGAAAGAAAATAGCATTTATAGGAATTGCCACTCCAGAAACAGCTTACAAGACAAAACCTGAAAATGTTAAAAATCTTGAATTTAAAGACCCAGTAGAAAGTGTGAATATTTGGGCTCAAAAAATAAGAGAAACTGAAAAGGTAGATGCGATTATAGCACTTACTCACTTAGGAGCTTCACAAGATTCTAAGACAAAAGAAGTTACAGGAGAAGCAGCAGACTTAGCTAAGAATGCTAAAGGCATTGATGCTGTTATTAGTGCTCACTCACACCAATATGTAAATGGTACAGTAAATGATATTCCAGTTGTACAAGCTAGAAATAATGGAAGATCTTTAGCTAGATTATCCCTAGCATTTAATAAGGATAGTGGAAAGCTACTTAAAATTATGAATAGTGTAGAAGACTTATATTTAAGAAAAGATTTGGTTGAAGATCCAGCAGTTAAAAATATGTATGATGAATATAACAAAGATTTAGAACCAATTTTAAATGAAGAAATAGCTACTTTAGATACCGATTTAACTCATGATAGAGATGAAGGACTGTCAGTACTTGGCCAGTTTACAACAAAACTTATGGCTGAAGCTGCAGGAGTTCAAATAGGTATAACTAATGGTGGAGGAATAAGAACACCTATAGAAAAGGGTAGTATAACTATGGGTAAGATGTATGAAGTATTCCCTTTTGATAATACACTTGTAACTATGAAACTTAAAGGTTCCGACCTTAAAAGAGTAGTAGAACATGGCATAATGCCAGATGGATTTGGCTGGGGCCAATTTTATGGAATAAAAGTATATTATGATAAGGATGCAAAGGCTGGAGAAAGAATTACATCTATGAGATTATTAGATGGAACTCCAATAGATATGGAGAAATATTACACTGTAGTTACTAATGACTTTATGTATGACAAGGGAGATAATTATGATTTCTCAGGAGCTATGGATGTAGTAGATACTGGAGAGCCAATAAGAGATTCTATGGTTAAAATAATAAAATCTATGGGACATATTTCTTTTAACTATGAAGATCACTTAATAGCTGGAGAGGATACTACTATAGATGAACCAGGAGAAAACCCAGGAGAGAATCCAGGAGAGAATCCAGGAGATGGCTTAGATAAAGATGAAAATGGAACAATTATAGTAGACCAAAATTCAAAAACACAAATTAATAAAACAAATTTACCAAAGACTGGTTCAATAGTAGGTGCATCACAACTAATAACGTTAGGATCACTTATTATATTAGTTGGAGTATATTTATTCTTAAATGATAAATATAAAAAGAAAAAGGAAAATGTAGCATAATACTTTTAACTAGAGAAATAAGTATCTTGATTAATCAAGATACTTATTTTTTGTTATAAATATAAATTAGCAACAACTTTTATTTATCAAACATAAAGTCACTGAAAGAAAAGTATAAATAGTATAGGGGTGATAAAATGTTTATTGTTATAAAGAAAAAGCAAATAATTGTAGCACTAATAATTATTATAATTTGTGTTATTTCTATTTTTGGAATAATTTATCTTAAGGGCAAAAATACTTTTAATGAAACATACACTCATTATGTTGCTACTATTTCAGATGATTTTGGAGGCAAAGGAAGGGACTTAAGCACCTTCCTTATCTATGTCTATTTATGAATGATTTTAAAGTTGATACTATTTTTTCAATATCATTTTTATCTACCCAATAGTTTGTAACAAATCTCATTTCACCATCTTCAGGAGGATTTATTTTTATGCCATTTTCATAAAAGAATCCAACTATTTCTTCACTTTTATTATCATCTAAATCAATTTCAAAGAAAACCATATTTATATGCACATCTTTAAGATTAATTTTTATTTGTGGTATCTTTGATAATTCTTGTGCTAACAATTTTGCGTTTTCATGATCATATTTAAGGTTTTGAACCATATCATTTAAGGCTACTATGCCAGCTGCAGCTAAAAATCCTGATTGCCTAAGGCCACCACCCATAAGCTTTCTATTCTTCCTAGCTTTACGTATAAAGTCTTTATCTCCAGCTAAAATTGAACCTACAGGAGCACAGAGACCTTTTGAGAGACAAAACATTAGAGAGTCACAGTATTTAGTTATTTCTTTTGGGTCTTTATTGAGATAGGTAGAAGCATTAAATAATCTAGCACCGTCAAGATGAACCGGTAGATTATATTCTTTTGCTATACTGTAAATTTCGGACATATTGCTTAAAGGAATAACCCTACCATTGGAATGTGCATTTTCCATACATATAAGCGAAGTTTCAGGAAAATGAATGTCATTTCCCTTTCTTATGCGCTTTAATACGTCGGCTGGACTTATAATTCCATCTATAGAATCTATAGTTCTAAGTTGAACTCCTGCAATGACAGAAGCAGCACCTACTTCATGCACAACAATATGAGAGCTATCAGAAAGAATTACCTCAGATCCCCTTTTACAATGAGTAAACAGTGCTAATTGATTTCCAAAGGTTCCACTAGGTACGAATAAAGCAGCTTCCTTCCCAGTAATAGTAGCAGCAAGAAGCTCCAACTCCTTTACAGAAGGATCATCTTCATAAACGTCATCACCTACTTTAGCAATATACATAGCATCCCTCATAGCTTTTGTAGGTTCAGTAACGGTGTCGCTTCTAACATCAATATAATTCATATAAATATTCCCCCTATTAATACAAAATTTTAAATTGTTATGTTTCACATAATTAATTCAAATTTGAAACAAGGTTAAATTAGTTATGTGCTATATATCACATTATATAACAGAATATTAAATATTAGATAAGATTTATAAATATTTTAATGAATTATTGTAAAGGTTCATTTATAATCTAAATATGGTTATTTAAATTAAGGGGGATTTGTAATGCAAAATAAAAAAGTGTATCACGGACTAGCCATATTACTGATGTTTATATGGGGACTATCCTATTTAAGCATTAAGGTAGTAGTTTCAGAAATAGAACCTACACTTGTGGCATTTTATAGATTTTTAATAGCATCTATAATTTTATATATTATAATGAAGTTAAAGTACCCAGAGGAAAAGGTACTAAAAGAAGATAAGATTAAAATGATGCTTGGGGGATTTTTTGGAGTAGCTTTATATTTCTTTTTTGAAAATTATGCTGTATCATTTACGTCTGCTTCAAATGTATCTATTCTTATATCGTCAATACCAATATTTACATTACTATCACAACGAATAATATTTAAAGAAAAACTTACTACATTTAAAATATTAGGAGCTACTTTAAGTGTGATAGGAATAATAATAGTCGTTTCAAGTAAAGACAAGGTTAATTTATTTTCTTCGGGGACTTTAGGTGACTTAATGGCTCTTGGCGCAGCTATAAGTTGGGTTATATATAATATCGTAACTAGTAAGTTTAAGGGGGAATATAAGAGTATAACTATAAGCACTTATCAGACTATATTTGGAACCATTTTTCTAAGCCCTGCTTTATTAATATCAAAACCAACCATGCCATCATCCTTAGCTATTATTAATATACTTTATCTTTCCATAGCATGTTCTGTTGTAGGATATATAATATATATTTTTTGCTTGAAAAAGTTAGGACCAACTGTTATAACTACATATATTAATTTACAACCAATAATAAGTTTAACAGCATCGGCACTTATATTAAAGGAGAGTGTTACTTTTGTACAGGTAATAGGGAGTATGATTATAATTACAGGAGTGTTCTTTGTAAATGCCGATAATAGGTTTAGTAAAAAGCGGTTTGAAGAGTCTATATGAAGTGAGTCTTAGAAGAACTTATCCAGGGGCGTAGCAGCCGTCATCCCCTACCTTGAAGAGGATAGGGGTGTTACGGATGGTAGCCATCGGATAAAGATAAAAAAAGATACTTCTAATATTAGAAGTATCTTTTTTTATTTTTATTTCTTTTTACCTTTGATTTAAAAAAGAAAATAATAGTTATTATAAGGATTGTACAAATTAAAGTTCCTATATAAATAAGTAAATTAGCTTTTATTAAATCTGATTTTGATACACTAGGATATAAAACATACTTTTTTGAAGATAAAGGTTCTTTTAATGTTAGTTTCCCAGCACTAAGGTTTTTATTCAATTTCCAAGGGTTTAAACCAGCGGTATTTATGTCTTTTTCAAGATATTTTTTATTTATAGGATTTTCATAGTATTCAATATCTTCTTTCACTATTAAAGGAACATCTATGGTTTTAGAAGGACCAAAAAATCCAAAGGATTTATATTGTATTGGCAAGGTTTCTACAATGTCATCTTTATTTATAAGAATAGTTTTCTTTGCACTGTAGCTAGCATCTATAATTTTTTCAGTGTCATTAAACATAGCTAAATCTTCACCATCAAATATGGATTTTAAAACTACAGATACAAGTTTTCTTCCATCTCTTTCATATATTGAAACAAAGCATTTACCTGCCTCAGTGGTATAACCAGTTTTGCCACCTAAGTTACCATTTTTCCCTAAGTATTTATTTCTATTTTCCATTAAAAACTTATCATTACTAGGAAGTTGAATGGAATCTTCTTTTATAGATAAAGTCTCTCTAACCCATGGATTGTCATAAGACCTTTTACCTAATATGGCAAGATCTAAGGCGGTACTATAATGATTTTCATTATGTAAGCCATTTGCAGTTATAAAATTCGTGTTTTTCATTCCGAATTCTTCAGCTTTTTCATTCATCATTTTAATAAAAGAATCAGAATCTGTTGCTACGTTATCTGCTATTATATAAGCAGAATCATTAGCTGAATATAATAATAGGGCTTTCATTACGTCGCCAGCTGTCATAGTTGTACCTATGTTAATAGGTTTTACACTAGCATTTAAGGAGTAAGCTGGTTGGTCTTTAGCAGATTTAGTATAGGTTAAGTTTTCTTCTTTACTCTTATTTTCTGCTAGTAATATAGCGGTCATGAGTTTTGTTGTACTTGCAGGATACATCTTATCTTCTGAATTAAGATCAAGTATTACTTCCATAGTATCCATGTCAATAACTACAGCAGATTTTGCATAAATCTTTGGAACGGTTATGGGATCAGCTTTAACAGAAATTATAGGCGAAAATAAGCTTAAAGATAGCGCTAAAACCATACTTTTTAGCAAGGTAACTTTTTTCATAAAATCTCTCCTTTTAAAATTTAATTATATAAAAATATTATTAACATTTATTAGTTTTAGGCATATACTTTTTATTGTAAAATATCATTCATGTATTACAATAGCATTTAAAATGATATAATATTATTTTAGGTAAGTGTCTAAAATCTCAATTAGTATAACATTTTTAAAAAGATAAAACAACTATAATAGAGGTGATACAATGGCTATGGAACATATAAAAAGTGTGTTTAATAAAAGAAAAGCTGGAGTAATGGGGAATTTTAGGGAAAGTTCTGTAATGATTTTATTAGAAGAAATAAATGAGGTGACTTATATAATATTTGAAGTTAGAGCATTAAACTTAAGACATCAGCCAGGAGATGTGTGTCTTCCAGGAGGAAAGATTGAAGAAGATGAATCACCAAAAGAAGCAGCTATAAGAGAAACTATGGAGGAACTAAATTTAGTAAGAAAAGACATAGAATACATAGGGGAAATGGATTATCTTGTAACTCCTTATGGAAGCATTATGTATACTTTCATAGGAGAGCTTAAGGGTAATAAGGATATAATTCCAAGTTCTTATGAAGTAGACCATATATTTAAGGTTCCCCTAGAGTTCTTTTTAAAGGAAGAACCGACCTTTTATGAAATGGAGATAGGCCCTAAAAGCACAGAGGGCTTTCCTTTTGAATTAATAAATAGGGGAGAAAATTATAAATTTTCTAAGGGAATGTTATCACAATACTTTTACAAGTATGAAAACCATGTTATATGGGGATTTACTGCTAGAATAGTAAAAGAGTTTATAGATATAATAAAAAAAGAAAGAAGAAAATAATGAATATTAATATTCAAAACAATACTCAGAATATTCGAAATGGATTTATAATTTGGAATTTGCTGTTGATTTTTGTATGTTGATGAATGTATAATTATAGTATATAAAATACTAGTTAATACTGGTTAAAAATATTGCTACGAAGGGGTGATTAAAGTTATAAATATATTTTAAAGGCTTTCACAATAATTGTATCAGAACTTTTATCATTATAATTTATGCTTGCTTACTTTAAGATTTAACATGAAAATATTAACTTATAGGGATTTGCAGAAGGAAAGATTCATATACTTTAATAGATGTAATCAAATAGGGGGGTAAATGTAATGGAAGAAAAAAAAGGACTATCTAGTACAGCTTACGGAGATATTAAAGGAGAAGATTATATACCTTATATTTCTGTAAAAGATGCATTCTCTGAAATAACTGTTATATCTATAGTTTTTGGATGTATAGTTGCTATTATTTTTGGAGCTGCTAATACTTATCTTGGACTAAAGGTAGGAATGACTATAGCAGCTGGTATTCCGGCAGCTATTATAGCAACATCAATATTAAAGGGAATATTCAAAAAAAATAATATACTAGAAACAAATATTATTCAATCTATGGCATCTATGGGAGAGTCACTTGCAGGAGGATTAATTTTTATTATTCCTGCGGTTATAGTATTAGGACATGAATTAAAGCTAACAACCATTATTATAGTGGCTATATTAGGAGGATTACTTGGAATTTTATTTGTCATACCAATTAGAAAATATTTAATGGTTGAAGAACATGGAAACCTTATATATCCAGAAGCCATGGCTACTGCTGAAGTGCTTGTGAATAGTAGTGCAGGTGGAAGTGGTTTTAGAAACATGATGACAGGTCTTTTAGGTGGAGGTATATATAAGTTCTTTTCCGGTGCATTTCAATTGTGGGGAGAATCTCCAGTATGGATTATAAAGCCATTTCATGGAACTGTATTTGGAATAGATGCTATGGCATCTTTGCTTGGAGTTGGTTATATTGTTGGAATACAAATAGCTACGTACATGTTTGCAGGAGCTTTAGTTGCTAATTTTACACTAGTACCACTAATAAAGTACTTTGGAGATGGAATAAATACTGTAATATTTCCATCCGTAAAATTAATTTCTGAAATGTCAGCAAAAGAAATTTCAGCTTCCTACGTAAAGTATATAGGCGCTGGTGCAGTAGCTGCTGGTGGACTTATAAGTATAATAAAATCTATGCCAACTATAGTAAGATCTTTTAAAACAGCTTTATCAGGTATGAAATCTAATGCAGATATGTCAAAAAATGAGGATCTACCAATCACATGGGTTATAGGTGGTTCTGTATTAGTATTTGTTTTATCTTGGATTATGCCAAAGACAGTTGGAACAGGCTGGCTTGGTGCCATACTCGCAATTATATGTTCATTCTTCTTTGCAGTAGTTTCTGCTAGAATAGTAGGGCTTATAGGTACTTCAAATAACCCTATATCAGGTATGACTATTGCATCTTTATTGTTTATAACAGGTATATTAAAGGCTACAGGGAAAATTGGAGATGCAGGGATGTTAGCAGCAATAATAGCATCTTCTATAGTTTGTGTAGCTGTAGCTGTAGCAGGTGGATCGGCACAAAGTTTGAAAACCACATTTATTATAGGAGGAACTCCTAAAAAGGTTGAAATTAGTATGTTTATAGCAATAGTTGTATCCTCTGTTGTTATTGGAGCTGTAATACTTATGTTAAGTAATGTTTACGGATTAGGATCAACAGATGTACCAGCTCCTCAAGCTAATATGATGGCCATGATAGTACAAGGTGTTATGAGCGGAGAATTACCTTGGACACTTGTTATAGCGGGAATGACTCTTGCATTTATGTGTGAACTTATGGGAATACCAGTGCTTCCTTTTGCATTAGGATTATATTTACCAATAAATCTAAGTGCGGGTGTATTAATAGGTGGTATTCTAAGAGTGCTTGTAGAAAAGAAATATAAGAAAGATCAAAATCAATTTAAGATCCAAAATGAAAAAGGAATACTTACTGCATCAGGTTTAGTTGCTGGAGATGCTTTGGTTGGAATAATAATAGCAATATTTGCAGCATTAAAATTAGATTCAGCTCTTGCAATAGGTCCTAAAATAATGCCAAGTATAGCTGGCAGTAACTGGACGTCAGCAGTAGTGTTATTTATATTTGCCACATTGTTCTATAGATATACTGTTAAAATAGATAATAATTAGTATAATAGGAGAGCTAAGCTCTCCTAAAATTTTAGGAGGATCATATATGTCAAAATTACCATCAAGTGAAGCAAAAGATGACTCCGATAATTTTCTTCTTTATATTCCAATAATAAAACATGATTTATATGAGGTAAGAAAAGGAAGCGTGTATCTTATATTTATACATGATAAACCTTTAGAAAAGGCACTAAGATGGCTTGTGAAAAAGCCTTATAAAAGTGATGTTGAACTTGATAGTATGGGAAGTGCAGTTTGGCTTTTAATAGATGGGAAAAATAATATACATGATATTGGAAAAATGCTTTTTGTAAAGTTTGGAGATAAGTGTGATCCTATATATGATAGACTTATTTTATATCTTAAATATTTAAATAAAAAAGGTTGGATATCTTTTAAAAAAGATGAAAAGCTAAATTAATAAAAGATATTAGTTAAGATAGTTATATTAGTAGTTTAAATAAAATATATATTATATATATTAGTAGAAATAAGAGTAGCACTTTATTATTTATAGAGCTACTCTTAAACTATATACCAAACTAAAATATTTATTGCAATAATCATTTTTTTCTAGATAATACTAAAAAGCTTATGATTATAATAAATATGTATGCAAAAGGAATGAATATGTTTATAAGCATAGAATTTAAAAAGAATTTTGTATATATAAATAGTATTAATGAAATTAAAGACCAAAATAAAGAAGTATAGGACATCCGGTTATTAGTTTTACGCCAGGAATCTGGATCTTTCATATTGCCTACTATAGTATCATGTTTTTTATTTTCCTTTGAAGAAGATACAAATAAAAATTTGAAATATAAAAAACATAATAGGTTAATAATAAGTATAACTAAGAATACATAAGACACAGAAATACTTGTAATATTCATATAATCACCACCATAAGATTTATAAGCTTATTGTTTCCCAAAATTTATAGATAATACACCTTTACTGTTTAAGATATAAAATGTATTGTTAAAATTAAACACATAAAGGTATAATTAATTCGAATCTTATTTATTTTAAATATAGAATGTTTACTATTAAAGATTTTAATGATAAACTTAATATAATATAAATTTAATATAGAATATATAAGGGAATACGGTTAAATCCCGTAGCAGCCCCCGCTACTGTAAGCATGGACGAAGGTAATAGCCACTGGATTTTCTGGGAAGGCTACCAAGAGGAAGAAGTGCAAGCCAGGATATCTTATATTTTCTTTAACACATCTAAAAAGTAATTAAATATGTAAAGCATACTAGTATACTTTATTGTTATTTCTTTAAGATGCATAAATTTAAATTACCTTCGGAGGGAAGGTAAAGATTTAGAAACTTTGAATCTTTGCCGAACTTTTAAGTTCGGCTTTTTGCATTTTAAATAAAAATTAGGTATATAATATTTAAGTTAAGATGCAAATTTAACTATTATGTAAAGATAGCTTTAAAATATTTAGGAAACAAAACACCTTAAAGGACGTGGGATTTATTGAAAAGATATCATACTATGACAACAATTATTATAAATCTTATTATGCTATTTATTTCCCTGTTAACCAATAATTTTATTATATTAACATCGATACTTATATGGAATCTTACTGTAGCTTATTTATATAAGGGGTTTTATAAATACAAAAGATCCTTGCCTTATCTTTTTTCATTAGCATTAGTGACTTTAATTATAAATTCATTTTTTGTACAGGCAGGAAACACTAAATTAATAACCATTTTGGGAAGGCAGATAAATTTAGAAGTAATAGTTTATGCCCTTATAATGAGTTATAAAATACTTATAGTATTTGTTATATTTATTTCATTAGAACTTATGATAGATTCTGATAGAGCAGTTTCCTATTTTTCAAACAAATTACCAAAGACTTCACTTATGATGCTAATAGGAATTAAACTTATACCTAATATGGAAAACAGATTAAATACTCTTAAAGACATATACACTATAAGAGGACTTGATTATAAAGTAAAAGGCATAAGGGCTAGAATAAAAAGTTCCATTCCAATACTTTCAATACTCCTTGAAGATTCTTTAGAAAATTCCTTTGATATAGCAGAATCTTGTTACATAAGAGGTTCACTTAGAGGAAATAGAGGAATATACGAAAAGGAAGAATATTTTTTTAGTGATGTTTTAGTTATATCCATGTCAGTTATAAGTTTTATTAGCTACTTTATAATATCTAAATATTATAAAGTTAACTTTGATATTTACAATAATTTTAAAGAACTAAATATGATATCAGTATACTCATTAACTATAGGTAGCATAATAATATTTAGTGCTATTATAAACTTTTTCATAATAAAAAGCAGAATAACTAGAAAGGAAAACTAAAATGGATCACATTAAAATGAATAATCTGAGTTATAAGTATCCAAATGCTGTTAATAGCTCATTAAAAAATATAAATATAAATATAGAAAAAGGAGAATTTGTTTTAGTAATTGGAAAGTCAGGATCAGGTAAATCCACCTTAGCGAAGGTGATATCAGGTAGCATACCAAACTTTTATGGTGGCACGCTAAAGGGACTTCTAGAAATTGAAGGTATTAATTGTATTGATAAAATAGGTGATAAAGATCGAAGAAATGTATCAATGGTATTTCAAGATCCTGAAAAACAATTAATTATGAATAAGGTTCATAGAGAAATAGCCTTTGGGCTTGAAAATATAGGCCTTGAAACTTCTGATATTCATAAAAGACTTTGGGAATCACTTCAATTTTGTAGCCTCTTAGACTTTTATAATAGAGATATAAAAACTTTATCAGGAGGAGAAAAGCAAAAGGTGGTTATTGCCTCAGCTTTAGCTATGAGGGATGAATGCATAATATTAGATGAGCCAACATCGCAGTTAGACCCATCTTCAGCTGAGGAAATCATAAACTTAATTAAGAAAATAAATGAGGAACTAGGTGTAACAATTATAGTCATAGAACAAAGGATTGAAAGGTGGCTGGAGTTTTCTGATAAGGTAACATTTATGAAACAAGGGGAAATAGACTTTTTTGGCACTCCAGAAGACTTTTTGAATACAGATAATAGTAGTTTTATGCCTTCCTATATTGATGCTTTGAGATATATGAGTATTAAAGAAAGTCCAAAAACATTTAAAAATGCTAGAATCATCATGGAAAAACAAGTAGGTAAAAAGATAAAAATAGAAGAAATGCCTAATGAAAACAAAGGGTATAAAGAACATAAGGAAAAAAAGACGAAATCTTTAGTAGGGAAGCTTTTTTCAAAGAAAGAAAAAGAGGAAGGCGAAATAACTATTAGGGATTTAAAAGTTAATTATGATGACAAATCAGTATTAAATAATATAAACTTAAATATAAAAAAGGGAGATTTTTGTGCTTTAATTGGACCTAATGGAGCAGGTAAATCTACTTTTCTTAAGGCAATTATGAATTTAATCGAATATAAGGGAAATATAAGGTTTCAAAATAAAAATATAAAAGACCTAGATAAAAGGGGATTTTATAAAAATGTTGGGTATGTATCTCAAAACCCTAATGATTATATATCTAGAGATTCTGTATATAATGAGATTAAATTTACTTTAGATAATTACAACATAAAAGATGAGAAAAAAATAAATAAGGTTATTAAAAGACTTAATTTAGAACATTTAAAAGATAAAAACCCAAGAGATATAAGTGGCGGAGAAAGGCAAAGGCTGGCAATAGCAACGATGATAGTCTTAGAGCCTAAGGTTTTATTAATAGACGAACCCACAAGAGGACTTGATAACGAAAATAAGAAAATGCTGCAAGATATATTAAAAGAAATTAATAGACTTGGAGTAACTATAATTTTAATTACTCATGATATGGACTTTGCAGCAAGCTCAGCAAATAGATTTATAATGCTCTTTAATGGGAAAATAACTTCTGATGGTGATATGCAAAAGGTATTTAAAGAAGGGTTTTATTACACTACTACCCTACATAAACTATTTAATAATATAAATAAAAATATTTTCAATCTAGAAGACGTAAATACTTTTTACAAAAAGGACTTAAGGAGAACACTATGAAGAAGTTAATAATGATAATATCTATACTAATGCCATTTTCAATGGCTATTATAAGTCTAACATTAAAGGATTATGATAAACTTTCTTTTTACTTAACGGTATTTGTAATTGCAACCTTAGTTATAAACTTTCTATATTTAGAAAAGAGCAAAAAAGGAACTAAGGAAATAGCTCTAATAGCAACTTTAAGTGCTGTAGCAGCTGTAAGTAGGGTGCCTTTTTCAGGTATACCAGGTGTTCAGCCTACTACTTTTTTGGTGGCATTATCAGGACTTGTTTTTGGAAGTTATGAAGGATTTTTAGTAGGTAGCACAGCAGCCTTTATATCAAATATATTTTTAGGCCAAGGTCCATGGACCCCATGGCAAATGATGGCTTGGGGCATAGTTGGAGCTGTTTCAGGACTTATAGGTTTGAAAAATAAAAAGCCATCCATAGAAATGTTTGCCTTAATTTGCTTTATTTATGGATTTGCTTTTGATTGGATAATGAATATATGGCATGTTATAGGCTTTGTAAGGCCGATTAACTGGAAGACTATATTAGCTGCCTATGCAACAGGGCTTCCCTTCGACATAATGCATGCTGTAGGTAATTTTATATTTGTATTAATATTATATGATAAATTTTATAACGTATTAAATAGATATAAGGATAGGTTATATTATACTTATACTAAATAAAAATTAAAATTTAAGTAACATAAAGATTTAAAAAAATAAAAGAATGGAGTGAGTTAAATGGAAAAAGGGTTAAGAAAGTTTAATAAATATATTAGTTTATTTGTAGGAGCTATGCTACTTATATTTCAATTTGGTGCTTTAAATATAACTAAGGCATCAGAAGTAATTGGTGAAGAAGTAAGTATAAGGGTTGAAGCCCCTGATAAAACTATAATAGAAGGAACAGAAACTGGTACTACTGCCTATGAAGTTTTAGAGAAGGTTTTAAAGAAAAACAATATAAGCCTTGAGGCAGAAGATAGTCAGTATGGAAAGTTTATAAAGGGCATAAGTGGAGTTAATAGTGGAAAATTTGGCGGGTATGACGGATGGTTATACTATGTTAAAAATGGAACTAAGGTAGAGGCTGCTGGTTTATCAATAGATAGCTATAAATTAAATAAAGGCGACAATATAGTAGTTTATTATGGCAACTTTGATACCCCTTATATAAACACTATAGACTTTAACAAAGAAGTAATAAAAGAAAATGAACCATTTGAAATGATATTTTCATTCAAAAATTTTGATTATGTATCAAATAAAGATATAGTTCATCCAATAAAAAATGCTAAAGTTACTATAGATGATAAAGAATATATTACAAATGCAGAAGGAAAAATAGTAGTAGAAGCTTTAAAAAAGGGAGAACATCAATATAGTATCAGTGGATATGAAAAAGATAAACTTCCAATAGTTATAAAAGATAGAGGTAAATTTGTTATAGACAATTTAAACAAACCTCTTATATATTTTAATGATGATAACTCAATAAAAAAAGAAGAAGTAAAAAAACCAAAGGATATAAAAGGTCAACTAGAATTAACTTTAAATTATATCAAAAATAATTCATCTAATTCCTGGGCAGCTTTGTCCTTAGATAAATATGGGATTAAGTCAGATGAAGGTTATTTAAAAACTTGGGTAGAAGAGATAGAAAAAGACGGTTTAACTGAGTTAAATGCCATAGATATAGAGTCGAAAATAATGGGGGTTACGGCTTTAGGATACTCTTCTTATGATTTTGCAGGATATAACTTAGTGGAAGAGCTATATAATAGAAACCTTAGTGATTTTTATAATAATGAGGTAGCCTTTGGACTACTTGCTTATAATTATTTAGATCTTAAAGATGACTATAAGATTGGAGAAAAGGAATTAATAGAATCACTATTAAATTTAAAACTATCTTATAAAGCAGATGATAAGAACCTAGTAGGATGGACATGGTATGGTGACAAAATAGATCCAGATATGACAGCAGTTGTAATCAGCGCGCTATCACCTTATTATAGAGGAAGAGAAATAGAAGGTATAGATAATAAGAAGGTAAAGGATTCAGTGGATGAGGCTGTAAAAACTTTAGCTTTATTACAAAATGAAAATGGTGATATTTTAGGTCAATATGGTATTGCTAGTGAGACTAATTCTTTTGCTATAATAGCTCTTACCTCCCTGGGAATAAATCCTGAAGGAGAGATGTTTACTAAAGAAAAAGGTGACCTAGTGTCAGCACTTTTATCTTATAGTGGAGATAATGGACAATTTAATCATGATGATAAGTCTAAAAATAATTATATTTCTACAGAGGAAGCTTTAAGAGCTCTTATAAGTTTAGATGAGTTTAGTAAAAATGGAGTATACGATTATTATAAGGGATCTAAAGATGTTAAAAATCTTCCTTCTTTTAAGATAAAAGAAAGTGAAGAAGATAAGAGTGGTGAAATTAAAGAGACAGAAGAAATTGTAAATGATAATGTAGTACAAGACAATAAAAATGCAAATAAATCATCAGTTGATGTATTACCTAAAACAGGTAGCCTTATAAATTTTTATTCCATGATTATTGTATCTTTTGCCTTCATTATTTCAGGAATTAAAAAAATTAAATAAAGTAGAGGCGAAGTATATGAAAAAAAAGTTAGGTGTCTTAGCATTTGTAATTTTAATTAGTGTAGGTGGGATGCTTTTTTCAAAATCCTTTACTAAAGAAGAACAATTAAAATTAAGTACTAAGGGCTTAGATAGTAGCACAATATCTGAAGTAGAAGAAGCTAAAGATGAGCCTATTTTGGATGATGACCAAAAGATCACTTTAGAAGAAGAAAATAAAGATAAGTTAGAAGAAAATAAAGAAACTGTAAATGAGAAGGACAGTGTAGAAAATAAAAAGTTACAGTCTGAAACAAAGGTTTCAGAGCCTAGCAAAGAATCAAAAAGTGATATACAAAGTAGTGAAATCAAAAATAATGAAGTAAAGACTGAAACTAAAAATAACGCTAATGTAAATCCAAAGGAACCAGAAAAGAAGCAAGAACCTAATGTAAGGATAGTTAATGATATTACTGGAGAAGAGATAGCTTCTGGATATGTAAATATTGAGGGTCAGAAAGTAGAAACGGTTACTAGAAAGATTTTAAGTGATAGTGGCATAGCCCCTCCTGTTGTAAAATCCGGGTACTTTGCTAGTATGGCAGGACTTGAAGAAAGAAAGCCAGAAAAGACTAGTGGGTGGTGTTATTATGTTAATGGTGTTAAGCCAGGCATAGGGGCTTCAGCATATACGTTAAAGAGTGGTGACAAGTTAGTGTGGAAATTCCTTTTAGATGGAATTAACAATTAACTAAATTTATCCGATGTCTACCATCCGTACCACCCCTATCCTCTTCAAGGTGGGGGATGACGGCTGCTACGCCCCTGGATAAGTTCTTCTAAGACTTTGATGGAGAGGTGTATTCCTTATAAGCAAACTCCACCTGAGTCTAAGAATCACTTGATAAAGTAATAAATATTAGGAAATAGATTGGATAAAAGGTAAATAGACATAGTTAAATAAATATACTGAAATATATAAAAAGATATATAAAAAGATTGAGCTTGAATAATGTATTCAAGCTCAATCTTTTTTTATTTTTTTAAATAGTTTTTTATAATATGCTCTTTAGCTTTTAACTCTAAATCATCCTCTAAAGGAATTAATGTTATATCTTCTTTATACTTATTTTCTAAGGCAGTTAAAAGAAGTCTATCTGCAAGTTCAGGGTTTTTAGAAAGTAAAGAACCATGAAAATAAGTACAAAAGGTGTTTTTATAAATGCAACCTTCATTGCCATCCTGGCCGTTATTACCAAAGCCTTCTAGACATTTACCTAAAGGTTTTAAATCACCTATATAAGTTCTTCCAGAGTGATTTTCAAAGCCTACATAGGTTTCGTTAAAGGTTTCATTTTTTATTATAGTATTACCTATAAATCTAACATCTGAAGCTTCGCTATAAATATCTAATAAAGACAGACCTTCTAATTTAGTGCCAGAAGCTGTGGTGTAGTATTTACCAAGTAGTTGGTAGCCACCACAAATAGCTAAAAGGACCTTACCATCTTCTATATACTTAGATAAAGGATCTTTTTTATATTTAATTAGGTCATTAGATACAATGGATTGTTCATAATCCTGTCCACCACCAAAAAATACGATATCGTATTTTAGAGGATCAAATTCATCTCCTAAAGACACGTTATAGGTATTTACAGTTATATCTCTATTTGATGCTCTATATTTTAATATATCAATGTTTCCAACATCTCCATAAACATTTAAAAGATCAGGATATAGATGACATATATTAAGTTCCATATTATACTCTCCTTTATTTTACCAAAGTTTTTTTAGATATCCTTTTGAATTTAGGTGTTTTCTAAAATTAATCATAGCTGTATAGGTAGTTAGTACATATACTTTATTAGACTCACATCCTATTATATTATTTAATACTTCATCATCGCTAGCACTTAATTTAAAGTTGTCTTGATTTAAACCGCTAATTTTTAGTCTTACAGCCATATCATATTTACGATATCCGCCAATTATAACATCGCAAATAGGAAGGCTATTTAGCTTATCAAAGCTCACATCCCAAATCCAAGAAACATCTCTTCCGTCTGCATAGTTATCATTTAACAAAAATGCTATAGACATTGAATCTTTACCTAGTGATAAGGTATCGATTGCTTGGTTATATCCTGCAGGATTTTTAACTAAGATTATATTGACCTCTTTGCCCTCTATATCAATGGATTCTTGTCTTCCAAAACTTGCATCTTGTTTTAATAAAGAAGTAGAAATTATAGAATCTTCAATATTAAAAAACTTTGCTATAGAATAAGCGCACAAAGCATTATATATATTATAAGTGCCAGATTGAGGCATGAAGAACTCGTTATTATTTATAATAAAAGAAGAGCCCTTAGAGGTTAAAGTAATAATATCATCTATATGGTAATCTAAAAGAGGCCTTTTATAACCGCAATTATCGCAAAAAAAGTCACCTAAATGATTATATGTTATAAAATTATATTTGTAGGGGGATTTACATACTGTGCAAAATTTTGCATCAGCATTTAACTCAATAGTTTTATCACCTAAATTAAAGTTGTTAAATCCATAATATTTTAAAGGATTTGGTACTGATAAATTGCCTAAAAGTGATTCATCACCGTTCAATATTAAAGTTGAATTAGGAGATTTTTTTATTCCTTCTAGAATCTTTTCTAAGGTTATGTAAACTTCACCATATCTATCTAATTGATCTCTGAAAAGGTTAGTTATGCTTATTACTTCAGGCTTAATATATTCTGTTATAAACTTAACGTTAGCCTCATCAACTTCTAAAATTGCCACTTTGTCTTTTGTAGATTTTGTTTTGAAAAACTTATAATTATCTAAAAAGCAAGATACAATTCCAGGAAACATATTTGCACCAGTGTTATTAGTTATAACTTCATAACCTTGTTGTTTGAATATATTTACAGTGGCACTTGTGGTAGTTGTTTTGCCGTTGGTACCTGTTATGATTATAGTTTTATAACCCTTACTTATGACCTTTAATATATCTTTATCTAATTTTAATGCTACTTTACCTGGAAAATTACTACCACCTTGCAAAAAGCTTTTAGATATTTTTAAGATTAGTTTAGATGTAATTATACTAAAGAAAGATTTTATATTTATTTTAGACACCACCTTGAAAGAATATGTAGCTTTTAGCTTATCATTAATTAATAGTCATTTACATAAAGATAAGTTAAACTACTATTTTTATTTTTTAGTTAAAGAATTAGTGTTTGTAAAGTTAAATTTATCACTTAAAGAAAAACTTAAGTTTTTGCTGTTTTTATTTAATAGCTCAATGAGTGGTTTACCTTGATTTTTGTCACATAATTGAGGGATATACATGTTATGTGACAACTCATAATTTAATTTAAAAGGCGATACTTTAATACCAATAGAAAGAAGCTTTTTCTCAGAAAAAACAATGCTAAGTTGATACAAGGGGAGGGGAGATATTTCTTCTTCCTTAGACATTAAAGGAGGTAAGCCTTTAATTATAAATTTATTTTTATATTGGTCTATAGAGTAGTTTGTACTATCTAAATACATTACTATATCTGCGCCAGATTTTATAAGAGAGTGGCTTATTTTATTACTTTCCTTAATGTTCTCTTTTGGAGCTTTACTAACTAGGATTAAAAAGGTATCTTTAGATTTTAATTCATAGATATCTTCTTTTAAGGTTAGTAAGGAATCCTTATTCATAAGCGATTCATCATACTCAAAAAATATTATATTTATACCTTTTACATTAAGATGTAGGGCATTGTAAATGTTAAAGGCATTTGAATGCTTTAGATAATCTAAGTTAGCATTTTCCTCAATATTTGATAAATTAAGAACCTCTAAAGAAGAGTTAACACTGTTCATAAAGGGCTCATCAGCTTTTAAGGGACTACTTTTGTTAAGAGATAAGAAGGTAACTGTATCTTGGTCTACTAAACTATCTAAATTCGTTAAATATTTTAATTTACCTTTAGATGTAGTAGGTATTGCATCATTATAATTAAGTTTTCCACCTAAAGTAATAATTATCTCATCTATATTGGTACTTTTTTTTCCTTCATTATTTAAAGCATGATAGTAGGATTTTATATCTATAATGCCGCCTTTAACAGAGTATAAAGAATTATTTATAAAGTTTGATAAAGTATTAAAAGTATTTTCGCTACCTATTTTAAAAGCAAAGGAAAAACTTAGGAGTAAAAATAATGTCGTAAAAATAATGATTAATAACTTGAAAGTATAGCTAAAAACTTTTTTACCCTTTTTAGTTGGCTTTGTTGGCATATCAGTACATCACCTTTTTTATTTTATAATTTTCTTATATTAGTATATCATAGTAAATCCATGAATTGAAAGCTAAAAAAAATTAGCATTTACCTTGTATATTCAAATATACTCCAAAGGAGTGATAATGTAGAACTTATCCAGGGGCGTAGCAACCGTCATCCCTCACCTTGAAGAGGATAGGGGTGTTACGGATGGTAGCCATCGGATAAAAGATATTTAGTATGTTAAAATTAGGTTAATGAGGAGTGATATCTATGTATCCAATAAAATTTGATAATATTTACTTTGAAAAGGTATGGGGAGGTAGAGATTTAGCAGATTTTCGAAATAATTTACCTAAAGGAGATATAGGCGAGAGCTGGGATATAGCTTGTCATCCGCATGGAACAGGTATAATCTCTAGTGGAAAGTTTAAAGGTATGAAGTTTGATGAACTTATAAGTACTTTGGGAGAAAGGGTTGTAGGCACAAAGATAAGTAAAGAAAGGTTTCCTTTACTTTTAAAAATTATAAATGCAAAAGAAAACTTATCAGTACAGGTTCATCCAAATGATGACTATGCTTTAAAGGTAGAAGGGGAGTTTGGAAAAACAGAAGCTTGGTATGTTCTAGAGGCTCTTGAAGAGGCCTACATTATTGTAGGAACTAAAAATTGTACCAAAGATGAATTTAAGCAAGCTTTAAATCATGGAGATATAGAGCCTTACTTAAATAAGGTGCCAGTAAAAAAAGGAGATGTATTTTTTGTTAAAAGTGGTCTTGTTCATGCTATAGGTGAAGGTATAGTCATAGTGGAAATACAACAAAATAGTGACACTACCTATAGAGTCCATGATTATAATAGAGGCAGGGAGATACATGTAAAAAGGGCCCTAGATGTAATAGATTTTTCATTAAAAGGTGGAAAGTGCAGGGGTCTAAAAACAGAATTAAAGGGATACAATAAAACAAATTATTGTCTATCTAAGTATTTTTCTTTAGAATTATATGATGTAAATTATAAGCTAGAAGAGACAAGTGATAAAGAAAGATTCTATATATTTACTTGTGTAGAAGGAAATGTAAGCATAGTATATGAGGGTGGAAGTGAAGATATATTTAAAGGCGACAGTTTTCTTATTCCTGCAACATTAGGAGCATATTCTATAGAAGGTAGACTTTCTTTATTAAAAAGTTATGTTCCAGATGTTGAAAAGGTAAGGAAAGAAATAATTAAGTAAAAAGGTTGAAAAACTTTTTGCTTTGCGATTAAATCATAACACATTTCTACGCTGGGACTGATTTTCATAGTTTCACATATAAATAATTAGAAGTAGGAATATGCTAAAAAGTATTTCATTAAATTTTACTCTAATGAAATGCGTGTACCTGGTAATTTTTTGGACCCGGGAGATAGTTTAGGGGAACAAAGTGACCCTCTTGCTAAAGAATATAAAATACATACCGCACCTATCCCTTATAGTGGAGCTGCGGTAAATTTAGGAAGGAAAGTAATACAAAAGTTGTTTGGATTAAACGGATTTAGAAGTTTTAATTACAATTAAGAATAAAAATGAGGATGGTAAATTATAAATATATGGTGTAAAATAATGGATAACAAATTAAATAAAACAGTTGCCAATTTTTACTTGACTCAAACGTGCAGGTTCAACTATTTTAACAATTAAAGCTAATGGTAATATTATTCCATGTATTTTTCTAGAGGAAGATTTAGAGAATTACAGAATTTGTGACGAGCGTTTGAATATCATGGAAAAAAGTATAATAGATGTATGGAATAATAGTAAAATGTTTAATTATGTTAGAAGTATTGGAGTATGTGCTGAATGTGAAATTTGTAATTTATATAAAAATAATAATTGTAGTGGTGGATGTCCTGTTTCGTCAAAATATTTTACAGGAACATTTGAAGGTAAGGATGAATTCTGTTATATAGGAGGGTGAAATGGAAATTTCATTAAATAGTGTATCAAAAGAATATAGGATAATTGAAAAAGGGGACTCTCTGTTTAAAAGAAAGAAAAGAAATATTCAAGCACTTAATGATGTCTCTTTTTCTATAAAATCAGGTGAAATCTGTGGGTTAATAGGACTTAACGGAGCAGGGAAATCTACATTAACAAAGATATTATGCGGAGTACTGTCAGAAACCAGTGGGGAAATTAAATTAACTTTGGAGGGTAAAGAAGTTATAGGTGAAGAATTCAAAAAAAATATGAGTGTTATATTTGGACATAGAGGACAGCTATGGGATAATCTGCAGGTGGCGGATTCTTATGAAATTATCAGTAGAATATACGATATACCTAGAGGCGAATTTCAAAAAAGATTAAGATGGCTAGGTCAAATGCTGGAGTTAAATGATTTATTATATAGACCAGCGAGACAATTAAGTCTTGGACAGAGAATGAAATGTGAAGTAGCTGGGAATTTATTATGTATGCCAAAATTGTTATTATTAGATGAGCCAACTATTGGACTCGACATTTTAACTAAGGAAAAGATATTTGATACTATTCTAGCCATTCATAAAGAGATTGAGAATACTATTATCTTTACATCTCACGATTTAAAAGATGTGGGGAATTTATGTAATCGGATATTGATTTTAAATAAAGGGAAATTAATTTTTGATGATTCAATAAGTACGCTTTATGAAACCTATGCAAATGAATATATAATAACCTTAAAATCTCCTAACAAATTATTGAGTATAGATGAGTTATGGAGAATATTAGATGATTACCAAAAGAACATTAAAAATATAGAATATAAGGATAATAGCTTATTAATACATGTTAATAAAGAAGATAATTCAATACCTTTTAAAATTATGGAATTATTAGATAAGGAATTGGCACCTAATAATTTCGATTTATCAACTACAAACTTCGAACAAATAATTCGAAATATATATGAAGGGTAAGTATAATAAAATGAATACTTTAAAAAAACATGCAATCTGGATAAAGATGGGTTCCAAAATTCAATTTCATGATATTGGAATAATATTTGATCTGATAGTAATGGTTGTATTTAGGTATATATTTTTAAGTTTTCTTTGGAGTAGTATTTTTAAATATAATGAAATAGCTAATTGGACTATGAATAGCTATAAAATTTATATAGGCTCAAGTGTATTTTTATCATGTTTAATATCATATCCAAATATTTATTTTATGAGTTTAGATATGAGAAGCGGGAATATTGTAAATTATTTGGTAAGACCAACATACTACCCTTACCATGTGATTTACAAAAATATAGGTATAGCAGCAAGTAATATATTGATATTAGCTCCTGTTTTTATTATTTATTTATCTTTTTCAAATACAAATATAACAGGAGAGAACTTATTTTGGTTTACTTTATTAGCTATTATGGGAGTTTTTACTTATATACTATTTGATACATTAATGGGGCTATTAACCTTTTGGTTTGAGAATAGCTGGGGACTTAACATTGTAAAGCAATCGATTTTCACCTTTTTTTCAGGAAGTATGTTTCCGTTAGACTTTCTTCCAAAAGAATTAAACAATATTTTAAAATATAGTCCTTTCCCAGGAATTATTTATAGACCTACCACTATTTTAATTAATGGCAGTTATAATAATCTATTTTTCTTATTTTTACAAATAGCTTGGATTTTAATATTTCTTATACTAATTAGAGTAATTTTTAGAAGTTGTGAGAAAGATGTGATAATATATGGTGGTTAAAAAAGTATTATATAATATAAGGATAATATTTGCTTTAGTTAAATATAATTTTAAAAATTTAACTAATTATAGAAAGGATTTCTTGATTGGACTTTTTATGGTTATAATAAACATGACAATTAGCTTATCTTATATAGAAATCCTTTATAATAACATAACTAATATAGCTAATTGGAGTAAATATGAGATAATGTTAATATACGCCATAGCTTCTTTAAACATGTCCATATATAGTATCTTATATGGAAACTATAGGAACTTAAAAAGATACATTTTTAATGGAGAATTAGAAATGATGCTGACAAAACCATTAGATATTGTTCTACATTTAAGAATGAGAGAAGTTAGTATACAACCACTTGTAAATATCATAGTTTATATAACTTTATTCTTTTTTTGTTTAAAACAACTTAATAAAAGTATTACTTGTATTATCTTATTAAAGATAGTGGGGTTGTCTATTTTAGGAGTATTATTCATAGCTTCAATTGCATTGACTTCGCTTAGTATATTATTTTACACAAGATATACATATACCCCATATGATTCTATAATGACCACATTAGAATTAACAAACTATCCAATAAATATCTTTTCAGAAATAGTAAAAAATATAGTGCTTACAGTTTTCCCTATTGCTTTAATAGGATATTTACCAGCTAACACTATATTATTAAAAGATAATGTAGCTATCAATAAAATAGTAGTTATTATTATATTAATATATTATTTTATATCAAAATTAATATTTAAAACTTCAATAAAAAGATATGATGGGTTAGGGAATTAAGATAGTAAATAAAACACTATATTTTATGTAAGCACTGTGCTTCAAATAGTTACTCTGAAGTTTTGTATTAAAGTCAGCTTTAAGTGCTTATTTTCACGTAATCCTGTGTTTAAGTAGTCCATAGTGATTATTCTCTTTGTATAGTTTTCTTTAGCGATTAAATTATAACATAGAATAATCCACTATGGATTTTTTTAGCATAATGCAAGCAAGTTTCATTATATAGTTATTTTATATAATATAAAGAATATACTAATGAATGAAAAAGGTATCTTAATGAAGGAATAAATTCATTAACTCAATTTTTAAAATATAAAAACAAAATATTTATTGCAAAAAACAAACTATTGTGTGATAATTTGATTGTAAAGAGTATTATATATTATAGGGGGAATAAAGATGGGATCAAGCAGCCTAGAATATTTAAATTTAAAAGTAAAACATTCATATGAGAATTTGCCAGCGGCAAAGCTTATAGAAGACGCTTTAAAAAATGGAGAAGGATGTCTTTCTAAAAGTGGAGCATTAGTTGTTGAAACTGGCAAATATACAGGTCGTTCACCTAAAGATAGGTTTATAGTAAGGCAAAAGAGCATTGAAGATAAAATAAACTGGGGAGACACAAATCTTCCTATAAATGAAGACGTTTTCGACAATCTTTATAAAAAAGTTTTAGATTACTTAGAAGATAAAGATGCTTACATTTTTGATGGCTTTGTAGGAGCGGAAGAAAAGTACAAGCTATCTGTAAAGGCAGTATGTGAATATGCTTCTCAGGCGCTTTTTGCAAGCCAATTATTTAGAAGATACGATAGTTATGATAAAGAATTTTTAGATAAGCCTGATTTTACAGTAATTTCAGCTCCAGGATTTAAAGCTGATGGCAAAAAAGATGGAATAAACTCAGAAGCTTTTATATTGGTGAATTTTGATAAAAAGATAGTTTTGATAGGTGGAACTCAATATGCAGGAGAAATCAAAAAATCTATGTTTTCTGTTATGAATTTCTTGTTACCTTTAAAGGGAGTATTCCCAATGCATTGTTCTGCTAATGTAGGAGAAAATGAGGATGTAGCAATATTTTTTGGACTATCAGGAACAGGTAAGACTACTTTATCTACAGATCCTAAAAGAAAACTTATAGGAGATGACGAGCATGGTTGGTGGGATGAAGGCGTCTTCAATTTTGAAGGTGGTTGTTATGCAAAAACCATTAGCTTAGATAAAGACAAAGAAAAAGATATATATGAAGCTATAAGATTTGGAGCTTTATTGGAAAATGTTGTTTTAGATGAAAATAGAATCCCAAATTACGATGATGATAGCCTTACAGAAAATACTAGGGCAGCTTATAACCTAAGCCACATTGATAATATACAACCAGGTGGTAAGGGTAAAAACCCTAATACTATTATATTCTTAACAGCAGACGCTTTTGGTGTATTGCCTCCAATTTCAAAGTTATCTAAAGAGGCTGCTATGTATCATTTTATGTCTGGATATACAAGTAAGCTAGCAGGTACAGAAAGAGGAATTAAAGAACCACAAGCTACATTTTCTGCATGTTTTGGGGAACCTTTTATGTTAATGAATCCAGCGGTATATGCTAAACTTTTAGGAGAGAGAATAGATAGTAACGAAGTAGATGTATATCTTATTAACACTGGATGGTGTGGTGGCCCTTATGGAGTAGGTTCTAGAATGAAACTACCATATACAAGAGCTATGGTTACAGCAGCTATAGAGGGTGGATTAAAGGATACTAAGTGGGAAGAACACCCAATATTTAAGGTGATGATGCCAATGGAATGTAAGGGTGTTCCAAGTGAAATATTAAATCCAATTAATTTATGGGAAGACAAGGAAAGTTATAATGAAAAAGCTATAGAACTTGCTAAAAAGTTTAATAGTAATTTCAAAAAGTTTAAAGAAGTTTCAAATGATGTAGTAAAAGCGGGGCCTACTATAGAATAATATATCTATTAAACTTAAATATAAAAGTTAAAAAGTGTCTCTTCAAAAATATTTTGAAGAGACACTTTTTGTAAAAGATTTAAAAAAATCTAATTACTATAGGAAACTTTTAGCTTTTAGTATATAATTTTATCATAAAATAGAATTTAAATAAAAAGTTAAGTGAGGTTTTAATTTATGAAATCTGTAGTAAAAAAAGGTATATTAATTCTAATTATTGTGTCTGCTTTTGGCACATTTGCTTTTGGTTGTAAGAATAGTGTAAGTAAATCCAAAGGTGTATTAGTCGAAAAATGGGATAATATTTACACAGGTACCAATATAAAGTTTTATAATGAAGACTTTGAATCTGATTATTTGAAAAGTTTATCAAGTGAATATGAATTATCCTCTAAAGTAGATGGGTTAGAAAAAGATATGGATAAAGCTGAACAAATATTGGAGTGGACCAATGAAATGTTTGAATTTAACAAAGGTAGTATAAGTGGTAAAGAAGATGCAAAGTCAATAATAGATACTTTAAAAGATGCTAAAAAGGCTTCTGATAAAGATATGAGTATAGTTTTTACACAAGCTTTAAGATCTGTTGGTGTACAAGCAAGAGTTGGTGAATTTAAAGTTAAGGATGGTCAATTTAATAAAAAAGATTCATCTTTATACATATCAGAAGTATGGAGTAAAGACTTAAATAAGTGGGTGGCTATAGATGTGGCTAACAATGCCTGCTTTTACAAAGATGATATTCCATTAAGTGCTATAGAACTTTTGAAAAGTGATATAGATACAATAGGGATAAAAAAATCCAAAAATCTAGGAAAATATAAAAAAGAAATTTCAAAATATTTATATTCTTATTCAATACCTATTGATAATAACTTTATTGGAGTAAAAAAAAGTAATTCATTTATAAATTATTTACCAGAAGGAAATATGCCAGAAATAAAAGGTTTAAAGTCTTATGAAAATCCTTCTTTATACGTAAACAGTAGTGAATTATTTGAGGTAAGTCCGTACAAGGAGTACTCTAATGCTAAAAGCGATGATAAAGCTACATTTATTCTTATGAAAAAAGATCCTAGTACAGATAAAGATGAAGAGTTACAGTTTGTAGTAGGTGCATTTAAAGAAAGTTCTATGGTAAAGGAATATTATGCCAGTATAGATGGAATGGAGTATTACAAAGTTAATCAATACTTTGATTTAAAACTTAAGATAGGTGAAAATAAAATAATTCTTTCAGAAGATGGAAAAACACCTGTAAGAGAAATAATAATTAATTACAAAAAATAATTATTAGAATAAAAATCAACATAAAGAATATACTAAAGGTACGAATCTTTAGTATGTTCTTTATTTATTTTTATAACATTAAATAAATATATACGATATTGATTATTAATATCAACTATGATATAATAAGAATAATCAATAAATTAAAACTAAAGTTATAAAAATAAATTTAATAAAAATAAATGGAGGGAATTTAAATGAAATATAAATTACCAGAACTTAAATATGATTATAATGCATTAGAACCATATATAGATAAAGCAACTATGGAAATACATCATACTAAGCATCATGCAGCATATATAAATAACCTTAATGCTGCATTAGAAAAACATCCTGAACTTGAAAATAAGGAATTAGAAGAACTTTTAAAAGATATAGATTTAGTACCAGAAGATATAAGAGTAGCCGTAAGAAATAATGGAGGAGGTCACTATAATCACTCTATGTTTTGGAGCTTTATGGGCCCTAATAAAGGTGGAGAACCAAAAGGGCAGGTAAAAGAAGAGATAAACAAGGTATTCGGAAGCTTTGATAAATTTAAAGAAGACTTTGGTAAAGCTGCAGCTACAAGATTCGGAAGTGGGTGGGCATGGCTTGTTTTAAATAAAGATGGAAAACTTCAAATTGTGTCTACACCAAATCAGGATAATCCAATAACAGATGGTAATATACCTATTTTAGCTTTAGACGTGTGGGAACATGCTTACTATTTAAAATATCAAAACAAAAGACCTGACTATATAGAAGCATGGTGGAAAGTTGTAGATTGGGATCAAGTAGAAAGATTATATAAGAATAATAAATAATAAAGAAAAGCTTGTATACTTAAATATACAAGCTTTTTTTACGTATAAATAATAAAGATTATGAATCACTTGCAAATACCTAATGGGGGTATTAATATAAAAGTATAAAAAGTAGGAGGTATGGTTTATGATTAAATTAAATTCATTAGAGGAAATTGAAGAATTTATTAAAAACAATGATTTTAGTTTTCTTTATTTTGGGGATGAAACTTGTGGGGTTTGTATGGCATTATTGCCTAAGATTAGTAAGGTTTTAAAAGAATACCCTAACATTAAAGCAGCATATATAGAAATTGATGATGTTAAACTTGCTATGGAAAGATATTCTATATTTACAATTCCAGTTGTACTATTATATGTAGAAGGAAAAGAAACTATAAGAGAAGCTAGATTTATAAGTGTAAATGATGTGGAGGAAAAAATTAAAAGAATATCTACTATTTATAAATAATAACAAAGTATTTATTATTTTGATAAGCCAATCAATAGACAAAAGTTATTAATATACCTTATAATAGATAAGTATATATTTAAATATAATATTAAAAACCAAATTTTCTAAAAGGGGAGAAATAAATATATGTTAATAATTTTTAAGGCAATTATTATAGCTATTGTAGAAGGGATAACTGAATTTTTACCTATATCATCTACAGGGCATATGATTTTAGTGGGGGATTTAATTAAGTTTAATGGTAGCGATTTTTCTGATATGTATGAAGTTGTTATACAACTTGGAGCAATACTTGCAGTAGTGGTTTTATATTGGGCGAAAATAAGAGAAATGATAGTATCTTTCTTTAAGTTTGAGAAAAAAGGTATAAGGTTTTGGCTTAATATAATTGTAGCAACAATACCAGCTATGATAATGGGATTTGCTTTAAATAAGATTATTAAACAATATCTTTTTAATAGTAAAACTGTAATCATTGGATTTGTAGTAGGGGGTATACTTCTTATAGTTATTGAAAATAACTTTAGGAAAAGAGAAAATAGCAACACTGTAGTACGGAAATTAGAAGATATTAGCTATGGACAGGCTTTTAAAGTAGGATTATTTCAGTGTCTTGCTATGTGGCCTGGAATGTCTAGATCTGCATCTACCATAATGGGAGGATGGGTAGCTGGGCTTTCAACAACAGTTGCTACAGAATTCTCATTTTTCTTGGCTATTCCTGTAATGATAGGAGCATCAGGACTTGAACTTAAAAAATTTGACTTTTCATCTGTAGCTGCTAATGAAAAGATTGCACTAGCAGTAGGCTTTGTTGTAGCTTTTATTACAGCATTATTAGTAGTAGACAGATTTATAGCATTCTTAAAGAAAAAACCTATGAGAACATTTGCAATATATAGATTATCCGTAGCGGCTATATTCATAATACTAGTTGCTTTAAATGTAATAAAATAAAAATCTATATTAAGTAGAAGCATATATGGTTATTTAATTATATTCATAAAACTTGGGTATGATATATAACCATAATGCTTTATAAAGAGTATGCTAATATTTTAACAGTCCTCATATTTGGTATAAGTGCAAAATTATTATCTTATGTGTAATAGATATCATTTAAAGTGTATAATTAAATAAAAGGTAGTTTTAGTTGCTTTCCTCATAAATAATATAAAATTAATGCCAAAAAGGTATCTTTGAGGTTTTGTTGAGGTTTGTGTTGCGGTTAAATCTAATACAAAGAACCGTATTTTGAAACACTTAAATAAATAAAAATATATCTTTAATATTCATACAATAATCATTAAAGTTGGAGGTAAACATGAAGGAAATTAAGAAGTATTTAGAATCAAGAATAGGTGATTATAGTTTTTACTTTGAGGATTTAGATGGTGGGTATATATATGGATATAATGAAAACGTTCCTATGATATCTGCAGGGTGTATCAAACTCCCTATAGCCATGGCGATATTAAAAGAATCAGAAATAGGAAATATTAGTCTTAATGACAAACTTTCTGTTTCGATAGATGATAAAGTTTCGGGTAATGGTATAATCCATGAGTTTGAAGAAAAAGAATATAGTTTGATAGAACTTCTTATTGCTATGCTTATACAAAGTGATAATACGGCTACAAATAAGCTTGTGGATCTTGTAGGTATGAGTAAAATTAACAGTATCTTTAAAGAAATGGACTTAAAAAGCACTAAACTAAATAGAAGAGTTGAGAAAGAAAAGGATGTAGATAGTAGAATACAGAATATAACTAGTAGTTATGATTTATGTCTTTGCTGGAAGCACCTATACAATTCTAGCTATCTAAATAAAGAAAATAGCAACTGGGTTATAAGAATTATGAAAAAGCAGCAAATGAAAAATAAGTTAGCTTTTTATATGGGAGAAGAAATTAAAGAAAATATAGCAAATAAGACTGGCGACTTAAGCGGAGTAGAAAATGATACATCATTTATACAAGTACCAAAAGGTAACTTTGCATTTACTATGATGTCAAAAGGTGTACCAAACGATGTATATGGAATTGTTACTTTAGCTAAGAGCGGTAAGATGATGTGGGATATGATAATAAATAGTTGGAATTAAAGATAATACATATAAAACAAAATAAAATAAGCACGGCCTATATAGGTAGTGCTTATTTTATTTTTATATTATGGTTTAAGAACCTAGTAAATATTGAAAATTATAATTTAGACTTTATTGGTACGTATAAAGGCTAAATAAAGAGCTGCCCCTACAAAAAGAGCTCCACCTACTATATTTCCTAAGGTTACAGGCACAAGGTTACTTATGATGTTTTTTAAATTTAAACTTTGTAATTGACTCTCGGAAATACCAAGAGTAGAAACAAATTCTGGATTTGTTTTTGCTAAAAGACCTATAGAAAAATAATACATATTAGCTACGCTATGTTCGAAACCAGATACTACAAATGCCATTATGGGGAAGAAGATAGCAAATATTTTACTTATAATATCTTTTCCTGCAAAAGACATCCAAACTGAAAGACAAACTAGTATATTGCAAAGTATTCCACTTAAAAAAGATTTTATAAAAGGCAGGCTTGACTTAGTATAAGCTACCTTAATACTATAAGCCCCAAGGGCTCCGTGATTTACATCTAAAGATCCGCTGTAAAATAGTAATAAGGATACAATTATTGCACCGGCCATATTGGCGAAGTATACTATTACCCAATTCTTTATTAATTGCTTAAATGTTATCCTTTTGTGTAATAAAGGTACCATAAGTAAAACGTTTCCAGTAAAAAGATCTGTACCTGTAATTATTACTAAGATTAGTCCCACGGGGAATACTGCACCTGCAATTAGTTTAGAAATACTATAATTGGTTATGCTATGAGAAGCTGTTGCAGAAGCAAACCCACCCAAAGCTATAAACATTCCAGATAAGATACCTAAAATTAATGATTTAAGGGGAACGTAGTTAGCTTTTGCCTCGTAAATTGTTATTACTTCACTGGCTATTTCTGTAGGGTTTAACATTCGTTTTTCCATTATAAATCCTCCTAAGTTTTTGAGATTTACCTTCAAATGAAAGTTTGTGAAAAAAAGTTGTCATTTTATATATCTATATCAATATAGTGTTTGGCTAAATTCTATGTTTTCACCTAAAACTAAAGCAGTTAAATTAATAGGTCATAAAAATGATAATAAAACATAAAAACATAAACAGAGAGTAGAATAGAACTATTTAGCTAACGAACTGTATCAGTTTATAAATTTTGCTGTTATATTTTATAATAATATTTTATCACTAAAAGCTAGTAAAGTCAATGCTTACAGCCAGTTTCGAATATTAAAAATATTATAAAAGCGTGTTAAGGTATTAACAAACATGAATAAAAGTATTATAATGAAATCATGGATAATAAAAGCAAAAAGGTGACACACATTAAAAAGATCCACATTAAAAGATTTATATAATAAAACTTAAAAGGGGTGTTTTCTATGTTCAAACAATGGGAAGATTTCAAACTAGGTTCATGGACAGAAAGAATAGATGTTAGAGGATTTATTCAAAAAAATTACAAGTTATATGAAGGGGATAAGGAATTCTTAGAAGGTCCAACAGAAAGGACAAAGAAGGTTTGGGAAAAATCAAGTGAGTTAATAATTGAGGAAATTAAAAAAGGCGTTATTGATGTTGCTACAGACAGAGTTTCAGGAATAGATAACTACGAGGCTGGATACATTGATAAGGATAATGAGGTCATTTTAGGACTTCAAACTGATGCACCTTTAAAGAGAATAGTGAATCCTTGGGGTGGATGGAGAATGGTTGAAACGTCTTTAGAATCTTATGGATATAAGTTGGATGAGGACATAGAAAAGTACTTCCCTAAATTTAGAAAGACACACAATGATGGAGTTTTCGATGCTTATACAGATGATATAAAGGTAGCAAGATCTACAGGACTTTTAACAGGACTTCCTGATGCTTATGGTAGGGGAAGAATAATTGGCGATTACAGAAGAATAACTTTGTATGGTGTAGATTATTTGATAAGTGAAAAGAAAAAAGACCTTAAGGCTTTAAAGGGTGATATGTTAGATGAAGTTATAAGACATAGAGAAGAAGTTTCAGAGCAAATAAGGGCGCTACAGCTAATGAAATCTATGGCGTTAAAATATGGCATTGATATATCAAATCCTGCAAAAGATGCTAAAGAAGCTGTTCAATTTTTATATTTCGGATATTTGTCAGCAGTAAAGGAAAGTAATGGTGCTGCTATGTCTCTTGGTAGAACAAGTACCTTCTTAGATATTTATATTGAAAGAGATCTAAAAAATGGAGTTATAACAGAAAAAGAAGCTCAAGAATTAATAGATCAATTTGTAATAAAATTAAGACTTGTAAGACATCTTAGAACACCTGAATATAATGACCTTTTTGCTGGAGATCCAACCTGGGTAACTGAATCAATAGGCGGAATAAGTAAAAATGGTACACCACTTGTAACAAAGACTTCATATAGATTTTTACACACATTGGTTAACCTTGGAACAGCACCTGAACCTAATATGACTATATTATGGTCAGAAAAGTTGCCAGAAAGCTTTAAGAAGTTCTGTGCTGAGATGTCTATTTTAACAGATTCTATTCAATATGAAAATGATGATATTATGAGACCTATATATGGAGATGATTATGCTATTGCTTGCTGCGTTTCTGCTATGGAAATAGGAAAGCAAATGCAATTTTTTGGAGCGAGATGTAACTTAGCTAAGGCGTTATTATATGCTATAAATGGCGGAATTGACGAGAAAAAAGGAAGGCTTGTTGTACCTGGAATAGAAAAGATAGAAGATGGGATTTTAGAGTATGATAAAGTTAAAGAAAATTATCTAAAGGTATTAGAGTATGTTGCAGGTTTATATGTAAATACAATGAATATAATTCACTATATGCATGATAAATATGCTTATGAAGCAGGCCAAATGGCCCTTCATGATACAGAAGTTGGGAGACTTATGGCTTTTGGTGTAGCAGGGCTATCTGTAGCTGCAGATTCTTTAAGTGCTATTAAGTATGCAAAGGTTAAGCCTATAAGAGAAAATGGAATAACAGTAGACTTTGAAATAGAAGGGGAGTTTCCTAAGTTTGGGAATGATGATGATAGGGTAGATGATATTGCAGTAGAACTTGTAGAAAGATTCTCAAAAGAATTAAAATCTCATCCAACCTATAGAGGAGCAAAACACACACTTTCAGTATTAACTATTACATCAAATGTAGTTTATGGTAAGAAGACTGGAGCTACACCAGATGGTAGAAACGCTGGAGTCCCATTTGCACCAGGAGCTAATCCAATGCATGGAAGAGATCTTGAAGGAGCGTTAGCTTCACTAAACTCTGTAGCTAAGATACCATATAACCCTTGCTGTGAAGATGGAGTTTCAAATACGTTCTCTATTATTCCAGAAGCTTTAGGAAAAGAAAAAGATACCCAAATTAATAATTTAGTATCTGTAATGGATGGCTATTTTAATCAAGGCGCTCATCACTTAAATGTTAACGTGCTTCAAAGAGAGATGCTTATAGATGCTATGGAACACCCAGAAAAGTATCCAACATTAACAATAAGAGTTTCAGGTTATGCAGTTAACTTTAATAGACTTTCAAAAGATCAACAAAAAGAAGTTATAAGTAGAACATTCCACGAAAAAATATAACATATCTTAGAAAAGGCTCTATAAGAGTCTTTTCTATATTTAAATAGTAGAAAGATTATATTTGATGTGCATTACAAAGGAAGTGGAAATTATGAAAGGTAAAATACATTCTATTGAAACTATGGGGCTTGTAGATGGACCTGGAATTAGAGTTGTAGTGTTTTTCCAAGGTTGCTTACTTAGATGTGCTTATTGCCATAACCCTGATACCTGGAACTTTAAAGGTGGAGAAGAAATTGAAGCCTTAGACCTTATTAAGAAAATATCAAGGTATAAGTCTTATTTTTATAAGTCAGGGGGCGGGGTAACATTTTCTGGAGGTGAGCCACTTATGCAACCTAAGTTTTTACTGGAAGTTTTAAAATTGTGTAAGGAAAATGGAATTAAAACTGCATTAGATACTTCGGGATACGGGCTTTCAGACTATGATGAAATATTAAAATACACAGACTTGGTTTTGTTTGATATAAAAAATGTATCTGAAGAAGGCTACTTAAATTTAACTGGTAAAGATGGAAAAGAATCTTGGAGATTCTTGCATGCAGTAGAAAAGTCTAACGCTAAGATTTGGATAAGACATGTGATAATTCCAGGAATTACAGATTCTATAGAACATATAACAGAGCTTTCTAAATTAATAAAGCAAATAAAGAATGTAGAAAAGGTAGAATTATTACCTTATCATACCTTAGGTCTAGATAAGTATAAGAGTATGGACATTAAGTATAAGTTAGAAGGCATTGAGCCTATGGATAAAGATAAATGTAAGGAATTAGAATTAAAACTAACAGCATTATTAAACTTATAAAATTTATCTTAAGTCTGACTAATTAATTCCACAAAAGAATAAATAAAATAAAAAAATAGACTAGCATACACTAGTCTATTTTTTTATTTTATTTATAGTTTAAGACCAGTAACAATACCAAAGACCATCGCTAGGTATTGGTAAGTCTGTTTCTAGAATTATATTGCCGTCTAAAGGCATTTTTCTATATTGCTTTCTTCTGCCACTTGGATAAATTAATTCTACCATTCTACCTTTTCTAAATAGCTCATTAGCCTTGTCATATTCAATAGGCTCAATCATTACCCAATTATCTTCAAGGCTTAGCTTTTCATAACCGGTATTTCTAACGCTTATATTTTTTTCATCACCAGTAACTCCAACTATACACCCTTTATCATTTATAGCTTTTAAAGTAGGTTTATCTCTTAAAATCTTTAACATATCGATAGTATCTAATTTTTTAGAATCCATATAAAATGCCCCCTTTAATTATATAATACTTAATCTTTGATGAATAAAACTTATGAAATAGTATAAATATCTCAAATGGTTATTTATAAATATATTAAACCATAATCAAATAAAAGACAAGCTTTCAAAAGTATCAATGAGCATTTTAGTAAATAAAAAGTCTATACTCAAAAGTGTATAGACTTTTTGCTTTTTTATTCAGTTACTTCAAATTGATCTTTGCCAACTCCACAAAGTGGGCACACCCATTCTTCAGGTACATTTTCAAAACTAGTTCCTGGTGCTACTCCGTTATCTTCATCTCCAATTTCAGGATCGTAAACATAACCACATACTATACAAACATATTTTTGCATGGTAAAATCCTCCTTCACATTTAAAATAAGTAATCTAATATTCATTACTAATAAATATTAGATTACATTCATTATAAACAAAATATATATCCTTTACAAGTAATAGAATTAAGAATATACAATTTGTTTAAATAAAAGTTTATAGTATTAAACAATAGTATAATTTCTTAAATTATTAAATAATTTATTGAAAATTAAATGTTAATTTTAGACTCTAGCATATTAGAAAAGTACTGCTTTGGAATAAACCCTTTTTTTATTCCTTCTATAACTATAAGATAAGTAGCAGTAGTATCAAATCTTGCATCGTGATAATTGCCTGATCCACCAAAAAGCTTTTGGGTAAGCTCTTCAATTTTACTCTTGCTTATGTTTAAAAAGGCAATGACTTCTTCTAGCTTAGGATTTTTTATATCTCCTCTACTATTAGATAATCTACAAATATTTTTGTAGTAGCCCATAGTGCAAAAAGGTATTTTGGGATTGAATTCTTCCCCACAACCTTCAACTTCGTGCCTTAAAAATTTAATGTCAAAATTAACATTATGGCCTATTACTATATCTGAAGATAAAAAGTCATCCATGAAGCTCTCGTATTGATCTTCAAAATAAAGTCCACCACTTAATTCATAAAGAGACTCTAAGGAAAAACCATGTATCTTTTCAGCAGAAGGCTCCATAGATTCTACTGTAAAAAAGATGTTTTTACCTATAGTTCTTTGAGGTTTCGCTGCAGTATCTACTAATATATAACTCAATTGGCATATGCTGCCAGGTCTTAAATCTGTTGTTTCGGTATCAAAAAAAATTAATTTCATCTAGTAAACCTCCTGATAATAATACAACTATAAAAGTAATTATAACATAAACACTATTATTATTAAATAAGAAGAGGTTGTCCAGTTGAGTTAAATAAAAGATAACTTGAAAATTACATAATTATACTGTCGCTACAGGAGAATTATTTTTATTAATTTAAATATGACTAAATATTAGATCAATCATTTCTAAAGATAATTCTAGAGTTTTATTATCTTTATCAATTTTAGGGTTTAGTTCAACAAAATCCATAGACTTAACATTCTTTGTGTCTAAAATAGACATTAAGATATATTTAACTTCAACTATGCTTAATCCATTAGATACAGGTGTACCAGTTCCAGGAACTAACTTTGAATCTAAAGCGTCAATGTCAAAACTTAGATGAATATTTTTACTGCCATTATTACTTAAAATTTCAATAAGTTCATTTATAACAGATTCTATACCATTCTTTTTTATATGTTCTGTAGACCAAACATTAAGACCAAGCTTTGATATAAGATCCCTTTCACCTTTATCTAAATCTCTTGCTCCTATTATATAAACATTTTTAGGATTAACCTTTCTACCTTTATAAAAGACATTTGTTAAATTCTCGTGTCCAATACCCATAGCAGCAGAAAGTGGCATTCCATGAACATTGCCAGATGGAGAAGTTGTATCTGTGTTTATATCTCCATGAGCATCTACCCAAATAACACTTATATCATCTAAATATTTACTAGCTCCAGAAACGCTACCAAGCCCTAAGGAGTGATCTCCACCAACAATAAAAGGGAAAACACCTGAATTTAATGAATTGTATACTTCATTTGCTAAATCTTCATTTACCTTCGTTACGGTGTCTAAATATTTCATAGTTTTATGTGCCACATATTTATGACTTTCATCCACTTTTGGAACAATAATGTTTCCTAAATCACAAAGTTCATGACCGTACTTCTTTGCAATATTATCGATACCGTTTTCTCTTAATATATCAGGACCAAATTCTACACCTTTATTATCACAACCGTAAAATATAGGTACACCAATTAAATTTATTTTCATAAGAAAGCACCTCCTTGAATAATTCTATAAATATATTCTATAATCAAATTTATAAAATTTTATTATAGAATATATTTATTTTTACAAACAAAAACAATTATATAGGTATTTTAAAAAAAATAAAGTACTTTATTAAAATATGTATTATTAAAAATATTCTAAATAATTTGACTGGGTTAATTTAAAGGTTTTACAAATGTAAAGAAAAATTTATATATTATAAGTGGTATATTTAAGTATTATTTTTAATATAGTTAGTAGCTTTTGTGATTTAATAGTATTAATTAAAAAAAACAGTGAAATTTAAGGTAAAACTATTGTATAAGCTATGTAATTATGATATATTTTTATACGAAAATTATATTTTCGACTACTGTTTAATAATTATCTTCTTTGCCTGAAAAAGGTGGGGAAGTTTTCTTTTTTATAAAAAAACAAATGCAAGGTAAGGAGTTGAGAATAGGTTGGCGAGTAAAACAATTGTTCAATTAGTAAATGCGTTTAAATCCTATGAAAAGAATGGAAAGCCAGTGGTTAAAGGAATATCTCTTGATGTAAAAGAAGGAGAGTTTTTAACTATTTTAGGTCCTAGTGGCTGTGGAAAAACTACAACCTTAAGAATGATAGCGGGATTTGAAGAATTAACTAGTGGAAATATATATATTGATAAGGAAGAAGTTTCTTTAAAGGCACCTTATGAAAGAAATGTTAATACGGTATTTCAAAATTATGCGTTATTTCCTCATCTTAATGTTTATAATAATATTGCGTTTGGTCTTACTATGAAAAAGGTAGCCAAGACAAAAATCAAAGAGAAAGTAACTGAAATGATTAAAATAGTTAGACTTGAGGGCTACGAGGATAGGATGCCATCACAGCTAAGTGGAGGCCAAAAACAAAGGGTAGCTATTGCTAGAGCTATTATAAACAGCCCTAAAGTACTACTTCTAGATGAACCCTTAGGAGCTTTAGATCTTAAACTAAGAAAACAGATGCAATTAGAATTGAAACATCTTCAAAAAGAATTAGGTATTACATTTATATATGTTACTCATGATCAAGAAGAAGCTTTAACTATGTCTGATAGAATAGCTGTCATGAATGAAGGTAATTTAGAACAAATAGCTTCTCCAGAAGAAATATATGAAAAACCTAAAACTAAATTTGTAGCTGATTTTATAGGAGAAACCAACTTAATAGAAGGAAAGGTTTCGTCTATTGAAAATGAAAAGGCTTTGCTAGAGATAGGACAAAATAAAAATATAAAAGTAGAGGACCTTGGATTTTCAATAGGAGAGTTTGTATGTATAGCAGTTAGGCCAGAAAGATTGAAGATTAAGAGCAAGCCTAATTTAGATGACCAGTGGTTAGAGGGTACATTAAAGGAAAAGATATATATGGGATCTGTTTTGAAAACTGTGGTAGAACTTAATAATGGTAAAGACATAGTCATAAATGAATTTGCGGGAGAAAACTTTGATTTTACAAATAAAAAGGAAAAAGTTTTCGTAACCTGGAAGACTAATAGTGCAGTGGTGGTAAGAGCCTAATGAAAAAAAAGAAAAGATCATATAGGCTTCTTTACCCCGTAGTAATTTGGATGACTTGTTTTTTCTTAATTCCTGTTGCACTTATGGTACTTGTAAGTTTTTTTACAAGAGGTGAGTTTGGCGAGGTTATATATAGTTTTAATCTGGAAAGTTACATAAGATTCATGGACCCATTATATTTAAACATATTATTAAAATCGCTTATTATTGCTCTTTTTACCACGGTTATTTGCTTAGTATTTGCTTATCCTTTTGCATTTTTTATAGGTAGATCTCCTAAAAAGTTTAGGGGTCCACTTATTATGCTAGTAATGCTACCTTTTTGGACTAATTCACTTATAAGAACTTATGCTTGGATAATACTTTTAAGAACAGAGGGCATAATTAATTCATACCTTATAAAATTAAACTTTATATCAGAACCTTTAAAATTACTTTATACTAATACATCGGTGCTCATTGGTATGGTATATATGATGTTTCCGTTTATGGTATTACCTATTTATTCTTCCGTAGAAAAGATCGACAAGTCCCTTATTGAAGCGGCATCAGATTTAGGAGCAAATCCATTTAAAAACTTTGCTCGGATAATATGGCCTCTTACTATGCCAGGGGTTATGGCAGGGGCACTTTTGGTATTTGTACCTACCTTAGGATACTTTTTTATACCAGATCTTATGGGTGGTAGTAAGGTTATATTGATTAGTAACCTTATTAAGAATCAATATCTTATGGCAAGAGACTGGCCTTTTGGATCTGCTATTTCTGTTATACTGATCGTAGTTATACTTATTATAATAGGTGGATATTTTAAGATTACAAAATCTAAGTATAAGGATAAGGTGATGTAGAGTTGAAAAAGAATAATTTAAAGGTTCTTGGAAAAGTTTATTCAGCGTTAATTTACTTTATACTTTATATTCCAATAATAGTACTTATAATATTTTCATTTAACCAATCTAAATTAAATGCTACTTGGACAGGATTCACATTTAAATGGTATCAAAAGCTTTTAACTAATAGTGGGCTTTTAGTATCCGTTAAAAACAGCCTTATAATTGCATTTGTTAGCAGTATAGTGTCTGTAATAATTGGAACACTTACTGCAGTTGGTATATATAAATCAAAATTTAAGGGGAAGTCTATAGTAGATGGAATGCTCTATATTCCTATAGTTATACCTGAGATAGTTCTAGGTATTGCTTTATTAGCATTTTTTTCTTTGGCTAAAATCAGTAGTGGTATATTAACACTTATTATAGCCCATATAACCTTTAGTATATCTTATGTAGTAGTTGTAGTAAGGGCTAGACTAGATGGATTTGATAAGTCTATAGAAGAGGCTGCTATGGATCTTGGAGCAACACCATTTCAAACATTTATGAAGATTACACTTCCAAGCATTATGCCAGGAGTTATTGCAGGAGGACTTTTAGCATTTACATTATCTATAGATGATGTAATAATAAGTTTTTTTGTAGCTGGACCTAGTAGTATGACCTTTCCTTTGAAGGTTTTTAATATGGTGAAATTTGGGGTTAGCCCAGAAATTAATGCTTTGTCTACAGTACTTATAATACTAACAGTTACTGTGGTTATAGTTGCAGAAAAGATAAGGTCTAATAATATTAAAAGTAAAAACATTAAAAGAGTTTTAGCATCTCTTATGAGCTTTATTTTTATATTTACATTAGGAGTTTGGAAGGCTTCTAGTAAAGCTGTTCATTATGAGGGAGAATTAAATATTTTTAATTGGTCCGATTACATACCGCAGCCTGTTATTGAGGAGTTTGAAAGACGATATAATATAAAAGTTAATTATTCTAGCTATGGTTCTAATGAAGAGATGTTAGCAAAAATGATGGCAGGTGGAAATGGATACGATGTAGTTGTAGCTGCGGACTATATGGTGGATATAATGAGAAAACAAGATATGCTTGAAGAGATAGATACAGGTAATTTAAATAATTGGTCTAATATTGGATCAGAATTTAAGAACTTATATTTCGATAAGGAAAATAAGTACAGTGTTCCATATATGAGGTCAGAGGCTATAATAGTGGTGGACTCTACTAAAATAAAAGATGGAGAAATAAAAGACTTTAATGATCTTTGGAAAGAGAAATTTAAAGATTCAATAGTTATGATGGATGATCCAAGAGGGGTTATTGGTATGACACTTAAAACATTAAAATATGATTTTAATGAAACGGATGTTAATAAATTAAATGAAGCAAAAATTAAATTAAAGAAACTTCAACCTAATATAAAGGCTTACGATAGTGATAACTCTAAGGCTATGCTTATAAGTAGAGAAGTTCCAATAGGGGTTGCCTGGTCTGCAGAGGCAGGTTTTGCAATGGCAGAAAATAAGGATCTTAAAGCCATTATACCAGGGGAAGGATTATTCTTACAACAAGATAACTTTGTAATACCAAAGGGCTCAAAAAATTCTAAAGAAGCAGAACTGTTCCTAAATTATGTATTAGAATCAGATGTGAGTATAGAATTTACTAAAGCTTATCCTTATACAAATTGTAATGAAGCAACATATCCAATGACACCAAAAGAAATACTAGAAAGTCCTTTGTCTTTTCCACCAAAGGAGGAATTAGAAAAAGGAGATTACTTAATGGATATAGGAGATGCTGTGAAGTATTATGATTTAATTTGGTCAGAAATTAAGAATTAGTATTTTAAATTTTAGTTGTGGAACTTTATAAACTTTCAGTATTTTAAAAGGAAACTGTGTATAAAAAATATTATAATAATATTGACAATTTGCTATTAACACTATATAATAACAACAAATAAATAATTATAATAAGCATTGACAGGAAGAGTACTTATAAAGGAAAGTTTTAGCGAGTGGGAGTTGGTGGAAGTCCTATACTAAATTTATAATGAAGAACATCCTAGAGCTTTCAAGCGAAATCTAAGAGAGTAGTATTGAACGGGGCCTAAACGTTAAAAATAGGACAGTATCGAATTGATTGATTCATTCTGTACTGATTAAGTGAACTATTTTAGTTAACATGGGTGGTACCACGGAAGTTTAGTCTTTCGTCCTAATTTATTAGGACGAAGGGCTTTTTTTATTTAAGTGGATTAGGCCATATTCATTGAATCTATAAGGGAAAATTATTTATTTTCTAAAATAAAAAACCTATAAGGTGACAGAAAGTTGGAGCAATTATGGAAACAATAATACCAAAAGCATATGAAACAAAGCTAGATATAAAAGAAACAGAGATAGCTATAAAAAAGGTTAAGGATTATTTTGAAGATAATCTTACAGAAGCATTAAATTTAACAAGGGTATCTGCTCCTTTATTTGTAACTAGTGATACTGGATTAAATGATGACTTAAATGGAATAGAAAGACCTGTAAGCTTTGGAATTAAAGCTTTAAAGGAGCGAGAAGCTCAAATAGTCCACTCACTAGCTAAGTGGAAGAGGATGGCTTTACATAGATATGGGTTTAAGAAAGGTGAAGGTCTTTACACTGATATGAACGCCATAAGAAGAGATGAGGACCTAGATAATATACATTCTATATATGTAGATCAATGGGACTGGGAAAAGATTATCTTGAAAGAAGAAAGAAATATAGAAACTTTAAAAAAAATAGTAAAGTCCATATATAAGGTATTTAAAGAAACAGAAGAGTATATTTGCAGTGAGTATGCTAGTTTAAATAAGATTTTGCCGGAAGAAATATTCTTTATAACTACGCAAGAGTTAGAAGACATGTATCCAAAGTTAACATCAAAAGAAAGAGAGCACGCTATTTGTAAAGAGAAGAAGGCAGTATTTTTAATGCAAATAGGAGGGAGGTTAAAGTCAGGTGAAAGACATGATGGAAGAGCTCCAGATTATGATGATTGGAACTTAAATGGAGATATATTATTTTGGTATCCAGTGTTAAATATTGCACTTGAACTATCTTCTATGGGGATAAGGGTAGATGAAAAAACACTAGAAAAACAACTAAGTATTGCAAGTTGTGATCATAAAAGATCATTAGAATTTCATAAGATGTTATTAGAAGGTAAGTTACCATATACTATAGGTGGGGGAATAGGTCAGTCAAGGATATGTATGTATTTCCTTAGAAAAGCTCATATTGGAGAAGTTCAAGCTTCTTTATGGGGTGAAGAAATACATAAGATTTGTGAAGAAAGTAATGTTGATTTGCTTTAACAATAGACATTTCGAGCTTCCACAATATAGAGATGCCACTGAACATTTGCATATAGTTGTTAAAAAGATTTAACAAATAAAAACTCTTGATGTATATAAAACAATCAAGAGCTTTTTATATTGGATTAAAATTAATTTAAAAGCTAATTAGAAAAGAGAATATAGTCCTTAGTTAATAAAAGAAAGAGTCTATCCTGTTTAAATCTAATCCTAAATGTTATTATTATAATTCTTCGAAAACATACTTACCTTCTCCACAAACAGGACAAAGCCAATCTTCTGGAATGTCATCAAAGGAAGTACCTTTTGATATACCATTTTGAATATCGCCTACCTCAGGGTCGTATATATAACCACATTCTACGCATACATATTTTTTCATAATCATCTCTCCTAGCTATATTTTATAGATGGTCCTAACCTTAACTTTTTTCAAACAAATTTTATAGCTAATAATACTATAATAATAAGAAATAATCAATAATGAAAATTAAATAACAATCTTTACAAAGTGTATTTTATAAGCAGTCCAAGAACTTCTAAAAGGTATATTCAAAGCGTCAAAGGAATTTTGAGAGATTAAAGGCTCTTTTCCTATAAAAGAGGTTATAATAGCTGAATGAAAAATAACGTGTCTATTATCTTCAAAAAACACAAGGTCTCCAACCTCTAAAAGCTCTTTGTTAGATACTTCTAAACCTTTTACGTAGGGGGAGTTAATACTTTCATTTACTCTTAAAAAGTAATACAGGGAATGAGCTACAGCCCATGAAATGGACCAAGTATCCTTCATTACATTTCCATTATATTTTTTATACCACCAAGGATGATGAGTATTAAAGTCCATAAGGGCACCACCAGCAAATAAACACTGTGATACAAAGTTAGAACAATTTCCACTTGTGTCACCTGAAAGAGGGAAATATCTATATTTAGGATTATGTTTTAAGGCATAAGTTGTAGCATAAGTTGTAGCATTATATCTTTTATAAGAATTTTGTCTATATGATTTATTCATATTAATATAGCCTCTTTAAATAAATATTATTATTAATAATATATATTTAAGGAGGCTATATTATACCTTAATTAATACAAGGATAACTAAGCATCTTTTTTATATATGGAGTTTATAAAAGTATAATCTCCATTATTATCTTGTATAATCTGTTTGTAGATGAACATCGGATTTATAGTTTCTACAAAGGATTCAATCCAAGACTTCCTTAGGGTATAAAATATGTTTATATCTCCATTTACTAAATCCCAATACTTCTTGTGAAGACACTTAGAAGTAATCCATTGCAAATTATACTCAGTATCTTCTGATACGCTATTTACATTATCACAAGGCATACCTTCTAAAATGTAATTATTAACAGCTTTAAATAAGTCTCTTGGACTTTCTAGAGGAGAATCCTCTTTAACTTCTTTGCCGCAAATTTCTCCTTGAGCTTTAAAGGCATCTATAATGATACTTTTAGAATCTTCACCAAATTCTAAGATGAGCTTTGTAACTAAGGCCGCAGTTCTTTTTTCAGTTAAAGATATCTTTTCTTGAAGCCACCCATGAATATTAGATTTATCAATAATATCCTCAAGGGGAAGATCTTCTGTAGGATGTCCTAAGTTATTAACGATTTCTTCATATATAATAGAAGCATCACCATACTTTTTATCAAAGGCCTCCACTATATCTTTTTCTAACATTTCAGAAACCTTTATTTTATTAAAAAGCCATGAATGTATAGGTGCTAAAAATTTACTCATATATTTCTCCTTTCAAAAACGAATTAATTATTTAATATAATAATATGAAATTATATTACTCTTGTCGGTAACATATATTACAAAAAATAAAATTTTGATAATAGTTAATATATAACATTTAATGATATGACTTAAATAAATTAAAAGAATTTAGAGTAGTGTAACATCTGTTACCGATAATAAAGATGAGGTCTAGTAGAATAACATCATAAGGTATTCCAAAGGAAACTAAAAAGATTAGCTTTATAAAATATAAAGCTCACACTTTGGAATATGCATAAAGATAGTTAAGAAATTAAATAAATCTCAAGGAGGAATTGATCATATGATAACAAGAGAAACTGTAATAGGTGACGTTTTAAAGGTTAACCCAAAAGCAGCTGAAATATTAATGTCAAAGGGACTAGGGTGTATAGGGTGTCCTTCATCACAAATGGAATCTTTAGAGGACGCAGCTGACATACATGGTATAGATGTTAAAGAATTAGTAGATTCATTAAATGAAGGACTCTCACTAAAAAAAGAAATTCAAAGTGAAATGTTTTGTTACCAATGCGAACAAACTGTAGGCGGAAAAGGTTGTGTTAAAGTAGGGGTATGTGGTAAAAATGCAAATATTGCTGCACTACAAGATCTTCTAATACATCAATTAAAGGGAATAGGGTTTTATGGTTATAAGGCCATGGAAAAAGGCATTGAGTTAAGCGATGAAATGGATAGATTCATGATGGATGGATTATTTACTACATTAACTAATGTTAACTTCCATGATGAGAGATTAGTTCAATTAATAAATAAAGCTAATGAAATGAAAAAAGAAGTAAAAGCTTTAGCCGGAAATGTTGATATAAAAGGATTTGAAGAGGCAGACTACATGGCTCCATCTTTAGTAGAAGATATGATAGAAGATGCTGCAAAGTTTGGAGTAATGGTAGACAAGTCATTAAATGAAGATATACGCTCATTAAGAGAACTTTGTGTTTATGGGTTAAAAGGTATGGCAGCTTATGGACACCATGCTTACGTACTAGGATTTACAAATAAAGAAGTTAATAAGTTCTTTTATAAGGGTCTTATGAGCACTTTAGATAATAATTTATCTGTAAGTGATTTAGTAGGATTAAATATGGAGCTTGGACAAGTTAACTTTAAAATTATGGAACTATTAGATAAAGCTAATACTGGTAGTTATGGTCATCCTGAACCTACAGAAGTTCTAATTACAAAGAAAAAAGGACCTTTCATAGTAATATCAGGTCATGATCTTAAAGATTTAAAACAATTATTAGAGCAAACAGAAGGAAAAGGTATTAATATATATACTCATGGAGAAATGCTTCCAGGACATGCTTACCCAGAACTTAAAAAATACTCTCACTTAGTAGGTAACTTTGGTGGAGCATGGCAAGATCAACAAAAGGAATTTGATAATATTCCAGGAGCTATACTTATGACAACAAATTGTATTCAAAAGCCAAAAGAAAGTTATATGGATAGAATATTTACTTCAGGAGTAGTAGCATTTCCAGGATGTGACCACATATTAGCAGATGAAAATGGAGTTAAAGATTTTAGCGAAGTTATAAATCACGCTTTAGAACTTGGTGGATGGAATGAAGATGAAGATGAAAAGAAAATATTAGTAGGATTTGGACATAACGCTACATTAAGTCATGCTAATGAAATAGTAGGAGCAGTAAAGGAAGGGTTAATAAAGCACTTCTTCCTAATAGGTGGATGTGACGGAGCTAAATCTGGAAGAAACTATTACACTGAACTTGCAACATCACTTCCAAGTGATACAGTTATAATGACTTTAGCTTGTGGAAAGTATAGATTTAATAAGCTTGACTTTGGAACAGTTGCAGGACTTCCAAGACTGCTAGATGTAGGACAATGTAATGATGCATATTCAGCAGTAAAAATAGCTTTAGCCTTAGCAGACGCTTTTGAATGTGGAGTTAATGATTTACCTCTTTCAATAATATTATCTTGGTATGAGCAAAAAGCTGTATGTATATTACTTACATTATTATCCTTAGATATAAAGAACATTAAGCTTGGACCAACATTACCAGCATTTATATCACCAAATGTATTGCAAGTTTTAGTGGATAACTTTGGAATTAGCCCAATAACTAATGCAGAAAATGATATAAAAGAAATATTAGGATAAAAAAGCTATATAATCAAGGTGTGTTAAAAATAAATATACTAAATAAATGTATTTTTAAAATACCTAATAAATGATAATTATAAAAAGTCCTTGATATATTGAATTTTAACAGATAAAATTTAATTATATTGAGGACTTTTATAGATTACGGTATTAGTGAATTTAGGTGCAATTTTATTGTTAAAATAAAAAATATGTATTATAAGGAGATTCATTATGGGAGCACATTACGGAAACCTTCAAAAGATAAGAGATGGAAAGAGAACTTTTGCAATTACACCATTTATACCAGCAGGATTTATACTTCCTGATACTTTAATAAAAATTTCAGAAGTAACTAAAAAGTATAATGGAGTACTTAAAATAACTTCAGGTCAAAGGATTATGATAACAAATCTAAAGGAAGAAGACTTACCTATAATTTGGGAAGAACTTGGTATGGAACCAGCAGTTAAAAGTCAATATTCAGTTAAAAATGTGGAAATGTGTCCAGCAGGGTTTTGTAAAAGGTCAAAATATAATACTATTGGTATTGGCATGAAATTATTGAATAAATTTTATGGAGCTGAAATGCCAAACAGAACTAAGATAGGTGTGGCAGGATGTAGAAATGCTTGTGGGAGTGTCTATGCAAGAGATGTTGGTGTTATAGCTGACAAACCTGGGTTTATAGTTGTGGCAGGTGGATCAGCAGGCTTTAATCCAAGACTTGCAGATATAATAGCTAAAGATATAAGTGAAAAAGAGGCTTATGAATTAGTAGAAAGAATATTAAACTTTTATAATGAAGCAGCCACTTTTGGAGAAAAGCTAGGAGATTTTATTGATAAAATAGGACTAGAAGAATTTAAAAAATCTGTATTATAAAAAAGATTAACTCTTTAGAAGCTCTCTATACAAGATTACCCTTAAGATTTTTCAATTCAACTTAAGTTACAATTTTAAATGTAAAAGCTTATAATTGATGATTAAGATACAAGAGGCAGTTAGAGTATAATTTTAGTAGGCAGAACTAGTATAAAAAACTATATAAATAAAAGGAGATGCAAAAACATCTCCCCAATACATAAATTATCCATT
>NZ_PTIS01000004.1 GCF_002934235.1 Clostridium algidicarnis DSM 15099
AGAGGGGGTCATTGTTTTTTTAGGTTTAAAATAGAACAAACCCTTGCAATAGCAAGGATTGAAATAAATAAAACAACGATAGTGTTAACACTATCAAATCCACCAGAGGAGAAAATAGATGATGAATTAAAAGATACTATTCAGAATAATTATGATATACAAGAACACACAACTGAGAAATTGAAAGAAAATATTAAAGAGCTAAAAGAAAATGTGTATATGAATGAAGATAAATATAAAAATAGTGAAAGTACAATCACCTATAAATCTAAAACTACAGTTGAAAATACTACAGTATTAAGATGCTGCAAAAATGAAGATATTAAATCAGATTTTTTATTAAAGGATGCAGTTGTTAAGATTCCTGTTGTATTATCTGAAATAGAAGTGCCAATTTTTATAGTGGCTACTGAAGAGTTCAAAGAGCCTATATTGAAAATAATGTCTTTAGATAAAAAGGTAGTATTAAAAAGATGTCAACTAGTTACGTGTACGAATAAGTTATTTATAAAAGGAGTTGTAGAGGAGGAGATAGAATATTCTACTGTAAATTATTCTGATAAGGACTCTGTAAATGGAGAAATAAAAAAGGTTATTTTAAATATTCCATTTAAATGTTCAACAGAAATTTCTTTTGTTACTAAGCCTATACTTAATAACAATTCATATCTTTTGAATATGGAATCATTAATAGAAGGTATTAATGATAAGGGTACATATGAGAGATGCAATGAAGACTTAGACCATTTTAGTGAAAGTGTATTTTGCAACCTAAAGAGCAGTAGAATAATAGAAGTTAATAATAAACAGCATAATAAGGAATCAGAAAATGTATTAAAAGAAACAGATACATTTAAAAGGATAGATAAAAAAATGATTTTGGTTTTAAAACTTACATTATTACAAAATCAAGATGTATTTAATTATAATAAAAATAAGTCAATAACACCTTGATTTATATAAAGGTATATTAAAGTAGTACAAGTAATCATTAATTCCTACTACTTATATTTAAATATGGGTAGTTATAACTACTTGTACAACTTAAAAACCTTATTCAACTATAGATAATTCTTCGGATGCATAGTAATTATTGATGTATCCTTCATAAATGATCTCTTTATTACGTATTTTTAATAAGTCATTTGTTTTTATAAGCGATGGAGTTTTATTAGATTCATAGAGATTACAATTAATTAAAATCTCAGAAACAAATTCAGAACAAAAATAATGAGTCTTTCTCTTTATAGGGACATTAGCCAATATAGCAAATAAGCCTATAAAATTATACTTGTATTTGTACTTTTCCTCTAAGAATCTATTTACTTCTTTTTTTATAGAATTAAATTCAATTTCAGATACTTTAACTTTGTATATTAAACATTCACTATCAATAAACTTCTTGTACACACCTTCATGCAAGTTTTCTTCAACGAATCCGCCTAAGAATGGATTATTAGGATGAAGTCTGCCAAAAGAGTACATAGTAGTGAAAGATTTATCAAAGCTAATTGAGGAATGGACATATTTAATTTTACTTATTATAGTAATAAGTCTAGAAAGCCAGGTTCCTGTTTTTGAAAAGACTAGATAAATATAGTTATCATTCATAATAATATAAATTCAACTCCCTAAGTAATGGATAAGTACAGGTAATGCATTGTTGTTTAGAAAAAGATTAAAACATGTATATTTAGAATAGGGGAATATATTAATATAAAAATCTTCCTATAAACACTATTGTATGTTATAATAAAGATAGTTAATTATAACATATAAAGTTATTTAGTAATAAAAAATAATATTTAAAGATATTAAAAAATGGTTGCTTATTTAAAAAATGTATGTTATATTTAAATAGTCGCAAGAATAAAAAAAGCGACGGAGATTTAATATGATTTAAACATTACCTTTTTAGGCATATAAAGTAAATCAGTTTTTAAATCTTAATATAAATAAAAAGGAGAAATGTTTAAATGGCAGATAAGAATTTAATATGTAAAGACTGTGGTAAAGAATTTGTTTTCACTGAGGGAGAACAAGAATTTTACAAAGAAAAAGGTTTCGAAAACGAACCACAAAGATGCCCTGATTGTAGAAGAGCTAGAAAGCAACAAAACAACAGAGGATTCCAAAGATAGTCTAAACAGAATGATAAGAGTATAGAAAGCAATTTCTATACTCTTTTTTATATACCAATACTTATTGTATTTGGTTAAAGAAATTATTACTTAAATACATAAAGGTATTATAAGTAATAAAAGACGGAAGATATCTTAAAATATCTTCCGTCTTTTAGAATAATTAATTATTCTTGTATACTATCATTTTTAAAGGTACCAGTTTCTGTACTTCCATCTGCATATACATACATACCAACCCCATGCTTTAGATCATTTTCAAAATTACCAATATATTTGTTGCCATCTGACCAGGTGTGGATACCATATCCATGTCTTAAGTCATGGTCCCAGTTTCCTGTATATGAGTCTCCATCATACCAAGTGTAGGTACCAGTACCTGATTTTTCTCCATTATTCCACTGACCTATATATACTTCCCCATCGGGCCAAGTATATATACCGTACCCATTTTTTTCATCATCTTTCCATTGACCTATATATTTTTCTCCATTAGACCATATGTGGGTTCCATCCCCATCCATCTTATCATCTTTCCATTGGCCTATATATTTGCTTCCATCTTTATAAATATAAGTTCCATCTCCATGCATCTTACCATTATTTTTTTCACCTAGGTAAGTTCCTCCATGAACATGTGTAGACACAGCTTTTTTATTGCTGTCTATCTTCATTTTATTTAAGATATCACCCTTTAGTTTAATTTTATTGAAATTAGTATTTTGTATGTTTTTAATTTTAATTTTAAACACCATCCTTTGTAATTTTGAGTAAGATGCAATATTGTAACCTTTAATTTATCCAAAATTAATAATTTGTTTCGGATAATAAAGAATTAAGAACTTAATAATAGATAATTATACTAAAATAAGTTAAGAATTACTTGATAGAAGAGTTATAACTTCATTATATCATAATTCATATAAAGATTATTTTTATTATGAAAGAATAGACATTGATAATATACAAATAAAATATTAAAATAATATTGATAAGTAAACATAAACTTTGAAATTAATATTATTTTATAAGGAGGAATTTATGATTATTCAATGGTTTAAAGGATTGGATCCTATAATGCAAGCTCTTTTTGCAACTTTATTTACTTGGTTTGTAACTGCGCTTGGAGCAGCACTGGTATTTCTTTTTAAAACAATAAATAAAAAGGTTTTAAATGGAATGCTAGGTTTCGCAGCGGGGGTTATGATAGCTGCCAGTTTCTGGTCTTTGTTAGCACCTGCAATAGAGATGTCAGAAGCTAGTGGTGGAAGTGCCTGGATACCTGCCGCTGTAGGGTTTTTAATGGGGGGTGGATTTTTATGGGCTGTAGATAAGATATTGCCACATCTTCATATAGGAGCGCCTATAGAGGAAGCTGAAGGTATTAAAACCAGTTGGGAAAGAAGTGTGCTTTTAGTATTGGCTATTACTCTTCATAACATACCAGAAGGATTGGCTGTTGGTGTTGCATTTGGAGCTATAGCTGCAGATTTACCATCTGCATCTTTAGCTGGTGCTATGGCGCTAGCTATTGGAATAGCTATTCAAAACTTTCCTGAAGGCGCAGCAGTTTCTATACCATTAAGAAGGGAAGGTCTTTCAAGATGGAAGAGCTTTTTATATGGTCAAGCATCAGGAATAGTTGAGCCTATTGCAGGGGTTCTAGGGGCAGTTGCAGTAATTGCAATGAAACCTATTTTACCTTATGCCCTATCATTTGCAGCAGGAGCTATGATATATGTTGTTGTAGAAGAACTTATACCAGAAGCTCAAGCAGAAAGAAATAGTGATGTTGGAACTATTGGAGCTATGATAGGCTTTGCAATAATGATGGTACTAGATGTTGCTCTTGGGTAGAAATTAGCAATATAACTTTATAAAAGTTTAAATAAGAGGTAGATTATATGTTTTAAATTATAGTCTTCCTCTTTATTTTTAAAGATATGAATTAAATAAAACATTAGTGAAAACCTATTATAAATGATAGAATAAATATATAAATATAAAATTTACTTGTAGGGGAGAAAAACATGGAATATACGATAATAGCAACATCCACCTTTGGATTAGAAAAGGTTGTAGCAAATGAGCTTAAGGCTTTAGGATATGAAGATTTAACTATAGAAAATGGTAAAGTTATGTTTCAAGGCGATGAAATGGATATAGTAACATGTAATATGTGGCTTAGAACAGCAGATAGAGTCTTAATAAGAATGGCTGAATTTAAGGCAGAGAATTTTGAGGAGTTATTCCAAGGAACATTGGCTGTAGAATGGGGAGATTTAATACCTATAACAGGATTTATGCATATAGTAGGGAAGTCCATAAAGTCAAAGCTTCATAGCGTACCAGATTGCCAATCTATAGTTAAGAAGGCAGTTATAGAATCTATGAAAAGAAAGTATAGAAGAGATCTCTTTTCTGAAGATGGGGCTGAATATAAAATAGAAGTAGCTATATTAAAAGATATAGTAACTCTTACAGTAGATACTACAGGTCCTGGACTTCACAAAAGGGGATACAGAGGACTTTCAGGAGAAGCACCTCTTAAGGAAACATTAGCTGCGGCTATGGTGCTTTTAAGTAAGTGGGAGCCTTCGAGAACTTTAGCGGATCCTCTTTGCGGGTCAGGAACTATTGCAATAGAGGCTGCTATGATAGGCAGAAATATAGCACCAGGTATTAATAGAAGCTTTGTATCTGAACAGTGGGAAATGATACCTAAGGACCTTTGGGAAGATATAAGAAAGTATGCAAAAGAAGCTGTAAATGATAAAGAATTTAAAATATTAGCATCGGATATCAATGGTAGTGTACTTAAGACAGCAAGGGAAAATGCTGAAAAGGCAGGGGTAGGAGAAAATGTTGTGTTTCAAAAGCTAGATATAAAAGACTTTAGCAGTAAGAAAAAGTATGGATTTATAATAACAAATCCGCCTTATGGTGAAAGACTTGGAGAAGCTAGTGAAGTAGAAGCTTTATATGAAGATATGGGCGTAGTATATAAGGAATTAAATGAATGGTCATTCTTTGCTATAACCTCACATCTAGGATTCCAAAAGCTTTTTGGAGAAAAGGCTCATAAAAACAGAAAGTTATATAATGGAAGACTACTTTGCTATTACTATCAATATTTTAGCGAGGAACCAAAAAAAGAAAAAAGAGAAGATAACAAAGAAACTAAGAGTGAAGAGATTTGGAAATAAGATCTAATAAGTTATAAATTCAATGATGTTTAAATTATTAATAGTGTTGACAGACTATTTAAATATGATAAGATAATTAAAAGATAAGTTTTAATAAAAATATAATTAAGTTTCGTATAACTCTAATGATATGGTTTAGGGGTGTCTACCAGGGACCAATAATTCCTGATTACGAAGAAGGTATACTTTTGTATATCTTCTTTGTGGTCAGGATTTTTTTGTTTTAATAATTTTAAATGGAGGAAAGTATATGAATTTAAAGGATTTACCGAAAATAGAGCTTCACTGTCACTTAGATGGAAGTGTTAGGCCAAAGACCATAATTGATATAGCAAAAAGAGAGAAGATTGATATTCCAAGTTATGATATAAAAGAAATAACAGACCTTATGATAGCTCCTATGGAATGTGCTTCTCTTGATGAATATCTAGAAAAGTTTTCATTGCCTATAAAGATAATGCAAAGTGAGTATAGTCTTAAAAGGATAACCTATGAATTACTAGAAGATGCAGCAAAAGAAAATGTTAAGTATATGGAAATAAGGTTTGCTCCTTTGCTGCATACTAATGGAGGTCTTGATACTAAAAGGATTATAGAAAGTGTCTTAAGTGGCATCAAACAAGCAGAAGGGAAATATGATATTAAAGGTAATCTAATATTATCATTTTTGAAGACGTCTCCACCTAGCAGCATTTTTGAAGTTTTAGAAATTGGGAAAGAGTATTTAAATAAAGGCGTAGTAGCTGTAGATCTTTGCGGAGCTGAAAGAAAAGGCTTTGCAAAAGAATTTATTGAGCCTATGGCTTTAGCTAAAAGATATGGGTATAGAATTACTATTCATGCTGGTGAGACTGGAATTGGAGAAAATGTATTAGATTCAATTGAACTTTTAGGAGCAGAAAGAATAGGGCATGGAGTAAATATTGATAATTGCAAAAGGGCATATGATATGGTTCAAGACAGAGGAATTGCACTAGAGATCTGTATGAGTAGCAATGTACAGACAAAGGCTGTGGATACAATAAAAAACCACCCTATGTATGATTTTTATAAGGATGGAATTAAAGTTACATTAAATACAGATAATAGAACTGTTTCTAATACAGATATGAGTAAGGAAATTTCCTTAGCATTAAAAGAATTTGATATTAGTAAAGATGATTATAAGAAGATTTATTATAATGGGATAGATGTATGCTTTGCTAATGAAACAACAAAAGAAAGATTAAGGGGGTATATGTAAAGATTTTGTAAGGTCAAAAGTAACGTAAAAAAGAGCTTCTCAATTGAAAAATTAATCTCAATATTATGTTTTTTGAGTTAAGCTCTTTTAATTTACTTTTACAATATAGCTTACTTAAAAGTTCTAGCTATTTTTATATTTGATTTTTTTGAATAGCTTATTTTGAACTTTTAGCTATTTCAATGTTTACTCTTCTGCCTTCAAGACTTTTTCCTGAACAATTGTTTAATATACTGTCTACAGCATCAGATTTTACATCTATAAATGTAAATTTATCAAGTATATCTATATTTCCAATAGAGTTTCTATCTGCATTTGAATTATCAGTTAAAAAGTCTACTAGAGATTTAGGTTTTACTTTATCTAAGTGACCTATGCTTAAGAATAATCTTGAAACATTGCCATTGTTACTATTACTACGTCTATTGTTATAACTATTGCTATTATTGCTATAGCCATTGCTATTGCTGTAACTACTGTTGTTATTTGATGCAATATCATTATTTTCATTAGAATTATAACTTATTTCTTTTCCGTAGATCATAGTCATTAAAGCAGCGCTAACATCAATTAAATCATATTCTTCGTCTAGTTCTGTTACAATAGGTACAAACTTGCTGTACTCTTTGTTTTCTAAAGTTTCTTTAACCTTTTTGATAATACTTGCATACTTTGCAGTGAATATATCATCTATTGTTGGTATTGGTTTTCTTTTAATCTTGCCTTTTGTAGCACTTTCTATTTGTTTTAAAGTTTTATACTCTCTAGGACTTACTAAAGTATAAGCTACACCCTTTTTGTTTGCTCTACCAGTTCTTCCGATTCTATGAACATAAGATTCTGTATCTTGAGGTAGGTCATAGTTTATAACATGAGTTATATTAGTAACATCAATACCTCTAGCAGCAACATCTGTAGCTACTAAGAAATCTATACTGTCATCTTTGAACTTTCTTAAAGTATTTAATCTTTGGTTTTGGTTCATGTCTCCATGCATTCCTTCAACACTATATCCTCTAGATTGCATAGATTCTACTACTTCGTCTACACCCTTTTTAGTCTTACAAAAGATTAGGCAACTTTCAGGTCCTTCTACATCAAGAATTCTACATAAACTTTCAAATCGCTCATTATGCTTTATTTCATAATAAAACTGCTCTACTGTTGATACTGTCATTTGATTTTTTAATATAGAAATATGCTTAGTATCTTTTTTCATGTATCTTTGTGCAATTTTCTTTATAGTATTAGGCATTGTTGCAGAAAATAAAAGTGTTTGTCTTTCTTCATTTGAAGATTGGATTATAAGTTCTATGTCTTCAACAAATCCCATATTTAGCATTTCATCAGCTTCATCAAGTACAAGGAAGTCTATAAACTTTAAGTCTAAAATCTTTCTTCTTAAAAGGTCTAGAACTCTTCCTGGGGTTCCGACTATAATGTCGGGGTTTCTTCTTATAGCTTGAATTTGTCTATCTATAGATTGACCGCCATATACTGGTAGCATTTTTAAATTAGAATCCTTACCAATCCTTACTAGTTCATCACTAACTTGTATAGCAAGCTCTCTTGTAGGTGTAAGTATTATACCATGAATTTTATTTGAAGATCTGTTAAGATTACTTATTATTGGTGCTCCAAAAGCTAAAGTTTTACCTGTGCCTGTTTGAGCCTGACCGATAACATCAAAACCTTCTAAGATAATAGGTATTACCTCTTGTTGAATTTTAGATGGTTCTTCAAATCCCATACCTTCGATGGATTTAAGTACATTTTCATTAAGTGTTAAATCATTAAATTTTAAATTTTCCATTATTTCTCCTCCAAACATAACAACTAATTATAATATAGTATGCCAACTTTTGCAAGGAATATTTATAAAGTTGTTAATGTTATATTTTTATTACCTTAGTATTTGCAAAGATATCATGAATGCCTTGGTTATTTGGGGCAGTATTTATTAAGTAAAAAGAAAAGAATATTAATATTAAACCTAGTAAGGGTATTGTATACATTAGCTTGGCTACTTCTCTATATAATATCTGGATGGGTGACACACTAGTCGCATCCTTTGAGCAAATTTTAAGGTTAAACAAATACTTTCCAATGGTATAACCTTTAGTTATTATAGGTAATAACACTAAGAATATTATATATAATATTCCACAATATAAATAAGATATATTTATATTGAATCCAAGATTTTTAAAGATAACTAAAGGTATGGCAATAGATATTAGTAAATCTATAATTAATGACCCTAGTCTATTTATAATTTCGAATTTCATTTAATTATTAAACCTCCACTTAATTATTTGCATTGAAATTTATCCGATGGCTACCATCCGTAACATCCCTATCTTCTTCAAGGTGGGGTATGACGGCTGCTACGCCCCTGGATAAGTTCTTCTAAGACTCAAATGGAGAGATGTATTCCTTATAAGCAAACTCCACCTGAGTCTAAGAATCACTTGATAGCGCCAAATGCTATATTATGATAAAATATAAGATAACATAGAGTTTTTAAAAAGTTATAATTGAAATAATCATTTCCATTATAACGAAAGATATAGCTATTAATCAACTTAAATCAGAGCTTTAAACTTTTAAATTCTAAAAAAACAACCTTTTTTAGAAAAACTCTTAATATTAGACTAAAAATCAGGAGGGATAAGATGAGTACAGGAATTTTAGTATTAATTAATGCATTGATTATGTTAGGGCTTGTTTATGTTCTTGCAGTTATGCAAAAGAAGCACTATTCTTTTTCAAAGAGAGTTTTCCTGGCCTTAGGCGTTGGTATATTATATGGAGCTATATTGCAATTGGTTTATACTCCAACATCAGATGTTGTGTTAAAATCTAATGTTTGGTTCGCTATAATAGGTACTGGATATGTAAGACTTTTAAAAATGATAGTTATTCCGTTAATCTTTGTTTCCATCACAACTGCTATTATAAATCAGGATTCAAAAAATTTAGGTAAGATGGCAGGATTAATAATTGCCGTTTTAGTTATAACAGCAGGAATATCAGCAGGAGTAGGAGCAGGTACTGCAAAAGTTTTTAACTTAAATGCAGAAGGATTGCAATCAGGAGAAAATGAAGCTAAAGCAAGTGAAAAGCTTGAATCAACACTTAAAGATTTTGAAACAAAGTCTGTTCAAGATCAGATAATAGAGATAATACCTACAAATCCTTTTTACTCAATGACAGGTCAAGGGAGTGCTGCAACTTTATCAGTGGTATTTTTTGCAGCCTTTTTAGGTGTTAGCACTATAGGTGTAAAGAAAAAGAAGCCAGAATCTGCTGAGTTCTTTATTAAGTTTTTGAACTCACTTCATGATGTTGTAATGAGGATGGTTACACTTATATTAAGGCTAACTCCTTATGGGGTACTTGCTTTAATGACTAGGATGGTTTCTACCAGTAATTTTAGTGAGATACTAAGGTTACTAAGTTTTGTTATAGCATCTTATGTAGCATTAATTATAATGTTTGCAATACATTTGATAATAATTGCGGCTTTTGGATTAAATCCAATTACCTATATTAAAAAGACCGCTTCTGTTCTAACATTTGCTTTTACAGCAAGAACAAGTGCTGGAGCTATACCTTTAAATGTTGAAACACAAGTAGAAAAGTTAGGAGTACCAGCTGGATATGCTAACCTTTCGGCATCTCTTGGATCTAGCATAGGACAAAATGGTTGTGCGGGTATATATCCTGCTATGCTTGCAGTTATGATAGCACCCACTGTAGGTATAAATCCATTAGCACCTGCATTTTTAATTAAGCTTATAATAGTTACAGCAATAAGCTCTTTTGGAATAGCAGGGGTAGGTGGTGGAGCAACATTTGCAGCTTTAACAGTATTATCTGCCATGGGGCTTCCTGTAGGTTTAGTTGGACTACTAATAGCAATAGAACCATTAATAGATATGGGCAGAACTGCACTTAATGTAAGTGGGTCTATAGTATCAGGAGTAGTATCTAGCAGAATAATGAAAGAACTAGATACAGATATATACAATGGTGATATACAAAAGCTAGCAAAGTAAAAAGTTTTATCAAATAATTACTTTGTAAATATATACTTAAAACAATAAATTAAGAGGCTGTGGTACTAAAAAATTAGTACCACAGCCTCTTGGTTTTTTAGAGTTACTAATGCGAAGCTAAATACTTTGATTTTTGGAAATATTTAAGATTTGCGATCTATGATAATCATAGGGTAAAATTGTACAATAAAATAATGATAAAGATCATGTATTTAAAAAACCAATTGATTATATTATAGCTATTCATATTAGCTATTGGACAGGCAATTTGTTAAATGATACATTTAAAATCAAAATATGTTTAGGAGGTATTTATATGAAAAAAGATCAGTTTGTTGAGGAAGTAAGACATACTGCAGAGGGGTATTTTGAAAGAGGAGAATTCTTCTGCTCCGAAGCTGTGGTTAAAACAATTAATGATATGTTAGATAAGCCTTACGATGAAAATGTTACAAAATTAGCTTCAGGATTTCCAGTTGGTATTGGTAAATCAGGCTGTGTCTGTGGAGCTGTAAGTGGCGGTGTAATGGCATTAGGTATGGTTTATGGAAGAGAACATGGGGAAGATATGCAAGAAAAGATGTTTCCTATGTCAGCAGATTTACATGATCATATAAAAGGAATATACAAGAGTACTTGCTGTAGAGTAATGACAAAAAACTTTGAATTTACATCACCAGAAAGAAAAGCTCATTGCATAAAGATTACTGGAGAAGTAGCTGCATATATAGCAGAAAAATTATATGAAGATGATAAATTAAATAAAGATGAAAATAATTAATAGGGTGGAATGTTAGTTATGGAGCTTAATATACTTCAAACATTAGCAGTACTTATAATATTCCTAGTTATAGGATATACTCTCCAAAAAAGTGTAAATGTTTTAAGAGAGAGTTACGTGCCTGCACCAGTGATAGGAGGACTGCTATTTTCCATAGTTTTAGCTATTGCAAAGAATTATGTTACCTTAAAATTAGACTTCTCTGCACTTCCTATATTTGTAGCAGGATTTTTCTTATCTATAGGTCTTAGAATAGACTTTGCTACATTTAAGAAAAATTTAAAGTTACAGTTATTATTTTTGTTTTTAGTTATAATGGTAGCTTTAATGCAAAACGTAGTAAGCCTTGGAATAGGAAAGGTTCTTGGAAAATCATCCTATGACATAATTATATCAGGCTCATTAGGACTTATGGGTGATCACACATTAGGGGGACTCGTACCTAGTTTCCTAGAAGGTGGTAAACCAGTAATGCAGTCACTTACATCCCTTTCTATACTAACTTTATACATAGGTGCTATAGTAGGTGGGTTATTTTTTAAGAAGTTAAAAAATAAGGTAGACTTGTCCAAAAATTTAAGGATACCAGCACCGAGTTTTACACCTCAAGAATTTTTGCAATATATTTTAATCTTTGTGGTGGGGATAGCCATTTCATTGTTGCCAACTCAATATGGATTTAGTAAATATATAAATCCAGCAGGAGGAGGTTTTATATTAGGGTTAATACTAAGATGGATTTTTGACGCTTCAAAGGTCTATGAGGTTAAAGCACCTAATGTAAATCTTATAGGTAATTTTTGTTTATCCATGCTACTTATAACTACATTTTCTATGTTTGATATAACAATGATATTTAAAGTAAGCTTATATAATTTAGTTCTTATGATTATACAATTAGCTTGGTTAATAGCACTAAGTTATTACGTGGTATTTAAATTGTATAAAAAGAATCCGCTAGCATCTTATGTTGCAACGGGATTAATAGGGTTCAGTGTAGGAATGCCAGCAAGTACAATGAGTAATTTGCAATGCTTAACTGAAAGAGAAGGGGCACTTCCAATAGTTTTATTCATTGTACCACCAGTAGGGGCTTGGATAATTAATATATTTAATATGTTCATTATAAAGTTGTTTTTATAAAACATCATTAAATTTTATAATTACCTATTATGTAGATAATAAAAACACAATATTTTATGAAAAAATAGAGATAGGCTAAAGCCTATCTCTATTTTTATATGATAAATTTAGAACCTTTAGATATTAAAGAATATCATGGATTACATATTTAATTTGTCTTCATATGATATAATTAAGGTTACAATAATAACATGTAGTACATTAATTTTAGGTGGTAGGTGAAAATATGCAAGTATTTATAAAAGAGTTTAATGAACTTTCTTTAGATGAATTATATGATATCCTTTCTTTAAGAAATGAAGTGTTTATTGTTGAACAAAACTGTGCCTATGAAGATTGCGATGGTAAGGATAAGTTTTGTTACCATGTTTATTATAAAGAAGGAAAAGAGATTATAGCTTATGCAAGGATCCTTAAAAAAGGATTATCCTATGAAGAAGTTTCTATAGGTAGGGTTATTGTTAAAAAACCATATAGAAGAAAAAGACTTGCATTTGAACTTATGAAAAACGCTATAGAATTTATTCAAGTATTTTTAAAAGAAGATTCAATTAGATTATCTTCTCAGGTTTACGCAAAAGGACTATATGAATCACTAGGATTTAAAGAAGATTTAGAGGAATATCTAGAGGATAATATACCACATATAGAAATGATATATAATACAAAGATATAAACTTTAAATAGCAGTATAGCTATAAAGATATAATTTTAACACAAGCATTGGGGGGATAAGATTGAAGATAGGACTAGTAAGGCACTTTAAAGTTAATATAGAACATAAAAGATATATGAATTCAACAGAATATAATGAATATGCAAATAGATATAATATTTCAGAGGTATTTGAAAAAGAAGTAGATTTAGGCAATGTAACATGGAATAAATGTTATTGTAGTAATCTTTCAAGGGCTATATTTACGGCTAAAAGTATATATAAAGGAGATATAATTGTAACAGAGTCTCTTCGTGAAATTCAAACTCTGTCTAGGTTTAATACAAGGTTACCATTACATTACTATCTTTGGGATGTTATAGGTAGGGTGGCTTGGATTAAAGATCATCCATCTCAACCAGAAATAAGAAGTCTTACTAAAGTCAGAGTTGAAAATATTTTAGATGAAATAATAGCAGATGCTAAAGAGGAAGATAATATACTTATAGTAAGTCATGCGGGTATAATGTATTCAATTAGAAAAGAACTTGAAAGACGTGGATTTAAAGGCCATAAGTTCTTAAAGGCAGAAAATGGTAAGTTGTATTTATATGAAAGGTAAGATTGATAGAAAATAAATAATGAAATAATCTATACTTTATACTAAATATATATATATAAATAAGTTTTAGATAAAAAGTTTTATAAAAACCTTACTTTTTGGGTATTAATATAAGTAGTACTTATCCAAGGAGTGAGGTTTTTGAGTTTAATTACAATACCAGATCATCTAATAGGAACAGTTATATCTGCTTTAGCTATTATATTAGGTACACTTATAGGTGCTTTTTGTAGCTGGGTTATAAGCAGTAAAAACACAAAAAAGAGTATAGAAGAACAGTATAGGATTATGAAAGAAAATATAAAATATGAGGAAATATATAAGAAACAAAAGCTTTGTGAAAACGCAAATATGATAAGGCTAGATATATGTACAACTATCTTTCAAAGTATAAGATTTTTAAGAGATAATAAAGGACATGTGGAAACACAATATCCAATACCTATAAATAAGGATTATTCCTGTGTTGTATCTTCTTTAAGTGATAAGTATTCACTTAAAGAATTAAGTTACATATATCAACTTTATGGAATAATTGAAAAGTTAAATTTTGATATATTAAATTGTGGTACATATGAAGATAGCTGTAACTTTAATAAAATATGTGAGGGATATAAGTCTGTTTTAGTTAAATTATATGGAGAAAACTTTAAGAGTATTTTAAAAGTGGATATAGAAAGGATAAGCTACGAGGAGCTTTATAATAATAAATATATAAAAGAAGGCTATAAAAAGGTTTTAAAAAGGCTGGATCATTTATGTTTTGTAGAAAACTTAAATAAGTCTTCTGAAAAAGAATAATGGCAAAAAAGGATTAAGTTTATTAAAAGGTTTATGGAGCAATACAACTAAAGGCATTTGGAGGCTAAAATTAAGTAGACAATTACATGTCGTTTATTTAGGATATCTTTTATTAAGAACACCATAAAGGGTTTAAAAGATATAAAAATTGACATTGACAAGTCCTATAACATAGTGTATAAATATGTATAAAGTGAATATGGTTGTGATAGAGGAGCGGTATCTAAGAGTAACTTTACTAAGTTAAGCACTATGATGTAAGGTAAAAGGGGTTATCGCCGAAGAGTAGAACTAATGCTTTAATGTTCTATTTCTGGTTTTACATAAAATATATGTTTAATTGTCGCAAATTTTAATTTGTGGAGAGCTATCATGCAACGGAACCTTTGTTTTAATTTAACATTTTGTTATTATGGGTCCTGGAGTATGAATACTCTAGGGCTTTTTTTAGGTTCTAGCATTGATATTTATTAAATCTACCTTCCAAGTATTCACATAAAAACGGGGAGGGTTTATCATGAAAATAAAAAACAAAAGAATTTTGTTAATGACGGTTATGTTTATTTGTATATTATCTACAGTGGTTTTAGCGGCAGAAGTGTCTGAAACTGCGGATATAAATTCCATAAGGCTAGGTATATTCACCTTGCTTCCACCAGTGGTGGCAATAGTATTAGCATTTATAACTAAAAATGTAGTCATATCTTTATTTTTAGGAGTTTTAGTAGGATGTTTTTTACTTAATTTAAATGGACTTAACATATTTATGGCCTTATTTTATTCCTTTTTAGATTTGGTAAAGTATGTACTTAATTCTTTAGCAGATCCATGGAATGCAGGCATAATATTACAATGTTTAACCATAGGAGGCCTTATAGCACTTATAACAAAGATGGGCGGAACAAAGGCAGTTGCAAAAGCTCTCGCTAAAAAGGCTAAGGGTCCAATAAGTGCTCAAGTCATAACTTGGTTTTTAGGTCTACTTGTGTTCTTTGATGATTATGCAAATTCATTAATAGTAGGGCCTATAATGAAACCAGTAACGGATAGCATGAAGGTGTCAAGGGAGAAACTGGCCTTTATAATTGATGCCACAGCAGCTCCTATTGCAGGGCTTGCGCTTATATCCACTTGGATTGGATATGAACTAAGTTTAATAAAAGATGGATATTTAGCAATAGGGCAAGAAGTTGATGCTTTTGGAATGTTTATATCTACAATACCTTATAGATTTTATAATATATTTATACTTTTATTTACTCTATTTACTGCCATATTTTTAAGAGAATTTGGGCCTATGCTTAAGGCTGAAAGAAGAGCTAGAACAACAGGCAAGGTTATGAGTGATACAGCAAATCCTATGTTAGTAGAAAATGCGGATGAGATGGAACCAAAAGAAGGTATAAAGCTTAGTATATGGAATGCTATAATTCCTATAGGAACTCTCATTATAGGAGCCTTTGCAGGGTTTTATTATAATGGATATGTGACAATAATGGCAGGGGAAGATGCGGTAGCACAGTCTATTATAACTTCATCTCCACTTTCAATAAGAGCTATACAAAGCGCCTTTGGAAATGCAGATGCATCTATAGTTATATTTCAAGCAGCCTTACTTGCATCTATAGTAGCTATAATAATGGGTATTTCTAAAAAGATATTTAAAATAGGTGAGGCCATAGATATATGGGTGGGTGGAATGAAGTCACTTATTATAACTGGAGTTATTTTATTATTAGCTTGGTCATTAAGTAGCGTTATAAAGGAACTTGGTACAGCAAAATATTTAGTATCATTATTATCAGATACTATACCACAGTTTTTATTACCTGCTCTTATATTTCTTTTAGGATCAATAATATCCTTTGCAACAGGTACTGCTTATGGAACTATGGGTATATTAATGCCACTTACAATTCCACTAGCAAGCTCAATGTCATCAGATCCAAAGTTTGTTATTATGAGCATAGGAGCAGTACTTACAGGTGCAATATTTGGAGATCACTGCTCTCCGATTTCAGATACAACTATACTTTCATCTATGGGGTCTGGGTGCGACCACTTAGATCATACTAAGACGCAAATATGGTATGCTATATTTGTAGCAATGTTTGCAGTTATATTTGGATATATACCTGTAGGGTTAAACGTTCCAGTTTATATAGTTTTGCCTGTAGATGTAATTATATTAGGGGCGCTTGTATATTTAATAGGAAAACCTGTAGAAGTTAAAGAATCTAAATAAAGAATATAAGATTTAATATAGGCAGGTTTTTAAACTTATAGCTAGTAAAATGTTAGTTTAGGTATAGAAACCTGTTTATGCTATTTTATAAATATGGTATTATATAGTTAGAAGTATCATATTAACTTTTAATTATAATATAATATGATAAGAAATAATTAAAAGCAAGTTAGTTGAAAGGCGGTGAGCTCCTTATAATGATTAAGGAGATATTATGGTAATTGAAAGTGCAATTGCGTTCATTGTAGCTTTAATATTATTATTTATAATAGTTAAGTTATTTTCCTGGCCTTTAAAGATATTATTTAAATTAATCATCAATGGTGTACTTGGAGCATTGACTTTATTATTAGTTAACTTTATTGGAGGACACTTTGGAGTAACAGTGGGTATTAATGCAGTAACAGCGTTAATAGCGGGATTCTTTGGTGTTCCAGGGGTAATATTTTTAGTGATATTTAAAAACTTTTTATAGGGATAAAATAATTTTAAATGGATTACTTTTATAAAAGCTCGGTATATATCTTAAATAGGATATACCGAGCTTTTAAAGTTATGACAGTCTAGTATTAATAAGCTTTTCCCCAATATACTAAATGAGTGGCATCTTTACCACAACATACGCATTTATCAGATAAATTTTCTTGATTAAAAGGCATACATCTTGAAGAAGTTCCTGCTATTTCTTTAATTTTTTCTTCGCAAGCTGTTTCTCCACACCACATAGATTTTATAAATCCAGGTTTAGTATCAGCTATTTCTTTGAATTCCTCCATAGTTGTAGCTGAATAAGTCTTTTCATTTCTTAAAGTCTTTGCTTTTTCAAAAAGAGACCTTTGTATATCTTCTAATAATTCTTCTAGTTTAACTTCTAATTCATCTATTGATACTACTAGTTTTTCACGAGTATCTCTTCTTACTAGTACTACTTGGTTATTTTCAATGTCTTTTGGTCCAACTTCTAAACGAACAGGAATTCCTTTCATCTCATATTCATTGAATTTCCAACCTGCCATCTTATCTGAATCATCAAGTTTTACTGAAGCCACCTTAGAAATTCTATCCTTTAATTCGTGAGCTTTGTCTAGGACCCCTTCTTTGTGCTGAGCAATAGGTACTATAACAACTTGAATTGGAGCTATCTTTGGAGGTAGCACAAGTCCACTATCATCTCCATGAACCATTATTATAGCGCCTATAAGTCTTGTAGTAACACCCCAAGAGGTTTGGTGAACATATTGAAGTGTACCATTTTTATCTGTGTATTGTATGTTAAAGGCCTTTGCAAAGTTATCTCCAAAGTTGTGTGAAGTACCATTTTGGAGTGCTTTACCATCATGCATTAAACTTTCTATTGTATAGGTAGATGTAGCTCCTGCAAACTTTTCCTTTTCGGTCTTTTTACCTTTAATTACAGGCATTGCAAGAACATTTTCACAAAAGTCTGCATATACATTCAACATCTTTATAGTCTCTTCCTCAGCATCTTTTTGTGTAGCATGAGCAGTGTGACCTTCTTGCCATAAGAATTCAGTAGTTCTTAAAAATGGACGAGTTGTTTTTTCCCATCTAACTACAGAACACCACTGGTTATATAGCTTTGGTAAGTCATTATAAGATTGAATTATCTTTGAGTAGTGTTCACAAAATAATGTTTCTGAAGTAGGACGTACACATAATCTTTCCGTTAACTCTTCATCACCACCATGGGTAACCCAAGCCACTTCAGGAGCAAAACCTTTAACGTGATCTTTTTCTTTTTCAAGTAAACTTTCAGGTATAAATAGTGGCATATATACATTTTCGTGACCCGTAGCCTTGAACTTGCTATCAAGTTCCTTTTGTATGTTTTCCCAAATTGCATAGCCATAAGGCCTTATTATCATGCACCCTTTAACAGTTGAATAGTCTGTTAGTTCAGCTTTTTTTACTATGTCTGTATACCACTTAGCAAAGTCTTCTGACATAGGAGTTATGGATTCTACGAATTTTTTATTTTTACTCATATATTTACCTCCAATAGTTAATTTATTTAATAAGTAATATTGATTTATTAGATATTTAAGTTAATTCAATAAAGTAAACTTAAGGGCTTATCTAGTATAATTTTAACCTCTAAATACATCTATAACAACAAAAAAAGATCCTATTCATATAATGAAGGGACCATGGTCGGCGTTACCACCCTAATTAGTACACCATTAAAAGGTATACTCTCTCTTTATTATAACGGAAGAATTCCGCTGTAGCCTACTAAGATTCGGTACAGAGCTCTAAGGTTGGTTCAAAATATGTTCTTAGAAACCTTTCATCTTAAGTTTCTTTTCTGTGAAGAAGTGAATATTTTTACTTATCCTTTTCATAGCCATATATTTAATTAAAAAGTTATAATCATTTAATTAAAATATTAAGTTATAAGTTGAAAAAAGTCAATATAAAGATTTGCTTCATAGTAAGGATAAATACTATAGAATAACATTTATTCAATATTTGCCAAAATATAATTCCTCACGCAACACATAGAAGTCTATATTTTTATAAAAAGTAATATGGTGAAACTTGAATAATTATTAGAAGTAGTGAAAAACTAATTTCAAAAAGATATATGTGTAAAAGCAAAATATACAGATTAAATCAAAAGATGAAGGGGACATGATAATATGGCGAAAGACATATTTAAAAATTTAAAAGATAAAAATAAAATATACAAGAATCTTTATGATGGATATTGGGAGGAAAGTAAGTCAGGTAAATACACCGAGATTTTTTCTCCTGTAGATAATAACATTATGGGTAAGATACAGTCAATGAATAAAGATGATATAGATAAAGCTATTATGAATTCGAAAGATGCTCAGCTTCTGTGGCAGGAGGTTCCAGTTAACAGAAGATCAGATATATTAAATAGGGTAGCAGATATCTTATATGAAAAGGCAGAGGAACTTGCAGAAATACTTACAATGGAAATTGCAAAGGATATGAAGAGTTCTATAGCTGAAATTCAAAGAAGTGCAGATTATATTAGATTTACTGCAGATGCAGCAAAAAGCTTAGAAGGAGAAACAATTCCAGGAGATAGTTTTCCTGGAACAAAGAGAAATAAGATTTCGGTTGTTACAAGAGTACCTCTAGGAGTAGTTCTTGCTATATCCCCATTTAATTATCCGGTAAACTTATCTGCATCTAAGATAGCTCCTGCACTTATGGCAGGGAATTCTGTGGTATTAAAACCACCAACACAAGGAGCTATATCAGCATTATACCTTGCAGAAGTATTTAACATGGCAGGACTTCCTAAGGGGGTATTAAATACAGTTACAGGAAGAGGAAGTGAAATAGGAGATTATTCTGTAACTCATAAAGAAGTTGATTTCATAAACTTTACAGGGAGTACAGAGGTTGGACAGCATATATCAAGGATAACTACAATGAAGCCTTTGCTTTTAGAATTAGGAGGTAAAGATGCAGCAATTGTACTTGAGGACGCAGACCTAGATATAACGGTAGATAATATAGTTTCAGGGGCTTACTCATATTCAGGACAGCGGTGTACTGCTGTTAAGAGGGTATTAGTTATGGAATCTGTAGCAGATATGCTTGTAGAAAAGTTAAAAGATAAAATAAGCAAATTAAAGGCAGGCGATCCAAGAGAAGAAGGGGTAATAATAACACCACTTATAAATAAAGCTTCAGCAGATTTTGTTATGGGCCTTATGGAGGATGCAGATAAAAAAGGCGCTAAGCTTTTAGTTGGAGGAAAGAGAGACGGAAATTTAGTATATCCAACCTTATATGATAACGTCACATTAGATATGAGGCTTGCATGGGAAGAACCTTTTGGACCTATACTTCCTATAATAAGAATTAAGTCCATAGATGAAGCTATAAATATAGCAAATGAATCTGATTATGGATTACAAAGCTCTGTATTTACAAAAGATATAGATAAGGCCTTTTATATAGCAAATAAATTAGAAGTTGGAACAGTACAAATAAATAATAAACCTGAAAGAGGGCCAGATCATTTCCCATTCCTTGGAGTTAAGTCCTCAGGTATGGGTATTCAAGGAATTAGATACTCTATAGAAGCTATGTCTAGACCAAAGGCGGTAGTTTTTAATCTTAATAATGTAGAATAATAAATGTAAAGTAATGTATACTTATATATATTTAGAAATGTCTTTTTATTTTTATATAAAGAGACATTTCTTTTTAGTTTATAAGTAAAATATTCATATTAAAAGGTAACCTTTAATCCAGTCTATATGCAATTATTCATCAACGTTTTCTTTATATGAATAGAATCTTAATTTGATTTTAAGAATATATATCAGAAAACTCTATGTTTATTTTTTCTATATTTTGCGTTTGGCAGCTTTCAAAGGTTGGTTTGGTATTTAAGTTATTTGACAATGCACAAGGAAGATTTACTGTAAATTCTGAACCGTGTCCATAAGAACTTGATACATGAACGTTGCCTTTATGCATTTCAACTAGAGATTTTATTAAGGACAAACCTATCCCACTTCCTGAAGAGTTAAGGTGAGAAGATTTTTCTGAATGACAAAATCGTTTAAAGATAATATCTTTTTTATCTTCAGGGATACCTATACCAGTGTCCTTTACTGAAATGGCTATATAATCATCCTTATCATATATGTTTACAAATATGGAACCACCTTCTGGGGTAAACTTAACTGCATTTGTAAGGAGATTTAAAACGATCCTTTCTATTTTATCAGGATCGCAAGCTATTACCTTTTCTTCTAACTCTGTATCAAATATAAGTTCTATATTTTTATCTTCTATATAATTAGCAACGGATAATGTTATATCCTCAACTATCTTTATTATTTCGTGATCTTTGATAGAAATGTTATAAAAACCAGCATCTATTTTACTTATATCTATTAGATTATCTATAAGCCTTAGTAGTCTATAGCAATTTTGTTTTATCATCTTATTATAACGCTCAAAAGATAAGTCAGTATCATTAGACAAAGATGGTTTTAATCCAAGCATCTGCACAGCACTAAAGATTATGTTTATTGGAGTTCTTAACTCATGAGATACATTGGCTAAAAATTCCGTCTTACATTTATCCTTTTCAATAATATCTTTTATTTTAGAACAATTAAACTCACACTTATGTTCCATTTCGTGGATTGTATTTTGAAGATTATGTAAGGAAGTGACATTACTGCATATAAGCAATGTACAATTTGTCTCTTTTATATGATAAGCTTCAAAATTGTTTATATTTCCGTGGAAATTAAGATTTTGTTGGAATTTATAACTATTAAGAGAGCCACATATAACTTTATCAAGATTTATTAGGTCATCATTGCTTAATCGAGATTTAAATTCTTGTAAACCTACAACTTTAGATGAATTACCAGAATCATTATTATTATTATTATTATCCATTGTACTAATAAAGTTATTTATAGATTTATGATTATAATAATAAATGCTTTCACTACTAGTAACTAGTGTTATATCTTCATCTAAAATTTCTAAGATGCTTTTCAAATAAAGCTCACTTTTTTTTGTGGATTTTAGATTTTTAAGCGCGTAAATTAAATAGGCGATAAAAGTAATTAAAAAGATATTAATGAGCACAGAAATAAAAGTACAAATCATATGTATCCTCCTTAAAGCATTTATAAAGTTAACAAAATACGTGTGTAACTTTGAAATAAATATAAGTTACATAATGCTTAATTCGATATATAATTTCAAAATCCTCTAAAGATAAAGATAAAATATGTAATACTTTTATAAACTATTTTTAAAATTAATATGGTATTATGTTTGTATAAATAGATTTATAATATAGGAAGTGATTTTTTGATAAGTAATTCTAAAAGATTGTTTAGAATTTTAGTTGTGCTATCATTAACATTTATATTCTCAGGCTGTGATTTTTATGATGTGCCATCTTCACTTATAAGCTCACCAAAGCTTTCGGCAAATGAAGATTTTGAAGATATAGATAGTGTGGATATAGATAAATTAAGGATATTAGTGCAAAAATTTATGCCTAAAGGTGGTAAGCTACTAGAAGAAAGTAAAACTTCTGGTAAAAAGAATATAGTATCTATAGATGTAGATGGAGATTTAAATAATGAGCTTATAGTGCTTTTTAAAGATGATTCTAATTTTAAAAAAGGCTTTTTTGTATTAAAAGAAAACAGTGGTGAGTGGGTAAAGATATATGAAAGGTCATTAGAGGGGAATTCTATATCAACATTAAAAACTTTAACTGTTAAGAATAAGGAGGATAAAAGACTTTTAGTAGGTTATTTAATTTCTGGTAATGCCGGTACAGATTTTTATCTATATGATTTTAAAGATGATAATGTTAAAGAAGTTTCTATGGGTAGATGGAACAGGATGGAGATAATTAATACTCCAGATAAAGAGGAAGATAAAAACCTTGTGTTTGGAGCACAAGTTAATGAATTTAACAAAGATTACAGTAGCTATGTTATAGGATTTGATGGTGAAAAATTCTATGCAGCAGAAGATTTCTATGATGATTATTATACAAAAAATGTTGAATATTATAAAGGCGAATTAATTCAAGAAATGAATAATGAATTAATTTGGTATTATTATATAGAGTCTCAAATAAAATCAAAGCAGTACACTAAGGCATTAGAATCTTTAAATGAAGTATTTAAGAGTAAAGAGGATAAAAATGGAGAACCTACAATTCAAGTGGGATACTATAAGTTTTTGATATTAAAAGCGGAAGCTTTAAATGGATTAGGAGAGTACAGTCAGGCTACAGATATACTAAATAAGATTAAGAATATAGGATCATTAAACGATAATGATTATTTTTATAATGAACCTAAAGAATATTCTACAATAGATATATATTATGAGCTTGGTGTAGCATATAAAGGATTAGGTGATAAGGTAAAATCAGAAAAATGCTTTAAGTATGCAATTGAAGAATTTGAAAAGTTATCTTTAGATGATTCCTTTTCTGAAAATCCTACATCAAATATTTTAAAACAAGTAATATATTACCCTTTGTCAAAAGAGATAAATAACAAATAATAAAGAGGTGATTTAATGAGTAAGGTATTAATAGTTGAGGATGAAGAAAACATAAGAAGTTTTATAAAGATAAACTTAAATATAAGTGGATTTGAAGTCAGGGAAGCAGGTTCGGGAGAAGAAGCACTTATTATTTGTGAAAAAGAGAAGTTAGATCTTATAATTTTAGACATAATGCTTCCAGGCATAGATGGTTATAAAACCTGTGAGTTGATAAGAAAAGATAACCCTGAGGTTGCAATAATAATGTTAACAGCAAAAAATCAGGATATGGATAAGATAATAGGGTTAGAATTAGGTGCTGATGATTACATAACTAAACCTTTTAATCCAACAGAGCTTATATACAGGATAAAGGCTATTCTAAGAAGAAGTGGAGGAGCTACAAAGGAAGATAAGGAAAAGATAGTATTTAACGGTCCTTTATCTCTTGATGACAGATCACAAAAGGTATTTATAGAAGAGGATGAAGTTAAACTTACTTTAAAAGAGTTCCAAATAATTAAATTATTTATGTATAACCTAGATAGAGCATTTAGTCGCGATGAGCTTTTAGATAATATCTGGGGTGAGGATTTTTATGGAGATATAAAAACTGTTGATGTTCATATAAGGAGACTTAGAGAAAAGATAGAAGAGGATCCTTCAAAGCCAAAGTACATAGAAACTGTGTGGGGCTATGGATATCGCTTTAAAAAGGTTTAAGATATATGAATAAATTAAAAAGATTTAGAAGTATAAAATTTAGAATAATAAGCTATTATTTTATAACTATATTAATAACTATATCCCTATTAGGATTGTTACTTTGGATAAGTGTAAGAGGATATTATTATAAAGCCATGGAAACCATATTGAAAGATCAGGTTAATCTATCTACAAAATTTTATTCTAAATATCTAAATGATTCTGACGTTAAAAGAGTTTATGAGGATTTAGAAGAAAACTTTTTTTCTAATTTAGATGTTCAAGTTCAAATATTAGATAAAGAAGGTAGGGTTATATGGGATGATCTTGGCATTATTCCTGGAACCAAGTTAGAATATATAGATATAAAAAAGGCCTTAGTAGATGAGACTGCTGTTTGGGTAGGAAAACCTGACGGATCCTATTCATCTAACAAGATAATGTCAGTATCAGCACCTTTAAAAATAGATTCTAATATAATAGCAGTTATACGAGTTGTAAGTTCTATGGATATGGTAGATAAGCTTTTAGATCGAATAGCCCTTTTAATTATAAGTGTAGTATTTATTGTTATGGTAATAACGACAATTTTAAGTTTAATTATTTCTAACACTATAACAAATCCTTTAAAAAAGGTTACAAATGTAGCTAAGGATATGGCAAATGGGAAATATGATGTTACATTAGAAAAGATTTACGAAGATGAAGTTGGAACTATGGCAGAAACTTTAAATTATATGGCTCAAGAAATAAAGAAAAATGAAAAGTTGAAAAATGAATTTATTTCATCAATAAGTCATGAACTTAAAACACCGCTTACATCTATAAAGGGATGGGCTGTTACCTTAAAGTTAAAAGAGTTTACTGACTTGAATCAAAGAGAGAAGGCTTTAGATATAATAATTCAAGAAAGTAAAAGACTTAGTCTATTAGTAAATGAATTATTAGATTTTTCTAAGTTCGCATCTTCAAAGATGAAAGTAAACTTAGGAGATGTTGATATAGAAGAATTATTAAAAGATATAATTTTAGAAATGAGTCCTAGGGCGAAAAGAAATGATTTAGAATTAATTTATGAAATACCAAGGTTGCCTATAATAGAAGGGGACAAGAATAGATTAAAACAAGTTTTTATAAATTTATTAGATAACTCTATGAAGTTTATAGAAAGGCAAGGGAAAATACATATAAAAGCTGAAGAAAAAGATGGATTTGTGGTAATAATCATCAAAGATAATGGAATAGGTATAAAGGTTGAAGATTTATCAAAAGTAAAACAAAAGTTTTATAAGGTAGATCCTAGTAAACATGGAAATGGTCTTGGACTTTCTATTTGTGATGAGATAATAAGCCTTCATGGAGGAAGTTTAGATATTGTTAGCAAGTATGGAGAGGGTACAGAAATAAAGATAAAATTAAAGGTGAGTAATTCATGAATATGAATTTCTCACCTTTAACTTAATTTAGTTTAGGTTGTTTTAGTTTTGATTAGTTAAAAATCATGGTATTAATTATTATTTTATATTGTGTTCATAAGATTCTACCATTCTTTTAACCATCTCTCCACCTACTGAACCATTTTGTCTTGATGTTAAGTTACCCTTATCAGTTTGTTCGTAATTAGTTAAACCAAGTTCACTTGCAATTTCCATCTTGAATTTGTTTAACCCTTGTTTTGCTTCAGGTACCACCAATCTGTTTGAACTAGTGTTATTATTGTTTGCCATTTTACATTCCTCCTTTATTTGCTTTGTAACCTTATTATGTGCTGATTTAGATTTTATAAACTATAAAGTTAAATGCAATTAATCCAATAAGTTCTAGTCTATGATTTTATTTCATGTCTTATTTATTTTTTTCAATAAATCGTAAGGTTTCCGTAGCAATTTTTATCATATCTATATAATCTATATTAGATAAGGAATGATCACCATTAGCCACTTTGAGTAAATTTATATTCATTCCTGCATCTATGCCTTTTTCATATAATTTTATTGATTGATCTATAGGTACTGTTGAATCCTTTTCTCCATGTATTATTAATGTAGGTGTAGAATTTGAATCTATATAATTTATGGGACTTGCAAGATTTAATAAATCCTCTTTATATATATTATCTTCACCTAAAAGATTTTTAATAATACTCATAGAAGTTTCATCTGATGATCTAATATCATTTATATCAAAGTTTGTTGGACCGGAATAATCTATAACATATTTTATATTACTTTTATATGAAGAAAGACTTTCATCTCCAATAAAATCATTTTCGTTGCTATATGATGAAAGTAGTGCTAAATGAGCACCAGAAGAAACACCAAGCAGTCCTATATTATCCGTGTCTATATTATAAATATCTTTATTTTTATAAAACCAGCGAATTGCATCTTTGCAGTCTTCTACTGGAGATGGAAAGCTTGAATCTGATGAAGAAAGTCTATAATTTATGCTAGCTATAGCATAGCCTTTTTCTTTTAACTTATTTAAGATGGGAATAAAACTATCATCAATAGACTTATCTCCAAATGCCCAGCTTCCACCGTGGATATAAATAATAAGCGGCCAAGTGGTTTTGTTGGATTTTGAAGGTGCATAGAAATCTAGTGTTAATTCTTCTTTTTCTAAGACTTTGTAAGATATATCTAGATATTCTTCACCTAAATGAACTGTGGATTCAGAAACCTTAGGATTTTCGTCTATATTTGTAATAAAGTTTCTAGGACCTCTTAATAAATACACTATTATAATAGGCACCAGTATTAAAACAAGTAAAAGAACGAATATAGTTGTCTTTTTATTTTTCATTTTTATCACCTACTATCTATACGTATTGGATAAATTAAAGGCTATCTTTAACGCGAACACAATGTTAAAAGTATAAAAATCCATTGACGTAAGAACATATATTCAATATAATAAAAACATAGGTTCGTGTCATGGGGTTTTATTCCATATTTTTATTAGGAGGCTAGGTTTATGAAGAAAAAGAGTGGGTTGTTTGTAAAGATAAATTATAAGATGGATTTAGGATTAAGGAAGGAATTAAATAATGAAAGTAAGGCAGTTAATTTAAAGTATAGTAAATATCTAGTTTGTGCAGGGGTATACAATAAAAATGGTGGAACTATGATATTTAGAGCTAAAGATATTAATGAAGCAGAAGATATAGTAAAAAACAATCCATTTTCTAATACACCTATGTATAGTTATGAAATATTAAGTAAAGATAACATTTCTCTTTCTATGATGTAAGATTTAACAAGTTTAGATTACTATAATTATAGATTTAAAACCTGTTTATTTGCTAAAAATATAATATGATTATATTTTTAATGGGAATGCATTTTCACATTCCCAAAAGAAGATATAAAAGTTTAAATTGTATATTGAATATTTTCTATAACTAGTGATAAACTCTTTACTAGTTTTATTTTTAGCCCATTTCTAGAAGGATCAGAACTTTTTACTATTTTTATATTGGGTCTTAAAGGAAAGTTTGGAAGCGTATCCTCAACTACTGCTATATCTCCATTGCTAAGCTTAACTAAGGTTCCTTTACTATAAGGTACTATAACTCTAGAAAAGGCTTTTACTATTTCATAATCAAATTGTGTAGAGGAATTAGCCATAATGTATTCAATAGCTTCATTGGGACTTAAAGCTCTTCTATAAGGTCTATCAGAAGTTAATGCATCATAGACATCAGCTATAGATACTATTCTAGAAAATTTATTAATTTCTTCACCACGTCTATTTTCAGGATAACCAGTGCCATCATACCATTCATGGTGCTGCAAAGATATTATACGAGATTTTGCTGAAATTCCTGAGATATTTCTAAGATAATCATAGCCTAATGTAGTATGAGTTTTCATTATTAAAAGTTCATCTTTCGTTAAAGGACCTTCTTTAAATAAAAGAGTAGTAGGTATAAAAGATTTACCTATATCATGGACTAATGCTCCTATACAAAGATCTAAAAGATCATATTTATTTAGTTGAAGTTGAATACCTAATATAAGGGAAAGTACTGCAACGTTAACGCAATGTTGATAGGTATAGTTATCTAGGCTCTTTATATCTACTAAGTGCACCATAACATGATTGTCTGATAAAATTTGATCTAATAACTCTTCCGCAACATCATATATTGATTCAAAGTATAATTCTCTTTCTTTTATTAATTTATTGCTGTACTTAGAAGGTGAAGATTTTGAAAATTTATCTAGACTAGAAAAGGTTTCTTTTACTGATGTTATAGCCTTTTGTCTAAGTTCAGGTTTTATAATATCATCTATTTCCATATCGCTATACTCATCAATTATATAAAGAGAATATACTTGAATGGATTTTATCTTTTCTATAATTTTATTGGAAAGCTTCGCCCCTTCACGAAGTAGGGGACGTCCTTCGTTATCAAATATAGTCTTAGCTAAATAAGTACCTTCCTTAACACACTCTATAGGAATAAGTCTCATTGTTAAACACCCCATTAAAATTATATTATACCACTATGTAAATTATTGTTTTAGGTTATGCAAAAGTAGTAATTATATAATATTATGAATTACTAAATATAATAGGTAATTAATAAGATTATACCTTGAAAGTGTATTAATATCCATGTAAATTACTTACACATCTAAAAGATTTCTCCTATAATTTGTATATAAGGTTCTGAGTAAATTCATTTTATCTTCAAGTTCTAATTGAAAATCTGATACAGATGAATAATTTTTATCTATTATAGACTTCTTTATTTTTGTAAATAAGCATCTATTAGAATAACTGTCTTTCATTATGTAATGGCGTAATTCATTTACATTCATCCAATTTGTTACATCTAGATCTAAAGCTTTATCTAAAGAGTGCAACATTTTATAAGAACGTATCTCATCCATATAGCTATTTATTATTCGGTTTTTTATTTCTGTAACCCATCTTTCTATAACAGAAATTTTAAAGCTGTTTATAATTGAATCATTAAATACATTTCCCATTTTTAAGACATCTAATTTATCTGGATACATTTCAAAAGCTTTTAGATTTTCATAAACAGTTGCAGGTGCCTTACCAAAGTACTTTATTCTTTCATCTTCACAAAAGAAATCAAATACATCTTCCTCTGTACGATAAGCTCTTTCTTTTTCTAGGTATATAGAAGGCTCGCCGGGGGACTTTGAAAGTTCAGCTAATAAGTCATCTTCGTTTTTATTATTTTCTAAAGCATATTTTATGCCATCGATCATACTCATGTATAAAACGGATATTGCAATATAAGTATTTGTATGTGGATTAGGTGAACGAAGTTCAAATCTTGTAGCCATAGGATTTATAATATCTCTTATAAGAGCTATTAAAATAGTTCTATTTCTTGAGGGCACTTCAATTGTAACACCTAAGGAGGTTGTTATACATATAGGAGCTTCAAATCCTGGCTTAAGCCTTTTAAGCGAATCGTTAGTAGAAGATATGAAGGGATTTATTATCTCGTAATTTTTAAGGATACCCATAAGTGAACCATAGCCTATAGAACTTAAAAAGTGATTTTTGTTAGATGCAAATAAGTTTATGAGCTTTCCGTTTTTTAACTTAAGACAAATACCTACATGAATATGTTCCCCACTTCCTGCTACTCCATCTATAGGCTTTGCTAGAAAGGTAACGTCAAGGCCATTTTGTCTAAAGGTTTCTCTTACTATATTTCTAACTAATAGCTCATTATCTGCAGCTTGAATAGGAGTAGAGAACCTCCAATCAATTTCCATTTGCTCCATTATGTGAGTAAGGTTTCCAAGGTCATCTATTTTAGCTTTGACTCCACCTACTTCTTTATGTCCCATTTCAGGTTCTAAACCATAAGAATCCATAAGCATAAGACTTTGTTCTAAGGCAGTTCTTACAGAACCTTTCGTTCTAGTCCAATATTGCTCATGCAATACTTGAGATGTAGAAAGCTCTTCAAGTTCAGCTTCATCATTTGGAGTTTTAACCCAAAACTCTAATTCAGTAGCGGAAGTTACATTAATATCTTCAATGTCTTCAAAGGATATGCCATGAGAAGAAAGGCTGTTAGGATTTTTTGAAAGCAGACTTAGAATAGTACTTTTGAAGTAATCAATAGATCTTTTTAAAATGTGTCTTGAATCTACAGGATTTCCATTATGATATAGAAAACAAGGTATTCTAAGAGTTCCTATTGGTTTATTACAAATTGGATCTATGTTTTCATAATTATAATCTATGTACCAGTTGCAGTTTAAATCACACATCATGTCAATCTTAGCATTGTTTAAGCTTGCTATACCCGGTAGAGTAACAGAGGATCCATCAGTTTGTGCTGCAACTCCATTTAAGAATGTATCTAAATCATTTAAAAAGGCTTTTATTGGAATTCGCTCATCGGTATCATTTCCAGCAAGATCGATACCTACTAAGGATATGAATCGTATTTCTGGATGGTTGTTAATTATTGATTTTAACGAAGTTTCATTATGAGAAGTTTCTGGAATTAAAAATATTAGGTCATTTTTCATAAAATTTTATCTATACCTTAATTAAAGTATAGACATTTCACATCCTTTCTTTTAAAATAGACAAAATGATATAAGAATAATATTATTATAATTAGAACAAAAATATCATTTTATATGATAAAATATAAAGAAATTTTAGTACAATAAAATTTTTATGTCAAGAAAATGATGTAATTTTGATAATTTGATAAATTTAAATGTATCCAAATACTAGTTTGACATGGATAGATTTTCCACCCATGTGTATTTATAAAGATAATAAACATATAATTATTGGAGAAGGGAAGTTTTAGTATGGAAGATAACTCGTATAATAAAAATAAGCCTATAGGGATTTTTGATAGCGGAGTAGGTGGTATTAGTGTGCTAAAGAAAGCTATAAAAATACTTCCAAATGAAGATTATATATATTTTGGAGATTCGAAAAATGCACCTTATGGTGTAAAAACTGTAGAAGAAATAAAAAAGTTAACTTTTAAAGCTATAGATCTTTTATTATCGAAGGGCTGTAAGGCCATTGTTGTAGCTTGTAACACAGCGACTAGTGCAGCAATAGAAGACTTAAGAAAGAAGTTTAAAGACCTACCTATAATAGGAATAGAACCAGCTGTAAGGCCTGCTGTAAATCTAAATAGAAAAGGTAAGATATTGATAATGGCAACGCCTATAACTTTAGCAGAAAATAAATTTAATAATTTAGTTGAAAGATGTGCAGTAAGCTCTGAGGTAGTTGCTCTTCCCTGTCCTGGTTTAGTAGAAATGATAGAAGAGGGTGTAGTTGAAGGAAGTGATATAAAGAATTATTTAGTAAGAAAGTTTGAAGGTAAGATAGATAAAGATATATCTTGCATAGTTTTAGGCTGTACTCACTATCCTTTTATAAAAAAAGAAATAGTTTCTGTGATAGGAGATGAAATACCTATAATAGATGGAAGCGAGGGTACAGCAAGAGAACTTAAAAGAAGATTAGAACAAAGTGATCTTTTAAGTAATAGTGATGAAAAAGGTGATATACAGATATTTAATTCAAAGGATAATAGTAATTTAATAGATCTTAGTTACAAGTTATTAGAATTAAAATGATAAATGTTAATCATTATTCTCAATATAATAAATAATATATTGAGAATAATAGGCGATAAAGGTTATAATATTATTAACTTATGGTATATTGAATATATTAGATTTACATATTAAAAGGAGGAATTTTTATGAACCCAGTAGTAACAATGGAAATTAACAATGGAGGAATAATTAAAATAGAATTATTCCCAGAAATAGCACCAAATACAGTTAATAATTTTATAGATTTAGTAAGTAAAGGCTTTTATGATGGATTAACTTTTCATAGAGTGATACCTGGTTTTATGATTCAAGGTGGCTGCCCAGAAGGAACAGGTATGGGGGGACCAGGATATGGTATAAAGGGAGAGTTTTCTGGAAATGGAGTTAAAAATGATTTGAAACATGAAAAAGGAGTTATATCCATGGCAAGATCAGGTCATCCTGATTCTGCAGGAAGCCAATTTTTTCTAATGGTAGAAAAGGCTCCACATTTAGATGGACAATATGCAGGATTTGGAAAGATTATAGAAGGTATGGATAATGCAGACAGCATAGTTAAGACTAAGTGTGATTATAATGACAAACCATATGAGGATCAAATTATGAACAAGGTCACAGTAGATACATTTGGGGTTCAATATGATGAACCTAAAAAAATATAAGATAAAGTTTAGGGAGTGAGATGTTTTGGCAAATAAGATGATTTTGGCTTATGGTCTTGAACAAAAGGATCTAGAAGTATTTAAGATGTCTAACATAGAATATAAAGTTATAACAACTAAAATATTTCATGATAAAATAGAAGACATAATAGAAAGGTCTGCAAAAGAAGAAGGAGATAAATCTCTTCCAAAAGAAAAGGTGATTTTATTTAATGGTTTTAGTGATGATGAATTAGATAAAATTATAAAGCTCGTAAGAGCCACTATAGGAAGGTCACCCATTTTAGCAGTAGTTACTGATACCTCAAAAAAGTGGACATTTGGGTATCTTGTAGAGCATCTTATAGAGGAAAGAGAATGGTATAAGAAGATGCAAGAGGAGAAAGGAAGTAACTAAATTGAGTAGAGTAGGAGAAAAAATCAAAAAGGCAAGATTAGATTCTAAAATGACTCAAAAACAATTAGCTAAAAAGCTTGGAGTAGCTGAAAGCTTTGTGAATGATGTAGAAATGGGAAAAAGGATAATAAATGAAAGCTTAATTACTAGAATATCAAAAATTCTAGATAAAAACATAAACGATATAAGTATGTCTATTGATGAAGAAGCTTTAAATGAGGAAACAGTGAAACCGAAGGCTCCTATTTATACAGCAGATAGCTTAAGTAATAAAAAGGGTAAGCCAAAGGAAGAGGTTCAAGATATATGGAATGAAGCTTTTGGTGATGTATTAAAAAATGTTCCTATTTTTAATTATGATATGTCAAAGGTAGTAGATAATAAAAAGCTACCTGTGATATCTAATAAAATAGAAGGTCATCCTCAAGATAAGGTGTTTTTTCTTCAAATAGAAAATGATGATATGGCAGGATTTAGAATGAGAAAAGGGGATTTAGCACTGTGTCATTTTATAAGTGATATGGAGGTTAATACCATATGCCTTATAGAAGTAGAAGGTAGAAAGATAATAAGAAAAGTAAAAAGGCTAGATAACAATAAAGCTTTATTATTAAATCATAATGTTGATTTAGATACAGAAACAGTTTTAATTAAAAATGTGAAGTTTATAGCAAGATTAGACAAATTAGAAATACTTCTTTAATCTTAAAAAGATAAAACTTGGCATATCTATATTAGTTTAATTTAAAAGAGATATTTTTAAATGCATATTTAAAAATGTCTCTTTTTTGTTCACGTAAATATTAAAATTGAAGATTATAAAGAACGTACATATGAAATACTTTATTTTAGGGGCAAAACTTATAACAGCTCATAAAATGTATAGATACTATTCATAGGAGGTCTTTTTATTAATATCAAAAAGTCAATTAATAAAGATAAAAAGCTGTTAATAAGAGTTGAAGATGAAGCTTTATCAAGTGATTTAATTCATAGAAGAGAAGTACTTAAAACTATGCCTTCAGATTTAAAGGAAAAGCTTATTAACTTATCTAGTATAGATAAGTTTAAAGCAGGGTATATTGAATTTTTAGTTTTATATGGAGAAAATACCATAAAAGTAAAGGTAGCGGTTGGAAATTTGGATGGGGAATTTGAGGATTTAGGTTATGGATTTGGAATAATTACTTTTAAAATATCTGATGCAGATAATATAACTAAGGTAGAAGGTATAAGTTATTTTGAACTTCCGCAAACCTTATATATAAATTCTCTTGAAGGGAATAAGGCATCTTGTGTAAATGGCCTTTGGGATCTTTATGATCTTTCAGGTAAAGGCGTATTGATTGGATTTATAGATTCTGGAATAGACTATAGACATCCAGCATTTATGGATACTGAAGGTAATACTAGAATTGAGTATATTTATGATATATCCTTAAAAAAGGGTTGGAATAGAGAGGAAATAAATCAAGCTATAAATTCACAAAATCCTTATGATTTAATAGCCCATAGGGATTTTGTAGGCCACGGAACCCATGTCGCAGGTATAGCATCAGGTGGTGGAAATATAGATAAAGTTTATTATGGAGCTGCCTATAATAGTTCTATTGCTATGATTAAAATAACCCCACCTGGAAACTTAAATTATACTCAGGCTAGTCAAATAATGAGAGCTATTAAAATCTTATTAGACAAAAGGGTAGAATTAAATATGCCTTTAGTTATAAATTTAAGTTTTAGTACTAATAATGGTGCTCATAATGGAAGTAGTATATTAGAGCAATATATAAGTACTATTTCCAATATAGAACCTATAAGTTTTGTAATAGCAGCAGGAAATGAAGGAGAAGCAGCACATCATGTAGGAGGGACTTTTCGGGATAGTCAAAATATATCTATAAATATTGCACAAGAGGAAAAGAGCATAATAATACAATTATACAAAGAGATATTAAGTGACATTTCAATAGAAATAACAAGTCCTTCAGGGAAGACTACAGGTAAAAACACAGTAGTTCAAGGTAGTACTGAGAATAATGTTGATTCGAACAAGGCAATAATATATTACACTGGCCCAAGGCCTTTTGACATAAATGGAGAGATTATAATAAGTATTTTAGCTTTAGAAGGGAAGTCTTTAATTGAAGGTACATGGAATATAAACATAACTCTAGAGAATGATTATAGAGGAAGATATGATATGTGGCTTCCTATTTCAGAAGGATTAAATCCTAAAACTAAGTTTTTGCAACCTAGTATAACTAATACTTTGGGTATACCAGCTACGGTAAGCAATGTAGTATCTGTTGGAAGTTATAATTATTCTACTATGAATATATCGGGGTTCTCAGGAAGGGGTAAGGATGTAATAGGAGAAACTAAACCAGATTTAGTGGCTCCTGGTGAAAATATAGTTTCTGCATCTCCTGGAGGTGGTTATGATAGTAAAACAGGTACATCTATGGCAACGCCTTTTGTTTCAGGTATAGCTGCTTTACTTATGGAGTGGGGTATTATAGATGGAAATGATTCTTTGTTATTTGGTCAAAGGCTTAAATATTTTCTATTAAAAGGTGCAAGGAGGAATAGGACTACACTAGTTTATCCTAATTATAGTTTTGGATATGGTGAGGTTTGTGGAAAGTCATCTTTAGATTTAGCTACATCTTTAAGAGGGGAGGAAGGTTTTATCATGGAGTCTTTGCGTTTAGATTGTGGAAGTCTTTATTTAAATCCGGATTATAACAGTTACCTAGTTGAGTATGATGGTGATATTGTGAAGAGTTTAGAAAATATAAGTGATATTTGTGCTTTTGTTTTAGATGAAAGCTTTGCAGTTATATCAGTGAAGAGTGATATGGAAAACAAGATATTAAAAGGCATAACCAATATAGTATATAAAGAAGATACTAGTTTATATACATTATCTGAGGTGTCTCCTATAGAAGCAGCTGATATACCACAGTTTCACAATCATCCTTATTTACCGCTTGATGGATACGGTGTTCTAGTTGGAACTATAGATACTGGTATAGACTATTTGAATAAAGAATTTATGTACGAAGATGATACTACTAGAATAAATTATATATGGGATCAAACCTTAACTAACGGATCTAAACCTTTAGGATTTAGTTATGGAGTAGAATTTAATAAAGAAGAAATAAATCAGGCCATAAAAGCAATGGAAAATGGTGAGAATCCTTATAAAATAGTACCTAGTAAGGATGACATAGGTCATGGTACTAGTATGGCTGGTATTTTAGGTGGAAGAGGAAGAAATCCTGAATTAAAAGGCGCAGCCCCAGGATGCGAATTTGCTGTAGTAAAGTTAAAACCAGCTATAGGATTAGATTTATCTAAAGATACAAGTGGAAAAGATAGGGTAGCATATAACAATACAGACGTTATAATGGCTATAAAGTATTTAAGTCAGCTTGCAAGTAGGCTAAATAAGCCCTTGGTTATATATATATCCGTAGGTACTAATGCGGGTGCTCATGATGGTAATAGCATTATAGAAAGATATATTGATGAGGTATCAAGAATAAGAGGAGTGGTAGTGGTTAGTGGAACAGGAAATCAAGGGGATGAAGATCTTCATGCCTCGGGTATGTTTCAAAATACAGGAGAAGTTAAAACCTTAGAGGTTAAAATATCAAAGCAGCAAAGAAACTTGGCTTTTGAAATATGGATAGATAAGCCGGATAAGGTATCCATAGGAGTGATTTCTCCATCAGGTGAAGTAATAGAAAAGGTGCCAGCAAAACTTAAGAAAGGGGAAGAAATAGAATTAGTGTTTGAGGGGAGTAAGGTATTTATAGAATATTATTTTCCAGAGGAACTTACAGGTGATGAACTTATAAGGGTAAAAATTGAAGATGTAAGAGAAGGAATATGGCAATTTAAACTTTTTGGTGATTATATAGTAAGTGGCAGATATAATGCATGGTTGCCTCAAAGAGATCTATTAAAAGGTGATACTAGGTTCTTAACTCCAAATCAATTCATAACTTTAATGGTTCCGTCTACTAGCAGAAGCATAATAACTACATCTTATTACAATCAAAATAATAATTCATATGTAGCATCTTCTGGAAGAGGATACACAAGAGATGATAGAATAAAGCCAGATTTAACTACCGGAGGAATAAATGTAAAGACCACAAAGGTTGGAGGTGGAGAAACTATAGTTAGTGGAAGCAGTGCTGCTACTGCAGTTTTAGCTGGTGCATGTGCCCTACTATTTCAATGGGGTGTAGTTGAAGGAAAAGACCCTACTATTTATGCACCTAAGATGAAGACCTATCTCATACGAGGAACTAAAAAAAGACCTGGAGATAAATACCCTAATCCGGAGTTTGGATACGGCATGTTAAGTCTGCAAGGATTATTTGAAAATATACGAAGTATATATTTCGAAGATACTAATAAGGTGCAAAACAAAGATTTTATAGAAAGTAAATTAGGCGACTTATTTATAAGGATGCCATTAAACAAATAAAATGGAGTAACAATAAAACCTAAGGATTCATAATCTATATAAAGATTATTATTATAAGGGGCATATTTATGGCTGAAAAAGGTAGGGTTCAAGTTCAAATATTTAAAGAAGAAAGTTATATACCTATAGAAAAGGCGAAGGTTACAATAGTTGAGGTGGGAGAGGAGAGGTTAAGAAGACAAAGTGTAGTTTTAACCTCTGATTCTTCAGGGTTCACTGCGGAGATAGATGTCAAAACTCCACCTATAGAAAATTCAATGAGACCATCAGACAAACTTCCATACAGTTTTGTGGATATAAATGTTGAGGCTGAAGGGTTTAAACCTGTATTTATAAAAGGATGCCAAGTTTACCCTGATAGGGTAGCACTTCAACAGGTTAGTATGGTTCCGCCCAGTAGAAATAGTCGTCAAACTGAAAGACTTATAGTAATTCCACCTAATACTTTGGTTGGTGACTTTCCACCTAAAATACCAGAAGATCCTGACAAACCATTACCGCCTCCACCTAGTGGGTTTGTAGTTCTTCCAAGTCCTGTTATACCGGAATATATAGTAGTGCACGGAGGAGTACCTGATGACACTACGGCGCCCAATTATACTGTAAGATTTAAGGATTATATTAAAAATGTAGCTTCTAGTGAGGTATTTTCAACCTGGTCTGAAAGTACTTTAAGGGCAAATATATATTGCATGATATCTTTTTCTTTAAATAGAGTATATACGGAATGGTATAGAGGAAAAGGCAAAGGATTTCAAATAACCAATTCAACAGCTTTTGATCAAGCTTTTAATTATGGAAGAAATATTTATGATAATATAAATAGAATAGTAGATGAGATATTTTCTACTTATGTACAAAGAATTGGGGCGAAACAACCTTTGCTAACACAATACTGTGATGGCTTCAATGTTCAGTGCCCAGGGTGGCTCACACAATGGGGTAGTAAAAATTTAGGGGATAGCGGAAAAACCCCCTATGAAATATTAACTAACTTTTATGGAAGTGATATAATTCTTACTACGGCAGAATTCGTTCAAGGAATACCATCCTCTTATCCTGGACGTGTTTTAACTATAGGATCTAGAGGGGCTCCAGTTAGGTCTATTCAAACATATTTAAATAGGATAGCACAAAATTATCCAGCTATAAACAAACAAGCTGTAGATGGTGTATATGGTGAAGCTACAAAAGAGGCAGTAAGGCAATTTCAAAGTGTATTTGGATTACCAGCTACAGGAATAGTAGACTATCCAACTTGGTATAAGATATCAGATATTTATGTGGCGGTAACAAAGATAAGTGAGTTAAGATCAAGTGTAGGAAATACAGGACGTACATTTTTTCCACCTACCACCTGTGAGGGATATAATAAAGAGCACATGCCAAGCGTGAGATACACTGATGGGTTAATATAAGTTATAAGATCAAAAGGAGTTTTTAAAGGGCATATAAGGTCTTTTAGAAATTCCTTTTCACTTGATAAAGGGAGTCTATTCTTGTTTAATGATAGGAAATATAATAAATAAAGATTATACATTATAACAAATATGAGTTAAAATAAAAATACAGATTAATAAACATACTTAAACTAAGTTTACATAAGAAAGGGAGTATAAAAGTGAAGGGAACGGTAGTATCAACTTGGATGAAAACTTGCAGAAGACTTTATGGCAATACTACAGTAGATAAGGCTATGGAGGATTCCGGATGGTCCGCTACTAAAATTTTTACACCTATAGAAAATGTTGATGATAATGATATTAAAAAGGTGATATCTAATATAGCTGTAAATAATAACCTAGAAGTTAAAGAACTTTGGCGGATAATCGGAAAAGATAACTTAAAGGCTTTTTACAGAGACTATCCCGCATTTTTCCAGCAAGAAAACATGTATTCATTCTTAAAGTCTTTGTTTGATATTCATGTAGTAATGACTAAAAAGTTTAAAGGGGCTAAGCCACCATTGGTAACTATAGAGCCCATATCACAAAGAGAAGCTATATTTTTTTATAAATCAGAAAGAGGAATGTTTGACTATTTTTTAGGTCTTACTGAGGGATGTAATGAATTTTTTAAAGAAGATGTTAAATATGAAGAGATGGAAAGGACAAGCAATTCATTAAAATTAAAGATGACATTTCCTAAAGATATATATTATAAAAAGAAATACTTTTGGAATAACTTTTTATCTTTTGGTTTCATTAAAAACTTTTCAGTTAAAGCTGGAATATTCACATTTATTACAACGACTTTAGTGGCACTTCCTTTAGTTGGGGTTAGCTTTAAGGCTTTGATCTTAGGACTATTGTCAGGAATATTTACAGGCGTTGGTGTGACCTTGCTTAATATGCCAAAGGCTATGATTGAGGAAGAATTAAAGAAAATAACATCAGGAACCTATAATTATGAAAGCAATATGGTTACTAATGACTTTTTTGAAGATATATTTGGACTTATAAAAGGTTACAAGAAGGGTATGAAAGCTGATCTTACACAGTTTAAGGGTATAACAGATGAAATGAATACCTTCGTTGAAAGTATAAATAAGATATCTGATGCCATGAGTCATACATCAGAAGAAATAAGTCAAGTAGTGGAGCAAGTAGCGAATGGAGCTGTGTCACAGGCAGAAAATACAGAAGATGCTGCCCTAAAGTTAAATGAAGATATAGAATCATTAAAGACTATAGTTGATAATGAAAATAATAATAAATTAGAACTTGAAAAGGCATTAGAAAAGATTAATAACAGCTATAGCAATATAGAAAATACTAGCAGTAAAATTCTTCAGTCTTTAAAAAGCTTTTTAGATGTTAAAGATAAAGGAGACAAACTACAAACTAAGGCAAAGGATATAACAAGCATTGTATCTATAGTTTCAGGTATAGCTGAACAAACGAATTTACTAGCACTTAATGCTTCTATTGAAGCTGCAAGAGCTGGTGAGCAAGGAAGAGGATTTGCAGTGGTTGCAGAATCTATAAGAAAGCTAGCAGAACAATCTAAGGGAGCAGTAAAAGAAATAAATGTTAACTTAGATGAATTTGTAGATGATATAAAACTTCTTGTAGATAATATCGATGGACAATATTATATATTAGAAAATGAATCAAAAAGTTTAGGAGAAGTAAAAGACATAAGCTATGAGGCAACGAAGTCTATACAAATTGTTTCAAAGTCTATGATAAAAACTATTAATGAACTAAATAATGAAGCAGAGTCTATAGCAAATCTTTATAATACTATTGAAACTTTAGCAGCTATAGCAGAAGAAAACTCAGCTTCGTCAGAAGAAGTAAGTGCTAGTGTCTTAAATTATACTGAAGAGCTTCAAAATCTTATAGGAAACATATCTAACTTTAAGATAATAACTGAAAACTTTGGAAAAGACCTAGAAAAGTATAATATATAAAGATTATATATACAAAAAGAGCCAAAAGGTACATGAATTAATCCATGTACCTTTTGGCTCTTTAATTATTAAAATTGATATTTAAAGTGTTAAAGGCCTATGAAGCTTTTAAAATCTGGAATAAATTCTTTAGAATCTGATCCAGAGTCTTGAATAAAGGCATTAGTAACCCCTAAATCTAGAGCATAGTTTATGAGGGCGTCATAGTGTGAAGTCTTTAGGGGCTTGTTTATTTCCTCATAATCTGATGCTTTAAACATAGGTGTATATTGATTCATAATACTTATGTATACATCATCTTTAAAGGACTTATAAATAAAATCTATAATCTTTTTAGAATCAAATAAAAGCCCTGGAAGCATTAAATGTCTAATTATAACACCTTTTTGCATTAAACCACTTTCGTCAAATTTAATCTTTCCTACTTGATTGTACATTTCTTTAATAGCAATAGAGGCTTTTTCAAAATAATCCTTTGATTTTGAATATCTTAATGAATACTTAGAATTAAAATATTTTAAGTCAGGAAGATATACATCTATATACCCATTTAAAGCATTTATAGTGTCTAGGCTATCATATCCGTTAGAGTTATAAAGTATAGGAATAGATAGCCCTTTAGATTTAGCTAAGATTAATGATTCTATTATTTGTGGTACATAGTGAGTTGGAGTGACTAAGTTTATGTTACTCGCACCCTTTTTTTGAAGTTCTAGAAATATATTAGACAACCTTTCTATAGAAACTTCCATACCTAAACCTTCTTGACTTATGCAGTAATTTTGACAAAATACACAATTTAAATTGCAATTAGAAAAAAACACTGTGCCAGAACCTTTAGTTCCTGAAATACAAGGTTCTTCAAAAAGATGAAGGGCTGCTCTTGAAATAATAACTTTATCACTAGATTTACAAAATCCAAGTTCACCATTTAATCTATTTACACTACACTCCCTAGGACATAGTTTACATTCATTTAACATCGATAACATAAGTAAAACCACCTTATTAAATTATATATATAAATATTATACCATTTTCAAAGTATATCTTTATAAGATTATTTTACTAATATTTTTTAAGCTTAATGGGTTTTATACTAAAATAAATAAGCTGCCCTATAAATATAAGACTTATTACTCCAAAAGCAGGATAAAGAATTGTTATTAATTTTGAAAATCCTATTTTAGATATAGGAATTGCTATAAGCATTACAAGAAAGATACAATTATTAAATGGTATATTAAATTTTTGTTCTAAGGTTTTAGATATACTATATATATTTGAAACTTCTGTTGAGAACATTTCAAACCAAATTATTATGAGAATCATAATTTGGAGTGGCTTACCAAATCTATTGGCTATATATAAAAGGGGTATTTCATATTGATATATATATGGTTTGTTAAGCATAAGCATAATATTTAAAAATAAACACAGTACAGTAAGAACAATAGATCCTAGGAGTATTCCTCTTCTCATACTAGATTTATTTTTAATTTCTCTACTTAAAGGCACAAGGACACCACTACAACTTAAAAGGTTAAATCCACAATAAAGCAAACAAGATATAATCCAAGGCCTTTTTTCAAACGAAACCATTTTTAGATCGTATACAATGGTTTTATAATTTGAATAAAACAAAATGTAAAGTAAAAAAGTTATAACTATAACAGTAACTAATGAAGGAACTATAAATGAATTTATTTTGATTAGGCCATCGGTATCTTTTAACAATATAAGTATAGATAAGATAACCATAAGAATAGTACCTATCCAGTTAGAAATTCCAAAATACTGATGTATAAGAGCTCCACTTCCAGCAAGTATTATAGAACTTCCACTTAGTAGAAAAAATCCTGTTACTATATCTGTTACCATACCTAAAAAGCCAGGACTTACTGTTCGAATAAGGTCATTATAAGATTTTAAATTATATTTTAAACTTATGTCAGATATAAGTGACCCTATAAAAATATACACAATACCACAAATTAATATACCCATAAAACTTTTATATCCGTAAGATGTGAAAAATTGAGTTATTTCTTTCCCAGAAGCGAGACCAGCTCCTACTATAGTACCTATAAAAACTGTGGCTATTTGGTATACTTCTTTTAATTCTCTTTTCAAGGTTCTCCCATCCTTAATAATGTTTTCTATATAAATATATATAGAAATTTATTTAAAATGCTTATAATTTTAACATTTAAGATTTAATTTTTGAAAAGAGGGAAAGATAAATTATACAAAAGGCTATGAAATAGAGGTGGTATTGTGAAAAAAGCATTATATTTTATATTAGTGATGTTGATGTCAGTAATTATCATAAGTTGCAAAGGCAGTGATATTAAGAAACAATCCAATGAAAAACAAGAGGATAAATTCAATAGTAAGATTGCAACACAAACAGTAAAAAATTATTTGGAGGCTATAAGTAAAGGCGACATAAATACTGCAAAAAAATTATCTGTTGAAAAGATGCGGGATAAATCTTTAGAGTTTATATCTCCTGATATAGATATATCTGGATATAGTCTTGAGGATTTTAATGAATTAAAGGAGTCGTTGGTTATAAAAGCTAAAGTTAGTAGAGTATCTAATGTAGATTCTAGAGCTAATTTAGATACCTATAATATAAAGGTAATTAAAGAAGACACAGATGAATATAAGATATCTGATATAAATGTTATGACAGAAAAAGAAGCATTTTATGAAGATGATGAAATTAGAATAAGAAATAAAGATAATGTTAAAACTAATTTGTTAATAGATAAATCAGGGATACCCCAATATGGATTTTCTAAAAATGATAAAGGAAATATGATAAAGATATCTGTACCAAAGACTAATTTTGGAACCATAGCTTTTTCTTTTTCTGGGGATAGGATTGCTATTACGACTTATGATAAAGATTCATTTGTTTCAATTGTAAAATTAGATGATAGCCTTATGGTGCAAGGAGAAGGTTCAAGTGAGCAAACAGATGGGGAAGGTGGAGGAAATAAGGATTCTAATAAGGTTAAGGTGCGTGAAATACCTGTTGGTAAAGAGATAATTTCTCTAGATATTTTAAAAGACACTATGATTAAAAAATTATGTTTCTCTTTAGATGAAAAATATTTTATGACACAATATGAGGTAAGAGATAAGGGTACAGGGGTAAGGGTATATAATGTAGATAAAGGAGACTTATTAGATATAGATTTAGAAAAGGAATTTCCAATAGAAGAGTTTAATGTTACCTTCTATTCTTTTGATAAAGATGGGATGATATTTGATGTGTCAGCAAAAGAAAGCAAAGATAGAGAAAAAGAAGGAAGATGGAAGATAGAGTTTAAGGATATGAAACTTATTAAAATGTGATATAATTTTAAGTGAAAATTAGTAGATAAAGTATATAAGTTTTTATTTAATAAGTTTAGTAAAGCCTAATATTGCGAATAATATATATTTCAAAAAATTAAGGGGGACATATGCAAAAAAGGTGGGCTGGTAAAAGGTACAATAATTTGAATTGTTTTTTAAGAAATAAATTTGGAGAAAAGGTTTTTAAAATTTCTATAGATGGAGGGTTTTCTTGCCCAAACAGAGATGGAAAGATAAGCTCTGGTGGATGCATATTTTGCAGTGAAAGAGGATCCGGAGATTTTGCAGGTGATAGACGACTTTCCATATCAAATCAATTTGAAGACGTTAAGGCTATTATGAATAAAAAGTGGGCTAAGGGTAAGTATATAGCATATTTTCAAGCATATACTAACACTTATGCACCTATAGATATATTAAGAAAGAAGTATAAAGAAGCTCTAAAGGAAGAGGGTGTGGTAGGGCTTGCTATTGCTACAAGACCAGACTGCTTAGATGATGATGTCATTTCTCTTTTAGAAGAAATGAGTAAAGAAACTTATTTATGGGTAGAGCTTGGGTTACAGACAAGTAAAGATGAAACAGCAAAAAGTATAAATAGGGGATATAATCTGGAGGTTTTCGAAGATGCTATAAAAAGACTTCGTGAAAAGGGTATAGATGTAGTGGTTCATACTATATTTGGATTACCGGGTGAAACAGAAGAAGACATGTTAAACACAATAAGATATATATCTTCATTAGATATACAAGGTATAAAGTTTCATCTTTTGCACCTTATGAAGGATACTGAGCTTTTAAAGCTTTATGAAAGTGGAGGATTAGAATTTCTTGATATGGAACAATACGTAAGGCTTGTATCAGAGTCCATAGCTATATTACCAGAATCAGTGGTAATACATAGGTTAACAGGAGATTCACCACGTGACTTATTAGTAGGGCCTATGTGGAGTTTGAAGAAATGGGAGATACTTAATTCTATAGATGCTTATCTTGAAAGAGAGGATATATATCAAGGGTTGTATTATTCCACAAATACACTTCAATAGATTTGGTACTTTTGCAAATAGATTTAATCTGTATTAGAAGTTAAGATATAGTTAATAAGATTTATTTGGAGGGATTAAATATGGCTAATTTATCATTGAAAAATATATATAAGGTGTATCCAGGAGATGTTACAGCAGTAAAGGATTTTAACTTAGAAATAGAAGATAAAGAATTTATAGTATTTGTAGGACCATCAGGTTGTGGTAAATCAACTACACTAAGAATGATAGCAGGGCTTGAAGAAATATCTAAAGGGGAGCTATACATAGGAGATAAGATAGTAAACGATGTAGCACCTAAAGATAGGGATATAGCTATGGTTTTTCAAAACTATGCACTATATCCACATATGACCGTATATGATAACATGGCTTTTGGGCTTAAACTAAGAAAGATGGACAAGGCTTTAATAGAAAAAAAGGTAAGAGAAGCAGCTAGAGTTTTAGATATAGAACATTTGTTAGAAAGAAAACCAAAGGCATTATCAGGAGGTCAAAGACAAAGAGTTGCTCTTGGAAGAGCTATTGTTAGGGAACCTAAGGTATTCTTAATGGATGAGCCTCTATCAAACCTTGATGCAAAGCTTAGAGTTCAAATGAGAACTGAAATATCAAAGCTTCACAAGAGATTACAAACTACATTTGTATATGTAACTCATGATCAAACAGAAGCGATGACTATGGGAACTAGGATTGTAGTTATGAAAGATGGGCTTATACAACAAGTTGATAGTCCTCAAAATATTTATGACCATCCTAAAAATGTATTTGTTGCAGGCTTCATAGGAAGTCCACAAATGAACTTAATAGATTCTAAACTTTTTGAAGAGGATGGAGATGTATTTGCTTCCTTTGAAGAAGATAAGATATTACTACCAAAAGATAAGGCTATGTTCTTAAAAGAAAAAGGATATGTAGGTAAAGAAGTCATTTTAGGTATTAGACCAGAAGACTTAGATGATAGCGAAGATTTTATAAGTTTACACAAAGATGCTATAATAAATGCTAAGGTAGAAGTTACAGAACTTATGGGAGCTGAAACATATATATACTTATCTAAAGAAAGGTCGAATTTTGTTGCAAGAGTTAATGGAAGCTCTAAGGTGAAATTAGATGAAGTTATAAAAATTGCTTTAGATGAGGATAAGATTCATATATTTGATAAAGAAAGTGAAATTACTATACTATAATTTAGGAGGACTTTAATAGATGTACAATTTTCAAACCTTTCTTCAAGAATTAAGTTTAAATTCATCAATACCTTTTATGTTAACCTGGATGGATGGAAAGGTTATATATGAAAAGGAAGATAGTTCATCAGATAAAGACTTAGTAGAAACTATTATTGAACTTGGTAGACAAAAAGCCACATTAATAGTTGATAAAAGATATGAAATGTGCACACCTTTATTAAAATACTATATAGAAAATAAGTATAGTGAGTTATTTTCTATAAGAGATCAAGTTTTAAGTGATGTTTTAGAGGGCAAGCCTTTTTTAGAGGAAAGAGTTGAAAGACACTTTCCTTTTCTTTTAAAAGGGTTTAATCTAATGGTTATAAGTGTAGAGGGTAGTAAATATGAGGCCCTTAATATAATAAGGCAAATGTATACCGAAGATGACATTGCATCTTTAATATTTGAAGAAACTATAGTATTAATAGGTGATTTTGAAGATACAAAAGAGCATGCTGAAAGTATAAGAGAAGCGATAATATCAAATCTTTATTGTAGATGCTATATAAGTTATTCTGACATTAAGTATGAATTAAAAGATATATTAGAAGGTTATAAATCAGCTAAAGATTCTATTATAATTGGTAAAAGGTTTGGAATAAAGGATGAAATTTATGATTTTAGTAACATGGATTTTGAAAAGATAGTTTATAATATATCAGATTCATTAAAATATGAATTCATAAAAAGGTTCAAAGGTAAATTTGAAAACTTTGATAATGAAATGTTAAATACTGTAGAACAATTTATAAAGTCAGATTTAAATATAAGTGATGCAGCAAAAAAGCTATATATACATAGAAATACTTTGATATATAGATTAGATAAGATATATAAAGATACTGGATATGATATAAGAAGCTTTAAAGATGCCACAATATTTAGGATAGCTTTTCTTATGTGGAAGGAGGAATTATAAGATGAAAATAGATTTAATAATTTCAGCGGACTATATAAAAGATAAGATTATAGAAGGAAAAACAGTAGTAGTTATTGATATACTAAGGGCTACATCTGTTATAATTACTGCTTTAAATAATGGATGTAGTGAGGTTATTCCTGTTTTAACTGTTGAAGAAGCTTTTGAATTGTCAAAGCATAGTAGAAAAGATTATATCTTAGGAGGAGAAAGAGAAGCTCTTAAAATAGAAGGTTTTGATTTTTCTAACTCCCCTTTAGATTATAATAAAGAAGTAGTAGATGGGAAGACTGTAATACTTACAACATCAAATGGAACTAGAGCAATTAAAGGCTGTAGCTCTGCTAAATCTATATACATAGGTGCTATGATTAATGCAAAGTATGTAGCAAAGAGGATTATAGAAGAGGGTAGAGATGTAGTTTTTGTAAATTCAGGTACTAAGGGTCAGTTTTCTATGGATGACTTTATTTGTGCAGGGTACATGATAAATTATATATTAAACGAAGGTAGTGCTGAGGTATCAGATATAGCAAAAACAGCTGACTACGTTTATAAAAATAATAAAGACATATATAGCTTCGTTAAAGATGCAACACATTATGATGTTTTAAAAAGTTTAGAGCTAAATAAGGATTTAGATTATTGTATAAAGAAGGATATTATAAAAATAGTTCCTGAATATAAAGATGGTTTAATTAAGTAAGTTTAAGATCTAGTTCGCAATGGCATTATAACCATGTAACATAAATAAGACTTTTAGAATTATAATTATTAAGATATAAGAAGTAACAAAAGAATGTCCTAGTGAGTGGGGCATTTTTTTGTTATTTATAGTCACTTATCTTTTGAATCTAGGTTTTGCTTTTGAGCAGCAGAAGTTAATAATAAGCTCCCTACAGCAACTATAAGGTTACCGAGTACATTTAGTTCATCAGCAGTCTTACCTTTCGAAAGTTCAACTGATATGGCAGCAGAAAGTATAATAAGATCATCAGGACTAAGACAATTTAGATTGTACAATATAACTCACCTCTCCTTATTGTATTAAATGCATTAAGTAGCTAAATTGTTAGGAAATAAAAAAGTATTATGCTATCATATAATGTGTATATTAAACATTTAATTTAATAGTTGAGAGGAGATTTATATGAATCTTATATCTTTAGAAAATATAAGTAAAAGTTATAGTGACAAAAGTCTTTTAGATAATATATCTTTAGGAATAAATCAAGGTGAAAAAATAGGGCTTATTGGAGTTAATGGATCAGGTAAATCCACTCTTTTAAAGATAATATCAGGTATTGAAGTTCCGGATGAAGGTAATATAATAAAAGGGAATAAGGTTAGAATAGAGTATCTTCATCAATCACCAGAGTTTTACAGTGAAGCTAGGGTTATAGAACAAGTATTTAAAGGTGAATCTTCTGAAATGAAACTTTTAAGAGACTATGAGAACACCTTAAAGCTTGTAGAAAAGTCAAAAGATCAGGATGAGACTTATGAATTAAATAATAAACTGATAAAATTACAATCTGATATAGATTCTTTAAATGCCTGGGATTTAGAAAGTGAAGCTAAAACTATTCTTACAAAACTTGGGATAGAAGACTTTGATGCTAAGGTTGGTACACTATCTGGGGGACAGAAAAAGAGAATTGCATTAGCATCAGCACTTATAACACCATGTGAGCTTTTGATTTTAGATGAGCCTACAAATCATATGGACAATAAGACTATAGAGTGGCTTGAACAGTATTTAAACACTAGAAAAGGATCACTTATAATGATAACTCATGATAGATACTTTTTAGATAGAGTTACTAATAGGATTTTAGAAATAGATAAAGGGAAATTATATAGTTATTCTGGTAATTACAGCATATTTCTTGAAAAAAAGATAGAAAGACAAAACATGGAAGTTTCTAGTGAAAATAAAAGAGAAAAGTTATATGAAAAAGAGCTTGCTTGGATAAAAAGAGGAGCAAAAGCAAGAAGTACCAAGCAAAAGGCTAGAATAGACAGATTTGAAAAGCTAGGAGAACAGAGTATAGATATAAAAGAAGACAAAATGGATATTTCTGTTTTAAGCAGTAGACTTGGGAAAAAGATAATAGAAATGAAAGATTTAAATAAGTCCTATAAAGGAATAAGTTATATAAAAGACTTTAGTTATATTCTATTAAGAGAAGACAGAATAGGAATAGTTGGAGATAACGGCATAGGTAAATCCACATTAATGAAAATTATATCTGGAGAAATTGAGTATGACAGTGGAACTTTAGATATAGGAGAAACCGTGAAGATAGGATTCTTTTCCCAGGAGAATAAGTACATGGAAGAGGATATGAGAGTCATAGAATATATGAAAGAAGTTGCTGAATACCTACCTTTAGCTGATGGAGGAAAAATTACAGCATCACAAATGTTAGAAAAATTTTTATTTACAAAAGATATGCAATGGACACCTATATCTAAACTATCTGGTGGTGAAAAAAGAAGGCTATACTTACTAAGAGTGCTTATGGGATCACCAAACATACTAATACTTGATGAGCCTACTAATGATTTAGATATATCTACATTAACCATACTAGAAGACTACCTAGATAAGTTTGATGGAGCTATAATAACTGTATCACATGATAGATATTTTCTAGATAGGGTGTGTAATAAAATATTTGCATTTGAAGCACCGGGTATAGTATCTCAGCATCATGGAAATTATAGTGACTTTATGGAGCGCATGAAAGAAATCTATATAGAAGAATCCAAAGCTTCTAAAGAAGTTAATTATAAAGATACAGACTATGAAGACAAAAAGGCAAATAGTGAAAAGCCATTAAAGTTTTCATTTAAGGAACAAAAAGAGTTTCAAGAAATAGATGAATACATTGAAAGTCTTGAGGTTAAGATAGAGGAACTTAATAGAGGAGTAGAAAAGGTATCTACAGATTTTGTTAAATTACAAGAAGTCTTAGATGAAAAGTCGCTTTTAGAAAAAGAACTTGAAGAAAAATATGATAGATGGACATATCTAAATGAGCTATCAGAAAAGATAGAAGGATCTAAGAAATAATATATAAGTGAAAGGAAGGATTGTAGATGGAGAATAATGCTAGTGAGGAAATAATGGATAAATTAACTAAGGTTTGTTTATGTAAGGCCATACCTAGGTCTAAGATGAAAGAAGCAATAAAAGGTGGTGCCACAACAGTAGAAGAAGTTCAAAAAGCTACAGGAGCTGGATCTGGGGGATGCAGTGGTAGAAGGTGTACACCAAAGATAGAAGTATTATTAGAAAAGTACTCCGATAAATAATTTAAAGTTAAAAGATAAAACATTATTTTTAAAAGTTCTGCCCAATTATTACTATTCACCATATAATAATAATGAGTATTAAAAGACACAGAAAGTCATGAAAGGAGTAATTTAAAAAGGAGTTTTTTTATGGTGATTATCTTTTTACTTATGCTAACTATTGGAATTTTAGAGGTTATCTTCCCTAAAAGAATGCTTATGTTAGGTAATAAAAGAGAGCTTAAAAAAGAGGAAGAGCCAAGTGACTTTTTTATAAATATAACAAGGATTGGTGGAGTTATATTGATAATAATAGCCATCACATTTGCAGTTGGAGCTTTCTCATAATAAGGAATGGTTATTTAAGTAACTTTGTTTTAATTCAATGTAATTAAGATAGGCTTTATTATATATAAAGCCTATCTTAATTTGTAGTATTAGGTAAACTATAATCTATTATTTAAACTTGCAATAGATGCAATTTTTAAAGATATAATGTATCATAATTTATGTACTATTAATTTTTATGTTAGGAGAGGTTTTTGTGAAACAGACCATTATTTTTGATTTAGATGATACTCTTATTCATTGTAACAAATACTTTCATAAGGCTGTAGATGCCTTTTGCAGTAATATGAATAATTGGTTTAGTAAATATAACATAGGACTTTTGGAAATAAAGAGTAAACAACAAGAAATAGATATTGAAAGAGTTATAAGAGAAGGTTTTGCTGATACGCATTTCTCTACTTCCCTTATAGATACCTATTGCTATTTTTCAAAAGAGACAGGAAGAAATAAAGACAAAAAGGAAGAGCAGTGGATTAATGAGATAGGTGAAAGTGCATATGAAAAAGATTTAGAGTGTTATCCTTCCATGATAGATGTGCTTAATTGTTTAAAAGAACAGGGGCATAACTTATACCTATATACTGCAGGAAATCCAATTATACAAAAAAGGAAAATTGAAAGGGTTAATATTGGTGATTATTTTGAAGAAAGAATATTTGTAACTCCTCATAAAAATGCTCAGGTTTTAGAAGGTATAATAAAAAAGGAAAGATTAGATAAGCAAAATACATGGATGATTGGAAATTCTATGAAATCAGATATAATGCCAGCTGTAGAGGCAGGTATAAAAGCTATTTATATACCTGGGCTTTTTGAGTGGTCATATGATAATGTGGTGTTAAAGGATGAACACTTAAGTTCATTTAAGACTGTTGAATCTTTGAAGTGTTTGAAGGATATGTTTTTAGAAGAGGCAATTTAAAGTATATTAAAGGTACTTAAATATTAAATTTAGAGTAAAAAAACTTTTAAGTTTTAAAATGTAATATTTAAAACTTAGAAGTAATAATTAAAAAGTTATTTAATCATTTTGGATTTACGTGGAGCATATTTTGACATTAACTTACTTAATTCATCTTTATTGTCTTTTACTTTTCGCTCAAGGCCACTATTAGTTCCTCTATGTTTGAATTGCAAAAAGAAAACATCATTATCTTTTTTATCTTTTTTAAGGCTCCATTGAACAATATCCTTCCAATCTATAAATTGTAGATAAATGTTTAAAAAGGAAGGCTTTACACCAATACCACTTGCTGTTATTACAAGGTTCATATCCAAGGTCATATACATAAATACTGAGTAAAAGAGCATAAATATTGAGAATGCTACCCTATAAATATTTATTTCCCCATTTATAAGAGGCATTATAAACGATACTATAATAAGGATTGGAAACACCATACTTAAAGTTTTTGTAGCACCGCTATTAGGAATATAATATAGTATTTTATGAGTTTTAATATCATGCTTTTTATTGGCTTTTATATATTGAGATAATTGCATAAAGAATAAACTAATTAGAGAAATCATTATTATTATATTTAAGACACCAAAAGAATTAGACATAGAAAATCCCCCTTTAATATTGAATTATAACAAGGTTTATTTTTAACGTTAATATAGGATATATTCAAAAAAAATCAATATGCTAGTTTATTTTGCATATTGAACTGTTGTTTTTTGAGAGACTTAAAATTATTGTAAATATATAATGAATTATAGCATAAGATCAATTTTAATTCCATATTCATAACAGAAGTTCAGAAGTTTAGCACTTGAAAGTTTTTTAGGGCGATAGCCCGTTGATTTATAATGATTTGTATCAAATTAAGAAAAGAGTTATTAATTCCGATTTTTATTGAAAATTATAAAGTGTTTAAAGCTGGTATTATTGCAGAGATGCAAATAAAGAATTGGTTGTGAAGACAAAAAATAAGAACTATACAAAAATAAAGGTCTGGGATGAAGATAATTTTGAAATGTCTAATTCAGATATAAAAGTAAGATTCATAAGGTTTATAGAAGAAGTACATAAAAAAGATAAAGTAGAAATCAAAGAATCGTGGATTCTAACTACAGTAAAAGCAAATTTTTCACCGGGATTTTAATGCGAAATCTCTGATCAATTAGCTTTTTAAAACAACCTTATAGCCTCAGGCATCATCATTTTAAAAACTAATGTTTAGTGATGATGGAACAATAAAAACTATTGATAGTCTTTTAACCTGTCCCATACTGGAAGAGTGTATACATAGATTTATTTAGGATATTTATAACTTTTATAAATATCCTATTATTTTTTTCCTCTTTAAAAGAAAAATGCATATATGATATTTGAGGAGTTTACAATTAGCAAAATAAAACTCTTTTTAATAAATATATACAAAACTTCTAAGGGGGAATATGCCATGGAATCCTTATGTAATTTAATAAAAAAAGCCAAAAACTTTGATAAAGAAAGTATGGAATTATTAATAACTAAATTTGACCCTATAATAACTAGTTTATCAAGAAAGCTTCAAAATGAAGATGCTAAGAATGATTTAACTGTATTTTTTATAAGAATGATCTATGAAATCAAGCTAATAAATCTAATTAATTCATCTGATGGAGCTTTAGTAAATTATATAAAGCAAGGATTATATAGAGAATATCATAAACTAAATAAAGTGGCTCCTATTATTAGTGTTGAATTTAATGATATTTTTACTGTTGATACTAATGATTATGTACAAGTTGAATATAAAGTGTTTCTAGATGAACTTGTAATGAAGAAAGTACTTAATGAAAAGCAAAAATATGTTTTACTTAAAAAATACTATTATCACTGTACTGATGAAGAAATATCAATAGAACTTTGTATAAGTAGACAAGCTGTAAATAAGATTCATAGAAAAGCTATTGATAACTTAAGGAAATATTTAAATTAAATGAATGAATGTGAAATAAAATATGAGAAATTAAAAAAAATTATTTTAGGTTTACAAATTTAAAATAAACCTCTCTTTTATAGGTGTAATTACTTAATCGATTAAAGTAAAATAAATAAACTTTTACTCTACGAAAACTTCTAAAATACAAAAAGAAAGAAGGAATTTATTATGGCAGATAAAATGGTTAAATTAGGTCAAGAATGGTTGAATACGACCTATGGAAATGATAGTAGATATAATGTCATCCCTAAAGAAAAGATTGGATATACTAATTGGCCCACAATCTATGCTTTAACAAGAGCTTTGCAAATAGAGCTCGGAATTACATCTACATCTAATAATTTTGGTAACGGTACCCTTAATGAAGTTAATAAAATTAGCCCTATTAATCAGAACTCCAATACGAAAAGTAACATTGTGAAAATTATCCAAGTTGGTTTATATTGTAAGGGGTATGGTCCAGGCGGTGTTACTGGCACATATGGTTTAGGAACTACTTCAGAGGTTAATAGACTTAAAATAAATATGGGCGTAAATGATGGCGTAGATGGGATAACAGGAAAAGTCTTTAAAGCTTTATTAAACATGGATTATTATGAGGCTTTTTATGATGGATCTAGTGAAAAGGTCTCCTCTATTCAGCGTTGGTTCAACAGTAAATATGGTAATAGACGAGATTATTTCTACATGCCTTGTGATGGTTATTATTCAAGAGATACGCAGAAAGCATTAATATTTGCCCTACAATATGAAGGTGGTATGGCAGATGGAGTAGCTAATGGAAATTTTGGACCTGGAACACAAAACATTGTGAAGAATCATTCAATAAGCGTTGGAAATACAGGAGTTTTCGTATACTTACTAAAGGCAGCCTTAATCTTCAATGGATACGACTGTACTCTTTCAGAGAAATTTTCCACAGATGATGAATTTATCCTACAAAAATTTCAAAACTTTTCTTTGCTTTCACCTACAGGTATAGCTAATTTTCAAACTTGGTCTTCATTGCTTGTTAGTACGGGAGATCCAAATAGAAGAGGTAAAGCTTGTGATTGTGTAACAGAGATTACTCAAGCAAGAGCGCAAACTTTAAAAAGTCAGAGGTATGAAATTGTTGGTCGTTATCTAACTAATGTTGAAGGAACATCTTTAAACAAAAAAATTCAATCTGGTGAACTTGATGTGATTTTTAGTAATGGATTGACAGTATTTCCAATTTATCAAACCTATGGTGGTGAAGCAATCTATTTTAATAAAGATCAAGGCAAAAAAGATGCATCAGCTGCATTTACTGCTGCAAAATCCTATGGATTCAACATTGGCACTATTATTTACTTTGCAGTAGATTATGATGCATTAGGAGAAGAAATCACATCAAATATCATTCCTTATTTTAAAGGTATAAAAGAAAAAATGGGGGAATTAGGAGGAATTTATCAACTAGGCATTTATGGTCCACGAAATGTTTGCATTAAAGTAACAGATGAAGTTGGAGTAAAAACAAGTTTTGTTAGTGGAATGTCAACAGGGTTTAGTGGAAACTTAGGTTTCCCATTACCAGTGAACTGGGCTTTTGATCAAATATCAACCATTTCAGTTGGTTCAGGTGATGGCTTCATTGAAATTGATAACAATATTAAATCTGGAAGAGATTTAGGTCAAAAAACGGTAAATGCTTCAGTAGATAATACCACTCCTGATGTGGTTACTAAAATTCAGTATATTTATGAATTAAAACAAGAAGTAGCTACATTAGTAGATAGTAAAATGACCGCAATTCAAAAGATGAAAGCGCTCAGATCAAGAGATGCAGCAGCTAATATTGTACTATCTCAAGATATAAATTTAACTCAAATAAGTCAAAGATTTAACATCAGAAAGGCTTTGATTCAAACAGTTTTTATGTGGGAATGTTGTTTAGAAGGTATAGATGATATTGCATCTGATACGTTGGTTTTAGCAACATATAATTATTACAAAGCCCTTGAAGAATGGGAAAATCTTTCTGTGATTGAAAAAGCAATAGTTCCAGCACCTAAACCACCTATTCCAATTAAAGATGATTCTAGTACAGGTATGTGTCAAATTTTTGCTAGAACTGCTATTAAAGCAATAAATTTTTCAATAGATAGAGGATTAATTTCAGGAATGAAATACGATACCAATGACTGGCATAACGTCGCAGAGGTTTGGCATAAATTACACAATGATTTGGATTACTGTGTATATATTTGTGCATTAGTATTAATGTGGGGAGCTAATGATATTAATATAGGGGATAATTACTACGATTATAGCCCAGAAGAAATAAAAAAGGTAATTGCAAGATATAATGGAACTGGCTCTGATGCCTCTGAGTATGGCATAAGAAATTATGAATTATATAATATTTTTGAACATTATAATAAATTGAGCAGATCATAACTAACCCTATAAAAGATAAGTAATATGCGAAAAGATTTAGTAACCCTAAATTTTTTCGCATACTTAGTAATTTAATCTAAGTATTCTTCTAATATCCTAATATGGTTAATACAAATACCCAACTATGGTGAAATGTATAAAAAATAGAAACAGCACTAATTAATATTAAGAAGATAATTCGGTATATTGAATTACTAAGCTTAAATACAGTTATAATCCAAGTAGATAAACCTTTAAAGACTACAATATATATAAATAAATATATTAAAAAAACTGGAATGCCTAAAATCAACATACTTTGATCATTTTCTATTTCATTCATAGGATATCCACGTGGAACCCCAAAATAATCAAGGGCAAAGTGAAGTAGCCAATCTATTAACCAGAATAAATAATAAGTGGCAATGAAAAAAAATACTATAGATAAAAAAACTCCAATATAGCTCTTAATACGATATTTCATATATGTAACATCTCCTTTAGTTAATATCATAGCTCAAATAGAAATGAAATTCACTAAGAAAATCATTTATTTAATTTGTTTTAATTTTGTTTGTTAAAGTAAATTTAATTATAAAAAGGAGTGCTTCAAATATGATTAAATTAATTGAGTATAACTTTAAGAATACATATCAATTTTTATTTAGAAAGTTTGATATAGCAATAAGGTTAATTATGGGAATGTTTATATATGGTAGATTTGTGCCAAATAAGATATTAGAATCTTTTTTTTGTAAAGCTCTAATATTTTTATTCCCTACTATAATCTGAGTTGTATTGCTTACTGTATTGATTTATATTGTAGTGGGTTTCACAAAAGTGCAATATAATAAAGAAGAGAGTTCTTAAAATTAGTTATTAATGCTTTGATTAATATAAATATATATTTTATTATATACAATCTAATTCCACAAAGATTTAATGGAATTGATAGTGATGGACTTAAATTTACAAGTTATTGTAAAAGTAGGAAGTTATAGCGAAGTATATTATAAAGTGGTAAATGTTTGTTAGATTATAATTTTAGTAGTCAGAAATAGTATCAAGTGATTTTTAGACTCATATGGAGTTTGCTTATAAGGAATACAGCTCTCCATCAAAGGCTAGAAGAACTTATAAAGGTGCGTAGCAGCCGTCATCTCCCACCTTGAAGAGGAGAGTGGTGTTACGGATGGTAGCCATCGGATAAAAAACTATTCACAATGTTGTGATTGACAATGCATGGAACTTACAATATAATTAAGGATAATTAAAAACTATGAATAGGAAAAGTATTTAAGTTTAAACCTTAAAGAGAGTGGCGCTAGATGGGAAGCCATAGGAATAACTTAAAGAAGATCACCTAGGAGTTGGCGGCAGAAATATAAAGTAAGCTTGCTCGTAAGCCTGCGTTAAAGGATAGAGTATTGTTAAAAAGCTCATCTTCATCAAGTGATTCTTAGACTCACGTGGAGTTTACTTATAAGAAATACATATCTCCATCAAAGTCTTAGAAGAACTTATCCAGGGGCGTAGCAGCCGTCATCCCTACCTTGAAGAGGAGAGGGGTGTTACGGATGGTAGTCATCGGATAAATATAGATGAGTAAGAAGCTATCACTAAATTTTAGATTTGGGATATCTGTTTATGTACTTGAGTTACTTTGGCTGATTTTATATTATTGGCCGAACCTTTATAGGTGGTATAACGAATTTAACTTCGTCCTGTTGGATGGGGTTTTTTTATTTGTATTAACTTTAAAAGGCTTATAACTTAGTAAATAAAATTTAAAATAAAAGATATATAAAATAGGAAGGAGATTTAAAATGTACAAAAAGATTGATCCAACAAAAAGTTTTGTTGACATGGAAAAGAGTGTACTAAAACTTTGGAAAGAAAAAGATGTTATTCAAAAGAATTTTGATTTAAACGAAGATGGAAGGTATTTCACATTTTATGATGGACCTCCGACAGCAAATGGTAAGCCACATATAGGTCACGTTTTAACTAGAGTTATGAAAGATCTTATTCCAAGATATAAGGTTATGAAGGGGTATAAGGTTTTAAGAAAAGCTGGCTGGGATACGCATGGTCTTCCAGTAGAACTTGAAATAGAAAAGAAACTAGGCATAACTGGTAAACAAGGTATCGAAGAGTATGGAGTAGAAAAGTTTATACAAGAATGTAAGGAAAGCGTTTTTACATATTCAAGTATGTGGAAAGAAATGTCCGAGAAAATAGGGTTTTGGGTAGATATGGATAGCCCTTATGTGACTTATGATAATAATTATATAGAGTCAGTTTGGTGGGCTTTAAATCAGATGTGGAAAAAGGATCTTTTATATAAAGGTCACAAGGTAATGCCTTACTGCCCAAGATGTGGAACTAGCTTATCATCTCATGAAGTAGCACAGGGTTATAAAGATGTAAAAGAGTCTACCGCAGTAACTAAGTTTAAAGTTAAGGGAGAAGAAAATAAATATATATTAGCTTGGACAACAACTCCTTGGACATTACCTTCTAATGTAGCTCTTGCTATAAATAAGAAGTATAATTATGCTGAGATTAAGGTTGGAGAAGAATATTATATATTAGCAAAGGATCTTATACACTCTGTAATTGGAGATATAGAATATGAATTAGTGAAGGAATTTAAGGGAGAAGAAATATTAGGACTTGAATATGAACAGTTATTTAAGTTCTATACTCCAGAAGAAAAGGCATTCTTTATAATACATGGTGATTTTGTAACATTGACCGATGGTACAGGCATAGTTCATACAGCACCTGCTTATGGTGAAGACGACAGTATGGTATGTAAGGCTCATAACTTACCACTTATAAATTTGGTTGATACTGAAGGTAAGTTTATAGATTGTGTTGAACCTTGGAAGGGAATTTTCGTTAAGAAGGCTGATCCTAAAATACTTGAATACATGAAAGAAAACGGAATGTTATTTAAATCAGAAAAGTTCACTCACTCTTACCCACATTGTTGGAGGTGTGATACACCACTTTTATATTATCCAAAAGAAAGCTGGTTTGTAAAAACTACTGCTTTAAGAGAAAAGTTAATAGAAAATAATAACAAAATACATTGGCATCCAGATAATATAAGAACAGGCAGAATGGGTAAGTTCTTAGAAAATGTTATTGATTGGGGAATATCAAGGGACAGATACTGGGGAACACCTCTTCCAATATGGGAATGTGAATGTGGTCATAGAGAATGTATAGGAAGTATTGAGGAGTTAAAAAATAAAGGTATAAACGTACCGGAAGGCATAGAACTTCATAAACCTTATATAGATAATGTACATTTAAAATGTGAAAACTGTGGTAAAGATATGATTAGGACTCACGAGGTTATAGATTGCTGGTTTGATTCTGGATCAATGCCTTTTGCACAACATCACTATCCTTTTGAAAACAAAGAATTATTTGAAGCTAATTTCCCAGCACAATTTATATCAGAGGCTGTAGATCAAACAAGAGGATGGTTTTATACACTTATTGCTATATCAACAGCTGTGTTCGATGAAATACCTTTTGAAAACAGTGTGGTACTAGGACACGTTCTAGATAAAAAAGGAATAAAGATGTCAAAACATAAGGGAAATGTTGTGGATCCTGTTGAGGTTATAGAAAGCCAAGGAGCAGATGCTACAAGGTGGCATTTTTATACTGCAAGTGCACCATGGCTTCCAACAAGATTTTCGAAGGATGATGTGGCAGAAGCTCAAAGAAAGTTCCTTAGTACATTATGGAATGTATATTCATTTTATGTTTTATATGCGGAAATAGATCAGTTTAATCCAATGGAATATAAAGACTTTAAATCAGAAAACATAATGGATAAATGGATAATATCTAAATTAAATACCTTAGTAAAAACTGTAGATGTAAACCTTGAAGGTTACAAGATAACTCAAGCAGCTTTAGCTATAGAAGGGTTTGTAGATGAATTATCTAATTGGTATGTAAGAAGAAATAGGTCTAGATATTGGAGTGAAGATCTTACAGATGATAAAATAGGAGCATATATGACTCTTTATAATGTACTTGTAACAGTATGTAAAGTATCAGCTCCATTTATTCCATTTATGACAGAAGAAATATATCAAAATCTTGTGGTAAGCTTTGACAAAGATGCTAAGGAAAGTCTACATCTTTGTTCATGGCCAGAATATAATGAGCAATTAGTAGATGAAAATCTTGAAAGAGAAATGGATATGGCATATAAGATAGTGAAGTTAGGTAGAAGTGCTAGAAATGGTGCTAATATAAAAAATAGGCAGCCATTATCTAAGATGCTTATAAATACTACATCTTTACCCGCATATTATGGAAGTATCATAAAAGATGAGCTTAATATAAAGGTAGTGGAATTTGGGGCTGACTTATCTGAATATGTTAATTTTGAGTTGAAACCAAATTTACCTGTACTTGGTAAGCCTTATGGTAAGCTTATACCTGGAATAAAAAAAGAAATAGCTTCAAAAAACCAAATGGAATTTGCAGGCACAATACAAAGTGGGGGAACTGTAACTATAAATGTAAATGAAACAGAAATAGTTTTAGATTCTAACAATTTATTAGTGACAATGCAAGGACTTGAAGGTTTTGCATTTGCAGGTGAAGAACAAATAGGGGTAGTTTTAGATACTACTATTTCAGAAGAATTAAAAGAAGAAGGTCATTTAAGAGAGATAATAAGTAAAATCCAAAATATTAGAAAAGAAAGTGGATTTGAAGTTGCAGACAAGATAAGCCTATATGTATCTAACAATGAAAGACTTCTTCTAGTTGTAAAGAAATTTGAGGATGTAATAAAGCGAGAAACCTTATCACAAAATGTAATATATAGTGAAGAGGCTAATTATAATACATTTAATATAAATGGTGAAGAGTTAGACATTGCTGTAGTTAGATAAATAAATTTATAATTATCACTAAATAATTTATCCTATAATTTTAAAATTAAGAATTTAACCTATATAATATGGTAATAATTAAAAATAATCTGCAAGAGAATTAATTCTCTTGCAGATTATTTAATTCATAAAGTGGTATTATAAATGAAAAAATACGGATAATAAGAATATATGGTATAATATTGATAAATACAATAAAATGTTATTTGGATTGAAATCTTACTAATAGTATTACGAATAATAAATTTCATTTATGGAGTATATAACTTTATTTTTAAAATTTAAATATATGTGTAAAATATTAATTATGAATAATCCATTACATATTAAGAAAGCATAGCTTTTTATAAAAGAGGAGGAAAAGATATGGCATCTTCAATTAAGGATGTAGCTCGAGAAGCGGGAGTATCAATTGCTACCGTTTCAAGAGTTTTAAACGATGTAGACGTAGTAAACGAGGACACAAAAAAGAAAGTGGTAGAGGCTATAAAAAAATTAGCATATAGACCCAATATAGTAGCTAGGAGCTTGAAAACACAAAAAACAAAAACTATAGGGATATTAGTACCAGACATATCTAATCAGTTTTATCCAGAGATAGTAAGAGGTACAGAGGATGTTGCTAACATATATGATTATAACGTAATGCTCTGTAATTCAGATTCAGATTTAGAAAAGGAAAAGGAATACTTAAGAGTTCTAAAGGAAAAAATGATAGATGGAGTATTGTATATGAGTACTTCTCTTGAACCAGAGATTTTAGATCTTATAAAAGAATTAGAACTTTCTACAGTGCTTGTAGAAAGTAAGGATGAGGAAGGGAATCTTCCTAGTGTCACCATAGATAATAAACAGGCTGCTTATGATGCTACAAAGTATCTTATAGACAAAGGAAATAAGAACATAGCTTACATAGGTACACCTAAAAATGTTAAAAACGCTTGGAGTTTAAGGTACCTTGGCTATAAAGAGGCTATAGATGAAAGTGAATTAAGCTTTAGCGAGGACTTGGCGTATTTTGGGGACTTAAAAGCTCAAACAGGGTATGAGGGAGTCGAAAGGCTCATAGAAAGGGAAAATATAGACGCTATATTTTGTGCATCAGATGAGATAGCTATGGGTGCTATAAATGCACTAAGATCAAAAGGAATATTAGTTCCAGAAGATATTGATGTAGTAGGTTTTAATGACTTATATTTAGCATCTATATTTTATCCAAAGCTTACAACTATATCTCAACCAATGTATGATATGGGGTCTGTAGCCATGAGAATGCTTATAAAACTTGTGAATAATAAAGAAAAAGAACTAGACCAAAAGCATTTTGAGCTTCCATATATATTAGTAGAAAGAGATTCTTGTAAAAAGTAATTAAAAGGTTAGTAAAAATGGATTAATGCATTTTTACTAACCTTTTTAATATAATAAAATAAAAAGACATTCTAATGTAAAGACACAATCATATTTTTAAAATAATTGACATAGTAATTACTTTACTTTAATATATACCATATGAGGGTATGTGAAAGGAAGTGTTAATTTGAAAAGATGGATAAAACTTTTAATAGTAATAGTAATTGCTTTAGCACTGTTTGGTGTATATTATGCTAAAGGATCTAAGAAAAATGATATTAAAAACCAGGGTGAAGAAAAAGGTATAGCTTTTGAAAGATATAACCCAGATGATGATAAAGATAGTGATATACCAGTTCTTTTAGAATTAGGTTCACCTACATGTCCTGCATGTAGGCGTATGGAACCAGTTTTAGAAGAATTTAATAATAAATATGGAGATAAGGTTAAAGTTAAAAAGGTAAATATTGAATCACCAGAAAATAATGATTTAGCACAAAGATATAAAGTAAGACTTATGCCCACATTTATTTTTCTTGATAAAGATAAAAAGATAAAGAGTAGATACGAAGGCATGCTTACACTAGAAGACATAGAGAAGGTATTTAACTCCATGGGGGTAGTGGCAGATGAATAATTTTCTTTCGAATTTCAACAATATAATCAGTAATAGTGTTTGGATTGCACTTGTTATGTCTTTTGTTGCAGGAATTGTATCTTCATTTAGTCCTTGTGTATTGTCTTCAGTACCTTTAATTGTCGGGTATATGGAAGGTAATAAAGTAAAAGATAAAAAGGTTGCATTTAAGTATTCACTAGTATTTAGTTTGGGTATTATATTTACATTCACTTTAATAGGAATTTTATCAGCAGTACTTGGAAGATTCTTCTCTGGAGCCGGAAGGCTCTGGTATATAGTATTGGCTGCTATAATGATATTAAGTGGATTACAACTTTTAGGAGTTATAAATTTAGGAAGGTCTCAAAATAGTTGCAAAGTACCAAGCACTAGAAAAGGCTTTTTTGGAGCTTTTGTATTAGGAATTTTAGGTGGGGCTCTGTCTTCACCTTGCGCTACACCAGTATTGGCAGCTATACTAACCTTTGTTGCAGGTAAGGCTAATATAACTTTAGGTATAGGAATGCTTTTATTGTATTCACTTGGACATTGCGCCCTAATAATATTAGCAGGTACTTCAGTTGGATTTGTAGAACATTTGAGTAGTTCACCAAAAACAGTTAAGGTTGGAAATGCATTGAGATTGTTTCTTGGAGTACTTATAATTTTGCTTGGGATATATTTATTTTCATTAGGAATATAAAAAGTTTTAAATTATAGTTGCATCAACAACTGTTTTGTATTAAGATAATAGTTGCTGATGCAACTATTATTTTTTTAGGAGGGATTATGGGTAAAGATAATAAAGTTTATTATGGCAAGACTATAGGACATTATATATCAATATTATATAGATTAGGTGGAATGCATTACTCAAAAGAGTTTGCTAAATTTAATATAGGCAGTGGACAATTTGGATTTTTATCTTATGTTTTTGAACATAATGGGGTTAGCCAAGAATGTATAAGTAATAATCTTTTAATGGATAAAGGAACTACAGCAAGAGCCTTAAAAAAGTTAGAAGAAGAAGGATATATAAAAAGAGAGGTAGATTTAAAGGATAAAAGAATTCGAAGGGTTTTTGTAACAGAAAAAGCTTTAGGTATTGAAGACGAATTTTTTGTTATACTAAAAAGCTGGAGTAAGATTATTTCCTCGGATTTTACTGAAGATGAAAAGAATACTCTTTTAAATTTATTCAAAAGAATGGTAGATAATCAAAAAGAGGTTTTAATAAAGGAGAGATAATATGGAATTTGACAGACAAAAGAGGCTTGGTATAGAGCCAATAGGGGAACTACTTGCTAAATTTTCTATTCCAGCTATTGTTGGAATGTTAGTGAATGCTTTTTATAATATAGTAGATAGACTTTACATAGGACATATAAAAGATGTAGGGCATATTGCTATAACAGGAGTTGGATTAACACTACCTATAACCACAATAATAATGGCTTTCGGAATGCTAGTTGGTATAGGTTCAGGGGCAGCTATGTCCATAAAGCTTGGTAAAAAGAAATTCAAGGAAGCTGAAAAGATTGTAGGTAACGCATTTGTTTTAAATGTAATAATAAGTATAGCAATTACGATTTTAGGTCTTATATTTGTTGGACCATTACTTAAGATTTTAGGATCTAGTAGTGAAACCTTTGGATATGCAAAAGAGTATATAGATGTAATTCTTATGGGAACTATATTCAACTCAATGGCATTTTCTATGAATAGTCTTATAAGAGCAGAAGGAAATCCTAAAATGGCTATGATAACTATGTTAATAGGAGCCTTGCTTAATACAATATTAGATCCTATATTTATATTTACATTTGATATGGGAATTAAGGGAGCTGCAATTGCAACGGTTATATCTCAAGTAGTCTCCGCTACATGGGTATTGAGTTATTTTTTCGGAAATAAAAGTACTATAAAAATAAAAAAAGAAAACATGAAATTAGATAAAAAGGTTGTAAAAAATATATTTTCTATAGGTGTAGCACCTTTTTCTATGCAAATTGCAGCTAGTTTAGTTGCAATAACAGCAAACAAGGCTCTAAAGGCTAACGGTGGTGATTTAGCTATAGGTGCTATGGCTGTTATAAATAGTGTGTCACTTATATTTTTAATGCCCATGTTTGGATTAAACCAAGGAGCTCAGCCTATAATCGGGTTTAATTATGGAGCAGGAAACTATAAGAGAGTAAAAGATACTTTAAAGACAGCGGTTACGGTGGCCACGATAATTGCTATTATAGGATTCATATTAATTCAAGCATTTCCAGATAAGATAGTTGGATTCTTTAATAAAGATCCTGAACTTTTAAGAATAGGTACTCAGGGTATAAGAATATACTTATTTATGCTGCCAGTAATAGGATTTCAAATAGTTAGTTCAAATTATTTTCAAGCTGTAGGTAAGGCAAGACTTGCAATGTTTTTAGGTATGCTAAGACAAGTAATCTTATTAATTCCCTTATTAATTATACTTCCAAACATAAAAGGGCTAGGTCTTGTAGGAGTGTGGCTTGCTGGACCTATATCAGACGCATTAGCTTCAGTTATAACAGGAATATTAATAGTAAAAGAGATGAAAGGTTTAAATGTCGCACATAATGAGTCTATAGTACAAAATTCTAAGCTAGCTTAGTTATTATAAATATTTAAATTTAATTAAGTGCTTTTCTATAGCGTAAAGTATTTAAACAAGCAATTAATAATTTTATAAATATTGGTAATTAAAAAAAGATGATTTCTAATTAATGTAGAAATCATCTTTTTTAAATTTGTTAATTGTATTTCAAAATCTAGATTTAAATACAATTAAGTTATTATAGTTGTGATATTTTTAATTCATTCTTTTTATTATTTCTAGACCGTTATCTTCCTCTACAAATGGTGCAGTAAACATGAAGGACTTTATATACCCGCAACTGGCACATACACAATCACAAACATCAAATGGAACACCGTCCACTAAAGTTATGTCTAAATCTTCAGTTAAATATTCCCCACCACAAACCTCGCAAGGTGTCTGGTTTATAACTTTGTATTCACTTTCAATATATTTCATAATATCTCTTATAGTCATCATAATTATCTAAACAAACCTTTCATATATAATCAAATCATATTGATATTTTAATATTTATACAGCTTTTATGGTAGCACTATTATATTTTAAATGCAACTACTGTATTTAAATCTTAACAGTCTTAATAATTTAAAGTAATCATATATATTAATCATGTATTATAAAACATGTGACTTAAATTATATAAGTTAGGATTAGGATGGGAGGAAAATATGATTAATTACATTTGGTTTTTTATGATAGTTGTAAGTATAATTTTGGGGCTCTTCTTTGGGAAGGCTGAAATAATATCTAAAGCAATTATAGATTCTTCTAGCTCTACTGTAAATCTTACACTAGGACTTTTAGGTATTATTAGCCTTTGGTCTGGAATAATGAAAATAGCAGAAAAAAGTGGTCTTACAGAAAAGATATCAAGGTTACTTTTACCTATATTAAAAGTTTTATTTAAAGATGCAGCAAAAGATGAGAAAGCTTTAGGTGCAATTGTTATGAATTTAAGTGCTAATATTATGGGGTTATCAAATGCAGCCACTCCTTTTGGAATTAAGGCAATGGAACGACTCCAAGAATTAAATAACCATGGTGATACAGCAAGCAATGATATGGCATTATTTTTAGTGCTTAACGCTGCTTGCATTCAATTAATCCCAACTACAGTAATATCTTTAAGAGCAGTTGAAGGATCAAACAACGCCGCAATTATAATAGTACCTGTAATTATAACTACATCAATTGCGGCTATGGTAGGTATAATTTGTTGTAAAGTATTAGAAAGATTTTTTTAAGGTGGGGTGAATAATTATGGTTTCATATATGCTTAAAGGAATTATACCTATAATTATACTAGCCATAGTAGGTTACGGAGGGATAAAAGGCGTAAAAATATACGAATGTTTTGTTGAGGGGGCAAAGGAGGGGGTAAGTGTTTGCTTTAGAATATTTCCATATCTTTTAGCTATGCTTTTAGCAGTCACCATATTTAGGCAGTCAGGAGCTTTAGACCTTTTGGTAAGAGTATTTAAACCTATAATGAGTGTAATAGGTGTTCCCGCAGAATTGGTACCATTAATTTTTATAAAGCCACTTTCAGGCAGTGGAGCTTTAGGAGTATTTACGGAAACTATTAGGCAGTATGGAGCAGATAGTAAAATAGGACTTATAGCATCAATACTTATGGGCTCAACAGAAACCATATTTTATACTGTAACTGTATACTTTGGAGCGGTTGGAGTAAAGAAGATAAGACATACTCTATGGGCAGCTATTATGGCAGATATAACGGCTATAATAATATCGGTGACTTTAGTTAATTTATATTTTAATTAATTTATATTAGATTGATATGAAAATCGAAGATAGAGTTTAGTAACATGCATTAAGAGGTATATTATACGACTTAATGCATGTTTTAAAAGTTGATAATAGATAATATTTAATATAAAATTATATTTAATACATAATATGGGGGGGATTAAATATGATAGAACTTAACAATGTAAGTAAAAGTTATAATGGAACAATCAAAGCTGCAGATAATATAAACATAACTATAAAAGATGGAGAAATATTTGGATTTTTGGGACCAAATGGTGCTGGGAAAACTACTGCAATAAAGATGATGACAGGTATTATAAGTCAAGATTCAGGAGAAATAAAGCTAAATGGTATAAATATAAAAGAAGATTCAATAGAGGCTAAAAAACAATTTGGATTTGTACCTGACAATCCAGATATGTTTTTAAGATTAAAAGGTATAGAGTATCTTAATTTTATGGCTGATTTATATGAAGTGCCAAAAGCTTTAAGGAAAGAGCGAATTGAAAATTTATCTCGTAGGTTTGAGATGAGTAATGCTCTAGGGGATAAAATACAAAGTTACTCACATGGTATGAGGCAAAAGATAGTTATAATGGCAGTGCTTATACATGATCCATCTATATGGATATTAGATGAGCCACTTACAGGACTTGATCCAAAGTCTTCATATATGTTAAAAGAGATGATGAAAGAACATGCAGCTTCTGGTAATACAGTATTTTTTTCTACACATGTACTTGAGGTTGCAGAAAAGGTATGTGATAGAGTAGCTATAATAAATAAAGGTAAGATATTATTTTGTGGAACACTTCAAGAGATAAAAGAACATATGAAAGAAAATTCTTCATTAGAAAATATATTCTTGGAGATGACTGAAAATGAGTAAGATATTTATATTGATTAAGGTATTGTTTAAAAATGGCAGTGGAAATGAAGGGAAGCGAAAAAGTAAATTTCCATCAATGATTTTAAATATATTTTTAGGATTAATACTTGTAATGTCCATAGGTGTACCTATAGGTACTTTTACAGCATCTATATATAAAGATTTCGCTGTAATGGGACAAGAAGGTATAATTTTGAGCCTAGCATTTTCCATGGTTAGCTTTATTATTTTTATATTTGGGATTATATATGTGCTTACTACATTTTACTTTTCTAAAGATATTGAGGCTCTTTTACCATTACCTTTAAAAGCAGATGAAATACTTTCAGCTAAGTTCATAACAGTTTTAATATATGAATATTTAACTGAGCTTATCGTGCTTTTACCTGTAATAATTGGGTATGGTGTTAAGGCTAATACGGGAATAAGCTATTGGATGATTTCTATAATTATATTTTTACTTCTACCCGTTATGCCATTAGTGTTAGCTTCAATACTAAATATGGTTATAATGAGATTTACCAATTTAGGAAAACATAAAGATGCTTTTAGGGTTGTAGGGGGTATACTTGCTATATTTTCAGGGCTTGGAGTAAACCTTTTAGTTCAAAAAGCTAGTTCATCTAATATGGGAGAGCAAAACCTACTTGAAGTTTTCGCTAAAGGTAATAATTCAATGATGAATTTACTTGGAGGGATGTTTCCTACATCTAAATTAGCAGCATTAGCCTTAGTTTCAACTTCAGTAAATAAGGGTATTATGAACTTATTATTATTCATACTCATAACCGTAATATCTTTTGGAGTATTTATGATATTAGCAAGAATACTTTATTTTAAAGGAGTTATGGGATCATCTGAATCTTTCTCTAAAAGGAAGGAGTTGAAATCTAAAGAATTTGATAAAATAACTTCTGAAAATTCAAAAATAAAATCATATGTAATAAAAGAATTAAGGGTTGTATTTAGAACACCGGCATTCTTATTAAATTGTGTAGTTGGTACCATTGTATTTCCTATATTCATGATAATATATGGATTTATGGATCCTAATAATATACAAATGTTAACGAAGATCACAGGTGAGGTAAAAGATCCTAAGTTGATAGGTATTATTTTTGGAGTAGCATTTAGCGTAATTTTATTTATAAGCGGGTCTAATGCTATGGCGTCTACTTCTATATCAAGAGAAGGAGAGCTTATGTTTATAAATAAATATATACCAATTACTTATAGAGAACAGATTTTTTCTAAAATAATATCTTCTGTTATTGTAAATATGATAAGCATTATATTAATTACTGCAATGATAATTATTTTAAAGCTGCCTCTTAGTCTCATTATATCTATATTCATAATATCTATTTTAGGAAGTGTTTTCACATCTACTTTAGGTGTTGTTATAGACATAAATAGACCAAAGCTTAACTGGGATAATGAACAAAAGGCAGTTAAACAAAATATCAATTCATTTATAAGCTTTGTAATATCAATTTTAATTGGAGGACTAAACATATACTTATTCTTTAAATTAAAGCCAACATTATTAATAGGATTTATATCTTTGGTTGTGGTAATAGTATTAATAATTGCTTTGCTTATTTATTATATAAATGGTAAAGGGCAAGAAGTATATGGAAGAATAGAATAATTTATGTTGAAAATTAACCATACTTAAATAATATGTAGGGAGTTATACACAGTTTATTAGAATAGGAATAAATAGAAAAATACAAAGCGATATAAATAAAACAGCTGTATTTAACATAAATTTGTTAAAGCAGCTGTTTTATATTTATAAGTATATAAGTTTGTTTAGATAACTTTATTTTGTTTAACTAAGTTTTTATTTAGATTCTTTTTGTAAAAGTAATATATTATGCTACCATCAAATATCCACTGTACAGAAGTTACAACCCATACCCAAGCTACATTTAGATGTAGTTTATATATAACAATATACATAAGCGGAAGTCTTATTATCCAGCTAGATATTATAGAAACCTTAAAAGGTGTCTTTGTATTTCCAAGCCCTTTGAAAGCTCCTCCGACTATCATGGATATAGCCATAAAAGGCTGTTCTATAGCTGCTATCATAAGGCAAAGTGTACCAAGGTTTATAACATCTACCTCATTAGGGCTTATAAACAATTTAATTAGTCCATTTGGTACTATTAAAAATAGTAAAGAAGACATAATCATAAAAGAGGTTCCTAAAATCATAGATAACTTTGCATATTTTTCTGCTTTTTCTAGATTACCTTCTCCAACCTTATGACCAACTAAGGTGGTTGCAGCAACGGCAAATCCCCAACCGGGCATAAAAGATATGGATTCTATGGTAGTTGTTATTTGGTTAGCTGCAAAGGCTACTGTTCCCATACTAATTACCATGAGATTGCTTATTATTCTACTTGTAGTAAAGGCAGCTTCTTGCATGGAAGAAGGAATAGATAATCGAAGCAAGTCTCTAAAGTTATAAAATTTTATTTTCTTTACATATTTAATTCTAGGCTTTATAGGAGATTTATGTATAACATAGCTTAATATGAACAAAAATCCTAGAAATTGAGCTATGGTGGTAGCTAGAGCAGCTCCACGGATGCCAAGCTCTGGCAGCCCCAAATTACCAAATATAAGACCATAATCTAAAGTTATATTTACTATGTTTATAAGTATTGATGCTACTAGGGGAGTCTTAGTATTTCCGTAACCTCTTAATGAAGAATTTAATAAGATCATTAACATATTAAAAAATATTCCTATAGAAGCTATTCTCATATAAGGGGTACCCATAGCTATTACATTATCATCCGCACCAGTAATAGAAAGTAATTTAGAACTTCCAAAAAAGAATATTAAAAATCCTATAAAAGATAGAATACCTCCAATAATAAAACCTACAGTTAAATATTCCTCGGCTGCGGATTTTAAATTTGCACCAACCCTTCTAGCAACTAGGGAGGTTATGCCTACACCAATACCTACTGCTATGAAAATGTTAGAAAAGCCGTACATAAATTCAGAACCAAGACCAACACTACTTACAGCAATATTGCCACCATAACGGCCTACCATCATTGTATCAAATACCCATACCATCATATATAATATGTTTTCACCTACAGCAGGTAGCGCTAATTCAAGAACATCTTTTAGGTCAGATCTTTGATATTTAAACAATAAAAAACCTCCTTAACTCTAATACTGTAATCATTATATTATATAAGCATCTTTAAAAATAGAGAGTTACTGAAAATATTAAAGTTATTCAAATAAAATAGCAATAAGAAAAGGTATATTTACTTTTACTTATTGCTATTTAGGTTTAGGGCATAAGCCTATATTTAATTATAATGTTCTTGTATTAATCTACATTTATACTTAAAACTAAGACATAGATACCTTTTTCTTTTTATTATATATGCTGTCTACTATTACAGCAATTGCATTATCACCAGAAATGTTGCAAGCTGTACCAAAGCTATCTTGAGTTATATAAAGGGCTATCATTAACGCAAGTTGTGCTTCAGTAAAGTGAAGGTTAGTTTGTAAAACACCAAGTGCAGCCATTACAGCACCACCTGGAACACCAGGAGCTGCAACCATTGTTACACCTAACATTGCTATAAAACCTAGCATTTGAGGCAATGTAAAGCTTACATTATTTAACATCATAACAGCTATAGCACAAGAGGTAAGCGTTATGGTACTTCCTGATAAATGTATAGTTGCGCATAAAGGAACTACAAACTCTCTAATTTCTTTAGAAACAGCATTATTTTCAGCGCATTTTAAATTTACTGGTATAGTAGCTGCTGAAGATTGTGTCCCTATTGCAGTTAAGTAACCTGGAACTTGATTCTTTATCATGCTGAATACATTTTTCTTAGATACCGCTCCAGCTATAGTAAATTGAATTAATATTATTAATAAATGCATAGCAATTACTATTAAGAATACCTTCCAGAATACAGATATAATTCGTCCAACCTCACCAGCATAAGTCATATTTGCAAATATACTAAGGATGTAGATTGGAAGTAAGGGTATGATAACATTAGAAATTGTTTTATCAACTATTTGTTGAAATTCAAAAGCAATTTTCTTAAGCCCTTCACCTTTTACTGCGGATATTCCAAGACCTAATAAGAATGCGAATACTAATGCACTCATAACAGTCATTATTGGATCCATTTCAATGGTAAAGAAAGGTTTTAAAAGATGTTCTTCTGGATTCACAGCATCATTTATCATGTTGGTTGCTTTAATGAAACTAGGGAATATATTTACACCAACTATGTAAGCAAAGAATCCAGAAATCAATGTAGATAAGTATGCAATACCAGCAGTAATTCCAAGGAGTTTACCTGCATTACCTCCAAGATCTGCTATACCCGATACTATGAAACCAAGAATTATTAAAGGTATAAGGAATCCTAAAAAGTTACCAAATATAGAACTAAAGGTAACAAATACCTTTACAACAACTTCAGGCATAAACTTTCCAATAAGTATACCGAGTATAATGGCAGCAATAAGTTTTGGAATAAGTCCAATTTTTTTTGTCTTGTCCAATTAAATCACTCCTTTAAATTATTAATGTTAGAGTTTATATGAATTTTTATAAAATAGATTTTAAAAAATTAAATGTAGAAAACAACATAGTGAACCATTGTTTGTTAAAATATTCTGAATATGACTTTAACCATAATATATAGCATAAACACTATAAAGTCAAATGAAAAGATAAAAATTTTAGTATTAAAAATAGAAAAAAATGCAACAATATGAAAACGTTTTTAAATGGCAGTAAGAAGGAGTAAATACTAGTAAACAGTAGGATAAGAGAATAGATTTAAGTATTCTTTCAAAATTAGAGTATGGATATGTGATAATAAGTTTGATATAATAAATACATACATAAAATTAATATTGTATCTCAGAGGGAAACAATATTGCTGAATGGAACTAAATATAAGGAGGCAATGATATGGGAAGCAAAGCTTTACAGAAATTTTTAAATGAGAATCTTAACGATTTAAAAAGCAAAGGCCTATATAATGAAATTAATGTTTTGGAGAGTGCTAATGGTCCAATAATAAAAGTGAAGGGCAAAGAGCTTATAAATTTATCATCAAACAACTATTTAGGATTAGCTAATAATGCTAAGATGATAGAAGCATCTATTAAAGCCACTAATGAATATGGTGTAGGTGCAGGAGCGGTTAGAACTATAAATGGAACATTAAAAATACATGAAGAACTTGAAAAGAAATTAGCTGAATTTAAGCATACAGAAGCTGCTATAGCATTTCAATCAGGATTTAATTGTAATGCAGGTGCTATACAGGCAGTTATGAATAAAAAGGACGCTATATTATCTGATGAATTAAATCATGCATCTATAATAGATGGGTGTAAATTATCAGGAGCTAAGATTATAAGATATAAGCATAATGACATGGAAGATTTGAAAGTAAAAGCAAAAGAAGCAAAAGAAAGTGGATTATATGAAAAGTTAATGGTTATTAGTGATGGAGTTTTCTCTATGGACGGAGATGTTGTTAATTTACCAGGACTTGTAGAGGCGGCAGAAGAGTTTGATTTAATAAGCTATATAGATGATGCGCATGGTTCAGGAGTTATGGGAAAAGGTGTTGGAACAGTAAAGCACTTTGGACTATCTGATAAAGTAGATTTCCAAATGGGTACTTTATCAAAAGCTATGGGTGTAGTTGGTGGATATGTAGCTGGTACTCAAGATTTAATAGATTGGTTAAAAGTTAGAGCAAGACCTTTCTTATTTTCAACATCATTAACACCAGCTTCTTGTGGAGCTATAATTGAAGCTTTAAATATAATGACGAAAAGCACAGATCTTGTAGATAAGGTTTGGGAAAATGGAAATTATTTAAAGAAGGGTTTAAAGGAATTAGGATTTAATATAGGTCATAGTGAGACACCTATAACTCCGTGTATAATAGGAGAAGAAAAATTAGCACAACAATTTAGTAAAAGATTAATGGAAGAAGGAGTTTATGCTAAGTCTATAGTATTCCCAACAGTACCAATGGGAACTGGAAGAGTTAGAAATATGCCTACAGCAGCTCATACAAAGGAAATGTTAGATAAGGCACTTACCATATATGAAAAGGTTGGTAAGGAATTAGGTGTAATTAAATAATATTAACTAAATTTTAGGAGGATTATTATGAAGAAGATATTAGTTACAGGAGCCCTTGGACAAATTGGTTCTGAGTTGGTAATGCATATGAGAAGCATATATGGTAATAACAACGTAATTGCAACAGATATAAGAAGAATAGATGGAAATCCAGCAGTAGAATCTGGGCCATTTGAAGTACTAGATGTTTTAGATGCTAAAAAGATGGCAGAAGTTGCGAAAAAACATGGAGTAGATACAATAATACATCTTGCAGCTTTATTATCAGCAGTAGCAGAAGCTAAACCTGTTCTTGCTTGGGAAATAAACATGGGAGGATTATTTAATGCTTTAGAGGTTGCTAGAGAGTTAAAATGTTCTTTTTTCACACCAAGTTCTATAGGTGCATTTGGACCTAATACACCAAAAGACAATACACCACAAGATACTATTCAAAGGCCAGAAACCATGTACGGGGTAACCAAGGTTTCAGGAGAAGTATTATGTGATTATTATTTCAAAAGATTTGGAGTAGATACTAGAGGAGTAAGATTCCCAGGATTAATATCCTATACAACAGCTCCAGGTGGTGGAACTACTGATTATGCAGTAGATATATATTACAAAGCACTTCAAGAAGGTAAATATACATCTTATATCGCAGAAAACACATATATGGATATGATGTATATGCCAGATGCATTAAATGCTATAGTGACACTATTAGAAGCAGATTCATCAAAGCTTATCCACAGAAATGCATTTAATATAACAGCTATGAGCTTTGAACCTACAATGTTAGCAAATGAAATAAAGAAACATATACCAAACTTTACTATGAATTATGATGTAGACCCTGTAAGACAAGCTATTGCAGATTCATGGCCAAATTCTATAGATTGTTCAGCAGCAAAAGCCGAGTGGGGATTTAATGCAAAGTATGATTTAGAAAATATGACACAAGATATGCTTCAAAAACTAGCTAAAAAATTGAATATAAGATAAATATAATTTATATCAATCTTATTTAGAGGAATATTATGAGTGAAAAGTTTTTTATCGTTAACAGCAAAGTATTACCAGATGTTTTTCAAAAGGTAATTCAAGTGAAAGAACTCATATACACAGAAGAAGTTAAGGATATATCAGAAGGGGTAAAAGAAGTTGGTATAAGTAGAAGCGCATATTACAAGTATAAAGACAATGTATTTTCAATGTCAGAGAATATGAAGGGACAAAAAGCTACTATTGCTCTTCTTATTGCTCATGAATCTGGGACTTTATCTAAAATACTAGATAAGATAGCAGAAAATAAGGGAAACATCATGACTATAAACCAGGATATACCTATAAATAATGCAGCTAATGTAACAATTACTTTTGATATATCAAAGATGGAAGTGGATATGAAAAATGTCTTAGAAGATATAAGAACAATAGATAACGTAATAAAGGTAAAACTTATTGCATTAGAATAATATAATAAAATTAACCTTTCTAAATATCATAAATAAAAAAGTACTTAATAACCTTTTAGATTGTTAAGTACTCTTTTATTTATGCTTTATTTTTTTGATACAGTCTCTTCATTTATGGCATATATGTGCTTAAGTAAGCTTTTGATATCTTCTCTAAGCTCTATAGATTTCTCTTTATCTAGATTTGTACTACATAATATTGATTTTGGAATTTCTAATGCCTTTTGTCTTAAATCTACACCTGCTTTTGTTAAGGTTATTAATACTTTTCTTTCATCATCTTTTTGACGTTCTCTTAATAATAGACCGTTTTCTTCCATCTTTTTAAGAAGTGGGGTGAGAGTACCGGAATCTAGGTATAATCTATTACCTAATTCTTTAACTGTAACCTTGTCCTTTTCCCACAAAGCTAATAAAGCGATATACTGAGTATAGGTAAGCCCAAGCTTTTCTAAGAAAGGTCTATATAAACGTATGATTTCTTTAGAACAAGCATATATAGAAAAGCAAAGCTGATTATCTAAGTTTAATATGTCTTCATTCATAGTTGCACCTCTTTTTTTATAATGGATATAATTATAAAATTATATCGAATACAATTAGTTATATTATAAGTGTTATAGATATTTGTTGTCAAGGAAAAAGTTAAATTAGATAATATAGAAGTTTGTAGATAAACCCTTTATAAGTTATAGAATAGTAATCATATAAGATATATAATGTTTATACAGTATGAAATAAGAAAGGGATGTTGTTTTATGAACAAAGATGTGTTTATAAAGAATAGAGAAAGGCTAAGTAAAGAATTAAAAGATAACTCTATCTTGGTAATGTTTTCAGGAGTTGCTCCAAAAAAGTCTGCTGATGAAGAATATCCATTTACTCCAAATAGAAATTTTTATTATCTAACTGGAATTAATGAGGAGCATGTGATTTTGCTAATGGTGAAACAAAATGATATTGTAGAAGAATTTTTATTTATAAGAAGGCCTAATCCTGTTATGGAGAAATGGGTAGGAAAAACAATAAGTGATGAAAAGGCTAAAGAGTGTTCAGGAGTTAATAATATAAAATATACTGATGAGTTTGAAAGATTAATTCATGAATTTATATCTATAAAGAATCTTTGTATAGTGTATATGGATCTTGAAAAGGATGCCTTTAGTTCCATGCCAAATAATGTGCAAAGCTTTGCTTATAAAATGAAAGAAAACTATGTTCAAGTAAACATTAAAAATATATATAACGATATAGAGAAATTAAGGGCTATAAAATCTAAAGAAGAGGTAATGGAATTAAGGAATGCTATAGATATAACTAAAGATGGAATAGAAGCTTTAATGAAAAATTGCAAACCGGGAATGAAAGAATATGAGATTGAAGCTTACTTTGATTTTGTGTTAAAAACTAAGGGTATTAAAGATTTCTCATTTAAAACTATTGCAGCTACAGGTAAAAATGCCACAGTGCTTCATTATGTAGCAAATGATGGTGAGCTTAAAGATGAAGATCTAATATTATTCGATTTAGGAGCTCAATTAAATTATTATAATGCGGATATAAGTAGGACATTCCCTGTAAGTGGAAAGTTTACAGAAAGGCAAAAACAAATATATAACATAGTATTGAAAGCAGAGCTTGAAGTTATAAAGATTATAAAACCAGGGGTTCCATTTCCAGAATTAAACAAGCTTGCTAAACGTATACTTGCTGATGGATTAAAAGAAATAAATATTATAGATAAGGATGAAGACTTATCAAAATACTATTTTCATGGAGTGAGTCATCATTTAGGACTAGATACTCATGATGTAGGATCAAGGGAAGGCCTTTTAGAACCGGGCATGGTAATTACCGTAGAACCAGGATTGTATATAGAAGAAGAGAAGATAGGCATTAGAATAGAAGATGATATCTTAGTTACAGAAAATGGAGCTGAAGTTTTATCAAAGGATATAATTAAAACTGTAGAAGAAATAGAAAAGTTTATGGCAATATAAATTTACATTTGAAAATTAATATTCTTTATAATTTGAATAAAAAGCATATGTAATGATAACACTAAAATAATGGCTATTGACATTAAAACCTTAATTCATTATTATGTATGTAGAATATATAATAATTATTGCTATGAAAAGATGAGTAGTAAGGTAACTGCCTAAAAGAGAGCTGGGGTAGCTGAAAACCAGAGGTGAGGATCTTTATGAATATGGTCTTGGAGCATATTTTCTAAGCTTTAAGTTAAGAAGATACGGTATCCTCCGTTAACGGGAAAGGTGATGGTCACTATAAGTGATATCACTTATAGAGTTGCTGTTGGTGACAACAGCATAAACTAGAGTGGGAATCGCGTTAATATTACGCCTCTATGTGTAGATACACATAGAGGCTTTTTGTTACAAATAATTTTAGAAAACTTTTATAAGATTAAGACTATGTTAAAATTAAACATGAAAATTAAAGGAGGAAGCAAACTAATGTGCGAAGAGAAAAAAACCTTTTATATTACAACACCGATATATTACCCTTCAACTAATCTGCATATAGGAAATGCATACACCACAGTTGCAGCAGATGCTATTGCTAGATTTAAAAGATTGAGTGGATATGATGTTATGTTTTTAACAGGAACCGATGAACACGGTCAAAAAATTCAAAGAATAGCTGAAGAAAATGGTGTAAAACCTAAGGAATATGTGGATAAAGTAGTAGATGGAATTAAGGAATTATGGAAGTTATTGAATATAAGTTATGATAAATTTATAAGAACTACAGATGATAGTCATATTAAAGCAGTTCAAGATATATTTGTAAAGCTTTATGAGAATGGTGATATATATAAAGGTTCTTATGAAGGGTCCTATTGTACTCCATGTGAATCATTTTGGACAGACACGCAACTATTAGATGGTAAGTGCCCAGACTGCGGAAGAAGCGTGGAAAAGGCAAAAGAAGAGGCTTATTTCTTTAAAATGAGTAAATATGCAGAAAGACTTTTGCAATATATAGAAGCTAATCCAAGCTTCATACAACCAGAATCCAGAAAAAATGAAATGATAAATAACTTTTTGAAGCCAGGATTACAAGATTTATGTGTATCAAGAACTTCATTTGATTGGGGAATACCAGTAGAGTTTGATAAAAGTCATGTAGTATATGTATGGATAGATGCATTATCTAATTATATAACAGCATTGGGATATGGAAGTGAAAACACTAAACTTTATGAAAAGTATTGGCCAGCAGATGTTCATTTAATTGGTAAAGATATTTTAAGATTTCATACGATTTATTGGCCAATTATGCTTATGGCATTAGATTTACCTCTTCCAAAACAAATATTTGGTCATGGATGGCTTTTGGTTGATGGTGGTAAGATGTCAAAATCTAAAGGAAATGTTGTTGATCCTGTAATACTTTCAGAGCACTTTGGTGTAGATTCTATAAGATATTATCTTTTAAGGGAAATACCTTTTGGCTCAGATGGTACCTTTACAAATGAAATGTTTATAAAAAAGATAAACTCAGATTTAGCTAATGATCTAGGAAACCTAGTATCAAGAACAATTACCATGATAGAAAAGTATTTTGATGGAGTGATACCAGCACCAACAGCTACAGAACCTATAGATAATGAACTTATAAGGCTTGCACTAGATACTCCAGAACTTGTTGAAAAGTCCTTAGATGATTTAAAACTATCTGAAGCCTTATCTCATATATGGACTTTAATAGGAAGGTGTAATAAATATATAGATGAAACAACACCGTGGATTTTAGCAAAAGAAGAAGAGCAAAAAGAAAGATTAGGAACAGTTCTTTATAACCTTGCTGAAGCACTTAGAATAATATCAGTACTTATATCACCTTTTTTACCAGATACTTCAGATAAGATAAGAGAACAGTTAGGGGTTGAAATATGTACTTGGGATAGCATTGCTTCTTTTGATGGCATAAGTGCAGGTACTAAGGTTAAAAAGGGTAGCATAATATTTCCAAGAATAGATTTAGAAGAAAAGATTAAAGAATTAGAGGTTTTAAAAGTAAATAATAATACAGAAAAAGAAGAAGAATCTTCAAAGCCTATTAAGCCAGAAATAACTATAGAAGATTTTGAAAAAATAGACTTAAGGGTGGCTAAAGTATTAGAATGTGAAGCCATTAAAGGTGCAAAAAAGCTATTGAAGCTTAAAGTTGATTTAGGAGGAGAGATAAGACAGGTTATATCAGGAATAGCAAAACATTATAAACCTGAGGAGTTAGTGGGTAAAAATGTGGTTCTAGTAGCTAATTTAAAACCTGCAAAACTAAGAGGGGAATTATCAGAGGGAATGATACTTGCAGCATCTAACGAAGATGATAGTATACTCTATGTTATAGATTCACCAAGTGAATTAAAATTAGGCAGTGAAATAAGATAAATAAAGTGGGATCTTACAACTTTTTTGTAGGGTCCCACATCTTACAATTAAAGATTTTATTTTTATATGTTTTCTTTTAATGCTTGTACATTTAGAATTAATACATAATCTTTTTCGTAGTCTATTATTCCATCCTCTTTTAATTTTATAAGTTCTCTTGATAGAGAAGGTCTTTGGACACCTAAATTATAAGCCCATTCTTGTTTAGACATTTTAAGTGAAATTTTATTATTGGAATGAGAGTATTCGCTATATAAAAATTCACAAATTTTTTGTCTTATAGTTTTTAAAGTAACTTGTTTAATTTTTGAGCTTAAGGCCATCGCTTTGTTTGATAAAAGATTTAAAAATGAATATAAAAATTCTAAATTTTGTTGACAAAGAACTGCGACCACATCTTTTGAAATGTGAAGTACTAAGCTATCACTTTTAGTAGCTACGGTCATAGGATATATATTTCTATCTCCAAAAAGTAAGTTTTCACCAAAGATATCACCAGTTTTTAAACTAGCTACAGATAAAAGTTTTCCGCTTGGGTCTACCTTTTGTATTTCAACATTACCTTTTAATATTATACTTAAGTTTAAGCACATGTCATCTTCCATAAATATTATCTCATCTTTAGAATAAGATGCAATTTTAACATCCTTAGAATTTAGCAAAAGGTCTAAGTCATTTTGATTAAAGTTCTCAAAAAGGGGTAGGTTCACAAGAAGACATTTATAATCTGATTTAATCATAACTGGATTTTCACTCCTTTTAATTTATCATAAAGTTTTTATTATAACATTTTTCATTAAAAAATGATGCAAATAAGTATTGGATTATTAACAAAGTATATTATAATTATACATTATAATATACTTTGTTAATGTAATTTAAATCACACTATGGTTTACTTAATAAAATATAAAGAATATCTTTATTAGTTGTAAATATCTAAGAGTTATGCTATCAATATAATATCAAGTGATTCGCAGAAAGGAAGTATAATATGAAAAACTTTATTCCATGTATAGTAGGTGCTGTAATAGGATATATAACAAACTGGCTTGCAATTAAAATGCTGTTTAGACCTTATGAAGAGAAAAGAATATTTGGCATTAAGGTGCCGTTTACTCCTGGACTTATACCAAAAGAAAAACAAAGAATTGCCAAAAGTGTAAGTGAGGCTATAGCCAACCACTTGTTATCTAAGGATACCATAGTAAAAGCATTATGTAGCCCTAATATATATAGTCATATTTACAATATGGTTGAAACTAAAATAAAAGATATATATTCATCTACTAAAAATTTAAAGGCTTTAATGGAAGAAAACTTAGGTTTTGATCAAAGAAATATTGACAATATAAATGAAAATATATATGTAGGGGTTTTAAATAACTTAAATGATAATGTTAAAGATAAGATAGTAAAAGAAATATATAATCTGTTCCAAAAAGAATTAAAAAAGGAGCCATTAATATTAGAACACATTTTAAAAGAAGAAAGTATGGGTAAAATATCAGAGATTGTATATAATTATGCATCATCTAAGGATTTTCATCAAAATATAAAAGAAAAGATAAATAAAAAGCTAGGAGAATTAATTTATACTGAAAAGAGACTGAAAGAAGTCATTCCTAAAAATATGATAGATGTAGTAGATGACTTTATATATGAAAATAGGGATAAGATAACAAGAGATATCTTATCCTTATTAGAGGAACCTGATACAAAAGTCAAGATAAAAGTAGCTATTTCTGAAGGCATAGGAACTAATGTAAATCCTTTGGTAGCAATGTTTTTAAATCCTGAAACCTTATATAATAAATTCCTAGATTTTTCTAAAGAATATTTAAAAGAAGATGAAAATAAAAAGCAAATATGCGTAGTAATAAAAAATTATATAGATAAGCTAATGGATGGAAGTGTAAGCGAAATTATAAAGGCGGTAGAGTATTCTAAAATAGAAATTATCATTGATAATTTAGTAAATGATCTGCAAAGCAATGTATTTTCAATAGAAGTAATAAAAGAAGGAATATATGGAATAAAAACTAAATTATTAGGCCATAATTCTATAGACGAAGTATTATTAAATTTTAATCCAAGTTATAAAGAAAACTTATACGGCGTTATAAAGAGATTTGTATATGAGGTAGTGGATGGAGATCGTACTCAGACTATAATTAAAGAGGGTATATCTAAGATTATAAGTGTAACAATAGATAGACCTATTAATAGCTTAATTAAAGTTGAGGAAGATATATTAATAAAATCATCTAACATTTACATAAAAAGTGTTTATGATAGATTTATACAAAAGCAAGCTTCTGATGTAATTGAGATATTGAATATTGAAAAAATTGTAGAAGATAATATTAACTCTTTTGAAGTAGATTTTGCAGAAGAAGTGATTGTGGGTATTGCACATGAAGAGCTTAAAGCAATAACTTGGCTTGGTGCGTTATTAGGAGGACTTATAGGTCTTGTTACACCTTTTTTATATCTTTAAGAGTATAGATATAATTAATGTGTGATAATAGGTTTATTAACTTGTAATATATTATTTTATAATTAAAAGATTAATATTGGAGATATAAAGCAATGTATAACTTAGACAAGGGGGATATTCGTATGTGTAATGATGTTAAAATTAATATTTTTGATTCCCATGCTCATTATGATGATGAAGCTTTTAACGAAGATGTGGAAGGAGTAATAAAAGATATTAAAGATAAAGGTGTAATAGGTGTTATAAATTGTGGGTCTTCCTTAAAAGCTTGTGAAAGCACATTAGAATTATCCAAAAGACATGAAATTTTCTATGCTGCATTAGGTATACACCCTGAAAATGCAAATGAATGGAATGAAGATGTATATAAGTGGATAAAGTCTAATAAGGATAACCCAAAATTAAAAGCTATAGGTGAAATTGGTCTTGATTATTATTGGGAAGGGAATCCACACAAGGATATACAAAAGAAAGTATTTAGAGAGCAGATGCAACTTGCAAATGAAATGAATCTTCCTGTAATTATACATGATAGGGATGCACATAAAGACACATTAGATATAATAAAAGAATTTCCAGAAGTAAAGGGGGTTCTCCACTGCTTTTCTGGTAGTGTAGAATTTGCTAGGGAGTGTTTAAAAGAAGGGTATTATTTAGGATTCACAGGTGTTGTAACATTTAAAAATGCAAGAAAGGTCATAGATGTAGTAAAAGATGTACCTTTAGACAAAATGTTAGTAGAAACGGATGCTCCTTATATGGCACCAGTACCTTATAGAGGAAAGAGGAACAAATCCGATTATATAGAGCATATAATAAAAAGAATATCAGAAATAAAAGATTTATCAATGGAGGAAATTAGTCATATAACTATAAGAAATACTAAGGCTTTATTTGATATAAAATAGAGCCTTAACTGGTACAATATAGATAAGTTTTAATTTGTAATACTGCATTAAATTTAAAAAGTAAACATATAATTATATCAAATAAACAAACTCTAAAATCATTTAAATTGCCAAAATATAGAAGAACAAATATGTAAAACTCCCATGAAAAGGGCTAAATTTGTGTAAAAAGCTATCATTATTTATTTTTTAAATTTAGCTAAAGTCAGTCTATTCAAGGCCTAGAGCATAAAGTTTGACAACAATATTCATTATGGTTATAATGTAAAAGTGCTCTTGCCAGAGGGAGGTAGTTCATTATGTTTGACAAGTTCAAAAGTAAAATTAAAAATTATTTTTCGAACGGTCCAAAGGCAGCATTTGTTATGTCCCTAATTGTAATGGGACTTTTAGTCACAATTTTTAACATGAAAAAAGAGATAACATTGGTAATAGACGGAAAGGAATCTAAAATAGCAACATATAAAGGGACCGTACAGGGGGCTTTACACGATAATAAAATAGTGTTAGGTCCTAAAGATAAGGTAGATCTTGGAGTAAATGAAAAAATCAAAAAAGGAGATCAAATCCACATAAAAAGAGCAGTGGATGTAAATGTAGAAGTAGATGGAGAAGTTTTAAGCATCCTTACTTCTGAAGATAATATTGAATCTATGTTAAACTCAGAAGGAATTTCTCTAGAAGAAGAGGATAGAGTATCACCTTCTTTAGAGTCCCCTATAGAAGAGGGGTTGAACGTTGATATTACAAGGGTAAAAACTGAGATATTAGCAGAAAATCTACCTTTAGATTTTAATACTACAATAAAAAAGGACGAAAAGTTAGCTAATACAGTAAACAAAATAGTTCAAGAAGGTGCACAGGGAGAGAAAATAGTCTCTACTAAAATAATCTATGAAAATGGCAAGGAAATAGATAGAAAAGTGATAAGTGAAATTGTAGTAAAAGAACCTGTAGATAAAGTAGTACTCCAAGGATCCTTAGGAGTTTTGACTGCATCAAGAGGTAGTGGCGAAGATGTATTATATAAAAAGACTATAAAGGTTAGAGCAACAGCTTATTATAATAGTGGAAATAATGGAAATCACATTACGGCTACTGGAACTAGTACTAAGAGAAATCCAAGTGGGTATAGTAGCATAGCTGTGGATCCAAGGGTAATTCCCCTAGGTACTAAGATGTATATAGAAGGCTATGGATATGCCATTGCTGAAGATACGGGTGGTGCTATAAAGGGTAACACAATAGATGTGTTTTTTAACTCAGCTAGTGAAAGCTATAACTGGGGAGTAAAATATGTAAATGTATATATTCTGAATTAATAAGGGGCTTAATAAGCCCTCTTTTTGATGGGAAGGGGATAGTTTTGATAAAAGAAGTTATAGTGGTAGAAGGAAGAGACGATATAACTGCAGTTAAAAGAGCCGTGGATGCGGAAGTTTTAGCGGTAGGCGGCTTTGGTATTAATAGGTCAGTTATAGATAAGATAAAAGAAGCTCAAAAAAGACAAGGGGTAATAATTTTAACAGATCCAGATTTTGCAGGAGAAAAAATAAGAAGTATAATAGCTAAAAGGGTGTCAGGAGTAAAACATGCATATATATCGCAAGCAGAAGGAACTAAAGATGGAGATATAGGAGTAGAGAATGCTTCACCTGAAACAATAATAAGAGCTATTAAAAAAGCTAAGTGTGAGATTAAAGATAAGGTTACTACATTTACCATAGCAGATATGATGAATTATGGATTAGTAGGAGATAAGAAGTCTAGTTTAAAAAGAGATAAGCTTGGAAAAGAGTTGGGAATAGGATATGGAAATTCAGCAAGATTTATTTCAAGATTAAATAGTTTTGGAATAGAAAAAAGTGAGTTTTTAGAAGCTTTGGAAAGAATAGAACTTAATAATAAATAATATATAATAATAACTATACATAATTAAATAAAAAAGAGGTTAATAACATATGGGAGATTATAGAACAAAGGAAATAGTTGATAGATATAAATTTAAGTTTACTAAAACATTAGGCCAAAACTTTCTAGTTGATGATAAGGTTATTGAAGATCTAGTAAATGGAGCAGAAATAACATCACAGGATTTTGTCATAGAAATAGGGCCAGGTGTTGGTACGGTTACACGAGAGATACTGAAAAAGGCTAAAAGAGTTACAGCTATAGAAATAGACAGAGATCTTATACCTATTTTAGTAGAAGAATTAAGGGAGTTTGATAACTTTCAATTAGTGCATAAAGATGCTTTAAAGATTGATTATAATGAAATCATTGGAGAAGAGACTAAGGTAAAACTGGTTGCCAACCTACCTTATTATCTTACAACACCAATAATAGCAAGATTACTAAATGGTAAATACGACTTTCAGAGTTTAACCGTAATGATTCAAAAAGAAGTAGCTGACAGAATTCATGCAAAGCCAAGTACTAAAGAATATGGGGCATTATCTTTATTAGTACAATATTACTGTGATACTAGTGTTATAAGGACCGTATCTCCAACTTGTTTTTTGCCTAGGCCTAAAGTAGACTCTATAATTATCAGGTTAGATAGACTTTCAAAACCAAGAGTTGAAGTAACCAATGAAGAATTATTCTTTAAAATTATAAGAAGCTCTTTCAATATGAGAAGGAAAACTTTGCCAAATGGTTTAAAAGTATTGGGTTTTTCTAAAGAACTTATAGAACAAGCTTTTAAGTCAAGCAATATTGATGTCATGAGAAGAGGTGAAACTTTATCTATAGAAGAATTTGCTATGCTTGCAAACAATATAGATGAACTTTCAAATAATTAAAAGTTATATAATAATATCATGGAAAAAGCTAAGATAAAACTCTTAGCTTTTTTTAATTTGTTTTTTGAGTTCACTTTTAAAAAAACTACTCATATACTATATTGAAGAAATATAGTATGGAGGGAATTAAATTGGCTCACAAGAAGTCTTATAGTAGATATTTCGTTATATTGCAAGAAGATGAAAAGGGATGTGCCTTAGCAAGTGATAAACAGCCTTCGGGGTATAGCAAGATAGAATTAAAAAATGAAAAATTAAGAATGTCCTACTATGTTCAAAACTTAAAAAGAGAAGATAACCCTTATTATATGCTAATAGTATGTAATAAAAGAGATGTTAATAAAATTATAAATATAGGGGTTTTGAACATAGACGATAATGGAAGAGCAGATGTATCCTATGAATTCGATGCAGATAATATAGGGGGAACAGGCATAGCGTTAGAGGATATTGGTGGTACAGCTATATTAAAAAGGTCTAACAGTAAGAGAACTATACCTATGAGTGGATTTTTAAGTAGTGATAAACCTAAGAACTGGAAGGAATATGATATTTTAGAAATTAAATTAAATAGAGATGTAACTGAAAATAAGATGAATAAAGATAATCAATCTATAATTATTAAAAAGGATGTAGAAATATCTAAGGACTCTGTAAAAGAAGACAATAAAAAGAAGGATAAAACAATAAACTTTGAAGAAAGAAAGATTGAAAATAAACCAGAAATAGAAGTAAATATACTAAATAAAAAGGCAAAAGAGAAAAGTTCTATAAGAGATACAAAAAAGAATATAGAAGAAAATATAGAGACCTTTAAAGATGAGGTAAAGGAAATAAAAGAAGATATAAATAATAAAGAGGGTCATGAACATAGATTAAATTTACAAGAGAACTTTAATGAGTATGAAGATAATATAGAAAGGATTAAACAAAAGAAGCTTGAAGTGGCAGATGGTGAAGAAGATGTAAATTTAACTTATGAGTCAGAAGTAATAGAGGAAATAGATAATGAAGATATTCTTCATAAAAAAGAAGAAGACGTTTTTTGTGAAAGAGAAGATGATGGAATAACTGATAACAGAGAAGATGAAGAGTTTTTAGAAGATAGGTATAATAAAAAACATTGCGGATTAGAAAAAGATAAGTGTGCAACAGCTGATACTGAAGACTTTTTCGAAGGAATTGTAAAAGGCTTTGAAAGTGTCAATGGATTTGAAAATCAAATTAAATATTGCGCATGGTATAAGGTCCCTACAAAAAACATTGAGAGCTTATTAAATAATTCTAACTACACAAGATATACTGTTATATATTATCCTATGATAAATTATTATCCATATATCAAAAAGTATGAACACTATATGGTGGGATATAAGTATAATAAAGATAACAGATTAAGATATATAGTATATGCAGTTCCAGGCACTAAAGATAGAAGAGAACAACCATATGGTGGGAAGACAGGATTTATCACTTGGATGCCTTCAAAAACTGATGAAAACTTTGGATATTGGCTTATGTTTTATGACTTTAGGAATAGCATAACTGTAGTACCTATGAAGTAATAATATAGTAAAATATATATAAATTAAGTACATTAAAGTTAAATAGTAAAAAGGTTAAAGAGTAAATTTGAAAGATTGATTTAACAAAAGACTTTCAAATTTGCTTTTTTTATTTAATGATAAAAATTTATGATATAAAGTATATTATTATTTATTGTAGGTTTAAGTCATAACTGAAAGATATAACTAATATAATTTTATAAGAGTATAAATCTTTTGGATAGGAGTGATAACGTGAAAGTAATCGTACTAAATAGGAAAAGATTAAAAATAACAACAGTTATAATTTTACTTATGGTAGTATTATTTAGTGCTGAAAAGATGTTTGATAATAATTTAAAGCTGGCGGCTTTAGTTAATAGTAATTTAGATGTGTTAAAGGAATATAAGGCATTAGAAAATAAATTTACATACAAACTTCCTGAAGACTTTGAAACTAAAGAAATAGATTTTGAAAGTAAGGAGATTGTATATCATAATGCTTTTAATTCTAAGGATCAGAAAATTTATGGATTCGTTCAAGTGTGGAATTATAAAGAAGATTTAAAGAGTTTTTTAGATAAAAGCAAAGAGGTATCACTTAAAGAAAATACGGTAAAAGATTATAGTATACAAGAAATTAATATTAATGAAAATAAGGCCTATGCTATATGTTATACTATGAAAAATGCTAAAGGATCAGTATATACAGCTAACGAGTTTTTCATAGATAATAAGGATAGTTATGTAAGGTTTTCTTTCTTTACTTTACAGAAAAACTATAAAGAAAATATGTTGTCTATATTTAAAGGACTGGCGTCTAGTTTTAAATATGAAAAATGATTTGCTTTAATTAAGTTAAAGTATTATAATTTTAATAAAAAGAATAGAGAAGCTATATAGCTTCTCTTGTTTTTTATGGAGGTAAATATGAAACCAATTCTATTCACTATATTTGGAATAAATATATATGGATATGGACTAATGATAGCCCTTGGAATATTGTTTGGATTTTTACTTTTAGATAAAAGGGCCAAAGATAAAGGTTATGATAGTGATACAATATTTGATGTTACTATATTTGCTATAATAGCAGGCGTTATAGGGGGAAAACTCTTATACATTATAACTGATATAAATGCAATAATTAATAATCCATCTATGCTCAAAGATGTAGGAAGTGGATTTGTCGTATATGGATCTATTATAGGAGGAGCTTTGGCGGTATACTTTTACTCAAAAAAGAATAAGTGGAATGTTTTAAAGATATTTGACTTAATGATACCCAGCGTTTCTTTAGCACAAGCCTTTGGAAGAATAGGGTGCCTTCTTGCAGGATGTTGTTATGGTGCACCAACAAATTCTCCCTTAAGTATAACTTTTACAAATACTTTACTTGCACCACTTGGAATTCCACTTCATCCAACACAGATATATTCTTCTATTCTTGATCTATTATTAACTTTATTATTATTATGGTATGATAAAAAAGAGCCAAAACAAGGCCGTGTATTTTCTATGTATATGATTTTATATAGTGTTGGAAGAATTTTAATAGAGTTTATAAGAGATGACCCAAGAGGAAATGTAGGTATATTTTCAACATCTCAATTTATAGGCATTATAACTATTGTATTAGGTATACTACTATTTAATGTAGATAAAATTAAAGGGAGATTGGTAAAGAGTGATAAAAAATAAAAAAGGGATAGTACTACTTTTTATGTTATCTTTAATTTGTCTATTTACTGGATGTACGAAAACAGAAAGTATTAAGGTGAAACTTGGATATAAAAATCAAGATTTTGATTTCATAAAGCAAAATGATGTACCAAAGATAACAATTCAAAGTAATAGGGATAATGGGTTTAAATTTATAGTAACAGATAAAAGAACTGTAAATGACATTTATAATATATTATCTAGCGGGAAAGCTGTTGAAGGAAAGACTAATTTAGATGCAGATTATACATTTGAAATTTATGAAAATGAAGATAAAATACATAAGTTTAGTTATGTTGCTGGGATTCAAGAAAAAGGTATGGGTAATTTTTATGATGAAAGTAAGAATTATGTGGTTTCAAAAAGAATAGATAATGATATAATTAAAAATATGGCTACACTTAGAAAACCAAGAAATTTTGAAACATTATACTATGACTCAATACTTGCGTTTATAGATCAAAATATTAAGAATACAATGAAAGATGAAAAGAAGATAGGCGTTAACATCTCAAATGATGTGGAAGTAGCTAAATATATGCTTTCTATTGATATAGAAGACTTTAAGATAAATCTAAAAAACAAAATGAGTAATTTGAGTTTGGTAGAAGATAACAAGGAAGATTTCGATATATTGATTAATGTAAAAACTTATGGATATAAGACAACAGTTTATAAAAGTGTAATTACACTATATAATAAAACAGATAATAGTGAAACTGATTATTATGTATGGTGTAAGAATGAAGATAAAGATTGGAAAATAAATATAACTGAAAAGAAGCCGCTAGACTTCTAATTTTATTGAAGGGGGATATTTTATGAGTAGTTGTTCAAGTTGTCCTAGTAAAGATAAATGTAGTGTTAAAAAAGAAGGAAAAGAAAGCTCGTGTTCAAAGCTTTTACCAAAGCATGGTAACATAAAAAATATAATAGGAGTAATCAGTGGTAAGGGTGGGGTTGGAAAGTCTACAGTAACTGGTATCTTGGCTGTGGCATTAAGAAACCAAGGATATAGTGTTGGAGTGCTAGATGCAGATATAACAGGTCCTTCAATGCCTAGATTTTTTGGAATAAATGAAAGAAGAGCATCTATGATTCCATCGGGAGAAAAAGATGAGGTGAAATTTATTCCAATTGAAACCAAACTTGGAATTAAGGTTATATCAATAAATTTGCTTACAGAAGAAGAAGAACAACCTGTTATTTGGAGAGGTCCAATTATAACAGGGGTTTTAAATCAGATGTATTCCGATACTGAGTGGGGGGAATTAGATTATCTATTAATAGATATGCCACCAGGTACTGGAGACATAGCACTTACTGTAATGCAAAGCTTCCCTATATCTAATATGGTAGTTGTTTCAACACCTCAAGATATGGTTTCTATGATAGTTAAAAAGGTAGTAATAATGACAGAAAAACTTGGGGTAAATGTTAAAGGCGTAGTACAAAATATGGCTTACATAGAATGTGACAGTTGTGGGGAAAGAATGAGAGTATTTAGCAAAAAGTCTGCAGAGGAACAAGCTGAATATTTAGGATTACCACTTTTAGCAGAATTACCTATAAATTTAGATTTAGTAGAGAATTTAGAAGCTGGAACAGCAGAAGAATATGTAAGGGGACATAAAGAGTATAACGAAATAATAAATAAAATAATATAATATATCTTTTAATAACTAAAAGCGTGCATAAACACTAGATATAATGCTCATAATAACTTTAAATAATTTAATATTAGTGGAGGTTTTTTTTATGAAAGCTAATGTAGATAAAGATGTTTGTATAGGATGCGGATTATGTCCTTCTATATGCATAGAAGTATTTGAAATGGATGATGATGGCAAAGCAAAGGTAATAGTAGATGAAGTACCAAAAGACCACATTGACGATGCTAAAGAAGCTGCTATAAGCTGCCCTGTAAATGCTATTTCAGTAGAATAAAAAAGAACGGATTGTTTAGACAATCCGTTCTTTTTTGTTAATATGTTAATGATTTATTGTTTTTGTTAGTAGAAGTCTAGAAGTCTTTGCTTTGATATAGATGAACAATTAGAAGAATATACATTTATATTATCTCCAGATTTTTTAAAACTAGAGGCTTTGTTTAAAGGCAATAAACAAAGAGTACAGTCTTCAAATATAATTAAGGCTTCTGATGATGAGTTTTCAATTATTTTACCTTTCATATATAAATCACCTCTTAATATATAGTATTACGAATAAGGTTAACTATATACTTATAAATAAAGATCTTTATATATTAATTTAAATACTTCAAGAGCCTCTTCGATTTTGTTTTGTAAAAGAAACTTTTTGCTTTCTAACTCAACAGCCCCCTCTGTAGTTAATGTATATATTTTCTGAAACTTTTTTTCTGGATTATCCCACTCACCTTTAACAAAGCCTTCCTTTTCATTCTTTTTAAGTATTGGATATATACCGCCAGTACTTGGTACCCATAGCCCATTAGTTTTTTCGCCTATCTTATGTGATATATCATTTCCATTAGTAGGACCTAAACTTAAGATGTAAAGTACATATACAGGAAGAAGGCCTTTTGTAAAAACTTGGCCTACTGCTTCCTTTTCTTTTTGTACTTTTTTAAGTTCTGATAGTTTTCGTTTATATTCTTCATATAAGCGTTTTTCTTCAGATTTTATTTCCTCATCACTAAAATCATTATTGTGCATATAATAAAACTACTCTTCTTTAAATATGGATATAGCTATGAAACCAGGGCCAGTATGAACACCTACTACAGGACCTACTTCGCCAAAACCTACAGTAGTAACATTATTATAATCCTTTAACATATCACGTATCTTTATACATTCTTCTAGGGCATCACCATGAGCTACCCAAAGGCTAGCTTTATGTTTGTCTATCTCATTTTTTATTATAGTTAAAAATTTTGATAGAGCTTGTTTTTTTCCTCTTATTTTATCATAGGTATAATAAACACCATCTTCGTTTATGGAGATTATAGGTTTTATATTAAGTAATTCTCCGATGGTTCCAGAGACTCTACCTATTCTGCCACCTTTTTTTAAATATTCTAGGGTATCAACCATAAAGAAAACAGATACTTTATCCTTTATCTTTGGCAGACTAGATACTATTGATTCATAACTTTCACCTTTATCTATTAACTTACCGCATTCTACTATTAGGGGAACTGTACCAAAAGATATTAATTTAGAATCAAAAATTGTAGATACTATTTCAGGATGATTTTCACTAATAAGCTTAAGGCTATTTGAGGTTCCAGATAAGCCACTAGATATACAAATTGCTATTGCATGAGTATACCCTTCTATTTTCAATTTCTCAAAAAGATTATTCATATCATTCATTGATGGTAATGAGGTTTTAGGTATTTCAACTTTTAAATTATCATATACATATTGAGGTGTTATATCCACTCTATCAGTATATTCCTTATCACGATAAATCACCTTAAGGGGTAGTATATGAACATTATATTTATTTATAAATTCTTCTGGTAAATCAGAAGTGCTATCTGCAATTAATGCTATTTTCTGTAGGTTTTCCAAATTTAACGCCTCCAAAACTTTATTTATTCTATTATATCAACATTCAACAACTATATCAATAGTGATATATATCAATAGTGATATAGTTATTAAATTTATATAAAAAAGATGTGTATAAGTGGTACGTCTTTTTAAAATATAATATTTATATAATAAAGTCTTAAAGATATTAATAGTTAGCGACCTTTTTAATGAAGAGATATTTCATTGGATTTATCTACTATATTCCACCAAGTTTTACCTTCACTTAATGAGACTATATTACCGTTCTCATCTTTTAACTCGGTGACACTATTTGAGTCTTTCTTACTCCAAAGTATTGGGATTACCTTACCTTGGCTTAATACATAGCCATTACCTTCACCAACTAAAGGTATTTCCACGTGAATTTTGTCTTTGCTTAAAGTTATAGTAGTTTGTTGAATAACTATGTTATTTAATTCTATTTCAGAGTTATTTGATTTGTCTATAAATATATCTTCACCAATAAACTTTTTATATATACCTTCTTCATACTTATAAGATGTATCATAATATTTATTCATATTTATTTTTATATCCCTGCAATTTTTAAAATCTTTATTATTCCAATAAGAAGAATCAAATTTTAAATTCGAAGTTGGAATTTTGTTAAATTGTTTTTCGGTTAATAGTGACGTTATTTTTTCACTTGACGTATAAAGGTTATGGGGAGGCTTTTTAGAATTATCTCTCCAATATGAATCACCAAATCTCATTTCATTTAGACTCATAAGATTATTTGAATCAATTGATTTTAAAGCATCTTCACTTCCTCCGCAATGTGCAAAGGGAAGATCTAGGCTTTGAGATATTTCTATGAAATAAGGTCGTACACTTCGAATTGGGCCTATTTTTTTAGCTATTTCCATGTGAAATAGGGCTATGAACCTAGATATACCACCTTCGGCCATGGTTTCAAAAACAATGTCTGCATTAGATAATCCTGACTGAGGTCTGGCATCCTTTGAATTTTCTATTATAGCCATAAAAGGTAGTGAGGTATTGTTTGAAGTCATGGGTTTACCTGTAAAAGGGAAGGTCTTTTCTTCTATAGAATCAGAAACATCAATAGGTAAAGGTTCAGTATTGTTAGGCATGATAGCTTCGCTAGATGAGCACCCGTATAAGATTGTAGAGATTATTAGTATAGATAAAATCTTTTTATTCATCTTTTCCTCCTAAGGTTTAAATTTATCCGATGGCCACCATCCATAACACACCTATCCTCTTCAAGGTGGGGATGACGGATACTACGCCCCTTTATAAGTTCTTCTAATACCAAGATGGAGAGAGGCATTCCTTATAAGCAAACTCCACCTGTGTCTAAGAATCACTTTATCATAGGGTAGTAATTAAAAAAATATAGATATTTAATTATATGCCTTAAATAAATAATTAATTCCGATAAAACAAACAATAATGATTTTCTTTATTGGAATTGAATCTAAATTGAATTATACTGTATATAAAGAATAGATTGGAGAGGTGATTACGATGGAATTTTTTATTAAAGATTTAAATTCTTCTGATTATGAGGGATTAATTTATCCACTTTTTTATGAGGATAATGGGGAAGATACTTGTGATTGTGTAAAGTCTAAGGTTCAAAAATTAAAGAGCTCAGACAAGTTTAAAGGTGAATGTGGAGAAATATTTTGTATAGTAGAAGAGACTGAAGATAAACTTCAATATACTTTATTATTAGGACTTGGGAAAAAAGAAGAACTAACTTCAGAAGGAATAAGGATAGCCTATTCTAAGGTTTTAAAAAAGGTAAAAGAACTTAAGCTTAGCATGATAGCTGTGAAAATGTTCAATTCAGAAAAGATATGTATAAAAAGAAGAATAAAGGCTATGTATGAAGGAATGGTTCTTGGAGATTATAAGTTTGATAAGTATATAAGTGATAAAAAAGAATCTTCAGTAAAGAGCATATTTATAAAAGCTATTAAAGATGAAGACATAAATAAGGCACAAGAAGCATTAGATGAAATTAAGATTTTAACATCATCAGTTATTGAGGCAAGGAACTTAGTAAATGAACCAGCTAACATACTTTATCCTAAAGAATTAGCTAAAAGAGCTGAAAGGATCGGAGAAGAGTATGGATTTGAAGTGGATGTTTATGGCAAAGATAAAATAGAAGAATTAGGAATGCATTCATTTCTCGAGGTAGCTAAAGGTTCATCAAGATCTCCAAAGCTCATAGTTATGAGATACATGGGTGATGAAGAAAATAAAGAAGATATCCTAGGGCTTGTAGGTAAAGGTCTTACTTATGATTCAGGTGGATATTCAATAAAGCCAACAGATGGAATGGTTATGATGAAAAGTGATATGGGTGGTGCGGCAGCTGTTATAGGAGCTATGGCATCTATATCTAAGATGAAATTAAAGACTAATGTTGTTGCAGTTATTGCTTCTTGCGAAAATATGATTTCTGGAAAGGCTTACAAGCCAGGAGATATAATATCTTCTATGGCAGGTAAAACTATAGAAGTATTAAATACAGATGCAGAAGGACGTTTAACATTAATAGACGCAGTTCATTATATAATAGAAAAAGAAAATGTAAGTAAGGTTATAGATTTGGCTACACTTACTGGAGCTGTATTAGTTGCTTTAGGTGATACTACAACAGGAGTGGTTACAAATAATAAAGACTTTTACAAAGAGCTTCAAAGAGCTTCAGAGCTTTCAGGAGAAAAGGTTTGGGAACTTCCATCCTTTGATGAATATAAAAAGCTTATTAAATCAGATATAGCAGATTATAAAAATATTGGTGGAAGAAATGCTGGTACCATAACAGCAGGGTTATTTATAGGCGAATTTGTACAAAATAAGCCATGGTTACATTTAGATATAGCTGGAACAGCATGGAGCGAAAAAGATAATGGATACTTATCTAAAGGTGGAACAGGGGCAGGAGTTAGAACTTTATATTATTTAGCAAAAGAAAAGTGTGAGTAAATAGTATGAAGTAAGAAGTAAAATGAAGGGAGAACTTTATATGAATTACAAAGATAGATATAACAGTTGGATTGAAGATCAGTATATTGATGAAGATACAAAAAAAGAGCTTAGAGATTTAAAGGGCAATGAAGCTGAGATAGAGGATAGGTTTTACAAAGATCTAGAGTTTGGAACAGCTGGATTAAGAGGTAAGCTTGGCGCTGGCACTAACAGGATGAATGTTTATAACATATCTAAGGTCACCCAAGGTCTTGCTGATTATATTAAATCAAGAGGGCAAGATTATGTTAAAAGAGGAGTTGCTATAGCATATGATTGTAGACACTTTTCTGCAGAATTTGCAAAGACAGCATCATTAGTATTAGCTGCAAATGGAATAAAAGCTTTTCTATTTGAAAGCTTAAGACCTACACCAGAGCTTTCATTTGCAGTTAGAACATTAGGAACAGCAGCAGGAATTGTAGTTACTGCTAGTCATAATCCTAGGGAATACAATGGCTATAAAGTCTATTTTGAAGATGGAGCGCAAATTTTAAGTGAAATGGCTGATTCTATAGTTGAAAATATTCAACAAATTAAGAGCTTTAATATGGTAAAGACTATAACAGAAGAAGAGGCTTTGAATAAAGGGCTACTTAATTACTTAGGCAAAGAAATGGATGATATGTATATATCTATGGTTAAAGACTTAAGTATAAGGGATGATGTAGATAAATCTATAAAGATAGTATATACACCGTTAAATGGAACAGGTAATATACCAGTTAGAAGAGTTCTTAAAGAAAGAGGATTTACTAACATAATTGTAGTACCTGAGCAAGAATGTCCTGACCCAGACTTTACAACAGTAGGCTATCCTAATCCTGAAGATACAAAGGCGTTTAAATATGCAGAAGCATTAGGAAAAAAGGAAGGTGCAGAGCTTTTAATTGCTACAGATCCTGATTGTGATAGACTTGCTATAGAGGTTAGAGATCATAATGGAGAGTATGTACCATTTACAGGTAACCAAACTGGTGCTATCTTAATAAAATATATACTTGAAGGTCTTAAAGCCAAGAATAAGCTACCTAAAAATGGTGCTATAGTTAAGTCTATAGTAACTGGGGATTTAGGTAAAAGAATAGCAATGGATTATGGAGTTAAAACTTATGAAGCATTAACAGGGTTCAAAAATATATGTGGAAAGATTCCTGAATTTGAAAAAACAGGGGAAGCTGAATTTATATTTGGATACGAAGAGAGCATAGGTTATGTAACTGGTACAAAGGTTAGAGATAAAGATGGAGTAAGTGCTTCTATGTTATTATGTGAGGCGGCAGCCTACTATAAATCTCAAGGTAAAACGTTGATACAGGTACTTAACGAAGTTTATAGTGAATATGGATATTATAGAGAAAAGCAGATATCATTAGTTCTTGAAGGTGTTGAAGGAAAAGCTAGAATTGAAAGAATGATGGTTCAGTACAGAGATAACTTCATAAAAGAATTTAATGGTGCAAAACTTGAAAAGTATACAGACTTTAATGAAGGAACTACACTTAATATAGCCACAGGAGAAAAAGAAAGTTCCGGAATACCAAAGTCAGATGTACTTAAGTTTATTTTTGATGATAAGAGTTGGTATGCGGTAAGACCATCTGGAACAGAGCCTAAAATAAAGCTTTATATTTATACTATAGATGAAAATTTAGAAAAAGCAGATAAGAAGATAAAGGATATTGAAACTTTAGTTTTAGAAAAGCTAGATAAAGTTAAATAATAAAATAAAAAGAAGTTTATAAGATAATTTTCTTATAAACTTCTTTTTTAACCACTAATAGACTTTAAAAATCAGCATTATTTGGTGTTCTTGGGAAAGGTATTACGTCTCTAATATTAGATATTCCTGTGATGTACATTATAAGTCTTTCAAACCCTAACCCAAACCCAGCATGCTTAGTAGTTCCAAACTTTCTAAGTTCTAGGTACCACCAGTAGTCTTCTTTATTTAGTCCAAGTTCTTCAATCCTTCTTTCAAGGATATCAATTCGTTCTTCTCTTTGGCTTCCACCAATTATTTCACCTACCCCAGGGACTAAGCAGTCCATAGCGGCTACGGTTTTTTCATCATCGCTAAGTCTCATATAAAAAGCTTTTATTTCTTTTGGATAATCTGTTACAAAAACAGGCTTTTTAAATATTTCTTCAGTTATATATCTTTCATGTTCTGTTTGAAGGTCTATTCCCCATTTAACAGGGTAGTCAAACTTTTTGTTTGATTTTTCTAAAAGCTCAATAGCTTCAGTGTAGGTTACTCGCCCAAAGTCTGAGTTTACTATATTAGTTAATCTTTCTATAAGACCTTTATCTATAAAGCTATTAAAAAACTCCATTTCTTCTGGAGCGTTCTTTAATATATAGTTTATAACGTACTTTAACATATCTTCTGCAAGCTGCATATCATCATTAAGATCAGCAAAAGCTATTTCAGGCTCTATCATCCAAAATTCAGAAGCATGTCTAGCTGTATTTGAATTTTCCGCCCTAAAAGTTGGACCAAAAGTATAGATCTTTTGAAAAGCTAAAGCATAGGCTTCACCTTCAAGTTGACCACTTACAGTAAGGTTTGTTTCCTTTCCGAAAAAGTCTTCTTTAAAATCTATTTTACCATCCTCAGTTCTTGGAGGATTTGACATGTCTAGTGTAGATAATCTAAACATTTCACCAGCGCCTTCAGCATCACTACCTGTTATGATTGGCGTATGAGTATACACAAAGCCTTTTTCTTGAAAGAATGTATGGATAGCAAAAGCAGCCATAGAACGAACTCTAAACACTGCGGAGAATGTGTTGCTTCTTGGTCTTAAGTGAGCGATAGTTCGTAGGTATTCAAGACTATGTCTTTTCTTTTGTAGCGGATATTCTGAAGATGACACACCCTCTACAACTACCTTTTGTGCCTTAAGTTCAAAGGGTTGCTTTGAGTCAGGAGTAGGCACAAGAACTCCTTCTACATAAACAGAAGAACTTATAGGAAGTTTAGTTATTTCTTTAAAGTTATCTAAGCTATCTCCTTCTAGAACTACTTGAATATTTTTAAAGAATGTTCCATCGTTAAGTTCCATGAATCCAAAAGCATTAGAAGATCTGGATGTTCTGATCCAACCATTTACTTTAATATTTTGATTATAATATTTTTCGCCATTTCTATATAGTTCTTTGATTTCTAAAGTTTTCATTTTACAATCCTACCTTTCTAATTATTAAAATTAAATATAAAAAAACCTCTCATCCGATAAAGGGACGAAAGGCTATATTTCGTGGTGCCACCCAAGTTTGTCAACATATATATGAATATGTTGATCTCTTTAACAGCACAATAAATGCTGCTCAATTATAACGGATTGATTCCGTCTAAGCCTACTTTCACATTAAATGATTTTGGTTAGAAACTCAAAGATGTTCTTCAATATAGGGCTTGCATCGACCTTTCACTCTTGCCGACTCGCTAAGGCAACCTTCCTAAATTTACTCTTCTTATCATAGTTGATTTAAATTTTTTTATCAATAATCCAATTTTACACTAAAATCATAATTAATGCAAATATCTAAAACACATAAATAAGGATATTTATGCAAAGTTTAAAATGCTTAATAATGAGTTATGCCTGTTTTTTATCACCTGCTCCTCTTGTTGGTACTGTGGAAGCTACGAATCCGATTATAGGTGAAACTAGTGCAGGAGCTACTACGTTTATATATGCAATATATCTAGTCTTATATAAAACTAGAGCAATTAGTGAGGTTATAACAGTAGATGCTAAAAAGATATATACTATAAATTTTGCAAAGGAAGACATAAATTTTTCATATATTCTATGCCTAGTAGGACCGCTTATGATAACTTTAAATATAAAAAAGCTTATTAATATAATTATCAAATTTGCAACTGAAGATACTAAAAAGTTCATCATATAAAACATCTCCTTTTTTAATTTAAAATAGTACATTATACCTACTAAAATAGGATTAAGATTTAATAAAAAAGTAATATAAAAATTAATCCTTAAATTTAGTATTATCTATAATGATATTTTTAAACCAGGAAATATATTATAAAGTAAAATTATTTTTTATTTTTGAAAGATTTAATTATAATAGCTGTAAATTAAGCTAAACAACATTTAAAAACATTTCTCCAACTTTAACTACATCTCCAGCGCCTACAGTTAATATAAGATCTCCTTTTTTTACTTTAGAATTTAGATACTCTAAAGTATCCTCAAAGTTGTGGAAATTTAGGCACTTTAAACCATTATCTCTTATTTTATCACCTAACATATTTGAATTCACAGTTCTATCATCTATTTCTCTAGCGGCATAAATATCAAGTAAAAGTATTTCGTCAGCGTCATTAAATGAAAGAGAAAATTCTTTTAACAAAGATAAAGTTCTACTATAGGTATGAGGCTGAAAAACACAATATATTTTATTGTGTTTAAAGTTTTTGGCAGCTGATAGTGCGGCTTTTATTTCTGTAGGGTGATGGGCATAATCATCTATAACAGTTACTTCATTTTTTATACCTTTTATTTCAAATCTTTTATGAGCACCTTTAAAGCCTTCTAATCCAGATATTATATATTCATTATCAATATCTAAGGCAATAGCAGTAGCTACAGCAGCTAAAGCATTTAAAATATTATGATTTCCAGGAACGTTTAAGCTTAAAGAAAATAATTTTTTGCCTTTATAGTATAGGTCAAGTTTACTCTTACCTTGATCATCGAATTTTATATTACGACCCTGTACATCTCCACAATCAATCCCAAAGGTTAATATATTGCAGTTAACCTTACTCATTACATTAAGAACCCTTTGATCTTCAGCATTACATATTAGGTAACCATTCTTTGGTATTAACATCCCGAATTCTGTAAAGGCAGATTCGATATCATCAATGTCCTTGTAATAATCTAGGTGGTCTGCATCTATATTTAATATTAATCCTATATAAGGAAAGAACTTAAGAAAGGATCTTTTATATTCGCAAGATTCTGTAATAAAATATTCACTATCTCCGGTTCTAAAGTTGCCATCTATTATATCTAAATTTGCTCCCACTAATATTGTAGGATCTAGATTTGCAGAAAGAACTATATGAGATAACATTGATGTACAAGTGGTTTTACCATGAGTACCTGCAACGGCTACATTGTACATATGACCTTTCATGATTTTGCCCAAGAACTCGGCTCTATCCATTAAATTAATATGATTTTTTATAGCATATTTTAATTCTGGATTATTACTGGGTACAGCTGCAGTATAAACTACTAAGTCTACATCTTTAATGTTTTTATCGTCATGACCTATGTAAATCGTTGCACCTTGTTTTCTTAGTTTATCTAAAACATCTGAATCTTTCATATCTGATCCGGAAACACTAAAGCTATTTTTAAGCATTATCGCAGCAAGACCACTCATACTTATACCACCAATACCTATAAAGTGGATTTTTATATTTTTATCATTTAGAAAATCAAAAGACAATATACTTCACTCCTTTTAGTATGAATAAATTTAACTAACTATATATCAAAGCTATAATAAATCTGTAATAAAAACGTTATTTTGTTTACTTAGATCTAAAAAACTTTCATCAAAGTAAATAATGGGTTTTGAAATATAGTTATTATTAATTTTTAATATTTTTGCTATTTTACCCGTGTTTAACTTTACGAGTTCTCCCTCGTAATAATGTATCATATTTTCTACAAAAGTTGTAGAAAACTCAGGATCTAATTTCAAAAAGGAATCTTCTTTTATTATTTCTAAAGCTTTTAAAGGGTTTTGTTTCTGTTTATAAGGTCTATTTGACGTTATAGCATCAAATATATCGCTAATTGAAGTTATTTTAGCATATATATTTACTTTGTCGCCAGTTAAACCTAGAGGATAGCCGCTACCGTCTATCCTTTCATGATGCATAAGTACTCCGATTTCAATACCTGGGTCTATATAAGGAATGGATTTTACTATATCATATCCTTTTATAGGATGAGTTTTCATTATATTAAATTCTTTAGTGGTAAGTGGGCCAGCTTTATTAATTATATTTGAAGGCATTTTTGACTTACCTATATCATGTAATATTCCGGTATAAGTTAAGAGCATTATTTCCCTTGAAGAAAAATTCAGCCATTTTCCAAGCATTCCATTTAAGGTAGCCACATTTACTGAATGACGAAAAAGATAACCATCGGTAGTTCTTTCGCTAATTATATTTTTTATTACTATACCTGTATTTTTCATTTGACAATGAATATCTTCAGAAAGATTTCTTATAGAGTTAACTTGTATTTTAGAATTAGACATAACCTGATTAAATATAACTTCTGCGCTATCAGAGAATCTTGAAAAGTCACTTTCTACTTCTAAATATTCTTTAGAACCTTTTGAGTGTATTATTTCTAACTCATAATTGTCTATATTTTTATATATATTTATGGGGTTAGTAGGAAAAAGATATTTAATCTTATCTATAGTATTTTCAGTAAGCTTTGTGCCTTCTGACAATAGCTTAAGATTTTTTATATATAAGCTTTTTGCAATTATCATTCCAGGTTCAAGGTTAATTGGAAGAATAGATATTATTTTGTGAGCGTTCATCATCTTCTTTCCCTTCTGTATAAATATTTATTCAGCAATATATCTAAGTATATATAATCTTATTTTACCATAAATGGACACTTATATTAGCAAATATTACTTAATTTATAAAACAGTATAGGTTATGCAAAATATAGAACGAAATTTATTTAATATATCTACATTATACGATTAATTCAATTATTAGTTCAATAATAATTGAAATTAAACTTGTAATAGAATAGAATATGAATAATAAGATATTTTTTTAAAATATAGTTCGTAATATGTGAAATGATAGGTGATATAATGGATCGATTTAATAGAAATAATAGAATAGTTGCTATAACACAAATACTTTTAAACAATCCAAGTAGGGTGATAAGCCTTAATAATTTTTTAGAACCTTTAAATGCAGCTAAATCTTCTATAAGTGAAGATATAGTTATAATAAGGGAAACCATTGAAAGACTTGACCTAGGTAGAGTAGAAAGCATATCTGGGGCATCAGGAGGTATAAAGTATATACCTAAGATATCTAAAGAAGACACTAATAAATTTGTTCAAGATTTATGTAAAAACCTTAATTCCAAGGAGCGAATAGTGCCAGGAAACTTTATTTATATCAATGATATAATGTTTAATCCTAAAATAGTATCTAAGGCCGCTACTATATTGTCTTCACTTTTTGAAGGACAGCAAATAGATCATGTGGTTACAGTGGAGACCAAGGGAATACCTTTAGCCTACGAGGTTTCAAAGAACCTTGGAGTAGAGCTTATAATTGTTAGACGAGATACAAAGGTTACAGAGGGTCCCACAGTTAGTATTAATTATGTGTCAGGATCTAGTGGAAGGATACAAAACATGTCGCTTTCTAAAAAGTCTTTAAAAAAAGGCAGTAAGTGTATTTTTATAGATGATTTTATGAAGGGTGGCGGAACTGCAAAGGGAATAATGGATCTTTTAAAAGAATTTGAAAGTGAACTTCTTGGAATAGGGGTTTTAATTGACAACATACAATCAGACAAGAAAGTAATAAAAGAGTACTTCTCTATTATAGAATTTTTAGGTATAAATGAGGATGAAAGTGTATTATTAAAGCCCTCTAATTTTATTAAATAGCAAATTTTCAAAAGATTTATAAAACTTTCTCGTAAAAAAGAAGGAAAAAGAAAATATATATAGAAATATATAGATTGTAAAGCATCTTTGGAGGTGGGGTTTAATGGAAATTACAGACGTTAGGATTAGAAAAATCGCAGCAGAGGGCAAAATGAAAGCAATTGTTTCTATAACTTTTGACAATGAATTTGTAGTTCATGATATAAAAGTGATAGAAGGACAAAATGGACTTTTCATAGCAATGCCAAGTAGGAAGACTCCTGATGGAGAGTTTAAGGACATAGCTCATCCAATAAATACACAAACTAGAGAAAAGATACAACAATCAATCTTAAGTGAATATGAAAAGGTAAAAAGTGAAGAGCCAAGAGAGCCTAAACATGAGGTTAAAGAATCGGAAGTTGATACTGAAGTTGAATAAAAAATAAAAAGGAGATTTCTCCTTTTTATTTTTTTGAATTTTCTTATAAATACAATAAATCATTTCGGTGTTGAAAATAATGTTTTTATAAAATATAATGAAAAGGATGAAATTTTTATTAAGATGTTTTTTTTTATAATAGAATACTCTAAATTGCTCTTATATAACATAAAGAGGTGATAAAATGTATAAATGTGCTATAATATTAGCGGCTGGTAAAGGGAAAAGGATGAAATCTGACTTACCTAAGGTTTTACATAAAGTATGTGGTAAAGAGATGGTAAATCATGTAATTGATACTATGAGAGCATCTGATCTAAACGATATAAATATTGTTGTAGGAAATGGATCAGATGAGGTAAAAGAAAGTACAAAATTTATAGATGTTACTTATTCTTTTCAAAATGAGCAATTAGGAACAGGTCATGCAATAATGTGTGCTAAAGAATTCTTAAAACATAAAAAAGGAATAGTTGCTATATTTAATGGTGATGTTCCACTTATGAGAGAAGATACAGTTAGAAGGCTTATAGATACACATGAACATAATGGGTATCAGTGCACCGTAGCAACCTCAATTTTAGAAGAACCAACCGGTTACGGAAGGATAATTAGAAAAGACGGGCTTGTGGACAAAATCGTAGAACATAAAGATTGTAATAAAGAACAGCTTAATACTAAAGAAATAAATGCAGGAATTTATTGTTTCGATATAGAAAGCCTTGTAAAAAGCTTAGATAAACTTACAAATAATAACGCTCAGGGAGAATACTATCTGACAGACATTATAGAAATTCTTAAAGATGATGGTAAAACAGTAGGTGCTATGGTTGTGGACTATGAAGAAACTATGGGAGTTAACTCAAGGGTTGATCTTGCTGAAGTTGAAAAGATATTAAGAAATAGGATAAATAAAAAGCATTTAGAAAATGGAGTTACATTTATAAATCCAGAAAACACCTATATAGGTTCGGATGTACAAATAGGAAGGGATACTATAATCTATCCAAATAATACAATAGAAGGTAAAACCGTTATAAAAGAAAACTGTATAATTCATTCAAATTGTAGAATTAAAGATAGCACTATAGAAAGTGGAGTGTCTGTAGACAATTCAGTAATACTAGAAAGCATTGTTGGCGAAAATACTACAGTAGGACCCTTTGCATATATAAGACCTGAAACTACAATAGGAAAACATGCAAGGATTGGAGATTTTGTTGAGATTAAAAAATCTACCATAGGCGACAACACTAAAGTGTCACATTTAACTTATATAGGTGATGCAGAAGTTGGCGAAAGTTGTAATTTTGGCTGCGGAACAGTAGTTGTAAATTATGATGGAAAAGGAAAGTACAAGACTAAAATAGGCAATAATGCTTTTATTGGATGCAATAGTAATCTAGTATCCCCAGTAGAGGTAGATGACAATACATATATAGCAGCAGGATCAACTATAACAGATCATGTTACAGAAGGCAGCCTTGCTATAGCGAGAGCTAGACAAAAAAACATTGAGGGCTGGGTAGATAAAAAAGGTATGAAAAAATAAAGAAAACCTAAGGAGGATTCAAAATGATAACCCACGGAAAAACGATTAAGATATTTAGTGGAAATGCAAATCCAAAACTTGCAAAAGATATTTCAGATATATTAGGAATACCATTAGGAGATGCAAAAGTAGGTACATTTAGTGATGGAGAAATATCTGTAGATATTAATGAAACTGTAAGAGGTGTAGATGTCTTTGTAGTTCAATCTACAAATTCACCCGTAAATAACAATTTAATGGAACTTCTAATAATGATAGATGCATTTAAAAGAGCATCGGCAGGAAGAATAACTGCTGTTATTCCTTATTATGGGTATGCAAGGCAAGATAGAAAAGCAAAGTCTAGAGATCCAATAACAGCAAAATTAGTAGCTGATTTAATAACAGCGGCTGGTGCAGATAGAGTACTTACTATGGACTTACATGCTTCACAAATACAAGGGTATTTCGATATTCCACTTGATCATCTTTTAGGAGTACCTATACTTTCAAAGTATTTTGAAGATAAAGGATTTAGGGAAGATGAGGATGTAGTATTAGTGTCTCCAGACTTAGGTAGCGTTACAAGAACTAGAAAGTTTGCAGATAGGCTACAAGCACCTATGGCTATAATTGATAAGAGAAGACCTAAGGCAAATGTGTCTGAAATTATGAATATAATAGGTGATGTTAGAGGAAAAACTGCTATTTTAGTAGATGATATGATAGATACTGCAGGTACCATTGTAAATGCAGCAAATGCATTAAAAGATTTAGGTGCAAAAGAAGTATATGCTTGCTGTACTCATGGAGTTCTTTCAGGACCAGCATTTGAGCGAATAAATAATTCAGCAATAAAAGAGCTAGTTATTCTTAATACTATTCATGTTCCAGTGGGTGAAAACTCTGAAAAAATTACATCTCTTTCTGTAGCACCAATTTTTGCAGAAGCTATAAGAAGAATTTATGATGATGTTCCTCTTAGTATATTATTTGAGGAAGATTAATAACATATAAAATAGAGCATAATAACCTTTTTAAAAAGGTTATTATGCTCTATTTTTATTTACTAGTAAATTATTTGTAACTTTTTTGTGTAAAGTAGTATTTAAATAGTATTTTGTGATAGATTAATATATAGTTATAATTATGCTAAATTATATTGAGGGGGTTTGAAATATGGAAGGAACTATAGGAAAGGTCCTTATAGTAGATGATGATGAAAATATATGTGAAGTTATAAAGATGTATCTACAAAACTCAGGATATGATACAAGGTTGTCTCATGATGGGAAAAGTGCACAGGAGGCATTTTTAAATTATAAGCCTGATATTGTACTTTTAGATATAATGATTCCACATATGGATGGAATAGACGTTTTAAAGTGGATAAGAAAAGAAAATGAAACCCCTGTAATAATGCTTACAGCTAAGGGGGATACCTTCGATAAGGTATTAGGGCTTGAACTAGGAGCAGATGATTATATTGTAAAACCATTTGAACCTAAAGAACTTATAGCAAGGGTTAAAGCAGTAATGAGGAGATATAATTCAGATAATGGAAGTAGAGAGACATTAACATTTCCTGAATTAGTAATAGATATTAATTCTTATACTGTAGTATATAAAGATGAAGATATAAAAATGCCACCTAAAGAATTTGAATTGTTACATTATCTTGCAAATAATAAGAACAGGGTATTTACAAGGGAGCAGCTCCTTTGCGAGGTTTGGGGATATGATTATCCTGGAGATTCAAGAACCGTTGATGTTCATATAAAAAGATTAAGGGAAAAGCTTCATGGCGGGCCTAATTGGCAACTAGAAACTGTTTGGGGTGTTGGATATAAATTTGAGGTGAAATAAATGATTAAAAATAGCCTTGTGTCCAAAATGATAGCAGCATTTACCTTTATTGTAGCAATTATGTTTATTCTAGTTGCTACAATCCTTTCATTTTGGTTTGAAAACTATTATTTTGAGCAAAGAAAAAATCAATTAGATATGCAAGGAGACAGAATTGCAACATCTGCAGTAAATAGTTTAGGAGATAAAAGTACTCTATCAGTAACTAAACTAGAAAACGAGATGAGCTTTATAGGAGACTTACTAAACTCAGATATATTGATAGCCGATAGTTTGGGTTATGTTTACGCGGTTTCTAATGTTAAATATAAAGATATAGTAGCAAATAGTTTAGATTTAAAGGAAATGGATGAATTAAGATTTGGGAAAACTATAGAAAAAAAAGGTACCTATGAAAATATAGTAGATAAACCCTCTTATATTTATATGAAACCTATATTTTCTGGAGATAGTTTTAGAGGCGTAATATTAATGTATACCCCAATAGAACAAATAAAGGCTCCTATAAAAAAGGTTTATTCAATAATATGGTTAGGTGCTATATTTTCTGTGATTACAACTAGTATAATAATATATTATTTTTCTCAAAAGATAATAATAAAACCTTTATCTAAAATAAATTCTGTAGCGAGAAAGATTTCTAAAGGCGAGGTAGAAAAGCGCGTTATTATAGATTCTAATGATGAAATTGGAGAGCTTGCAGAATCCTTTAATACTATGGCAGATTCGCTAGAAAAGGTAGAGAAAAATAGGAGGGACTTTATGTCCAACGTTTCACATGAACTTAGATCCCCAATAACATCTATAAAGGGATTTATTGGAGGAATACTAGATGGTGTGATACCTAAAGACAAAGAAAATCATTATCTTCAAATAGCATATGATGAGGTTCAAAGACTAACGAGACTTGTAAATGACCTTTTAGATTTAGCAGCTATGGAATCAGGAAAGTTTTCTTTACGAGTAACAGAAATCGATATAAATGAAATTATAAAATTATGCATTATAAAATTTGAACCTAAAATCAATGATAAGAAATTAAAAGTTGATGTGTTATTGCAGGATGAACATTTGTATGTTGAAGGAGATAGAGATAGACTTATTCAAGTTTTAACTAATCTTATAGATAATTCTATAAAATATGTACCTGATGGCGGTAACATAAAATTATCGACTAAGATAAAAGGAGATAAACTTCTTGTATCTGTATTTAATGATGGACCTAATATTGAGGAAAATGAGTTAAGAAGGATATGGGATAGATTTTATAAATCTGACAAGGCAAGGACATCTAAAATCAGTACAGGATTAGGATTGCCCATAGCTAGAAATATATTATCACAACTAGGAGAAGACATATGGGTAGAAAATAAAGCAAAGGATCAAGGAGTAACATTTATTTTCACACTAACTAGGGTATAGTAACATTAAAGTAAACATAAAAATATAATTGAAACATAATATTTTGTTCATACTTAATTTAAAAGATTTAAGTATAATTACTTCAGGGTATAGGAGGTGCTTTATGGACAAGAAAAAAAAGCTGAATAAAGGCGCAATTTTAAATCGCGATTTAAAGCTAAAAAATGAACACCTATTAGAGGAAAGCTGCAATCAACATGGCGAGATAAATATAAGACAAAACAAAAGAAGAAAAAGGTTAGAAAGTCTTTGTAAAGGTGTTTTAGTGGTATCTGTTGCGGCTATTTCTGGAGCTATAACTGCCTCCTATATAATTGAAAAGAAATATAATAACATGGTTGATAATAGGAATAATAGTTCAGTTATTTATTCTAATAAGCAACAGATACCAAAGGATGATAAAATAAAAGAGTTGGTACCTAAAAATGATATAAATAAGGTTGTAGAAGGTTTAAGTGGTATTATAGTAGGGGTTAGTAGTAATCCTGAAAGTTTTCTTCAAAATGATATAACCTCAAATATGGGGTCAGGCATAATAATCGATAAGGATGGATATATTGTTACTAATTCTTTTTTATTAGAGAACACAGAAATTGTATATGTTAAGCTATCAAGCTATGGATCGAAACCAATTGAAGCTAAGATAATAGGTAAAGATAAGGCTTCAGATTTGGCTGTGATAAAAGTAGATTTAGAGAATCTTCCTTATGCTCGATTTGGTGATTCTGAAAAGGTGAGAGTAGGAGATTTAGCTATTGCTGTAGGCAATCCTTTAGGTGAAGATATGGCAGACACTGTAACTATGGGTATTGTAAGTGTGATTAATAAAAAGATTGATTTTTTAGATCCTAATACCGGGGAAAAAAGACTTTATAAAATAGTAAAAACAGATGCCAGTATAAATAGCTATAATACTGGAGGAGCATTATGTAATTCCATAGGTGAAATTGTAGGAATAAATAGCTTGAAACTTACCGGTAAATACGCTTCAGAGGGTATAGGGATTTCAATACCTTCAAATGAGGTTAAAAATATAGTAGAGTCTTTGACTAATTATGGCAGAGTTAAAAAACCACATTTAGGTTTTATAGGTCAAACTATAGTTAGAAATAATTCATCCAATACTCAAGGTATAGAGGGAGTTTATGTAAGAGAAGTTACACAAGGAGAAACTCTTTTTAATGCAGGTGTTGGGCCTACAGATATAATTGTAGGATTAGATAATAAAGAAATTAAAAGGATGGAAGATATACAAATCATAGTAGATGAACATAAAATAGGGGATACTATAAATTGTAAGATTTGGAGAGAAGGAAGTGTGTTAGAACTTAGCATAATACTTACAGAAAAACAATAGATGGTTTTATAACCTTTTCAAATAATAAAGGGACTTTAAAGTCTCTTTATTATTTCTGTTTTAATATATTATATAATAACTTTTGTTGTATAATATATTAAAGCAGAATTAAAATTTGAAAATATATATGTAATCATGTAAAGACAAATGGAGGAAATATTAATGCATTTGATAGTAGGACTAGGCAATCCAGGTAAGGAATACGAAGATACAAGACATAATGTTGGTTTTAACTTTATAGATAATTTATCTGTAAAGTATAATATTTCATTAAACAGGATAAAATTTAAAGGAGTATACGGAGAAGGTTTTATACAAGGTGAAAAATGCATATTGTTAAAACCTAGCACATATATGAATCTTAGTGGAGAGAGTGTTAGAGAAATAGTGAACTTTTATAAGATTGATAGTAATGATATTATAATTGTATATGATGATATAAGTATAGAAATAGGAAGAATGAGAATAAGAACCAAAGGTAGCGCAGGAGGTCATAATGGGATAAAGAGCATTATATCTAACTTAGGTACAGATGAATTCCCTAGAATAAAGATTGGTGTTGGGTGTCCTAAAGGAGACCTTATTTCTCATGTATTAGGTAAATTTTCTAAAGAAGATAAAATATTAATAGATAATACAATAAAAGCTTCAACAGAAGCTATAGAATTAATAGTAAAAGAAAACTTATATGAATCTATGAATAAATTCAATGGGTTTATTGCAGATAAATAAAGGGTTTATGTTTTAAGGGGTGTTATTAAGTATGAGATTTAATGGTTTATTAGAGCCTTTAAGGCAAAGCAAAGAATTTTTAAATATAAAGAAAAGTATGGAGGAAAAAAGATATCCTATATCTTTATATGGAATATCTGAGTCATCAAAGGCTTATATAATCGATGCTATATATGAAGAGGAAAAGAAAAAGAACTTTTTTATAATAAGTCATAGCGATTTAGAGGCTAAAAATATGTATGAAGATTTATCTTTGTATATTCCAGAAATATATTACTTTCCTACAAAGGAGGTTGTTTTCTACAATATAGATGCAGTATCAGGAGACCTTAGATGGGAAAGGTTAAAGGTTATAAAAGAGATGATAAGTGACAATAAGAAGGTAATTGTTACTTCTGTAGAAGCTTTATCATCAAAGTACACTCCTGTAGAATTATATAAAAAATACAATTTAAAATACAAAGTGGGAGATGTATTAAATACAAAACAATTAACAGAGAAGCTAATTCAATCAGGATATGAAAGAATGCAACTTATAGATGGAAAAGGACAATTTTCTGTAAGAGGAGGGATATTAGATATTTATCCACCCATAAGCTCTACTCCTTTTAGGATAGAGCTTTTCGGAGATGAAATTGATTCAATAAGAAGCTTTAATGTAGAATCACAAAGAAGTATAGAAAAGGTTGATGAAATAGAGATATTTCCAGCCAAAGAAATGATATTAAATAGTGATGAAATCCAAAAAGGATATAATTTAATAAAAGAAGACCTTGAAAATTTTATAAGTAACCATAAAGGAAAAGAGCATAAAGAAATGGTTAATAAGTTAAAAGGTATGGTTAATTCTAATTTAGAATCTTTAAAGGAAAATTGGAACTTTGAAACCATTGATAGTTACTTGCCATATTTTTTTGATAAGCCATCTAGTTTCTTTGATTTTATGGAGGATGGAATAATTATAATAGATGATATTCAAAGATCTATTGGAAAATTAGAAAGTATATACTATGAGTTTGAAGAAAATTATAAATCCTTCTTAGAAAGAGGAGATATACTTCCAAGACAAGGAAGCCTTTTAATATCTAAAGAAAATATAATTGATCAGTTAGGGTCAAAAGAAACATTAACATTAAATTCTATTGTAAAATCTAACAATTATCTAAAACCAAGAACAGTAGAAAGTTTTTCAGAGATAACTTTAACAAGTTATGGTGGTAAATTAGACTTATTGATTGGAGATATAAAAGATAAAAAGAGTAAGGGATATAAGATTGTAATACTCTCAGGAACAAGGCCTAGGGGAGAAAGATTGGTAGAGGCTTTGAGAGATAAGGGTATTGAAAGTTCATATAAAGATATAGTGTCAAAGATTGAATATGGTGAAGTTGTTGTTACCTTTGGTAATCAAATTAAAGGATTTGAGTATCCGGAGCTTAAGGTATGTTTAATTTCGGATAGAGAAGTTTTTGGTGAAGCTAAGCGAAAAACAAAGAAAAAAGCCCCTAATAAAAAGGGAGTAGGAAAACTAAAAAGCTTTTCCGAATTAAATTTAGGCGATTATGTTGTTCATGTAAATCATGGAATAGGTGTATATAAAGGAATAAAACAAATAGAAGTTCAAGGGCATATAAAGGATTATTTAGATATAAGTTATGATAAAGAAGATAAGTTATATGTTCCCGTAGAACAACTAGATATGGTTCAAAAATATATAGGCAGCGAAGGAAAGGCTCCAAGAGTAAGCAAGCTTGGTGGAACTGAATGGACTAAGGCTAAGAATAAGGTAAGAACCTCTATAAATGAAATAGCACAAGATTTGGTTAAGTTATATGCCGAAAGATCTAAATTAAAAGGATATAAATATTCAAAAGATACAGTTTGGCAAAAGCAATTTGAAGAAGAATTTGAATATGAAGAAACCCCGGATCAACTTACTTCTTTGCAAGAAATAAAACGGGATATGGAATCTGGAAAGCCAATGGATAGACTTTTGTGCGGAGATGTAGGTTATGGAAAGACAGAAGTTGCTATGAGAGCGGCATTTAAAGCAATCATGGATGGAAAGCAAGTAGCCTTTTTAGTTCCAACTACCATTCTTGCAGATCAACATTTTAAAAATATGGTAAAGAGATTTTCCGATTTCCCAATCAATATTGATATGGTAAGTAGATTTAGATCCTCAGCTGAGCAGAAGGCTACATTAGCAGCATTGAAACAAGGTAATGTAGATTTATTAATAGGAACTCATAGGTTAATATCAAAAGATGTTGAATTTAAAGACCTAGGCCTTCTTGTAGTTGATGAAGAACAAAGATTTGGAGTAACTCACAAGGAAAAGATGAAAAAGATGAAAAAAAATATAGATGTACTAACATTAAGTGCTACACCTATACCTAGAACACTTCATATGTCGCTTACAGGGGTAAGAGACATAAGCGTCATAGAAACACCTCCACAAGAGCGCTACCCTATTCAAACTTACGTAGTAGAGTATAATGAACAGCTTATAAGAGATGCTGTATTACGTGAAGTAAATAGAAAGGGCCAAGTTTATTTTGTTTACAACAGGGTAGAGGACATTAAAAATATGGCTGGGTACCTACAAAAACTGCTTCCTGAAGTTAAAATGGCAGTAGCTCATGGACAAATGACCGAAAGAGAGTTAGAAAAGGTAATGATAGGCTTTATGAGTGGTGAAATAGATATGATTATATGTACCACTATAATAGAAACAGGCATGGATATTCAAAATGTAAACACAATGATTGTTTATGATTCAGATAAAATGGGTCTTTCCCAGCTCTATCAATTAAGAGGTCGGGTAGGAAGAAGTAATAGGATAGCATATTCTTACTTTACTTATAAAAAAGATAAAATATTAACAGAAGTCGCAGAAAAAAGATTGAAAGCTTTAAAGGAGTTTACAGCTCTTGGATCAGGATTTAAAATTGCAATGAGAGATTTAGAGATAAGAGGAGCTGGGAACATGATGGGATCTTCTCAACATGGACATATGGCAGCTATAGGGTATGATCTTTACTGTAGAATGTTAGAGGAAACAATAAGTTTTATTAAAGATGAAATAGATAAAGAGCCTGTAGAGACAACCATAGATTTAAAAGTAGATGCATATATACCTAATAATTATATAGAAAATGAGATGCAAAAAATAGGAATATATAAAAAAATAGCTTCTATTGATAATAAAGATGATGTTTATGACATAATGGAGGAATTAGAAGATAGATTTTCAGATATAGTACAGCCAGTAAATAACCTTATAAACATTTCATATATAAGAAGTCTTGGAAAAATTTTAAAGATAGAAGATATAAAAGAAAAGGATGAAGAGGTTATATATCAGTTTGATAAAAAAGAAAATTTAAATGAAGAGCTAATAAAAGGTTTAATGAGTAAGTATAATAAAAAAATTATATTTAAATTTGGAGAAAAACCAGCATTTTCATATAAACTTTCAATGGTTAAACGCGAAGATATGCTAGAAGAATTTAAAAATCTTTTAGAATATATGGTAAGCATAAAGAAAGATATATCTCAAAAGGCAGAAATTACAGACAAAAAATAGAAAAATGGAACATTATTTATTTTTAAAACATATCTAAATATTAATTGAATTTACATTGAATTACTGATAGAATCAGAAATATGCACAAGATTAAAAAGAGAGCGGAGGAATAATAGTGAAGAATATAAAGAAGATGATAACTATGGCTATTATAACTGTAGTTACATTAACAGCAGCGGGATGTAATATGATAGAAAAGACACCGGAAGCTATGGCTAAAAGCCCAGTAGCAAAGGTAGGAAACAAAAAGATTACTAAAGGTGATTTAGATAAGAAAATGCTTCCTTATGATCAAATGATAATTCAACAATTTGGAGAGGATTATAAAAGTAATCCAGAGGCTGTGGAAGGAGTAAATAATCTTAGAGCTCAAATGGTAGATCAATTAGTTGCTCTTGAAGTATTTACAAAAAAAGGCGATGAACTTAAGATTTTACCAACAACAGAAGAAATGGATGCGGAAGTTGAAAAAAGATTAGTTGATATGAAAACTATGTTTGGAAATGATGATGCGAAGTTCGAAGAGGCTATGCAAGCTCAAGGTCTTACTTTAGAAGAGCTGAAAGAATTTATAAAGGAAGACACCACAATGACTAAAATGCGTGAATATATAGTAAAAGATGTTGTAGTAAGTGAAGAAGATTCAAAAGCATATTATGAAGAAAATAAAGAAAAGTTGTACACACAAAAGCCAGGAGCTAATGCATCTCATATATTAGTAAAAGATGAGGAAACTGCAAAACTAATAAAATCGAAAATCGATGCAGGCGAAGACTTTGCTGCACTTGCTAAAGAATATGGAACTGATGGAACCAAAGATTCTGGTGGACAACTACCTTTTATAGAATATGATACTGAAGGGTATGACCCAGACTTTGTAAAAGGATTTAAAAATCTTAAAGAAGGAGAAGTATCAGATCCTGTACAATCTCAATTTGGATATCATATAATTAAGGTTTCAGGAGTTAAAGATACGCCTGAGGTGGTAGAGTTTGAAGTAGTTAAACAACAAATTACTGAAGAAGTATTAAAGACAAAACAAAAAGAAACCTTTGACAATACATTAAAGGATTGGGAAAAGGAACTTAAAGTTAAAAGATATGAAGAGAATATAAATATATAAATAAGATAAAGATAAAAGCTATAAGAAGGTTATGACACCTTTTTATAGCTTTTACTTTTTGGCCAATTAAGTTAGATTTGGCCATTACCTTTGTTAAATTAGCCATATCGAAATAAAAATCTACAATAGTGTATAAAATTACATATGTTGATAGATAATAATAATGCAATAAATTAATAGTAATAAACAAGTGAGGAGGAAAATAAATGAAAGCTACTGGAATAGTTAGACGTATAGATGATCTTGGAAGAGTGGTTATACCTAAAGAGATAAGAAGGACATTAAGGATTAGAGAAGGTGATCCTTTAGAGATATTTACGGACAGAGAAGGTGGAGTTATATTAAAAAAATATTCTCCTATAGGAGAACTAGGTGACTTTTCTAAAGAATATGCAGATTCTTTGCAACAATCAATAGGTAATATAATATTGATATGTGATAGAGATGAGTTTATATCAGTTAGTGGAACCCCTAAAAAAGATTATATGGAAAAGAAAATTAGTGGAGAGTTAGAGAAGGTTATGGAAGAAAGAAGAACTATATTATTGTCAAAAGAAAAAGATGATTTGATTGCGGTTTATAATGAAGAGGAGCCTTCAGAAAAGTATTATGCACAGGTTATATCTCCAGTATTAGCAGAAGGAGATGCAATAGGAGCAGTTATTATTCTTTCCAAAGAGGAACAACAAAAATTGGGTGAATTAGAAATTAAAATCGCTGAAACTGCATCTTCCTTCTTGGGTAAACAAATGGAGCAGTAATTAAATTTAATATAATTCCTATAATTATTTACCACAGCATTAAAATTATTGACATAAAAACAATAATATATTCAACATATTATTGTTTTTAATAAGAGTGAAATTAATAAATAAGTTTTAGTAATAATACTTCAAATCTTAAAATAGAGATAATTAGTAAACTATTTCTAAGATTTGGAGGTATCACATGAAAAAACACTCACTTATTAAGGGTACTATAATACTTGGACTTGCAGGAATTGTATCTAAGTTTTTAGGATTATTTTTTAGATGGCCTCTTATAATGTTAATAGGGGATGAAGGAATAGGATATTATCAAATGTCCTATCCTCTTTATACCTTTTTTATAGCCTTAGCCTCGGGAGTGCCAATAGCTATATCTAAATTAGTTTCTGAAAAAAATGCTTTAGGTGACAAAGAAGGCATAATGAAGGTTCTTAAAGAATCTTTCATATTGATGATTTTTATGGGATTTGGTAGCACTGCTTTGCTTCTTATATTTTCTAAACATATAATAAGTTATTTACAATGGAGCGAAAAGTCATATTATTCCCTTATTGCAATATCTATAGCACCTTCATTTATAGCTATAATGAGTGTACTTAGAGGTTTTTTCCAAGGACTACAAAATATGAAACCAACAGCTGTATCGCAAATTATTGAGCAGCTAGGTAGAGTGATAGTAGGAGTTGGACTTGCTGTTTTGTTATTACCTTATGGAGTAGAATATGCGGCGGGAGGAGCTGCTATTGGGGCATCGGCAGGAGGGCTTTTTGGAGGCGTTTATTTAACAATAAAGTATATAAGAATAAAAATGCCAATAAGGCTATTTAAATTAAAAAAGGATGAAAAGGTTCTAGAAAGCTTACTTAGAATTTCAATCCCGCTATCACTTGGTGCTACAGTTGCAACTATAATGGGACTTATAGATTCTATTTTAGTGCCTAAAAAGTTGCTAGAAGCTGGACTCACATCTAAAGAGGCCACAATACTTTATGGTCAGTTAACAGGGAAAGCTAATGTGTTAGTAAATGTTCCTTTAACACTTTGTGTTGCGTTGTGCTCTGCAATAATTCCAATTATTGCAGAGGCGTATATATTAAGAAGAAAAAATGACATTATAAATAAGGTGGAGGTTGCAATTAAGATATCATCTGTAATTGCAATTCCATCTATGTTAGGACTCATGTTTTTAGCAAAGCCTATAATGACACTTATATTTCCGAATTACGGGGAAGGATATAATATACTAAAGTACTTAGCCTTATCCATACCAGCTACAGCATTAGCTCAAATAAGTACCGCCATCCTACAGGGGACAGGACATTATTTCAAACCTATCATAAACCTTTTCGTAGGTTGCGTGTTCAAGGTAATGATAACTTTATTTATGGTTCCTTTGCCACTTTTCAATATTTATGGTGCTGTTATAGGAACCATAGTTGCATATACATTAGCAGCCTACCTCAATATGAAGGATGTAAGAAAAAAGCTAAATATAAGCATAGATTATTATAATACCACTATAAAACCATCTTATGCATCTGTTATAATGATAATAGCGGTGATTATAAGTTATAATAAAACTATTATTTATACTGGTAGTAATGGTATAGCTTGCATTGTATCCATACTTCTAGGTATTATTATATATATAATTTTAGTGATTGCTTTTGGAATATTTAAATATAACTATATAAAAGATAGATTTTTAAGGAGATAGGGGAGAAACAAATGATTAAAATATTAGGTCTAGGACCTGGCTCACCTGAAGCATTAACATTAGGCACTTTAAATGAGCTTAAGTCAGGAAAAGATATATATCTAAGAACAGAAAAACATCCCACAGTAGACTATATTAAAAGTATGGATATAAAGGTTCATACCTATGATTTTGCTTATGATAAGTTTGATAGCTTTGACAAAGTATATCAGTTTATAGCTGAGGATTTAATAAAAAGACATAATATAGTGGATGAGGTTATATATGCAGTACCAGGGCATCCTTTAGTAGCAGAGCGGACTGTAAATATTTTAATAGATTTATGCGAAAACCAAGGAATAGCTGTAGAAATTGTCCCAGCAGTAAGTTTTATTGATGTTATTATAGAAAGACTAAAGATAGATCCTATAAATGGACTTAAAATAATAGATGCTTTTGATGTTGGAAATCAAAATTTAGATAATAATGCAGGATTAATAATAACCCAGGTATATGATCAGTTAATATCATCAGAGGTGAAAATTAGATTGCTAGATTACTACCATTATGATAAAGAAATATACTTTGTTCGGGCAGCTGGTGTTAAGGGAGAGGAAAGCATAAGGAAAATACCTTTATATACATTAGACAGGCAAGCGGACATAGATTATCTCACATCGTTATACATACCTAAAGGAGGTAAAGAAAATAAAGGGTTAAGCGAACTATTAGATATAATGGAGAAATTACGGTCAGAAGAAGGTTGCCCTTGGGATAGAGAGCAAACACATGAAAGTCTAAAAAGATATCTAGTAGAAGAGAGCTATGAGGTTATAGAGGCTATAGAGGAAAAAGATGATGAAAAAATAATAGAAGAATTAGGTGATGTACTACTACAGGTAGTGTTTCACGCTGTTATAGGGAAAGAAGAAGGTTATTTTAACATTAATGATATCATAAATTCTATAAGCAAGAAGATGATAGATAGACATCCTCATGTGTTTGGAGATACAAAAGTTGATAATTCAATAGAGGTTATGGTAAAATGGGAAGAAATAAAAAGCATAGAAAAGGGATATAGCACTGTGGTAGATGCTATGGAACATATAGCAAAATCTTTACCTTCTTTAATAAGAGCAGAAAAAGTACAATCTAAGGCTAAAAAGGTAGGATTTGACTTTGATGTTGTAGACGGGGCTATGGATAAGATAATAGAAGAATTTTATGAGTTAAAAGAAGTATATAAAGGCTCAAATGAGGCAATAATAGAAGAAGAAATGGGAGATTTAATATTTTCTTGCGTTAATGTAGCTAGGATGCTAGGCATAGATTCAGAACTTGCCCTTAACAAAACTATAAATAAATTCATAAAAAGATTTAAATTCATGGAAGACACAGCTAAAAGTAAAGAGATAAAATTAGAACAGATGTCACTGGAAGAAATGGATCAATTATGGAATTTATCTAAAAGCATATAACAAAAAAGAGCAGTTTAGAAGGAATATTCATATAAATGTAGAATAATAAGATTTATAAAAGCAATTTTGCGTTATTAAATAGCAGGTTATAAATAAAAAAATAAAATACTTGTAATGTAGATGTAGACTTGTATTGCAATTAATTATATAATATGATAATGTATAATAAATTTATAAAACTTATACATACAAACTTATTCAATATATTGTCTAGGTTTAAACTAACTCTAATTTAAAGGAGGAAACAAAAGTGAATAAATCAGAATTAATCTCAAGCATGGCTGAAAAAAGTAAATTAACTAAAAAAGATGCAGAAGTAGCATTAAAAGCTTTTATAGAAAGCGTAGAAGAGTCTTTAGAAAAAGGTGAAAAGGTTCAATTAGTTGGCTTTGGAACTTTCGAAACAAGACAAAGAGCTGAAAGAGAAGGAAGAAACCCAAGAACTAAAGAAACTATAAAGATTCCTGCAACAACTGCTCCAGTATTTAAAGCTGGTAAGGAGTTCAAGGAAAGAGTTAATAAATAACTTTAAAACTATTTAACCCGGGTTTATCTCGGGTTATTTTTGTAGGAGGAATTAAAATGAGATTAGACAAATATTTAAAAGTATCTAGAATAATAAAAAGAAGAACAGTGGCAAAAGAAATTTGTGAAAGTGGTAGAGTTACCATTAATTCAAAAGTAGCTAAAGCAAGTACAGACATAAAAGAGGGAGATATAATAGAAATTAAATTTGCAAACAACTCCTTAAAGGCAGAAGTACTAAAACTTTCAGAACATGTTAAAAAAGAAGATGCTAGACTTATGTATGAAATAATAGAGGGTGAAGAGGATGTAGAGGATTAGAAAACTTTTATAATCGGATTAGAGAAACATTCATAGTTGTATTATATAATTATTGATGTAGGAGTTTTAGCCTCTTAAAGGATGATTAGGTTATAAATCGGTATATCCTAAAAGAGGTGGCAAAAATGAATAGCATATATATACAACCTTTCACATATATTGTAGAGAAATATAGTAGGAGGTTGTTTTCTTATGGAAAATAAAAAAGACACCAAAGGTGAAGATAAAAAAAGTAATTTAACTTTAGATAATAGGAAAAGATTATTCCTTACAGGAGTTATAGAAGTATTTAATTTTAATGAAGAAACTATTTCATTGAACACATCTATAGGAGTATTAAACATAAGAGGTAAGAATTTAAAAATGAACAAGTTGGATGTTCAAAATGGAGAGGTAATAGTCGGTGGAACTATAGATTCATTTGTATATAGCACTTTAGAAGCAAAAAGGGTTAATACAGATAGCATAATAAAAAGATTATTTAAATAGGTGGAGAGAAACATGATAATACCTTTATTATTTCAGTTTAAAACTATACTATTTAGCATATTATCAGGTATTATAACAGGTATTTTATTTGACTTTTATAGAATTATAAGAGGACACAATAAAAATAAAGTATTAGCAGTCTTCCAAGATCTTTTGTTTTGGATTTTAGCATCAATTATTGTATTTGTCTTTTTGCTTTACACCAATTATGCTCTTATTGTACCCTATGTTTACCTATACATAGCTCTAGGGATATATATATACCTTAAACTTTTAAGTAAATATATTTTAAAAGTACAATATGCTATATATAGATTTATAGCAAAAGTGTTTAGAGTAGGCTTTAATCACGTATTTTACCCACTAAAATTAATATTTTATAACAAAAGTAAAAAATAACTATGAAAACACTTGAATAAAATAGGTTTTATATTTAAAATAGAGATATAGATAAACCATACTATTATCTTAAAGGGGAAAAGAACTATGAAAAGCAAGAAAATTACCCTTAAAAGCGTAATAATAATTTTATTATTGATTTTTAGCTTATATACAGTAATAACCCAACAGCTAACTATGGGTAAAATTAAAAAAGATATATATAAGCAAGAAAAGGAGCTAGAATTAGTAAAAGAAAAAAATCAAAAGTTAAAAGATGAATTTGAGTTATCAAACACTGGACTTTACAAGGAAAAACAAGTAAGAGAAAGATTGGGATATGTAAAGGACGGAGAGACTCCTGTAATAGACAGTAAGTCAGAGTAACTCACTTGAGTTTAGGTTTATTATTTTATATAATATAATATATTAATTATTTTTAAGGAGGAGTCTTTTTAATATGACCTTAATGGCAGGAAACATTTTAGAAGGTACAGTGGTTAACATTACTAATTTTGGGGCTTTTGTTGAAGTTGAAGGAAAAACAGGTTTAGTTCATATTTCTGAAGTAGCAGATAATTTTGTTAAGGATATAAGAGAATATCTTAAAGAACAAGATAAAGTAAAAGTAAAAGTTATTTCTATAGATGATAATGGCAAAATTAGTCTTTCCATCAAACAAGCTATTGTAAAGCAAAGATCTAATAAACCAGTTGAAATTGATTGGGAATCAGAAAAAGGTAAGGCAGCTTCAGGTAACTTTGAAGATATAATGACAAGATTTTTAAAGGATAGTGAAGAAAGATTACAAGATGTTAAAAAACATCAAGATAATAGATCAAGAGGATATAATAAGAAAATGTAACTTAATATGATAAGTAGTAACCTCCTAGATTTTTAATATAGGGGGTTATTTTTATTTTAAAAGGCTATTTGATTTTATTAAAAATTTAAAATTAGAAAGATTATTAATAAAACTGATAGCTTTGAAAGGCTTACGTTGTAACATGTTAATGGACTTTTAATATACAAAAATAATATATAAAAGGCATATAGAAAAAAGTTGTTGACAATAGATATAACATCATATATAATAATGTATGTCGCCAAGAAAAAACATAAAACGCTGGAGTGGCGGAACTGGCAGACGCACAGGACTTAAAATCCTGCGGTGGTTAAACACCGTACCGGTTCGATTCCGGTCTTCAGCACCAATGTACTTATATATTTGATTAAATAATAATATCGCGGAGTGGAGCAGTTGGCAGCTCGTCGGGCTCATAACCCGAAGGTCGTGGGTTCAAGTCCTACCTCCGCAACCAAAAAAGTAAATATGGCGGAATAGCTCAGCTGGCTAGAGCATTCGGTTCATACCCGAAGGGTCGTAGGTTCAAGTCCTATTTCCGCTACCAAAAGTGCTGGAGTGGCGGAACTGGCAGACGCACAGGACTTAAAATCCTGCGGTGGTTAAACACCGTACCGGTTCGATTCCGGTCTTCAGCACCAATTTACTTACATATTTAATTAAATAATAATATCGCGGAGTGGAGCAGCTGGCAGCTCGTCGGGCTCATAACCCGAAGGTCGTGGGTTCAAATCCTACCTCCGCAACCAAAAAAGTAAATATGGCGGAATAGCTCAGCTGGCTAGAGCATTCGGTTCATACCCGAAGGGTCGTAGGTTCAAGTCCTATTTCCGCTACCAAAAGTGCTGGAGTGGCGGAACTGGCAGACGCACAGGACTTAAAATCCTGCGGTGGTTAAACATCGTACCGGTTCGATTCCGGTCTTCAGCACCAATTTACTTATATATTTAATTAAATAATAATATCGCGGAGTGGAGCAGCTGGCAGCTCGTCGGGCTCATAACCCGAAGGTCGTGGGTTCAAATCCTACCTCCGCAACCAAAATTAAATATAGATAAAAGTTTATCTAGTATTAAAAAGTATTCGTTAAGATTAATCTTAGCGAATATTTTTTATTTGGGTCTAAAAATAAATTAAATAGATATTTAAACTTTAATGTTATAATTCTTACTTGAAGTAAATAATTTGTTAATGTAAGAGAAATAATATGTGGATATCTTTTTATAACCAAAAGTTATCCACATATTAATAGATTTTTTTTTAATACATGACAAATAAAATATAATTTTAATAGGATACCATATTAAATAATGTGTATTTTTTGAATTTAAGAAAAGATGAGAGCATTTTATGTCCTAATAATAAAAAAGTTTCATACAGCTTATGACATTTATTTCCTCCAGCTCTTGTTATAATCTAATTAAGATAAAGGTTACTTACATTAGATTAAGAAGAAAAGAACTCAAAGAATTAAAGGGGGAAATATACTATGCAATATGGTGCGGAGGTTGTAACTTATAAAAGACTAAAAGAAAGTGCTAAAGAAGAAAAAAGAGAAGAATATGTATCAGTGATTAAAATAATTCTATATTTTTTGGCGGCTATATCTATAAGTAGGGTAATGCTAATTAATAGTACAGCTCCTTTTGGGATAGCTTTTATAATGGCGGTTGTTAATGAAAAGAAGGATAAACTCGATATTGCAGTTGGCACAGGAGCTCTCATAGGATATGTTACCCTATATAATAAAATTGAAGATATAGCTCTTTATATAATAATTATAGGTAGCTCTATACTTTTTGCACATTTAACAACAAAAATAAACAGAAGAAAAAGAATAACATATTTAACTGTAATCATGCTATTAGAATCTATATTTTTTAGAATTATAATAAGTGGATATACACTTGGTATAAATATACTCACTTCGATCTTTCAGATAGGATGTATAATTCCTATTTATATAATTATAGATTACGCATTAACCTGTTCAAAGGATTTTAAAAGTAAGCATCTTTTTACAAATGAAGAAATAATAAGTATGGCTATATTGCTATCCTTAACAATTTCAGGTACATGGGGGATTAAGATTTTTAACATAGATATTAGAAATGTTATAGGTCTCGTATTTGTATGTATAATGGCTTATGTAAATGGAAGCTCTACTGGTGCAGCCACAGGTGTATCTATAGGAATAATTATGGGAATAACGTCGGATAATATGGTTAATTACGTTGTAGTATATTCAATATGTGGGTTTATCATGGGAATATTTAAAGAAACAGGAAAGTGGTTCACCGCATTGTCGTATATAACAGTATTTACACTGCTTAAAGTATATTTAGGGTTAAGTACAGATTTTAAACTTATAGAAGGAGTTTTAAGTGTTTTGATTTTTATGTCAATTCCAAATAAAGTTTACGATAAGATATCTGTAGAACTTGGATGGGAAAAGAAGCAAGACATTATCAATGAAAGCTATATGTATAAATTAAAGGAAGTATTTACGGAGAAACTTGATAGCTTTTCTGATGTATTATTAAATATGTCAAGTACTCTGAATAATTTAGTAGATAATGATAAATTGCAGATGAAAACCAAGAGTAGTGCCCTTGTAGAGAATTTAGCAGATAGGGTCTGTAGTAATTGTGATATGAAATCTATATGCTGGAAAAGAGAGATGCATTGTACCTATATAGCTTTTAGTGAGCTTATACAAAATTATCAGGAGGGTATTCCGAGAATACCGGAAGAGATAGATAGAAAATGTGTCAAAAGAACTTCACTTATAAAAAATTCTGAAGAATTATTAAATTCATACGTCATAAATGAAATGTGGAAAAGTAGATTAGGAGAGGGAAGAATATTATTAGCTTCTCAAATTCATAATATGGCCAAATCCATAGGAGAAATAGTTAAAGATTTTAGTTCGGAAGTTTGCATTAATAATGAAATTGAAAGACATATAAGAAGATATCTTAATAAATTTAATATAAAGATAAATGATATATTATGTTATGATGATAGAAATGCCAGGTTAAAGGTTAAAATTACTCTAGCCTCTTGTGGTGGAGGTCAAAAATGTGTTAAGGAGATATTGCCTGTTATAAACGAAGCGGTGGGAAGACCTATGTGTATTTTTGATGAGGGTTGTGTTATAAATCCAGAAAGTAATAATTGCACTGTCACTTTTGAAGAAACACCTAAATATCATGTTGCTACAGCTATTTCTAGAAGATGTAAAGATGGTGAAGTATTAAATGGTGATAGTTATAGTTTTGGAAAGATTAAAGATGGCACATACATGACTATAATAAGTGATGGAATGGGTTCTGGGCCCCAAGCTAGTGAAGAAAGTAGAGCGGCAATAGAGCTTATAGAAAAGTTTACAAATGCTGGATTTGACAAAATTACGGCTATTAACACGGTGAATTCTATAATGGGATTTAAATTTTCTGAGGACGAAAAGTTTTCTACATTAGATTTAAATTCTATAGACTTATATAGCGGCAAGATAACCTTTATGAAAGTAGGCGCAGTAGCTAGCTTTATTAAAAGGGCGGAAAAAATAGATATTATAAAATCTAAAACCCTACCTATTGGAGTGTTAGATAAGGTGGATATTGATATAATAGACAAAAAGGTGAAAAATGGAGATATAGTTGTTACTGTAAGTGATGGTGTTTTAGACTGTTGTGAGGGTGGAAGTATTGAATGGTTAGCAGAATATCTTGTTAAAAGCAATAAAAATACCCCAAAGGAATTGGCAGAAGATATAATAGAAAAGGTGAAAGAATTATCTGGAGGTAAGATTAAAGATGACATGACTGCTATAGTATCTAAGGTCTATAACTTATATTAATAAAAATGTAGTATAGGGACTCTAAATTTTAAGAGGTTATAATTCTGTATTTAAATTATACATGCAATATGATATTGTAGTAATATATATAGGATTAGCCTCTTTAATTAAAGTATTGAGTTCTATTTTTATTGTAATAAACTATTTATATAAGTATGATATAATATGTTATTATAGGAATTAGGAAGTGGATTAATGAAAAAAAGGATTTTAGAATACATAGAAAAGTATTCAATGATACAAAAAGACGATAAAGTTTTAGTGGCTCTATCTGGAGGACCAGACTCTATAACCTTATTACATATACTTTATAGTTTGAAAGATGATCTAGGAATAACCCTCTATGCAGCACATATAAATCATAAACTAAGGGGGGAGGCGTCTGATAAAGATGAGAGATATGTAAAAGAAATTTGTTCCTCACTTAATATTCCTTGTTATGTAAAACTTGCAGATATTAATGCTATATCTAAAGAAAGAGGAATATCTAGTGAAATGGCAGGTAGAGATGTAAGGTATGACTTTTTTGAAAGCCTAAAGAAAGACCTGAATATAAATAAAGTAGCAGTGGCTCATAATTCTAATGATAGAGCTGAAACTATTCTTATGAGAATTATGCGAGGAACTGGCATAGAAGGACTTGCAGGAATAAAGCCTGTAAGAGATAATACATATATAAGACCTATATTAATACTCTCACGGAAAGAGATTGAAGATTACTGTGAGATAAATAAGCTATGTCCAAGAATAGACAAAACTAATAATGAGCCTATATATGCGAGAAATAAAGTTAGATTAGAAATTATACCTTATATAAAAGAAAATTTTAATAAAGACATAATAAACACATTAAACAGGTTTTCAGAACTTATGGTAAGAGATAATGATTATTTGGAAAAGATATCTTATGAAAAGTTCATGAAATATGTAGAAATAAATTCTAAAAGCGATATAATAATTCATAAAGAGGCTTTTAAAGAACACGATTCAATTGTTACTAGAATAATAAGGTATTCTATAGAAAAATTAGAAGGTACATTGAATAATATCGAAATGATACATATTTCTAGTATAGTATCTTTAAGCAATCAAGGAACAGGAAAGACAGTAAATCTTCCACATGATATCACGGTATCTAATGTATATGGAGATATATTTATAAAAAAGAATTATAAAAAGGTCATAAAAAATGAAAACCTAAGTTCAATAATTAATTTAAAGGATTATACTAAAGAAGATTTAAAAATTGGTGTTAAGATTAATATACCTGAATTTCAAGTGTCCTTATTTATAAAATTGTTAAGTGATTATAATATTAGTAATTTAAACTTAAAGGGCAAATCTAATTGTAAGTACTTTGATGCAGATAAAATCAAAGGAGATATAAATGTTAGATATAGAAAAGATGGTGATAAATTTATTCCTTATGGCATGTCAGGAAGTAGAAAATTGAAAGATATATTTATTGATGAAAAGATACCTAGAGAACAAAGAGATAGCATTGTACTTATATGTTTTGATAAACATATAGCTTGGATAGAAGGGTATAAGGTCAGTGAACTTTTTAAGGTAGAACATAAAACTAAAAATATTTTAAGCATAACTATTGAAAGAGGGGAAAGTTACTAATGAAAAATGATATTGAAAAGATTCTTCTAACTGAGGAAGAACTGGAAAAAAAGGTAAAAGAAATCGGAAGTCAAATTAGTGAAGATTATAAGGGAAAGGAATTAGTACTTATTGGAGTACTTAAAGGATCTGTAGTGTTTATGTCAGACCTTATGAAAGAAATTTCTATATATTGTAGCATGGATTTTATGGCGGTTTCTAGTTATGGAAATGCAAGTGAAAGCTCTGGAGTGGTTAGAATATTGAAAGACTTAGATGAGTCTATAGAAAATAAACATGTAATTATCATTGAAGATATAATTGATTCAGGGATAACCCTAGAGTATCTAATTAAATACCTAAAAGGTAGAAATCCAAAGAGTATAGAAATAGCATGCCTATTAAATAAAAAAGACAGGCGAAAGGCTAATATAGGTGTAAAGTACCTAGGATTTGATGTTCCAGATTATTTCTTAGTAGGTTATGGATTAGACTTTGCTGAAAGATATAGGAATCTTCCTTACATTGGTATATTAAAAGAATCTATTTATAAATAATTAATGTTAGCACTTATTGTAATGAAAAATTTAGTATGTTAAAATCTTATAATAACGAAAAAGAGAGGGGGGCCTATAATGAAGAAATTTTCAAGTGCAACGGCCTGGACTATAGTATTTATATTCGCAATAATTGCGGCTTTAACATGGTCTCAAACAGGTAAAGGTACAAATACAATAGCATTTAATGAATTTCAACAAGAATGGAAAAATAATAACATAACAAATATAAAAGTTAGAGAAGATAAAATGTTAGTAGAAGGTACTCTTAGTGATGGTAAGGCCTTTATAACTGTAGTGCCTGCACAAAGATTATATCAATTTATGACTAGCTATCCTAATACAGGAGAAATAAAGGAGACTTATGAGGTTCCTAGAAATACATCGGTATGGGTTCAAATGATACCTACACTTTTACTTATGGGAGTAATGTTTTTTGCAGTGTGGTTTATATTTATGCAACAATCCCAAGGTGGCGGTGGTGGAAACCGAGGAGTCATGAACTTTGGAAAGAGTAAGGCTAAAATGGCTACACCAGATAAAAAGAAGGTTACATTTAATGATGTGGCTGGTGCTGACGAAGAAAAAGAAGAATTAGAAGAAATAGTAGACTTCTTAAAGCAACCTAAAAGATATTTGGAATTAGGTGCAAGAATCCCTAAAGGAGTTCTTTTAATTGGACCTCCAGGTACTGGAAAGACGCTTCTTGCAAGAGCAATAGCTGGGGAATCAGGAGTTCCGTTCTTTAGTATATCAGGATCTGACTTTGTTGAAATGTTTGTAGGAGTAGGGGCATCTAGAGTTAGAGACCTATTTGAACAGGCAAAGAAAAATGCTCCATGTATTATATTCATAGATGAAATTGATGCAGTGGGTAGACAAAGAGGTGCTGGCCTTGGTGGTGGACATGATGAAAGAGAACAAACATTAAATCAACTTTTAGTTGAAATGGATGGTTTTGGTGCTAATGAAGGCATCATAATGATAGCTGCAACTAATAGACCAGATATATTAGATCCTGCGCTTCTTAGACCAGGAAGGTTTGATAGACAAATAATGGTTGGAGCACCAGATGTAAAGGGAAGAGAAGAAATCCTTCAAATCCATACAAAAAACAAACGTCTATCAGAAAATATCAATTTAAAAGTTTTAGCTAAAAGAACTCCAGGATTTACAGGAGCAGATTTAGAGAATTTAACTAATGAAGCGGCCTTATTAACAGTTAGAAAAGATAAGAAATTTATTGAAATGGAAGAAATGGAAGAAGCAATAACAAGGGTTATAGCAGGACCAGAGAAAAAGAGTAGGGTTATAAGCGAAGGTGATAGAAAGCTTACAGCTTACCATGAAGCGGGTCATGCAGTAGTAATGAAGCTTCTACCTAATTCAGATCCAGTGCATCAAATAAGCATAGTTCCAAGAGGAATGGCTGGAGGATACACTATGCACTTACCAGAAGAAGATAGAGCATATATCTCAAAGTCTAGATTAAAAGATGAAATGGTTGGACTTTTAGGTGGGAGAGTAGCTGAACAACTTATTATAGGAGATATAAGCACAGGTGCAAAAAATGACATAGATAGGGCTAGCACTATTGCAAGAAAAATGGTTATGGAATATGGAATGAGTGAAGCAATGGGTCCTATAGCTTTCGGAGCAGATCACGATGAAGTATTTTTAGGAAGAGATTTAGGGCGCGGAAGAAATTTTAGTGAAGAAATAGGAGCTAAAATAGATAGAGAGATAAAGGGGCTTATAGATAGAGCTTATGATGAGGCGCAAACTTTATTAAAAGATAATTTAAATAAGCTTCATGCTGTAGCACAAGAACTTTTAGTAAAAGAAAAGCTAGAAGCAGATGAATTTGAACAACTATTTCAAAATGCATAAATTAAAAAAGGTTATCCTATTAGGATAACCTTTTTTTTATTCTAAAATTATTAATTGTGGTTAATAGGAATGTGCAATGTATTTTAACTATGAAATAACATTCAGAACAATGCAAAGATTTCCGCTTGATGAAATATTGTTTATTATTCAAATATATAATAAATTGTATAGTATATATAGGAAAATATGATATAATATATTTAAGTTAAAGGCAGAAGCTTTTGAGGGTAAAAGTAAAACAGGTGAAGGAAGTAATCATAGATATATAGTTACCAAAAAGGATTTTAGCTAAAATATAAGTTAATACTAATAGTGTAATAAAATATAATACACAAACCATTAATGAATTTGTGTATTTAAATAAATATATGGAGGGAGGTAATGTCGATAATTTAATCGACATGAAGATGATATGAAAACTGATATTCAAATAGCACAAGAGGCAAAAATGATTCCAATAAAAGATATATCTAAAAAGTTGGGGATACTAGAAGATGATGTAGATTTTTATGGTAAATATAAATGCAAACTTTCATTAGATATTCTAGAAAAAAACAAAGATAAAGAAGATGGAAAGTTAATATTAGTAACAGCTATAAATCCAACACCAGCAGGTGAAGGTAAATCAACTGTTACGGTAGGACTTGGTCAAGCGCTATGCAAAATGGATAAAAATGCAGTAATTGCACTTAGAGAACCATCTCTAGGACCAGTTTTTGGTGTTAAGGGTGGTGCTGCTGGTGGCGGGTATGCACAAGTAGTACCTATGGAAGATATAAATCTTCATTTCACTGGAGATATGCATGCCATAACTACAACAAACAACTTATTAGCAGCAGCTATAGATAATCATATTCATCAAGGGAATGCACTAGAGATTGATTCAAGAAGAATAGTCTTTAAAAGGGTTATGGATATGAATGACAGAGCATTAAGAAAGACGGTAGTAGGTCTTGGCGGTAAACCAAATGGATTTTCAAGAGAAGATGGATTTATGATAACTGTAGCTTCGGAAATTATGGCTATATTATGTCTTTCAAATAGTCTTATGGATCTTAAGGAGCGTATGGGAGATATATTGGTAGCTTATAATTTAAAAGGAAATCCTATTTATTGCAAAGACTTAAAGATTCAAGGCGCAATGGCTCTTTTAATGAAGGACGCTATAAAACCTAATCTAGTTCAAACACTAGAAAATACTCCTGCAATAATTCATGGAGGACCTTTTGCTAATATAGCACATGGATGCAATAGTATAATGGCAACTAAAACAGCATTAAAACTCGGAGATTATGTAGTAACTGAAGCTGGATTTGGTGCAGATCTTGGAGCAGAAAAGTTCTTTGATATAAAGTGCAGATTTGGAGATTTAAAACCAGATTGCGTTGTTATAGTAGCAACAGTAAGAGCTATAAAACATCATGGTGGAGTAAAGAAAGAAGATTTAGGTAAAAGTAATGTAGATGCTGTAGCAAAAGGAATAAAAAACTTAGAGAAGCAAATAGAAAATATCAAAGCTTTTGGAGTCGTACCAGTTGTTGCGATAAATAGATTTGTAACAGATTCAGATGAAGAATTACAGTTTATAGAAAATTATTGCAATAATATAGGCGTAAAAGTAGCTTTAACAGAAGTATGGGCTAAGGGCGGAGAAGGTGGAATGGAACTTGCTAAAATTGTAATAGATACAATAGAAAATGAAGAGAGCAAGTTCAGTGTATTATATGACAGTGATTTAAGTATAAAAGAAAAGCTTAATAAAATAGCAACAACTATATATGGTGCTAAGGGAGTTATTTATGAAATCCAAGCAGAAAAACAAATTCAAGAACTAGAAAAGTTTGGACTTGATAAAAAACCTATATGTGTAGCTAAAACTCAATATTCATTATCTGACAATCCGCAGCTTTTGGGAAGACCAGAAGGCTTTGAGGTTACAGTAAAGGAAGTTAAAGTTTCAAATGGTGCAGGATTTATAGTTGCCTTAACCGGAGATATAATGACTATGCCAGGTCTACCAAAGGTACCAGCAGCAGAAAACATGGATATAACTGAAAGTGGAGAAATACTCGGATTGTTTTAGTAAGATTAATATAAATAAGAAGACTATCTTTAAATGAATTTTAAAGATAGCCTTCTTATTTTCATATATATTTATTAAAAGCTTAAAAGGTTACGATAAATAGCTTGACAAATTATATTTAGTTGTTAGAATTATATTGTTAAACTATAGTTAAAAGTTATTAAGATCATATAATTTTTAGCGTTTAATAAGATAAGAGATATAAAGAAAAGATAAAGGCAGCTTTTTGGCTGCTTTTTTATAATATTTAATAGGGTGGTGATTATAGTGGTATTACTTATAGATGTAGGAAATACTAATATAGTACTTGGAGTTTTTGATAAAGACAATCTTATCGCGGATTGGAGACTGTCCACAGATACAAAAAAGACATCAGACGAATATGGAATAGAAATATTACAATTGTTTTTGTACAGCGATTTAGAATATAAACAAATAAAAGGGGTTATAATATCATCTGTAGTTCCTAATATAATGTATTCATTAGAACACCTTATAAGAAAGTATTTTAAACTGGAACCTATTATTGTAGGACCAGGGATAAAAACTGGAATAAATATTAAGTATGATAATCCTAAAGAGGTAGGGGCAGACAGAATCGTAAATGCTGTGGCAGCACATTATGAATACAAAAGGGCCATCATTATTATAGACTTTGGAACCGCAACTACTTTTTGTGCAGTAAATAAAAATGGAGATTATTTAGGTGGAACTATTTGTCCTGGCATAAAAATTTCTTCAGAGGCTTTATTTGAAAGAGCTGCAAAGCTTCCTAGAATAGAACTTGTAAAACCAAACTCAATTATTGGGAAAAATACAATAACTAGTATGCAAGCTGGAGTAATATATGGGTATGTAGGCCAGGTTAAGTATGTTGTGTCTAAAATGAAGAAAGAAATGATGGATTTAGGGGAAGATGAACCTTTTGTAATTGCAACAGGTGGACTTGCAACCCTTATTTCTGAAGAAGCAAAATGTATAGATAAAATAGATCATCTACTTACATTAAAAGGACTTAATATAATATACAAAAAGAATGAGGAGTAGTCTTATGAATATAGGTGATATATATATTGAAAATCCTGTTCTATTAGCACCCATGGCTGGATTTACAGATGTAGCTTTTAGATCTATTTGTAAAAGTATGGGGTGTGGTCTTACTTATACTGAGATGGTTAGTGCTAAAGCGCTGTACTATGGAAATGAAAACACACAAAGGCTATTAATGGCTTCAGAAAATGAAAAGCCACTGGCGGTACAGATATTTGGGAGTGATCCTTATATAATGGCCAATATAGCAGAAAAGTTAAGTGAAAGAGAGAGTATAGATATAATTGATATAAATATGGGGTGCCCTGCTCTTAAGATAATTAAAAATGGAGAAGGATCTGCACTAATGAAAAATCCGAAACTTGCTTTTGATATTGTTAGAGAAGTGTCTAAAGCATCTAAAAAACCTGTAACTGTAAAGATAAGAAAAGGATTTACGAAAGGTGAATCTACAGCGGTTGACTTTGCTAAAGGATTAGAAGAAGCAGGAGCAAAAGCCATAACAGTTCATGGTAGAACTAGAGAGCAGATGTATCAAGGCAAGGCAGATTGGAATATCATAAAAGAGGTTAAAAGCGCATTATCTATTCCTGTAATAGGAAATGGAGATGTCTTCTCGGCAAATAATGCTAGAGAACTTATAGAACTATCCGGATGTGATGGAGTTATGGTAGCTAGAGGGGCACTTGGTAACCCCTGGATATTTAACGAGATAAAAGACATGCTAAATGGAAAAGATGTTATAAATCCAACCCCTTTGGAGAAGGTTGATTTATGTATACAACATTATAAAAAGTCACTAGAATATGATAAAGAGGAAAAAGCAGTAAGAGAAATGAGAAAGCATATAGCGCTATATATTAAGGGATTAAAGAACTGTACAGATATAAAAAATGATGTTAATATATGTAAAGAGTCAAAGGAAGTTATAGATATATTGCAAAGATATAAAGAAAGTTTAAAAGATACATAAATATAGAAGAGCTGAATAAATATAGAATATAAATATTATGAGGTGAATCTTATGATAGATATATTAAATATAAGTATTCAAAAAAGAGGTACTCCTTATGAAAAATCAACCTTATTTTCTAAAATTACAGATAAAATGAAATGTAGTATAGATAATAAAATTTATGTTAAGGAAATAGATTTAAATATACATTGTGGCAGGTTACCTCAAAATAAACACCACGTATCTTACGTAAATAATATAAAAAATGTAACAAATAAAATGAAAAGCAATGATTTTATTATAAGTCCAAAAGGTATTAGAGAATATGATTATTATTTTACCAATGACTTTCAAAAAGAACTCTTTTCATATAGTGTAGTTAAGAGCATAAAATTAATTCTTAGAAAAACTAATAAGTCTTTAAAAAATAGCACTATATTAATAGACGAAGCCTCAGATCCTAAAGTATATGGTATATTAAAAGAAGTTTCTAAAAGTTGTAGACATATAATACTGTTATCAAAGAACATAAAAGAAACTTTAAAAATACAACAAAATATAATATCAAACTTTGGAGTTTCACCAGAGGTAACTAGTGATGAGAAATATGCTTTAAAATTATGTGATTTTATTATAAGTACTAAGGAAAAAAGTTATGAATATTGTGATAATATATGGTATATTAACAATCGAGATTTACCTTTTAAATTAAAAGGAACAGTAATAAATGACATATCATTTAAAACCCAATGGAATGAACTTTCAAGTGATGTATCTCCAGAGCTTATAGGAGCTATACTGAGCCAAATGCAAGGAAAAGATGTAGAAAGTGCTTTAAGGTATAATGGAGTATTTATTCATAAAATAAAATTTAATGAAAACCTAATAGATATATAGCTTAAAAGGGTATGTTGACAAATACATTTTAGCTGATTTATAATTATTAGAATGTGCTTGACTTATATATAAATCAAGCTTTTATTAATAATAGAGTATAAATATAAATATAAATATATTTAAATTAAAAGGGGAGAAAAAAATGAACGAGGCAAGAAAATATATAATGACTTATGAGGGAGTTAAAAAATTAGAGCAAGAATTAGAACACTTAAAGACAGTTAGAAGAAAAGACATAACAGAAAAGATAAAGGTAGCTTTAGGTTATGGAGATTTGAGTGAAAACTCAGAATACGATGAAGCTAAGAATGAACAAGCATTTGTTGAAGGAAGAATTCTTCAACTAGAAAACATGCTAAAAAATGCTTCTGTTATTGATGAAAATGAAATTACTACAGATGCTGTATCTGTTGGATCTATAGTAAAGGTTAAAGATTATGAATTTGATGAAGAAGTAGAGTATACTATAGTAGGATCAGCTGAAGCGGATCCTATGGAATTTAAGATATCTAATGAGTCACCTGTAGGGAGTTCCTTAGTAGGTAAAAAGGTTGGGGAAATTATAGAAGTAAATGTTCCAGAAGGTGTAAGTAAGTTTGAGGTACTTAATATAAGAAGAGATTAAACAAAGATTAATGGAGGGATAGCCAATGGCAAATGAAGAAGTTAATATTAATGAACTTGAAGAAAAGTATGGTGAACAGGAAGCATTAAGAAGAGAAAAACTATTAGAATTACAATCAAATGGGAAGGATCCATTTGATGTTTATAGAGTTGAAAGAACTCATACTTCCTTACAGATTAAGGACAACTATGATACATTAGAAGGAAAAGAAGTAAAGCTTGCGGGTAGACTTATGTCAAAAAGGGTTCAAGGCAAAGCGGGTTTTGCAGATATTCATGATAAAGATGGCAGAATTCAGTTATTCATTAAAATAGACATATTAGGTGAAGAGAAACATAAAGAGTTTAAATCTTTAGATATTGGAGATTTAATAAGTGTAACTGGTGAAGTTTTCAAAACAAGGACAGAAGAAATAAGTGTTAAGGTTTCAGAGTACCAATTAATTTGTAAATCTTTAAAGCCACTACCAGAAAAGTGGCATGGTTTAAAAGATCCAGATTTAAGATATAGACAAAGAGAAGTTGATATAATAACAAATCCAAAAGTAAAAGAAACGTTTATAATGAGATCTAAAATAATAAAATCCATAAGAGAGTTTCTAGACAATAGAGGATTCTTGGAAGTTGAAACACCTATATTATCACCTATTGCTGGTGGAGCAGCTGCAAGACCGTTTTCAACCCATCATAATGCTTTAGATATGGATATGTATCTTAGAATAGCAACAGAGCTATATTTAAAAAGATGTATAGTTGCAGGATTTGAAAAAGTTTACGATATGGGTAAGAACTTTAGAAATGAAGGAATTGATGTAAGACATAACCCAGAATTTACAATGATAGAATTATATGAAGCTTATGCAGATTATAACGATATTATGGAACTTACAGAAAACCTTGTTGCTTATGCATGTGAGAAGGTTCATGGAAAAACTGTAGTTAATTACGAAGGTACAGAAATAAATCTTACTCCACCATGGAGAAGAGCTACTATGGTAGATTTAGTTAAGGAATATGCAAATATAGATTTTAACGAGATTAAAACTAATGAAGAAGCAATAGCAATAGCTAAAGAAAAACATTTGCAATTTAAAAAAGAAATAGAAGACTGTACTAAAGCAGATGTATTAAATGCTTTATTTGAGGAATATGCAGAAGAAAAATTGATACAACCAACTTTTGTGTGTGATTACCCTGTAGAAATCTCACCTCTTACTAAGAAAAAGAGAGGAAACCCAGAATATACAGAAAGATTCGAAGGATTCATATATGGAAGAGAAATATGTAATGCTTACTCAGAATTAAATGATCCTATAGTTCAAAGAGATAGATTTAATCAACAAGCTAAAGAAAGAGAGCTTGGGGATGATGAAGCTTACGTAATAGACGAAGAATTTATGAGCGCATTAGAAACAGGAATGCCTCCTACAGGTGGACTTGGAATAGGAATAGATAGGATAGTAATGTTCCTTACAGATTCACATTCTATAAGAGACGTTATATTATTCCCAACAATGAAGCCACAAAATTAACAAAAGACATAAAACAAGTTCTAAATGTAAATAATTTTTTAGAACTTGTTTTTTATAAAAAAAGTTTTAAAAATATGTTGCATTTTAAAAATAAATTGATATAATGATAGTGTAATGATATTCCGCGATAGCTCAATGGTGGAGCACTCGGCTGTTAACCGATAGGTTGGAGGTTCGAATCCTCTTCGCGGAGCCATTTTTTTAATATATTAATTACATATATACTAAAGGTCTTCAAAAATAGACATTGGTATGATATTAATAACTTAATACAATTTCACAATGATAAAGAATAGTAACTTTAATTACTTTTTAGAGAGATGGTACAAGGTGCAAACCATTATTGTAATAAAGTGAAAGGAGCTTTTGAGTGATACTACATTTTAAAGTAGGGCTATTGCCAATAAGGGTGGAACCGCGGAAAATATTTCGTCCCTTTTAGGTAAGGCTTTTTTTATTACCCATTTTTAATAATAAATAGGAGGTAACTTATATGACGTTTGAAAAAACAATGGATAAAGTTGTAGGACTTTGTAAGGGAAGAGGATTTGTATATCCAGGATCAGAGATATATGGAGGACTTGCAAATTCTTGGGATTATGGTCCTTTAGGCGTAGAACTTAAAAATAATGTTAAAAAGGCTTGGTGGCAAAAGTTTGTACAGGGAAATCCTTATAATGTTGGAGTAGACTGTGCAATACTTATGAATAACGAAGTGTGGATTGCTTCAGGGCATATTGGCGGGTTTTCTGATCCTCTCATGGATTGTAAAGAATGCAAATCAAGATTTAGAGCAGATAAGTTAGTTGAAGATCATATGACAGAAAATGGAGCAGAGGTAGCTTCAGCTGATGGTTGGAGTAACGAAGAATTAAAAGAGTACATTGATAGCAATGACATACACTGTCCAAAATGTGCAAAGAAAAACTTTACAGATATAAGAAAGTTTAACCTTATGTTTAAAACCTTTCAAGGAGTAACAGAAGATGCTAAATCAGAAATATATTTAAGACCAGAAACAGCTCAAGGTATATTTGTTAACTTTAAAAATGTACAAAGAACCTCAAGAAAAAAGATACCATTTGGTATAGGTCAAATAGGTAAGTCCTTTAGAAATGAGATAACACCTGGAAACTTTACTTTTAGAACTAGAGAATTTGAACAAATGGAATTGGAATTCTTTTGTAAGCCAGGAACTGATTTAGAATGGTTTGAATATTGGAGAGATTATTGCTGGAATTTCCTATTAAATTTAGGAATGGGAAAAGACAATTTAAGAATGAGAGATCATGCTAAAGAGGAACTTTCATTTTATAGTAAAGCTACATCAGATATAGAATACCTGTTTCCATTTGGATGGGGCGAACTTTGGGGTATAGCAGATAGAACGGATTATGACTTGAAAAAACATGCAGATAATTCAGGAGAAGATATGAGCTATTTAGATCCTACTACAAATGAAAAATATGTGCCTTACTGCATAGAACCTTCATTAGGAGCAGATAGAGTTGTATTAGCATTTCTTTCTGAAGCTTATGAAGAAGAGGAATTAGAAGGTGGAGATGTAAGGACAGTATTACACCTGCATCCAGCTTTAGCACCTTTTAAAGCTGCAGTGTTACCCCTTAGTAAAAAGCTTTCTGAAAAATCTACAGAAGTTTATTCTAAATTAAGAGAAGAATTTAATGTGGATTATGATGAAGCAGGAAGTATAGGTAAGAGATATAGAAGAGAAGACGAAATAGGAACACCATACTGTATTACAGTAGACTTCCAAACTCTTGAAGATGACACTGTTACTATAAGAGATAGAGATACAATGAAACAGGTAAGAATGAATATAGATGAACTATCAGAATTTATAAAGTTAAAGATGAAATTTTAATTTGTATTTAAATAAATATAAATACTTAAAAGGCAAGTAGGGTTATTTTTATAGCCTTACTTGTCTTTTATTTAATTTAAGGGTGTCTTTATTTAGTAAATCATAATAAGTTTTTGAATTTACCTTCATGATTTAAAAGCCATTGCTTTTTCCAAAGCCCACCGTTATACCCTATAAGATTACCATTACTACCTATAACCCTATGGCAGGGAATTATAATAGCAAGGTTATTTTTATTGTTAGCACCACCTACGGCTCTAACCGATTTTTCATTTTTAATTTTACATGCTATTTCTTTATAGCTACAAGTGCATCCATAAGGTATAGTTTTTAATGCATTCCAAACCTTTATCTGAAAAGGAGTGCCTTTGTTATAAAACATATCTATATCGAAGTCTTTTCTAAGACCTTTAAAATAATCATCAAGTTGAGTAATACAATTTAAAATTAAATCATTAGTTACAGATTCGCTTAAGTTGTCAACGAAGTTAATTGAAAATATGCCTTTATCTTTAGCTAATATTTCTATTATGCCAATTGGTGACCGGTAATATCCTTTAAATTCTTTATCCATATTTAATCCACCTTTACACATTAATTATACCTATATATTATTAGAAATGAACACAAATTACTATTATATAAGCTACAAATTCTTAACTTATTTTAATTAATATGATAGAATCATTTTAAACACAAATGTTATCATGATGTAATATTTTAAAATATAAAATTTGTTATATAAAATACAGGGCTTATTATTAAATTGGAGGTAGGTTATGTCTAAGAAAAAATTCAAGGAGTTTGAGGAATATATAAAAAGTAAGAGAGTTGCGGTAGTTGGTGTAGGGGTAAGTAATATACCGCTTATAAGTTTTTTAGTTGATATGGGAGCTAAAGTTACAGCCTTTGATAAAAAGACAGAATTAGAACTAGGAGATATAGTTAAAGAATTAGAAGCGAAGTCTGTAAATTTTGTATTAGGGGAAGATTACCTAGATAAGCTTTCTAACTTTGAAGTTATATTTAAAACACCATCTATGAGAATAGATAGTAAGGAGCTTCTTAGAGCTAAAAGTGAAGGTTCCTATATAACATCTGAAATGGAAGAGTTTATAAGATACTGCCCAGCGAAGATATATGGAGTAACTGGTAGTGACGGAAAGACTACTACTACTACAATAATATATAATCTTTTAAAAGAGCAAGGGTACAAGACTTGGGTAGGTGGTAATATAGGTACACCTTTATTTTCAGATATAAAAAAAATAAAACCGGAAGATAGAGTGGTAATAGAACTATCTAGTTTTCAATTAATGACCATGGATGTTTGTCCAGAAGTTTCAATTGTAACAAATCTTACACCGAATCATTTAGATATTCATAAAGGTATGGAAGAATATATAGAATCTAAGAAGAATATATTTTTAAATCAAGATAGACAGGGATTGTTAATATTAAATAGAGAGAATAGTATTACTTATGAAATGAAGGATGAGGCTAAAGGCAAGGTAGAATTTTTTAGTAGCAAAAGATTCCTAAGCGATGGAGCTTACTATAAGGATGGGATCTTGTATTTAAAAGATGAGGCTATATGCAAAGAAAAGAATATGGCTGTTAGAGGAATTCACAATGTAGAGAATTATATGGCTGCATTTTTAGCTGTAGAGCATGAAGTTAGCAAAGAGACTATGGCAAAGGTATTTAGCAGTTTTAAGGGTGTTCCTCATAGAAATGAATTCGTAAGAGAAGTTAAGGGAGTAAGATATTATAATGATTCTATAGGATCAAGCCCTACTAGAACTCTTGCAACTATATCTGTTTTTGAAAAGCCTGTTATATTAATTGCAGGAGGATATGATAAAGCCATACCTTTTGAACCATTAGCAAATGAAGGTTACAATAATATAAAATCAATTATATTACTTGGCAATACAAAAGAAAAGATAAAAGGGGTATTTGAAGAATTAAAAAGATCTAAAGGTATAGATATACCTATATATGAAGTGGATTCATTAGAAGAAGCTGTGATAAAGGCTCAATCAATATCAAGCTATGAAGATAACGTAGTGTTATCGCCAGCTTGTGCAAGTTTCGATATGTTTAAAAATTTCGAGGTTAGAGGAAATAAGTTTAAAGAGTTAGTTAATAATTTAAAATAAATTACTTTTAATACAATAAGTAGACATATATAAAATAATATTATACGTGTGGATAAAACATAAGTTAGCACTTTCGCATTTCAAGATATTATTATATGAAATATACCAGATTAATAAATAAAGAATTATATATAAACTTTAAATATATAATTCTTTATTTAATTAAATATCAATATTCAAGGTGTGATTTTTATAATGAATGAATGTATGGTGATATATTTAAAACAAACACTTCCTAGTGTATCCACTTAAGATATATCTAGATATAAATAGTAAATAGGTGAAAAAGGGATATAATAAGCTTAAATGGACTATAATAACCATCGCAGCGAGATAATATAATGTTATTATAAATGAGCACTCGAGAGAGTTGCACAAGATTCACCAAAAGTTGACTACATAGTATAAGAACATTAAAGATTCTAAAAAACTTGTTGACAACTTACAAAACAAATGATATACTAATATAGTTGCTTCATTAAAGAAGCACATTGATCTTTGAAAATTGAACAGAAAAGATATATAAAGACCAGCAATTCTTTTGAATTATGTAATTGAGTAGATTAAACTTACTTAGAGAATTCAGATTCAGATATTCTGAAAATGGAAACTCACTCAGCAAAGCTGAGGAGTAAAAGTCTATACCAAATCACAGATTTGGAATATACTTTTAAATTGAGAGTTTGATCCTGGCTCAGGACGAACGCTGGCGGCGTGCTTAACACATGCAAGTCGAGCGAAGTTATTCCTTCGGGGAT
>NZ_PTIS01000005.1 GCF_002934235.1 Clostridium algidicarnis DSM 15099
AATGGATAATTTATGTATTGGGGAGATGTTTTTGCATCTCCTTTTATTTATATAGTTTTTTATACTAGTTCTGCCTACTAAAATTATACTCTAACTTAATTATACATCATAATGATAGAAAGTTTAATGGGTAAATGAAAATAGTTTCTGTATTTCCTTTTTTTGTGTATCAATTAATAAAACAAATAGTGTATCATAAAACTAAAAAGATGATACACTACTCATCAAAAGTAGATTTATCAATACTTAAAATAATTGGCATAATAATTGCTATAAATAATAATATAAAATATTTTAATGAAGGGTGGGGATTTTAAATGAAAGTTTTAATGGTTTGTTCAGGCGGAATGTCAAGTTCTATAGTGGTTAAAGCTATAAAACAGGAAGCAGATAAGAAGGACTTTTTACTAGAAATAAAAGCTGTTGGTACCAGTGATTTTGATGAGGAACTTAGAGAAGGTGGATACGATTTAGCCATAGTGGCACCTCAAGTAAAGCACAGATTTTCAACTTTTGAGGAAATAGCTAAGATGGCAAATGTACCTATAGAAATGGTAACACCAATGGGCTATACACCAATAGGAGCATCCAAGGTACTAGATCAAATTAGAAAATACTCAAAGTAAGGAATGTAAAACAAAATATTCAACGCGGAATATCTAAATAAGATACTTAAAATGAAATGTTCAAAGCAAGAAACTAAAAGAGCAAAATCCAAGAAAATATGCAAAACAAAATATTCAAAGTAAGATATCCAAAACAAAATACAAATATAGGAGGAAAGAAATGGAGAAGTTCTTAAAATGGATAGAAGAAAGTCTTATGCCACCAATGGCCAAGCTATCGGAGCAAAGACACTTAAAAGCTATAAGAGATGGGGTTATTTCCACATTATCTTTAATTATTGTAGGTTCATTCTTTTTAATAATTGCTCAGCCACCAGTACAATCTTGGGCAAAGGCTATTGCACCACATGTTGGTCAAATAATGATACCTTATAGATTAACTATGGGATTAATGTCACTATATGCGGCTTATGGTATGGGATATAGTCTTGCTAAATCTTACAAATTAGATGGTGTCAGTGGAGGAGTACTTTCACTTACTGCATTTTTATTTACAACTATACCACTAAATGTAGACGCTTTCGTAAAAACTGCAACAGCTGCAGGAATTGAAGGCGCAGCACCAATGGGTTGGGTATTACCAATGGCAAACCTCGGAGGATCAGGAATGTTTGCAGCTATTATTTCTATGATATTTGCTGTAGAAACTATGAGACTTTTGAAAAAGCATAATATAACTATAAAAATGCCAGAACAAGTTCCGGAATCAGTTTCTAGATCTTTTGAAGCATTAATTCCAGCTGCTGTTATTATAACTGTAGTTTGGTTTATAAGAGTTTGGTTAAATTTTGATATTCAAACTGCTATTATGAATTTATTTAAACCTATTGTAAATGTTGCAGGAAACAGCTTAGGTGGAGTTTTAATTCCAGTAATTTTCGTAACGTTACTTTGGTCAGCAGGGATTCATGGTATGTCTGTTATTGGATCTTTAGTTAGACCTATATGGCTTGTACTATTAGACCAAAACACAGCAGCTATTGCATCAGGAAGCGCACTTCCAAATATTGCAGTAGAACCATTTTTCCAATGGTTTATATGGATAGGTGGAGCTGGAGCGACTTTAAGTTTAGCTATAATTATGTGTTTTTCTAAATCAGAGTATTTAAAAAGAGTTGGAAGATTTTCAATTATACCAGGTATATTTAATATAAATGAACCACTAATATTTGGTGCACCAATAGTAATGAATCCAATTCTTGCAATACCATTTATACTTGGACCAGTTGTATCAGGAATTATAGCCTATGCAGCTACAGCGGCAGGACTAGTTTCTAAAGTTACAGTTATGGCACCTTGGACATTACCAGCCCCAATTGGAGCCTTCGTTGCTACAGGAGGAGACTGGAGAGCAGCAGTTCTTGTAATAATTAATATTGCAATTGTTGCAGTTATATATTATCCATTCTTTAAGGCTTATGAAAAAAAGATGATTTTAGAGGAAAAACAATCAGAAATTGCTTAAAAATCATAGTGCCGTAGTCTTTGATTGCGGCACTACTTACAAAATAGGAGGGCTTTCAATGGAACAAGAAATTTTTGAAATAATATCACATGCTGGAGATGCCAGAAATTTTGCATACGAATCATTAAAGGCAGCAAGAGAAAACAACATGGAGAAATCCAAAGACCTACTTAAAAATGCTCAAGAAGAATTAGATCTAGCTCATAATACTCAAACAAAGTTAATACAAGCAGAAATAAATGGTGAAGATCTTAAGATGTCCCTACTTATGGTTCATGCTCAAGATCAGTTAATGACTGCAATTTCAGAAAAAAGTCTTATAGAAGAAATGATAGAAATGTTAAAAATAATCCACAAGAAATAGAGGGGATATTTATGATATCAAAAATTGCTTATATTGTATTTTTAATAGTGGTAGTTCTAGGTTCTGTATACATTACAAAGCGCATCACTAAAAGATTTAATATAAATCGATGGATAATCGGTGGAGTGGCTCCACTAATTTTAATAATACCATCTCTACTTTTTAAAGAAATAAATCCAATAGTTTGGAACTTACTTCTTTTAATATTTAGTGTAATGTGCATAATGTTTTTTGAAATGACAAGAATAAAATTAGAAAAAAACGAAATAAAGGGTATAATAAATTATAACAAAAACAAATAAGGCGGGTTAAACAATGAAAATTGATATTGTTTATAATACACTAAGTGCACAATGTACTAAGCAATTAAGAGAACAAGGCAAAGTTACAGGCGTTAGTACTGAATATTTATCTAAGCTTTTGGATATGAAAAGAGCAAATGTAGCAAGGGAACTTGGAAAGCTTATAAATGAAGGTACTATTTCAAAAGGTGAGGGAAGACCAGTGCTTTATTATGTAAATAATAATAGCAAAGGTGATAAAGCTCAAAATGAAAACCTAAAGCAAAAACCTTCTGTATTTGACAGTATTATAGGTAAGAATTTTAGTTTAAAACATCCTATAGCCCTTGCAAAAGCTGCTATTGTATATCCACCAAAAGGTCTTCATACTTTAATTGTTGGAGAAACTGGAGTTGGAAAATCATTTTTTGCAAAATGTATGTTTAAATATTCTCTAGAAGTTAATAATATTAATAATAATGGAAGTTTTGCTGTACTTAATTGTGCGGACTATGCTAATAATCCACAACTTTTATTGTCACATCTTTTTGGAGTGGAAAAGGGGGCCTATACTGGGGCCACAGAAAATAAAGATGGAATTATTGAAAGGGCAAGAGATGGGATATTATTTTTGGACGAAGTTCATAGATTGCCATCAGAGGGCCAAGAAATGTTATTTACATTAATAGATGAAGGAAAATACACACCTCTTGGAAGCACAAGGGAGGTTACCATAAATACTATGATTATCTGTGCTACAACAGAAAACATAGAATCTTCACTTTTAAAGACTTTTAAAAGAAGGATACCAGTAACAATTACCCTTCCAAGCCTTAGAGAGAGAACAGCAGAGGAAAGAGCAAGTCTTATAGAAAACTTTTTTGAAGAAGAATCTAAAAGAATAGGCAAAAAGATAGATGTAGAAACAGATGCATTTACAGCACTTTTAAATTATGAGTGCCCAAATAATATAGGTGAACTTAAAGGAAATATACAAATTGGTTGCGCAAAAGCATTTTTACGAACTATGTTCACAGAAGAAAAGATGGAAATTACCATAGATGATTTCTCGGAAGAGGTTAGAGCAGGTCTTTTATTATCTAAAAAGATAAGTTCAAAAGATTTAAAGTTAAAAATTAATAATGATGCTGAGTTTGATGATGAATATATGGAAGATAAATATAGCCTTTCAAAGGATCTTTATGAATTCATTGACAAGGAAACAGAAAGTTTAAAAAAAAGAGGGCTTAAGGAAGATGAAATAAAGAATAAAATTTCAAATGAAGTTGAAGGCTTTATTAATAATTATCTATCTAGCATTAATAATAATTCAAGTGAAGATGATATAAAGAGAATAGTTAATAATGAACTCTATGACTTTTTAAGTAACTTTATGTATTTAGCTGAGTATAAATTAAAAAGAAATATTTCAAAAAACATCTTTTTAGGGCTATTGTTGCATATTGATACTTTTATTGGAAGAATAAGAGAAAATAGATTAATAGCTAATCCTAAAATAGATAAAATACGAAAAAGATATCCAGAAGAATTTAAAATAGCTATGATGCTTTCAGAAAAATTAGAACAAAAGTATGATTTTACGGTGCCTATGGATGAAATAGGTTTTATTACAATGTTTTTTGCAGCAGATATAGAAAAAGTAGAGGGTAGGGTAACGGTGATAGTTGCTATGCATGGTAAGTGTACTGCAACTTCTATGGCGGAAGTTACAAATCAACTTTTAAATGAAAATCATGCAATTGGTTTTGATATGCCTCTTTCTATGAAACCTGAGGTCGCTCTTAATAAAATAGAAAATATTATAAAAGAAAATCATGAGGGTGTTGGAGCTATACTTTTGGTGGATATGGGATCCCTTAAATTTTTTGATAAGATTATAAAATCAAATACTGGAATTGATGTAAAGGCTGTAGACATGGTTACTACCGCTACAGTTATTGAAGCTACAAGAAAAGCTCTTATGCATCAAAGTTTAGATGAAATAGTTAAGTCTGTGGATCTTGAAAGTAGATATGTTGGAAATTTTATAGGTAAAAGTATAGACAGCAAAAAGGAAGTAATAATAACTGCGTGTTCAACTGGAGAAGGTACGGCTCAAAAGCTTAAAGAGATTATATATAGCAAGTATAGTAAAGATAAATATGAGGTAATAAATTTAAGCATAAAAGATAAAGAAAAATTTAAAAAGGCAGTTGGAAATATAAGAAAGGATTCAAATATTATATCTATAATAAGTGCCTTTGATCTTAAAATTGAAGGAATACACTATATACCTATGGATAAGTTTTTTAAGGAATTTATGGGTGAAGACTTTGAGGAACATATTAAAGATGAGAAGTTAATAAAGGATATAAAAAATGTTTATAAGGATTATTTAGATTTACAAAAGGCTGATTATATAGTAAATAGTTTTATGGAACTTTTAACTACTATGAAATATTTGTTTGGTATACACTTAGATAGCGAAAAGTTAAATGGACTTTTAATGCATTTTGGATGCCTTATTCAACTACTTATAAATCGAGAAGAAAGAGAAGGGTGCAACAACCTAGAACTTATACTTTCAAGACATCAAGAAATTTTTAAGTACTTACAAGATGGACTTCAGGACTTAGAAGAAACTTTAAAGATAAAATTTACTGAAGATGATTTAGCAAATATAGTGGAGATACTAATTAAGTTATAAAATATAGTTATATATTAATTAAATTATAAAGCCTAGTGTTTAGATGAAGTATATTATAAAGGCTGGTGATTAAATGGATTATATTATAGGAGTTGATGGAGGAGGAACTAAAACTGAGGCTATAGCTTATAACCTAAAGGGAGAAGAGCTTGGAAGAGCCTATACAGGGTTTGGTAACCTCCTTCTTAACTTTGAAAAAGCCAATGAAAATATAGATTTAGCTATTACAAATTGTATGGATACCGTAAAAAATATAGATAATAAAGCAAATTGTGTATATATATGTCTTGGTGTTGCAGGTGTAGAGGCTTTAGATATAAAGCCTAAACTTCAAATTCATCTAGAAAATAAATTTTGTGTGCTAGTTAAAGTCACTAATGATGCAGAAATTGCTCTTGCATCTGTTTTAAAAGGTGAAGATGGAATTTTAACTATTTCTGGGACAGGATCTATTAGCTATGGTCTTTGCAATGGCAAAATGGAAAGAGTAGGTGGCTGGGGCCATCTTTTAGGAGATGAAGGTAGCGGTTATTATATTGCAATTGAAGGCTTTAAAAATATGATTGTAGAAGAGGATTCAAATCTACCTTATAGCTCTCTTACCAAGGCATTTATGAAAAAACTTAATATAGATAAGGTTAATGATATTAAGGGATTCATATATTCTTCTAATAAGGGAGATATTGCTGCCTTTGCACCAATTGTAGTAGAGAAGGCAACCCTAGGAGATAAAATCGCTAAAGAAATTTTGATTAATGCAGGTAAAAGTCTTGCTTTAACCACCTACAATTTATATAAAAAGTTAGGATTTAAAGGTGAGGTAAGCATTGGTATAAAGGGAAGTATATTAACAGAAGTTACAATGGTGAAAAGAGCTTTTGAGGAATCTTTAACAAGTCATATAGGAAGTTTTAAAATTGTTCAAGATGATGTTTCACCTACAAAAGGAGCTTTTTATTTAGCAAAGAAATTATTATATAAATAAAGATTAAAGAAACTATAGCTTTTGCAGCACTTGCAAATGAAACCTTAAATGGAATGGCGGGTAATGTTATAGGGGCTACAGGAGCTAAGGAAAGAGTTGTATTTGGAAATATAACAAAAGGAAGAAGGAGAGATGTTAAATGAGACAATTAGGAATATCAGTTTATCCAGGACATGCTGCTATGGAAGACAATTTAGCATATTTAAAACTTGCACATAAATATGGGTTTAAAAGAGTGTTTACCTGCCTTTTATCAGTTGATGGAGATAAAGAGAAAATAATAAAGGATTTTAAATTTGTAATTAATGAGGCCAGAAGTCTAGGTATGGAAGTTATTGCCGATGTAAGCCCAAGAGTTTTTGGGGACCTTAACATAAGTTATAGTGATTTAAGCTTTTTTAAAGATCTTGGAGCACATGGTATAAGGTTAGATGTAGGGTATAGTGGAAATGAAGAATCTCTTATGACATTTAATCCATATGATCTTTATATAGAAATAAATATGAGCAATGGAACTAAGTATTTGGAAAATATAATGACATATAAACCCAATACAGAAAAACTTTTAGGCTGCCATAACTTTTATCCACATAAATATTCAGGATTAAGCTATGATCACTTTATAAAATGTTCTAAGCAATTCAAAGAGTTTGGAATAAGAACAGCAGCTTTTGTATCCTCTAATGATGCCACATTTGGACCTTGGCCCGTTAATGAAGGCCTGTGTACCTTAGAAATGCATAGAAATATGATTGTAACAGCTCAAGCTAAGCATCTATTTGCAACAGGTTTAGTAGATGATGTAATTATAGCTAATGCCTTTGCATCTGAAAATGAATTAAAAGAATTAAGTAAGATAAATAAGGAAAAGTTAACCTTTGATGTGGAGCTTATAGATAATTTACCTGAAATAGAAAGGAAAATTGTGCTTGAAGAGCTTCACTTTAATAGAGGGGATGTATCAGATTATTTAATAAGATCCACCCAAAGTAGAGTTAAATATAAAGGCCATGAATTTATACCATTTAATACTCCTAGCATAAAGCGTGGGGATATTTTAATAGACACTTCCTTATACGGTCACTATGCAGGAGAACTTCAAATTGCCCTTAAAGATATGGATAACTCCGGTAAAACCAATGTGGTTGGAAGAATTGTAGAAGAAGAATTATTCCTTTTAGACTACATTGAAGCATGGCAAAAGTTTGGATTAGTTCTTAAAAACTAATAAGATAAAATTAAATATAAAAGAGAATATAAATATAAGAGAGATTTTACTAATAATTATCACAAAAAACCGACCTCCAATTGCTAGCTTTTTAGGCCTAACTTTTAGGGGTCGGTTCAATTATGTCTCTAGATGTTTTTTAAAATTTATAATAGGGGGTTAAAATTAACTGTAACTGTAACTGTAACTGTAACTGTAACTGTAACTGTAACTGTAACTGTAACTGTAATAATGCTGATAGTATTGGTAATAATAAGAGTAAAAGGTTATAAGAATTATTATTCTAGTTTATACTATGACTTATAACCTTTGAAGTTTAAAGTTTGGTTTATAGTAATGAGTTATCAGGGGTTACTAGAATCTTAACTTGTTGCTTTTTGTCAGGTCCTGTTAAGGTTCCAAAACCTTCTGTAACTACGTCTTCTAAAGATATCTTCTTTGTGATATATCCATCAGCTTTTATTCTGCCATCAGACATTTGAGCTATGGTTGCTGGGAATTCATGTCTGTAACCTATAGTTCCTACTATATTTTTTTCAGAGAATACTAACACATTAGGGTTGAACTTTATATCATCTTCCCAAATACTTGTTATAACTAAGGTTCCTTCAAATTTTAAGCTAGCAATTCCAGTATCAAAACCTATTTGAGCCCCTGTAGTTTCAAAGGCCATATCTACTCCAACACCATCTGTTAATTTAATTATTTCAGAAGCTATATCCACTTCATTAGGATCTAGGACAATATCTGCACCAGCTCTTTTTGCATATTCTTGTCTTATGGATTTTCTTTGAAGAACTACTATTTTACTAGCACCAGCAGCTTTCAAACATTCTATGGTAGCAAGTCCAATTGGACCTGAGCCAAGGACTAAAGCTGTGTCTCCAGTTTTGAATTTACCTACCCTAAGTGAGTGTAAAGCAACAGCCATAGGTTCTATAAGAGCAGCCTTTTCATAGCTCATAGAATCTGGTATCTTGTGAATGAAATCTTCATTGAAAACTGTGTATTCAGCTAATCCACCGCCGCCGCCGCATAGTCCATGGAAACCAAGTGAAGAACATAAGTTGTACTTACCTTCCTTACAAGCAGGACAAGTTCCACAGGCAACTATAGGTTCAACGGTTACTCTATCACCAATATTAAATTTTGTAACACCTTCACCAATTTCAACGATTTCTCCAGAAAATTCATGACCTAAAACTACAGGAGCTGTTTCACCACTTATAGGATGTTTTTTATCCACAGGTATAAAAATAGGACCTCCTAAATATTCATGTAAGTCAGAACCACAAATTCCACACCATTTCACTTTTATCTTTACAGTGCCTGGTCGTACCACAGGTTCCTCTATATTTTCCACTCTTACATCGTTTCTTGCATACCATAATGCTGCTCTCATATTAAATTCCTCCTTGAATGTTATTTTTATAACTAATTTATGCACTATATAATATATAAGCAATATTCATGCCAAGGGTTAAAACTGTGTAAATCCATGAAGTATTTTTAGCAAGTATCATTAATGATACAAATGTGTATCATTAATGATAAAATTTAAATAAAGTATCACATTTGAGAAATTATTTCTACAAGTACAAGTGATATTATTAAAATATAATATCAAAGATACGATATTAATGATAAAATAATGCGAAGTATTGTTAAATTTGTGTTAATGTAAGGATTTTAGTTCTTTTAAAGATATATTATATTTATTCATTCGTCTATAAAGGGTGGCTTTACTTAAATTTAAATTTTCACAACAGGTTTTAATTTGAAAATCACACCTTATGAGTTCTTCTATAAAGAATCTTTTTTCAAGATCTTCTAAGGATAAATATGCAGAACTTGAATCTGGTGTTTCTTTAATATATTTAGAGTTATCTAATATTATATATTTTTCTGTGATTATTTTTTCGTCACAAAGGTAGTAAGATCGTTCAACTACATTTTGGAGTTCCCGAACATTACCTGGCCAAGAATGATTTGTAAGTTTTTTAATGGAGGTTTCACTAAGAGATTTTTGTGTTAATTGGCCTTTGTTTAATTTATTTATGAAGTGATTTGATAAAAGTTCTATATCCTCTGGTCTATCTTTTAGCGGAATAATATTAATATTCATTACGTTTAGTCGATAATATAGGTCTTCTCTAAAATTTTTTTCGTTAACCTCATTGAAAAGATTTCTATTAGTAGCTGTAATTATTCTTACGTTTAGCTTTTTTTCGTAGGTGCCACCAATTCTACAGATTTTTTTATTATCTAAAACTCTTAAAAGTTTAGACTGCATATCTAGTGGCATTTCCCCTATTTCATCAAGAAAAATGGTTCCACCTTCTGCTAATTCAAATTTACCCATGTGACCATCTTTTGAAGCTCCTGTAAATGCGCCTTTTTCATATCCAAAGAGCTCGCTTTCCATTAGTTCTTTTGGAATAGAAGCGCAATTAATAGCTACAAAGGGCTCCTTAGACCTTTCACTATAGTTATGAATAGATTGAGCAAAAAGCTCTTTACCTGTACCACTAGCTCCTTGAATTAGCACATTACACTGACTTAAGGCAGCTTTTTTTGCATATTCTATAGTGCTTTTAATGTGGTTACTTCTTGTTATTATATCTTGGAATCTATATATGGCAGGAAACCCTATAACTTTATTCAAAAATTTATTTACAACCTGTGAAGTTCTAAAGGTTATTAGGATGGTGCTATTTGTCCCTAAGGTGGAAATAGGCACAGCATTTATTGTACATTTTATTAGATTGTCCTTAAAATCATAAAAATCACAATCTAGATCATAGTAACTATTAGAATGAAAAATGATTTTATTTAAAAAGTCAGTTTCTTTTATAATGTCTTTTATATTTCTATGTATAAGGTCTGAGGATTCATATCCTAGGGTTTCAAAAGCTTTAGCATTAGCTCTTATTATATTTAAATCCCTTCCTATTATAAGCATTCCGTCAGTTATAGATTGAAAAGTAGCATTAATTAGCTTATTTGATTTTATTAAAGCTAATTGATTTTCTATAGAATATGCACCTGTAAGTACCATGCCTAGGGTATGTGGATGTGCCCCTGTATAACTTCCAGACATATTTAAGCATCCAATTATTTCTCCATTTTCATTATGGATTGTTGTAGCAGAGCAGGACCAGCTATGATGCTTTATACAATAATGTTCAGGTCCCATAGTTTGAAGAGGCTTGTCTAGATAAATTGAGGTGCCTATAGCATTAGTTCCAACAGCTTCTTCAGACCAAAGAGTTCCCTTAATAAAATTAAGAGCATCAGCCTTTTTCATTATATTTTCATCACCTATAACATCTAAGATAAACCCTTCTTTATCCGTTAAAAGTATAGAAAAGCTAGAACCAGCAACTACTTTATACATATTTTCCATTATAGGTTTTGCCACATTAATAAGTTCACTATTTTGTTTTAACTTCTCATCTATATCTATAGTAGGTAGCTTTTGTCCCTTACCAGAAAGAGGATCTATATTTAAGTCTTTGCATCTTATCCAGGACTCTGATATTTCTTTTCTTACAGTAGAATCTATTATGTTATTGTTTATAAAATTATTATAAGAAGCTTTTATTAATTGATACCTTTTCACAGCGTCACATCCTTACTGCTTAATTGCAATTATTAAAAATGAAAATATTTGAAGATGTTTGAAGAGGGTTGAATATATTTGAAGATATTTGTAATAAAAATATTTGTAAGTATGTTTAGTTAATTATATCACAATCTATATGGGAAATAACAAAAAAACAAGGAGTTTGAGATTTATTAGATTAATTTTGAAAGTTTCATTATATCTAAAATGTAATTAATAGAGGTATTTGTACAAAAGGTGGCACATATATAAAGCTTTGAAAGTTGGATAAATAGAATTTAAAACGGGAAAACTAATTTTGATAAAAAATATTTAAAATGCAAAGTTAATTTAAACAAATAAAATTTAAAATAGCAAAACTAAGGAAAAATAAAGTTTATAAAAGGAGGTAGCGTTACATTAAAACTAAGCTTTTTATAAGTTTTATGTAACGGTGATTTTATGGAGAAGAAGCCTAAAATTTTAGCATTAATCATTTTGATTGTTGGACTATTGGTATTCGTTTATAATAAGTCGATTTCTAGGGAAGGCATAGGTAGGGAAGGCGGAGTTGAAAATGGCATAGAAAAGAGTATAGAAAATGATATGGATACAAAGAAGGATAAGGATAAAATAAAAAAAGACAACCCTGAAGAAGGCAGTAGTAATAGTAATAGTAATAGTTTATATGAAGATTTAGCAGAAAAATCAGAGAAAGAACTATGGAAAGAAACATGGAAAAGGTCAGACAAAGAAATGTGGGAAATATCAGATAAAGAAACATGGAGCAGGTTAGAGAAAGCAGATAATAGGAGGGCTACAAGTCAGTGCAATGCTTATAAAATTTGTATTGAGGGCTGTGAAAATACTCCTGTAAATTCACCATCTAAAGGTAAAGGTGTACAGATAGAATCTAAAGAACTAAACTACTCTAATAATAAGGTAGAGGTAGATATTAAATTTCCTAAGATTCAATTAAAAGGACAATCAACAAAAGAGCCAAAAGCACAGTTGCCAGATATAAAAGAGGACATAGCTCTTAAGATTAACAAAGAAATAGAAGATTATACTATGGCATTTAAAAATAAAGTAGAAAAAGGTGCAGCAGAGTATAAAAAGCAGTGTGATAAAAGTGGTCAAGATTTTAATATACAGGTAGCACAAAGTGACTATACGGTAACATACAATAGTGACGATATATTAAGTATAGTAATTGAATATTATGAGTACACCGGAGGCGCCCATGGCATGACCTACAAGATTAATTTTAATTATTATATAGATACAGGAGAGAGAATAAAACTTTCATCCTTATTTAAAGAAGATTTTAATTACAAAGAACATGTGGATAAGGCTATAAAAGAAGCAATGGATAAAACACCTGAAGTTTATTTTGAAGATAAGTTCCAAGGGATAAATGATGACACAAGTTTTTACATTACTAAAGAAGGGATAGTAATATACTTCCCACTTTATGAAATAGCCCCATACTCCACAGGAATACCAGAGTTCCCCATATCCATGCAATGATGTGTAAAAATGTGGCAGCACCCCAGAGGTGCAGCCAATTTATGGCAGCACCTCTGGGGTGCTCCCATTTTATGGAGATGGGAAGGCTGTGACATTTGTCATAGCCTTTTTGTTATATATGTAACTATTTATTTGTATAAAATTAGGATAGTATAAGATTAAGAAGTGAAGGGATGTGTTTTTATGATAGTGCAGGTAGAAAACTTAATTAAAAGATATGATAATATGTTGGCTATTGATAATTTAAGCTTGGATATAAGGGAAGGAGATATATTTGGTCTTCTTGGACCTAATGGGGCAGGTAAAACTACACTTATAAACTCAATGCTTGGACTAACTAAAGTGGATAGTGGAAGTATAAAGATATTTGGAAAAGACATAAAAGAGCATGAGATGTATGTAAAGAAGAATATAGGAATTGTGCCACAAGAAATAGCACTTTATGAGGACCTTACAGCTTATGAAAATCTAATGTTTTTTGGGAGGCTATACGGACTTAGGGGAAAAGGTTTAAAGGAAGCTGTAGAATCTGCTTTTGAATTTACAGCAATAGAGGGCAGAAAAAATGAAATTGTGAAGCAGTATTCTGGTGGTATGCAAAGAAGGCTTAATATCGCTTGTGCCATAGTACATAAGCCTAAACTTGTAATTATGGACGAACCTACTGTAGGTATTGATCCACAGTCTAGAAATCAAATATTAAATTCTATTAAAAGGTTAAGGGATAATGGTGCTACTATAATTTACACATCTCATTACATGGAAGAGGTGGAGAGCATTTGTAATGATGTAGCTATAATTGATAAGGGTCGAGTTATAGCAAAGGGCAGCAAAGAAGAGTTGAAAGATTTTGTTTATACAGAAGAAAAGATAATTATAAGAGTATCTGCTGTAAGTTTTACCTTAGTAAATAATATAAAAGCTATTAAGGGAATTAAGGAATGTGAGGTAGAAGAAAACCTATTAAATATTACTTCAGAAAAGAACGAGGTAGGTATTTCATCTATACTTACAATAATAGAACAATCAGGAGTAGAAATTTTAAGCGTAAATATAGAAAAACCTACATTAGAAAGTGTATTTATAACCCTTACAGGAAGGAAAATAAGAGATTAAGGAGGGGATTTTATGAATATAATAACCATAGCTTTAGTTGATATAAAAAGAGCCTTAAGAGACAAAAAGGCAATGATGTACATGCTTCTTTTACCTATAATTTTAATCTCTATTTTAGGTACAGCCCTAGGGTCAGTTTTTTCTGTAGATAGCTTAGATAAGATAAATATAGGGTATATAAATGAAGATAAAGGAGACGTATCCAAAGGTTTTGAGGAATTTTTAGAAGATAAAGAAATAAAAGAGATATTAAACTATAAGAAAATTGTCAGTTTAGAGGAAGGGCAAAAGCTACTAGAAAATAAAAGCATAAGCGCTATAGTTCATATAGGACAGGATTATAGTAAAACATTAAAAGAAAATAATGAAACCTTAATAGAAATAATAGGAATAGATAGTGGTTCATTTAATTATACCCTTGTTAAAAACGTTATAGAAAGTTACATCGAATATACTAATTCATATATGGCTATTAGCAATATAGATACACAAAAGGTAAACTTTGAAAAGTATGATGTTATAAAAAATGAGAGCATTGCAACTGAGGGCAACATGCCAAGGGCTATTGATTATTATGCTGTTACAATGATGGTTATGATTATACTTTATGGGGCAAGTTATGGGACACAATTCATAGTTGAACTAAAAAGCCTTCCTATAGGCAAAAGAGTTTCAGCAGCACCTATAAATACTAGGGACATGGTAATAGGTAAGGCCTTAGCAGCAATGATGTCAATGTTTTTGCAGGTGGTAGCTTTAATAGGATTTTCTAAATATGTTTATAAGGCGAATTTTGGCGAAGACATGAAGACTGTTTTATTTATATGCTTTACACTAATAGTCTTTTCCATAACATTAGGAGTGGTTTTAACGAGTATATTTCATAATGAATTATTAGCAAATAAGGTTCTAAGCATGTTAATACCTATATCTACGTTATTATCTGGTGGTTATTTTAAGATAACCGCTCCAGATTCATCCATATTGAATTCTAAAATCATGTATCTTTCACCAAGTTATTTAGCACAAAGAGCTTTATTTAGCAGTATTTATAAGGGCAAAACCTTGTATATTAAAGAAGCAATTTTTATACTTTGGGGATTTTCTATAGTATTTTTATTAGTTTCAATTATATTTCAAAGGAAGAAAGAGTATGCTTAGAGAAATTAATAGAGAGGGGATAAAAATATGACCATAGTAATCAATAATATAAGGCGAATATTAAAAGATAAGATGGCATTAAGTTTTATGATAGTTTGGCCAATTTTAATTATTGTCTTTTTAAACATTTCAAACCCTAAATCCCAGTCTATTAACATAGGGGTTATTGATGAAGATAATAGCAAGGTTTCATCTATGATTAAGGATAATTTAAATAATCTTTCAAAATTTAAAACTTATGAGACAAAACAAGAGGATATAAAGGAAGAGTTAATAGATGAAAAGTCAGATTATATTATTTATATAGAAAAAGGGTATGAAGAGAACTTATTAAAGGGGAATAAACCTATAATTAAAAGTTATAGTTTAAGTGGTGGGAATGTAGAAATACCTGTTAAAATATCTTTAGAGAACTATGGGAATGTATTAAATAATATAGCTCAGAGCACCATTGGAAGTGAAGAGAAGTTTTATGAGGCTATGAGGAATTATGAGGAGGGGAACTTAAAGCTTTTAGATAAAACCATTGATAAAGGTATGGCATCTAGTAGAAAGGTATTTCAATATCTAGGGTTTTTAGTAATGGGAATACTTTCACTTGGAACGGTGGGGTGCTCTTTTATAGTTGAGGATAAAAAGGGTAATATGGATGAAAGATTATTTTCAGCACCATTAAGCCGTAAAAGTTATATGATTCAAAATATACTGAGTGGAATATTAATAGCATTTATTCAAATAACAATTTTAATGGTATTTTTAAAGGTTTTATTAAAAATCAATCTAGATTATAAATTTCTACAATTATATTTTATTATGATGTTATTTGGTTTAGTTTCTGTGTCCTTAGGTATATTTTTAAATAGTATATCTAAAAATTCTAGGCAGTTTTCACTTATAGGTACTATGATTTTAACCCCTTTTTGTATGCTTGGTGGCTGCTTTTGGCCAAGGGAAGTAATGCCAAATATTTTGATTAATATATCAAAATTTATTCCAACAACCTGGGCTATGGAGGCTTCCAGAAGGGCATTGAGTGGGAATAATATGGGAGATTTGTTTTATGAAATAGCTATATTACTTTTATTTGCAGTTGTATTTTTAATATTAAGTTCCTGGAAGCCTAGTGAAATGAAAAGATAGATTAAGGGATAGTTTTAATTAATCAATTAAATTTAAAGGGATGGGACTAATGAAAAAGATTTGGCTTAATCTTATAATATTATTTTTTTATGTTTTCGAAATAATAATTGGTGGAGAAATAACCCCAGGGCATGTACTATTAATTCTTGTATTTTTGTCCGTAGATATGATTAGAGAAAAGTATTTAAATAATAATACATCTAAAATTCTAGAAATTATAATCATAATTATAATTATTTTAAAGGATATAAAGGGTACTTTGTTACTGGGAATTCTTATTTTAACCATAGAGGATGAAAAAGATGCATTAGTTCCTACAACAGCAATTATTCTAGGCTTAGGATTTTTATATTATAGGGGTTGTTATAATTATATAGCAGTATTTGGCTTTTATGTAGTATTGTGTCTTATTATAGGAAAACAGCGAAAAGACATTAAATATATGACGGATCTTTATAATAATACTTATGATAAGGAACGTAGATACATATATGAGCTTGAGAGAAGTAAACAAGAGCTCATTAATAATTCTAATGAAATTATGTATCTTACAGAGGTTAAGGAAAGAAATAGGATAGCAAGGTCACTTCATGACAATTTAGGTCATAAAATAGCAGGTGTCTTAATACAACTTAGAGCCTGTAGAGTTTTAGCTATAAAAGATAAGGAAAAGGCCTTAGACCTTTTAGATGGATCCATAGAGGCTATGGCTGAATCTTTAGATTTAATAAGGGAAACTGTTCATAATATTAAACCTAAAGAAAATGTAGGTATAGAGTATATTAAAGAGTTGGTAGAGGGTTTTAAGTATTGTGAGGTAGAATTTATGCAAGAAGGTGATTTTAATAATTTAAATTCCTATGAAATGCAGATAATTTTATCTACGTTAAAAGAAGCTTTGACTAATATATCAAAACATTCAAAGGCCTCAAAGGTGGTTATAAGAATAGAGTCAAATAATAATTTTATACGCCTTTATATTAAGGATAACGGCATAGGGTGTGGACTTATAAATGAGGGGCTAGGTATTAGTGGTATGAAGGAGAGGACCTTAAATATAGGAGGAAAATTGTCCATTTCATCAGAAGAAGGTTTTATAATAGTTCTAGTAATTCCAAGGAAGACTAAGTAAGAAAAAGGTAGGTGTTTTTATGGATATATTAATTGCAGATGATGATTCACTTATAAGGGAAGGATTAAAGATAATATTAGAAAATGAACCTGGATTTCAGGTTGTTGCATTAGCTGTTAATGGACAAGAAGCCTTCCACTTATGCAAAGAGAAAAAACCAAATATAGTAATGATGGATATAAGAATGCCTATAATGGACGGTGTTATTAGTACAAGGCTCATAAAACAAAGTTTTAAAGATATAAAAATAGTAATGCTTACAACTTTTAAAGATGAAGAATATATAAAAGAGGCAATAAAAAACGGAGCAGATGGATATATCTTAAAAAGCCAATCTTCAGAGGCAATAATCGAAACTATTAAAATCATAAACAAAGGAAATGCAGTATTTGAAAAAGATATTATGAAAAGTTTATCTGAAATGATAAATAAGAATTCACATAAACCCCATATAAAACAACGGCACTTAAAGGAAGCTGAACTAACTGAAAGAGAAATAGATATACTTAGACTTATAGGAGAGGGCATGTCCAATAAGGAAATTGCAATCAAACTTTATTTAGGAGAAGGCACAGTGAGAAATTATGTAACAAAGCTTTTAGAAAAGTTAGACCTAAGAGACAGAACTCAACTAGCTATATACTATCTAAATACCTAGTAAATGTAAGCACCCCAGAGGTACAGCCAATTTATGGCAGCACCTCTGGGGTGCAGCCATTTTATGGGTAAGACCAGCCAGTGAATAAACCACAATTTATTGGTCATAATTATTTAACGAAGTAATTAACGGGTATGATAATAATATAAAACAACATAAAAGATAAATTAAAAATAAAAATTGAATTAGTTATTTAATTATACTCAATTTAATGTTAATATATATATATTACTTTTATATTTGTGCTTTGGAAAAGAGGGATAATGTTGAAATTTAGAAAAGAAATAAAAAGTTTAGATGATCTTACACTCATACGGTTTATAGTGAAAAAAGATTGTGGTACATATTTTAAGGCAAAGGGATATAACGAAGAAAAATACATAATAATTAAAAATAATGCATCTCAGCATTTGAAAGAAGAAAGTGATGTATCCTTTCATGCAATAAAGGAGGAAAAAGGAGTATTAATAAAAAAGCAAGTTTACTACCCAATAAGCTCAACGGAATTTGAAGAGTTATTTTATAAGTTTAATCCAGATGGAACTACATCAATAAAAGATTTAAATGATTTTGGAGACCTTGCAAAGTAATCAATAAATTCTTATATTACAGTTAAATTCACTAAAAAATATAAAATGCTAAAAAATAAAGCTTAAGGCCTGGTTAAAGGCATATAAGCTTTATTTATTGTGTTCCTAAATAATGGATGCACCTCTGGGGTGCTGACAGTTTATGGATGCACCCCAGAGGTGCATCCATTTTATTACATCAGCTTGTGTAAACTTAATCTGCAAATATGGTGGATTTTGTGGGGCTGTTGTTTAGGAGGGTAAAGGATACTATAAACATTACTATAGTTGGTATAACCCACACGAAGCCACTATCGTATAAAGGTAATTGAGTTAATAGGTTAATAGTTTTAATGTTGTAGGTGTTTAGATATTTCACACTAGAAATGGTGCTTAATATGCTAAATAGTAGTGAAGTATATACAGTTACTTTAAATACATTATTATTTTTAATTAAACCTTTAATAAGTGTAAGGATTATTAAAGTTATAGCCATAGGATAAAGTATATTAAGTATAGGACCTGCAAATTTTACTATTTGCTCTACTCCTGAGGATCCTATTATTACTCCAATAATGCTCATGACTACAGCGTTAAACTTATAAGGTAGTCTTCCATTGGTTAGATCTTCAAAAAAGGATGAACCGGAAGATATGAGGCCTACTGAAGTTGTGAAACAGGCAACACCAATTGCTATACCTATTAATACACTTCCTATAGATCCTAGATTACGTTGTGAAATTTCTAGGAGTAGGAAGGTTTTCGACACATCAGCACCAAATACGCTGCTAGTTTGTGCACCAAGATGCATTAAACCTGAGTATACAAGTGCTAGTCCTATTATTGCTATGGCTCCCGATTTTAATGTCATACCCATGACTTTCTCTTCGCCGTAGCCTTTAGCTAAAATAGATTTAAACACTATAGAAGAAAAAACCAATGCAGCTAAGGCATCCATGGTTTGGTATCCTTCTTTAAGGCCTGAAGCAATTGGAAGGGCCTTACCTGTATCTATAATAGGCGATACAGGCCAGAATATACCTTTTACTATTAATATAGATAGAGTTATTAATAATATAGGGGTTAGATATTTCCCGATAAGATCCATAATTTGCGATGGATTTAGTACAAAGACTAAATTTAAGGCAAAGTAAAATATTACAAAGGCAAGAGCTGGTACCTTTGGGAATACAGGAAATATGGCAAGCTCATAAGTTGTAGCTGCGGTTCGTGGTATTGCAAGCAAAGGTCCAATAGTCAAAAATAAAGATATAGAAAATATCTTAGTGAAAATTGGGCCTACAGGTCGTCCTATATTTTCAAAATCACCATTAACCTTTGTACAAGCTATAATTCCTAGAAGCGGTAGTCCTACCCCTGTAAGTATAAAACCTACAGCAGAAAGTATGTAATTACTTCCAAATATGTTTCCAAGATAGGGTGGGAATATCAGGTTACCTGCACCAAAAAACATGGCAAATAGTGCAAAACCTATTATTATGATATCTTTTGTTGATTTTTTCATTGGAGCACCTCAATTCATAAAATTTATATTATTTCATAGCTGATATTAGGATTTAGTTAGTAGTATATTTTGCTTAGAAATGATTCTATTTCCAGAAGATTCATGCAGATTTAAAAATAAAGTTAAGCCTATGTTACCATCTCTATTAATAAAATTCAATAAAAATGCAAAAAAAACTAATAAATATTCATAATAATTTATACAAATGTTGTTAAATTATTGTATAAGAATTGTTAATGTGGCAATAATCTTATATATAAATAGAAGTAAATGTTTACAAAAATAAAGGTGAAATATGGAGGTAAATATGAATAAGATTTTATTAGTTGGTAGGCTCGTAAAGGACCCAGAAATTAAAGTTTTACAAGAAGGGGAAAGGATGGTTGCAAAGTTCACTGTAGCTGTTAATAGAAATTATAAAAATTCAGATGGTGAAAATAAGGCAGATTTTGTTCCAGTTTCCGTATGGGGAAAAAGAGCAGAAATTATAATGAAGTATCTTCAAAAAGGTAGTTTTGTAAGCATAAGTGGAAGACTTAATACAGGAAGTTATGAAGATAAAGAAGGCAACAGAAGATATACTTATGAAGTTGTAGCAGAAGATTTTCATTTCGTAGAAAACAGAAAGAAGGATGAAGTAGCACAATAATTGTAATAAGTGCTATGGTAACCTGCTTATACCGGCACCGGTAGGCTAAATAGGGGGGCACTGCACAATAAATATAGCAAATGTAATAAGTGCCATGGTAATCCTACAAAAATGCCAAATGTGCCAAAAATGAAAATCAATAAGACAAAAAAAAGATAGCCCTGAAATGCACAGGAACTATCTTTTTTTAGATATCTACAGAAGGTTACCTTTAATTACCTCTTCTAAGGTATAACCATTTTTTATACCAGCTATAATTTTAGCAGATTTTGATAAATCTCCAATTAGAAGACCGCCTACTAAGGTATCTTCTTTAAAGAATAGCTTTTTATAAATTCCTTTATCTAAATCTTTAAAAGCTAGTTGTTCTAATGAGTTATCGTCAAGATTTATTAATCCTGCAGAGAATATTTTAGCATTTAAAGCGTTAAATATAACGGAGGATACAAAGCTATTGAAGACTACATCATCACCAGCTGCATTAGCTCCAGCAATTTTACCCATTTCTATTGCTGCAGGCCAGTTGCCAAAGATGGTGCCTTTTAATTCTGCAATGTCTCCAGCAGCATAAATATCTTTGATATTTGTTTCCATCTTATCATTAACCCTAACACCTTTATCAGATGCTAAGCCTGCCTTTTCAGCTAGATACTTTTTAGGTCTTATTCCTACAGAAAATAAGATCATATCAGTTTCTAAGATTAGGCCACTTTTTAATTTTAAGCCCACAATCTTAGGCTTTTTAATAAAATCATGATTTGAAATTGGTACCATGCACATATCTGCAATTATTTCATCAGCAGATTCACCTAATAATAGATTAATACCAGATTTATCTGCTATTTTCTTAAACAAAGCAGCCCCTTCGTTGTCTAATTGTCTTGGAAGGAGTCTTGTGCTAAATTCTACAACAGTTACATCTAAGCCTTTTTGTTTTAGATTCCAAGCAGCTTCAAGGCCTAGAAGACCTCCACCGATGATAACAGCTTTTTTAGATTTTTCCATATAGGATTTAATGTTTATGGCATCATCCAATTCTTTTAGAGTAAAGAGACCATCTACTTCTTTATAATTTTCAAAAGTTAGAACTAGATTTCCAATTGTACTCTTAAGTTCATCACAAGCAACCTTTATAGGTGGTATAAAGTTATAACTACCATTGGCTAGTATTAATTTATCATATTCTAAAGTTGTACCATTATTTAAAAGTATTTTCTTGCTGTCAGGGATTATTTCATCTACATATGCCCCAAGGGTTTGCTTTATGTTATTATCCTCATACCAATCGCTTTTTGCTATATAAAAGTTTTTGTCAGGAATAGTGGTTGTTATATAATCTGAAAGTTGAGGTCTAAAGTAAGACATAGACTTTTCTTTAGATACTATTTCTATAGAACATTTTGGATTTCTTTCTCTTATAGCCTTTGCAGCATAGAATCCAGCAGCTCCATTTCCGATTATAACAAACCTTTCCTTAGTTTCTTTTTTGAATTTAGTATTTGAAGAGATTACTTCTACAAATTGATCCTTAGAAGCTCCACATACAGGACATATTTCTGGAGGGAAGTCACCTTCAAATATTTCTCCACAAATAACACATTTCCAAAGTCTTGTTTTCTTTTTTACTGCAGGAGTGTTGGAAACCTTACCCTTTTCTAATAACTTTTCTGCAAAAGCTTCACCAAAGTTAAAGGCTTTTGTAAGTTCGTCTTCAGAAGGTTTAAAGTTTGCCTTAAGCCCTGGAGTTAGAATATTCATTCTTAATTCTTTAAGTCTTCTTTCTATACTAGGTACAGCTTCTCCACTCCAACCATAAGAACCAAAAGCAGCTGCAACCTTTCCACCATGAACTAGTGGATTTAGCTTTGTTAGCACATCACGTATAGGTTCAAGAAGCTCACTATTAATAGTAGGTGAACCAAAAAGTACACCCTCAGATTCAGTTATATCATTTATGATGTCATCCATATTACTTTTGATTACGTCATAAGATTTTATCTCAAAGTTACCCTTAGATTTTATTCCTTCTGCGATTTTATCACCCATGGATTTAGTATAACCATAAGCGGATACATAGGAGATGGTTACCTTTGGTATTTCAGCCTTAGGCTTTGGTGTGCTCCACTCTTTATAAAGTTCTACTATTTTACCTGGGTTTTCCCTTAATATAGGGCCATGACCTGTACAAATTGTATCTATATCTAATTTTTCTATTTTATCTATAGCTTTAAGTACATAAGGCTTAAAAGGTCCCATTATGCAGTCAAAGTAATATTTTAATGATTCCATATAATGTTCTTGATTTTCAATTAGATCATTAAATACATTTTCAGTGCAATAATGTGTTCCAAAGGAGTCACAAGTAAATAATATCTTATCCTCAGGTACAAAGGTGTAAATTGTATCTGGCCAATGTAAAAATGGTGCAGCTATAAATTGTAGTGTTTTATTGCCAAGGGATAAGGTTGAACCATCTTCTACCACTATAGATTCAAAGGGTACATTAGCTATCTTGCCTAAAAATTTTATGGCAGCAGCAGATCCTACTATTTTGGCATGGGGAGAAAGTTCAAGAATCTTTGCAACGGAACCTGCGTGATCTGGCTCAGTATGGTCTACTATAATGTAGTCTATTTTATGAATATCTATGTCTAAGGATTTTAATCTGTCTAAGTATTGATCAAAAAATTCAAGCTTTACAGTTTCAAGTAAAGCAACCTTTTCATTTCCTCGTATTACATAGGAATTATATGTTGTTCCATAAGGTGTATACATTATTATGTCGAAAACTCTAAGTCCTGGATCTAAGGCTCCAACCCAATAAATATCTTTTTTAATTTCTAAAGATCTCATATTCATCATTCCTTTCAATAATGCTATAAAAGTATGTATTAATTATATCATCTAATCAATATTATTGTTTAATATACTATGATTTAGTGCGCTAATACCTTAAATTTTGATTTTAGTCATCACAAAGATCCTATTGTTAGTTTAAGCAATAATATAAGATTTTAAACTGAGGTATTTTAATAACTTACAATGACTTATAATAACTTATAATAGATTGTAGGGAATTGTAAATGTATGTATAATTAAAGTTTTAACAAAACAAAATAAGCGATAGTAGTTATTAGCTACTATGAACTATTATAAAGGAAACCATAGATTTGGTCAATATAATTAAGCACTTTTAAGAGATTGTGATATTTGATTATGTTTTAAGGTGATTTTAATAATATTTAATGAAATTTTAAGGAGAATTTAATAAATAATATCTTGATGATTTAGGTAATAATCTTTATAATAGAGTCATTGCATAGAATCCACAATAGGCACACAGTAATTATAGAACACATCATGCATTAATAAAACATATGATTAATACAGTAAATTGAATTACATAAAATATAATCACAAGGAGTTTAAATTATGAATTTTTCACAATTACTTAAGGTTTTTATTTTCTCGGCAATACCCCTTACAGAGCAAAGAGCGGCAATACCTATAGGCATTGCTCAATATGGATTAGATCCAGTTGCAACTATGATAGCTAGTTTTCTTGGAAGTTTACTTCCGGTGCCTTTTATATTATTACTTTTTAATGTTATATTTAAATGGATGAAAAAATATAAGTTTTTTGCTCCATTAAATAGAATAATAGAAGATAAAATTCAAAAGGGTACAGGGAAGATTGAGAAATATAAAGAAATAGGGCTTATAATATTTATAGGAATTCCACTACCTACTACAGGGCTTTGGACTGGTAGTGCAGTGGCGGCGGTACTAGGTCTTGACTTTAAAAAGTCAATGCTTTGCGCTGCTATAGGAGGGTTAATGTCAGCTATTATAGTAACATTAATTACTATTAGCGTCGGAAGTTTTGCTTCACTATTTTCGTAAACTTAGTGTAAAACATGAGTTTTATTTTGAAATTTTAATTGAATCTAAATTTAATATATTCTTCACACTAAAAGATAACTTTTCATGTAAAATGTTATTTTTTTTGTAAATTTATATATAAATTTTAATAATTATAGGATTTGCAGAGTATATTTACAATTTAGATTTATTTGAATATTTGTATAGAAGAAACAAATGACACTATGATATAATAATCTTATCACAGTTTGAAATACATATATGGAAGGAGGATTTATTTAATTGGTCTATATTTTGATGAAAGGGCCCGTTAGATAATTAGTTATTGAATATGGAAGTTAATAATTTTGTTGAATTTAGAGAAAAGGTTTTAGAAAATGTGGGTAAGGTTATAGTAGGTAAGAAGAGCAAAATAGATAGAATAATGGTTGCTTTTATATGCTCAGGACATGTTCTTTTAGAAGACGTTCCAGGACTTGGAAAGACTAAACTTGCAAGAGCTTTATCTCAAACGTTAAACTGTTCTTTTAAAAGAATTCAATTCACTCCAGACCTTTTGCCTTCAGACCTTACAGGAATATATTATTACAATCAAAAGACCATGGAATTTGAATTTAAAAAAGGCCCTTTATTAAGTCAATTTGTATTAGCAGATGAAATTAATAGAGCAACTCCAAGAACACAATCTGCATTACTTGAGTGCATGGAGGAAAGGCAGATAACTGTAGAAGGAAATACATTAAAACTAGACAAGCCGTTTTTTGTTATTGCTACAGAAAATCCTATAGAACAATTTGGAACCTTTCCACTACCAGAGGCCCAGTTAGACAGATTTTTCATGAAATTATCTATGGGATATCCATCTTATAGTGAAGAAATTGATATATTAGATAGATATAAAGAAAAGGATCCATTAGAAGATTTAAAGCCAGTTGTAACTTTAGAGGAAATACAATATCTTCAAAAGAACTTTGTGTATGTTGAAGTAAAAGATGAGATAAGAAGATATATATTAGATATAGTAAATGAGACCCGTAGACATAAGGATATTGAACTTGGTGCATCACCAAGAGCTACAATAGCACTTATGAAAGGCTGCCAAGCTTACGCAGCAATACAAGGTAGGGACTATGTTATAACAGAAGATGTTAAGTCTATTGCTCCAGATGTTTTAAGCCATAGAATTATATTAAAAGCTGGAGGACGAACCTTAGGAGATAAATCTCATGAGGCCATTGGAGATATATTAAATAATATTAATACACCTTTAGAAGAAATTTAAGGTGATATTATGAAGAGTTACGCTATATTTATCTTAGCTGTAATAGCTTTTTATATCTTCTCCAGGTACACAATGAGCATGGGATTTAAAGATATAGAGGTAATAAGAAGTTTAGATAAAGCCCGTATCTTTCCAGGGGATCAATTTAATGTAATTACAAAGATTGAAAATAAAAGAAGGTGGCCTATAGCATTTTTAAATATAAAAGAGCAATATCCAGAAGGCTTTGAAAGAATGCAGTCGTCACCAGATTTTAGAAATCCAAATGTTACTTATTACACAAGTAGCTATAGTATTTTAGGTCATGAAAGGGTAAAGAGGTATTATAATTCTACTATAGATAAAAGGGGAGTTTATTACCTTAAATATTTAACCTTGTCTTTAGGAGATTTGTTTGGGATTTTTAATATAGAAGAGGAACAAGAAGATCTTTTAGAGGTAATAGTATATCCAAAAGTTGTGGATGCAAGTCAAATAGAGTTTGAAAATAAAAGTATCCAGGGAGATTCTGTAGTAAGAAGGTGGATATTTTCTGACCCAGTTTACGTAAGGGGCCTTAGGGAATACGTAAGAGGGGACAGGATGAAGGATATTCACTGGAATTCTAGCCTTAGGATGAACAAACTTGTGGTAAAGGAATATGAATACACCTCAGAAAGACAAGTGGTTTTTATTGCAAATGTTCAGTGTGCCAAGCCTTATTGGAGCGCTATTGATGGTGAAGCTATAGAAAAGGCTGTGAAGATAGTGGCTTCTCTCTCTAATTTTACTATAGAGCAAGGTATTCCGACAGGGGTTATGACAAATGCAAATATGATAAGTTCATCTGGAAATTTTAGCAATGAATTATTACCTGGAATTAATAATTTTAAAGAGATATTAGAGTTTTGTGCTAGGATAGACAAGCTTCCTAAGGTAGATTTTAGTGAATTTTTAAGAGAAAAGGGAAGCTATTTTAATTCAAATTCAATTTATATAATATTAACACCTTATATGAATGATGAAATTATAAGTGAAATGATTAAACTTAAACGATATGGAATCATTATGAAGGTTATAGATGTTTCAGAAAAAGGATCTCTTCCCGAATTAAATCATATAGAAAAAATATATTATGGGGGGAAGGGGTAATTATGAGTTTACAAAAAAATATCAGAACATTATTTTATACCTCTAAGATAATAGCTATATTTATAATATATTCTATGATTTCTAATGGCCTTGGACAGATGACACCAGGATATTTAGACTTTTTAATTGCTTTTTTCATTATGATTATTATGCAAATTTTAGAATATAGGAATGTAAATAGATACGTAGTAATATTGATTCCACTTTTTATGAGCTTTGCAGGATTTTTTCTACTTCATGGAAGGGAACACTTTGTACCTTATTCAGTTTTAGGCTTAATTACAGTACTTACACTTCCAAGGTATGATGCAGAAAGTATTTCTTCTTATAAATATATACTAAAAAATCTTAAAAACAGTCTTTTTATGTTAATAGGATCTTTAGTATTATATTTAAAAGTAGATAAATCATTTGGAAACAGCTTATTAAGATATTATATTGCTTTTTTAGTAATAGCTATAATAACTTTAAGAGAAGGTAGAAAGTTTGAATATGATATAAAGAGAAAAAAAGAAGATGACATGGTTAACTTTGGCATACTTATAGCTGTAATAGTGATATCTTCTAACTTTGTATATAACATTTGTAAAACTATAATCTTTAGCATACTTAAATTAATAGCATTTATTGCAGAAAAGATTTTGGTGGGCTTTGTTTATATCATAACTGTTCCTTTAAATGCCTTGGTAAATTATATTCAAAACCTTTTAAAAAGAAATGCAGGAAATCCTAATGTACAAATATCAGACAAAAAGGATGGACTAGAGGAATTAAAAGATATAGTAAATGACCAACAGGTGTCTTATGTCATTGTAGAAAATATAATAAAAATTATTATAATTGCAGCCATTATTTACTTAATATACTTTGTTATAAAAAAATATAGATATAGTAAAGTTATAAAAGAAGAGGGAATAGTTGAAGTAAGGGAAAAGATATCTGTAGAAAAGCCTGCAAAGAAAAAGACAGTTAAAGATAAGCTAAAGGATATTATAGGAGCCAAAACCTTAAATGAAAAGATATTAAATATTTACAAAGACTTTGAAAAGATAACCTTTAAAAAAGGTTGGTTTAAGCCCTATATGACACCAAGACAACTTTATAAGGTTACAAGAATCCATATAGAAGAAAAGAAAAAGATAAAGTATATAACTAAAATGTATAACGAAGCAAAGTTTTCTAGCCATGAAATTAGTGAAGATGAATTTGTGAAATACAAAGAATATTATGGTGATATAAAAGATAAGATAAAAGATGTACAACAAGAAGATAAAAGAAAATAAGAAAAAATGATTCAACATAAGATAAGGTAAATAAAAAATGCAATAACAATATGAAATTTAAAGAAAAAACTTATCGACAAATAATTCTATAATTCTACAAAATTCGCCTAGGAAACGAAGGATTTCCTAGGCTATCTTTCGTTAATAAAGTCAGGGAGCCCTTTATAAGATGGAATGTGTCAAAATATAGATTAAGTATTCTGAATATTGAAGACAAGCTATGACAAGGTTTTCATTAATGTCATGGTAATATAAAAAGTAGGTAAATTTAGTATTGGGGGGTAATCAAAAATGGTTATTGTTGAAAATTTATGTAGAAGCGAACTTTCAGAAAACGGAGTGCATATATATTCCTATAGGATGACTAAAGGAAATATTACATTCTCAATTGAAGGGGAGAAAACTGAGGTTCAATCCTATGGAATTGAAGTTGAAAGGCAAGATGTATTAGATGGGGTTGTAACAAATATTGAAAGGGATGCATTAGAAAGTATAAGTCCTCAAAGATATAAGATACATAATCTTTTGAAAATCTTGTACGATGGAAGGGTATCACCATATCACTTTATAGATATTATTGGTGAATATGTAGATAGCTATGTTGAAGACTTTGAAGAGGGATTTTGTGATGTAGCTACTAATTAATTATAATATAAATTTTAAATCATAATATAAATTTTAAATCATAATATAAAACTGCAATTTTTTAATAATTAATATTAGATAGATTCAGGTGTCATAAACTTTATTTTAACCTTAAAAAATTCATAATATATAAGTATAAAGACGTAGTATTATCTTTAGAATTACTAAGGGTGAATACTACGTTTTCTTATGTTATAATATATCAAATGTATTAAACAATAATAGCTAAGTTTTAAATGGGCCTAAAAAAGCATTAGAACAATTTAAGTTAAAAGTGTACTTTAAGCAATAAACAAAAGTAAATAATCAAAAGTCAAGAAACAATAAACTTAAAAGAGGAAGTAGTATGGGGATAAAAGGAATTGGCACAGACATAATAGAAATAGATAGAATAAAAAATGCAGATTTAAGAAATGCTAAGTTTGCCCTTAGAATATTTACAAAAAAGGAATTAGAGTATTATAATAAAAAAAACTATGAGAGCATGGCTGGGGGATTTGCAGCTAAAGAAGCTATAAGTAAAGCTATAGGAACAGGGTTTAGAGGCTTTAACTTTAAAGATATAGAAGTGCTTAGAGATACATTAGGAAGGCCCTATGTAATTTTATCAAAAACCGCAGAAAAGATTTTAAGAGATAAGTTTAATTTAAAGGGTAAAGATTATGCTATTCACATTTCTATATCTCATAACAATAGTATGGCCATAGCTTATTCCATAATAGAGGGAATTTAAATTAAAATCATAATACATAAAAGACAGGCTATAAAATAAATAACAATAGAATAATTTAAAGCATAAAGGAATAACAATAGTAGTGAAATATTATATATTATATTAGGAGGAACTTTTGAGAAAAGATATTAAGCTTATGATATTATTCCTTTGCCTTATTTGTTTACCGGTTATAAATGTTTCCTGTAAGAAACCAGCAAAAAATGTGGATGAAGTCATAGATTATATTAAATCTATTAAAAGCTATGAAAGTAATGTAGAGTACACTATTAAAAATAGCAAAAGAACTGAGGTTAAAAATTACACACAATATTTTCAAAAAGATCAGGGATATAGGCTTGAACTAGGAGACAAAAGATCTTATATATATAAAGAAGATGAAATACTAGTAGAAGATATAGCTAATAATGCAAAATATAGCTTAGATAAAGACTTTGATGAGGTTTATAAGTTTACCTTTATAGGTGAATTTATAAGACAACTATATACCAACGAAGATATAAAATATTTTTGTAAAAAAATAGAAGGTAAAAGCTATATGGTTGTAGAATTAGTAATCACAGGGGCTAACAATAATCTAAAAACTGCCTTTATGTATATCGACCTTACAACAAATCTTCCAGAAAAAGTAGCCATATTTGATAAGGGGGGTGAAGAGAGAATAGTTGCAATATACAAAGATTTAAAGATAAACATAGATTTAGATGAAGAACTTTTTAAGCAGTAATATAAAACAGGTTTTCAAAACATAAGATCAAACATAGGTTAAAAACTAGTGTAACTATTAATACTAATATAATACAACTTAAAGACTAGAAAAATTAAAGAATACATAGATTATAATAGAGGGTTTAAAGGTGTATGTTAAATATTTAAAGTAAAAGAATTATCAAAATATACTTAAAAATAATAAAAGCTTACAGGCTCGAATTATTCTAACTCCTATAAAAGGGCAAAAAAACACACTTTATGTAAGATAAAAATTTTACCATTAATCTTTTTGTAATAATTTGATGAAAAATAGTATAAAATCTTTGACATAGTGACAAACTTTGCACTATAATTGTAATGTACATATTTACGCTTTGTAAAATAGGAGGTAAGTATAAGGTATGTCAAGATGTAAGAGATTAATGGTTACCCTCTCAGGTATACTCAAAGATGATAAAAAAAATAGTCAATTTATCATGAGGTCTGTAATACTATATAGAGACAATGAAAATAATACAAAAGGAAACATGGAAAGTGGATATCTTGAAATGGCATCCATCAACTTAGAGTACTCGGAATTTGGTTGTGAATGCGAATATAAAGAGTGTTTAGAATATGAGACGTGGCTTTCGGAGAGTGATTTGTCGAATGACAACAATAGTAGTAAAAAGAGGCGATATTTATTATGCTGATCTGAGCCCTGTGGTTGGTTCAGAACAAGGTGGGATCAGACCAGTTATAATTATACAAAATGACATTGGTAATAAATATAGTCCAACTGTCATCGTTGGAGCCATAACCTCTCAGATTAATAAAGCAAAACTTCCAACTCATGTTGAGATATCCTCAGAAGAATACGGATTAAATAAGGATTCCGTAGTTCTATTAGAGCAAGTGAGAACCTTGGATAAAAAAAGGTTAAAAGAAAAAATTGGTCATATGACTGATCTAGACATGGGGAAGGTTGATAAAGCTTTATTAACAAGTTTGGGGCTTAATTGACATACTAAGGTTAAAATCAAAATTAAAATATAATTTTAAAGTTGAAGATATAAAAAGGGGGCCATGTCATGGCCTCCTTTTAAATTAATAAATAAATTTAAATTAGTAAATAAGTAAAAATTCTTCTATGTTTTTGCTTAGAAGAAGTTTTTCTTTCATTATTATTTGCAATATCATATATATAAATTTTACTGTTTAATTATATGTATCTATAGCTTATAATATCTTTGGCTAAGTTATTTTGTTTTCACCTAGCTAGTCCCTCTATTTTTAGAAGTAGGGGGATTAGCTAGGGTGGAGGATTTACTTATAATCCCAATATCTGTTGGGAAGTCACTATAGAAAAGTTATCATGAGGAGGAAATACAAATGAAAAAGACTTTTAAGGAATATGGCTTAATAACAATTGGAGTATTTATGGTGGCTTTTGCAGCCCAGTATATTACAATTCCCAATGAAATCGCTGGCGGAGGTGTCACAGGACTTTCCGTTGTTACTCACCAATATTTTCAGAATATATCTATAGAATTATTTTCCTATATATTTAATTTCTTTTTGTTTATAGTAGGATTCATATTTATAGGTAGAGAATTTGGTATTAAAACTGTTTATGCCGCATTTTCATTATCCACATCACTTTGGTTAATTAAGGTATTATTAAATCCAGGGGCTATTACTAATGATTTAATTTTAGTAGTAATCCTAGGTTCAGCTATAACAGGTACAGGGCTTGCCATAGTATTTAATCAAAGCGCATCTACAGGTGGTACGGACATAATAGCTAAGATACTCAATAAATATATTCATTTAGATCTTGGAAAGGGTATGCTTGCAGCAGATTTATTGGTAACAATTGCTTCAGGATTAACTTTTGGTTGGGAAAAAGGTATGTATGCATTGGTATTTGTTTTCTTAAATGGAACTATAATAGATAAGGTAATACAAGGATTTAATGTAACAAAACAAGTTTTAATAGTAAGTGAGGAAAGAGATACCATATCAAAGTATATAACTGAAGATTTAAATAGGGGCTGTACCACTTTTGATGGTAAGGGTGCTTATAGTAAAAATCATGTTTATATGCTCTATAGTATAATGGGAAGAAAAGAATTTATAAAACTTAAAGGCTATATGAAGGAAATAGATCCAAAGGCATTTATAACAGTTAATGAAGTTTATGAAGTATTAGGTCAAGGCTTTAATGAGATATAATAAGATAAACCTTATTTTTTAGAGAATTAAAAGCCATTAAAAAACAGATGATTTATATGAATTAATATGGTAATATAAAATAATGAGTAGGCATAAAGAGTAGATAACATAATTACTACTCTTTATTTGCATATAAAATCAGAAAAGTAATTTAATGGGGAGGTGCTAGCATAGGAGTTGTTAACAGTAATTTAATAAAAAGTTTTTTTGCTTCAATGAATGGTGTGCTATAATATCTGTAGCCTACAAATTAAAAAGATTTAGTAATTAGAGAAAAAATGTGATAGTTTCACATAGGGGGATTTACATATGATTGAGTTTAAGAATGTAAGTAAAACATATAATAATAATGTTAACGCATTAATGAATGTTGATATTTCTATAGATAAAGGCGAATTTGTATTTTTGGTTGGCCCAAGTGGCGCTGGTAAATCTACTTTTATAAAGATGCTTATAAAAGAGATTGAACCTACAAAGGGTGAGATAGTAATAAGTGGAATAAATTTATCTAAAATAAAGAGAAAAGATGTACCTAATTATAGAAGAAAGATAGGTATGGTTTTCCAAGACTTTAGATTAATCCAAAATCTTAATGTATATGAAAATGTAGCTTTTGCTATGAGAGTTGTAGAAGCTTCAGAAAAAGAAATAAGAAGAAGAGTACCTACAGTTTTAGCATTAGTAGGATTATCAGATAAATACAAGATGTTTCCAACTGAACTTTCCGGAGGAGAGCAACAAAGAGTATCTCTTGCAAGGGCAATGGTTAATAACCCTGCAATATTAATTGCAGATGAACCTACAGGTAATTTGGATCCAGAAACAGCTATGGAAATAATGCATATATTAGATGACATAAATAGGACTGGAACTACAATTTTAATGGCAACTCATGCTAAAGAAATAGTTAACAACATGAAAAAGAGAGTAATTGCCATAGAAAAAGGCAGCATTGCAAGAGACGAAAAGAGAGGTGGATACGGAAATGAAAATAAACACCGTTAAAGGGTTTTTTACAGATGCGTTTAAGAGTATAAGAAGAAATAGGACAATAAGTTTTGCATCAATTATAACAGTATCTGCTACACTTTTTATATTTGGTATATTTATAATGCTTGCCCTAAATGTAAAAGGATTTGTAGGTGAGGTTGAATCTAAGGTAGAAATAAAAGTATTCTTAAAAGATGGTATAAATATTTCGGATCAAAAGGCCATAGAAGATAAACTTCGAGCTACAGAGGGTGTTAAAGAAGTAAAGTATGAAAGTAAAAGTGATGCTCTTCAAAAATTTAAAGATCAATTAAAAGGTAATGCAAGTTTATTGAGTGGATATGATGCAACAAAAAATCCTATGCCAAGCTCCTTTATTGTGAGACTTACGGCGCCAGAAGCAGCAGACAAAATAAGTGAAGAAGTAGTAGATATGTCTGGTGTGGATGAGGTAGGAAATGATGAGGATTTAATAAAGAAAATAATAACTATATCTAATAGCTTAAAGTGGGTAGGTATAATATTATTTATAATGCTTGTGGGGGTATCCTTATTCTTAATAGGAAACACCATTAAGCTAACAGTTTTCTCGAGAAGAAGAGAAGTTGGTATAATGAAATTTGTAGGTGCTACAGATTGGTTTATAAGGTGGCCATTTATTATAGAAGGAATGATGATGGGTATAATAGGTGCTATAATAGCTGACATTGTACTATATTATGTATATAGATTTGGTTTCATAAAAATAACAGAAGATCTTTTAACAGCACAATTAATTTCTCCGCAGTACGTTTTAAATCCGCTATTTGCTGCATTTGTTTTAGCCGGCATCCTAATAGGGGGTATTGGAAGTACATTATCTTTAAGAAAGTTCTTAGACGTTTAATTTAAAGTTTATGGCTCTGTTTTTAGTTTTAGAAAACAGAGCCATAAAATTATTTATTAATATGATCCTTTTAGCATATACTATATAATAAGTTAGTTTTAATTAATATATGTATGCTTTAGAATTTAAGAAAGGGTGGCTATTTTATGGATTTTCACAATAATGAAACAGGTAGTGGATTTAATAAAAAAAATAAGAGGTCAAGTAAAACTATATGGATTGTTATAGCTTTATTAGTTATAACAAATGTGGGAACCTTCTTTATAGGAAGTGCTTACTCACAATTTGTGCCTAGGTCAGTAAAGTCTAGTCCGGAATTTACAAAGTCTATGGAAAATATAAAGGATGTAGACAAATTCAAAAAGATATTTAGTATAAGGGAAATGTTATATAAACTATATGATGGTCCAATGGAAGATGGAGAAATGCTAGATGGTGCATTAAAAGGCATGACAGCTTCTTTAAAGGATCCTTATACTGTGTTTTTAGATGAAAAGGATTTTGCAGATTTAATGGAAAAAAATGAGGGAGCTTATGTTGGACTTGGCATACAAGTAGGAGTTAAGGATAATAAAATAGTTGTAATTTCAGTCTTCGAGGGATCACCTGCTGAAAAGTCAGGAATAGTTTCTGGAGATATAATCCAAAAGGTAAATGGTGAAGATTTCACTGGGGCTGACATGGAAAAGGCAGTATCCATGATGAAGGGTAAAGAAAAAACAGAAGTACCAATAACTATTTATAGAGAAGGCAAGGGTGCCTTTGATGTAAGTGTTAAAAGAGATACTATAAATATGGTTACGGTAAAGGGCGAAATGCTTGATGATAGTATAGCTTATATCCAAATATCAATGTTTGATGAGCATACAGGAGATGAGTTTAATAAAAAGTTAGGAGAATTAAAAGACAAAGGGGCAAAATCTTTAGTTATGGATTTAAGATCTAATCCTGGTGGACTTTTAAATGAATGTGTAAAGGTAGCTTCTAATTTTATAGATAAAGACAAGGTAATAGTGTCTACAAAGGACAAATATGGCGAAGAAGAAAAATATAATTCTACAGGTGGAAGTTATATAGGAATGCCTTTAGTGTTACTTACAGATGAGGGAACAGCTAGTGCATCTGAAATAGTAGCTGGAGCCATTAGAGACTATGAGGCAGGAACTTTAGTTGGAGAAAAGACCTTTGGTAAAGGTATAGTTCAAAGAGTATTAGACCTTAAGGATGGCACTGGTCTTAAAGTCACAGTATCAAAATATTATACACCAAATGGCGAAAATATTCATAAAATAGGTATCAGTCCAAATGTAGAAGTTAAGATTAGTGATGAAATGAAACAAAAACCTTATGACAGAGGTACGGATCCTCAATTTAATAAGGCATTAGAGATACTAAAAAAATAAGAGTATTCAAAAGTAATAATTACTACAAATAAAATAATGAGTGTTATTTTTTTGGTACCTAAGTTAAAGTAGGAGGAAGTTTTTTGATGGGTATTGCAGGATATACATTAAAGGCTGTAGCCTTTGCTATGGTCAGCCCACAATTTGCAATTACGCTTATAATGCTTGCGTTTATATTTTATGGTAAAAATAAAAGAACCGTACTAATGCAAAAGATGATTCTAGGGGAACAGGTAAACTCTCCCCTAGAACTTACTATGTCGCAGCTGGTTTTAGGAATAATAGGTGGGGTAATGTCCAGCCTTATTTTATCTTATTTAGGAGTAATGTTTGGAGAAAATTCAGGAATACACCTAATGTTCGTATTTTCTTTATTATTATTATTTTTCAGTCCTAGATTTATATGCTTTTCTTATTCCGGGGCTTTGCTTGGTCTTTTAAGTATAATATTAAATTTAATTAAGGACCCACTTTTAACTATGTACCCTACTATAGAAATTATAAATAGACCCTTTTATATAGATATTGCAGCACTTATGACCTTAGTTGGTGTACTTCATATAGTAGAAGGATTGCTAGTTTCAGTAGATGGACATAGAGGGGCTATACCTATATTTACTAATAGAGACGGAAAGATACTTGGAGGATTTGCACTTAAGCGGTATTGGGCTATGCCTATTGCCATATTAATGATTTTAAGTAATGAAACAGGAACTATTGGTCAAAACATTATTACACCTAGTTGGTGGCCAATTATGAGGAATCCTTTAACCTTAAGTATGTTAACTATGGCTGTAGTTTCCATTATGCCTTTTTATGGAGTGCTTGGTTATAACTCCATTACATTTACTAGGTCTAAGGGAGAAAAGTCTGCCATGTCAGGTATAGGAATATTAATATATGGTATTACACTTACTCTTGTAGCTCAATTAGCAAGAATAAGTCTATCCTTACAACTTTTTGTTATATTATTTGCTCCTTTAGCACATGAGATTATGTTAAATACTCAAAAGATTATAGAATCAAAGACTGTACCAAAGTTTATTAGTGATGAAGAAGGACTTATGGTATTAGATGTAGCACATCAGTCCATTGCATATAATGCAGGCATAAGAAGTGGAGACAAGCTTTTAGAAATAAATAATAGTAAAATTGAAAATGAATCATATTTTTATAAAACTTTAAATGAAGGTATTGAAGAAGTTAAATTTAAATTAAAAGATTCTAAAGGGAATATAAAACAGTTAGTATTAAATAAGGGTAAAAGAAACAAAATAGGGTTAGTTATAGTTCCAAGAGCAATTGTATCTGAAGACCAATCAGAAGATAATACAAAGGATGAAGATACAACTAATAAATCAAAGAATGAATATACAGAGAATAAGGATAAAGAATTTAAGGATATACTAGAAGATATAAAGAAACATGAAGATAAAGACGGAAATGGTGATTAGACTTAGTACTTCTATGAACTAGACAGTGGTTATGTTTTATTTTTGATGGGGTTAAATTAAGTTTAATCATCAAGGTTTAAAACATAGCCATTTTTTAATTCATAAAGAAAGGTTTTTAGGGAATTATGGTTATTGACAGGTTATAATATTAAGTATAATATAGAGATATATGCAACGAACAGACGTTCAAAATCAGAATGGAGATGATTAAATGGGAGAGTTTAAAATATCCTCGAAATTTAAACCTACTGGAGATCAGCCTCAAGCAATAAATGAGATAGTTAAGTCTATTGAAGACGGAAATAAATTTCAAACTCTTCTTGGGGTTACAGGTTCAGGAAAGACCTTTACTATGGCTAACATAATAGAAAGGGTTCAAAGACCTACATTGATTTTAGCTCATAATAAAACCTTAGCAGCACAGTTATGCTCAGAATTTAGAGAGTTTTTTCCAACTAGTGCTGTAGAGTATTTTGTGTCTTATTACGATTATTACCAACCAGAAGCCTACATGGCGCAGACAGACACCTTCATAGAAAAAGATGCATCTATAAATGATGAAATAGACAAACTAAGACACTCAGCTACATCAGCTTTATTTGAAAGAAGAGATGTTATAATTGTGGCCTCGGTTTCTTGTATTTATGGACTAGGTAACCCTGATGAATATAAAAAGCTTACTATATCCTTAAGACCAGGTATGGTAAAGGACAGAGACGAAGTAATTAAAAAATTAGTAGAAATTCAATATGAAAGAAATGAAATAGATTTTTCTAGAGGTACATTTAGAGTAAGAGGAGATGTTTTAGATATAGTTCCAGCCTCTTCAGAAAGTAAAGGAATAAGAATAGAATTTTTTGGCGATGAAATAGATAAGATAAAAGAATTTGATATATTAACAGGTCACATAATAGGGGAAAGAAATCATGTATCTATATTCCCAGCTTCTCACTTTGCTACATCTAAAGATAAATTAGATATAGCCATAGAAAAGATAGAAGAAGAATTAGAAAAAAGATTAAAGGAACTTATATCGGAAGATAAATTATTAGAAGCTCAAAGGCTAAGACAAAGAACTAATTTTGATGTGGAAATGATAAAAGAGATGGGATATTGTAGCGGAATCGAAAATTATTCCAGAATATTAGATGGAAGAGCAGCAGGGACTCCACCACAGACCTTAATTGATTATTTTCCAGATGACTTTTTGTTTTTTATAGATGAAAGTCATGTAACGCTGCCACAGGTAAGGGCTATGTACGGCGGAGATAGATCAAGGAAGAATTCCTTAGTGGATTATGGCTTTAGACTACCTTCAGCCTTTGATAATAGACCTCTTCAGTTCCCAGAATTTGAAAATAAATTAAATCAAGTATTATTTGTAAGTGCCACACCAGCTGTTTATGAACTGGAACATTCAAAGGTTATAGCAGAACAGATAATAAGGCCTACAGGGCTTTTAGACCCAGAAATAACTATAAGACCAGTTAAAGGACAAATAGATGACTTATATGAAGAAATTCAAAAGACTATAAAAAAGGGATATAGAGTATTAGTTACAACTCTTACAAAAAGGATGTCAGAGGATCTTACTAAATATTTAAAAGAACTTAATGTAAAGACCACCTACCTTCACTCAGATATAGATACTATAGAACGTATGAGGATAATAAGGGATTTAAGAGTAGGCACCTTTGATGTACTAGTTGGTATTAACCTTTTAAGGGAAGGACTAGACATTCCAGAAGTAGCTTTAGTTGGAATATTAGATGCAGATAAGGAAGGATTTTTAAGATCCGAGACCTCTTTAATTCAAACCATAGGAAGAGCTGCTAGAAATGTAGATAGCAAGGTTATAATGTATGCAGATGTTATAACAAAATCAATTAAAAAGGCATTAGATGAAACTAATAGAAGAAGGACTATTCAAACCGCATATAACGAAGAACATAATATAACTCCAACCTCAATTAAAAAGGATGTTAGAGATATAATAGAGACAACTAAGATAGCAGAAGAAAAGTCGGAATATGACAGCCTAGAAGATGCTATTAATGCAAATAAAGAAAACTTAGAAAAACTTATAGAAGATTATACAAAGGAAATGAGAGAAGCCTCTAAGAATTTACAATTTGAAAGGGCAGCAGAACTTAGAGATATAATATACAAACTTAACAAAAAGAAAAAATAACTAGCTAAGAAAATTTAGAGATAGGATGGTAAGCATGCATGCAAGATAAAATAGTTATAAAAGGTGCAAAGGTTAATAATCTTAAAAATGTAGATTTAGTAATACCTAGAGATAAGCTAGTAGTGTTCACAGGACTTTCAGGCTCTGGAAAGTCTTCACTAGCCTTCGACACTCTTTATGCAGAAGGACAAAGAAGATATGTGGAGTCTTTATCTTCTTATGCAAGGCAATTTCTAGGACAGATGGATAAACCAGATGTGGAATATATAGAGGGACTTTCCCCGGCAATTTCCATAGACCAAAAAACTACCAGCAGAAACCCAAGATCTACAGTAGGTACAGTAACTGAAATATATGATTATTTAAGGCTTTTATATGCTAGAGTTGGTATCCCACACTGTCCTAAATGTGGGAAGGAAATAACTCAGCAATCTATAGATCAAATGGTAGATAAGATTATGGAACTAGAAGAGAGGACTAAAATACAGATATTATCACCTATAATAAGAGGAAGAAAGGGTAGCCATGAAAAGGTATTAGATAATATAAAAAGAAATGGTTTTGTAAGAGCTAAGATAGATGGAAATATGGTAGAACTTACAGAAGAAGAGATAGCACTTGAAAAGAATATAAAACATAGTATAGAAGCAGTAGTGGATAGATTAGTTATTAAAGATGATATAAGAAGTAGACTTTCAGAGTCTATAGAAACTGCATTGAAGCTTTCAGAAGGTCTTGTAATTATAGATGTAATTGGTAAAGAACCTATGCTATTTAGTGAGAAGTTTGCATGTGCTGACTGCTCTATAAGTATAGATGAATTAGCTCCTAGATTATTTTCATTTAACTCACCCTTTGGAAAATGCGATAAATGTGATGGACTTGGAACCTTAATGGAAATAGATGAAAATTTAGTAATACCAGATAGAAGCAAAAGTATAAGGGGCGGGGCTATAGTAACCTGGGGAGAAGGAAGATTAAAGGAAGATTCTTGGACCTTTAGTGTGCTTCAAGCCTTAGTTAAAAAGCTTAAATTTAGCTTAGATACACCTATAGAAGATTTGCCTAAAAATGTAGTGGACATCTTACTTTATGGATTAAAAGATGAAAAGCTTAAGGTACACTATGAAAAAGAGTTCTCAACAGGACAGTTTAATCATAATTATGAGGGTATTATAAACTCATTAAAGAGAAGATATATGGAAACAAATTCTGATTATATAAAGTCTGAAATAGAGCAGTATATGAGTGATAACCCATGTCCTAAATGCAAGGGTGCTAGATTAAAACCAGAGGCTCTTGCTGTTACTGTAGGAGATAAAAGCATATTTGAATTTTGCAAGCTACCTATAAGAGACGAATTGGACTTCATACAAAATGTTGAGTTGTCAGAAAAGAATAAGATCATAAGTGATCAAATAATAAAAGAAATAAATAATAGATTAAAGTTTTTAATAGATGTAGGACTTGACTATCTTAATTTATCTCGAACTTCAGGTACTCTATCTGGAGGAGAGGCTCAAAGAATAAGGCTTGCAACTCAGATAGGATCTAGCCTTATGGGAGTTTTATATATCTTAGATGAACCTAGTATAGGACTTCATCAAAGAGATAATGATAGGCTTATAAAGACTCTGAAGCACCTAAGAGACCTTGGAAATACTTTAGTTGTGGTGGAACATGACGAGGATACTATAAGAGAAGCAGACTTTATAGTAGACATAGGACCTGGTGCTGGTGAGCATGGAGGAGAAGTAGTAGTTGCAGGAACTTTAGACAAGGTTAAAAAGTGCAAAAAATCTATAACAGGTCAATATTTAATAGGGAAGAAAACCATAGAAATTCCAGAGGAAAGAAGAAAAGGTAATGGTAATTTTATAAAGATAAAAGGTGCAAAAGAAAACAACCTTAAAAATGTAAATGTAGACATACCTCTTGGCACTCTTACCTTAGTAACAGGGGTTTCAGGTTCAGGTAAAAGTACTTTAATAAATGAAATACTTTATAAAGGCTTAAATAAGATAATAAATAAGGCCAAAGTTTATCCAGGAAGCCACAAAGAAATTTTAGGTTATGAAAATATAGATAAGATAATAGATATAAACCAAGGCCCTATAGGTAGAACTCCAAGATCTAACCCAGCTACTTATACAGGAGTCTTTGATATAATAAGAGATGTATTTTCTAAGACACCTGAATCAAAAATGAGAGGCTATAAGCCAGGACGTTTTAGTTTTAATGTAAAGGGCGGAAGATGCGAGGCTTGCAGTGGAGATGGAATCATAAAAATAGAGATGCAATTTTTATCTGATGTATATGTACCTTGTGATGTATGCAAGGGTAAAAGATATAATAGAGAGACCTTAGAGGTTAAATATAAGGGTAAAAATATTCATAACATACTAGAAATGACAGTAGAAGAATCTCTAAGCTTTTTTGAAAATATACCAAGAATAAAAAATAAGATGCAGACTTTGTATGATGTAGGACTAGGATATATAAGACTAGGTCAACCTTCTACCCAGCTTTCAGGAGGAGAGGCCCAAAGAATAAAACTGGCCTCAGAATTATCAAAAAGAAGTACAGGAAAGACACTATTTATTCTAGATGAACCAACAACAGGACTTCATATAGATGATGTAAGTAGGCTCATATTAATACTACAAAGGCTAGTAGATGCTGGAAACACTGTGGTAGTAATAGAACATAACTTAGATGTCATAAAGAGTGCAGATTATATAATTGACATTGGACCTGAGGGTGGAGAAAAAGGTGGACGAATACTTGTAAGTGGAACTCCAGAAGAAATATCAAAAAATAAGGAATCCTATACAGGAGATTATCTAAAAAGATTACTTCCATAATATAGACATTCAATGTCTTTTAGTTTATTACAACGAAGAAAATTGATTTTATTTATTGAAAATTATTAAAAGGCGATGTTGTCGCCTTTTTTTAAAAGAGATGTATTAATAAAGTAAGATTTATTAACGTAAAATTCATATAATAATGATATAATAATTAAAGTCTATGGTCATAAATGGCTACAAATACGTATAATTGTATAGAGGTATTATAAAAATCAAATGGAATAATATTTAGAGTCATAATATTAATTAAGATAAGAGGTGAAAGTATGAGGTTTAATAGACTTTTCGGTCTTCTATTTACTGTTATATTTATTATAATTTTATATGTAATAATCATTTTAGCCTTAAGAATAATGTATAAGGACGTAAAAAATGGTGGAAAGAGTAGTGGAAAGAAAAAGCAGTTAGGTAAGTCATTAGGGCTTGTGGTAGAAGAGCAAGGAGATAACCTTGCGCTAAAAAAAGGAAGCGTAATACCCATAAGAGGATCTATTACCTTAGGTAGAACAGAAGAAAATAACGTGGTTTTATCTGATAAATATGTATCTAGTACACATGCTAAAATTTACTCTAAGAACGATAAATACTTTTTAGAGGATTTAAAAAGCACTAATGGTACAATACTTAATGGAGTAAAAATAAATGGTATGGTTGAAATATTCGTAGGTGACCAGATTCAAATAGGAAGTTTAACTTTTAAAGTTATAGGATGATAAAAGAATTACAAGTTATATATAAAAGAAGGTGAATATGTGGATAGTATTAAAGATGAAAGAAAGCTATTATTGCTTACTTATTTATTGTGTATGGCAATGTTTCTTAACCTAGGATTTTTAAAAGATCCTTTTGATACAGGCGCTTTAATTATGGGTGGAGTTTTATGCATTCTTATTGGCTATGCTTATTTTATAATAAGAAGGTTCTTCAATGAGGGAGATAAGTTCATGCTTATTTTTGCCTGTCTCTTATCTGTTATTGGTATTGCTATGTTATACAGATTAAAAAGCGTTGATGCAATTAAGCAGACGGTTTGGTTTGCTATTTCAATAACTACCTATATATTGGTAGTGGTTTTATTGCCTGATCTTAAAACTTTTTCAAAGTATAAAAAGATATATATGGTAGGTACATTGATATTTATGTCTATGGCTACATTTATAGGTACAGAAGTATATGGGGCTAAAAACTGGGTATTCATAGGCCCCATTAGCTTTCAACCTTCAGAAGCTGGAAAGCTGTTTTTAGCAGCCTATTTAGCCTCTAGCTTAAAGGATTATAAAACCTTTAAAGACTTAATAGAGCCAGCTATAGTTGTAATTGTATCTTTAGCTTTTATGGTATATCAAAAGGATTTAGGCTCTGTTTTAATTTTCTTTGGTATATCAATAACCATGCTTTACATGGCTACGTCAAAAGTAAAATATATTGTAACTGCATTTGGATTATCTATTATAGGGTCTTTAGCTAGTTATAAGATGTTTCCCCATGTAAGAAAGAGAATTATGATATGGCAGGACCCGTGGAAGTACGCAAGTGATGAGAGCTTTCAAATAATTCAAGGCTTGTTTGCTATATCCTCAGGGGGATTATTTGGTTCAGGATTTGGTCTTGGGCTTCCAGGACTTGTACCTGTACGTACCACTGACTTTATATTTGCTGTAATATGTGAAGAGCTAGGAGTTATAATGGGATTTGGTATTATAATATTGTACTTTTTACTCTTTTATAGGTGCATGAGAACTGCAATATATGTAGATGATAAATTTTCACAGCTTATTACAGTGGGCTATAGTGCTATGATAGCAAGTCAAGCCTTAGTAATAATAGGTGGAGTTATGAATGTAATACCATTAACAGGAATAACCCTTCCCTTTGTAAGTTACGGGGGTAGCTCTATACTAACCATGTTCTTTGCTTTAGCTATAATACAAAAGGTGTCAGAGGAGGGGTAATATGAAAAATCATAGCAAGGATGAAATTTTTAAAAATATCAGAAATATATTAGTGATTTTCTTATTATGTTTCTTGGCACTCATAACCTACATAGCATATTTTACAGCTATTAAGGCACCAGATATAGCAAGTATGCCAGAAAACAAAAGGATGCAAGCTAAAAGAAATGAAGTTTTACGTGGAACTATCTACGATAGAAATATGCAAAACCTAACTAAAAGTGAAAAAAAAGATGCCACTACACAAATAAGAGAATATACTGGAGGAGCCATGTTTGTTCATGCCTTAGGATATTCAGATATAACCTATGGACTTACAGGCCTTGAAAAAGAATACGATGAAGAGCTTATGAGTGATAGTAGACTTTCTGTAGATTATGAAGCACTAAAAAATTATTTTAAAAATAGAGAGTTTATGAAGATATTTGGTAAGGGAAAAGAAAAGGTAGGAAATGGTGTAGTTACTACCTTGGATTATAATATTCAAAAGGCAGCCTATGATGTACTAGGCAATGAAAAAGGATCTATAGTAGTATTAAATGTTAAAACAGGAGAGGTCTTAGCTATGGTATCTAAACCAGCCTATGATCCTAATGACCTAAGTGGCGTATGGGATTCCATAGCGAAGGATGAAGAAAATACACCAATGTTAAATAGAGCTGTAGCAGGCCTTTACGCACCAGGATCTACATTTAAAGTAGTAACTACAGCTAGTGCATTAGAAAACCTTCAAGGGGTTACACAAAGAGTATTTAAAGACGAAGGTAAGCTTGTATTCAATAGCAAGGATTCTTTAAGCAACTTAAATAATGTGGCCTTTGGAGACTTAAAGTTAGATGCTGCATTTAGACATTCAAGTAATGTGGTTTTTGGAACTTTAGCTTTAGATTTAGGTAATGCTAAGTTAAAGGATACTGCTGAAAAGTTTTATTTTAACAAAAATATACCTGCAGATGGGTTTATAATAAATAAGGGAAGATTTCCAGAACTCAAAAAAGATGAAAAAGGAAACATAGCCCAAACAGGTATAGGACAGAGTAGTATTTTAGCAAGTCCTATGCAAATGGCTTTAATTGCAAGCACTATTGGTAATAATGGTACTATGATGAAGCCACATTTAGTTAAGAGTATAGTAACTCCAGAAGGTACTAAGATAAAAGATATAGAAAGCCAGCCTCTTGATAATACTGTATCCAAAGAAAATGCACAGATCATAAAAGATTATATGAGGTCTGTGATAACTGGTGGAACAGGTGGTCCTGGAGCCTTTGATGGAACTAATGCTGCAGGTAAAACAGGTACAGCAGACTATAAAGATAAAAATGGAAATGATGCAGCACCACACTCTTGGTTTATTGGCTTTGCACCTTACGAAGACCCAGAGGTTGCTATTGCTGTAATAGTAGAGGGTGGAGGAGCTGGAGGCGGCAAGGCAGCTAAGGCTGCTGGAAAAGTTTTAAAGACAGCTCTTTCTAAGTAATATTAAAAGTTAAGGCTGTGCTTTATATTAGAGGTGATTAATAATGTTTGATTTTGAATATCAGCTTAAGATATTACCAGATAAACCTGGAGTTTATATAATGAAAAATTCCTTAGGTGAGGTATTATATGTAGGTAAGGCAAAGATACTTAAAAATAGAGTAAGGCAGTATTTCCAAAGTTCAAAGAACCATTCTGAAAAAGTTAAAGCTATGGTAAGTCACGTAGCTGAATTTGAATATATAGTGACAGATTCAGAAATGGAAGCTTTAATATTAGAATGTAACCTTATTAAAAAATATAAGCCTAAATATAATATATTATTAAAGGATGATAAACACTATCCTTTTATAAAAATAACTACTAATGAGGAATTCCCAAGGGTTTTTGTAACAAGGAGCATGGCAAAGGATGGCAATAAGTATTTTGGACCATACACAGATGTATCAGCTGTATATGAAACCATAGAACTTATACAAAAGATCTTTCCTATTAGAAATTGTAAGCTTACAATAAAGGAAGATGGAATTAAGTATAGACCTTGTTTAAACTACCAAATAAAGCTTTGCACAGGGCCTTGTGCAGGTTATATCAGTAAAGAAGATTATAAAAAGCTTATAGATGACATAATTGATTTATTAAATGGCAAGAATAGTAAGATAGTGCAACAACTAAAAAGCGAAATGGATATAGCAGCAGAGGAACTGAAATTTGAAAAGGCAGCATCAGCTAGAGATAAGATGCTAGCTGTAGAAAAGATTGCAGAAAAACAAAAGATATTCTTAGGTCACTTTGAAAATGAAGATTTTATAAATATGTATGGAGACGAGAAAGACACCTGCATGCAGATATTTTTCTTTAGAGAAGGAAAGTTAATTGGAAGAGAACACTTTATGCTTGAAGATACTGCAGGATTTAAAGATTCAGAGATAGTATCCCAGTTTATAAAAAGCTTTTACGGAGGTACTGCCCATATACCTAAAAGTATTTATGTGCCAGAAATAGAAGATGGAGAACTTTTAGAAGAGTGGCTTTCCATAAAAAGAGGTAGCAAAGTTGAGCTTAAGATTCCTCAAAAGGGAGAAAAAAAGCGACTTTTAGATATGGTAGAAAAAAATGCAAAGCTCACACTAGAGCAATTTAAATCTAAGATGTTAAGAGATAAAGAAATTCATAAGGTGGCACTTACAGAACTTGCAGATTTGTTAAATTTAGATTATATTCCACATAGGATAGAAAGTTATGATATTTCAAATATACAGGGTATGGATTCTGTGGGAAGTATGATAGTATTTGAAGATGGTAGAGCTAAAAATAGCGACTACAGAAGATTTAAGATAAACACTGTAAAAGGTGCCAATGATTATGAAAGCATGAAAGAAATACTAACTAGAAGATTTAATCGTGGACTATCAGAAGTTAAAAGCATACAAGAGAGAAATATTAAATTAAGTGAAGGCAAGTTTCATGTATTTCCTGAAATCATAATGATGGATGGAGGAAAAGGTCAAGTAAATATAGCACTAGATGTGCTAAAAGATTTAAATATAAATATTCCAGTTTGCGGTATGGTGAAAGATGATAACCACAAAACAAGAGGGCTTATATTTAATAATGAAGAGCTAATAATACCAATGAGTTCTAATGTTATGCAACTTATAACAAGGATGCAAGATGAAGTCCATAGATTTGCAATAACTTATCATAGGACTTTAAGAGATAAAAGAATACTTCATTCTATATTAGACGATATACCAAACATAGGAGACAAAAGAAGAAAAGAACTTCTCAAAAAATTTAAAGGCATCGATAATATTAAAAATGCAACCTATGAAGAGCTTATAGAAACTCCATCTATAGACAAAAGGGCTGCAATTAGTATTATAGAGTTCTTTAAAAATCAGAAATAGCAAACAGGAGGAATTTAATGAAATACGTTTTAGATACACATACTCATACAATAAAAAGTGGGCATGCATACAGCACTATTTTAGAAAATGTAAGATGGGCAGCAGATCATGGGATTAAGCTTTTATGTACCACAGATCATGGTCCTAAAATGCCAGGAGGACCTCATGAATTTTACTTTTCAAATCTTAGGGTTTTACCATTTTACATGGAGGGCATAATCCACCTTAAGGGCTGCGAAGCTAATATAATAGATTTTGATGGTACTTTAGATATATCACCTAGGATTCAATCAAGATTAGATATTATGATAGCAAGCCTTCATGACAATTGTATAACTTCAAGAGGTAGGGAAGAAAATACAAAGGCTATATTAAGAGTTATGGATAATCCTAATGTAGATATAATAGGTCACCTAGGTAATCCTTCATTTCCAATAATAGAAGAATTAGTGGTAAAGGCAGCTAAAGAAAAAAATGTTTTAATTGAAATAAATAATAGCTCCTTTAAGTCAAGACCAGGATGCGAAGAAAATTGCATGAAAATAGCTTCACTTTGCAGGGATTATAATGTAAATATTGTAATGGGCAGTGATGCTCATATTTGTTATGATATAGGTAAATTTGACAAATCCGAAGAAATATTAAAAAAAGCAAAGGTGCCAGATGAGCTTATAATGAATTTAGATGAAAAAAGATTAATTAAATATTTAAAATACAAAGGAAAACTTAAAGATTATAACCTATAATAGACTAATAAATATAAATATATTATAATATATTTATTGTTATGAAATTAAATAATAAAAACACTATAACATAAGTAAGTTTGAGGAGAAGTAGAATGAATCATTATAGTTGCTTAATTTCTAAATTAGAAAAGTTATTAGATAAAGAAGACATTTTATTAAATGAATCAATGAAAAACCATACTTATTTCAAAGTAGGGGGAAAAGCAGATATTTTAATTACCCCAAAAACTACAGAAGAACTAATTGCATCAATAAAGATATGTGATGATGAAAAGACTTTATATTATATCATAGGCAACGGATCCAATCTATTAGTTAAAGATGGTGGATTTAGAGGAGTTATAATAAAGCTTAGTAAATTAGACAAGATAACTGTAGATGAAGATAAAATAATTGCTCTTGGAGGAGCAAAGTTAAAAGATATGTCAGGTTGTGCCCTTAAACACAATCTAACAGGCTTTGAATTTGCCTGTGGAATTCCAGGTAGTGTAGGTGGAGCAGTTACAATGAATGCAGGAGCCTACGATGGGGAAATGGTGAATGTTGTAACAGAAGCAGTGGTTATGGATAAAGATTGCAACATTATAACTTTGAAAAATGAGGATTTAGAGCTTGGTTATAGAACTAGTGCAGTTATGAAATATAATTACATTGTTCTAAGTGTAACTATAAAGCTTAAAAAGGCAGATCCTTTGAAGATAAAGGCTAGAATTGATGAACTCACATATAGAAGAGAAGATAAACAGCCCTTAGAATATCCTTCAGCAGGTAGCACATTTAAAAGACCAGAAGGACATTTTGCAGGGAAGCTTATAGAAGATTCTGGACTAAAAGGAACAGTACTTGGAGGGGCAGCGGTATCAGAAAAACACTCAGGATTCATAATAAACAAAAAAAATGCAACTGCAAAAGATATATTAGATCTTATAGAACTCGTCCAAAAAACTGTATCAAAAAACTTTAATGTAGATTTACATCCAGAGGTTAGAATAATAGGAGAAGACTAGAACTAACTACACCTTATTCTTAAAATTTTAGTTTCTAAATTGAGTAGCTTTAAGCTATATTCAATAAGAATATATAAATAAGGGGGGTGAATCTATCTCTTATATGATCTACTTTTATAAGAGGTAGGGGATTATGAGTTATTCTATCAGAAAAGAAGTACTAAACGTTGAAAAGTATGTGGCTGGAAAGCCTATTAGTGAGGTAAAAAGAGAGCTTGGATTGGATAGTGTTATAAAACTTGCATCTAATGAAAATCCATTAGGTTGTTCTCCTAAAGCTAAAGAAGTTATCAAAAACATGATAAATGATTCGGCACTTTATCCTGATTCAGCTAGTTATGAGCTAAAGCTTGCCCTAAGTAAAAAGTTAAATGTTAATAAGGATCAAATATTTTGTGGCGCAGGCTCAGACTCATTAATAAAGGTTTTATGTAATACCCTTTTATCAGAAGATGATGAAAGTATAATGGCAAATGTTACCTTCCCAAGATATGATACTAACACAAGACTTATGGGAGCTAAATCCATAAAGATACCTATGAAAAACAACGGACTAGACATTGAAGCTATGGTAGATGCAATAACAGATAAGACAAAGATAATTTGGTTTTGTAATCCTAACAATCCTACAGGAAATATATTCAAAAAAGAAGAATTTGACAAGGTTTTAAAAAGAATACCAGAAAGAGTTATTATAGTGATGGACGAGGCTTACGTTGAATATGTAGAATCTGATGATTTCCCAGATTCCATAGAACTTTTAAAAGAAAATCCTAACATAATAGTATTAAGAACATTTTCTAAGGCTTATGGACTTGCTTCACTGAGATGTGGATATGGAGTTGCAACAGAAGAATTAGTAGGATATTTAAATAGAGTAATTAATCCTTTTGATGTGAATCTTTTTGCTCAAAATGCTGCTATTGCTGCTCTTTTAGATGAAGAATTCCTAAATAAGGTATGTGAAACTAATCATGAAGAAAAGATCTTTTTATATGATGAATTCGAAAAAATGAAATTAGATTATATAAAAACTCATACTAACTTTATTATGGTGAACTTAAATAGAGATGATAAACCAATATATGATGCACTTCTAAAAAAAGGCATAATAATAAGACCAGGGTTTTTACTAGACATGCCTCAGTGGTTAAGAATAACTATTGGAACTAGAGATCAAAATGAAAAGATGATTAAAGCATTAAAAGAGGTCATGGGATAAAATTAAAATAAAAGTATATATGAGATTAAACTGTTACTTTTAGAGGCATTTAAGCTTTAAAATAGACTTTGTTACTATAAATATTTATTATTGTAGTAGCATAGTCTATTTTTTTTAGATTAACATAATATAGATACTTTAAATTATTATAAATAAGAGCCATATGTGTTATAATAAATTTAATTAGCAGGGTATGGGAGTGATACTATGAGATTTTTAATTGTGACAGGCTTATCAGGAGCAGGAAAAAGTGAAGCAACGAGAAATTTAGAGGATTTAGGCTATTTTTGCGTAGATAATTTACCACCAACTTTGATACCTAAATTTGCAGAGGTTTGTATACAAAGTCAAGGTAAACTTGAAAAAATAGCATTGGTTATCGATATACGAGGAGGTCTGTTTTTTGATGCCCTTTTCGAAAGTTTAGTATATCTTAAGAAAAATGATTTTAAATATGAAATATTATTTCTAGAGGCCACAGATGAGGTTTTAGTAAAAAGATTCAAGGAATCTAGAAGAAGTCATCCTTTAGCAAAGGATGGAAGACTAACTAAGGGCATAGCTCTTGAGCGAGGTAGACTAAAAGAGGTAAAAGAAAAATCAGATAATATTATCGATACTTCAAATTTATCCATAAAAGAGCTTCGTGAAAAGATAAATTCTATTTATGGAGATGGAGGAGATAAATCCAAATATTTAAGTATCACTATACTTTCTTTTGGATTTAAGTATGGGATACCTTTAGATGCTGATTTAGTTTTTGATGTAAGATTTATACCTAATCCCTTTTATATACCTGAACTAAAAAAGTTTTCAGGACTTGATAATCAGGTTAAAGAATATGTATTAAAACATGATGAAACAAAAGGTTTTGTAAGTAGACTTGAAGATATGCTGGAATTTCTAATACCAAACTATATAAAGGAAGGAAAAAAGCAACTCATTGTTGCCATAGGTTGTACAGGTGGAAGACATAGATCTGTAGCTATATCTAGACTTATATATGATAACTTGGTAAGTGAAGGAATAAATGCCAACATAGATCATCGAGATATAAATGAAGATACAAATAAAGGTGGAAAAAGGTTATGAAATTTAGAGATTGGCTAAGACCTGGTATAAAGGTAAAGAGGTGGGTTGTTTTTGCTATATTTGGGATCATCCTTATTATATTTGGCTTGAATGAGCTTTCTAGACATATGCTTTATAACTGGTACTATAAAGGCTTTTATATACTACTTAATGTAACAGGTATTTTTATCTTATATATATCTGTAACAGAAGGTATAAAGTCTATAATGGCACTTATAAATAGCGGATATCTGAAATTTTCTATAGACTCAAAAAAATTAGAAAGTTTGATTTATGAAAAACGATTACTTGTTAAAGGGCCTAAGATAGTTGTAATCGGAGGTGGTACAGGACTCTCTACTATGCTTAGAGGTCTTAAGTATTACACCTCTAATATTACAGCCATAGTAACTGTAGCAGATGATGGTGGAGGCTCAGGAGACCTTAGGGAAGATCTTGGAATTCTGCCACCGGGAGACATAAGGAACTGTATTTTAGCCTTGGCAGATACAGAGCCACTAATGGAAGAACTTTTGCAATATAGGTTTGAAGAAGGAAGACTTAAAGATCAAAGTTTTGGAAATTTATTTTTAGCAGCTATGGATGGTATTTCAGATAACTTTGAAGAAGCTGTTAAAAAGATGAGTTCAGTTTTAGCAGTTACAGGAAAGGTTATGCCAGTAACTCTAGAAAACATGGTTCTTAAGTGCGAACTTAAAAATGGTAACATTGTAAAAGGGGAATCAAATATACCAAAAGAGGCAATAAGTCAAAAAAGTTCTATTAGTAAAATTATGATTGAACCAAAGGATGCTAAGGCCTTAGTAGATTCTGTGGAGGCCATAAAAACTGCAGATGCTATAATACTCGGACCTGGAAGTCTATATACTAGTGTAATTCCAAATTTATTGGTAAAAGATATAGGAGAGGCGATCAAGAAAACTTCTGCTATTAAAATATATGTTTCTAACATAATGACTCAACCTGGTGAAACAGATGACTACACTGTAGTTGATCATGTTAAAGCTATTATTGACCATTCCTATGATGGAGTAATTGATTATGTAATTGCAAATATAGGAGAAATAGGAAAGGAACTTGAAGAAAAGTATTTAGAGGAAAAATCTAAATTAGTAACTAAAGATGAAAAAGAACTTGAAAAGTTAAATATAAAATTAATAGAATCTGATTTTGTAAAGACAACAAAAGGACTTATAAGACACGATTCTGAAAAGTTAGCTTCTGTAATAGTAGAAACTATAATGGATAAAAAGTTATTTTATGATAGAAAGAAGATAATTGAGTACTTCTATCTTTCAGAAAGATTAAAGCAAAAGCAAAATCAAAAGAAAAAGTAGAATTAGGAGAATGAGATATGTCGTTTTCATCACAGGTAAAAGGTGAGCTATGTAGAATTGAAAAGGTAACAAAGGAAGAAGCTTTAGCACAAATATCAGCTATAATGAAGGTCAGTGGGACGCTTACATTTGCTGGGAATAAGCAACTTAGCTTTAAAATAGCAACAGAAAATCCAGCTACAGCAAGATTGATATTTACATTATTAAAAGAATATTTTAAGATACATGCAAGGCTTTTAGTGAAAAAAAGTAATTCCTTAAAGAAAAATAATTTATATATTGTAATGATTACAGAAGAAATGGGAGTAAGAAGCTTTTTGAAACTTTCTAGTATATTAAAAGAAGAAGAAGGAGTAATATCCTTAGATTATGGAATAAAAGAAGAGTTAGTTAAAGAGGATACTGCTCGTAAAGCATATATAAGAGGAGCATTTTTAGGAGGGGGAAGCATAAGTAACCCTGAAAAGACTTATCACCTAGAATTTGTAACTCATAACATAGAGTACGCAGAGGATTTAAGTAATCTTATAAATACCTATGGCCTAAACTCTAAATTTATACAAAGAAAAAATAGTTATATAGTATATATTAAAGAGGGAGAACAAATAGTAGACTTATTAAATATAATAGGCGCCCATAATTCCTTATTAGAACTTGAAAATATTAGAATAATGAAGGAAATGAGAAATAATGTAAATAGACTTGTTAACTGCGAAACAGCTAACCTTAGTAAGACAGTTAATGCAGCTGTAAGACAGGTAGAATGTATTAACTTTATTGAAAGTGAAATAGGACTTGGCAGACTTCCTAAAAATTTAAGAGAAATTGCAGAACTAAGATTAAAATTTCCAGATGAATCCTTAAAGGAGCTTGGTGAAATGTTAGTACCACCTGTAGGAAAATCAGGAATAAATCATAGACTAAGAAAAATAGAAAAAATAGCAGAAGAATTAAGAAAAGAAGGAAGGTAAACATGTCTAAGCATAGCAAAACTGTTGATTATATACTTTCATTAGAACCAGGGCATAAGATATCAGTTAGAGGCATAGCAATTGAACTTGGCATTAGTGAAGGTACTGCATATAAGGCTATAAAAGAATGTGATGAAAAGGGTATAGTATCCACCATACCTAGAGTAGGCACTATTAGAGTTGATAAATTAAAAAGGAAAAAAAGTGAATCTTTAACCTTTGCTGACGTAGTTAATATAGTTGGAGGCAGTATAATAGCTGGAAGAAGCGGTATACATAAATCCCTAAAAAAGCTAGCCATAGGAGCTATGACTATAGAGGCTATGTCTAAATATATAGAACAAGGATCACTTCTTATAGTTGGAAATCGCGACCTTGCACAAGAATTAGCTCTTAATAATGGAGCCGCAGTACTTATAACAGGTGGATTTCAGTGCAATGAAAAAGTAAAAAGATTAGCAGATGAAAAGTCCTTACCTATTATTTCCTCTAAATATGATAGTTTCATTACCGCCACTATGATAAATAAGGCCATGACTGAAAATACCATGAAGAAAGATATTATATTAGTGGAAGACATAATGAAAAAGGATCCCTATTATTTAAAGGTAAATCATACCCTAAATGATTGGAAGAAGATGGTTAGTGACACCAACTTTGTAAGGTATCCAGTGGTAGATGAACATATGAAGGTTGTAGGTATAATAACATCTAAAGATTTATCTTTAGATGTAGATATAAATCAGCCCATAGGAAAGATAATGTCTAAAAATCCTATAACAGTGACACCAAAGACTACAGTTGCCTATGCAGCTTATGTTATGGGACTTGAAGATATTGAACTTTGCCCCGTAATAGATGGGAAAAAGCTTATAGGCATAATAAAAAGAGATGATGTTACAGACACCTTTGCATATATGACAAGGCAGCCTCAAAGGTCAGAAAGCCTAGAAGAATTAATATTAGCAAATTTTGAATATGAAGTTATAGGAGATAAAACTATATTTACAGGTAATATAGCATCGGAGATGATAGATTCCATTGGAACAGCTTCTTGGAGTTCTCTTAATATGCTATTATCAGCAGCAGCTATTACAGCTTTAAGAGAAAGAGATATAAATGTTTCTGTAGATAATATAAGCACTTATTTCATGAAACCACTTCAACTAGATACTAAAGTTACCTTAGAAGCAGACATAGTTGATATGGGAAGAAATTACTGCAAGGTAGAAGTTAATATGATAAATTTTAAAAGACAGCTTATAGGTAAGAGCATGTTATCAGCAAAAATGTTAGGAAATTAAAGGAGGATATTATGTTTACTCATATAGTGTTATTTAAATTAAAAAACGCCACAAAAGAAAACATGGAAGAGGCTAATTTAATATTAAGTTCTATGGAAGGCAAGATAGAAGAACTTAAATATCTTGAGGTAGGCGTGGATATCATACGAAGTGAAAGATCTTATGATATAGCATTAATAACAAGATTTAATAGTAAAGAAGACATGGATAAGTACCAAGTAAGTGAGTACCATGTAAATCATGTACTAAAGAATTTAAAACCATTGCTTCAATCATCAGTTGCATTAGATTACTAATTGTAAGTGAAAAGGTTTTTATATTAACATAATGTTAGACATAATGGAGGGGTTATAATGAATGAAAAAAAGAGGTCAAGTATTAAGGTAAGAATGGTAATAAGCCTTGTTTTATTAATAGCAATAGTTTGTGGTTCTCTTGGGGCTACATCTTTTAGCAGAAGTAAGAAAGCTGTAACTGAAACAGCTCAAAATTTAATGGAAACTTTGAGTAAACAAATGGCAACTAATATTCAAGGGGATATAAAAAGTAAGTATCAATTATTAGAAGCAGTAGCTAATGATAGTGATGTTAAAGATTTTGATATTAAATTTGATGAAAAGAAAGTTATATTAGAAGAAGAGGTTAAAGCTCATGGACATATGACTATAGGCATATCAAATTTATCAGGAGATATAAACTACACTAATGGAATAACAGAGAACATAAAAGGTACGGATTATTTTCAAAGGGCTCTTAGAAGTGAAAATGCAGTGTCTGAACCTTTTGTAACTAAAACAGGTAATAATGAGTTAGTTATGGCCTATGCTGTGCCTATAAAGAATAACAATAATGTGGTAGGGGTATTAGTAGCATTAAGAGACGGAAATGAAATTGCAAAATTAAACGATACAGTTGAATTTGGAAAAACTGGACGAGCTTATGTTATTGGAAAAAATGGTGATGTAATTGCTCATGAAGATAAAGAAAAGGTTATAAGCAAAGAAAATACCATAGCATTACAAGCGCAAGATAAAGATTTAGTTAGTAGAGCTATGATTGAACAAAAGATGGTAGATAGAGAAAGCGGAATAGGAAAGTATACATATGGGGGTATGAGTAAGTATATGGCTTATGCTCCAATTAAAGATACAGATTGGTCCTTAGGGGTATATGCTGAAGAAAAAGATGTTTTAAGTAGTCTTGATGCACTTAAAATCAGTATAGCTATAGTATCTTTAGCATTCATAATTTTAGCTATAGTTGTTATCTGGTTGTTGTCTGATAAGCTAGCTAAAAGTTTGAATAATATAAAAGAATATATAAATGTAATGGCTACTGGAGACTTTAGTATGGATGTGCCACAAAAACATCAAGATAAAAAAGATGAAACAGGCATTATGGCAAGAGCACTTCAAACAAGTAAGGATTCTGTAGGTAAGATGATATCTAATATAAAGAAAAACTCTAATGATATACAGGGCAGCTCTAAAGATTTAGTTAAAGTTTCTGAAGAATTTAATGAAAGCTCTCAAAATATATATGCAGCTATAGACCAAGTAGCAGAAGGAGCTTCTCAGCAGGCTCAAGATTTAGTATCTATAGTTGATATGTTAGAAAACTTTAGTGTAGGCTTAGAGGCAATGAATGGATCTATTGGTGAAATAGACTCCTTATCTGAAGGTATAAGTAAAAAGGCAGATGTAAGTAATGAAGATATGTTGAAGATAACAGCATCTTTAGATGAATTAGTAAATAATTTCAGCGGATTTACAATGAAGATATCAAAGATGAGTGAGAGCATAGAAAAAGTAAATGAAATAACAGATTTAATTAATAATATAGCAGAACAAACTAATTTACTTGCACTAAATGCAGCTATTGAAGCAGCTAGAGCAGGAGAAGCTGGAAGAGGTTTTGCTGTAGTTGCAGAAGAAATAAGAAACCTAGCAGAAAAGAGCAAAGAATCTTCAACTACAATTTATGATCTTGTTAGAAATGTATTAGAAGATGCCAATATTATTGAAAATGGTACAACTGAAATGAATTCCAAGCTTCAAGAACAAAAGGTTAGTATAGAAAATAGCATGGAATCATTTAAATCTATATCCACTTCAATGATAACAATTACCCCTAAAATAAATTTACTTACCGAAGGCTTTGAACAGCTTAACGAAAAGAAAAAAGACATACTATATAAGACAGAGGCAATATCCGCTATTTCCGAAGAAATATCAGCATCCTCAGAAGAAATAGCAGCATCTAGTGAGCAAATGGCTGAAACTAGTAAAGAAATGCACACTTCAGTAACCTCTTTAAGTGACAAAACCAATGAAATGAGTGAAGAAGTAAATAAGTTTAAGATTTAATAAAAAATATAGAAGATATATTTTTTAAATAAACAAATACAAATATATAAAAGATACCCTTATACCATATTTATGATATAAGGGTATCTTTTTAGTTCCTTTAAAAAATATACATTTATAAGTTAACAATAATTAAATTTATAAATTACCGTTGAAAAGGTTTTTATAATGTGGTATTATAAAGATACAAAGTACAAAAAAGTGTATATTGACATGGAGAAATAATATGAATTTAAAAGAGAAGTTAATGCAAAAGAATGGATATGTGGCTATGACCTTAGCTAAGGAATTTGTATCAAAGGATGTGGGAGATAGAATAGACACTGTAGCTACATTTACTGAAAGATATAATACAGCCAGAGGGACAGTTCAATCAGCTATTAAGTTTTTACAAGAATATAAGGCTATATCTTTTGAATCTAGAGGACATCTTGGAACTTTTATAACATATATAGATTATACAAAACTTCTAGAAGTAGCAGACATAAAAAGTATACTTGGAGTTATGCCACTTCCTTATTCAAAAAGATATGAAGGACTTGCTACAGGTATTTATAAAAGCTCATTTGCAAAGAAGTTTCCAGTAAACCTTGCATATATGAGGGGAGCTAGAAATAGATTAGATTCTCTAGAAGAAGGTAGATATGATTTTGCAGTTATGTCTTGTCTTGCAGCAGAACATTATATTGAAAAGGGCGAACCTATACAAATAGCAGTAAACTTTGGTACAAACTCCTTTGTTGATAACCATGTACTGGCATTTAACAAAAACTTCGGCTCTGAAATAAAAGATGGCATGAGGGTTGGAATAGATACATCTTCATTAGATCATGAGATAATGACACTAAAAGAATGTGCTGGTAAAAAGGTAGAGTTAGTTCATTTATTATATAGCCAAATAATAAGCAATTTAGTAAACGGAACAATTGATGCCTCTATATCTACCATTGATGAAATAAGAGATAAGAAGCTAGATGTTAAATATAAAGTAGTATCGGAAGATTATGGTGGAAAAAATACACAAGCAGTTTTAGTTATACACAAAGATAGAGAAGAAATGAGAAATTTAATACTGAAATTTTTAAATAAAGAAGAAATCATAAAATATCAAAACTCAGTTGTAGAGGAAAAAATCATACCAAATTACTAAAAAGCTTTTATATAATAAATAAAAATAGTCTAAAGATATTTTTTAAACTCAATGTACAAAATTATGTATATTGAAAAGTTTCGGGGGGATGGAAAATGAATTTAATGACAAGACTAGTTATCTTAAAAGATGCTGGACAAATAGACCAAAACATACATGGAGATATAATAAAAATAATAGATATGTTTGATGAAAAATATAACATAAAACTAACAGAAGAAAATGCATCAATGTTAATAACTCATTTAGCTATTTCTTTTAAAAGAATAAAGATTGGGGAAACTGTGAATCCTATAGAGGAAATTATGTATGAGGAGATAAGGGCAGATAAAAATTATAAAAAGGCAGAAGCAATATTTAAGGATATTGAAGTAACAATTGGAAAAAGTATTAATGACAATGAAAAAGGATTTATAATAATGCATTTATGTAGTTTACTACATAATGAAGATACTGACAAAAATACTGACGAAAATATAATAAAGGATGTGTAATAATGATTAAAATAGTTATAGGTGGGCAATTAGACAAAGATATGGTAGCAGAAATAACTAGAAAGGTTGCAGGGGATAGAGCAACTATAGAGATTAAATCTGATATAGAAGCGGCTATGGCAATTAAAACAGGAGAAGCAGATTATTATTTAGGAGCTTGTAATACTGGTGGCGGTGGAGCTTTGGCTATGGCTATAGCGCTTTTAGGTATGGGACTTTGTGCTACAGTTTCAATGCCAGGAAATATAAAAAGTAAAGAAGCAATCATAAGTGAAATTGAAGCAGGAAAAAAGGCATTTGGATTTACACCACAACATGCAGATACAGTTATTCCAATCATAATTAACAAAATACTAGAAGGTTAAAAATATGATATTAAGTCTGATATTAAATTCCATTTTAAGTTTAGTATTAAAACCAATATTAAATCTGAATTAAATCTAATTTTAAATATCAGACATTATATAAAAATATAAAAAATAGGAGGGTTTTACATGAAATTTGTAATTATAGCACTTTTAGGGGCTCTTGCAGCTATACTTTCAAACATGGGAGTTGCAGTGTTTAATGATGGGTTAAGACCCGTAGTCCCAGAATACTTAGAAGGAAGGATGGATAAAAAAGCTTTAGCAGCCACATCTTTCGCCTTAAGCTTTGGACTAGTTATAGGATTTGGTATACCAGTTTCTATAGCAGCTTCTATTATTTTAATACACAGTATACTACTAGGAACAGACATCATCGGAAGTTGGTGCCCAAGTGGTAAAAAAGGTATCATAATGTCAGGAGTTATAGGAGCTTTATATGGTTTAGGTCTTGTTAGCGGACTTCAAGCTATTGTAGATTTATTTGCTAAATTACCAATTAATTTCTTGCCTCAACTAGGACAAGTTGGAGCACCAGTTGTTGCAGCATTTGCTGTATTCCCAGCTTTAGTTGTAGCTTATCAATTTGGATTTAAAAAAGGTATCATTACATTATGTATTTCATTTTTAGTTAGACAAATAACATTATATTATGGAAAGTTTAAGTGGAATGGAGCAACAATTAAGATAGATCAAGAAGGAATGGCTTTACTTGCAGGTATGATTATAATGCTTGTATTTGCAATGAAAGAAAAACCAGATCCTAATGCACCAAAGGTGGACCTTGTATCTATATTTGCGGAAAGAGTTAAAAAGATCAAAAAGAATTTACCTATACTTGCAGTAATGGGTGGACTTATTTCAGCAGCTACTAGCCTTGCTATGGTTGCAGGAGACCCTATATCATTAAACTTACTTAAAGAAGGTAAAAATGTAGAAGCAGCTATGACAGCTTTTGCAAGAGGAATTGGATTTATTCCATTAGTAGCAACTACAGCAATAACTACAGGAGTGTATGCTCCTGCTGGAATGACCTTTGTATTTGTAATTGGATTACTTGTAAAAAATCCTTTATTATCCTTCATATTAGGTGCAGGAGTAATGTCTTTAGAAATATTATTCTTAGATGTACTTGCAAGATTCTTAGATAAATTCCCAGGAGTTAAAAAGTGTGGAGATAATATAAGAACATCCATGAGTAAGGTGCTTGAAGTTGCATTGCTTGTAGGTGGACTTATGGCAGCAAATGCTATGGCACCAGGACTTGGACTATTCGTTGTTATAGGACTTTATGTACTTAACAAAACTTCAAAGAAGCCTATTGTAGATATGGCAGTTGGTCCTATGGGAGCAATTTTAGTAGGTATACTAATTAACATATTATTTGTAGTTGGACTATATCTTCCACCAATAGTTTAATAGGTTTAAGGTTAAGTAGATAATTTATATGAAATTTACATTAGATATGAGTGAGGCATTAGATTAAAAAATTAAAACCTTAGATGTCTCAATATCTTTAAGATATTGGGACATCATTTTAAAAGGAGGGAATGAACTTTATGAAATTAGTTGAAGGAATAACTTATTCTCATGAACACGTAACATTAGATTTATCTGGAGTAAAACAAAACGATGATTGCAATCTTAATGTCTTTGATGAAACTGTAGAAGAATTTAAGGACCTTTATAAAAAAGGTGTTAGAAACATAATAGAGGTAACTAATAGAGGCATGGGTAGAGATATAGATTATATAAAATCCGTAGCTAAAGAAACTAATATGAATATATTATGTTCTACAGGATATTATAAGGTTCCATTTTTCCCGAAGGAAGTTTATGATTTATCCGCTAAAGAATTGTCTAAAATTATGATTGATGAAATAGTGAATGGAATTGATGGCAGTGATATAAAAGCAGATATTATAGGAGAAATAGGAACAAGTAACAATATTATAGAAGAAGCAGAGAAAAAGGTATTTGTTGCAGGGGCTTTGGCTCATGTTGAAACAGGAAAGACTATAATAACGCATACGACTTTAGGGACTTTAGGATTAGAACAAATTGAATTATTAAAATCTTACGGTATGGATATAGAAAAACTAATAATAAGTCATGTGGACTTAACAGGAGATATAGATTATATATTAAGACTTATAGACAAGGGAGCAAATGTTGCCTTTGATACAATTGGAAAAGAAAATTATAAGCCTGATGGTGTTAGAATAGATATGCTTAAAGAAATATGTAAAAGAGGACTTAGTGATAAGGTACTTATGTCTATGGATATTACAAGAAAATCTAATCTAAAAGGTAGAGGTGGTATAGGGTATTCTTATTTATTAGATAATTTTATACCAAGACTTTTAGACAGTGGTATTTCAGAAAATCATATAAAAACTATTACAGAAAAGAATATAGTAAGAATTTTAAATTAAGCTTTAGATAGGAGAATCTTTATGAATACTTATCCTTTAAAGTCTATAGGAATAGACGAAGCAAAGAAGATGCAATTTAAGATGATAGATACCATAACTAAATACTTTAATGGTTCAGAGGTGTTAAGCCTTGGTGACCTTGGTGTAGTTAAGGGATTAAATAAACCTTCATTTACAAAAAAGGCGGAGAAGGTTTTGGCAGAGTTTTTTAATGCTGAAGCTGCAACTTTAGTAAGGGGAGCTGGAACAGGTGCTTTAAGATGGGGTATTATAAGCTTTTTAAAACCTGGAGATAGTATACTTGTCCATGATGCTCCCATATATCCTACTACGGAAGTTACATTAAATACTATGGGAATAAAAACTATAAAAGCTGATTTTAATAATATAGATGAAGTTAAAAAGGTGTTATTAAAAAGCAAATTAGATGGAGCATTAGTACAGTATACAAGGCAAAAGTTAGAGGATAGCTATGATATTGGAGAGATAATAACTCTTATAAAACAGCATAATGAAAATATAAAGATTATAACTGATGATAATTATGCAGTAATGAAGGTAGATAAAATAGGTACACAACTTGGTGCTGATTTATCTGGATTTTCATCCTTTAAACTTTTAGGACCAGAAGGTGTAGGAGTTTTAGTTGGAAAAGCTGATTTAATTGAAAAAGTGGTTTCTTTAAACTATTCAGGTGGAAGTCAGGTACAAGGATTTGAAGCTATGGAAGTATTAAGAGGACTTGTATATGCTCCAGTGTCTTTAGCTATTCAAGCTGAAGTAAATGAAGAGCTGGTTGAAAGACTAAAAAACGGAGAAGTTAAAGGGGTTAAAAATGCCTTTTTAGCTAATGCTCAATCAAAGGTTTTGTTAGTAGAATTTGAAAAAGAGATAGCCAATATTGTATTAGAAGAATCAGAAAAGTTAGGAGCAGCACCGAATCCAGTGGGAGCTGAATCTAAGTATGAGATGGTTCCAATGATATATAGGATTTCAGGAACCTTTAGGAAGGCAGACCCTACTCTTGAAAAAAGAATGATAAGAATTAATCCTATGAGAAGTGGAGCAGACACTGTTATTAGAATACTTAAGGAAAGTGTTAAAACTGCTTATGAAATATTGTAAGGAAGAGGAATGATGTTATGTTTTTAGAAAAGACTATAGATAGAAACCCTAACCTAATAAAAGCTGCATTTTATCTTCATCAAGAAGGCGTTATATCACCTGATACCTATGTATTAGATTATGATATGATCTTAGAAAATGCAAAGATGATGAAAAAGGAAGCAGATAAGTACGGAATAAAGCTATATTTTATGGGAAAACAAATAGGTAGGAATCCTTTAATTTGTAAGGCTTTAGTGGATATGGGGTTTGAAGGGGCTGTGGCTGTAGATTATAAAGATGCCAAGATTCATATCGAAAATGGTATTAAACTTGGTCATGTGGGACATTTAGTACAAATACCTAAAAATGATGTGGAACTTATAGTTTCTGCAAGGCCACAAACTATATCTATTTACTCTATTGAAAAGGCTAAAGAGATATCTAAGGCAGCAGTAAAACTTAATGTAAAGCAAAATATTACTTTAAGAGTTATTGATGATGAAGATATGTTATATCCCGCTCAATATGGTGGTTTTTATTTAAAGGATTTAGAAAAGGTTGTAGATGAACTCAGAAGTTTACCAAATATAGTGATTCATGGACTAACCTCATTTCCTTGTTTTTTATATGATAGCAAAGAAAAGAAAATAAAAGACACTCATAATTTGAAAACTGTATTAAAGGCAAAAGATATATTAAAAGATATGTACATTAATATAGAAGAGGTAAATCTTCCTTCAGCTAATTGTACTGAAAGTATGAAGCTTATAAAATCCTTTGGGGGAACACATGGAGAGCCTGGACATGGATTTACAGGTACTACGCCATTTCATGGTGATCATGATAACTATGAAAAGCCTGCAATGGTTTATGTAAGTGAAGTTTCTCATAACTTAAATTCAAACAGTTATTGTTATGGAGGAGGATACTACAGAAGATCTAACTTAAAAAAAGCTTTAGTTGGAACAGATATAAATAATGGTAAATTAATAGATGTAGAAGAACCAAGTTTAGAAAGTATAGATTACTATTTTACACTAAAAGAAAATACAAAGGTTTCAGATACTGTAATTATGGCTTTTAGAACACAAATATTCGTAACACGCAGTGATGTTGCCATAGTTAAAGGAATAAGTGATGGAAAGCCAGAACTTATTGGGCTTTATGATTCTCAAGGAAGAAAAATCAGATAAAATTATAGTTTTGAATTAGAGAAGGGCAGATAAACTTATGATTTTAGATGGGAGATATTAAATAAACTTATGAAAAATAAATCTTTAAATAAAAGATGAAGGGGTGACAGTGTTGGGTAAATTTATGGTTATAGTTTTAGATGGATTTGGTATAGGGTATATGAAGGATGTTAGTATTGTAAGACCGCAAGATATGGGATCAAATACTTGCAAACATATATTAGAAAACTCTCCAAATTTAAAGCTTAAGACTCTAGAAAGACTAGGACTTATGAATGCTTTAGGTGAAGAGATTGGACTTATGAAATTTGCTAAGGGAGCAACCTTTGGTAAGGCAGAATTAACTCATTTTGGAGCGGATACATTCTTTGGACACCAAGAAATAATGGGAACAAAACCTATGAAACCATTAAGAGAACCTTTTTCTAAATATATTGATGAGGTATATAACCTTCTTAAAAAAGAAGGCTATGATGTGGAGTATATAGAAGGGAAAGAGGCAAAACTTCTTATGGTGAATGGTGCCCTTACTGTAGCTGATAATATAGAAACAGACCTTGGTCAAGCTGTGAATGTTACAGCATCTTTAGAACTTATGCCTTTTACTGAAGTTTTAAAGGTAGGTAAATTAGTTAGAAGTATAGTTATGGTTCCAAGAGTTATAACCTTTGGTGGAGAAGGCATAACAAAAGAAGATATATTAAATGCTATTGAAGAGAAGCCAAATGGATTTATTGGTGTTAATGCACCTAAGTCTGGAGTTTATAATAAAGGATATCAATGTAGACATTTAGGTTATGGAGTAGACCCAAATGTTCAAGTACCAACTATTTTAGGTGAAGCTTCCATAGATGTTACATTACTTGGGAAGGTTGCAGATGTTGTAATTAATGAAAAAGGCAAAAGCATATCCTGGGTAGATACAGCAGAAGTTCTTCAGCTCACCTTAGATGAAATGGATAAAATAGATACAGGATTTATATGCACTAATGTTCAAGAAACAGATTTAAGTGGACATGCAGAAAATGTAGAAAGATATGCAGAAAAATTATCTATAGCTGATAAATATATAGAAAAGATTATAGAAAAATTAAAGGATGACGATATATTATTAATCATGGCAGACCATGGAAATGACCCAACTGTAGGTCATAGTAAACACACAAGAGAATGTGTGCCTTTACTTATTTATGGTAAGAATGTAAAGAATGCTAATTTAGGTACAAGAAAGACCTTATCCGATGTTGGAGCTACTGTAGCTGACTTTTTAAAGGTAGATAGACCTGAAAACGGTGAGTCATTCTTAAATTTAATAAGATAATATATTCTAAAAATACTTTAAATAATATACTTTAAGTTTATATATAACAAAGTAAAGGTAGAGTGCTTAAGACTTAATCATTATAATTAAATAAAATTACAAAAACACCTCTAGATTAATATTTTTATTAGTCTAGAGGTGTTTAATATATTATAGAAGGATTTGTGAAATGCAAAATATTTATGTATAGGATGGAGGCTTCTATAGTGATTCCATGTACATTAAAAGCTATTAAGGGTATAATTAATATGAATAAATCTCTTTGGAAAGGGGATTAAATTTTTGGATTATTCAATTTTAGAAGAAAAAGATACAGAGGATTCATTAGAAAAGAGCAAAGAAAAACATAATGAAGGCTCCATTAAAAAGCAGTTTTGTCACCTTCATTTGCATACTGGGTACAGCCTTTTAGATGGATCTGGAAAGATACCTAATATAATAGAAAAGGCTAAAGAGCTAGGTATGGAAAGTATAGCTATAACTGATCATGGAGTTATGTATGGCTGCGTTGAGTTTTATAAGGCAGCAAAGGATGCTGGAATCAAACCTATTTTAGGTTGCGAAGTATATGTAGTAGCTAAATCTCTAAGTTTAAAGCAGGCTGATGAAGAAAATGAAACTCATCACCTAGTGCTACTTGTGAAAAATGAAGTAGGTTATGAAAACTTAATGAAGATAGTATCTAAGGCATCTATAGAAGGTTTTTATTATAAGCCTCGAATAGATCATGATTACCTAAAAACACATAGTGAAGGACTTATAGCATTAAGTGCATGCCTTGGAGGAGAAGTTCAGTCTTATATATTAAGAGAAAATAAAGCAAAAGCTGTAAAAACAGCACTTTTTTATAAAGAAACATTTAAAGATGGGTTTTATTTAGAACTTCAATATCATGGAATAGACGATCAAAGAAAGGTGAACAAGGAATTAATTGAAATGTCTAAAGAATTAAACATTCCTTTAGTAGCTACAAATGATGTCCATTATATAAATAGAGAAGACTCAAAGTCTCATGATGTATTACTTTGCATACAAACTGCAAAAACCATACAAGAAGAAAATAGAATGAGATATCCTTCAGATCAGTTTTATTTAAAGTCTCCAGAGGAAATGTGGAGGGAATTTGCCTATATAAAAGAAGCCTTAGAAAACACAGTTAAAATTGCAGAGCAGTGTAATTTTGATTATGAATTTCATAAATCTAAGCTACCTAAATTTCCACTAGAAGAAGGAATAGATCCCTTTGAATATCTAAAAGAAACCTGTTACAAGGGCCTTGCTTCTAGGTATGAGGTATTTAGTGAAACAGAAGGAGAAAATTTTAGTTTAGAAAGAATTTATGAAATAGCAGAGGAATCTAAAAAGGCAAAAGAATATGTGGAAAGACTTGACTATGAACTTCAGGTAATAAATCAGATGGGTTATATAGATTACTTTTTAATAGTTTGGGACTTTATAAGATTTGCTGTGGAAAATAGTATTCCAACAGGTCCTGGAAGAGGTTCAGCTGCGGGGTCGCTAGTTGCATACACCCTTGGCATAACAAAGATAGATCCAATAAGGTATGGACTGATTTTTGAAAGATTTCTAAATCCAGAAAGAATCTCAATGCCAGATATTGATTCGGATTTTTGTTATGAAAGGCGTCAGGATATAATTGATTATGTAGTGGATAAGTATGGCAAGGACAATGTGTCTCAGATAATAACCTTTGGAACTATGGCAGCGAGGGCTTGTATAAGAGACGTAGGAAGGGCTATGAGCTATTCCTATCAAGAGGTAGATAAGATAGCTAAGATGATACCTACCGTGCTTAATATAACCATAGATAAGGCCTTGGAATTAAACCAAGAACTTAAAAATGCTTATGATGATGATATAAGAGTAAAGGAATTAATAGATGTAAGTAGAAGCCTTGAAGGACTTCCAAGACATTCATCTACCCATGCTGCAGGTGTAGTTATAGCATCACAGCCTCTTGTAAATTATGTGCCACTTCAAAAGAATGAAGAAATGATAGTTACACAATTTACCATGGGAACCCTAGAGGAACTTGGACTTTTGAAGATGGACTTTCTTGGACTTCGAACCCTTACTGTAATGAGAGATACAGTAGATATGATAAAGGTTAACAGGGGAATTGACATAGACATAGATAAGCTAGAATTTGAGGACAAAGAAGTATATAAAATGATAGGTGAAGGTAAAACCGTTGGTGTATTTCAGCTAGAATCAGCAGGAATGACTAACTTTATGAAGGAACTAAGGCCAGACTCTTTAGAGGATATAATAGCTGGAATAAGTCTTTATAGACCAGGGCCTATGGCAGAAATACCTAGGTATATAGAAAGTAAGAAAAACCCTGAAAAGTTAGTTTACGAAACACCAGAACTCGAAAGCATACTTGATGTAACCTACGGTGTCATGGTGTACCAAGGTGCGACTCGTTCTTAGCTTAAATAAACAAAGGCTAAGCACATTAAGTAATTAATGGAGAACTAATAATTTCGAAGTGTGGAATGATAGGGTAACGTCTTGAAACACACTCTTTAATACTCCGACTGGCATTACAAGAGGAAACTTTAAATGTCAGAAGCTCGGTGAAGTCGGCAGAAGTAAGTCTAAGTCAAAGAAATAATCAAGTAAGATTGGTTCAAAAGTGGTTAGAACCCACCTGTCATGAAAGATTAAAGTATAAGATAGGATTTATGATATGCCGGAAGTCTACAAAATACCTATGGTGAGTATGTCAAAATGACTGACGAACTCGAGAATTTAAAGGGTCTATATACCACCATATGGAAACATATGGGGCTGTTTGAAACAGTGTTAGTGTAGTTGAGTAAAAATCTTGGTTATGAAAGACTATGTTGTGTTACAGGCACATCAAAGCTAACAGGCTTATATTGAGCACCTAAAGGTATCATGTACAGATAGAAATTATTGGAACGAGGAAAGGTATTGGATATTTTCAAAAGATGATTATTACTTTTGGAAATATAAACTGACGAAGAATAATAAGCAGTTGAACCAATGCTGAAAAGTAGTGTTCGAACCAAAGAAATCTTTGTAATGAAGATGGAGGAATGGGCACAAGTCGTTGTAACTTTTATAAATTTAGTTATTAAATTCATTCATTCAAACACAATAGGGATTTCGTGTATGACTAAAAAGGCTCACTTTCAGCTACAGAAAGGAAGTGAGAGCCCTATGCCTAAAGACACAAGAAATTGTATTGACAGTTTGAGACATAATGAATACTACGACACGCAGAATGTCTTTGATGAACTTTATGACAAGAGTAAAAAGGACTCTGAATTTTACAAGCTAATGGATATTATCCTTAGTGAGAAAAATATCTTACTTGCTTATAGAAATATCAAAACTAATGGAGGTAGTATTACTCCTGGTACTGATAAAAAGAATATTAATGATATAGCAAGGATGCAACCAGATGAAGTTATTCAAATGGTAAGGTATATTCTAAGAGGAAGTAAACATGGCTATAGACCAAAAGCTGTTAGAAGAAAAGAAATTCCGAAACCAAATGGGAGCATAAGACCACTTGGTATTCCCTGTATATGGGATAGACTTGTTCAACAATGCATCAAACAAGTAATGGAACCAATTTGCGAAGCAAAGTTTTCTGATAACAGTTATGGCTTTAGGCCTAATCGCTCGGTTGAACATGCAATATCAAGAACTTATCGAATGTTGCAAATGTCCAATTTACATTGGGTAATTGAATTCGATATAAAAGGTTTCTTTGATAACGTTGACCATAGCAAGCTCATCAAACAAATATGGGCATTAGGAATTCGTGACAAAGAGTTATTATACGTAATCCGAAGAATTTTAGAAGCTCCTATGAAAATGCCCGATGGTAGTTTGGTAAAACCAGATAAAGGAACACCACAAGGAGGAATTTTATCTCCGTTACTCGCAAATATCGTTCTAAATGAGTTGGACCATTGGGTTGAAAGTCAGTGGCAGTATAGCAAAGTGACTGACAACTATAGTCAAAGACTACAGAAAAATGGAACGGTTGATAAAGGACATGGTTACAGAGCGATGAGAGACTCCACCAATCTGAAAGAGTTGTGGATAGTGAGATATGCTGATGACTTCCGTATATTTTGTAAGAATAAGCAAGATGCGGAGAAATCTAAAGTTGCCATTGAGAAATGGTTAAAAGAAAGATTAAAGTTAGACATTTCACAGGAAAAAACTCGAATTGTTGATGTGAGAAAAAGAAGTATGGAATTCTTAGGATTCAGTATTAAAGTTCATAAAAAGAAAAGAAGTTCAAAGTATGTTGTAGATTCACATATTAGTCAAAAAGCCCTTAGGGATAAGGGTGAAAAGTTAGCAAATCAAGTAAAAGTATTTTGTAGCTATCAAGGTTCAGATAAAGAAGCAAAGGAAGTTGTCATTTACAATTCAATGGTAATGGGAATTCAAAATTATTATCGTATTGCTACCAATGTAGCAAATGACTTAAATAGAATTCAAAATAGAAATTACCGAATTATGTACAATAGATTGAACACACAAAGGGGAAACCGACTTGTGAGACAAGGAAGGCCTCTAAGAGACATAGAAAAGAAACGATATGGGAAATCAAAATCCTTGAGATATATAGCGGGGACGAGAGAACCAATCTACCCAATCTATTATGTTCAGTTTAAAAATCCGATTGCTCTTAATCGAAAAATATGCCCTTACACAATTGAGGGTAGGAAAATAATACATGATAATTTGAGAACTAATAGTAACATCATGTATCAATTAATGAACCAAAAGATAGGTAATATTAGCATTGAATACTATGATAACAGGATTTCATTATACATTGCCCAATGGGGAAAATGTTATATCACTGGTAAGGAATTTACAAATACCGATGAAATACATTGCCATCATAAGAAAGCAAAATATAAAGGTGGCACTGATGAATATTCAAATCTTGTTCTTGTAGATAAGGATGTACACAAACTATTACATGCAAAGAAACTTGAGATAATTAAATATTATATAGATTTGCTACATCTAAAACAAACTGAAATAAGAAAGGTTAATAGATTAAGACAACTATTGGAATTACCAATAATAGTTAAGGAAAAACAGAGCCTTAATCTTAGTTATAATTATGAATAGACTATAAGTTTTAGGTTGTTTGATTAGAATGAATAAAAGTTATGACGATGGAACGCCGTATGCGGGGAAACTTGCATGTACGGTGTGGAGTGGGGGAAAAGCTGAAGATAGTATCAAAGGCTTACCTATCACTATAGCAGGTTATGGAAATTGTTAGAAAGCTTGCAGGATATTCCATGGGCCGAAGTGACTTAGTTAGAAGAGCTATGTCAAAGAAAAAACATAAGGTTATGGAAGAGGAAAGACATAACTTCATAAACGGTGTAGTAGATGAAAAGGGAAATATAGAAGTACCAGGTTGCGTAAGAAATGGAATTTCAAAAGAAGCAGCAAATAAGATATTTGATCAAATGATGGATTTTGCTTCCTATGCATTTAATAAATCCCACGCGGCGGCCTATGCTGTAATTGGATACCAAACAGCTTACTTTATGAAGTATTATCCTGTAGAATATATTGCTGCTATGTTAAATAGCGTCATGGGAATAAGTGAAAAAGTATCAGGGTATATTAGATTTGCAGAAAGCATTGGAATACAAGTTTTATCACCAGATATAAATGAAAGCTATGGTAAGTTCACCGTTAAAGGAGATACCATAAGATTTGGACTAGGTTCTGTGAAAAATGTAGGATTAAATGTAGTAAATGGAATAGTGGAATCTAGAGAGAAAAAGGGTAGATTCGTATCCCTTTATGATTTTTGCAATAAGATGGAAGTTTCAAGCATTAATAAAAGAGCATCCGAAAGTCTTATAAAAGCTGGAGCCTTTGATGGGTTTAAGACCTTTAGATCGCAAATGCTAGCAGTAAATGAGAAGATGTTAGACGGAATTTCTAATCAAAAAAAGAAGAACATAGAAGGCCAGGTAAGCCTTTTTTCAACCTTTGATAATACAGAAGAGCAGTTTCAAATAAAATATCCTAATATAAAAGAATTTGATAAAAAATATATATTAGCTATGGAAAAAGAAATGACAGGATTATATCTTACAGGACATCCTTTAGATGAATATGAAAAAAGCTTAAACCTTCAAACTTCTACTAATATTGCTAAAATATTTAGTGATTATGATGAAACTTATGGTGAAAATTCTATAATAGAAAATACATCAGTTGATTTACTAGAGTCCATTGAAGATTCTAATATAAATAAAATTATAGCAGATACTTTAAAAGATGGGGATAGAGTAGCAATAGGTGGAATTATTTCAGATTTCAATAGAAAAATAACAAGAAATAATGATATGATGGCCTTTATAAAACTAGAGGATTTAACAGGAGTTATAGAATGTATAGTATTCCCTAAAGCCTATGAAAAATTATCATCTTTAATAGATGCGGATAGCCTAATAGTTATAAAGGGAAGGCTTGTAATGAATGAAGATGAAGATCCTAAAATCATCTGTGAGCAGATAATACCCTTAGAAAAGGTTGATAGTTCAAAACTTTATATAATGGTAGAAGATGAAAAGACAGCAAGAAATATAATAAAAGATTTAAAAACAATAATGTTTAAATTTAAAGGAAATACCCCAGTATACTTATTTGCAGCAAAGGAAAGGACTTCATTTAGACTTTCAAGAGATGCATGGGTAGACTTAGATACTGAAATAGTAGGGATTTTAAGAGAAAAGTTTGGAGAAGATAGGGTAAAAATCACTTAGAATTAGTTAAGGATTAATTAAAGTAGATATTAAAAATAAAAATTCATAATCCTTAGATTTTAGTAAATACTAATAAGGATAATCTCCTAAATTTTTAAAGCGGTTCTAAGATAAAATTAGAATCGCTTTAAATAAACAAATAATTATAGGAATCTACAAGATATACTAGGATGTAAATGTATACACCAAGAGTATTGTGAATTATACTAAATATTTTGAAGAAAGAGTTGAAAAAACCTACATAATTCAGTAAAATTAAGGTGAGAAGATATTAATGGTAGTACCTATATATTATTAAATTGCATGTCAGTATCTGTCATTAATTAAATAAAATGAGCACTAATTATGTATACTTTGATTTTTATTATACAAAGTCTAAAAAATAAACGAGTACAAATTTAACCTAGGCGGGACTGAATTTGACCTGCCGGTATAGGAGGAATAATTATGAAGAAAATAGCCATACTTACAAGTGGTGGGGATGCACCAGGAATGAATGCTGCTATAAGGGCTGTAGTTAGGACAGCTATAGAAAAAGGTATAGAGGTAATGGGAATTAGCAGAGGGTACAGCGGACTTATAAACGGTGAAATATTCACAATGGATAGGCATTCGGTATCAGATATAATCCAAAGAGGAGGTACTATGCTTAGAACTGCAAGATGCGAAGAATTTAAAACTGAAGAGGGAAGAAAAAAGGCAGCTAATGTACTTGAAGTTTTTGGCATAGATGGGCTTGTGGTAATTGGAGGAGATGGCTCTTTTATGGGGGCTAAGCTTCTTTCAGAACTTGGTGTATCCACTGTAGGATTACCTGGAACTATAGATAATGATTTAGCATACACAGAATATACTATAGGATTTGATACAGCTTCAAATACAGTTTTAGATGCCATAAATAAATTAAGAGATACATCTACTTCCCATGAAAGAGTTTCTATAGTAGAAGTAATGGGAAGAAACTGTGGAGATATAGCTTTAAATGCAGGAATTGCAGGAGGAGCAGAAAGTATAATAGTTCCTGAAAAAGAATTTGATGTAAATGAACTGTGCAAATCAATTTTATCAGGAAGATTAAAAGGAAAGATGCATAACTTAATATTACTTGCAGAAGGTGTAGGTGGAGCAGAAGAATTAGCTAGACACGTAGAAAAGATGACAGGCATTGAAGCAAGAGCTACAATACTAGGACATATACAAAGGGGAGGAAGCCCAACGGCCTTTGATAGAGTACTTGCATCCAAACTTGGATATAAAGCTGTAGAGGTATTAATGGAAGGAAGATCATCTAGAGTTGTAGGTATTAGAGATGGAAAGGTAGTAGATTTAGATATTAAAGAAGCACTAGCTATTCCAAGAAAATTTGATGAAGATCTTTATAAAATGGCTCAAGTATTGTCATAATACAAACTAAATATTGATTGAAAACATTGAAAAGTTAAAACTTACTAAAATTATTTAAAGGAGTGTATTTAATGAGAAAAACCAAGATAGTATGCACGATAGGTCCGGGAAGTGATAATGAAGAGGTGCTTTCAGAAATAATTAAATCAGGAATGAGCGTTTCAAGACATAACTTTTCCCATGGAGACCACTTAGAACATAAAATAAGAATGGATCTTGTAAAAGATCTTAGTAAAAAGCTTAATGTACCTATAGCAATAATGTTAGATACAAAGGGACCAGAAATAAGAACTGGAGATTTTAATGCTAAATCAGTGGAGTTAAATGAAGGAGATCAGTTCACCATATATTGCAAAGAAGAAATAATTGGGGACAACACAAAGTGTTATGTAACCTATGATGAGTTAGCAGAAGATGTTAAAAAAGGAGACTCTATACTTATTGATGATGGCTTAGTTGGTCTTAGAGTAGAATCAGTAGAAGATAATAAAATTCACTGCACAGTTGTAAATAGCGGTGTGGTATCTAATCATAAAGGTGTAAATGTACCAGGAGTTTCAATGAAGCTTCCATCCGTTACTGAAAAAGATATTGATGACTTAAAATTTGGAGTGGAGATGGATGTAGATCTTATAGCAGCTTCATTTATAAGAAAGGCCGCAGATATTTTAGAAATAAGAAACATATTAAAAGAAATAGGTGGAGATAATATAGCAATATTTGCTAAAATTGAAAACCAAGAAGGCGTAGACAATATAAATGAAATCATAGAAGTTGCAGATGGAATAATGGTAGCTAGAGGAGATCTTGGTGTAGAAATACCTATAGAAAAGGTTCCTGTAGTTCAAAAGATGATAATTGAAAAATGCAATAGAAAAGGAATACCAGTTATTACAGCAACCCAAATGTTAGATTCCATGATGAGAAATCCAAGACCTACAAGAGCAGAGGCTTCTGATGTTGCTAATGCAATTTTCGACGGTACAGATGCAATAATGCTTAGCGGAGAGACGGCAAATGGAAAATATCCAGTAGAATCAGTAGCTACAATGTCAAGGATAGCTATAGAAACAGAAAAAGAGCTAGATTTTAAAACACTACTTATGAAAAAGAAACTACAACATACCCCATCAATTCCAACAGCAATTAGCCTTGCTACAACTACTACAGCTATGGAACTAAATGCTAAGGTAATTATCACAGCAACCCAAAGTGGAAGTACTGCAAGAACAGTTTCTAAGTATAGACCTAAATGTCCAATAATAGCAGTAACACCTTATGAAAGAGTAGCAAGAAAGCTATGTCTAAGCTGGGGAGTATTTCCTTTGATAACCCATAAAGCAGAAAGTACAGATGAACTTATAGAAAAATCTATAGAACTTGTGAAAAAAGAAGGCTTTGTTAACACAGGAGACTTAGTTGTAATGGCAGCAGGAATACCTATAAATGATATAGGATCAACTAATATGATGAAGGTCCATGTAGTAGAATAATCAAGTGAGTCTTAGACTCAGGTGGAGTTTGCTTATAAGGAATACATCTTTCCATAAAAGGCTAGAAGAACTTATCCAGGGGCGTAGCAGCCGTCATTCCCCACCTTGAAGAGGATAGGGGTGTTACGGATGGTAGCCATCGGATATAATATGTATAGATAAACACTAATACCCTTGTATATAAGTTAATCGAAGCACTTTAAATGAAGGAATTTAAATTAAAAGACTTTAAATAAAAAGACTTTAAATGAAAATGCTTTAAATAAGAATACTTTAAATGAAAACATGTTGAAAGAAATAGACTTGAAGGAAATCATGCAATATTGCTCAATAATCCTATCTAACCTTATGAATAAGGATTAATTTGGAACTAAAGTGCAATATTTATTGCATAAATACAAAGTTAACAGAAAGTTAACAAATAAACAGTTAATTAATGGTATATTCTATATGTATAGGTTAATAATTAGTGATATAATCGTAAATCACGAATATGGAGTTATGGCAACTGATTCTATACTTAGCACCTTAAAAGGTGCTTTTTTTTGCATTAATTTGAAAAAAGCAAGGTTGGAATAATAAGTAAATATAATTCCGGATTTAAGATCGATTTTTAAACTTAATTTCAAATGAAAACTATACCCTAATTTAAATATAAGATATAATAATATAGTAGTAGAAATATAATATGGATGGTGAAAGTACTTGATAGAAAAAAACAAAGAATACATAGTAGATATAATATCAGCTGGGTACGAAGGAGAAGGCATGGCAAAAATTGACTCCTTTCCAATATTTATACAAGGAGCCATAGAAGGTGAAAAGACTAAAATAAAAATAATAAAATTAAACAAAAATTATGCTTTTGGAAAGCTTATAGATATAATAACCCCATCAAAACATAGGGTAGAACCTTTATGTGAAATATATAGTAAATGTGGAGGATGCAATCTTCAACACATGAGCTATGAGTCACAGCTGGAGTTTAAAACAAAAAGAGTTAAAGATTGTATTGAAAGAATAGGAAAGATTAAAGATGCCACAATACATAACACCATAGGGTCAGCTAGTCCTTATAGATATAGAAATAAGGTTCAATTACCAGTAGGTGGTGAAAAAGGTGATGTAAAGATCGGATTTTATGCCCAAAGAAGCCACAATATAATAGATATGAAAAAATGCATCATCCAAGATGAAAGTGGAGACAAAGCTGTAGATATAACAAGACAGTGGATGAATAAATATGGAATAGAGCCTTATAACGAAATAGAAAGTAAAGCTTCTAATCTAAAAGGAATAGTAAGACACATAATGGTTAGAAAAGGCTTCAAAACTAATGAGGTCATGGTAGTTTTAGTAACAACTACAAAGGAAGTTCCATATAAAGAAGAATTCATAAAATTCATAAGGGATAACATAGATGGAGTAAAATCCATAATACAAAATATAAATCCTAAACTCACAAACGTAGTCCTTGGAGAAGAAAATATAGTTTTATTTGGAGAAGATCATATAAGCGATTATATTGACCAGTTTAAGTTTAAAATATCCCCGTTATCATTCTTCCAAGTAAATCCAATACAAACAGAAATACTTTATAAAAAAGCCTTAGAATATGCAGACTTAAAAGGTGATGAAATAGTATTCGATGCCTACTGTGGTACAGGAACCATATCCCTGTTTTTATCCCAAAAAGCAAAAAAGGTATACGGAGTAGAAATAGTAAAAGAAGCCATAGAAAATGCAAAGGAAAATGCAAAACTCAACGGAATTAATAACACAGAATTCATAGTAGGACAGTCCGAAACAGTAATTCCAGAACTTATAGAAAAAGGCATAAAAGCAGAGGTTGTAGTAGTAGATCCCCCAAGAAAAGGCTGCGCAAAAGAACTGCTAGAAGCCATAGCCCACATGTCACCAAAAAGAATAGTCTACGTATCCTGTGATCCATCAACCCTCGCAAGAGACCTAGCAATTTTAGAAGAAATGGGCTACAAAACAAAGGAAGTGCAGCCAGTAGACATGTTTTCAGAAACAAGTCACGTTGAGAGTATAATTCTGATGACGTATTGTGGTTCAGGGGGCGAAAAGTAGAAGTTGACCACAACATATAGTGGTTCAAGAGTGATTTTGGAGCAAAAAATGAGCGAAAAAACACCGTTTTTTGACCCCTATTTTTGGGGTGCTTTATAGATGACATAGGGTAAAAAGAGTGATGACATTATAAAGGTGGAAAAATTGATGGCTCAGAAAGAGGGAGAAATAATCCTCTGGGATGATAAGAATTTTATATAATCTAATGTAGTGGTAGTTGTTTTGAAACAGCTACCACTATAGTTTTTTAATAGTTTGAAATTTTATTTCAAACTATTATAGAACCTACAATATTTGTGTTTTTAAAATAGGTTTGTATAGAAATCACCCTTTTATGGTATTAATGTCGTAATAGATGGTTTTGAGATATTTCAAATAATATAAAAAACACTTGAATAAATGCTCATATAACTATTGACATATGAGAAAAACAATAATATAATAAATACACAACGTATGAATGCTTGCTCAAGTATTCAGATGAAATGATTTAAAAAGAGGTGATAATATGACTGAAAAATTTAATTCAATTGAAAGATGTGACTGCAATGTAATTCATGAGGATATTGTAAATCAAGTTAGAGATAAAATGCCTCAAGAAGAAAGCCTTTATGATCTAGCAGAATTATTTAAAGTATTTGGAGATTCAACACGAATCAGGATATTATGGGCTTTACATGAAGCTGAAATGTGTGTTTGTGATATCGCTGTATTACTTAACATGACACAATCAGCAATTTCCCATCAGCTGAGAGTCTTAAAACAAGCTAATTTAGTGAAAAACAGAAAAGAAGGGAAAGTAGTATATTATTCATTAGTTGATGATCATGTAAGAGAAATATTTGACCAAGGTCTAATTCATATCAACGAGAAGTAGTAATGTGGTATAATAGAATATTTTTTGAAGATATTTGGGCAGATATTTAAGTCTTCATATCAAATGAGCTATGTTTCAATAAAATTTGAAAAAGACTTGTAGTATTTAAAATAAAATTACAAATAATATTTAGGAGGATTTAATAATGAAAAAGAAATTTATACTTGAAGGCTTGGATTGTGCAAATTGCGCGGCAAAAATGGAAAAAGCTATTAATGAGCTTGATGGAGTAAAAGAAGCTACTGTTAACTTTATGACCACAAAACTCGTTATTGATGGTGAGGATGAAAAAATGCCAACAATAATAGCAGAGGCCGAAAAAATAGTTAAAAAAATTGAACCCGATACAACTATGAAAAAGGCTTAAAGGAGGCTGTTTAGTATGACAAAACGACTATGGCGAATAATAATTGGTGCAGCCGTGTTAGTTGCAGCAACAATTATTAATTTTAATAATGAATGGTTACAGATTGCTCTCTTTATAATAAGTTACATTATTGTAGGCGGAGATGTTGTAAAAAGAGCTGTAAAAAATATTTTTAAAGGTCAAGTTTTTGATGAAAACTTTTTAATGAGTATTGCAACAATTGGTGCATTTTTTATTGGTGAGTATCCTGAAGGTGTTGCAGTTATGCTGTTTTATCAAGTTGGAGAACTGTTTCAAAGCTATGCAGTTGGCAAGTCGAGAAAGTCAATTGCAAGCCTTATGGATATTCGACCAGATTATGCAAATGTTAAAAAAGGCGATGAACTTGTCAAAGTTGACCCAGATGAAGTACAAATTGGAGATATTATTGTAATTAAAGCAGGAGAAAAAATTCCTCTTGATGGCAAGGTAATTGAGGGAAGTTCAATGATTGATACATCGGCACTAACAGGCGAATCTGTTCCTCGTGAAGTAGAAGTTGGAAGTGATATCCTAAGTGGGTGCATCAACATTAATGGAGTTATTACAGCGGAGGTTACCAAGGAATTTGGAGAATCTACAGTAAGTAAAATTCTTGATTTAGTTGAAAATGCAAGTAGTAAAAAATCCAATTCAGAACAATTTATTACGAAGTTTGCGAGATATTATACACCGGTTGTGGTTATAATTGCAGTTTTTCTAGCTATTATACCGCCTCTTGTTATAGACGGGGCGACTTTTAGTGATTGGATATATAGAGCACTAGCATTCCTTGTGGTATCCTGTCCGTGTGCTTTAGTTATTTCAATTCCTTTGAGTTTCTTCGGTGGAATAGGTGGAGCTTCAAAAAAAGGTATTTTAGTCAAGGGTAGTAACTATTTAGAGGCTTTAGCAGAAACTGAAATTGTTGTTTTTGATAAAACTGGAACACTAACGAAAGGTGTATTTAATGTACAGGAAATTCATCCAGAAGGAGTTTCCAAAGAAGAGCTACTAGAATTAACTGCATATGTGGAAAGCTATTCCAATCATCCGATTTCACTTTCACTGAAACGTGCATATGGCAAAGAAATAGACAATGGACGTATTTCAGATGTAGAAGAGATATCAGGTCATGGTGTTATTGCAACAGTAGATGGCAAAAAGGTTATGGCAGGAAATATCAAACTTATGAAAATGATGGATATCCCTTATTTCAAGGGAGAGCTGATCGGTACTGCTGTACATGTTGCTGTTAATAACAAATATATAGGTTATATTCTAATTGCCGATGAGGTAAAGGAAGATTCAGCACAAGCAATCAAGGAACTTAAGGCAGCTAATATTAAACAAACAGTTATGTTGACAGGTGATAATAAAAGTGTTGGTTCAAAAGTTGCTAAAGAGCTTGGTCTTGATAAGGTTTATGCAGAACTATTGCCAGCAGACAAAGTTGAAAAACTAGAAGAATTATTTTCGCAAAAATCTAAAAAAGGTAAACTTGCTTTTGTTGGTGACGGAATCAATGATGCACCTGTATTAGCCCGTGCAGACATTGGAATAGCAATGGGTGGTTTAGGTTCTGATGCAGCCATTGAAGCTGCTGATATTGTAATTATGACTGATGAGCCATCGAAAATTGCTACTGCAATGAAAATTTCTAAAAAGACACTAAAAATTGCACATCAAAACATAGTATTTGCAATTGGAATAAAAATAATTGTTCTTATTTTGAGTGCTTTTGGAATAACTACTATGTGGGCAGCTATATTTGCAGATGTAGGTGTAACTATCATCGCAGTATTAAATGCTTTTAGAGCTTTGAATGTAAAGAATCTATAATTAGTAATCCTTTTAATGCCGATTGGGAGTGGAATATATCTTAATCGGCAATTTTAGGTACAGTGGTTCATATAGCAATAGATAAAGAATATGCAGGGTATATTGTAATTTTTGATGAAGTTAAACATGATTAAAAAGAGCAATAAACGAGCTTAAAAAAATTGGAGTAAAAAAGATAGTTATGCTTAACAAGGAACCCAGGGTAGAATAAAATGGAAAACTGCGCTTAAGCAGAAATATTAGCAATGGCAAATAGCAAGAGGGTAACTTAATGATAAGATAAGAGGTTTAATGAAAGGTTTGTAGACTATGGAAAGCTTTTTAGAGTTTAGTTCCGTAAAACTTAGTAGACAATATAAAATATAAGATAATGGATAATAAATCAAATAAAATAGTTGCCCACTTTTACTTGACTCAAACCTAATTGAGGAATCAGATTGACATGTCTACACTCATGGCATATTATAATAGTAACAGGACTCCCCGCACCTCTCACGCAAGTGATGTGTCCCATGGGGAGACATTTTTTTATATAAGGAACCCAGGGTGGAATAAAATGGGAAACTTAGTCTCCCTCTCACCTCTGAGGCCTAGTGAATTATCAGGTAAAAGCATTTCATTAAAATAAAATTTAATGAAGTGCTTTTTTAGTTGGTTTCCATGTGGGGTATAAATGTGGGAAACTATAGAAATGTTAAAGCATAATTTGACAAATAATAAAAACACTATTAAAATATAGTTTACAAAGTAAACTATATTAAATGGATTTGGTATTTTTAAATATATTTATATAGCCAATTAATTTAGAAAGTGTGGTAATAATAGTGGAAGATTCAAATTGGATTTATATGTTAGAAAGTATGCAGAGTATAAGATATTTTAGTAGGGTAATGATACAACGTGCCACTAAAGAATATCAAATGCCAGCAGAACACTTAGAGTTATTATCTAGACTGGCAGTTAGTAATGAAAAGATGACTCCAATGACTCTTAGTAAGCTTATGAAAGTAAATAAGACAATAATAAGTAGAATAATAGACAAATTAAATAATATAGGTTATTTAATTAAAACTAAGGATGAAAATGATAAGAGGAGTTATTTTGTTTCTATAACAGAATTGGGAGAAGAACAATTAAAGAATATATATAAGCATTATTTAGGGCCAATATATGAGCTTCGTAGAAAATTGGGTGAAAAGGACTTTTCACAGTTGATGGCATGTATAGAAGAAGCAAATGTAAAAATGAATGATCATGTGGAAGGAATATAATGATGAGTTTTTATGAAGCAATGCAACTAGGAGCAGTTAATCTTAAACCGTTAATTAAAGATACTGAAGATAACAAATTAAAGAAAAGGTATATAGTAGCTTTAATAGTTAAGAACTTTTTATGCCTTTTATTTTGTATGATTGTAGTAACCTTTTTTAATAATGTATTTGGTAGTGATAATAGCATAGTAGGTGTAGTAACAGTTATAGCATTATTGACATTTAGATTTTCAAACTTAGATTTTAAAACAACACAATCAACCATTGCTATATTAGGAATATTTGCTATATTCATTGTTTCGCCATATTTAGCATCAATAGTCCATCCAGTATTAGCTAGTATAATAAACTTTATTTCAATGATGGCAATTGTGATTTTATCCTGTCATAACGTAACTTTATCTAATCAATCAACGCTTGTATTATCCTATCTACTTTTATATGGATATCATGTTGATGATGTGAATGGATATATAAATAGGATATTTGCATTAATCCTAGGTGGAATAATAGTTTCAGGAATTTTTTATTATAAGCATATAAAGGTAAATTTTGAAAATAGCTTTAGTGATATAATTAAAGATATAGATTTTAGTAAACCACGTACTAAATGGCAGTTGAAACTTGTATTAGGAATAACTATTATTATTTTAATTGGAGAACTGGTAAATTTACCACGTGTTATATGGGCTGGATTTGCATTTATGTCAGTAATGCAACCAGATAAAGAAAAGATTCAATACCGCGTAAAAAGGAGATGTCCATTCACAATTATAGGATCTTTAATGTTTGTAGCATTGTATTTAGTTATACCAGAGGGATATAAAGGTTATGTTGGCATTATAGGTGGACTTATGGTAGGGGCCTCTGGAATGTATACATGGCAAACTTCATTTAATTGCTTTGGTGCACTGTCAGCAGCAGTTCCTATATTTGGATTACATTGGGCCATAGTTATACGTATAGTTGATAACATCATAGGAGTTGTATACGGTAAGGTTTATAATAAGATATTTGATAAAGTAGATGAAAAGGTCTTTGGTGAAAATACAATTATGGGGGTGGGGTAAAACGCAACTACCTCTGGGACCAGAGAGTTCTTGTATAGTAATAATCGACTACCTAAGGGGATAAGAAAATTTCAGGTACAAGCATTTCATTATATTTAAAGTAAGCATATGATAAAATAAGGTAGAAGTATAATTAAAAAGAATTCATGGGGTGAAGATATGTATCCAATAAGATTTGAAAATTTATATTATGATAAGATTTGGGGTGGAAGAGACTTTGAAGACTTTAGGTGTAATTTGCCAAAAGGAAATATTGGAGAGAGCTGGGATGTAGCTTGTCATAAAAATGGCATGAGTATTGTAGCTAATGGACAATTTAAAGGAAGAGGTTTCGATGAAATTATCAAAAGATATGGTCATTCTTTAGTTGGCACAGATGTTAGTACAGAAAAATTTCCTCTATTACTTAAGCTAATAAACTCAGAGGAAAACTTATCTGTTCAGGTTCATCCAGGGGATGAATATGCTAAAAAATATGCTAATGAATATGGAAAAACAGAAGCTTGGTATGTAATGGATGCAAAACCTGGTGCAAAATTAATTATTGGAACTAAAGATTGTTCTAAAGAAGAATTTGAAAAGGCAATTAAAGAAGGTAAATGCGAGGAATATCTAAATATTATTGAAGTAAAAAAAGGTGATAGTTTTCTTATTAATAGCGGATTAGTTCATGCTATAGGTGGAGGGCTAACAATTGCAGAAATACAACAAAATTCGGATATTACTTATAGAGTATATGATTATGGTAGGAAGAGAGAGCTTCATGTTGATCAGTCATTACAAGTAATAAATTTTGATTTAAAAGCAATAAATTGTTCTGAAAATGAAGTAGCAGACTTTGAAGGGTTTTCTAAAGTATTATTATGTGAGAATGAATATTTTGGAATGGAAAAGTATAATATAAAAAAGGAATTAAATGATGAGAGTGACGAGAAAAAGTTTTTCATTATAACTTGTGTAGAAGGTAATGGGGAAATTATATTCAAAAATTCAAAAGAGAAAATTAAAAAAGGTGATAGCTATTTAATTCCAGCTACTTTAGGTAAATATTCTATAAAAGGGCAACTTGAAATCATTAAAAGCTATCCAAATTAAAGAAAATTCCTTAGAATATATAAGTTATTTGTAGTTAAGTTATATAGATAGTCATCATTAGAAGAACTTATCCAGGGGCGTAACAGCAGTCCACCCCACCTTGAAGAGCATAGGGGTGTTACAGATGGTAGTCATTGGATAAACCAGTCAGTGAAAGGTCACATTTATATATTTACACATATACTATATTGTTGAATTATTATTTCAGGAGGGATTTTTAGTGTATGTTATGCCAAGAGCAAATAATCAGATGATGTATAGTCCTCAATTACAGATGGCACTTGAGGGCGTAAAAAAGGCTGTTCAAGGTGAGAGAGAAGATGAACTTTTTTATGATTATCTTATAAGTGTGGCTCCTACTACAGAAGAAAAAGATATTTTGACTTCTATAAGGGATGATGAACGTAGACATAATACATTGTTTAGAAAGATTTATAAAGACTTCACAGGTGTTGAAGTACCATCAGGTGATGAAGAAACCTTTGAAAAACCAAAATCTTATATAGAGGGTATTAAAAAAGCTTTATTTGGAGAGTTAAGGGCAGTAGAAAAGTATAGGGATATCAGAAGCGCTCTACCTATTGGACCTTATAGAGATGTATTATTTGATATAATTACAGATGAAATAAAACATTCTTCAAAATACAATTATCTATTTACCTTAAACAGTAGCATGAATGCTAAGGCTATGGATAAAGATCCTGCAAAGGATACATCTAAATTTACACCAGATGATTGGGTAAGATATATAACACCATTAGTAAATCGTGCTTTAGCAGAAGCCAAAGAAGGAATTAATCCAGAACATTTATATCAAGAATTTATATTATCAGGAGTGCTTGTTGGACTTGGAAAGAATCCACAGGAGGCTATAGAACAAGTTGAACTGTGGGAAAGAGATGGTACATCTGAATTGCTTCTAAAGAGTAAGATGGCAAGATATTATTATTAATAAAGCATAGAAAAATGTGATAGCTTAGCATTTAAGTTATCACATTTTATTTTTAAATCAATCTTATATTTATTTTTTAAGTATACCAATTTTAGGAAGATTAGATAGTTTGTTTGATGCTCCATGGCAACTTTCAAATTGTGCTGTTAAATCTTTGCCAGCAGTTAGCCCGAAGTGGGTACCTCCACTCCATTTGGAATTATTACTTACATCATATACTATTCCATTAACTGCTACGTAAGCTGGTTTACCCATAGTGCCATTATATTGAGAAAGTTCCTCTAAGGTAAGCTCTTTAGTTTCTCTAGTATATCTTTGGTTATTTTCAAAATCGTAGTTATGGTTTTGCTCAGCTGCATCTGAATCGGCTTTAGTTAGGTGAACTGTGCCGTGTGGATGCTGAGGAGGTGCATAAATAGAATATAATTTAATTGGGTTATTGCCTGTATTAATTAGATTGTGCCATTTACCAGCAGGAATTATGAAAATAAAATCATCAGAGACTCTTTGTTGAAAATCCAAATAATCTTTTCTATCACCCATTTTAACAATGCCTTCGCCGTCTTCAATACGTATAAATTGATCAACGTCAGGGTGCATCTCTAAACCTATTTCTCCGCCAACTGGAATACTCATCAAGGTAAGTTGCAAATAGTTTCCTGTCCATAAAGCAGTACGAAAAGTATTGTTTTGATTAGTTGCCTCCTCAATATTAATTACAAATGGTTGTGGACCATAATCTTTTAATTGTCTTTGAGACAAGTCAGAGTTATTCATGGATGTATTATCAAAATAGGGACATCGATAGGAGTTGTAAGGATTATACATTGTATCTAAATTATAATCTGGTGTATTCATGTAATAAGGGCATGGATATGTTTTATAAGCATTATACATATTGTTCATTCCTTTCATAGATTTACAATAGTATTATATGATTAATCTTTAGATAAGGTTCTTCTAGTCGCTATATTGAGGTTGTACCAATTACAGTATAAAATGTATTTAAGATAATATAAGATAAAGTAAGAAAGAATCATGATAAGGTTAATTTTACAACAAACATAAACAAAAGTTCATATTTGAAATTATTAATTAATAGCTAAAAAAGTATAAAGGAGATTTAAATATGCATAATTGGATTTATGAAATTGAAGAAAAAAATACAATACGATATGTCATTGGAACAGTGGGGGAAAATCCGTTATTTTGTTTTGGTATCAATCCTAGTATAGCAGAACCAAACTTACTAGATCCAACATTAAAGAAAGTAGAAAAGATTGCATTGAATAATGGGTATGATAGTTGGGTTATGTTTAATGTTTACCCTAAAAGAGATACAATATTTGAAAATTTACAAGATGTTTGTAATGATAGCATTCATTTAAAAAATATAAATATAATAAAAAAGTATTTAGATAAAGTAGAAAAACCTACAATATGGCTTGCGTTTGGTGATCATGTTTACCATAGAAAGTATTTAATTCCTTGTTTTAACGATATATATAAAGAAATTAAAGAAAACAATATAACTTGGGTTACTACAGGAATAAATAAATCTGGATCACCAAAACATCCCTTATATCAGAAAGACAATTCGATTTTGAAGTATTTTGATATGGATAATTATATGAAATCTTTAAAATCATAAGTGTGAATACTTGATTATCATTCCTTTAATAGTTAACTCAGTATTAATTAAAAAATCTCAAATTAAGGTTAATTTTAAATTTGGGATGATGTGTGTAGATTAATACTAAATTATATAATTTATATTAAAGCAGAAAAGCATGTATGATGTTTTAGAAAACATTGTAAATAGTATGGTGCAAGTGTGTGGGCTTGTTTTTTGATTTTATATTTGATAGCAAATAATAATGTTTTGTGTTACAATTTAAAGAATTAGTGTGTAAATTTTTAAAAATAAAAAAGCAATTATAATTACATTATATAAAGGAGTGTTGAGAATGTCTGACTATATTTTAACTTGTTGTTCCACAGCGGATATGCCATACGAGTACTTCAACAAACGGAATATTCCATTTGTTTGTTTTCATTACAATATTGATGGGGAGGAATATCTAGATGATTTGGGACAAACAATGCCTTTTGAAGAGTTTTATGGGAAAATAGCTTCAGGAGCTATGCCTACAACCTCCCAAGTTAATGTAGGGCAATTTATAAACTTTTTCGAACCATATTTAAAAGAGGGCAAGGATATCTTGCATATTTCTCTTTCAACAGGGTTATCAGGTGTATATAATTCAGCCTGCATAGCAATGGAAGAACTTTTAGTTAAATATCCAGAAAGAAAAATTAAGATTGTGGATTCCTTAGGTGCATCCTCAGGTTATGGTCTATTAGTGGATATAGCTGCTGATATGCGTGACAACAATGCAACTATAGAAGAAACACATAGCTTTGTAGAAGAAAATAAGCTTAACGTTCACCATTGGTTTTTCTCTACGGATCTTACACATTACAAGCGCGGTGGTCGTATATCAGCTACCTCTGCAGCTGTTGGTACTTTACTAAATATATGTCCATTATTAGATATGAGTTATGATGGACTGCTTACTCCTCGTACTAAAATTCGTGGTAAAAAGCATGTTATATCTGAAATTGTGCACATGATGGAAGTCCATGCACAAGACGGACTTAACTATTCTGGCAAATGTTTTATATCTAATTCAGCATGTTATGATGATGCTCGAAGGGTTGCTGACTTAGTAGAGGAGAAATTTGTAAATCTTAATGGCAAAGTAATGATAAATAGCGTTGGAACTGTAATCGGATCACATACAGGACCAGGAACTGTAGCACTTTTCTTTTTAGGAGATAAACGAACTAATTCAAATTAATAAAATACTTAAGGAACTAATTCTTAACTTTAAAAGATTATGATATTAAGGTTTAGTAATGAAATAATAATTAAATATTATTTAATGATATAGGACTTTGGGATAAATCCCTTAGTCCTTTTAATATATAAAGATTAAACTTGTTTAGATGTTTTCAAAATAAACGTAAATAGAAAAGGAACAAATAATCATTAGCTAGGAAATAAAGAAAATATTCAAATCAAAAAATTGAATCATTACTTTAATATTATTCTTCATAGTTAACCTAATTTACTTTGATTTTTTATTTTATCCTATACCAATAAGGTTTCACATAGATAATCCCTATTTGTATACTATTGTCAAAGGATATACAATATTAATTGACAAGTCTAGCAAGTTAAGGGGGATGTATCAATGAAGGAAGAGAAGCTATTTGAAGAAATTAGTGAGGCTGTAATAGAGATGGAAGATGATCTGGTGGCGAAACTATGTAATAGATCTTTAGAGCTTTCAATACCAGCTGATAAGACAATTGCAAAAGGTTTAGTTGTTGGCATGGATAAGGTAGGACAACTTTATGAAGAAAATGAATATTTTCTTCCAGAGGTTCTTACTTGTTCAGATACCTTAAACATAGGACTTGATATATTAAAGCCACATGTAAAAGTAGACGTTACTGCTAATCCAATAAAGGTAGTTATTGGGGTGGTAGAAGGAGATACACATGATATAGGTAAGAATTTGGTTAAGATAATGACAGAATCTGCAGGTATTGAAGTATATGATTTAGGTAGAGATGTTCCATTAAAAAGCTTCATCACAGTGGCGGAAGAGGTAGGGGCAAATTTCATATGTATGTCCACTTTAATGACAACTACTATGATGGGGATGAAATCTGTAATAGATATGTTAAAAGAGAATAATATAAGAGATAAATATAAAGTAATGATTGGTGGAGGACCAATATCTCAAAGATTTGCAGATGAGATTGGTGCAGATGCGTATACTGTAGATGCAAATGAGGCCGTAAAAAGAATGAAATTAATGGTAGCAAGTTAATTGAAAGAAGGGGTAAGATTGAAAAGAGATCAAATGACTCCAAAGGAAAGAATGACAGCTTTTGCAAAAGGACTTGAAATAGACCGTATACCATGTAATCCACATATGGGTGTAACCATGGCACCATTCATAGGAATACCTCTTAAAGAATATTACCATTCAGCAGAAAGAATGGCAGAGCTTGAGATAGCATTATTTAGACGGTTAAACCATGATGGTGTAAGTGTTTCAGTTACATTAAGAGGAGTTGCTGAGGCAATGGGATCTAAAATGCATTATCCTGATAATAGTATTTCACTTATGGAATCACCTGTAGTAAATAGTATAGATCAAATAGAAAGTTTAAAACCCTCTGATCCTGAAAAGGATGGGAAATTGCCATTAGTTCTTAAGGCCATAAGTATTATAAAAGATAAAATTGGAAATGAGGTAAATGTTGGAGCAGGCCTTGCGGGACCTTTTAGTACGGCAGCTTCAGTAGTTGGTACTGAAAATCTTTTAAAATGGATGCTTAAATATCCAGATAAAGTTCATATATTAATGGAAATAGTTACTGAATCAAATAATAGATTTATAGAAAAGGCAGCAGAGCTAGGTGTGGGGGTGGGCTTTTCAGATCCAGTGTCTTCAACTAGCTTAATAAGTGTTAAACAATTCAATGAATTTTCTGCTCCCTATATAAAGAAAAATGTGGATAAGATGAAGTCATTAACAGGAAGGAGTGCTTCAATTCATATTTGTGGTAAAAGCAAAGGTATTTGGCAAACAGTTATGGATACAGGAGTTTCTAGTTTTAGTATAGATAATGTAGAAGATCTTGCTGATGCTAAGGAAATAATGGGGGATAGGGTTACAATATCAGGAAATGTACCACCAGTTGACGTAATACAAAAAGGAACAAGAGAAGATGTACTTAGAGCTGCAAAAGAATGTATTAAGAAGACCTATGGAGCTAAAAAGGGATATATACTTAGTTCAGGTTGTCAAATCCCTATGAACACACCTATGGAAAATATTGATGCATTAATGGACGGGGCTAGGATATATGGTAGCTATCCTATTAATGAAGAATTATTATTTAGTGAAGATTAGGAGAAAAGCTATGAATGAAAAAGAAAGATTGTTAAAGGTCCTTAAGGGTGAGAAAGTAGACAGGCCTCCAGTGATATGCCCTGGAGGTATGATGAATGCAGCTGTTACAGAACTTTTAGGAGATATAAATGCTAATCATAATACTGATCTAGACTCTATGGTAGCTACTGCTATTAAGGTAAGAGAAGTTATAGGGTTTGAAAATTATGGTGTACCTTTTTGTATGACCTGTGAATCAGAACCTTTTGGTGTGGTGGTTAGTGAAGGTGATAAAAACAATGAGCCAAGAATACTACAGTATAATGAATCTAACTTAGAAGAGATTATGAGAACTTTTAATCCAAGCTTTCCCGTAAATTCTAGAAGTGAAACTGTACTTAAAGCAATTGAAGCTCTAAAAAATGATAAGGTTCCTGTAATTGGTAACATAACAGGGCCAATAAGTACAGCCACTTCAATTGTTGATCCACTTAAATTATTTAAAATGTTAAGGAAAGAACCTGATGAAGCATATAAATTCATTGAATATGTAAACGATTATTTAGTGAAATATGCAAAAAAGATGGTAGAAGCAGGAGCTGATCTTATAGTTATTTCAGATCCTACAGCAACTGGTGAGATATTAGGTCAGAAAAACTTTGATAAGTTTGCAATGCCTATGTATGTAAATATGTTAGAGGCTATGAAAAGCATTAATACCCCTGTAATAATTCATATATGTGGGGATACAAAAACTATAATTGATAGCTTAAATTCTTTAGATGTAGCAGCTCTTAGTTTTGATTCTATAGTGAATATGCGGTGCGCAAAATTAAAGCTTAGTACAAGACTTATGGGGAATGTAAGTACATTGCTATTACAAAATGGACCTGTAGACAAGGTTATTTCAATTACAAAAAATGCTATGGAATCAGGCGTAGATATCGTATCTCCAGCCTGTGGACTCGGTATGTCTACTCCAATAAGAAATCTTAAAGCTATGACGGATTATGTGAAAGGAAGTATGTAATGCCTATAGTTAAATTTATTAAAGAAAATATAACTATTGAAGTAGAAAAAGATACTATTTTATTAGATGCAATTAGAAAAGCAAAATTAAACATAGAAACCCCATGCAATGGTATGGGGTTTTGTGGTAAGTGTAAAGTGATAGCAAGGGGGGAACTATCAATTCCAAGTCATAAGGAAAGAAAGATTATAGATGAAAATAAATATGAAAGATTATCTTGTATGGCTATGGTGCTTGGAGATGTAGAAGTAGAGCTAATTGAAAATGAAAAGATACTTAAGACAATAAATAAAGGGTTTAGCATTGAGGTTGAAATAGATAGTCCTGTGAAAATTATAAAACTAAAACAGATTGATAAAGTAAGTTCTAGTCCTTATGCTGACTATCTAGGATATAATTTAAATTCAGTAGAATTATATAGAAAAGTTAGTATTATGGAAGAACAAAATCCTAAAGAAATTTGGGGAGTTATATTTAGTGACAGACTACTAGATATTAGTAGCTATGAAAAAAGTATATTAGGAGTGGCAATAGATATTGGAACCACAGGGATATCCTATTATTTATTAGATTTATCAAGTGGTGAAATACTTAAAAGTCTATCATCATTAAATCCTCAAACAGAGTATGGGGGCGATGTGATTACCAGGATTTCATATTGTATGGAAGATCCATTCGGTGCTATTAAACTTCAAGAATTAATTGTAGATGAAATTAATAACACTATAAAGAAACTAACAAATAGTATATATAAAATAGATGATATTTATCATATTACAATTTCAGCAAATACAACTATGTCACATCTTTTATTAGGAGTAAATCCTAGGTCACTGGCTAAGGCACCTTATAGACCAATGTTTTTAGGACTAGGAGATATTAAAGCAAAGGATATATCTATTAAAGTTAATGAAGAAGCTGTACTTAGTATAATACCATCTGCTTCAGCTTATGTAGGTGGAGATATAGTATCAGGGATTATGGCATCAGAATTTCAAAATGATAGGGGAGCTGTATTTATAGATATTGGTACAAATGGAGAGCTAGCAGCTTTAAAGGATGGAAAGATAATATCAACCTCAACAGCAGCAGGGCCTGCACTAGAGGGTATGAATATAGAATGTGGATGTCGTGCACAAAGGGGAGCAATTGAGACATTTCATATAGATGAGAAATATAATATTCATTACAAAACAATAGGAGATGAAAAGGCTCTCGGGATTTGTGGAAGTGGACTTATAGACATAGCTGGAGCATTGGTTAAGAGAAATATATTGATGAAATCTGGTAGATGGAATAAGAATTTAGATCCTAATGTGGCTGAAAGATTAGTAGATAAGAAATTTTACATAACTAAAGACATATATATTTCACAAAAAGATATAAGACAAATACAGTTAGCAAAGGGAGCCATAGCTGCAGGGGTAATTTTGATGTTAGAGGAAATAGGATTAAGAATAGATGACATACAAAAGATATATATTGCAGGTGCATTTGGATACCATGTTAATCCTGATAATATAAAGATCATAGGGCTTATACCTAAAGGATTTAGTGGTGAAATATGCTTCCTTGGGAATACATCGCTAGAGGGTTCTAGGTTAGCTTTAATAAATAAAGAATGCCTTCAGAAGGTATATGATATTAAGGAGAATATGAAAGTATTAGAACTGTCCCTTAGAGAAAGTTTTCAAGAGGTTTTTGTGTCTCAATTAAATTTTTAGGAAGGGATATAAGATAGTAAATTAATTTTAGCAAAGGAGATAATATGGAAGTTTCAAAGATTTTTAAATGTACAGCAAATGAAGTGGATATAATACCAGATAGTATATTAGAAAAATTAAATATATCTTATGAAGAGGCAAATAATGATGCTTATAACATAGCTATATTGTCTAAAGCTTTGAAAGAACATAATGGAAAAGAATATTGTAGACTACCATTTTGTCATACTGTAGAGGCTGAGGCATTTGGATCTATAGTGATATTTAATCAAAGAGTAGGTAATAGAATTGGTAAATACTCAACTCATGAAATAAATTCAATTGAAGATATTTTAAAAATGGACTTAAGTAAGGGAAGAATCTCTAAGGTTCTAAAAGCAGTGAGAATATTAAAAGAAAGTGGAGAAACTGTGATACTTGATGTTACCGGTCCAATAAGCATTGCTACATCTATTATGGATAGTAACTTATTTTATAGGGCTATTAGAAAAGATAGAGAAAAGGTTGATAAGTTATTAGATATAATTGAGGAGAGTATAGTAGAATTTATCCTAGAAGGTGTTAAAGAAGGGGTAGATATTATTTCCTTTGCAGATCCAACAGGTACTATAGATATAGTTGGACCAAATATATATAAAGAGATATCAGGAAAGTCCACATATAGGATATTGAAAGAGGTGGAAGGTAAGTTACAAGATACTATTATCCACCTATGTGGTAAAACATCTACCTCTCTTGAATCTATAGGACTTTTAGACAGTGAAAAGATAAACGTAGAAGGGGAAAACTATTTTGAGATGATTGAAAATATTAGAAAAGAAAGAAAAGATATTAAATTTATTGGACATTGGTGCCTTAAATTGAATAAGTTGAATAATGTATTAATAGCATTAAAAACAATTTAACTGATTAGAGTATTACATAAATCATATATAAAAGTTGAAATAACAATATTTTCATTCTTGATTTAAATGCTGCTATTGAGGCGGCAAGAGCAGGAGAAGCTGGAAAAGGATTTTAAGTGGTAGCTGAAGAAATAAGAAAGCTTGCAGAACAATTAAAAGATACAGCAATGAAAATTAAAATATTATTTTTTAAATTTAAATATTTAAAATAAGATATTATAGATATCTAAGTTTAATCCTATATAAGATCAGTTGAATACTGGATTTATATAGGATTTTTTTATTGATTATATATTCTACATTGAATGAAAGTGTTAAATTTTTTAACTAAAGATTATAATAGTATAGTATTATTATCTTATAATATTATGAATTATAAGAGGAATTATGGAGGGTAGAGGTTGCTAATTAAATATAATACATAATAGTGTCATTTTAGATTAATTAAGTTAATAAAAATAAGGAGTGGTGGTATATGAATTTAGTAAGCAATTTAGTGATAAATATATATTCCATAACCCTATTGGTAGTTATCTTATGTCACTCATTAAAAAACAATGAAAAACAATCTAGGCAGTATAAGATTTTTATTATGATGTTACAGATTACCATCTTGATGCTGATTTTGGATATACTTAGTAGATTTGATGGTAAGCCTAATACAGTTTATACAATTATAAATCACGTTGGAAATTTTCTAATATCACTTGCAAGTCCTATCTTAGCATCACTCTGGTTATTGTATGTTGACTCTCAAATATTTCATGAACATAAAAGGACAAGTAGAATAAGTTATCTTATACTTGGCATTAACGTGGGAAATGTCATTATGGTAGTATTGACTCAATTTTTTGGATGGTTTTATTATATTGATTCCAATAATATTTACCACAGAGGACCATTATTTTTACTATCTGCTTCAATTACAGTTGCATTAATTGCTTTAGCCTTTGTTTTAATCACGGTAAACCAAAAGAATATTGAAAAGAAATATTATTTTTCATTAGTATTTTTTGCAGTACCACCACTTATTTGTATCATTTTACAAGTCGTTTTTTATGGAATCTCACTAATGCTTAACAGTGTTGTGTTATCTTTGCTTATAGTGTTCTTAAATATACAAAATCAAAGTATGCATATTGATTACCTCACAGGAATAAATAATCGTAAAAGGCTTGAGGCTTATTTAAAGCAAAAAGTTAGTACAAGCAATGAAAATAAAACATTTTCCGCGATTATGATGGATTTGGATGATTTTAAATCTATTAACGATACCTTTGGGCATGACGTTGGAGATGATGCACTGAAGCTTACGGCAAAACTTCTAAAGAACTGTACTAGATCAAAGGACTTTATTGCTCGATTTGGTGGTGACGAATTTTGTATTGTTCTAGATATATCTAATAAGAATGAGCTAGACTGTGTAATTCGTAGAATTAATGATTGTACTAAAAAGTATAATGAGTCTAGTGGTAAGCCCTATAAGATTAGTTTTAGCATGGGATATGCCGTTTATGATTATAATAGCAGAATGAGCGTGGAAGAATTTCAAAAACAAATAGATATATTGATGTATGAAAATAAGCGGATTAATAAAGAAATAAAGAATGAGAATAATGGAATTCATATTTAAGATAATGAGCGTAATTATTTTATGATTTAATAGATTAATATACCCTCCTTATTGAGTAATATTATTTGCCGGTTATAAATATAAATAGTTTAAAAAAGTAATAACACCTTTTGATGTTGTTACTTTTTTTGGCGTCTTTTAGTTACTGGCATTTGACAATAACTAAAAATAGAAGTAAGATGAAGATGGCAAATGCCAACAATAAAATTGATTTGGAGGAATAGTAATGAAAATAGCAATTTCGGCAACAGGAAAAACTAATGAGGATTTACTGGATATGAGATTTGGTAGGTGTGAATATTTTCAAATTCATGATACTGAAAAGGGTGAATTTACAATTTTAGAAAACAAAGGTCAAAATGCTACTGGAGGAGCGGGTATTGCATCATCTAATCAATTAATAGATGAAAAGGTAGACGTTATTATCACAGGAAATCTTGGACCTAATGCATTTGGACTTATTCAAAAGGCACAAATTAAGGCATATGGGTGTGGAAATATAAATATAAACTCGGTACTTAAAAAGTATAAGGATGGTGAACTTGAAGAAATAAAGATATCTGGTCCTCAAAACCATTAGATTGGAGATGAATGCTTAATGAATATAGCAATACTTAGTGGAAAAGGAGGAACAGGGAAAACCACGGTATCTACGAATCTTGCCCTTGCATTAAATGCAAATTATATAGATTGTGATGTAGAAGAACCAAACGGTTTTTTATTTTTAAAGCCCAAAGTATATAAAACAGAAAAGGTTATGGTTGAGTATCCTGTTATAGATGATGATAAGTGTGTAAGCTGTGGAGCTTGCGTAAATGTATGTCAGTTTAATGCTCTTGCTAAAGTAAAAGATGACATTATGCTTTTTCAAAAATTATGTCATGGCTGTGGAGCTTGTGAAATTGTATGTAAATATAATGCACTAACCTATGAGAAAAGAGAAATAGGCAAAATTGAAAAAGGTATTGTAAGAGATATAAATTGCAACAGAGGAATTTTAAATATAGGCGAGCCTATGGCAGTACCAGTTATAATAGAACTTCTTAAAAATTTATCAGATGGAGTTAACTTAATTGATTGCCCTCCAGGTACTTCTTGTAATGTAGTTAACACTTTAAAATATGCTAATGCAGCAATACTTGTTACGGAACCTTCAGAATTTGGACTTCATGATTTGAAAATGGCTTTAGAACTTGTAAAAATGTATAATATACCCTTTGGTATATTAATAAATAAAGATGATGGAAAAGATAATATTATAAAAAAGTATTGTAAAGAAGAGAAAGTTAGATTAATAGGCACTATACCTTATAGCAAAGATACAGCAGTGATTTACTCTAAGGGTGAAATACTATATGATGATTTGCATCATAAAGTAATATTTGATGAGATTTCAAAGACATTAAAGGAGGTGCTATCTTGGAATTAGTAGTTTTAAGTGGAAAGGGAGGAACAGGGAAAACTACCATTGCAACAGCAATATCTGAACTTGCAAAGGATGTAATAAGGATAGATTGTGATGTAGATGCACCAAACCTTTATTTGTTTTATGATGGTGAAGATATTGAAAAGAATATATTTATAGGTGATAAAAAGGCTATAATAGATGAATCACTTTGCATTAAATGTGGCAAATGTTCCGCTATATGTAGATTTAATGCTATAGAAGATTTCACTATAAATCCATTTGCTTGCGAGGGGTGTGGTGCCTGCGTGTTAGTATGTCCAGAGAATGCTATAAAGTTAAAAGATGAAAAGACAGCAGACACATTTATAACTAAGTTAGATAAAGGAATAATTTCAAGAGCAGAAATGGGAATAGGTAGTGATGGATCTGGAAAGTTAATAACTTATTTAAGGAAGAATGGCAAAAGATTCAAGAAAAACGAGGAATTAACTATAATAGATGGCTCACCAGGTATAGGTTGTGCTGTAATTGCTTCAATAACCGGAAGTGATGCAGTATTAGTTGTTACAGAGCCTACAAAATCAGGTTTAGAGGATTTAATGAGAGTAACAACCTTATGTGAGCATTTTGGGGTTTTTACTATGGTCTGTATAAACAAGTATGATATAAATGAAGATATGAGCAAAGAAATAGAAACCTTCATTGAAGAGAAGAAATTGGCTTTAGTAGGAAAGATTCCATATGATGATATGGTTATGAAATCCATAAATGAATTAAAACCAATAACCTTTTACAAAGATAGTATAGCAGAAAAGGCTATTGAAAATATGTGGGATAATATGAAAGGGCATTTACATTGAATTTAAAAGAAATATAGAGTTATTATAAATGATAGAAGTAAATTGTATCCTTGATTAGGAAAATATTAAAAGAGATAAAGCAAAGGTAGTGTTAATACTACGAAAAAATAATAGGAGGAATTTAAAATGAAGATAGCAGTTGCAAGTGAAGGAAAGTGTGTAAGTGGACATTTTGGACATTGTGAAGGATTTACAATATATAATGTAGAAGAAGGTAAATCAATAAATAAGGATTTCACTAAAAACCCAGGACATAAACCAGGATTTCTTCCAGTATTTTTAAAGGATTTAGATGTAAGTGTTATTATTGCAGGGGGTATGGGAGAATCAGCACAGCATTTATTTACTGAAAATGAAATTGAGGTAGTTGTCGGTGCTGAAGGTTCTTGTGATGAGGTAGTGCAAAAGTATATAAAGGGTGAATTAAAGTCAACAGGCAGTGTTTGCAAGGAACATGAACATGAAGGACATTGTAATGAATAATTATAAATGGTGATTTTATTACGTTAAATGCAGGGGGGATTAACATGGCAAGACCAATAAAATTTAGAAGAGTAGAGTTTTTCCCAGAGAATACTTATTTCGTTCCATGGGGTAAGCCTAAATGTGAAATTGAAGAGGTAGTTTTAAAGGTAGAAGAACTTGAAGCTATGAGACTTAAGGATATTGAGGAATTAAATCAAGAACAGTGTGCTGAACGAATGCAGGTATCAAGGCAAACCTTTCAAAATATTATAGATAGTTCAAGAAAAAAGATTGCTATTGCTTTAACAGAAGGAAAAGCCATAAGGATAAATGGGGGCAATTATAGAACAAAATTTTGTAAGTTTAAATGTTTTAATTGCAAAAACATATATGAAATAAACTATGAACAGGATAAAAACAATTGCCCCGCTTGTGGTTCGGAAAAAGTGAGGTGTAGTAAAAAGTCGGATTTTTGTACAAAGTGGTGTAATCCCACAGATCAATAAGGCTAATTTATATTTTGAAAATATCATTATTGTAAGTATAATTATTAAACTTAAAAGGTAAAACAACTGATATATTTAGCATAAAACTTATAGGTTTATTACTTAAAGAACTCATTTTTAAGTAAGGTTAAGGCTTCCTCAAAGTTGTCCTCTGAAACTCCAGAACAAGATAATAATAATCTTGGATATTTACTTTCATCTACAGAATTAAATGAACGTACTAAAACCCCTGCATTTGCACCACGTTTTTCTAGTTCCTTAGATGAAAGTTCACTTTTAACTTCCATTTGAATTAGGAATCCGCCTGAGCCAGGAATTCCCTTGGCTTTATTACCAAATACCTTATCTATAGCAATACATAGTTGCTGGCTTTTAATCATATAAAGCTTTCTTGTTTTTTTTATTTGTCTTGATAGGTGGCCATCTCTAATGAATTGACAAAGGGCAATTTGATCGGTTTTTGATGCAGTTTGATTATATATTTTACCTCTATTTGAATAAGTATTTGTTAATTCTTTTGATAAAACCATAAAGCTAATTCTTAAAGAAGGTAGCAATAACCTTGAGAAGGTACCCATATATATGACCTTTTCCCCTCCATCTAAACCTTGCAGTGATGGTACAGGACGGCTGTAATATCTAAATTCACTATCATAATCATCTTCAATTATTAAGCAATCATTAGTATTGGCAAAGGATAATAGTTCAAGCCTTGTTTGCATAGGCATAACATCTCCCCAAGGGGTTATATGTGAGGGTGATGTATATATTATCTTTACCTTATCTTTAGAAAAGCTAGATAGATCATTTGTAATATTATCGTAACTTATAGTGTCAAAGCCCCTATCAGAAAATACAGCTCTTGCTTGTTTAAAGCTGCCACCTGCAAAGGAAACAGGAGAACGAACTCCAGTAAGGGAACATAATATTTGTAACAAACTTTGGACACCTGCTCCAATGACAATTTGCTCAGGGGTGCATATTACTCCCCTTCGATCACCAACATACTTAGATAATACAACTCTAAGGTCATACTCACCTTGAGGATCTCCATAAGATAAAAGCCTTTCTCCATTGCGAAGTGCACTTTTCATATATCTACTCCATAAGTCAAAGTTGAAACTCTTATAATCTACTGCAGAAGTAGCAAAATCGTATAATGGTTTGGATTTTATATTAGTTTTTTTAACCTCTATTGGTGAGTGCTTTTGAATATCCATATAATTTAAGTCATTTACATAAAACCCGCTTCCGGGCTTTGACGTAATATATCCTTCTGCAGCTAACTGTAAATAGGCTGCCTCTACTGTGGTCCGACTTATAATCCTCTCATTTGCACACCTTCTTATAGATGGAAGCTTACTTTCTGCTTTAAGGATGCCAGAAGAAATTAGACCTTTATAGTGGTTATAAAGTTGAATGTACAATGGAACATCGGAAGAATCATTTTGATTTAATGTGGTTATACTAGATTTACCCATATAAAAACTCCTTTATTATTAAAACTGTACTGGTTAAAATTTTAGTTTTTGTACATTTCAACAATGACAAATCTTATGTATAGTATATATATAAGAGGAAAAATATTCAACCATATATATTACTATTATTGAACTTATATATTGACTTTACTAATAATGGTAGTTAATTTGGAGTTTAATTTATGAAGGGAATATTATAAAAGGGGGATTTAAATTGGAAGAATTAAAAAGAGTTCTAGCTATTCATGATCTATCAGGTTTTGGAAAATGTTCTTTGACTGTGGCATTACCTGTAATTTCTGTTGCAGGAATAGAATGTACATGTATGCCAACAGCAATACTTTCTACACACACAGGTGGATTTACAGGATATACTTTTAGAGATTTGAGTGAGGACATGTACCCTATGGCAAAACATTGGAAGTCATTAGGATTAGAGTTTGATGCTATATATATAGGTTATCTAGGAAGTTCAAGCCAAGCAAAGTCTGTAGAAAATATTATAACCTTGCTTAAAGATGATAAAACTTTAGTAATTATAGATCCTGTAATGGCTGATAATGGGGAGTATTATACAGGGCTTGATGAAGATATGTGTAAGGGTTTTCTCTCTATGTGTAAATTTGCAGATATAATAACACCTAATTTTACGGAGGCTACTTTGTTATTAGGAGAAAAATATATTGAACCACCTTATACCAAAGAATACGTAGAAGGTTTATTAAAAAGACTTTCTGATTTAGGACCATCAAAGGTTGTACTTACAGGCGTATCCTTTAAAGAAGGGGAAGTTGGAGCAGCATCTTATGACAAAGCAACTAATGAGATAAGTTATGCATTTACAAAAAGAACACCAGGAAGCTATCACGGTACTGGAGATTTATTTGGTAGTGCATTTGTGGCAGCAATTGTTAGAGGAATTAGTATAAATAAATCAATAAAAATTGCAGTAGATTTAGTTAAGTCTTCAACAGAAATTACTTACAAAAGGGGTACTCCAACTAATTACGGGGTTGACTTTGAAAGTAGATTGCAACAGTTTAGTATTGACATTCAAAATAATATAAATAAATAAAGAATATAAATAAAATTAATTTATAAATTCGGGGGGATTTTAAAATGACTACAAGAAAAAATGAATTTTCTACACGTACTATGGTTCTAATTGGGCTATTTGCTGCTCTTTGTTATGTGGCATTATTTTTCAAAATACCTATTCCATCACCTGTAGGTAAGCCATTTCTACACATGGGAAATATGTTTGTAATATTAGCAGCACTTCTTTTTACAGGTACTATAGGTGGACTTTCAGGTTCCATTGGAATGGGTTTATTTGATCTAATGAATGGTTATGCATCTAGTGTTCCAAAAACTGTCCTATTAAAGTTTGGTATTGGAGTAATTGTAGGGGCAGTTGCATCAAAGGGAAATAAAGAGGATGCAAAGTCTCCAAGAAAGTGGCTAAGAATTGCTTCACTTACCCTTATTATAATAGGTATAGCTCTTTTAATTATGTCAGTTACAAGAGGAAATGAAATAGTGGTTGCAGGAATTCAAAAGAAGCTAGTAATTAATCCTGTGCTATATATATTTTCGCTTATTCTTGGAGGAGCCTTAGGGGTTGTATGCTTTTTATGTAAGAACCTATCCGTTAAGATCCAATATGCAATTCTAGGTGCTGTGGCAGGTATAGCATTTAACTTAGTTGGAGAATTCTTATTTGGATTAGTAACTCTTTTATTGGCAGGAAGTGCTTTTATTCCAGCAGTATTAAGTTCAGCAGTAAGTTTACCTGCAACGCTTATAAATGGTTCATTCTCCATATTTGTTGCTGTGGCACTTTATATTCCACTATCTAAATCAATATTAAAATCAAAAATTAAGTAAGACTCCAAATTTTATATTTGGCCAGTCGAACTTACACCTACGTAATGAAATGGAGTAGGTGTTTCATAAGTAAGACTCCAAATTTTATATTTGGCCAGTCGAACTTACACCTAGGTAATGAAATGGAGTAGGTGTTTCATAAGTAAGACTCCAAATTTTATATTTGGCCAGTCGAACTTACACCTAGGTAATGAAATGGAGTAGGTGTTTCATAAGTAAGACTCCAAATTTTATATTTGGTCAGTGGAACTTACACCTAGGTAATGAAATGGAGTAGGTGTTTCATAAGTGAGACTCCAAATTTGATATTTGGTCAGTGGAACTTACACCTAGGTAATGAAATGGAGTAGGTGTTTCATAAGTGAGACTCCAAATTTGATATTTGGTCAGTGGAACTTACACCTAGGTAATGAAATGGAGTAGGTGTTTCATAAGTGAGACTCCAAATTTGATATTTGGTCAGTGGAACTTACACCTAGGTAATGAAATGGAGTAGGTGTTTCATAAGTGAGACTCCAAATTTGATATTTGGTCAGTGGAACTTACACCTAGGTAATGAAATGGAGTAGGTGTTTCATAAGTGAGACTCCAAATTTGATATTTGGTCAGTGGAACTTACACCTACGTAATGAAATGGAGTAGGTGTTTCATTTATAAATAAAAAAACAGCACTGGTATTTATGATATTAGTGCTGTTTTTTTGCTACCCGTAGATAGCAGCCAAATCTAAAAGGTTATTGTCTACGGTATTTTTATACCCATTTTTAAGAATGATTTTAACATTAAAAGTATGAACTTTTATGGAGATTTATTTTAAAACTTATATATGAGTTTTAAAATAAATCTGGGCGAAATGTTGGATAAAATGTGATGTGATTCCATTTTATAAAGTATGTAAGTGACATATTAAGTTTATTTATAAAATAGACTAGAAAAAGAGACAAAAAATTATATTATAAGGGGGCGTATTAATGAAGGGTAAGAATAAATTTAAAAAGATCAAAGTGTTTTTTCCTATATTACTATCTTTTACACTTATACTTGGCTGTTTACCTACTGTAGGACAAGCTAGGACTATGTCTGAATTAGAACCTTTAGATAACCTTAACGAATATTTAAACAAAATTGATTCAAAGGTAAAGAAGCAATTAGAAAATGATGATGATTTAGTTGAGGTATTGATATATTTAAAAGACAGGGTTTCTATTAATGAAATAGAAGAGATTTCAAAATCACAGGGTGACTATAATACTAGCTATGAAAATGAAGTTTCCAAACGAAAAACTGTGATAAATACTCTAAAGGAAAAGGCAGAAACAAGTCAAAATTCAGTAGTTTCATATTTGTCTAGTGAAAAGTTAAGTGGAAAGGTAGAAAAGATTCAATCTTTTTATATTGCAAATATTGTATACGTTAAAGCAAATAAAGAGGTAATAGAAGAAATCGCGAAAAGAGATGATGTAGAGAAAATTTATTTTAATGATATTATAGAATTAGAAGAGCCTATAAAAGGTGTAGATTTAGATACAGTAACTAATATGGCAGAAGACGAAATTGAATGGAATATAAAAAAGGTGGAAGCACCCAAGGTTTGGGAGAACTTTAAAATAGATGGTACAGGAGTTGTGGTAGGAATTTTAGATTCTGGAGTTGATTGGACGAACCCAGCTCTAAAAGACAAATGGAGAGGCTATGATAAGGAAACAGAAACTGTTGTTAATCCAAAGGAAAGTTGGTATGATCCAATGACTAATTCAGAGCTTCCTTGGGATAACCTAGGTGTTCCACACGGTAGCCATTGCACAGGAACAATACTTGGACAAGAGTCAAATGGAGATAATACAATAGGTGTAGCACCTGGGGCAAAATGGATAGCAGCAAAGGCATTTACAGATAAGGGAGGACAACAAGTCCACTTATTAGCAGGGGCTCAGTGGTTTCTTGCACCTGGTGGAAAGGCAGAAAAGGCTCCAAACATAATAAATAATTCTTGGGGTGGATCAGCAGGTGTAGATCCTTGGTTTAAAGATGTAGTAGCAGCTTGGAGATCTGCTGGTATATTACCAGTCTTTGCAGCAGGAAATCAAAAATCAGGAGAACCTAAGCCTTGGCCAGGTTCAATTCAAAACCCATCAAATTTGCCAGGAAGCTTTGCAGTAGCAGCTGTTGATATTAATAATAAAAGAGGCGATTTCTCAAAGCTTGGACCTTCACCTTGGGATCCTAAGATGATTAAGCCAGAAATATCTGCTCCTGGAGTAAATATTCGTTCTTCTGTTGTAGGTGGATATGAAGGAGGGTGGAATGGTACTTCTATGGCTGCTCCACACGTATCAGGCATAGCGGCTTTAATGAAGTCAGCAAACTTTTCTTTAACAGTAGATGAAATAGAAACTATAATTAAAGAAACCGCAACAAAGTTAACAGATAATGAATATACAGAGTCTCCGAATATGGGATATGGATTCGGGTTAATTAATGCATATGACACAGTATCAAAGGTTTTAGGTGTAGGTACTGGAACCATAGAAGGACAGGTTTTAATTTCTGGAGAAGATAAGGTAGCTCCAACTGTAATTCATGAGAAGTTGCCAGAAGTGTTTGCAGGATTAGATGCAACTGTAATAGCAGAGATAAAAGATAATGTTTCTGTAACTGATGCTAAGCTATTAGTTAAAAATGATGAAATGAGTGACTGGAAAGAGATAGACATGAAACTTAAAGATGGAGATTCAGTAAGAGGCACTTATGAGGCTATAATTCCTGGAGATTTAGTTATTAAAACTGGTGTAGATTATAAAATTGTGGCTACAGATTATGGAAATAACATTTTCACAACTGATGAATATAAACTTAGTGTAATGTTTGGAATAAAGCCAGATAAATATAGTAATGACTTTGAAACTGATATTAAAGGATTTAAGTTATCAGGTGACTTTCAGTGGGGAGCTCCTACATCATTTGTAGGTCCTAAAGCTTTAAGTGGAACAAAGGTAATAGGAACAAAGCTAGATACCTATGGTGTTACAGAAGATATAGTTAGTGAAGTAGTATTACCATCTCTTGATTTAAGAGATGAAGATTTAAAGTCAGCTAGCTTAAGGATATCAGAATGGAGTGATATATCAAGCTTTCACAGTGCTAAAATGCTTATATCAACAGATGAAGGATCTACATGGGAAGAATTAAGAAAAGTATCTGGGGGAGATAGAGAGTGGCATGAGGTTTATGTAGATCTTAAGTCATATATAGGGAGTGAAAACCCAGTACAAATAAAGTTCGAATTTTCTACTATGTCAGAAAATAATGGCTATAGTATAGGTTGGTATTTTGATAATCTAAGACTTGTTGGAGAGGATAAAACTGCTCCAAGCATTCCTACAAATGTTAAGTTGCAGAGAAATAAATCAGGAATATCATTAAGCTGGGACAAGGTTAATGAAGCGGATTTAAAACAATATGATGTATATCGTTCAGAGACAGCAGGAGGTCATTACACAAAGGTTACAACTACAACAAATACATTTTATACAGATACTGATGTGAAAACAGGAAAGTATTATTATGTTATTACGTCTAGTGATTTTGTTGGAAACGAAAGTGATTATTCTAAAGAGGCAGAAATTGATTATAAAGAGATAGAAAAGATATTTTACGAAAACTTTGAAAAGGACAATGGTGGATTTACAACAGGAATTTTATCAGAATCAGGAAAAAAGAATGATTGGGAGTGGGGGGTGCCAACTTCAGGACCAAAAACTGCATTAACTGGAACGAAGGTATGGGCTACTAATCTTAAAGGAAATTATTCTTATGAGCATTCTGGGTACTTAGACACACCATCCATAAGTCTTCCAGATGATGAGGAATCAGTTTTATCAGTAGACCAATGGATGAGCATATATAGTTATGTTTATGAAGGAACTGATGACTTTGCTAATATCCAAATATCAGAAGATGATGGTGAGACTTGGAAGGTTTTAAAAGATACTATGAGGGGTTCTAAAAGCTGGGAAACTGTTACCTTAGATTTATCAGAATATAAAGGAAAAACCGTTAAAATCAGATTTTACCTTTATACAAATGACTTAATGGGTGGACCAGGATGGTATATAGATTCAGTAACGGTACTTTCAAAGAAGGATAATGTAAATAATAAATTAAGTTTAGATTTTTTAGAAAAATTGAATTTAAATCTTTTAGATTCAGATTCTGTGGATAAAGATAATGGAAATCATAAGTTTGTGGAAGGTTTCTTACCGGCAGATGCAGTTGTTACAATTTTAGAAACTGGAAGAAGTGTAAAGACAGACCTTACAACTGGCGGATTTACAATTACCCATGCCGGAAATAAAGAAGGAGAAAACTATACACTTAGAGCTGTTTCTTACGGTTATTATCCAAAGGAAGTTAAGGTATCTCTTAAACCAGGGGAAACAGTAACAGAGGTAATTAAGCTAGATCCTATTAAACATGGGAATATTACAGGAAAGGTAGTAGATAAAGCTACCAATACAGCAATTGCTAATGCTACGGTGAAGGTACTTGAAGATTCAAACATTCAAAGTGTTATAACAGATGAAGAAGGTAATTTTACTATAAATGGAGTATTTGCAGGAGATTATACTGTAAGGGTAATGAGTAGAGACTTCTATACAGAAAATATTAATGTAACTGTAGAAGGAGAAAAAGATAATTTAGTAAATGTAGCTATGAGAAAGTTTGTTGGTGTTGAAGATGAAATTGCATATGATGATGGTACAAACGAAGATGCAAGAGTATTTGTTAATGCTGGAGTAGGGTTTGGTGTCAGATTCACTCCAAAATCTTATGGTAGAGTTAAAGAAGCAAATATTTTCTTTGTAGATAACCATAAAAAGGCACTAGGGAATAAGATTGGGATTTCTATAGTGTATATTGATAAAAAAGGTAAGATAAGTGAAGTGGGAGACTTAAAAGAAGTAACCATAGAAAGAGGTAAGTGGAATAAAATAGACCTATTAGACTATGATTTTGCTACAGACAAGGACTTTTATATAGTGACAAAGCAGTTATATCCTGCTGCTCAATCCCCAGCTATAGGTATCGATAAAGATAGCCTAGAAAATGAAAGATCCTATGTGTATACTGGTGGCCTTACACCAATTGCTGATTATGAAATTGACGGTGCTATGATGATTAGAGCTATTATGGACTATGAAGTAGAGGCGCCAAAAGAAGAAGTGACCACTCCAAATATAACTAACCTTAAGGAATTAAACTATACAAATAAAGATAATATAATCCTTGAAGGTAATATGAATATTGAGGGAAAGGTAAATGTATTTGTAAATGATGAAAAGGTTACAACAGTTGATACTGAAAACAAATTGTTTAGTGCAAATATACAAGTTAAAGAAGGGGAAAATAATATCACAATAAGTGGTGAAGCAGATGGAAAAACCTCAAAGATGTCATCAATAATTAAAGTGATAGGGGACACCACATCACCAGAGGTTACAATAGAAGTACCTGTAGATAGTGATTTAATTAATAAAGCTACTATTGAAATTACAGGTAATGCAAAGGATGATAATCTTAAAAATGTAACAGTTAATGAAAAAGAAGTTATTGTAGATGAAAAGGGTAACTTTAATATAAGTATACCAGCAGTAAGTGGTGAAAATATAATTACAGCTATAGCTACAGATCTTGCAGAAAATCAAACTACAGTAACAAAGAAGGTTAATGTAGTAAATGCTAAAGTAACAACACCTGAAATTACAAACTTAAAAGAAATAAATTATATAAATACGGATACTGTAACACTTGAAGGTAAAATGAATGTAGAAGGAAGCGTAAATGTATTTGTAAATGGTGAAAAGGTAGCAGCAGTTGAGACTAAAGATAAGTTATTTACAGCAACATTAGATCTTAAAGAAGAGGTAAATATTATAACAATAAGCGGTGAAAAAAATGGAGTTACAACTGAAATGTCTGAAAAGGTTAAAGTAATAGTAGATAAAACATTACCAGAAGTTACAGTAGAAGTACCAAAAGATATGGATGTTGTAAATAAAGATTCTATTGAAATTACAGGTAATGCAAAGGATAATAATCTTAAAAATGTAACAGTTAATGAAGAAGAAGTTTATTTAGATGAAGATGGTAACTTTAAAATAATTCTACCGGTGGTAATGGGTGAAAATACTATTAAAGTAGTAGCTACGGATCTTGCAGGGAATGAAACTGTAGTAACAAAGAAAGTTACTATAACAAAAGAAACTAAGATTCCAGAAACGGAAGATCCAGTAATAAAGGAGCCAAAAGATGATAAACCAAAGGTTGATGTTCCAAAAACTGATACACCAAAAGCTGAGACACCAAAAGCTAGTGGCCCTAAAACTACAACCACAAAAACTAAACTTGTAAAGACAGGAAGTTTAGTTAATACATCATCTATGATGTTATTGGGTATTAGCTTAATTATAGGTGGATATATTTTCATAAGAAAGCAAAAGAAATAAAAGAGTAGGCAGGTAAAGAAAGAAGAATAGCTTTGTTTAAAGCTATTCTTCTTTTATAATTCACTATATGATATATTGGTAGTATTACATAAATTGTACAGGAGAGGATGTAAATTATGGGGTATTTATTTTTAGCTATAGTATGTAGTTCTTCCATCGCTTTAATTTTCAAGTATAGTGAAGGTTCTAAAATGAATAGGTATGCAGTTACTAGTGTTAATTATTTTACAGCGTTATTTATAAGTTTATTAATGATCATAGCTAAACCATCTACAAAGATACATATAACTGATATTTCAATAAAAGGTTTTATTTTGGAATGTTCAAAGGTTCTTTCTCAAAACCATGTTTATTTTTCTCCAGAATCCAGTTTTATCTGGGCTTTGGTGGTTGGAATAATAGGAGGGGCATTTTTCTTCTTATCCTTTATTTATTATCAAAAGAGTGTAAGAGAAAATGGGGCCTCTCTTTCAGGAACCTTTGGAAAGCTTGGGATATTGGTGCCTATGATATTTTCTATTTTGTTTTGGAAGGAGATACCTAAACCCTTTCAATGGATAGGCATATTGATAGCTTTGTTTTCCATAGTTTTTGCAAATATATCTTATGATGAAAATAATAATAAAAGTATAAACTTAACACTTATATTATTATTTTTATTTGGAGGAATGGCAGAATTTCAAAACAAACTATTTCAAAAGTATGCACTTTTAGAATATAAAGATGTATTTTTATTTGTTACATTTACTATGGCATTTTTATTAAGTTTATATTTTGTTTTAAAGTCAAAAGAGAAGATATTGAAAAGAGATTTATTAACTGGCTTTTTAGTTGGAATACCAAATTTGTTTTCTTCATACTTTCTTATAATGGCACTAAATTCTGTTAATACATCCATAGCTTTGCCAGTTTATAGTGCAGGGAGCATTATATTTATAAGTCTTGGAGAAGTATTATTATATAAAGAAAAATTATCTAATAAGAACAAAATAGCAGTGGGTTTAGTGGTATTTGCCCTTGTTTTAATTAACATCTAAGGAAAATAAAACAATTATCATAATCTAAGCTTATGTAAAAAGTGATACTAAGGTAGATTAAATAAGATATAATGGAGAAACATATATTTCCTAGTTAGAATATCTAGTTCTAATAAATTATAAACAGTAACAGAAAACAAATTTAAAAAAGGTAGTTGATAAATAATTGGAAAAACAGTTTAAAAAAATAGGAACACATGATGGAAAGTTTCATGCAGATGAAGTTATGGCAACAGCTATACTAAATGAAATTTTTGTAACAGAATTAATAAGGACAAGAAATAAAAAGGTATTAGATGAATTAGATATAGTTTACGATGTTAATGGTGGTGAGTTCGACCATCATGGTATTGATAAGGTAATGCGAGAAGATGGAACCCCATTTTCCTCCTGTGGACTTATATGGAATAAGTTTGGTAAAGAAGTAGTGCATTTTAAAAATGAAAGTTTAAATGAAGATCAAATTGATGAGATTTTTAATTTTATTGATAGGAGCTTAGTAGAAGGAATAGATGCCTTAGATAATGGAATATGGATAGATAAATCGGAAATTCCTTTAATGAATATTTCCTCAATTTTATCAGGTTTTAATCCATTATGGTATGAGGAAGATAAAGAAAACCAGAATTTTAATAAAGCAGTTGAATTTGCAACCTTAATTTTAAATAATAAAATCAATTTCAAAATGTCGGTGATTAAAGCTAAAGAAAAGGTAGTAAAAGCTTATGAATCTAGAGAAATTCCTGAAGTTATGATACTTGATTCATATTGCCCATATGGGGAGTCGCTTAAGGAAATTGATGAAGCACAGGAAATACTGTTTGTAATTTTTAAATCTAAAACTAATTATCTTTTGCAAACTATAAGAGGAAAAGATGGTAAGGATAAAAAGAAGCTTCCAAAGGATTGGATGGGTAAAAGAGATGAAGAACTTGCAAATGTAACAGGAGTTAGTGATGCTACATTTTGTCATACTGGAAGATTCATTGCTGGAGCTGTTTCACTAGAAGGAATTAAGAGGCTAGCAAGTTTAGCAATTCAAGAGCCTTATGAACATGAAAGCATAATGGACAAGATTATGAAATTTACAAGAAAGTTATTTATAAAAAGATAACTAAATAACTAGATGATTCCATAATATGTTAGCACCTCAGAGGTGCTAACATATTATGGATATACCATGGAGAGTATTAGATAAATATTAAATGTAACAGGTGGGTTTTCCATAGCATAAGATATTATACAACAATTAGATGTAAAGGGGATTTTATGTATACTTCTTATTTTAGAGCTAATGATGGAAGTCCTGGGATTGTGGCTTATGCTAGGGGAGATGTAAATGGAGATAGGATAATTGATAATATATATTTAACGGGTATAATGACATCGGATAGTCCGTTTGTTCAAGATATAACACTTGTAATACAAGATGGTATGACAGGTAGATTCACTAGTATACCGCTTAAGGAAAACACAGGATATAGCCCTACCATACTTTTAAGAGATTTCACAGGTGATGGCGTAAGTGACATACTAATAGGAATTAATACGGGTGGCAGTGGTGGCATAATGTATTACTATATTTATTCTTTTATTAATAATACACCAAGACTGATTTTTGATTTTGATGTATATAATCAGCAATATGAATATCAGGTTAATTATAAAGACAACTACAAGGTGGAAGTTATAAGTGAAGAAAATAATAAAATGTACATTATAGATATATCTAATAAGGGTGAGGAATACTTAAATGAGATATATGATAAAGATGGGAAGCTTAAAGCACCAATTGAAGGTTTTGTAAATCCACTCAGTGGTTTATATCCTGTGGATTTTGATTCAGATGGAGTATATGAGCTGCTAGGATATCAAAAAATAGCTGGAAGATACAATGCAGATTCTTTAGGTTATATTTTGAATACCTTAAGATGGAAGAATGATATGTTTATTTTAGATAATCAATACTTAGCTATTTTTGGAGCAGATATACAGTAGGATTTAAATTTAAAATATTATTAAGATTAAATAACATAAAAAGGTCAGATATATCTTAAAGATTAATCTGACCTTTTTACTTTACTTTTTTGTTTATTATAATTACATAATTTTAAATTAGGTTGGGAATATAAAATTAGGTTGGTAATATAAAATTAGGTAGGTAATTTTATTATACAAGTGCATTACCGGCATATAGAAGGGGAATAAGTTATTTTGATTACAAAGGCATGGTTACTATACAAGTCCTATTAATCTAGCGGTATTTGCAACTATAAAGCAAATGATAATACCAGTTATGGTTGGAAGAAGGAAGGACACCATGGTCCACTTAAAGCTTTGAGTTTCTTTTCTTATAGTAAGGCAGGTGGTAGCGCAAGGCCAATGGAATAAAGAAAATAGCATAACACATACTGCGGTTAAAGAGGTCCAACCATTAGAAATAAGAAGAGTTCTTAACTGAACTAGGCTATCGAGTTCAAGCATGCTTCCTGTAGACATATAGCTCATAATTATTATAGGGATCACTATTTCATTTGCAGGGAAACCCAAAATGAATGCCATTAATATATAGCCATCAAGACCAATAAGTCTCGCAAAGGGATCAAAAAAGTTGGCACAATGAGTTAATATACTTAAATCACCTACAGTAATATTAGCCATTACCCATATGATAAGTCCAGCTGGGGCTGCTACCATAACTGCGCGGCCAAGTACAAATAAAGTTCTATCGAATATGGAGCGCACAATAACTTTTCCTACTTGGGGCTTTCTATAGGGTGGTAGCTCTAAAGTAAAATTTGATGGAATACCTTTTAATATGGTCTTTGATAAAAACTTAGATATTAAAAGGGTCATTACTACACCAAGGATAATTACAGCTGTAAGTATTAGGGCAGAGACTATGGACTGAAAGGGACCAAATATAGCTGAGGAAAAGAACATGGTTATAATTGCTATAAGAATAGGAAACCTTCCATTACAAGGTACAAAGTTGTTTGTGATTATGGCAATTAGTCTTTCTCTTGGTGAATCAATTATTCTACATCCTATTATGCCGGCAGCGTTGCAACCAAAGCCCATACACATTGTTAATGCTTGTTTTCCACAGGCACAGGACTTTTTGAAATAATTGTCAAGGTTAAAAGCAATTCTAGGTAAATACCCTAGATCTTCAAGTAAGGTAAATAGAGGAAAGAATATAGCCATTGGAGGAAGCATAACTGATATTACCCAGGCAAGAGTTCTATATATACCAAGAACTAATACCCCGTGGACAAAGGGTGGAGTACCAAGTGAGGTAAAGAAAATTGTAAGCTTATCTTCAATCCAAAATAGTCCCTTAGCTATAAGCTGTGATGGAACATTAGCTCCGGTAATGGTAATCCAAAAGACTATAGCTAAAAGAAGAATCATAATTGGAATTCCAAACTTTTTAGAGGTAAGATATTTATCTATTTTTCTATCATTGTTATTGTAATTTTTATTTTTAAAGGAAACTACCTCATTACTTATGCTTTCTGATATAGTTACTAGTTTAGAAACAACTTTATCACGAAAGGTATCTGAATCAATATGCTTTTTACTTAAAAATTCACGGACTTCATCAACTTTTTTTATAATATCCTCTTCTTTAGTTAAGTCAAAATTAAGATATTTATTAATGGAAGTTAAGAGAGTCTTATCACCATCTATGATCTTTAATGCTAACCATCTAGAATTAAGAGTATTTTGAAATTTAAGTTTAATAATGTCCTGAACTTCACCTAGGGCCTCTTCTATAGGTTCATCATATATAACACTTAATGTGTTAGGGATACTATCCTTAGATGAAACCTCTAAAACAGCATCCATTAGATGATTTAAGCCGTCACCATGTAGGGCACTTGTTCCAACCACAGGAACTCCAAGTTCTTTTGATAGTTTATCTAAATTTATGGAGATTCCCTTTCTCTTTGCTTCATCCATTAAGTTAACACATACGACCACCTTTGAAGTTATCTCAAGAGTTTGCAAAACAAGATTTAAATTTCTTTCAAGGCAGGTTCCATCAACTACAATTACTGTTGTGTCTGGATTTCCAAAACATATGAAATCTCTAGCAACCTCTTCTTCAATGGAATTTGCCATTAAGGAATATGTGCCTGGAATATCTACTAGGATAAAATTATTATCCTTATAAAGATAATTTCCGTGAGCATTTGTTACAGTCTTGCCAGGCCAGTTACCAGTATGTTGATTTAAACCAGTTAAACTATTAAAAACAGTACTCTTACCTACATTAGGATTACCACCTAAGGCTATTATCTTATCATCTAGGTTTATTTTATTGATTTTCAGCTCTTCTTCAAGCATATTTGAATTAGTTGATTTATAAGCTTTGACCATTAATGTTCCTCCCTAAGAATATTGAAAACTTGTATATTTTAAAATAAACTTTTATAAGTATTAGTTTAAAGTGCTTCTACCAAAATCATAGAAGACATTTCACTTCGAAGAGCAATGACAGTACCTCGAATAAGATACGCAATAGGGTCTCCAGAAGGACTTTTATGCAAAGGTTTTACTACAGTGTCATAGGTTAATCCTAAATCTAACATCCTCCTTCTTATTAGACCCTCAGAAGTAAGGTCTTTTACTTTGCAGCTTTTACCAAGGGGTAAAGAATTAAGTGGAATATAGCAATCATTCATATAAAAATAAACCTCCTATATTATTTTATTTAATACTAATAAGTTCGACGATTTAGTGTAGAGAAAGAAACTTTCCCTAAGCTAAGATATGATAAATACTTTCTAGGTGTTACTAGTATATATAAAATATAAGGTATTAAAAAATATAATTTTAATAGAAGAACATATTGATTAATTACTTTTTTCAATATGAGAAAAATGATATTAAAAAGGGTGGCGATTTAGTGACTGATGAATTTTATACTGTACGTGGATATGAATTGAGAAGAGAGGGAAAAGATATGATGACCCCTGCATTAGAAGATTATCTTGAAATGATTTATAGAAACTCAATGAATGAGGATTATATTAGAATAAATATACTTGCAAAGCTTTTAAATGTTAAGGACTCTTCAGCTTCAAAAATGGTAAAAAAACTAGGAGAGTTAAAGCTTGTTAATTATGAAAGGTACGGAATAGTAACCTTAACAGATGAGGGTAAAAAGCTAGGTGAGTTTCTACTAAATAGACATAACGTAATAGAAAACTTTTTATCTCTTATAGGATGCAAAGAGGACATTCTCCTTCAGGCAGAATTAATTGAGCATACTATTACTCCTGACACAGTGAATAATATAAAAATCTTAAATATTTTTTTTGAAAAGAACAAAGATGTACTAGAAAAATATACAAATTACAAAAGAGATATTATAGAAAGTAGTTTAAGGTTAAAATAGATAAAGGGAGGATAAAGTGTTATAATTATTAAAGATATTACTACTTTAAAATCATGAAATTTAAGTAGTAATCATGTCTACCTAGGCAAATAAATTATAGTTGATTTACATTTAATTATTATATAGCTGTTAATATATAAATTAAGAAATTTATTCGAAAAATTTAATGATAAATTTTGATTTAATCAAAACAATATACGGAAGGTGATTTAATGAATTTTAAGAAGCTTACATTAGAAGATAAAGAGTTGTTTGAAAAATATATATATCCATACAAATTTTTAAGTTGCGAGTATTCATTTACTACTTTATATATATGGAGAGAAGGTTGCGATGTCCAGTATGGAATTTATAAAGATGCTTTAATTATAAAGAAAAAAGACTTTAATGGAGATTATCACTTTATGCAGCCTCTAGGATATAAGGAAGAAGATTTAAAAGATATACTTAAATATTTAGCATCATGTAAAAAGGAAAACAATATAAAATATATATTCAAAGACTTAGAAGAAGATTTTGCATACAAGATAAAATGCATATGTAAAGAAAATGAAGATATTGCCATTATAGAAGATATCGATAACTTTGATTATTTATATGAATCAGAAAAGCTTATAAATCTCTCAGGAAAGAAGCTCCATGGAAAGAAAAATCATTATAATTCCTTTGTTAAAGGCTATGATTATAAGGTAAAAGATATTTCAGGAGAAGAAGTTATTGAAGGGGTAATAAATGCTACAAAAAAATGGTATCTAGAAAATAACAATGAAGATAAGATGCTTTATTATGAAACTGAATCTATAAAAGATATTGTTAGAAATATAGAGTTTCTTAACTTAAAGGGCATGGCAGTTTATGTAGATGATGAAGTAGTAGGATTTACATTAGGAGAAAAGCTTAATGAAAAGTTAGCTGTGATTCATGTAGAAAAAGGTGATGTAAACTACAAAGGAATTTATAGCTTTATTAATAGAACTTTTATAGATAAGTATTTTAATGATGTAGAAATAATAAATAGAGAACAGGATTTAGGAATAGAAGGACTTAGAAAGGCTAAACTTTCTTATAGTCCATTAAAACTAGAGAAAAAGTTTATTATTAATTGCCAAAAGGGATAAAAGAACCGAATATTATAAGAGGTATATTATAATGTAGGAATGTGGGTACACAGGTGTCCCAAATGTGATCATGTTGTCCATCTACATTTAGGCCTGATGTTGGTCCAAGTGTACTGTCAGATGCTGGTGAACCTGCATCCCCAAGGGCTGCTGCAACACCTATTAAAACTATGGTTGCTAGTGGAGAAAAACCAAGTTCTATAGCTAGTGGACAATAGATTGCAGCTATTATAGGAATGGTACCAAATGAACTGCCTATGCCCATGGTTACTATAAGTCCTACAAGTAACATTAATCCTGCACCTATGATTTTGCTGCCATTAACCATAATAGAAAGAGAAGAAACTAAAGATTCTACAGCTCCAGTCTTTCTTAAAACATCACCATAACCTGATGCAACCAGCATAATAAATGCAATTAGGCCCATTATTTTAATTCCACCATCAAGTAATTCATCAATTTCATTAAATTTAATTGCTCCTGAAACAAATATTATTATTAATGCTCCAAGTGCTCCAAGAGGAAGAGACTTTGTGATAACTTGAATTACAAATGCAGATATAGCTGCAATTAATACAAACCAATGTTTTGAGGTCATTTTAAGATTTTCATCATCAAACTTTTCTAAAGAATTCACTTCAATATCATGGTATTCCCTTGGTTTCCTATAAGTAAAAAATATAGCTACAAAAAGACCAATTACCATGCCTATACCTGGAAACCATAATACTTTAGCTACATCTGAGGTGGCTATTAATATGCCGCTTTTGTTCATTTCAGCACTTATAATACCATGAAATATAAGACCGAATCCTACAGGTAAAACTATATAAGGTGCTTTTAATCCAAATGTAAGGGCACAAGCCACTGCTCTTCTATCTATTTTAAGTTTGTTCATAAGTAAGAGTAAAGGTGGTATTAATATTGGAATATATGCTATATGAACTGGAATAAGATTTTGAGAAAAACAACCTATAAAAGCGAGTAATAATAAAAATACATATTTTTTTTCACCAATAATTTTGGATATCTTTTTTGCTAAAATTGAAGCAAGACCACTTTTATTTACTGCAACTGCTAATGCACCAAGGAGCACATAGCTTAGAGCGGTTTCAGCATTGCCACCCATTCCTCCAATTAGGGTATTCATTGTGCCCCCTAAAGACATGCCTGAAACTAAACCTGCCGTCATAGCTGCAATTAATATGGAAATTAATACATTAAGTTTAAAAAGACATAAAACTATCATTACAATAACTGATATAACAACTGGATTGAATAATAACATATTTTTCTCCTTTCTTTTAATATTTTATTTAACATTTTACTAGAAATTATCCATTATGTCTTTGTTTTTATTATTATATGAAGGATTTTATTATTATATATCTAATATATATTATAATTCATTGTTAAAAGGAAAATCACTCAAATTAAATAAGCGTGAATATTGTAAGTATTTAAACAGTTACCTTTATAAAGCATGAACTTTATGGTAAAGTAAGAACATAAATTACAATATTAAACTAGCTTATAAGGGGTGGGATTATGGATAATGAAAGAATAGAAAATGCTGTTAGAGAAATACTTTATGCTATAGGGGAAGATCCAGATAGAGAAGGATTATTAGACACACCAAAAAGAATGGCAAGGATGTATGAAGAGATTTTTTCGGGATTAAATGAAGATCCTAAAAAACATTTAGAGGTGTATTTTCAGGAAGAGCAATATGAAGAGTTAGTTTTAATTAAAGATATTCCATTTTATTCTGTTTGTGAACATCATTTAGTTCCCTTTTATGGAAAGGCTCATGTAGGATATTTGCCTAAGGGTGGTAGATTAACAGGTCTTAGTAAACTTGCAAGGGTTGTAGATTCTATTTCGAAAAGACCACAACTTCAAGAAAGGCTCACAGCTTCTATAGCTAATGCAATAGTTGAAAAACTTGACCCATATGGAGTTATTGTAGTAATAGAAGCTGAACATATGTGTATGACCATGAGAGGTGTTAAAAAACCAGGGTCCAAGACTATAACTTCTGCCGTAAGGGGCACATTTGCAACAGATCCTAAATCTAGAGCAGAAGTATTATCAATGATAAATAAATAATCATGGAGTATAGGAGGGACTATGAAAAAGATTAAAAAGGAAATAAAGGATATTAAGTTTTTAGATAAAAATATAAAACTTGGTGAAAGAACTTATATTATGGGGATTTTAAATGTTACTCCCGATTCATTCTCAGATGGTGGAGATTTTATAGACATACATAATGCGGTTAATCATGCAAAAGAGATGATTGAACTTGGTGTAGATATTATAGATGTTGGAGGGGAATCCTCTAGACCAGGTCATAAAAATATTACGGAAGAGGAAGAACTAAAAAGGGTAATTCCAGTTATTAAAAGACTTTCGGCTGAGACGGATGCAATAATTTCTTTGGATACCATAAGATCAGAAGTGGCAGAGGAAGCAATAAAAGAGGGAGTACATATAATCAATGATATATGGGGATTACAAAAGGATCCCAATATGGCAAAGGTAGCTGCAAAATATAAAATCCCCGTAATAATTATGCATAACCAAAATGGAACTGATTATAACAATATCATTGAGGATATTAAGGAGTTTTTTAAAAGGTCTGTAGCCATTGCTAAGGAGGCCGGAATTTCAGAGGATATGATAATATTAGATCCAGGCATTGGTTTTGGTAAGACTCCTGAGCAAAATATTATGGTGATGAGCAAGTTAGATGAAATAAAGTCTCTTGGGTATCCGGTATTACTTGGAACATCAAGAAAATCCATGTTAGGTAAGATTTTAGACTTACCACCAAAGGAGAGGGTGGAAGGGACTTTAGCAACTACAATATTAGGAATAGTACAAGGTGTAGACATAGTTAGAGTTCATGATGTACAAGAAAACTTAAGAGCTGTAAAGGTGGCAGATGCAATAATTAGAGGTGAATAATATGGATGAAATTATTATGGAGAATATGGCGTTTCATGGTTACCATGGAGTATTAAAAGAAGAAAAGGTATTAGGTCAAAGATTTTATGTAGATGCTAAGTTATATCTCGATTTAAAGAAGGCGGGTAAAAGTGATAATTTAAATGATACTGTTAGCTATGCTGAGGTATATAAAATTATAGAACATATTATGACTAAGGGAAAATTTGATTTATTAGAAGCGTTAGCTCACAAGATATGTAATGAGATATTATTATCTTATGAAAATATAGAAAATGTTGTTTTAAAGATTAAAAAACCTAGTGCTCCCGTAGTAGGTAATTTTGACTACTTTGCTGTTAAAATAAAAAGGAGTAGAGAAGATTATGAATAAAATATATCTTGGGCTAGGAAGTAATATTGGAGATACAAAAAAGAATATTGAGACAGCCATATCAATTTTAAGTAAAAAGGTAAACATAAAAGATAAATCTTCTTACTACGAAACAGAGCCTGTAGGTTTTAAAGACCAACCATGGTTTTTAAATATAGTTATTGAAGGTGAAACTAATTTAAGAGTAGAAGAGTTATTAAATTTTACTCAAAGCGTTGAAAGTGATATGAAACGGGTGAAGACATTCCTAAATGGGCCAAGAATTATAGATGTGGATATATTGTTATATAATGATGTGAACATAGCATCAGAAAGACTTACTGTACCGCATCCTCGTATGTATGAAAGAGCCTTTGTAATGGTTCCTTTATTTGAATTATCAAAAGATCTTATAATTAATGATATATCAATTGAGGATATTATTAAAAATCTTAAGGGGAAAGAAACTATAAAGAGGGTATGATGATGGATAGAATTACTTGTATTTTAAAAGATAAAGAGTTTAATATGTATCTAAAAAATAACGAAGAATTAGAAGAGGATAGGATTTTTTGTCATCATGATATTACTCATTTTTTAGATGTTTGTAGAGTAGCTACCATAATTAATCTAGAAAGGGGTCTTAATATAGATAAGGAATTAATATACGCAACAGGTCTGCTCCATGATATTGGTAGATGGGTAGAGTATAAGATAGGGAAAGATCACGCTATAGCAAGCGCAGAGCTAGCAAGAGAAATTCTTCAAAGATGTGGATTTACTAATGTAGAAATTGAACAAGTTGATTTAGCTATAAGGTCACATAGAAATAAAGAACATGTCACAGATTTAAGTAACATATTATACGAAGCAGATAAGATATCAAGGCCTTGTTTAAGCTGTAAGTCGAAAGATAAGTGCAAAAGGTTTTTAAATGGAGAGGTTTATAATTTTAAGTATTGATAAAAATAGGTGATTCTTAAAATATAAAAAGAAGTCAAAAGTTTAATATTACTTTTGACTTCTTTTTGAATTTAATTTTTCATATTATTCAAGAAAATATGACTTTTCAAATGCTGTGTGCATTGCTTCAGCAACTCTGCCTGGTTTTTCAGCATCTCCAAGTACTCTAACTATTGGAACAATTTTTTCTAGTCCATTTATCATGGAATTGTTTGAAACACTTCCAAGAGATAGAACTACTACATCAGCATCTCTATTTGAGATTGTATTATCTTTAGTATTTTGAAGTGAAACTTCATTTTCTTTAATTTCAACAAGCTTCATTGAAGGTATCATTTCTACGTTGTGTTTTTTTAATCTTGTAGTTACATCAATAAGATTTGGAAGGTATGCATCAGGGCCTATTTTATTTTGCATTTCAACCACTGTAACTTTATTACCTTGTACTGCAAGAAGTTCTGCAGTTTCAAGACCTGTCATACCTGATCCTACAACTACAACATTTTTGCCTTTAATATCTATTTTACCTTCTAAAACATCTATAACTGTGCATACTTCAGATTTGTCTATGCCAGGAAGCCTTGGAACTATTGGAGAAGCTCCTGTTGCAACAAAAACTGCGTATGGGCTTAATGACTTTATATCTTCTAATGTAGGTTCGCTATTTAGCCTTATGTCCACGCCAAGTTGATTAATTTGATATTCAAGACTATCTAAAAACCAATTAAGCTTTTCTTTTAGTGGAGGCTTGCTTCCAAGGTATACACTTCCACCAAGTACATCTTTCTTTTCAAATAGAACAGGTTTGAAGCCTTTAAGCGCAAGGATTCTTGCGGATTCCATTCCTGCAGGACCTCCACCCATTACAGCAACAACTCTTCCTTTTCCATTTTCTTTTATTTCGCCATATTCAAGTTCTCTTCCCATTCTTGCATTTACTGCACACTTAGTTGTTTCACATTGCATAAGTTTATCTATACAGTAAAGACAGGAAATACATGGCCTTATTTCATCTTCTCTATTTTCCATAGCCTTCTTTCCCCATTCAGGATCAGCTAAAAGTTGTCTACCAACTGCTACAAAGTCTACATTACCTTCTTTTAAAAGACTTTCAGCAAAATCTGGCTTTCTTATAACATCACAGGCTATTACAGGAATTTTAACAGTATCCTTTATACCTTGTGCAAGATGTCTTTTCCAACCTTGTGGATATGAGATAGGTTCTATTATAGTATTAACTGATTCGTAAGTACCAGCACTTACATTTATAGCATCAACACCTATACTCTCAAGGTACTTTGAAGCTTTTATAGCCTCATCAAGTTTGAATCCGCCATCTACAAATTCATCACCATCGATTCTTACTGATATAGGGAAGCTTGGACCACAGACACTCTTTATGCCCATTATGATTTCAGTTAAGATTCTCATTCTGCCCATAAGGTCTCCACCATATTTATCAGTTCTTAAGTTTGTAAGAGGGCTTAAAAATTGACCTAGTAAGTATCCGTGTGCTCCGTGTAGTTCAACTCCGTCAATTCCACCCATTTGTGCAATCTTTGCACCGGTTACAAATTTCTTAACCATAGCTTCAACTTCTTCAGTGGTCATCTCTCTTGGTAGTTCACCTATAGCTGAAGATGTAACAGCGCTTGGAGCAACAATTTGTCTTCCATCAATTAAATTTGAGTGACTTTGTCTACCAGGGTGATGAAGTTGAAGGAATATTTTCGAATCATATCGATGTACTGCTCTTGAAAGTTTTTCAAGTCTTGGGATTTGATTAAGGTTATTTGCACAAAGTTGATTTGGAGTTCCAACTCCGGTTTCATTATCAACACGTGTTATTTCAGTAATTATGAGGCCGGCGCCTCCCTTTGCTCGTTCTTCGTAAAACCTTATCATTTCATCTGAGGCTTCTCCAGTTGAGGTTGCTAGTGATGTTCCCATTGCAGGCATTACTATTCTATTTTTGATTTCAAGCTTACCTATCTTTCCTTTTGAAAAAAGATTTTCGTAATTCATAAAATGCACCTCCATTAATTTATTAATATAAATATATCAATTAAAGCTTTTGATTACATCATACTTTACATTGAAAGTTGTTGACCTTATTGTGCATACTGCACTATAATAAGAGAGAGGTGATGTTGATGGGAGTCAACTTTAGCAAGGTGTGTAAGCACTTTTCAGCAAGGTATATAAATGTATTAAGATGTGATAAAAATTTAACATTATTTAAAGATGTAAAGTTAATAACAAAAGATCAAAGTACTTTTTCAAAGGATATAATTTATATTGGAAACATGTCTTTTGTTGAATCTAAGATTAATGATGCTATAGGGGCAACATTTATCCTTATAAATGATTCAAAATTTCCTTTAGAAAAGTTACCTAAGAATGATTTGAATGTAATTGAACTTAAAGATTCCGAAGATATATACGAGATATTTAACTATACAAGGGATCTTTTTCTTGAAGATATTGAAATAGTTCGTGAAACCTCAACTTTATTAAATGCAGCTATTATGGATAATGGACTTGATTATATAATTAAGGTTGCATCAGAGATCTTATGTAATCCTATTATAATAGTAGATATTAATTATAAAATACTTGCAAATTCAACCTTAGATGATATTACAGATAAATATTGGAGAAAAAATATTAAAAAAGGATACTGCTCTTATGATTTTATATCGGAAATAAAAAAGATGAAGGATATGCAAATAGGTATAAAATCTAATGAACCCTTTGAAGTTGTATGCAAGGGAAGCCCCGTAATAAAGCTTGTATCTGTGATTAAAATAGGTAATACACACGTAGGAAATATTATTCTTTTATCTTGTAAGAGAAAACTTTTACCAAAGGATAATGAGCTTTTAGTACTCACAAGTAAAATTGTTGCAGCAGAAATGAAGAAGGATAGTTTTTATAAAAATACAAAAAATATAGCTTATGAGAGAATTATTTATGATATCCTTGATGGGAAGCTAAGTAATAAAGAAGTTTTTAATGAAAGAATAAAAAATTCAAATGCAAAGTTTCCAAAAAGGATATCTGTATTTGTGTTTGATATTTCTAACTATAGCTCTTATAGGAGGCAATCAAATTATCTTACAGATACCTTTAATTTATTATTTCCTTTAAAAGATTTAGTATACTATAAAGATAATATTATATTAATAAATGATAATGAAAAGGTGGATGAACCTTTACAAGAACAAGAAAAGTTAAAAGAATTTTTAACAGAAAATAAAATTTATCTTGGAATTAGTAAAGAGTTTTCTAATATGATTGAATGTCAAAAGTATTATTTTCAATCAATAAAAGCAATAAAGATAGGTAAGATAAGAAATCCTAAAGATTTCATTATTAACTACAGAGATATTCAATTTTATGATTTACTATCTCTTAAATCAGATGAATTAAATTATGAAGAATATTATCATCCTGCTTTGTCTAAATTGAAGGAATATGATAAGATTAATAAGACAGATTTTTACAACACCTTGTTTGTTTATTTAAAAAATAACCAAAGCATACAAAATACTTCAGATGAACTGCTTATCCATAGGAATACTACGAGATATAGGATTCAAAAAATTGTTGATGTAACTCACTTAGATGTTTTAGATAATGAAGATATGTTTAACATATATGTGTCTTATAAAATTGCTGATTACCTTGAAAAGTTTAAAAGGTATAGTAAAGTTTAATTAAAAAGTATTAGATTATGTAGGATATAATACCTTAAAGGTTTTCACTTAATGTTTAAATAAAGTATAACATGTGTTATTATTATTGTTACTATTTTGCATAAGGGGCTTGATATTGTGGATAAAATTATAAACACGGATGAAATATATGAAATTTTAAAAAAGAGGATTGTTAATATAGAATATGAACCAGGGCAAGTTCTTAATGAAGAGGATATTGCAACTGAGTTTAAGGTTAGCAGAACTCCTATAAGAAAGATATTCCAACAACTAAATGCGGATAAATTAATTAATATAATTCCAAGGTTTGGGGCTCAAGTTACGCCTATAGACTTTAAATATATGAAATCTGTATTTGAAGTAACAAGAGAGATTGATCCTTTTGCAGCAAGGCTTGCAGCAATCAGGATTTCAAAAGCTCAAATTGAAGAGCTTGAAGAAATAATGGATAGGTTTCAAACTTATGATTTGGACAAAGACTACCAAAAGGCAATAAATGATGATGAAAGATTTCATGATATTATATTTTTAAGTAGTGGGAATCAGTGTCTTGCGGATTTATTAAAAGGCTTACATCTACATACTGAAAGACTTTGGCATTATTCTGAGCAGTATATTGATAGTATGGATATATTTACAGATACCTTAGGAAAGGTCTTAAAGGCTATAAAAGAGAAAAACTATGAAGATGCAGAAAAGTATGCAAGAGAGCATATAGATGCTTTTGTTGAAAAGATAAAACAAGAAATGTTATAAAATATATTAGGTATAAATTCCCTTAGGTTTTTAAAAAATTAATATTAAAGCCTGAAATTAACTTGTAATTTAAAAACAAGTTGATTTCAGGCTTTTTTTATTTTTATTAAAAGATATATAAATTTAAAAAAACTTTTTAAATAAAAGGATTATCGATTTATATGTAGAATATACTACTAGAGAACATATGAAATACATTATGTATACTATGAGTATTCAAAGTGTATGTATGTTTAAAAAATAATTTATGGATGAGCTGAAATATGAAAAGGATTTTGTAAGGAGGGATTACTTGGATTATCAAATAATTACCAACAACCCAGTGGTAAAGAATGAATTTGAAAATGTATATTTTGTTGATGGTGATTTTCAAGAGGTAATGGTTAAAGTTAGAGATATGGTTCATCAGGGGTACGATCTTATTAGTCATCCACTAGGTGCAAGTATAAGAATAGCTTTTTCTCCTTTTCGTTCAATAATAATTGGACAAAGGAATAATAAAATTAATCCTATTCATGTGGGAATTATTGAAAACAGTATCATTAGTTTAAAAAATCTTACTGAAGGGAGGGTAGCGGATAGAAAAAATGATGATGATTATTCTTTAGTTGATAGAGAACTTTTAATATCAACATTAGAGTCTTTTGAAAAGGAATATATTAGTAAATGTGTCTAATTTATTTGGAGGTGATTTTTTTGAAATTGGAACTTGGAAGAATTCATATAAAAGATATGCAGTTTGGGGAAAAAACTGCTGTAAATCATGGAGTTTTGACAGTAAACAAAGAAGAATTAATATTATGGCTTAAGGAAGACAAAAAGATCAAAGAAGTTAAGGTGGATATTGCAAGACCTGGAGAAAAGGTAAGAATAATACCTGTAAAAGATGTTATAGAACCTAGAGTTAAAGTTGAAGGTGAAGGTAATGGATTTCCAGGAGTGTCAACAAAAATTGCACAACTTGGAGATGGAAAGGTTAATGTACTTTATGGAGCAGCTATTGTTACAGTTGGTGACATAGTAGGATTTCAAGAAGGTGTAATTGATATGTGGGGCGAGGGAGCAAAGTGGACACCATTTTCAAGTACTTATAATTTAGTTGTGGATATTTCACCTATTGAAGGACTTGATCCACACGAACATGAAGCAACTGTTAGAATGGCTGGACTTAAGGCAGCTGAATTTGTAGGAATGGCTGGAAAAGAAGCTAAAGTTGATGAGATTTTGACCTATGAAATGGGTAGTATAGATGATGAAAAAGAAAAGTATCCTAACTTACCTAAGGTTTTATATGTAGAAATGCTGATTTCACAAGGACTACTTCATGATGGATATATATATGGGGTAAATAGTAAGTTAATACTTCCAACCTTAATTCATCCAAATGAAGAGCTTGATGGTGCAGTAATTAGTGGTAATTGTGTTGCAGCTTGCGATAAAATCACAACTTATCAACATCAAAATAACTCAGCAATTTTGGATTTGTATTCAAAGCATGGTAAGGAAATAAACTTTCTTGGAGTAGTATTAACTCCAGAACTTACAACACTTGAAGGAAAGTTTAGAACCTGTGATTACACTACTAAGCTATGCAAAATGCTAGGTGCAGATGGTGTAATTATATCAGAAGAAGGATATGGAAACCCTGACTCGGACCTTTTAATGATTTGTAAAAGACTAGAGGGCTTTGGAATTAAAACTGTTTTAATTACAGATGAATGTTCTGGAAGAGATGGAATGTCACAACCTTTGGCGGATACAACACCTGAAGCTGTTGCAGTAGTGTCTGCAGGAAATGTTAGCCATGTTGTAACTCTTTCACCTGCAGATAGAATAATAGGAAGCGCAAAAGCTATTGAAACCTTAGCTGGTGGATGGGACGGTTCTTTATTAGAAGATGGAACCTTAATGTGTGAATTAAATGCTGTGATAGGTGCTACATCAGAAATAGGCTATCATAACTGTACAGTTGATTTGTATTAATTATTTTAGAAAGGGGGATTAATTATGTCAGATAAATTTAAGGTGTTATATTATGTAAATCAGTTCTTCGGACAGGTAGGTGGAGAGGAAAAGGCTGGAATGAAACCTGTATTTGATGAAAAGATCATAGGTCCAGCTCAAGGATTTAGCAAATTAATAAAGGATGAAGGAGAAATAGTTGGAACCATAATATGTGGGGATAATTATTTTAATGAAAATAAAGAGGAAGCTTTAAATTATATTCTTAATGTAGTTAAAGAAACTAAACCTGATATTGTTGTAGCGGGACCAGCATTTAATGCAGGTAGGTATGGAATGGCTTGTGGTGAAATATCTAAAGCAATTGTAGAAAAATTAAATATCCCAGCAATTACAGGAATGTATATAGAAAATCCAGGTATTGATACATGTAAAGACAAGGTTATAATTGTAAAAACCACAGACTCAGCAGGAAGTATGCGAAAGGCATTACCTGTTATGGCTGCTGTAGCTAAAAAGATTGTAAAGGGAATAGAACTTGGATTACCAGAACATGAGGGGTACATACCTCAAGGAAGAAGATTAACAGTGTTTTCAGAAAAAAGAGGATCACAAAGAGCAGTAGACATGCTTTTGGCTAGACTAAAGGGTGAAGAGTTTGAAACTGAACTTCCAATGCCAGTATTTGATAAGGTACCGCCAGCTGATGCAATAAAAGATTTAAGCAAAGCAACTATAGCTCTAGTAACTAGTGGTGGAATAGTACCTATTGGAAATCCAGACAGAATTCAATCAGCAAGCGCACAAAAGTGGGGCAAATATGATATAAGCAGTAAAAGTGAACTTGGATCAGACTACTTTACTATTCATGGTGGATATGACCCAGTTTATGCAAATGAAAAGCCAGATAGAGTAGCACCACTTGATATTATGAAACAATATGAAGGTGAAGGTTATATTGGAAAGGTATACGATTACTTCTACACTACAACAGGAACAGGAACTTCCGTTGGAAATTCCATTAAGTTTGGTGAGGAAATAGGTGCTGAACTTAAGGCTGCAGGTGTGGATGGAGTTATATTAACTTCTACATGAGGAACTTGTACACGTTGCGGTGCAACAATGGTAAAAGAAATTGAAAGATATGGCATCCCTATAATCCATATGGCTACTATAACTACAATTTCAGAATCTGTAGGTGCAAATAGGATAGTGCCTACAATTGCAATCCCATATCCAGTAGGAGACCCAAGTTTAAAACCTGAAGGCGAATTAGAGCTAAGAAGAGATATGGTTAAAAAAGCTTTAAATGCTTTGGCTACAGAAATAACTGAAATAACTCAATTTGAATAAATAGAACTAAGTTTACTTCGGAATATTTTTAAAAGTATTCCGAAGTAAATTATACATATTTATTTATTTAAATTTTGAACCTTATTTTTGTATTTAAATCAAGGTGAAAGGGTGAAGGGTATGGAGAAAAGAGAGAATTGGGGAAGTAGATTTGGGTTTATTATGTCTGCAGCAGGATTTTCTATAGGCCTTGGAAGTTTGTGGAGATTCCCATATTTGACAGGTAAGTACGGTGGTGGAGCTTTTGTGTTTGTATATGTAGTAATATGTATTTTAATAGGTATACCGCTTTTTACCATGGAAATGAGTTTAGGTAGAAAGACACAATTAAACGCAGTACAAGGTATGCGGTCTTTAACAAAGAAGGGAAGCCCTTGGGTATTATTTGGATGGTTTGGAGTGTTATCAGCCTTTGTGATTTTATGTTATTATATACAAATAGCAGGGTGGACATTAGCTTATCTATTTAAAATGGTATCAGGGCAGCTTTCAGGGTTAACGGCTGAAGGGTATTCGAAAGTCTTTAGTGATTTTACATCTAATACTCTTAGTGTAAGTTTATTTACAATAGTTTGTATAATAATTACTGGCATTATATCATCAAGAGGTCTTGAAAAGGGCATTGAAAAGGCATGTAAAATAATGATGCCAGCTTTATTTGTTATGATGATTATTTTGGCAATAAGATCAGTGACTCTTCCTGGTGCTATGGAAGGTCTAAAATGGTACTTAAAGGTAGACTTTTCAAAAATTGATGGTAGCATACTTCTTGCAGCTCTTGGGCAATGTTTCTTTTCAGTTGGTATTGCAAGTGGTGGAGCATTTATATATGGAAGTTATCTTAAAAAAGATAGTGATATACCAACAGATGCATCAATAATAGTATCAGCAGTTACAGCTATGGGTTTATTATCTGGTATAATAATATTTCCAGCAGTATTTGCATTAGGACTAAGCACTGACGGTGGTTCTAGCACATTATTTGTAACCATGTCAAATCTATTTTCTAAAATACCCGCAGGTAACGTTTTTGGGGCCATGTTTTTCTTATTAGTGTTATTTGCAGCTATTTCTTCAGTTATTGGATATTTAGAACCAATAGTAGTTGTTGTATCTGAATTATTTAAAGTTGAAAGAAAAAAGTCAGTATGGTTATGTTTAATAGCTGTATTTATAGTAGGGTTTCCAACAATATTAGCACAGGGACCATGGGCACATATTCAGATTGGTGGAAGAAATCTTTTTGATTTTGCTGATTATCTTTCAGGAAATATACTAATGCCTTTGGGAGCTCTAATACTATCTTTCTACACCTTATTTGTATGGAAATTTAATAAATATAGAGAAGAAACAAATGTAGGAGCTAAGCAATTAATGGTGTATAAATGGTGGGGACCGTTGGTTAAAGTTATTATTCCAGTAGCGTTAGTTATAATTTTTATAACAGGATTATTTTAAAGAATAATTCTTATAAATTTTATATAAAGTTAATGTATAAAAGTTTCAGTAAAAGCCCTAAGAGTGCATTTCTTAGGGCTTTTATATATCCTAAAATATATTATAAATATTACTTGATTTATCCATTAATAACAGTTAATATTGTAATTAAGTAACAACTATTAAATTAGTGGAGGAAACGTTGAAGTATATACTTATGTGGGCACTTTGTATATATGGAGTTTATAGTGCAACCGGCCTTTATATTAGAGGCCTTTTTTTGTACAAAAAAATAGTAAATAGAGATAATTTTATAATGAGAAAGAAGTGATAAAAATTTTTTTATACATTGCTATTTTTATGCTTGGTGCAATTATTGGAAGCTTTTTAAATGTGTGCATATATAGAATACCACTTGGTGAATCCATATCTTATCCTCCATCTCACTGTACTAATTGTAATACAAGACTAAAATGGCATGACCTTATTCCAATATTTAGTTATTTAATACTAAGAGGTAAATGTAAGTATTGCAAAGAAAAAATATCACTTAAATACCCTAGCATAGAATTTTTGACAGCTGCTGCATTTTTGATTACCTATATTAATTATGGATTATCATTATATCTTATAAAATATATTATATTATGGTGCTTTTTAATAGTGATCTCCATTATTGATATAAAATTTCAAGATGTATATGCTGTAACTACAATTCCAGCCATTATTATTGGTGTTATTATAGCCATTATTGAAAATATGATTTATTTTACACCATTTTGGAACTATCTTTTAGGTGGAGCTATAGCAGGAGGCATAATAGCCTTAATAGTTTATATTACAGGAGGAATGGGAAAGGGAGATATTGAAATTTCAGCTCTTTGCGGAGTATTTATAGGATGGAAGTATTCTATAATAATGATTTTTCTTTCATTTATTATAGGGGCAATAATTGGGGTTATATTAATTGTTTCTAAAAAAAGAAGCAGGAAAGATTATATAGCTTTTGGGCCATTTATAGCCTTAAGTGCTTTATTTACAGTATTTTATGGAAGTCATATTTTGAATTATTATGTTGGTTTATTTACATAAAAAAGAATTGTTTAGATATAAGGAGTATGAATTAATGGCAATGGATGGAGTATTAAAAAGAAGGCTCGGGGATCTACTGGTTGGAGCTGGAAAGATAACTAATTTTCAATTACAAGAATCTCTGAAAAAACAAAGAATTTCAGGTAAGAAAATAGGGGAAGTTCTTATTGAGGAAGGGATTGTAACTGTAGAAGATATATTAGAAGTTTTAGAAAAGCAAACAGGAATAGAAAGAGTGAATTTAGAGCTTTTAACCATAGATAAAAAGGCTATTAAATTGGTGCCTCAAAGCATGTGTACCAAAAATGATTTAGTACCCTTTGGCTTTAATGAAAACAAGATAAAGGTAGCAATGTGGGACCCTTTAAACATTTTTGCAGTAGATGATATAGCCATAGCTTCAGGATTTCAGGTAGAAATCTATTTATCCACTAAGGAGGAAATTAGGCGAACTATTGAAAGGTGTTATTCCGATGAACAAGTATTTAAGGCGGCAGAGGAATTATCAAAGGAAAAACAAGGAGATGCTAAAAATCAAAGCTCTATAGAAGAAAGTTTCGATGATATAAAAAATGCTCCAGTGGTTAAAATGATAGATTATCTCATAAAAAATGCTATAGAGCAAAGAGCTAGCGATATTCATATAGAACCTTATGAAAAGATTGTAAGGATACGATATAGAGTGGATGGGCAACTTCAATATGTGTCCACACTTCCAATAGACAGTTTGCCCTCTATTGTAACAAGAATAAAGATAATGGCTAATTTAAATATTGCAGAAAAGAGAGTACCGCAAGATGGAAGGATAATAACTAAGGTAGGAAATAAGGATATAGATCTTAGAGTATCTATACTTCCTATGATTAATGGGGAGAAAGTGGTAATAAGGGTTCTTAGTCGGGAAAACTATGAAATAGGTAAAGACAGCCTTGGTATGACTGAAGAAGAACTTGGAAAACTCAACAATATAATTAAAAGTACATATGGAATAATCCTTGTTACAGGACCTACAGGTAGCGGGAAATCTACTACTTTATATACTACATTAAAAGAACTTAATGATGAGGGTAAGAACATAATTACTATAGAAGATCCTGTGGAATACACTATGGATGGTATAAATCAAGTAAATGTAAACACAAAATCAGGACTTACCTTTGCAAATGGTCTAAGATCCATATTAAGACAGGATCCAGATATAGTTATGGTAGGTGAAATAAGAGATAGTGAAACAGCACAAATAGCTGTAAGAGCAGCAATAACAGGACATTTAGTGTTAAGCACTCTCCATACAAATGATGCACCCTCCTCAGTGGTAAGACTTGTAGATATGGGCATAGAGCCTTACCTAGTATCTACTTCTATAAGTGGTGTTATAGCTCAAAGACTAGTTAAAAAGATCTGTCCTAAATGTAAAAAGGACTATTTAGCATCAGAACAAGAAAAAATAATTTTGGGATTAGATATTGAGGAAGATGTAGTGATATATAAAGGTGAAGGTTGTGCCTTTTGTAATAATACAGGCTATATGGGGCGAACTGGGGTCTACGAAATAATGGAAATTTCAAGAAAACATAAAGAAGCTATATTGAACTCTAAAAGCCCAGATGAAATTAGAGATTTATCTATAAAAAATGGCATGAAAACTTTAGGGGTTTCTTGTAAGGAAATGGTGTTAAAAGGTGTAACAACAGTAGAAGAATTAGTGAAAATTGCATATTTAAAAGAATAGTTAATATAACAATATTGTTACATAGTATGTTAAAAAAAGACAGAAACATCTATATTAGTGTAGGAAGGTTTGTGTTTACCATAAGGGGGTGATATATAAGTGCCAAACTATAAGTATAAAGCTATGAATACAGAGGGGCAAAGGATAGAAGGAACCTACAGTGGTGATTCTAAGGAAGCTGTTATGGACATGATTAAATCTAATAGCTATTATCCTTTAAAAGTAGAAGAGCTTAGAGAAAAAACAAATCTTGATATTGGAAGATTTAAAAAGGTAAGCACCAAGGATATATCTATATTTTGTAGGCAATTTTATACTATGTTAGATGCAGGAAGCTCTATAAATAGTTCTCTTCATATACTTGCACTTCAGCTTCCAAATAAAAAGTTAAAAGAAGCTATAGCTCTTGTAGAAGATGAAGTTAGGAAAGGATCTACCCTTTCAGAAGCTATGTCGAATCAACAAGAAGTATTTCCGGAGTTATTAGTTAGCATGGTAGAGACAGGAGAAGTTAGTGGTAACTTAGATTCAGTTATGTTAAGAATGTCCAAGCATTATGAAAAAGAAAATAGAATAAACAATAAGATAAAGAGTGCCATGATATATCCATTAGTTTTAGCGGTAGTTGCTATATCAGTTATTGTATTTATACTAGCCTTTATAATGCCAATGTTTGTAGATATGTTTAAAGATGGTGGAATTGAACTTCCACTCTCCACAAGGATACTACTTAGTGCAAGTAACGGAATAAAATCCCACGGTATTTTAATATTAATAATATTAATTTTAATAGGATTTTTCATAAATTACTATTTTAAAAGTGAATCTGGAAAGGAATTTTCCAGCAAATTTAAGTTAGCTTTTCCAGTGATTAAAAGATTAAATCAAAAGATAATAGTATCAAGATTTACAAGAACGTTATCTACGGTATTAGCTAGTGGAATTCCTTTGGTACAAGCCCTTGGCGTGGTAAATGGAGTAATAGGCAATAGGGTAGCTGAAAGAGAACTAGAAATAGTAAAAGATAAGGTAATTAAAGGAGAGGGCCTGGCAGAGCCTATAGCTGAAAGTAAAATATTTCCTGTAATGCTGTCTTCTATGATTAAAATAGGAGAAGAGTCTGGATCCTTAGATGATATATTAAACAAAACCGCAGATTTTTATGACGAGGAGCTAGAAAATGAAATACAAACTGCCACAGCGTTAATAGAACCAATAATGATAGCAGTGATGGGACTAATACTAGGATTTATAATAATATCTATAATAACTCCAGTGTTTGGAATGTACAACACCGTTTAAGAATTAAAGGACAAGGGCAAAGTGGCAAAACTTTAAGCTTTAAAGGTACAAATTAAGAAGTAATAAAATAGTTTCAACATAGAAGGTATATTAGGCTGAATTTACAGCCATAAATATAAATATTCAAATCATAGGAGGAATACAAAATGAAAGAATTATTAACAAAAGAAAGAAAAAAGAAAAAAGGTTTTACACTAATCGAACTTATCATAGTCTTAGCAATAATAGCCATCATAGCAGCTATAGCAATACCAAACTTTACAAAGGTAAGAGCGGATTCAAAGGTTAAGGCAGATACACAAAGTGCAGAAACTATAAGAAGGATAACACTTACTAAACTAGCAAGTGGTGATATAAAACTAGATGGTGAAAAAGCTTTAAAAATTACAGTAACCCCTCAGGAAGATAAGCCAGTTAAAATTGAACCTGCTGCTGAAGGATTAACTGCAGAGGATTTTAAAGAAGTTAAAAAACCACAACAAGATGGTGTAGAAGCTTATATTATAGATATTGATAAAGATGGAAATGTAACGGTTACAGTTGGAACTAAAGTAGTTAAATAAGAACTAATATATATTATATGATAGTGTTAACTAATCTATGAAAAAACAGATTAAAAATTTTAAGATTTAAATTACACTTTGAAAAATGAAAATGTGCTCTAAAAGAATGAAGTGTTACTTTTTCTTTCACCAGAACCTTTAAATTTACTCTCGAAAATTAAAAAAGAGCAACAAGAATACACCTTTTCAGACTGTTTCTTTTTAACAAAACCGCTGATAGGTGAAAAGATTTATTGTATCAATAGATAAATCATAGATTTGTCTATACAACTTGATTTTTTAGTATAAGTTGTTGTGAAAGTTCAATTAACTTTTGCCATTTTCCTGGCATGGTAGAAATTCTTTCAAGCTCAGGGATGGGGTTTAATGGTTCAAAGT
>NZ_PTIS01000006.1 GCF_002934235.1 Clostridium algidicarnis DSM 15099
CAGAGGTGTAAGTGCAGTAATGTATTAAGCTGACTGATACTAATAGGTCGAGGGCTTGACCAAATTATTTTAAACCATATGCAGTTTTGAAAGAACAAGTTCTTTCAGATAAAGGAAACTCGCTCAGTGAACTGAGGAGTACGATTCTGTAAGCTAAATCAAAGATTTAGACAGAAATCGCATCCGGTGATTATGGCTTAGTGGTAACACCCCTTCCCATTCCGAACAGGATGGTTAAGCACTAAAGCGCTGATGGTACTACAAGGGAGGCCTTGTGGGAGAGTAAGTCGTCGCCGGGTGAAAACTTTGGCTGGATAGCTCAGTCGGTAGAGCAGAGGACTGAAAATCCTCGTGTCCCTGGTTCGATTCCTGGTCTAGCCACCAGTTTATGGCGCTATAGCCAAGTGGTAAGGCAAAGGTCTGCAAAACCTTTATTCCCCGGTTCAAATCCGGGTGGCGCCTCCAAAAGAAAAAAGCTTTAGAATATATTCTAAAGCTTTTTTTCTATTTTTAAATATACTTAATTTGAGATAGTTAATTAAATTAAGAACTCTTCTATAATTCCTAATTTTTCTTTTTTAACATCAATTTTATATTTTGCACCTATGGGTAATATTAAATTATTATTATCATGGCCACTGCTTATATTAATAACAGTAGGTTTATTAAAAAATAATAAATTATCTTTTAAAACTTGAGTTAAAGAAAATGATCGAGTATTTGAAGTATTACAGTTAGTAAACTTACCTAGAATGAAACCTTTGCAACAATCAAGTTTATTAGAAAGTTTTAATTGAGTTAGCATTCTATCTATTTTATAAGGCTCTTCATTTATTTCTTCAATAAATAGTATTTTATCTTTTGTATCTATTTCATAAGGGGTACCTAGAGTACTACATATAATAGATAAATTTCCACCAACCAAATACCCTTCTATAGAGTTTGAACCGTAAAAATTTAATTTGTCACTTTTAGGATTACTTATATTAAGAATATCATTATTTTTCATAAGAGTATTTACAAAATTTTTTAAATTATATATGTTCATCATATCAGAATTTACCATAGGACCATGATAGGTTATTAGTGAAGACTTTTCATATATGGAATTTAAAAGTACAGTAATATCACTAAATCCCATGAAAATCTTAGGGTTTTCTTTTATTATTTCGAAGTTTAAATAGGGCAATATTCTAGATGATCCATAGCCTCCTCTAAAACAAATGATAGCTTTAATGGAGGGGTCTTTGAAAGCATCCATTAGATCTCTAGACCTATCTATGTCCTTTCCAGCTAAATACCCATACTTATCATACAAGTGAACTGACTTTTTTATATTAAAACCTAAAGAACTAATAATATTAATTTTTTCATCTATAATAGAATTTTCTTCGAAACCTGCAGGTGCTATCACTGAAATAGTATCCCCAAACTCTAATTTATTAGATAACATATTAAACCTCCAAAGATATTGACTTATTATATAAGTATGCAACAAGTAAGCTAAATTAGTATTATTTATTGATTATAGTAGAATAAATTAAAAGATTTTTAGTTATAAGTAAAAGGAAAGTATTTATTAAAAAATAAACGTAATATGACGATTAACGAAGATATAATGAGGTTATCAAAGTAAAATAACTTTATATCAGTAAAATAGATTAAATTGAACTTTAAAGCGGTAATTATAGGCTTAATCGGCATAGCTTAAAGCTTAAAACACTAGTATAATCTCTATGTTGTGAGAAATAATAAATCAATCGGGGGCTTAACATGAAAATAATGTATAAAGAAGTTGTAACTAGAAGGAAGACACCTTTTATTGCAGCTATGTTATTAGGATTAGTTATAATGATAGTTATATCAAATATTGTAGAACAAATTAAAATTTCTAATTATGAAATTGGATTTATAACAAATCCAGTGCTTTTTGTAATAACAGCCATGGTTATTATTTTAGAATTAATAAAGTGTAGGGTTAAATATAAGTATTCAATAATAGCAAATCAGCTTATTATACATAGACTTAAAAATAACAACCAAAGTGTGGTGGAAAATGTAAAGATTGAAGATATAGTTTTTATAGGTAAAACAAAAGATATAAAAGGTTGCATAAATAAAAATATAAAAAAAACATTGAATTCTATATCAGCAAAAAGATATGTATGTTCAATGTCCATGTTTAATCAATACTGTTGTATATATAAACATGGAGATAAATATAAAAGATTTTATTTTGAACCAAGTATGGAGTTTTTAAATAAGATAAAGGTTAATTAAAGAGTAATATAGATGTTTAACAATTAAAAACTATTTAATATAAATATAGTATAACTTAAAAAGAAGCATAAAGATTAATATTAATCTTTATGCTTCTTTTAATATATAAAGCTATTTGCATAGTAAGGACAATATAACTAATAGCCATGTTTAATAATTTTTTTTATAGTAATTTAAACTTATTTTACAATACGAGTATTATAAGGTTAATAAAAAAGTATAGGATAAAAGCAATGTAATAGTAGAAGAATGATATTATTTGTATACAAATAAATAAAGTGGACAAAATAAAATCTAGTGGTAGTTTGAATACAATGTAGTATATGAGCAATAATTAATTTAACATATATTAATACCTAGAAGGAGGTGGCAATCATTCTAAAAGATTTAGAATGATGTATAATGGCTAGAGGAATATGTATCCTATGTAGAAAATCTATAAATAATGGTATAATGATAAACGGAAAGTATATATGCAAAAGCTGTGAAGAAAAGTTAATAAGCTGCAACGTAGACACTGATTTTTATGAGTACTACAAACAATGTATAAAAAGAAGCTTAGCAAAATATGTGGTAAGAAATAATTATTTTAATATAGAACAATATAGAAATTAATATAGATTACATGTTTGTTTTAAGGAGAGGTTAACTATGAGTGATATCCCTATGATGAGTGCACTTTTAAAGTATAATAAAGAAAGTAATTCTTTATTCTGCATACCCGGTCATAAAGGAGGAAAAGGTTTTAAAAGAAAAGTACAAAAGAAAAATATAGAAAGCTTAATTTTAAGATCAGATTTAACTGAAGTAGAAGGATTGGATAACTTACATAATCCAAAGGGAGCTATAAAGGAAGCAGAAGAACTTCTAGCTCAATATTATAATAGCACAAAGTCATATTTTTTGGTAAATGGCAGTACTAGTGGAAATATGGCTATGATATTTTCTTCATTAGAAGAAGGTGATAAGATATTAGTAGAGAGAAACTGTCATAAATCAATATTTAACGCTATAATTATGAGAAAGTTAAATCCTATATATTTAGTAAATCAGCTAGATAAAGAATTTAATGCTCCATTAGGAATTGATATTAGCAATCTTAAAGAGATTATAAAAGAACATAAGGATATTAAGGCTATAATAGTAACATACCCAAATTACTATGGAGTATGTTGTAATTTAGAATACATAGTAAAAGTCTGTAAAGAGAATGATATAAAAGTTTTAGTTGATGCGGCTCATGGAGCACACTTTGGATCACACCCAATGTTACCTGAAAATCCTCTTAAATTAGGAGTTGATATGGCTGTAATGAGTGCACATAAAACACTACCTAGTTTAACACAATCTGCATATTTGCATGTTAATGATGAAAGTCTTATAGAAAGAGTAGATTTTTATGTTAGTGCATTTTTAAGTACAAGCCCCTCCTATATGTTAATGCTTAGTATGGATTATGCAAGATGGTACCTTAAAGAGGAAGGTAATAAATCCTATGAAGAATTATTCAGTAGAATAGAATTATTTAAAAAGGATTTAAGTAATCTAAAGTTTTTAAGAGTATTAGATAGAAAACAATTAATAAACTCTAATAGTACAGATATAGATGAAAGTAGAATTGTAATTAATTTAAAAGAGGGATTAAGTACATCTATGGTAGAACAGTATTTAAGAAAAAATAAGATTCAAGTAGAAATGATAGATGCATCTAATTTGATTTTAATACCTTCGCCTTTTAATAGTAAAGAAGATTTCAAGAAACTTTATATAGCACTTAAAGATTTAGATATTAAAACTGTGGAAGGTAAACAACTAAAAATCATAGATTTACCTATACCAAAACAATTTATGATGCCCTTTGAAGCTTTTAAAAAAGCAAAGCATAAGGTTTTATTAAGAGATGCTATTGGTGAAATATCAGCAGTAAATATATGCCCATATCCACCAGGAGTACCGATAATTGTTATGGGTGAACTTATAGAAGAGAATACTGTTGAAATGATAGAATACTATTTATCGAATAATATAGATATAATTGGCGTTAAAGAAGGTAAGATTGATATAATAACAAAAGAGTATTAATAGAATATAAATTAGATTAAGTTTATTCTATCACTATATTTATTGGGAATGAGGAAGTCTATGGGAAAGATATTTTGTTTAATGGGAAAAAGCAGTTCAGGGAAAGATACTATATTTAAAAAATTAAAAGAAGATGATGACTTAAAATTAAAACCTATCATAACCTACACTACAAGACCTAAAAGAGTTAGTGAAACTAATGGTGTAGAGTATTATTTTATTAATGAGGATATATTAGAAAGTTATAAAATAAAAGGTAAAGTAATAGAACAAAGAATGTATAATACAGTTAATGGAGATTGGTGCTATGCTACTTTAGATGATGGACAAATTGACCTAAATAAGGATGATTATATATTAATAGTTACATTAGAAGCCTATAAAGACCTTAAAGCTTATTTCGGTGAGAACCATGTATTTCCACTTTATGTTATGTTAGATGATGGAATAAGATTGGAAAGAGCTTTGAAAAGAGAAAGAGAACAAAAAGATCCTAATTATGATGAGATATGTAGAAGGTTTTTAGCGGACAATATTGATTTTAGTATTGATAAATTAGAAGAGTGTGGGGTTAATAAATATTATAGAAATGATGATTTAAAAGAGTGCATTTGTAAAATTAAGTATGATATACTTAATGTAAAAATTCATACTAATAAACTATTATGAAATGTAAAGTTGTGATAATATATAGGTACAAACTAAAATTAAAATTATAGTGAATTATGCTTAAAGTATGGGCATATTTAAATTTGAAGGAGGTTATATTTTGAAACTTATAATAGCTATAGTACAAGATGATGATGCTGGAGACGTAATTGATGTTTTAATGGAAGGTGGATTTAGAGTTACTAAATTAGCTACTACAGGAGGATTCCTAAAATCAGGTAATACTACATTAATGATTGGTGTAGAAGAACAAAATGTAAATAAAGTTTTAGGATTAATTGAAGAAACTTGTAAGACAAGGCAACAAATAATAACTTCCCCATCTCCAGTAGCAGGTTCTACAGGAATATACGTACCTTATCCGGTTGAGGTTGAAGTTGGTGGAGCTACTATATTTGTAGTAGATGTAGATCAGTTTATTAAAATTTAACTGGAGGAGACTTTAAATGAAAAAAGTTATAGGGCATGAGAAGATTATAGCTAGTTTAGATAATTCTATAAAAAATCAAACGCTTTCTCATGCTTATCTCCTTATAGGGGAAGATGGAATAGGAAAAAGTGTTATTGCGAGTAACCTAGCGATTAAGATTTTAGGAAAAGAAGAAGAAAAAGAGTATGCGGATATAATTCATTATAGGAATATTAAAAAGGGTATGGGTGTAAATGAAATCAGAGAGCTAATAGAAGAGATTAATAAAAAGCCCTTTGAGGGAGAAAAGAAAGTAATTATAATATATAAAACTGAAAAAATGACACAACAAGCCCAAAATGCATTTTTAAAAACTATAGAAGAACCACCTAAGGGTGTTCATATAATATTACTTTGTGAAAATTCAGAAGCTATTTTAGATACAATGAAATCTAGATGCCAAATACATAAGTTAAATATGCTTACAGAAGAAGAAATAAGGCAGTATATAAATGAAAATTATAAAATGCTAAAAGAAGAAGAGATAAAGGTTATAGTATCTTTTAGTGGAGGAATACCTGGAAGAATAGATAAATATTTAAATGATGATAGTTTTAACAATATGCGAGATTTAGGGTTTAATATATTAAAAGATAGTAATTGTAAAGACATGGAATATGTGGTAAAGTATGAATTAGAGATATTAAAGTTTAAAGATAAATATGAAGACTTATTTACTATAATGCTTTCCTTTATAAGAGATATAATGGTTTACAAAGAAACAGGAAATGAAGATATTGTAATAAATAAGGATAAGATAGAAAGCGTAAGCTATATGTCAAGAGAAGTGTCTTTTACAAAGTTAAATAGATTAGTAAATGTAATAAATGATACTAAGTACAGTTTAGATAGGAATGCTAACGCTGCAATGACATTAGATGTTATGCTGCTTAATATATTGGAGGTTTAATATGATAAAGGTAGTGGGAGTGAGATTTAAAAAGGCAGGGAAAATTTATTATTTTGACCCTATGGATATGAAGATAGATAAAGATAAGAATGTAATAGTAGAAACTGCAAGAGGAATAGAATTCGGACAGTGTGTTATAGGGTGTAAAGAAGTAAATGAAGATGAAATTGTAGCTCCCTTAAAGACAGTTCTTAGGATAGCAACACTTGAAGATACAAAAAAACATCTGGAGAACAAAGCTAAAGAGAAGTACGCATTTGAAGTATGTACAAAAAAGATAAGTGACCATAACTTAGTTATGAAACTTATAGATGTAGAATATACCTTTGATAATAATAAGGTTATATTTTATTTTACTGCAGAAGGAAGAGTAGACTTTAGAGAACTAGTAAAAGATCTTGCCACTATTTTTAAAACTAGAATTGAGCTAAGACAGATAGGTGTGCGAGATGAAGCAAAAATGATAGGTGGACTTGGACCTTGTGGAAGACCTATGTGTTGTTCTTCATTTTTAGGAGACTTTGCTTCAGTTTCTATAAAAATGGCAAAGGAACAAAATCTTTCTCTTAATCCCACTAAAATATCGGGCATTTGTGGGAGACTTATGTGTTGCTTAAATTATGAGCAAGAGACTTATGAAAATACAAGGAAGAGATTACCTAAGATTGGGTCCATGGTAAAAACTGAAATAGGGAAGGGGGAAGTAGTAGGAAATAGTGTGGTAAAGGAATTAGTAAAAGTAAAACTTAAATCTAATGATGAGGAATTTTTAAGAGAATTCAATATAAGCGAAGTATCTCTAATATCTGGCTCTTACGAAGGCACTGTAAGCGAAAGTGAAATCAAAATTGAAACTATAGACCATCCTGATAAAAAATTGATTAAAGATTTATTCAAAATTGATTAAAAGGGAGGAAATTTATATGAACATTAGTTTAAAGGTTTCTAACATGAACACAAATTCAGATGTAAGCAAGATTAAAGAGGCTATGGGTGAAAATGATGGTGTAGTAGCTTGTGAAATACTACAAGATAAGGATGAAATACAAATAGTATATGATGAGCAATTAGTAACAGTTGAAAAAATTATATCATCAATTGAAGATAAGGGATATACTGTATCACAATAATAAAATTATTATTAAAACAGGATATATTACTAAAATCAGCAATCGTTAAATTTATATTAAACACAATAAAAAACATCTTTTAAATTTAAATGAAACATGTTAGAATGTAGTTGGACAATAAGCTTGTCTAAAATTCTTAGGAGGTGTTTTATATGGCGTACAAAATTGAAGAATCATGTATAAGTTGTGGAGCTTGTGCTCCAGAGTGCCCAGTAAACGCTATAACTCAAGGAGATACTATATACGTTATAGATGCGGATACTTGTATTGACTGCGGAAGTTGTGCAAGTGTTTGCCCAGTAGGTGCACCAGTTCAACAATAATTTTGAGCGAAAAAAAGATCGTCTTAAGGCGATCTTTTTTTATTTATATAAACTTATTTCAATGGTTTTATAAGCATAACCTGATTTTTAAAACTTAAAATATCTTGATCCAATAAAACACTTATGTGATTTATATTGCTTACATTTTTCATGTTTATTATGAATCTAGATGCATCCTCACTTAAATACAAACATTTTGAAGATTTATAACACATAGGTATAACAATGTTGCTTTGAAGGCTTAAAGCAACAGTACAAGCACTATTACCATTTAAAGTGATATTCCCACCAACAGGAACAAAAAGCACATTTATATTACCTATTTCTTTTATCAAACCTTCGTTAAGAATATGTCCAAGTCCTCCTAAATGGCATAATGAAAAATCTTCAGTAGAAATTTTATAAATAATATTTTCACCGCGTTTAAACCCACAAATGTTATCGTTGTAAGTAGGATATCCAATTATCTTAGTATCTTTAAACAGAAAAGCTTTTGTGTTATCAATTATTATTGATTTTTCTTTAAATGGATCTAGGTAAGAATAGTCAAAAACTTTGTGGCTTATAGTTACTATATCTATATTAGGACAAATATCATAAAGTAAGTTTAAATCTAAACCTTCAAAGGGACTCATTAATATATTTGTGCCTTTAGAAGTTTGCACTAAGAAACAAGAATTACCAATCCAATATATTAACATAAAGTTCACCTCAAGTTTATTATAACCAATAATAAAGTTGTTATAATAAAGTTATTACAATATATATCTAAATACGAACCTTAGAGGAATTAGATGTAAGTAGTAGTAAGTAAAAGAATGTGAAGTTTAACTTCTATATTTTGCGAAATTTAATGAGATTTAATCTAAAAATATGAGATTTATCTCTTGAATAAAATTGAAGATAATAATATGATTGTATTAAGGTCAAAGAAAGGCAAAGTCAAAGAGGTGACGTAGTGGCTACATTATCAGATATAATAGAAACATTTATAAAATCATTGTTAGAAGAGAATGATGGAGAAAAATTGCAAATACAAAGAAATGAACTAGCAAGTCAATTTAGTTGTGCTCCATCACAAATTAATTATGTGTTAACTACAAGATTTACCACAGACAAAGGTTATATAATCGAAAGTCGTAGAGGCGGCGGAGGATATATTGTAATAAGACAAACTAAGGATAGTCATGAACATGTAAAAGATATGATAAATGAAAAAATAGGAGAGAGCATAACTTGTGAGTGTGCTATATCGCTAATTGAGGTTCTAATAGATATTGAAATACTTAAAGATAGAGAAGGGCAAATAGTGAAGATGGCCATAAATGATAGGGCTTTAGCATCTATAAATATTGAAGATAGAAATAAGATAAGAGCTGAGCTTTTAAAATCTATGATAATGGTAGTTTTATCATAATATATTTATAAAAAAATAATAGGTTTAATATTAAAAGAATTGGAGTGATGATGTATGTTGTGTGAGAAATGTAATGTAAATCCAGCGAATGTCCATATAGTAAAAATAGTAAATGGTGTTAAGCAAGAAACTAGCATATGTGAGCAATGCGCAAAGGAACAAGAGGGATTAGGTGTAGGATCAGATTTCAATATGGATTCACCTTTTTCTTTTCAAAGCTTACTTAGTGGGCTTGTAGATTATATAAATCAGTCATCAAAAAATGCTCCTCTTCAAGAGGATACATGTGAAAATTGTGGTATGACCTACAGCGAATTCAAAAGAAAAGGACTTTTGGGATGTAGCAAGTGTTATGAAAACTTTAATGAGACACTTCTACCTATTGTAAAAAGAGTCCAAGGGGATACAGAGCATGTAGGTAAATTTCCACTAAAGTCTGGAAAGGCACTTATGGAAAGAAAAAAGATGTTATCATTAAAAGAAGACCTCCAAAAGTCTATACTAGCTGAGGAATATGAAAAAGCAGCAATGTTAAGGGATGAAATAAAGGCCCTTAAAAAATTAGAATAGGGGTGATACTATGAAAAATTGGATAGATAACATTACAAGTAATGACGATATGGTATTAAGTAGCAGAGTAAGGCTTGCAAGAAATATAACAGGAGTTGCGTTTCCACATAAATTAGAATTAGAGGAAGCAAAGGCTTTAGCTAAAAATATTGAGGATACATTTTATGAAGTAGAAAAAGACAAGGGAAACTTTAAAGAAATAGATCTTTGGAATGTGGATTTAAATCAAGGAAGAAACTATATAGAAAAGCATCTTATTAGTCCTAATTTATTAGCTTCAAAGGATAAATCGGCATTTTTATTAAGTGAAGATGAGACAATAAGCCTTATGATAAATGAAGAAGATCATTTAAGAATTCAATGTATAAGTTCTGGCTTTGATATAAGGGAAGCGTATAAGATAGCAAACAGCATAGATGACGATTTAGAAGAAAAGCTTGATTTTGCATTTGATGATAATTTAGGATATATAACTGCATGCCCTACTAATTTAGGAACAGGCATGAGGGTATCAGCTATGCTCCATCTTCCAGCATTAACAATGAAGGATGAAATTAATGATGCTTTAAAGGCCCTTACACAGTTAGGTATGACTTTAAGAGGGCTTTATGGAGAAGGATCAAAAGCAGAAGGTAATATATATCAAGTTTCAAATCAAATAACTCTTGGTATGAAGGAAGAGGATATTTTAAGTAACTTAGAGGCTGTGGTATCTCAACTTATATCTCAAGAAAATAGAGCTAGAGAACAATTTCTAGGAAGATATAAAAACGAACTGGAAGATAAGATATATAGGTCATTAGGAATTTTGAAAAGTTCAAGAATTTTAAGTTCAAAAGAAGCATTAGATTTACTTTCTAATGTAAGAATGGGAATAGAGATGGAAATATTAAAGGATATAGATAAGGTTAAACTAAATAAACTTTTAGTTGAAACTCAGCCAGCTACATTGCAATTAAGGCTTGGTAGGGATTTAAGTGTTAAAGAAAGAGATATCGAAAGAGCAAATCTTGTAAGAGAATACTTTAATAACAAATAGTTAATAATAAATAATGGATAATAGAAGGGGTGAAGAAAGCTATGATGTTTGAAAAATTTACCGAAAGAGCACAAAATGTTATTTTATATGCAAAAGACGAATCAATAGAGCTTCAACATGGATTTATAGGTACGGAGCATATTTTACTTGGAATATTAAAAGAAGAAGGAATGAGTAAAAACATACTAAATAGTATGGGCGTTTCCTTAGAAAATATAAAAGATCTAATAGAAAAAATGGAAGGTAAGGGAGATTTAAGTATAGCTCAAAATGAGGTGCCACTTACACCTAGAACTAAAAGACTTTTAGACCTTAGCCTACTGGAAGCTAGAAATTTAAATCATAATTATGTAACACCAGAACATATACTGTTAGCGCTTATAAGTGAGTCAGAAGGAGTGGCTTTTAATATATTAAAAAGTGTTCAGGTGAACTTTGATATGTTGAGAAGTGAACTTATAAATAGTTTATCTGGTGAAGGAGAAGTAAATAATAGTAGTAAAGGGAAGGTTAAAGGTAGCGATACACCAACATTAAATCAGTATGGACGAGATTTAACTAAAATGGCTGAGGAAGGGAAGCTTGATCCTGTTGTAGGGAGAAAAGAAGAAACTCAAAGAGTGCTTGAAATCTTATCAAGAAGGACAAAAAATAACCCTTGCTTTATAGGCGATCCTGGAGTAGGTAAGACGGCTGTAGTAGAAGGACTTGCACAAAAAATTGTTCAAGGAAATATTCCAGAGCTTTTAAAAGATAAAAGGGTCGTTACATTAGATTTATCCTCAATGATTGCAGGAGCAAAATATAGAGGTGAATTCGAAGAAAGACTTAAAAACGTCATGGAAGAAATAAGAAAAGCTGGAGATGTAATATTATTTATAGATGAGATTCATACTATAATAGGTGCCGGCGGAGCAGAAGGAGCTATAGATGCATCTAATATATTAAAACCAGCTTTAGCTAGAGGCGAAATACAATGTATAGGGGCTACAACTATAGAAGAATATAGAAAACATATAGAAAAAGATGCAGCACTAGAAAGAAGATTTCAGCCAATAGTGGTTGGAGAACCTACAACTGAAGAGGCATTACAAATACTTAAGGGATTAAGAGATAAATATGAAGCACATCATAGAGTTAAGATAACTGATGGAGCATTAGAAGCAGCTGTTAGGCTATCTGACAGATATATAACTGATAGATATCTTCCAGATAAGGCTATTGATTTAATTGATGAAGCAGGTGCTAAAGTTAGAATAAGCAATCTTACTGCTCCACCAAGTTTAAAGAAGATAGAAGAAGATATAGAAAAGATTGGAAAAGAGAAAGAAGATGCTATAAGACTTCAAGATTTTGAGAAGGCAGCAGCATTAAGAGATAAGGAAAAGAAATATAAGGAAAATTTAGAAACTGTAAAACATCAATGGCATACAGAAAACAATTCAGAAACACAAAAGGTGGATGAAGAAGATATCGCAATAATAGTTTCAAGATGGACAAATGTGCCTGTAGAAAAACTCACAGAAAAAGAGTCTAAGAAACTACTTAATCTAGAACAAATACTTCATAATAGGGTTATTGGACAAGAAGAGGCAGTAAAGTCTGTATCTAGAGCAGTGAGACGTGCAAGAGTAGGACTTAAAGATCCAAATAGACCTATAGGGTCATTTATATTTCTAGGACCTACTGGAGTTGGAAAGACAGAACTTTCAAAAGCATTGGCGGAAGCTATGTTTGGAGATCAGGACAACATGATAAGAATTGATATGTCTGAGTATATGGAAAAGCACACCACATCAAAACTTATAGGATCTCCTCCAGGATACGTAGGATATGATGAAGGTGGACAATTAACAGAAAAGGTTAGAAGACATCCTTATTCCGTAATTTTATTTGATGAAATTGAAAAAGCACATCCAGATGTTTTTAATATATTGCTTCAAATATTAGAAGATGGAAGATTAACTGATGGAAAAGGTAAAACTGTAAGCTTTAAAAACACTATAATTATAATGACATCAAATGCAGGAGCCTCTACTATAAAGAAACAAAAGACTGTGGGTTTCAATATATCAGAAGATACAATGGATAGTGATTATGAAAAGATGAAAGAAAATGTATTAGAAGAGCTTAAAAGAGAATTTAGACCAGAATTTTTAAATAGAATTGATGATATAATAGTGTTTGAAACTTTAAAAGAAGAGGATCTAGTAAAAATAGTAGATCTTATGTTGCACTTAGTAACAGATAGATTAAAACAAATAGAAATAAACGTGGAATTTGATGAAGAAAGTAAAAGATTCTTAGCTAAAAAAGGGTTTGATAAAGTTTATGGCGCAAGGCCACTTAGAAGAGCAATAACTAAAATTGTTGAAGATAAGTTAAGCGAAGAAATATTAAAAGGAAATATATCTAAAGGTAATACTGTTTATGGCTATATGGAAGATGGGAATTTAGTATTTAAAAATGAAAATTAGAATGTTATAAAAATAGGGAAGCTTTAATCATAGTTGATAAGCTTCCCTAAACGTTACAATCAGTATAATTTATTTCTTGATTATCTTAATTAATAGGTTATAGTATAAAATAGAGTATTAAAGTAATAAGAAAAAAACTAGTAGATTCTAAGGACATACTTAAAACAGAAAGGAGAGATTTGATTGCCGTTTAAGATTAACGATATATACCATGGATTTAAACTTATAGAGGAAAGAAAGTTAGAAGAATTAAATTCTATAGGGAGGATATTTAATCACGAAAAAACAGGGGCTAAACTAATAAACATCTCAAATGATGACGATAACAAGGTTTTTACAATAGGTTTTAAAACTCCTCCAGAGAACAGTACTGGTGTGCCACATATAATAGAACACTCAGTTTTAGCAGGTTCAAGGAAATTCAAGACAAAAGAACCTTTTGTAGATTTATTAAAAAGTTCACTTAACACATTTTTAAATGCTATGACGTTTCCAGATAGGACTGTATATCCTCTAGCAAGTAAAAATGAAAAAGATTTTATTAATCTATTAGATGTGTATATGGATGGAGTATTTTATCCATCTATATATGAAAATGAATATACTTTTATGCAAGAAGGCTGGCATTATATATTAGATGAAAATAAGGATGAATTACGATATAATGGGGTAGTTTATAATGAAATGAAAGGTGCCTACTCTTCACCGGATTCTTTAGCTTTTGACGGAGTCATTAGAAATCTTTACAAAGATACTCCTTATGGACACGATTCAGGAGGAGATCCAGATAATATAACAGAATTAACCTACGAAGACTTTTTAAATTTCCATAAGAAATATTATCATCCATCTAATAGTCATATGTTTTTATATGGTGATGTAGATGTTATTAAGATATTACAATTTATAAATGATAACTATCTTAACAACTTTGATAAATTAGATATAGATGTTCAAATACCTATACAAGAAAAGTTTGAACAGTTGGTAGAAAAAGAAGGGGTATACGGAATATCTAAAGATGAAGATGAAAAGGATAAGACTTACCTTGCTCTTGGCTACAGTGCTGGAGACTTTAGTAATCCAGAAGAAATTTTAGCATTGGACATTTTATATGATATGATTTTAAATAATTCAGCAGCGCCAGTTAAAAAAGCTTTAATGGATGCTGGAATAGGAAAATCTGTAGATGGAGGATTCGAAAATAGCATAAAGCAACCTTTATTTTTGATATTAATTAAAGGCGCTAATGAAGATAAAAAAGATAAGTTTAAAAAGGTCTTAAGAGAAAGCCTTCAAGAAATAGTAGATAAAGGCATAGATAAAGATTTAGCACTAGCTTCAATAAACAAAAGAGAATTTGCATTAAGGGAAGCTGATTTTGGAGGATACCCTAAAGGACTTGTATATTACTATCAGGTTGTTGAAAGTTATATGTATAATAGCGACCCATTTTCACAGCTTCAATATAATAACCTTCTAGAAAATATAAAAAATGGAGTAGATAAAAGATATTTTGAGAATTTAATTGAAAAATATCTTCTTAATAACAACCACTGTTTACTTTATACATTAAAACCTGAAAAGGGCTATATTGAAAAGAAAGAGAAACATATTGAAGAAAAATTAAACATTGTAAAGTCGCAGCTAACAGATAATGATAGAGAAAATATAATTTCAAAAGTTCGTAATTTACGAGCTATACAGGAAAAAGATGATACTGAAGAACAATTAAATACAATACCTAATTTATCTATAAGTGATGTAAATCAGGATATAGAAATTATTCCCTTCGAAGAAAGAGATGAAGATGGAATAAAGGTATTATATAGCGATTTGAATACAAATAAGATTGCTTATCTTAAGCTTATATTTGATGCTAAGGTTATTCCACAGGAACTTATACAATATGGAAAGCTTTTATCAGAAGTTCTTGGTAAGATAAGCACTAATAAATACAATTATGATACACTTATAAATGAAATATCTATACACACTGGTGGAATTAGATTTAATTTAAATAATTATATGGATAGCTTAGATAAGGATCAGTATTATCCAAAGTTTATGGTTAGATCTAAAGCTTTAAATACTGATATTGATAAAGCTATGAACCTTATGTTAGAGATATTAACTAGTACTAAATTTGAAGAAAAAGATTTAATACTTCAAATTATTAGAGAAAACAAATCAAACCACGAGGCTATGATACAAAGTGCTGGAAATGCTGTAGCAGCTAGAAGGCTTTTATCATCTATATCTCAAAAGGCAGCTTATGATGAAAAGGTATCTGGGCTTGAATATTACAGGTTCTTATGTGACTTAGAAAGCAATTTCGAAAATAAATGGAATGAATTATCTTTAAACCTAAGCAAGGTATCAAAATTATTATTTAATAAGTCTAATCTAATAGTAAGTTTTGCAGGAGAAGAAGAAGATTATATTACATTTAAAAACAGTATGCCGATTATAGGTAGAAGTCTAAAACCTGAAAGCAATTTATATAAAGATTATGTATTTTTAAATAACAAAATAAACGAAGGATTAACTACTCAAGCTAATATCCAATACGTAGCTAAAGGCGGAAACTTTAAAAATGATGGCTTTTCTTATAGTGGATCTCTTTTAGTACTTCAAACTATCGCAAAGTATGATTACTTATGGAATAGGGTAAGGGTAAAAGGAGGAGCTTATGGTGTGTCCTTAGACTTTGGAATAACAGGAAATCTATTTATATCATCCTATAGAGACCCTAACCTAGTAGATACATTAAAGGCTTATGATGATATGGCAGAGTATCTAAGACAATTTAGTGCATCTAAAAGAGATATGGATAAGTATATAATAGGTGCAGTGAGAGATTTAGATGTACCTTTGACTAGTTCTATGAGGGCAGAAAGAGCTATCGAAATGTACTTTAGCAAGGTAACATATGATATGATAAGAAAAGAGAGGCAGGAAGTTTTATCAACTACCTTAGAAGATATTAAATCACTTTCAAATCTTATGGAATCAGTTATGAAGCAAAATTATATAACTGTACTTGGAAATGAAGGCAATATAACTAAGAATAAAGATTTGTTTGATAGAGTTGTAAGCGCAATGTGATAATATAAAAAACAAATGCATATCAAGGAACTTTTATATCCCTTGATATGCATTTAATATAAATATTCCTATTAAATGTAGCTATACTGGTATAGACATCTATAACTATGTAGATTATAATAATTTCAGGAGGGATTCTTATGATAGACAAAAGTAGTCCTATCCCTGCGTATTATCAACTAAAAGAGGACGTAAAAAAGAAAATATCTAAAGGAACTTGGTCAGTAGGCCAGTGTATAGATAGTGAAAGAGAGCTTTCCAAAAACTATTCTGTTAGCAGAATGACGGTAAGGCAAGCCCTTGGAGAATTAGTTCAAGAAGGTTTGCTCGTTAGACAAAAGGGTGTAGGAACATTTGTATCTGAGCCAAAAGTTAAGCAAAAAGATATGATGAGCTTTTCAGAAATAGTATCTAGAACTGGAATGAAATTAGAAACTAAGGTGCTTCAATTCGAAGAGATTGATGCTAGTAAAGAGTTGAAAGATATTTTTAATAAAGATAAGATATATAAGATAAACAGAATGAGAATTGTAAATGGTTGTAGCATAGCTAATGAGATAGTATATATACCCTGTGATTATTTAGATATAAAAGATAAAGGTGAGTTAAATGGATCACTCTACAAGGTGTTAGAAGAAGAAGGCTATAAGATAGTTAATTCTGAAACTTCGATACAAGCATTAGTAATGGAAGACAGATATAAGGAAATATTTAATACAGAAGAATTAGTTCCTCTTCTTAAAACTTGTAGTAAGAATATGACAGCAGAAGATAAGGTTATTTTCATTGAAGAGGCCATTTATAGATCAGATAAATATTTATTAGAAGTTAATATATCATCAAAAAGTGAGGGGAAATTAAAATGAAACTAATAATTGAAAAAGACTATGAGGGTATAAGCAAAAGAGCAGCAAAGGAAATTTCAAAGGTTATTAATAATAAAGAGCATAGTATTTTGGGGCTTGCTACAGGAAGTTCACCTATAGGACTATATGAGCAACTTATAAAGTTAAATGAAGAGAAAAAGGTTGATTTCTCTAAAGTTACAACTATTAATTTAGATGAATATATAGGAATTTCAAACAACCATCCTCAAAGCTACAGATATTTCATGAATAACACATTATTTAACCATATAAATATAGATAAAAACAATACTTATGTACCAAATGGTAATGCTGAAGATATGAAAGCAGAATGCATAGGTTATGATAAAAACATAAGAGATTTAGGTGGAATTGATGTTCAACTACTAGGTATAGGGGGAAATGGACATATTGCCTTTAATGAACCTGATGAAGAGCTTGTTTTAGGTACTCATGTTACAGGACTTACAGAAAGTACAATTAAGGCCAATTCTAGATTTTTTGATAGTATTGATGAAGTGCCTAAAAAGGCTATAACTATGGGACTTGGCGAAATAATGAAGGCTAAAAGTATAATATTAATAGCTAGTGGTGAAGGGAAAGCAGAAGCTATAGCAAAGCTTTTTTCGGGAAAAATAACCACTAAGTCTCCAGCCACACTTCTTGCAGTGCACAATGATGTTACTGTAATTATAGATGAACAAGCAGCCTCTTTGTTAAATAAGTAAATATATTATCAGAATTTTATTTAGGGGAATTTAGTCATATGACAAAATTCCCCTAAATCATTATAAATTAAAATATTAAGAGGTATAAAAACCTAAAAATATAGAAAAAATGCAAGTGTGAATATGAAATTTTAAAAATCCACACAAAATACAAACAAAATATTGTATAATTAAGTTCTAATAAAAAATGGAAACCATGGTTTAACCTATAAAGTATAGTAAAATACTAATGGGTAAACAGATATAAAATAGATGGAAACTGGAGTTGGTAAGGGTTGGCAAAGACTAAAACAAATTATGTGTGTCAACAATGTGGATATGAAACATTAAGGTGGCTTGGAAAGTGTCCTTCTTGTAATACATGGGCAAGTCTTGTAGAAGAAAAGGTAATACCTTCATCAGTAAATGAGCGTCATAAGATGCCGTTTAGTAAAGAAAGTTTACCTAAAAATATAAACACTATAAAGTCTGGTGAACAAGAACGCTATAACACAGGCATTGTAGAATTAAATAGGGTATTAGGTGGGGGACTAGTTAAAGGTTCACTTACCCTTATCTCAGGAGATCCTGGTATAGGTAAATCTACACTTCTTATTCAAACTGCTAATAATATAGCGGAAAGTTATGGAAAGGTTTTATACGTATCAGGAGAAGAATCTGAAGAACAGATAAAGATAAGAGGTGATAGGTTAAATTTATCATCACAAAACCTTTATATATTATCAGAGACTAACCTTTCTAATATTGAAGTTCAAATAGAAGAATTAGATCCATCTTTTGTAATAATAGATTCTATTCAAACTGTATTTAAAGACTCATTATCTTCTGCTCCAGGCAGTGTTTCACAAGTTAGAGAGTGCTCTAATGAGCTTATGAGAATAGGAAAAATGAAAAACATACCATTTTTTATAGTGGCACATGTTACTAAACAAGGAGAGCTTGCAGGACCTAAAGTATTAGAACATATGGTAGATGCTGTACTATCCTTTGAAGGTGAAAGAACAGAAGAGTTTAGGATATTAAGAACTATGAAAAATAGATTCGGAACAACTAGTGAAATTGGAGTTTTTGAAATGAAAGAAGAAGGTCTTATGGAAGTTTATGACCCTTCTAAAATATTTTTGCAAGATACTTCATTTAATCAAGAAGGATCAATAGTTGTAGGTACGGTGGAAGGTAGTAGACCTATATTAGTTGAAGTTCAAGCATTAGTTAGTGAATCCAATGCAAACTTTCCAAGAAGGACATCTGTAGGGCTTGACACTGCAAGATTGAATCTTATTTTGGCAGTTTTAGAAAAGAAATTCAAGATACCTTTTTATAAAACTGATGTTTATGTTAATGTAGTAGGAGGGTTAAATCTAGAAGGTACATTCGGAGATCTTGGTATAGCTTTAGCTCTTATTTCTAGTGCTAAAGGTAAAAGTTTAAGTTTGGAAAAAGCCTTATGTATTGGAGAAATAGGACTTACAGGAGAAATAAGACCTGTTATGGGATGTGAAAGAATAATAAATGAAGCCTATAAGATGGGTTTTAAAAATGTAATAATACCTTCAAGAAATAAAGAAAATTTAAAATTTAAAGATATAAATTTAATTTCAGCAAATAGTTTAAAAGAAGTGGTGGATAAAGTTTTCTAGCTAAAATAGGTAATCTTAAAATAATTGATTATTTAATAGCATTAAGGTGGTTATATGAGAATAGAAAGAGATAAGGAATTAAAAAACATATTAAAAATAATGGGACCTGGAACAGCTTTAAGAGAAGGATTAGAAAATATCTTAAGAGCTAAAACAGGGGGGCTTTTATTACTAGCCAGTGATGATGAGACTCTCAAAATTGTTGATGGAGGATTTACAATTAACTCAGAATACAATCCTTCTTATGTATATGAACTAGCTAAAATGGATGGTGCAATAGTTATAAGTTCTGATATAAAAAAGATATTATATGCAAATGCACAGCTTGTACCTGAACATTCAATAACAACTTACGAGACTGGAACAAGACATAGAACAGCTCATAGAGTGGCTAAGCAAACAGGATGCATTGTAATTGCTATATCTCAAAGAAGAAATATGATAACAGTATACAAAGGAGATATTAAGTATGTGTTAAAAGATAGTAGCATCATACTAGGAAAGGCAAACCAAGCAATACAAACCTTAGAGAGATATGTAGCAGTTTTAAATAAAGTAATAAGTAACCTGAATCTTTTAGAATTCCAGGATATTGTTACCTTACTTGATGTAGTAACAGTTATTCAAAGAACAGAGATGGTAATGAGAATAGTATCGGAAATTGAAAAGTACATATGTGAATTAGGAAATGAAGGAAGACTCATATCAATGCAATTAGATGAACTTATAAGGTATGTTGAAGAGGATGGAATACTTTTAATAAGAGATTATTGTAAATTAGGGTTAAATGAAAATGAAATATATACCGGTATACAAATGTTAAGTTCAGTAGAAATACTAGACTTAGATTTAATAGCTAAACTTATAGGATACAGTGGAGTAACATTAGTAGAAACGCTTATATCATCTAGAGGATATAGAATATTAAATAAGATTCCAAGAATACCTAGTAGTATTATAGAAAATTTAGTTAAAAACTTTAATGAACTACAGGCTGTAGTAGAAGCATCCTACGAAGAACTAGATAAAGTAGAAGGTATAGGAGAAGCAAGGGCAAGGGCAATAAAAAATGGGCTTAGAAGAATAAAAGAACAAGTAGCTTTAGATAAGCAATTATAATATTACCCCTGCTTTTATAGCAGGGGAGTCATTATCTAAGATGATACTTACCTAAAGTATTCATCCTATCATATTCTTTTAAAATTATATCATAAATATTTAAATCTAAAAGATTGCACAGAGAACTCAGGTAAAATATATTATTACCTAATTCAGTTTCTATAACTTCCCTACAGTCGTTACAAAGATTTCCGTCTAGATGAGTTTTAAAGCAGTCATTTGGGTTATCCATTGAATTTTCATCAGAGGGCAAACATTGCTTTTTAGCATTTATAGTTATACAGCCACAGCTTGTAACAGATTTAGCTATTGATCTATTGACTCTAGCTTCTGATTCTTGAAGCTTAGTAAGTACGTCTAAAATGCTCTTATGCCTTATAAGATATTCATCGACGGAGTTTTGGAAATCATCAAAAATTATATCTTTCATGTAAGACTCAACTCCTTATTTTTTTAACTAGCCTAGGTTCTTTAAGTTAATTATAGGTTTTTTCAGACAATTTTGTCAATTGGTGAATGGACGATGTGAATAGTTAAATCTGTTTATGCTTATATATTAACTTAGATACTAGCTTTTTCATAGGGGGGCTTAATAGAAGTATTTATCAAGGCTGAATATGAACATATAAGTAAAAGCTTAAAAAGTAATGAATATTCTATTAAATAAGCAGGCTTTTATTGCAATGGAAAAAGTATTAATATATATTAATACTTAAGGGTTAGAATTACAACTTTTTGGCAACAATTTAGAAAGGGAGGTGAATGACTTGTTAAAAAAGGTTTTAAGATCGTTATTTACAATAATAGGATTAGTGATTGGCTACTTCGTTGGTGTTTTATTACTTAAAACTGAGTATGTAAAAAGCAAGGGATATTTCAGCGGATTTAATATTAATACAATATTATTTTTAATTCTTATTACTTTATTATTTGGATTTATATTATTTTTAATTTCACCATGGATTAATAATTTGATTTCTAAAGTAGTAGAATATATCGAAAGAAGTATGCAAAAATTAACATCGATAGAAATTTTATTTGGAGCAGTAGGAGCCATAATTGCACTTATTATATCTTCGCTTTTAGCTAGTGTTTTGAATGCAACATTAATTGGAAAGATAATTTATGCGGTTATAAATATAGTGGCAGCTGTATTTGGAGCAGACATTGCTATTAAAAGAAGAGAAGATGTGATGTCCTTTTTTGGCAACTTCAAAAAGGTAACATCAGGAAGAGATAAAAAGAACAAATTTAATAATAAAGCTACACCTAAAGTTCTAGATACCTCTGTTATAATTGATGGGAGAATATTTGATATATGTCAAACAGGGTTTATAGAAGGAACCCTAATAATTCCGACATTTGTTTTAGAAGAATTAAGGCATATAGCAGATTCATCTGACTCATTAAAAAGAAATCGCGGAAGAAGAGGTCTTGATATATTAAATAAGATTCAAAAAGAATTAAATATTGAAGTTCAAATATCAGAAAAGGACTTTCCAGAAATAGCAGAAGTAGATAGTAAATTATTAAAACTTGCTCAATTTTTAGACGGTAAGGTTATAACAAACGATTATAACTTAAATAAGGTGGCTGAATTTCAAGGGGTAGATGTTCTTAATATTAACGAACTTGCGAATGCAATAAAACCGGTAGTTCTTCCAGGAGAAGAAATGACTATACAGGTTATAAAAGATGGTAAAGAGTCTGGTCAAGGAATAGCATATTTAGATGATGGAACTATGATAGTTGTTGAAGGTGGCAGAAAATATATAGGTGAGGTTATAGACGTAGTTGTTACATCTGTACTTCAAACTGCTGCAGGAAGAATGATATTTGCTAAAGAAAAAGATGCATTTGAAAAGCAAGGTTAATATAAGGATTAAATTAATAAAGTTTATAATTACAATAATACCCCTATTTTTATGTAGGGGTATTATTGTAATATAAAGTTATATATATTAATAGAAACTAAGTTTATTCATTAAAGGGGGATAGGCATGGGTAAGGTAAATGCTCTCATAGTAGCTGGGGGAAAAGGTAAAAGGATGAATAGTGATAAAAGCAAACAATTTTTAAATATTCACGGGAAACCTTTAATACATCGTACTTTAGAGAAGTTTTCAATGTGCTGTGATATAGATGAAATATATTTAGTATTGCCAGAGGATGAAGTTACATATTTTGAGGAAAATATACTGAAAAAATATAAGTTTGATAAACCTATCATTATTGTTAAGGGTGGGAAAGAAAGGCAGGACTCAGTTTACAATGGACTAATTTCAATGGAAGATTGTGAAGTTGTGCTTATTCATGATGGCGCAAGACCTTTGGTTAGTGATGATATAATAAAAGATGGAATAAGATATGCCTATTTGTATGGTGGTGCGGCACCTGGGGTTAAGGTTAAAGATACTATAAAAGTTATAGATGAAAGTGGCTTTTCAAAGGCTACTTTAAATAGGAAAGAATTAGTAGCAATACAAACACCTCAATGCTTTAAATATTCCATTATATTAGAAGGACATAACTACATTAGAAAGAATAAGATATTAGTAACAGATGATACGGCTGCTTTAGAACTTATAGGTCACAAGGTTTTTATTTATGAGGGAAGCTATGAAAATATAAAAATTACAACTAAAGAAGACCTAAGAATTGCCGAGCTTATCATTAATAGAGTATAGCTATGTGCTAGTAATTATGTAGGGTTAAGTATTTATTAAAATTAAGGTGTAATTACAAAGGCTTTATTTAAAGAAATAATAAAATCAATTAGAAATAAGATGGTTTATAAATTAGCAAAAATAATATAATTAAAAGGTAATATAGAAAAATTAAAAACTTATATATAGTTTTGAATTATGATATAATTTAATTTGGATAGATTAGAAAATTTTATATAGGCTTAAATGGAGGGAAATTATGAAATTATATAATACATTAAATAAAAGAAAAGAAGAATTTGTTCCTTTGACAGAAGGAGAAATAAAGATGTATGTTTGTGGACCTACTGTATATAATCTTTTTCATATAGGTAATGCAAGAACATTTATTGTTTTCGATGCTTTAAGGAGATATCTTGAATATAGTGGATATAAAGTTAGTTATGTTCAAAACTTTACGGATATAGATGATAAAATGATAAAAAAAGCTAATGAAGAAAAAACTACAGTAAAGTCTCTAGGAGATAAATATATAAATGAGTACTATAAGGATGCTGATGCATTAAATATAGAAAGGGCTACCTTTAATCCTAGAGCTACAGAGCACATAGATCAAATAGTAAGTTTTATATCAGATCTTGTGGATAAAGGATATGCATATGAGGCAGATGGAGATGTTTACTTTAGCACAAAGAAATTTAATGGCTATGGCAAACTATCAGGACAAAACATAGATGATTTGCAGGCAGGAGCTAGGATAGAAGTAGGAGATAAGAAACAGGATCCTATGGATTTTGCTCTATGGAAAAATAAAAAAGAAGGGGAACCAGCTTGGGAGAGCCCATGGGGAATGGGAAGACCAGGATGGCATATTGAATGCTCTTGCATGGCGCATAATATATTAGGTGAAACCATTGATATCCATGCTGGAGGATCTGATCTTGTATTCCCACATCATGAAAATGAAATAGCACAAAGCGAATCGAGAAGTGGAAAACCATTTGCAAATTATTGGGTGCATTCAGCCTTTGTAAATATAAATAATCAAAAAATGTCAAAATCATTGAATAACTTTTTCACAACTCGTGATATATTAGAGAGTTATGATTCAGATGTAGTAAGATTTTTCATGTTATCTGGACATTATAGAACACAACTAAACTTTAGTATGGAGCTTTTAGATTCTGCTAAGGCATCTGTAGAAAGGCTTTATAATGCTATAGGTAATTTAGAAAGCCTTTTAGAAGAAGTGAAGCAAGATAGCATTAAGGAAGAAGAGAAGGTATATATAGATCACATAAAGGAATACAAAGAGAAATTTATGATAAAGATGGATGATGATTTTAATACTGCAGATGGAATATCTGTTATATTTGATTTGATTCGAGATTTAAATAGTAATATAGATATAAATTCATCTAAGGATATGATTAATTATGCTTTAAACCTTATAAGAGATTTAGGGTCACCACTTGGAATTCTTCAAAAATCCACTAAGATGAATTTAAAAGAAGAGGTGGAAAAGTTAATTGAACAAAGAGAACAAGCAAGAAAAGATAAAGATTGGGCGTTATCAGATAAAATACGAGATAAACTTAAAGATATGGGGATAGTTTTAGAAGACACACCTCAGGGAGTAAGGTGGAAAAAGTGCAATTAGACTTAGTAAATAACCATATACTTACTATAGAAATTTTTAGTGTTCTAAGGATTATATAGGAGGAATAAACAAATGAAAAATAAGAAGATTAAAATAAAGCCCATTCGTGTAAAATCAACCTTTATAATATTTTCACTTGTATTTCTCCTTTTATCAATACAACTTTTTAGAAGAATGGTTCTACAAGGTGAGTTTTTGGGTAATAAGGCAGAACAACAATTTTTAAACGAGGCTAAAATATCGCCTAAAAGAGGAAGTATATTAGATAGAAACGGAAGAGAACTTGCTGTAAGTGGTGATGTATATAAAGTTAACTTAGATTTATTGGCCATGCAAGAATATTGTGTAAGATACAATGAAACTAAAGAGCAAGTATCAGAAGAAATCTCAGGAGCTCTAGGCATGGATAATGACAAGGTGCTATCTATGCTTGATAAAACAGATAATAATGGTAGATTATTAAGGGGAATGACTCTAGAGAGAAAAATAGAAAAAGATAAAATAGATAAGCTTAAAGAAGTGAGAAAAACTAAAAAGTATAACTTTATGATAATAGAAAATGATTCTACAAGGCTTTATCCTAATAATAATTTTCTAGCTCACGCACTTGGTATAGTAGATTTGGAGGGTGAGGGTGTTTTTGGATTAGAAAAATATTATGATAAAGAACTTATGGGAGTAGCGGGTATCAGGATAGCAGAGTTAGATAAAAATGCTTCAGAGTTGCCCTATGAGGATGTTGTTTATACAGAAGCTATAAATGGTAAAGATGTAATTTTAAGTGTAGATGAAAGTATACAATATATAGCTCAAACAGTGGCAGATAAGGCTTTGAAAGATACTAAAGCTAAAGGTGTAACTATTATTGTAACTAATCCTAAAAATGGTGAAGTATTAGCAATGGTTAACAAACCAGACTTTAATTTAAATGACCCGAGAATGGGAATAGTGGATAATGAAAAATTGCAACAATTATGGAGAAATAAAGCTGTAAATGATGTTTTCGAACCTGGATCCACGTTTAAGATAACCACAATTTCTGCGGCATTAGAAGAAAAGGTGACATTTCTTAATGATGACTTTTATTGCAAGGGGTTTACTGTGGTAAATGGAACAAAGGTGAACTGTTGGAAGCCTGAAGGGCACGGATCAGAGAAATTAATAGACATCTTGGAGAATTCTTGTAATCCTGGATTTATGGAGCTTGGTAGAAGATTAGGTCAAGAAAGATTAAATAAATATATATATGATTTTGGATTTGGAAAACCTGCAGGTATAGATCTAACAGGAGAGGCAGCAGGGATAATTAAGCCTACAGACCAAATGACTGCTTTAGATCTTGCCACCATATCTTTTGGACAAACTGATGCAGCATCACCTATACAAATATTAGCGGCGCTAAACACTATAATGAATGATGGAGTATATTCAACTCCACATTTAATGAAAGAAGTAGTTGGTGTAGACAAAAATGGAGGTACATCGGTGTCCAAGCCTTATGAAGAAAAAAATCAAAGACAAGTAATAAGTAAGGATACAGCAAATACAGTGGCTAAAATGTTGGAAGAAACCGTATCTAAGGGCTCGGGTAAACAAGCTTATGTAGAGGGACTTGGAATAGCTGGGAAAACAGGAACAGCTCAAAAGGCCAATATAGGCGGAAAAGGTTATGTGGAAGGAAAGTTTATATCTTCGTTTATTGGAGCAGCACCTTATGATAATCCTAAAGTAAGCGTATTTGTAAGTATTGATGAACCAGAAGGAGAACATTTTGGTGGTATTATTGCGTCTCCAGTGGCTAAGGAGTTGTTTCAACAAATATTTAATCAAATGGGTATTAATCCATTAAAAGAATAATTAAACATAATAAATAAATTAAAAAATAAATTAAAAAACTGAGTATTTAGTAGAGATGGTCAGGATGGGAGATTTAAATTTGTCAAAGAGGGAATAAGACGAAGTGATAATCATTTTCAATAAAGAGATAATGTGATATATTATCTAAAGGCAATAATTTACCGCGGCAATTCATTTATATGGAGGTATATTATGGCGAAAATGATGGGACCACGTTTTAAACAATGCAGAAGGCTTGGATTAAATGTAAGTGGTCATCCAAAGGCAATGAAAAGAGAAGCAAGAGGAACTAGTAGGGCGGATAAAAAGTTATCTGATTTTGGAGTTCAATTATTAGAAAAACAAAGGCTTAGAGCTTACTACGGTGTTTTAGAAAAGCAATTTAAAATATATGTAGATAAAGCTTTGAAAAGTAAAGAAATGACTGGAGATGTGTTACTTGTAAGCCTAGAATGTAGGCTAGATAACATAGTATATAGAATGGGCCTAGCTTCATCCATTAGACAAGCAAGGCAGATGGTAAGTCATGGACATATAGAAGTTGATGGTAAAAAGGTAGATATACCATCTTATTCAGTTAATATAGGAGAAGAGGTATCACTTAAGTCATCATCACAAAAGATAAATATATTTAAAGAAAACTTTGAAAATATTTATTCTCTTAATCTATCGTATATAGAAAAAGATGAAGAAAACTTTAAGGCTAAGTTATGTAAATTACCTGAAAGACATGAATTGCCAATAGAAATAAATGAGCAATTAATCGTTGAATATTATTCTAAATAAAAATTAAATATAAAATACAAGTAAAATATATTTAAAACTCTAAATTCATTATCTATATAAATGATGAATTTAGAGTTTTTTTATAAAGCTATAAAAGAGCATAATTATTGGTAAGTTTTTATATACAAAAGTTAAATTAGTTGTTATATTATCTTAAACAGTAGGTTAATAAAGATATTTTAGTTGAGATTATTGAAAATATGAGTAATAATTAGATTATGCTAAAAGAATTCAAGGAGAATTAATATGGAATATTTAAAACACAAAAAATATGATGTTAAGGAAGCCACAGGATTAAGTTCATTAACTTTGGCTTTAATAGGAGATGCAGTATTTGAATTATTTATAAGAAATTATATATTAGAAAAAAATGATGAGCTTTCAGCTCATAAGATACACGTTAAAGCTATAGGGTATGTTAAAGCTTCATCTCAAAGTAAAATAGTTAATTTAATCAAAGAAGAACTAAGTGATGAAGAAGTTTGTGTTTATAAAAGAGGAAGAAATGCAAAGTCGCATACAATGCCTAAAAATGCTGAGGTTATGGATTATAGAAACGCAACAGGATTTGAGGCTCTTTTAGGTTATTTGTATTTAACAGAACAAAATGAAAGATTAAGTTTTATTTTAGAAAGATCTATAAATTTAGATTTAACGGTATAAAGTAGTTAAGGAGAACGGTAATGAGAGAAAATAAGATACATTTAGAAGATAAACATCAAGAAACAAAAGAAAGAGAAGATTTAATAGAAGGAAGAAATGCTGTTATAGAAGTTTTAAAATCTGATAAGACTATAGAACAACTATTGGTTGCAAAGGGAGACAGGGAAGGATCCATAACTTCTATACTAGCTATGGCTAAAGAAAAATCTATAGTAGTTAAAGAAGTGGATAGAAAGAAACTAGATTCAATGTCTGAAACTGGAAGTCACCAAGGGGTTATAGCAATCGTAACGCCTTATATTTACAATACCATAGAGGAAATACTAGAATATGCAAAAGAAAAGGATGAAGATCCGTTTATAATTGTTTTAGATGAAATTGAAGATCCACATAATTTAGGATCTATAATAAGGACAGCAGAGCTATGTGGTGCGCATGGCATAATAATACCTAAAAGAAGAAGCGTTGGAGTAACTACAACAGTATATAAGACCTCAGCTGGAGCTGCTGAGTATATGAAGATAGCTAAGGTTACAAATATTAATTCAGCCATAGATACATTAAAAGAAAAAGGTTTATGGATTTATGGTGCAGATATGAATGGTGATGAGTATAGTCATAAGGTGGACCTAGGTGGAGCTATTGCCATTGTTATAGGCAATGAGGGCAAGGGAATATCTAAACTTACTAGGGATAAATGTGATGTGGTTGTAAGCATACCAATGGCTGGCAAATTAAATTCTCTTAATGCATCGGTAGCAGCAGGGATATTAATGTATGAAGTTTTAAAAAGGAGAATTGAAAAGTAATTGTGAAAATTATTTTTGTTGATGGTTATAATATAATCAATAGCTGGCCGACTCTTCGAGATATAAAAGAGTATAGTTATGAAACAGCAAGACAAAATCTTATAGATTATATGCAAAATTACTCATCATTTAAAGGCTATAAAATATTTTTAGTTTTCGATGCCCATAAAGTAAAGGGGTCTATAGAAAAGACAGAAAAAGTAGGGAACGTTATTGTAGTTTTCACAAAAGAAGGTGAAACTGCTGACAGTTATATAGAAAAGTCAGTAAATAATATAGGACGAAAGACAGAGGTGGAAGTAGTAACATCTGACTCGTTAGAACAACAAGTAATTTTTCAAAGAGGTGCAATAAGGATATCATCCTTGGAATTTTATCATAAGTTAAAAGGGATGGAAGAGGAGGTAGCTTCTAGCTATAAAAAACACAAGCTTTCTAAAAAAAATCCAATTGAAGATAGAATACAAAAAAATGTACTGGAAGAACTTGAGAAAATGCGTAGAAGCCATTGAAATAACTTGACTTAAAGCTAGCCACTGGACTATAATTAAATACATGATGTACAGGATTTGGAGGGGGAACTATGGAAAATACGGGTATTATATACAAGAGCACATCTTTGTATAAGGATATGCTTGATGAAGAAATAGTGGCAGAGACAAAAAAGGGTGATTTAAGAGCTGAAGAATACCTTATAAATAAGTATGAAAATTTTGTGAGGATGAAGGCTAAATCTTATTTCTTGATAGGCGCGGATCGAGAGGATATATATCAAGAAGGTATGATAGGCCTATATAAAGCTATAAGAGACTTTAAACCTGATAAATTGGCATCCTTTAAAGCTTTCGTAGAGCTTTGTGTAACTAGGCAAATAATTACTGCTATAAAGACAGCTACCCGTCAAAAACATATTCCGCTAAATACTTATATATCCCTAAATAAACCTATATATGAAGAAGAATCGGATAGAACATTATTAGATGTTATATCTAGCATGAAAATAACAGATCCTGAAGAACTCTTAATAAGCAAAGAAGAGATGAATCGCATAGAAAAGGAAATAGGGAAGGTTCTTTCTGATTTAGAGATGGAAGTTTTAATGTCGTATTTGGATGGAAAGTCTTACCAAGAAATAGCCTGTGATTTAGACAGACATGCGAAGTCTATAGATAATGCTCTCCAAAGAGTTAAGAGAAAATTGGAGAAGTGTTTAAATAACAGATAATTTGTACAAAAATATTGACATAGAAGAAAAATAGTAGTAAAATCAAAAAAGTGGTTAATCACATATATTTGAATAGAAATAGCTTTAATAGTATATTAAATATAATTCAGTACCAAGATTAACCAATCTGTTTCTAAATTCAGTAATGTTGCCCATGTAGCTCAGTAGGTAGAGCGTCACCTTGGTAAGGTGGAGGTAGTCGGTTCGATCCCGATCGTGGGCTCCAATAAATAGAAATTACAACACACTAGGCAAAGTTTATTGCAAAATCTAATAAAGGATAGGAGGAATTCACAAATGTCAAAAGCAAAATTTGAAAGAAGTAAACCACACGTTAATATTGGAACAATAGGTCACGTAGACCACGGTAAGACAACATTAACAGCAGCTATAACATCAGTATTAGCTAATAGAGGATTTGCAGAAGCGTTTAAGTATGACCAAATAGATAAGGCACCAGAGGAGAAGGAAAGAGGAATAACAATCAATACTTCTCACGTAGAGTATGAAACAGAAAAAAGACATTATGCACACGTAGACTGTCCAGGTCACGCTGACTATGTAAAGAATATGATTACAGGTGCAGCACAAATGGATGGAGCTATCTTAGTTGTATCAGCAGCAGATGGTCCAATGCCACAAACAAGAGAACATATATTATTAGCATCTAGAGTAGGTGTTGGTTATATAGTAGTATTCTTAAACAAATCAGATATGGTAGATGATCCAGAATTATTAGAATTAGTTGAGATGGAAGTTAGAGAACTATTAAGTGAGTATGATTTCCCAGGAGACGATACACCAATAGTAGCAGGATCAGCATTAAAAGCATTAGAAAACCCAACAGATGAAGTAGCAATTAAGCCTATATTAGACTTAATGGATGCAATAGACAGCTATATCCCAACACCAGAAAGAGCAACTGACAAACCGTTCTTAATGCCAGTAGAAGATGTATTTACAATTACAGGTAGAGGAACAGTAGCAACAGGAAGAGTTGAAACTGGAGTTTTAAAAGTTGGAGAAGAAGTAGAATTAGTAGGATTATCTGAAGACAAGAGAAAGGTAGTAGTAACAGGAGTAGAAATGTTTAGAAAGTTACTAGACCAAGCAATGGCAGGGGATAATGTAGGAGTTCTATTAAGAGGAATACAAAGAGCAGAAATAGAAAGAGGTCAAGTACTTGCAAAACCAGGTAGTGTAAATCCACACAACAAGTTTGTAGGTCAAGTATATGTACTTAAAAAAGAAGAAGGCGGAAGACATACACCATTCTTTGATGGATACAGACCACAATTTTATTTCAGAACAACAGATGTAACAGGATCAATCAAATTACCAGATGGAATGGAAATGGTAATGCCTGGAGACCATATAGATATGAATGTTGAACTAATTAATCCAGTAGCTATGGATGAAGGTTTAAGATTTGCTATAAGAGAAGGCGGAAGAACAGTTGGATCAGGAGTTGTTACTACAATAACAAAATAATTATATTGATATATAACTAAATATACTAGGACTGGGGTTAAAACCTAGTCCTTTACATAACTTTAACGTTGACATGAAAGTTTAATTGTGATAAATTATTAAGGTAATGCGTAAAAAGGGGTATAAGAGCACTAAAGTTCTTATGGTTATATACGAAAATACTGGAGGTGCACAAGGTGAGAGTGAAGATAACTTTAGCATGTACAGAGTGCAAGCAGAGAAACTACAACTCAATGAAAAGTAAAAAGAATGACCCAGACAGATTAGAAATGCAAAAGTATTGTAAGTTCTGTAAAAAGCACACACTTCATAAAGAGACAAAATAAGCGCTTAAAAACCTTAAGGATGTGAATTTATGGCTGTGGATGAAAAGAACAAAGTGGTTAAAAGCACAGACAGTAAGGCGAAGCATAAAACTAGTTTCCTAAAAGAAGTTAAGTCGGAATTTAGTAGAATAACTTGGCCATCTAAAGAGGATGTTAAGAAGGCTTTTTTGGCGGTAGTTGGTTTTTGTTTCTTATATATTGTCTTCATAGGCGCAGTGGATCTTTTATTTAAAAACCTCTTTAAGTTAATTTTCAAATTAAAGTAAAAAAAGGAGGTTGGAATGATTAATCATTCCTAAATATTATGAGTGAAAAAGCTAGATGGTATGTAGTACACACATATTCAGGCTATGAAAACAAAGTAAAAGCTAACCTTGAAAAAACTATAGAAAATAGAAACTTACATGATTTGATTCTTGATCTTCAAGTGCCTATGGAAGAAGTTGTAGAAGAAAAAGATGGTAAGAAAAAGGTTACTATGAAAAAGATTTTTCCTGGATATGTATTAGTTAAACTAATAATGACAGATGAATCATGGTACGTTATAAGAAACACAAGAGGCGTTACTGGGTTTGTAGGTCCTGGATCTAAGCCAGTTCCACTTACTGATGAAGAAGTGAATTCTATGGGGATAAATGAAACCCCTGTAACAGTTGACTTTGAGGTGGGGGAAAGTGTTAAAGTTGTTTCGGGGCCATTGAAAGAATTTATGGCTACCTTACAAGAGATTAACATTGAAAAGAAAAAGGTAAAAGCATTGGTTAACATGTTCGGGAGAGAAACATTAGCAGAACTGGACTTTAATCAAGTAGAAAAGTTAGACTAAATTTAAAATAGGTCTTAATTAAGTGGGAGGGCTTTAAAAGTCCGGTATAACCACAGTATAGGAGGAATAACTCATGGCTAAAAAAGTAACAGGAATGATAAAACTTCAGCTTGCAGCAGGAAAGGCAACACCAGCACCACCAGTTGGACCGGCGTTAGGACAACATGGTGTAAACATAATGGGATTCTGTAAAGAATTTAATGCTAAAACAGCTAATCAACCAGGTATGATAATACCAGTTGTAATTACTGTTTATCAAGATAGATCTTTCAGTTTTATACTTAAAACACCTCCAGCAGCTATATTATTAAAGAAAGCAGCTGGACTTGAAAGTGGATCAGGAGTGCCAAACAATACTAAAGTTGGTACAGTGACAAGTGAACAAGTTAAGCAAATAGCAGAAACTAAAATGCCTGATTTAAATGCAGCGTCTTTAGAAACAGCTATAAGCATGATTGAAGGAACTGCAAGAAGTATGGGAATAGTTGTAGAAGGTTAATTATTGTAAATTAGTGGGAGGCTAGGACCGTTAATACCACAAAGGAGGCATAACAATGGGAAAGATAGGAAAAAACTATATAGAGAGTTCAAAACTTATAGATAGAAACGCTTTATACACACCAAAAGAAGCTTTAGATTTAACTTTAAAAACAGCTAAAGCAAAATTTGATGAAACAATAGAATTACATGTAAGACTTGGAGTAGATCCAAGACATGCGGACCAACAAGTAAGAGGTGCAGTAGTACTTCCACACGGAACTGGTAAGCAAGTTAGAGTTTTAGTTTTCGCTAAGGGTGAAAAAGCTAATGAAGCTAAGGCTGCTGGTGCAGAATTTGTAGGAGCAGAAGATTTATTAGAAAAGATCCAAAAAGAAAATTGGTTTGATTATGATGTAGTTGTTGCAACTCCAGATATGATGGGTGTTGTAGGTAGATTAGGTAGAGTGCTTGGACCTAAGGGATTAATGCCAAATCCAAAATCAGGAACAGTTACATTTGATGTTCAAAAAGCAGTCCAAGAAATTAAAGCTGGTAAAGTTGAATATAGAGTAGATAAAACTTCTATAGTTCACGTTCCAGTAGGAAAGAAATCTTTTGGAAATGAAAAGTTAGCTGACAACTTCCGTGTTTTGATGGAAGCTTTAGTAAAAGCAAAACCATCAGCAACAAAAGGACAGTACATTAAGTCAGTATCAGTTTCCAGCACAATGGGACCTGGAGTAAAAGTAAACCCAACAAAAGTATTAGAATAATATTGACAAGTGTCGATATCTTTAGTATAATTTCATTTGTTGAAAATTAAATAAAGTATTCCGTAGACAGTAGGTGCGAGAGCATAATAGTTTAACTACCTACCGAGGGCCCCATAATAAGATATAATTATAGGTCTTCTCACGTCTGCGAGAGGACCTTTGTTATTTTAAAAAAGCAGTGAAAGCTGTGAGGAGGTGGACACACAGTGAATAAGAATAGACAATTAAAAGAAGCTAAGGTTTCTGAAATAAAAGAAAAGTTAGAAAAAGCACAATCAGTTATACTTTCAGACTATCAAGGGCTTACAGTTGAAGAAGACACAGAGCTTAGAAAAAAATTAAGAGACTCTGGAGTAGAATACAAAGTTTACAAAAATAAGTTAGTTACTCTTGCAGCAAAGGAATTGGGATTAGAAGGAATAACAGAATTCTTAGAAGGTCCTGTATCTATAGCTTTTGGATATGAAGATGTAACAGCTCCAGCTAGAATACTTAGTGATTTTGCTAAGACTCATAAAAAGATAGAATTAAAAGCTGGTATTGTTCAAGGTGATATATATGATGTTGAAAAAGTTAAACAACTTGCATCAATACCACCAAAAGAAGTTCTTATTGCAAAACTTCTTGGAAGTTTCAAGGCTCCTTTATCAAATTTAGCATACTTGTTAAATGCAATTAAGGAAAACAAAGAAAACCAAGCAGCAGAGTAATATCATGTTAAAATTAATAAAATATTGTTAATAGAAAATTCGGAGGTGTATTTAAATGACAAGAGAAGAAATAATTCAAGCTATAAAAGATATGAGTGTATTAGAATTAAACGAGTTAGTTAAATCTTGTGAAGAGGAATTTGGAGTTAGCGCAGCAGCTCCAGTAGCAGCAGCAGGTGGAGCACCAGCAGCAGCAGCAGAAGAAAAAACTGAATTTGATGTAATACTAGCAAGTATTGGATCTGAAAAAATCAAAGTTATAAAAGCAGTTAGAGAAATAACAGGACTTGGCTTAAAAGAAGCTAAAGAAGTTGTAGACGGAGCTCCTAAAGCAGTAAAAGAAGGAGTTTCTAAAGAAGAAGCAGAAGAAATCAAGACTAAACTTTCAGAAGTTGGAGCTACAGTAGAAGTTAAGTAGTATCTATACATAAAAGAGACACTTTTTAATTAAAGTGTCTCTTTTTTAGAGTATACCTGTTGACGTGAAATATTTATTGTGATATTATTACTTAATGTACCGTTAATTATGGGATAATATATAGTTAACGATATTCAGGGGGAGAGACACCCCATTAATAATATGTTTCAAAGATTTGACAATATAATGATTTTTTTTGACATAACTGGTTATACTAATATGATAATGTCTGTGCAATCCAGAAGCAAAAGTCCTTAGGGATAGTATGTTTTTGGTTATTTTAGTTTATACAAGGGGTGAAAAGCTAATGGTACATCCTATCCAAGTCGGCAAAAGAACACGAATGAGCTTTGCTAGAGTTAAAGACATAATAGATATGCCTAATTTAATAGAGGTACAGTTAGATTCCTATCAGTGGTTTTTAGATGAGGGACTTCAAGAGGTATTTAATGATATAAGTCCTATATCAAACTATACAGGTAATCTTGTACTTGAATTTATTGGCTATAAACTTGATATGGAGAATATTAAGTATTCTGTTGAAGAATGTAAAGAAAGAGACTCAACTTATGCGGCTCCGTTAAAAGTAAAAGTAAGACTTCAAAACAAAGAGACAGGTGAAATTAAAGAACAAGAAGTATTTATGGGAGATTTTCCTTTAATGACGGAACAAGGTACTTTCATTATAAATGGTTCTGAAAGAGTAATTGTAAGCCAATTGGTAAGATCACCAGGGGTGTATTATAATTATTCCGTAGATAAAAATGGAAAGAAACTATATTCAGCTACTGTAATACCTAATAGAGGTGCGTGGCTAGAATATGAAACAGATTCAAATGATATAATTTATGTAAGAATAGATAAGACTAGAAAGCTTCCAATTAGTGTTCTAGCAAGAGCTATGGGATTCGCAAGTGATCAACAAATAATGGATTACTTTGGTGATGATGAAAGATTAAAGGCTACTATAGAAAAAGATAATACTAAAACAAGAGAAGAAGGCCTATTAGAAATATACAAAAGATTAAGGCCAGGTGAGCCACCTACTGTTGATAGTGCAATGAGTTTAATAGATTCATTGTTTTTTGATGCAAAACGCTATGATTTATCAAAGGTAGGGAGATATAAATTTAATAAAAAGTTAGCACTAAACTTAAGGATTGCAAATCAAATATCAGCATTAGATATAGTTCACCCAGAAACAGGAGAAATCTTTGTTCAAAAAGGTGAAAAAATAGACCGAGAAAATGCTTTAGCAATTCAAGATAGTGGTATAAATCTAGTAGATATAATTGTTGATGATAAAGTAGTAAGAGTTGCAGGTAATAATTTTGTTAATATAAACAAACAATTACCTTTTGATATCACGGATTTAAACATACGCGAATATGTTCATTATCCTACTTTAAGAGAAATATTAAACAATTATACCGAAGAAAGTGCAATTAAAGAAGAAATTAAAAAGAACATACATAGACTTATACCTAAGCATATAATTAAAGATGATATGTATGCTACTATAAGCTATCAAATAGGGCTTTTATATGGTATAGGAAATGTAGATGATATAGACCATCTTGGTAATAGAAGACTAAGATCAGTAGGTGAATTGTTGCAAAATCAATTCAGAATAGGTCTTTCAAGGATGGAAAGAGTAGTAAAAGAGAGAATGACTATACAAGATCCAGAAGGAATAACTCCTCAGGCTCTTATAAATATAAGACCAGTTTCAGCAGCTACAAAAGAATTCTTTGGAAGTTCACAACTGTCTCAGTTCATGGATCAAAATAATCCACTTTCTGAGCTTACTCATAAAAGAAGACTCTCAGCTTTAGGACCTGGTGGATTATCAAGAGAAAGAGCAGGATTTGAAGTAAGAGACGTTCATCACTCTCATTATGGCAGAATGTGTCCTATAGAGACCCCAGAAGGACCAAACATAGGACTTATCAACTCTTTAGCTACTTATGCAAGGGTTAATGAATATGGCTTTATAGAGACGCCGTATAGAGTGGTAGATAAAAAGACTGGTATAGTAACTAGTGAAATTAAATATTTTACAGCAGATGAAGAAGATAATTATTTAGTAGCTCAAGCTAATGAGTTATTAGATGAAAACAATATGTTTATTGATGATAGGGTAACTGTAAGAATAAAAGAAGATATATTACTTGTATCAAGAAATGAAGTTGATCTTATGGACGTTTCACCAAGACAGATAGTATCTGTAGCAACAGCTATGATACCTTTCCTTGAAAATGACGATGCTAGCCGTGCTCTTATGGGTGCTAATATGCAACGTCAAGCGGTGCCGTTATTAATGCCTCAAGCACCATTGGTTGGAACTGGTATTGAATATAAAGCAGCATTAGATTCAGGGGTACTTCCAAAAGCTAGAAATGCCGGAACCGTATCTTATGTAAGTGCTAGTGAAGTTAGGGTTAAAAGAGACTCTGATGGTGGAACTGACGTATATAGATTGCTTAAATTTAAAAGGTCAAATCCAGGGACGTGTATAAATCAAAGACCTATTGTAACTAAGGGAGACCATGTTGAACATGGATCTGTATTAGGAGATGGGCCATCAACAGATCTTGGAGAAATAGCATTAGGTAAAAATATAAGAATGGGCTTCATCACATGGGAAGGATATAACTATGAGGATGCTATGCTTATTTCTGAAGAATTAGTAAGAGAAGATGTATTCACATCTATTCACATAGAGGAATATGAATGCGAAGCGAGAGATACAAAGCTAGGACCAGAAGAAATAACTAGAGATATACCTAATGTAGGTGAGGATGCGCTAAAGGATATAGATGAGCGTGGAATCATAAGAATAGGTGCAGAAGTAAGAGCTGGAGATGTACTTGTAGGTAAAGTTACACCTAAGGGAGAAACCGAACTTACAGCAGAAGAAAGGTTACTAAGAGCTATCTTTGGAGAAAAGGCAAGAGAAGTTAGAGATACATCATTAAGAGTTCCTCATGGTCAATCAGGTATTATCGTAGACGTAAAGGTCTTTACAAGGGAAAATGGTGATGAGTTACCTCCAGGGGTAAACCAACTTGTAAGATGTTATATAGCTCAAAAGAGAAAAATCTCTGTAGGGGATAAGATGGCTGGAAGACATGGTAATAAGGGTGTTATTTCAAGAGTATTACCAGAAGAGGATATGCCATTTTTACCAGACGGACGACCACTACAAATATGTTTAAATCCATTAGGGGTTCCTTCACGTATGAATATAGGTCAGGTGCTAGAAGTCCATCTAGGCCTTGCAGCAAACAAACTAGGTTGGCATATAGCAACTCCAGTATTTGATGGCGCCAATGAGTATGATATAGAAGAACATCTTATAAAAGCAGGGTATGATGGAGATGGTAAAACTGTACTATATGATGGGAGAACCGGAGAAGCATTCGACAATAGAGTAACTGTAGGATATATGTATATATTGAAACTTGCTCACTTAGTTGATGACAAGATTCATGCAAGATCTACAGGGCCATACTCATTAGTTACACAACAACCTTTAGGAGGTAAAGCACAATTCGGAGGACAAAGATTTGGAGAGATGGAAGTTTGGGCTCTTGAAGCCTATGGAGCAGCACACACTCTTCAGGAAATCTTAACTGTAAAGTCGGATGATGTTGTGGGTAGAGTTAAAACTTATGAGTCAATAGTAAAGGGTGAAAACATACCAGAACCAGGTGTACCAGAGTCCTTTAAAGTTCTTATTAAAGAACTTCAAGCTTTGTGCCTAAATGTAAAAGTTCTTAATGATAAAAAAGAAGAAATTAAATTAAGAGAATATACAGAAGAGGAACTCGAAGCTCTAGAGATAAATATAGAAGGAAAAGAAGATGTACCAGTTATAAAATCAACCACTGAACTAGAAGGTAGTAATCTTCAAGAAATAGTAGAAGAAAAAGTAGAAGAAACAGACGAATTAGAAGAATTAGAAGAAGTAGAAGAAGATGAAAAAGAAGACGATGATGATGAGTTACCACTAGATGAGTTTAAAAAAGAATTGCAACTAGATGATTTTGATGATGAACACTAATTTTGAAGGGAGGATTACCCTTGATTGAATTAAATAATTTTGATGCCATGCAAATAAGTTTAGCTTCTCCAGAGCAGATACGAGAATGGTCTAGAGGGGAAGTTAAAAAACCAGAAACAATAAATTATAGAACATTGAAACCTGAAAGAGATGGTCTATTTTGTGAAAGAATATTTGGACCAACAAAAGATTGGGAATGCCATTGTGGAAAATATAAGAGAGTAAGATATAAGGGGATAGTTTGTGATAGATGCGGAGTTGAAGTCACAAAATCTAAAGTAAGACGTGAGAGAATGGGGCATATAGAACTTGCAGCCCCAGTATCCCATATTTGGTATTTTAAAGGAATACCTTCCCGTATGGGCTTAATGCTAGATATGTCTCCTAGATCCCTTGAAAAAGTTTTATACTTTGCATCTTATATTGTTTTAGATCCTAAAGACACACCTCTTTTAAAGAAACAGCTTCTTAATGAAAAAGAATATAGAGAAGCTATAGATAAATATGGTGAGGAAAGCTTCACAGCAGGTATGGGAGCAGAATCTATAAAAGTTTTATTAGAAGAAATTGATTTAGTAAAATCAACTGTGGATTTAAAAGAAGATTTAAAGAATAGTACAGGACAAAAGAAGATAAGAATAATAAGAAGACTTGAAGTTATGGAATCATTTAAAAAGTCAGGAAATAAGCCAGTTTGGATGATTATAGGGGTAATACCTGTAATACCACCAGATCTAAGACCTATGGTTCAATTAGATGGTGGAAGATTTGCAACTTCTGATTTAAATGATTTATACAGAAGGGTTATAAATAGAAATAATAGATTAAAGAAACTATTAGATTTAGGAGCACCTAATATAATAGTTAGAAATGAAAAAAGAATGCTTCAAGAAGCTGTAGATGCATTGATAGATAATGGTAGAAGAGGTAGGCCAGTAACAGGTCCTGGAAACAGGCCACTTAAATCTTTATCTGATATGCTTAAAGGAAAACAGGGTAGATTTAGACAAAACTTACTAGGTAAGCGTGTTGACTATTCTGGAAGATCAGTTATTGTTGTTGGACCTGAACTTAAAATGTATCAATGTGGTTTGCCAAAAGAAATGGCGCTAGAACTTTTCAAACCTTTCGTTATGAAAAAACTAGTTGAAAATTCTTTGGCACACAATATAAAAAGTGCTAAAAGAATGGTAGAAAGAGTAATGCCGCAGGTATGGGATGTACTAGAAGAAGTTATTTCCGATCATCCAGTGTTATTAAACCGTGCGCCTACACTACATAGATTAGGAATTCAAGCTTTCCAACCTGTGCTAGTTGAAGGTAGAGCTATAAAACTTCATCCTTTAGTGTGTACAGCGTATAACGCTGACTTTGATGGAGATCAAATGGCAGTGCATGTACCTCTTTCCGTTGAAGCTCAAGCAGAAGCAAGATTTTTAATGCTTGCTGCTGGTAACATCTTGAAACCATCAGATGGTAAGCCAGTATCAGTTCCTACTCAAGATATGATTTTAGGTTCTTATTATTTAAGTTTAGATAAAGATGGAGAAATAGGTGAAGGAAAGATATTCATATCACCAGAAGAGGCTATTATGGCTTATGAAGTTAAAGATATTTCTTTACATGCTAAGATAAAAGTTAGGATGACTAAAGAAATTAATGGCGAGATTAAGCAAGGAATAATAGATACTTCTGTTGGTAAACTTATATTTAACGAATCCATACCTCAAGATTTAGGCTTTGTAGATAGAACTTTAGAAGAAAACTTGTTTAAACTTGAAGTTGACTTCTTAATAGATAAAAAGGCTCTTGGACGTATAGTTGAAAATTGTTATACAGTTCATGGACCAACCCAAACATCAGTAATGTTAGATGAAATTAAAGCAAAAGGATATCATTATTCTACTATTGGAGCTATTACTGTTTCGGTATCAGATATGGTTGTTCCTGAGAAAAAGGCTGATTTGCTTAAAGAAGCAGAAGAAACTGTTAAAAAAATTGAGAAAATGTATAAAAGAGGATTTATATCTGAAGAAGAAAGATACGAAAGAGTTATAGATAAGTGGACTAAAACTACCGAAGATGTAGCTAATGCTCTAATGGATAATTTGGATAGATTTAATCCAATATTTATGATGGCCGATTCTGGAGCCAGAGGCTCTAAAAGTCAGATAAAGCAGTTAGCGGGTATGAGAGGTCTTATGGCTAACCCATCCGGTAAAATTATAGAACTTCCAATTAAAGCTTCTTTTAGGGAAGGTTTAGATGTATTAGAATATTTCATATCAACTCATGGAGCTAGAAAGGGTAATGCTGATACTGCTCTTAAAACAGCTGACTCAGGATATCTTACAAGGAGACTTGTTGATGTTAGCCAGGATGTAATAGTAAGACATCAAGATTGTGGAACTAAAGATGGAATATACGTATCCGAAATTAAAGTAGGAAACGAACCTATAGAAGAGTTGAAAGAAAGATTAACTGGAAGATATTCAGCAGAAGATATTATAGATCCAAAAACTTCTAAGGTTATAGTTAAAAATCATACTTATATGACTGCTGAAATAGCAGGAAAAGTACAAAAAGCTGGAATTAAGAAGGTAAAGATAAGATCGGTATTTAGTTGTGATTGTAAAGTAGGAGTTTGCGCTACTTGTTATGGTATGAATATGGCGACTGGACAAAAAATAACTATAGGTGAGGCTGTGGGTATAATAGCAGCTCAATCTATTGGTGAGCCAGGTACACAGCTTACAATGAGAACCTTCCATACAGGTGGAGTTGCAGGAGCTGATATAACTCAAGGACTTCCAAGAGTAGAAGAGCTATTTGAAGCCAGAAAACCAAAAGGATTAGCTACAGTATCAGAAGTATCAGGTACAGTTAAAATGGAAGAAACAAAGAAAAAGAGAACAATAATTATAGTTACAGAATCAGGTGAAGAAATTACTTATGAAATTCCATTTGGTTCAAGAATGAAAGTTAGTAATGGAGACTCAATTGAGGCTGGAGATGAAATAACAGAAGGATCAGTAAATCCACATGATGTTATGAGAATTAAAGGACTTGAAGGAGTTAGAGAATATTTATTGTCAGAAGTTCAAAAGGTATATAGATTGCAAGGTGTTGATATAAATGATAAACATCTTGAAGTTGTAGTAAGACAAATGACTAGGAAGGTTAAGGTATTAGAACCAGGTGATACAGACCTTTTACAAGGAACTATGATAGATATATTTGATTTTATAGAAGAAAATGAAAGAGTTAAAAAAGCTAAGTTAGAAGAAGCTAAGGGAGATCAAGTGCTTCTTGGAATTACAAAAGCAGCTTTAGCTACAGACTCTTTCTTATCAGCAGCATCCTTCCAAGAAACTACAAGAGTTTTAACTGATGCAGCTATAAAAGGTAAAATTGATCCGTTACTAGGACTTAAAGAAAATGTAATTATAGGTAAACTTATACCTGCTGGTACAGGCATGAGTAGATATGGATCAATAAGATTAAACACAGAAACTGATGTAGAAGAAAAAGAGCATGTTAATACTTTAGAAGATTAATTAATTTTATTGACATGACATAATGAAAATGATAAAATATAGCTTGTGTGATTTTATAACAAGGATATTTTAAATATTATATTTAATTTGTTTACATGAGTTTTTCGGAGTGAGGTCTAGACTTCACTCCGGGTTTAATTTTAAATTTCAAGGAGGTAAACCTCATGATAGACAGACTTTTAGGAAAAAAGGTCGTAGGCATAAAGCAAGTTACAAAAGCATTAAATAACGACCAAGGGTTAAAGCTATATGTAGCAGAAGATGCAGATTCAAAAATTACGATACCTATAGTTAGCATAGCTGAAGAAAAAAACATAGAAATAGAATATATTGCCACAATGAAATATTTAGGTAAGATGTGTGGTATAGAAGTAGGATCAGCGGCTACTTTAATCCTAAAAGAATAATTAATTAGCTATTATCTTAATTTTAATAGAATACCAAAATTACTTTTTAAAATATAGGAGGTGAAAACATGCCAACAATTAGCCAATTAGTAAGAAAAGGCAGAAAGACAACAGCAACTAAATCTGGATCACCAGCTTTAAAAAACTGTCCACAAAAAAGAGGTGTATGCACAGTAGTTAAAACTACTACACCAAAGAAGCCTAACTCCGCACTTAGAAAAGTTGCAAGAGTTAGATTGACAAATGGTTACGAAGTATCTGCATACATTCCAGGAATAGGACACAATCTACAAGAGCATAGTGTTGTTTTAATCAGAGGTGGAAGAGTAAAAGACCTTCCAGGTGTTAGATATCATATTGTGAGAGGCGCTTTAGACTCAGCAGGTGTAGCTAACAGAATGCAAAGTAGATCAAAGTATGGGGCTAAGAGACCAAAGCAAAAGTAATTTTGCTTGAATCTGGTGCTATGTCTTCGTGTTTACATAGATTTATAAACGTAAGTTTATATAGATTCCGGAGAACAGAGCACTTTGCGGCGTAAAGCCGAGTACCAATGAGCTTAAATATTTATGTTAAGGAGGGAAGAAAAGTGCCAAGAAAAGGACATATAGGAAAAAGAGAAGTTTTACTAGACCCTTTGTACAACAGTGAAGTTGTTACAAAGCTTATAAACAGCATAATGTTAGATGGTAAAAGAGGAGTAGCACAACAAATTTGCTACGATGCATTTGATATAATTGCAGAGAAAACAGAAAAAGATGCTTTGGAAGTTTTTGAAACAGCTATGGCTAATATAATGCCGTTACTAGAAGTTAAAGCTAGAAGAATAGGTGGTGCTACTTACCAAGTACCAATGGAAGTAAGACCAGAGAGAAGACAAACATTGGGAATAAGATGGTTGTTGATCGCTTCTAGAAAAAGAGGAGAAAAATACATGAGGGAAAGATTAGCAAATGAGCTAATCGATGCTTCCAACAATACAGGCGCTGCAGTTAAGAAAAGAGAAGAAACACATAAGATGGCTGAAGCTAATAAAGCATTCGCTCATTACAGATATTAACATAAAACTGTTTTGGCTTTTGCCAAAACAGTTTTATCAGATTTAATTACTAATTTACTCAGATTATATGCTGAGAGGAGGAATATATAGTGCCAAGACAATTTGCGTTAGAAAAGTACCGTAATATAGGAATAATGGCTCATATCGATGCGGGTAAAACTACAACAACTGAGCGTATTTTATTTTACACAGGAAAAACACATAAAATAGGTGAAACTCATGAAGGTGCAGCTACAATGGACTGGATGGTTCAAGAACAAGAAAGAGGTATAACAATTACTTCAGCAGCTACTACCTGCCACTGGAAAGGCTATGAGATAAACATAATTGATACACCAGGCCACGTAGACTTCACAGTTGAGGTTGAAAGATCACTTAGAGTTCTTGATGGAGCTGTAACAGTTCTTGACGCTAAGAGTGGTGTAGAACCACAAACTGAAACTGTTTGGAGACAGGCAGATAAGTATGGTGTACCAAGAATGATATATGTAAATAAGATGGATGCTGTTGGAGCAGACTTCTACACCTGTTTAAACTCTATAAGAGATAGACTTAAAGCAAATGCAGTACCAATTCAAATACCAATAGGTCAAGAATCAGAATTTATGGGAATGGTTGATCTTGTAAAGATGATTGGAATAGTTCACAAGAACGATTTAGGAACTGAAATCGAAGAAGGTGAAATACCAGCAGAATTAAAAGAAAAGGCAGAAGAGTATAGATTAGCTATGCTTGAAGCCATTGCAGAATGCGATGAAGAATTAATGATTAAATATCTAGATGGGGAAGAAATAACTGAAGATGAAATAAATGTAGCTTTAAGAAAAGCTACTATTGACAATCAAATAATCCCAGTTATTTGTGGATCATCATATAAAAACAAAGGTGTTCAAGAAATGATAGACGCTGCTGTTGCATATATGCCATCACCTTTAGATATACCAGCAGTAAAGGGTGTTGAAGTAGATGGTGAAGGTGAAATAGAAAGAAAAGCTGATGAAGCTGAACCACTTTCTGCACTAGCATTTAAAATAGCAACAGACCCATTTGTAGGTAGATTAGCATTTACAAGAATTTACTCTGGAACAATGAAGAGTGGTACATATGTATTAAACTCAACAAAGGGAAAAAGAGAAAGAGTCGGAAGACTTGTTAGAATGCATGCAAATCATAGAGAAGAAGTTGACGAGTTATATGCAGGAGATTTAGGTGCAGTTGTTGGACTTAAAGATACAACTACAGGAGATACTCTATGTAGTGAAAATGATCCTATTATACTTGAAACTATGGACTTCCCAGAACCAGTTATATCTGTAGCTATTGAGCCTAAAACTAAAGCTAGTCAAGAAAAGATGGGATTAGCGCTTTCAAAGCTTGCAGAAGAAGATCCAACATTCAAAACTTTTACTGATCAAGAAACAGGTCAAGTTATTATAGCAGGTATGGGTGAACTTCACCTTGAAATTATAGTAGATAGACTTCAAAGAGAGTTTAAAGTTGAGTGTAATGTTGGTAAGCCACAAGTTGCTTACAAAGAAACTATCAGAAAAGCTGTTAAAGCTGAAGGTAAGTTTGTTAGACAATCTGGTGGACGTGGTCAGTATGGTCATTGTTGGATTGAGATGATACCAAATGAAGGTGAATATGTATTCGAAAATGCTATCGTTGGAGGATCTATTCCAAGAGAATATATACCAGCAATAGATAATGGAATTAAAGAAGCATCGGATAGTGGTGTTTTATCTGGATATCCAGTTATAAACTTTAAAGTAAGACTAGTTGATGGATCATATCATGATGTTGACTCCTCAGAAATGGCATTTAAAATAGCAGGATCTATGGCATTTAAAAATGCTATGGCTAAAGCAGATCCAGTATTACTTGAGCCAGCAATGAAAGTTGAAGTTGTTGTAGCTGAAGAATACATGGGAGATGTTATAGGGGACGTAAACTCTAGAAGAGGAAAAATTGAGAGTATGGAAGCTAGAGCAGGCGCTCAAGTTATCAACGCATTTGTTCCGCTTTCAGAAATGTTTGGATATGCTACAACACTTAGATCAAAGACACAAGGTAGAGGTACTTATAGCATGGAGTTTGATCATTACGAAGAAGTGCCAAAGAGCATACAAGAACAAGTAGTAGGTAAAAAATAATAAAATAAAATATGTCTTTAATAGCAAGGAGGAATTTACAAATGTCAAAAGCAAAGTTTGAAAGAAGTAAACCGCACGTTAATATTGGAACAATAGGTCACGTGGACCACGGTAAGACAACATTAACAGCAGCTATAACATCAGTATTAGCTAATAGAGGATTTGCAGAAGCATTTAAGTATGACCAAATAGATAAGGCACCAGAGGAGAAGGAAAGAGGAATAACAATCAATACTTCTCACGTAGAATATGAAACAGAAAATAGACATTATGCACATGTGGACTGTCCAGGTCACGCTGACTATGTAAAGAATATGATTACAGGTGCAGCACAAATGGATGGAGCTATCTTAGTTGTATCAGCAGCAGATGGCCCAATGCCACAAACAAGAGAACATATATTATTAGCATCTAGAGTAGGTGTTGGTTATATAGTAGTATTCTTAAACAAGGCAGATATGGTAGATGATCCAGAATTATTAGAATTAGTTGAGATGGAAGTTAGAGAACTATTAAGTGAGTATGATTTCCCAGGAGACGATACACCAATAGTAGCAGGATCAGCATTAAAAGCATTAGAAAACCCAACAGATGAAGTAGCAATTAAGCCTATATTAGACTTAATGGATGCAATAGATAGCTATATTCCAACACCAGAAAGAGCAACTGACAAACCGTTCTTAATGCCAGTAGAAGATGTATTTACAATAACAGGTAGAGGAACAGTTGCAACAGGAAGAGTTGAAACTGGAGTTTTAAAAGTTGGAGAAGAAGTAGAATTAGTAGGATTATCTGAAGACAAGAGAAAGGTAGTAGTAACAGGAGTAGAAATGTTTAGAAAGTTACTAGACCAAGCAATGGCAGGGGATAATGTAGGAGTTCTATTAAGAGGAATACAAAGAGCAGAAATAGAAAGAGGTCAAGTACTTGCAAAACCAGGTAGTGTAAACCCACACAACAAGTTTGTAGGTCAAGTATATGTACTTAAAAAAGAAGAAGGCGGAAGACATACACCATTCTTTGATGGATACAGACCACAATTTTATTTCAGAACAACAGATGTAACAGGATCAATCAAATTACCAGATGGAATGGAAATGGTAATGCCTGGAGACCATATAGATATGAATGTTGAACTAATTAATCCAGTAGCTATGGATGAAGGTTTAAGATTTGCTATAAGAGAAGGCGGAAGAACAGTTGGATCAGGAGTTGTTACTACAATAACAAAATAATTATAAAATTAGAAAATCAATCGATTGGTTTTAAGTGGATAAGGTGACGATCTTATCCACTTTTTATTTTATTAAAGATACGTGTATTATTAAAACTAATAATAAAATAAATGAGCTATTTTAATCTTTACTGTTGCAATACTTTGAAATTAAATATATAATACTTTAAGTGCATTAAAAAGTATACTTTAAGTAGCGGATTAAACATCAAAGTATATGTCAATACTACAAAATAAATGAATAAAAATGCTTGTAACTTCAAACTAGATATAGTATAATAAAGTAGTTGTAAAGCTATAACAGCGATGAGACAAGAGGTTGCTGGACTTCCGGGGAATTCTTGTTGAGTATGTTAGGGTCTAAGAACCCAGCGACGGAATTGCTTGAACTGTTAGGTGAAAAGTGTGAAATTAAGAAACACCCGGAGCAGTTTACAGAAGGTCCGCTGTTGTGCGTTAGAAGTAATACGTACATGAAAAGGAGGGAAATAAAATGGCAAAACAAAAAATCAGAATAAGATTGAAGGCTTTTGATCACAAGATATTAGATCAATCAGCAGAGAAGATTGTAGAAACTGCAAAGTCTACAGGAGCTCAAGTAGCAGGCCCAGTGCCACTACCTACAGAAAAAGATATTATAACAGTACTAAGAGCAGTTCATAAGTATAAAGATGCTAGAGAACAGTTCGAAATTAGAACTCACAAAAGATTGATAGACATATTGAATCCATCACCAAAGACTGTAGACGCCTTAATGAGGTTAGATTTACCAGCAGGTGTGGATATAGAAATTAAACTATAACGTACATATGGTGTACGCGTAATAGATAACTATTACGAACTATTATGATTGCTACTTAAATCGGTGATCCGCTAATATGTTTAGGAGGTGTAAGGTAATGAAAAAAGCAATAATGGGTAAAAAAATTGGCATGACACAAATATTTGATGCTAATGGTAAAATAGTTCCAGTAACTGTTGTTGAAGCAACTCCAAATGTAGTACTTCAAAAGAAGACTACAGAAAAAGATGGATATGATGCTATACAAGTAGGTTTTGGAGAAATAAGAGAAAAGTTAGTGAACAAACCAAGAAAAGGACAATTTACTAAAGCGGGTGCTCCATTTAAAAGATTTGTAAGAGAATTTAGATTAGAGGACTGCAGTGGATATGAAATGGGCCAAGAAATCAAAGTTGATACCTTCGAAGAAGGAGACAAAGTTGATATAAGTGGTATTTCTAAAGGTAAGGGGTTCCAAGGAACAATTAAGAGATGGAACGCACATAGAGGACCTATGTCCCATGGTTCTAAGTTCCATAGAGCAGTAGGGTCTATGGGAGCATCATCAGATCCATCAAGAACATTTAAAAACAAAAGATTGCCAGGACATATGGGGAATGTTAATACAACAGTATTAAATCTTCAAGTTGTTAAAATAATGCCAGAGAAAAATGTAATATTGATTAAAGGTGGAATACCAGGACCAAACAAGGGAATGGTTGTAATAAGAAATTCCGTTAAGGCTTAATTCTTTGGAAGAAAGGAGGAAGTAGAATGCCTAAAGTAGGATTATTTAATGTAGAAGGTAAAAAGGTTGGAGATTTCCAATTATCAGATAGCGTATTTGGAGTAGAAGTTAATGAATATGCAATGCACCAAGTAGTTGTTGCGTTACTTGCAAATAAAAGACAAGGAACACAATCAGCTAAGACAAGAGCAGAAGTTTCAGGAGGCGGAATAAAGCCTTGGAGACAAAAAGGAACAGGTAGAGCTAGACAGGGTTCAATAAGAGCACCTCAATGGATACATGGAGGAATCGTATTTGCACCAAAGCCAAGAGATTACAGAGTTTCAGTTCCTAAGACAATGAGAAAAGTTGCTATGAAATCTGCTTTAACAAGCAAGGTTCAAGACAATGAAATGATAGTGTTAGAGAGCTTAAGCCTAGATGCTCCAAAAACAAAAGAAATAGTTAAAATGCTTAATGCGTTTGAGGCTAAGAAAGCATTAATAATTACTTCAGAGTCAAATGAAGTAATATATAAATCTTCAAGAAATATTGAGGGAGTAAGCGTAATCCCAGTAAACAACATTAATGTGTATGATTTATTGAAATACGAAAAAGTTATTATAACTAAGGACGCTTTGTCTAAGATTGAGGAGGTGTACGCATAATGAAGTTAACAAGTCATGATATAATAAGAAAACCTGTTATAACAGAAAAAAGCATGACATCTATGGCAGAAAAAAAATACACCTTCATCGTTCATGTATCAGCTAACAAATCTCAAATAAAGAGAGCTGTTGAAGAAGTTTTTGGCGTTAAAGTTGAAGATGTAAAGACCATTAGAACTATGGGAAAAACAAAAAGAGTAGGCGTACATGTAGGAAAGAGAGCAGACTACAAAAAGGCTATTGTTAAATTAACAGAAGATAGCAAAACAATAGAATTCTTTGACGGAATGCAATAAGAAAAAGCAGGTATTGGCAAAAAGCCAGAAAAGCGTAAGCAAGGAGGGAATTTAGATGGCAGTTAAGAGTTTTAGACCGACTACCCCATCAAGGAGACAAATGACTATGTCAACATTTGAAGAGATAACAACAGATAAACCTGAAAAGTCTCTTTTAGTTGCAAAAAGTAAAAAAGCGGGTAGAAATGCTCATGGTAAGATAACTGTTAGACACCAAGGCGGTGGAGCTAAACAAAAGTATAGAATAATAGATTTCAAAAGAAACAAAGATGGTATACCAGCAAAGGTATCAAGCATTGAGTATGATCCAAATAGATCAGCGTACATAGCACTTATAGTATATGCTGATGGAGAAAAGACATACATAATCGCTCCAGTTGGAATAAAAGTTGGAGATGTTATAGTATCTGGATCAGAATCTGATATTAAACCAGGGAACACCCTTCCAATGAAAAACATACCAGTAGGTACTGTTATTCATAACATAGAACTTCATGCTGGAAGAGGAGCTCAATTAGTTAGATCAGCAGGATCATCTGCTCAACTAATGGCTAAAGAAGGTAACTATGCTACACTAAGACTTCCAAGTGGTGAAGTTAGATATGTAAGAGTTGAGTGTAAGGCTACTATAGGTACAGTTTCAAATGTTGCACATAAAGATGTTAACATAGGTAAGGCAGGAAGAAAAAGACATATGGGATGGAGACCTACAGTAAGAGGATCCGTTATGAACCCATGTGACCATCCACACGGTGGAGGAGAAGGTAAAGCACCAATAGGTAGACCATCACCACTTACACCATGGGGTAAACCTGCACTTGGATATAAGACTAGAAAAACTAAGAAATATTCAGACAGATTAATAATAAGAGGAAGAAACAGTAAGTAGTCAAAGAGAATATGAAATATTCTCTTTGATATACTGTGTCCATTTGAAGGGAGGAATATCTAGTGAGTAGATCAACAAAAAAAGGACCTTTTGTCCACGAAAGTCTTTTAAAGAAGATAATCGAAATGAACAAATCTGGTGAAAAAAAGGTTGTAAAGACTTGGTCAAGAAGTTCAACTATTTTTCCACAAATGATAGGTCATACCATAGCAGTTCATGACGGTAGAAAGCATGTTCCAGTTTTCGTTAGTGAAGACATGGTAGGACATAAACTAGGTGAGTTCGCATTAACAAGAACTTACAGAGGTCACGTTAATAGTGAAAAATCATCAAAGGTAAGATAAGCCTTGAGAAAGGAGGAATTAGAAATGGAAGCTAAAGCTATAGCTAAATATGTGAGAATGTCTCCAATGAAAGTTGGGATTGTTTTAAACTTAATAAAAGGTAAAAATGTAAATGAAGCTTTTGCTATACTAAAATACACCCAAAAGGATGCTGCGGTAGTTATAGACAAAGTTCTAAAGTCAGCTGTAGCAAACGCTGAAAATAATCTTAATTTAGATGTTTCTAGATTGATAGTTTCAGAAGCGTATGCGGGACCTGGACCAACATTAAAAAGATTTCAACCACATGCTCAAGGAAGAGCATTTAGAATAAATAAAAGATCAAGTCATATAACAGTAATTGTTAAAGAAATAGCTTAAAAAAGGAGGGAAATATAGTGGGACAAAAAGTAAATCCTAATGGTTTTAGAGTTGGCGTAATTAAAGATTGGAATGCGAAATGGTTTGCTGATAAGAGAAATTTTGCTGATTACCTTATAGAAGATAATCAAATCAGAAATTACGTTAAAACAAAGTCCTATGCAGCAGGTATTTCAAAGATAGAAATTGAAAGAGCTGCTAAAAGAATTAAATTAAATATTTATACAGCAAAACCTGGAGTAATCATTGGAAAAGGTGGATCAGGAATTGACACACTTAAAAAAGGATTAGAACAGTTTATAACTGGTAAAAATATATTAATTAATATAGTTGAAGTTAGAAATACAGAAATAGATGCTCAGTTAATGTCTGAAAATATAGCAGCACAACTTGAGAAAAGAATTTCTTTTAGAAGAGCAATGAAACAAACAATTCAAAGATCAATGAGAGCTGGAGCTAAGGGTGTTAAGATAAATTGTGCAGGAAGACTTGCTGGTGCAGAAATAGCTAGAACAGAACATTATCATGATGGAACAATTCCACTACAAACATTAAGAGCAGACATTGATTATGGATTTGCAGAAGCAAATACAACATATGGTAAAATTGGAGTAAAAGTATGGGTTTATAAGGGAGAAGTTCTTCCAGTGAAAAAGGAAGAGGCTAACGCATAAGAAAGGAGGAATTCGAGATGTTAATGCCTAAAAGAGTAAAACATCGTAAAGTTCAGAAAGGTAGAATGCGTGGTAAAGCTACAAGAGGTAATTTTATAGCTTACGGAGATTACGCAATTCAAGCAACTGAATGCGGTTGGATTACTAGCAATCAAATAGAAGCAGCTAGAATAGCTATCACTAGATATATTAAAAGAGGTGGGAAGCTTTGGATAAAGATTTTCCCAGATAAGCCAATAACTGAAAAGCCTGCTGAAACTCGTATGGGATCCGGTAAAGGTTCACCAGAATATTGGGTAGCAGTTGTTAAGCCAGGTAGAGTTTTATTTGAATTATCAGGTGTTTCAGAAGAAGTAGCAAGAGAAGCAATGAGACTTGCTCAACATAAGCTTCCTATATCAACTAAGTTTGTTACAAGGAGCGATTTTGAGGAAATGGGTGGTGAAAGTAATGAAGGCTAGAGAGTTACAAGATTTAAGAACAAACTCACCCCAAGAACTAGAAGGTAAGCTAGATAACCTTAAAGGGGAGCTTTTTAATTTAAGGTTTCAATTAGCTACAGGCCAATTAGAAAATCCAATGAGAATTAAAGAAGTTAAAAAGTCTATAGCCCAAGTAAAGACCATCTTAAGAGAAGAAGAGTTAAGGTCTATTCAACAATAACCTTGAAAGGAGGTCAATTCAGTGGAAAGAGCAAATAGAAAGACAAGAGTCGGAAGAGTTGTTTCTGATAAAATGGATAAAACTATAGTTGTAGCTGTTGAGACTAAAGTACGTCACCCGTTATACGGAAAAACAGTTAACAAAACTACAAAGTTTAAAACTCATGATGAAAATAATGAAGCAAATTTAAATGATAGAGTACAGATAATGGAAACAAGACCTTTATCAAAAGATAAAAGATGGAGACTTGTTGAAATAGTTGAAAAGGCAAAGTAGTCTTTAAACTGAAAGGAGGATATTTGAATGATACAGCAACAAAGCAGGCTTAAGGTAGCAGATAATTCTGGTGCTAAAGAAATAATGTGTATTAGAGTTTTAGGTGGTTCCGGAAGAAAATACGGAAACATTGGAGATATAATAGTTGCTAGCGTTAAAAGTGCAACACCAGGTGGAGTTGTTAAAAAAGGTGAAGTAGTTAAAGCAGTAATTGTAAGGTCAGTTAAGGGCTTAAGAAGAGCTGATGGTTCTTATATTAGATTTGATGAAAATGCAGCTGTTGTAATTAAAGAAGATAAACAGCCAAAAGGAACACGTATCTTCGGACCAGTTGCTAGGGAGCTAAGAGAAAAAGATTTCACAAAAATATTATCATTAGCACCTGAAGTTCTATAAGATAGGGAGGTGGCAACACAATGAAGGTTCATGTAAGAAAAAGTGATACGGTAATGGTTATATCCGGAAAAGATAAAGGTAAAACGGGTGAAGTAATAGCTGTTACACCTAAAAAGAGTAAAGTCCTAGTTAGAGGAGTTAACATAGTATCTAAGCATAAGAAACCTAGCAAAGAAAATATGCAAGGTGGAATAGTTAGAGAAGAAATAGCAATACATAGCTCAAAGGTTATGTTATATTGTAAAAAATGCAAATCTGTAACAAGGATAAGCAATAAGCTATTAGAAGATGGAACAAAGGTAAGAGTTTGCAAGAAATGTGAAGAAACATTTTAGGATCTGAAAGGAGGTAAAATTGATGATTCCAAGACTAAAAGAAAAATATGATAACGAAGTAGTCCCAGCTTTGATGGAAAAGTTTGGATATAAGAATATTATGGAAGTTCCAAAGTTAGAGAAAATAGTTATTAACATGGGAGTCGGAGAGGCAAAAGATAATTCTAAAGTTTTAGATTCAGCTATGGCTGATATTCAATTAATAACTGGTCAAAAGCCTATACTAACTAAAGCAAAGAAATCTGTAGCTAACTTTAAATTAAGAGAGAACATGCCAATAGGTTGTAAAGTAACGTTAAGAAAAGGCCAAATGTTCGAATTTGCTGATAAACTAATAAGTATAGCTTTACCAAGAGTTAGAGACTTTAGAGGAATATCAGATAAATCTTTTGATGGTAGAGGAAACTATGCATTAGGAATAAAAGAACAATTAATATTCCCAGAAGTGGAATATGATAAAATTGATAAAGTAAGAGGAATGGATATAATATTTGTAACTAGTGCAAAGACAGACGAGGAAGCAAGAGAGTTATTAAGATTCCTTGGTATGCCATTTGCTCAGTAATTAAGGAGGGGAAAACGTGGCACGTAAAGCAATAATAGAAAAATGGAAAAAAACACCTAAGTATTCTACTAGAGCTTATACAAGATGTAGATTATGTGGAAGACCCCATGCGGTTTTAAGTAAGTATGGAATTTGCCGTATTTGCTTTAGAGAACTTGCACATAAGGGAGAAATACCTGGATGCAGAAAAGCAAGCTGGTAAAGGTTAATGTAACGAAAGGAGGCAATGAATATGGGAGTTATCACGGATCCAATTGCAGATTTGCTGACTCGTATAAGAAACGCAAATGCTGTTAGACATGAAATAGTCGAGGTTCCTTCTTCAACAGTTAAGAAGGCTATAACTAATATATTACTTCAAGAAGGTTATATAAAGGATATAGAGGAATACTCTGATGGAGTAGTTCCAATGATGAGAATCACTTTGAAATATGTTTCAAACAATCAAAAAGTAATAACTGGATTAAAGAGAATCTCTAAACCAGGACTAAGAGTATATTCTAGAAAAGAAGAAATCCCTAGAGTATTAAATGGCTTAGGAATAGCAATAATATCAACTTCCCAAGGAATAATGGTTGATAGAGAAGCTAGAAAAGCAGGACTTGGTGGAGAAGTACTCTGCTACGTTTGGTAGTATAAAGAGTTTATATAAATATTAATAAAATGCATGGATATGCGTAATCGGAGTGTAGGAGGTGCGAATATGTCAAGAATAGGTAAGATGCCCATCGCTATACCAAGCGGCGTAAATGTTACTATAACACCAGACAATGTTGTTACAGTAAAAGGCCCTAAAGGTGAACTTACAAGAGCTATGAGAAAAGAAATGACTATAGCTGTTGAAGATAACACAATAGTAGTTACTAGATCAGGCGATGAAAAACAACTTAGAGCGTTTCACGGATTGACAAGATCTTTAATAAATAACATGGTTATCGGAGTAACAGAAGGTTACCAAAAGACATTAGAATTAATTGGAGTTGGATACAAAGCACAACTTCAAGGAAAAAAATTAGTGTTAAACTTAGGTTTTTCACATCCAGTTGAAATAGAGCCAGTAGGCGGAGTAACTTTTGAAATCCTTGCAGCAAATAAAGTTGCAATAAAAGGAATAGATAAAGAAGCTGTTGGAGATGCAGCTGCTGATATAAGAGTTTGGAGAAAGCCAGAGCCATATAAAGGCAAAGGTATAAAATATGAGGGCGAAATCATAAGACGTAAAGAAGGTAAAACTGGTAAAAAGTAATAGAAAGGAGTGAACCTTTATGTTAAAGAAGGATGACAGACAAAAAAGCAGAGAAAGGCGCCATCTTAGAGTACGTAAAAAAATAGCTGGTACAGCTGAGAGACCAAGACTTTCTGTTTATAGAAGTGAAAGACATATATATGCTCAAATTATAGATGATGTTTCACAAAGCACACTTGTAGCTGCCTCTACTTTAGATAAAGACTTAGAGATAAGCTTAGGAAGCAATAAAGAAGCTGCTCAAAAAGTAGGAGAAATGATTGCTAAAAAAGCATTAGATAAAGGAATTAAGCAAGTTGTATTTGATAGAGGTGGATACATATATCACGGAAGAATTGAAGAACTTGCAAAAGCAGCAAGAGAAGCTGGCTTAGAATTCTAATTTAGGGAGGGAAATAAATGAGAATCGATCCTAGCACACTAGACCTTAAGGAAAAAGTTGTTTTTATAAACAGAGTAACTAAGGTTGTTAAGGGTGGTAGAAACTTCAGATTCAGCGCTCTTGTTGTTGTCGGAGACGAGAACGGACATGTAGGCGTTGGTATGGGAAAATCTGCTGAAATACCTGAAGCAATAAGAAAAGGCATCGAAGATGCAAAGAAAAATTTAATAGAAGTTCCTATGGTTGGAACTACAATTCCTCATGGAATTGATGGTATGTTTGGAACTGGTAGAGTACTTATAATGCCAGCAACAGAAGGTACTGGAGTTATAGCTGGTGGTGCAGCTAGAGCTGTACTTGAACTAGCAGGTTTAAAAGACGTAAGAGCAAAATCTTTAGGTTCTAAAAACCCAAGAAACATGGTTAATGCTACAATCAACGGATTAAGTCGTCTAAGAACAGCTGAGCAAATTGCGAAGCTTAGAGGCAAAAACGTTGAAGAGATTTTAGGTTAGGAGGGATTGCCTTGGCTAAACTAAAAGTAACTTTAGTTAAGAGTTTAATTGGTAGAAAAAAAGATCACATAGCAACTACAAATGCTCTTGGACTTAAAAAGATAGGAAAAACTATTGAGCATGAGGATACTCCTCAAATAATGGGTATGATAAATAAAGTTAGTTATCTTTTGAAAGTTGAAGAAGTTTAAGAGAGCAAGGAGGTGTAAAGATAGATGAGACTTCATGAATTAAAACCAGCAGAAGGAAGCAGAAAAGCTCCTAAAAGAGTAGGTAGAGGTACAGGATCAGGACTTGGAAGAAATGCCGGAAAAGGTGAAAACGGACAAAATTCAAGAAGTGGTGGTGGAGTTAGACCAGGATTCGAAGGAGGTCAAATGCCACTATACAGAAGACTACCTAAAAGAGGATTTACCAATATATTTGCTAAAGAATATGTTGAAGTAAATATTAACAGATTGAATATATTTGAAGATGGTACAGTTGTGACACCAGAATTATTGCTTGAAAGAAGAGTAGTAAGCAAGATTAAAGACGGAGTTAAGGTTTTAGGAAATGGAAATTTAGAAAAGAACTTAACAGTAAAAGCTACTAAGTTCTCTAAAACTGCAGCTGAAAAAATTGAAGCGGCTGGGGGAAAAGTTGAGGTGGTATAAAAATGCTATCAACCCTACGTAATGCTTGGAAGGTTCCAGAATTGCGCAAAAGACTGATATACACTTTGTTTTTAATTGCAATTTTCAGGATGGGAAATCATATTCCTGTTCCTGGAATTGATACAAGTCGTTTAGCAGATTTTGCAGGTCAATCTGGAAACCTAATTAACTTTTATGATTTAATATCTGGAGGTGCATTTAGTACATTTAGTATATTTGCATTAGGTGTTGTTCCTTATATTAATGCATCAATTATTATGCAATTATTAACTATTGCAATCCCTCAACTAGAACAACTATCAAAAGAGGGAGAAGATGGAAGAAGGAAGATACAAAATATTACTAGGTATGCAGCTATACCTATAGGAGTTCTACAAGCTTATGGATCTTTTTTATTAATACAAAGTCAAAATGCAATAAAAGATGCTTCCATGATGAATGTAGTCATGATAATATTAACTTTATTAGCAGCATCAACATTTTTGATGTGGCTTGGAGATATGATCACTGTTAAAGGACTTGGTAATGGAGTTTCACTTATTATATTTGTAAATATAATATCTAGATTCCCAAATACCATTTTTAAAATATCATCTCTTAAAAAAGGTCAGTATATCGGACCTGTAGAAATTGCTGTATTTGTAATAGTAGCATTAGCTTTATTATTATCAGTAATAGGTATGTCACTTGCAGAAAGAAGAATACCTGTTCAATATGCTGGAAAGTCAGTTGGTAATAAAGTGTTTAAAGGACAGTCTTCACATATTCCAATAAGCATAACTAGTTCAGCTGTAATAGCTATAATATTTGCTATGTCTGTTATGCAATTTCCTTTTACAATAGGACAATTTTGGCCCTTATCTTGGTTTAATAAAGTGATAGTAAATGGACGTTTCAGTCCATTTAAGAATAACTCTATAATGTATATAATCTTTTATGCTGTGTTAACAATATTCTTTACTTGGTTCTATACACAGGTTACAATGAAACCTGAAGAAATGGCAGAGAATATGAGTAAATCAGCTGGATTTATACCAGGTATAAGACCAGGAAATGCAACAGCGAGATACCTAGAAAGAATCCTAGATAGAATTTCCATTATAGGAGGTATCTTTGCAGCGGTAATTGCTTTATTCCCTATAATACTTGAAAATTACACTTCTTTTAAGGGAATTTCATTTGGTGGTACAATGTTGCTCATAATGGTAGGAGTATCCTTGGATACATTAAGACAAATGGAATCTCAATTAGTAATGCGTCATTATCAAGGATTTCTTAAATAAGGATGATGGAGATGATGCCAGTGAAAATAGTATTATTAGGTCCACCGGGTGCCGGCAAGGGCACACAAGCAAAATCAATAAGCAACAGATATTCTATACCACATATATCCACAGGAGATATATTTAGAAAAAATATTTCAGAAAATACCCCTTTAGGCATTGAAGCTAAAAAACATATTGATAAAGGTCATTTGGTTCCAGATGACTTAACTATAGATATAGTTAAAGATCGATTAAGAGAAGAAGATTGTGATAAAGGGTACTTATTAGATGGTTTTCCTAGAACAGTTACGCAGGCAGAAGCTCTAGAATGCTTTTTGAATTCTAGAGATGAAAAGCTTAATACAGCTCTTTTAATAGATGTCCCAAGAGACTTCATATTAGAAAGAATGACAGGCAGAAGGGTTTGCCCAGCTTGTGGTGCTAGTTATCATATAAAATTTAATCCACCAACCATTGATGGTAGATGTGATATTTGCGGTACTGATATAATTCAAAGAAAAGATGATGTTGAAAGTACTGTAAGTGAAAGGTTAGATGTCTATGATGAACAAACACAGCCTTTGATAAATTATTATAAGAGCGAAGGTTTACTATCTATTGTAGATGGTACTAAAGCTATTAATGTGGTTTTCGAGGAAATATGTAACATTCTAGGGAGCAATAAAAATGATAATTATTAAAACCCACGAAGAAATTGAATACATGAGGCAGGCAGGAAAAGTGGTGGGAGATACTCTTTTAAAATTAGAAGAGATAGTAAGACCAGGAATTACTACTGCAAAGATAGATGAATTTGCGGAAGAATTTATAACTAAGCAAGGTGCAAAACCTTCTTTTAAAGGATATGGTGGATTTCCAGCTTCCATATGTACCTCTATTAATGAAGAAGTAGTTCATGGTATACCAACCAACAGGGTTTTAAATGAAGGTGATATCATAAGTATTGACTGTGGAGCTATTTTAAATGGATACCAAGGAGATGCTGCTAGAACTATCCCTGTTGGAAAAGTTTCTAGTGAGATTATGAAACTTATAGAGGTTACAAAAGAAAGTTTTTTCAAAGGTGTAGAAAAAGCCGTAGTAGGTAATAGGCTTACAGATATATCTTACGCTGTTCAACAGCACATTGAAAACAATAAGTTTTCAGTAGTGAGAGATTATGTAGGTCATGGAATAGGAAGGGATATGCATGAAGACCCCCAAATTCCTAACTTCGGAAAACCTGGGAAAGGACCCAAATTAGTTAGTGGAATGGTTTTGGCTATTGAGCCTATGGTAAACATAGGTGGTTTCAAAGTAATTACGAAACCAAATGGATGGACTGTTGTTACTGTAGATGGAAGCTTGTCCGCACACTATGAAAATACAGTAGCTATATTAAATGAAGGTCCAGAGATACTTACGCTAACAAAATAAGGTTACAACTGCTTAGTTATAAATTCACATTGAATCTTATATCTCAATGTAGATTTATTGCTAAGGTAATCATAGAGGTGAATATTTTGCAAGACAATGACTTAATTGGTAAAATTGCATATTCTAAAGCTGGCAGGGATAAGGATAAAGGATATATAATTATTGAAAGAATAGATGATAATTATGTGTTAGTTGCTGACGGAAAGAAGAAAACTATAAGTAAACCTAAAAGAAAAAAGCTTAAGCATCTTAATTTAACTTGTGAGGTTGCAAATGAGATTAAAGATAGTTTGTTAAGTGATGAGCGAGATATAGATATTAAGATTAAAAGCTTTTTAATATTAAAAGCCATTGTTAAGGAGGTTTGATTACCTTATGTCAAAAGATGATATAATAGAAATGCAGGGTACAGTAATTGATGCTTTACCAAACGCTATGTTTCAGGTAGAATTAGAAAGTGGGCATGTAATACTTGCTCATATATCAGGAAAATTAAGAATGAATTTCATACGAATTTTGCCAGGTGATAAAGTAACATTAGAACTTTCACCTTACGATTTAACTCGTGGAAGAATTACCTGGAGAGCAAAGTAATAAGGAGGATTAGCTATGAAAGTAAGACCGTCAGTTAAGCCTATTTGTGAAAAATGTAAGATCATAAAAAGAAAAGGAAGAGTAATGGTAATCTGTGAAAATCCAAAGCATAAGCAAAAGCAAGGCTAATTTCATAAATAGTAATTAATAAAAAAACAATCTGCTATTAAGTTTTAGGTAAGGCTGACAATAGAGGGACCGACATACTCTATTGACCTAGGATTTTAAATATATAAATTAAAAATATAGAAGATAAATTATTTTCTATATAAAAGCAAGTTTAAATACCAGGAGGTGTAAATTTTAATGGCAAGAATATCAGGTATTGACCTACCAAAAGAGAAAAGAATAGAAATAGGTCTAACTTATATATATGGAATAGGAAATTCCAGCGCTAAAAAACTGTTAGAAGAAACTGGCATTAATGCTGATACTAGGGTAAAAGATCTTAGTGAGGAAGAAGTTAATGTTATAAGAGAATATATAAATAAAAACTTAAAGGTTGAGGGAGATCTTAGAAGAGAAGTTGCCCTTAACATAAAAAGATTAGTTGAAATTGGATGTTATAGAGGAATAAGGCATAGAAAAGGTCTTCCAGTAAGAGGACAAAAAACAAAAACTAATGCTAGAACAAGAAAAGGTCCAAAGAGAACTATAGCTAATAGAAAGAAATAGTAAGGAGGTAGAGTAATGGCAGCACAAAAGGTTAAGAAAACAAGAAGAAGAAAAGAAAGAAAAAATATTGAACATGGCGCAGCACATATAAAGTCAACGTTCAATAACTCAATAGTAACTTTAACTGATACAGCTGGAAATGCTTTATCATGGTCTAGTGCAGGTGCTTTAGGATTCAGAGGATCAAGAAAGAGTACACCATATGCAGCACAAATGGCAGCAGAAACAGCTGCAAAAGTTGCAATGGAGCATGGCTTAAAGAGTGTTGAAGTTTATGTTAAAGGACCAGGATCAGGAAGAGAAGCAGCCATAAGATCATTACAAGCAGCTGGAATTGAAGTTACATTAATTAAAGATGTTACTCCAATACCACACAATGGTTGTAGACCACCAAAAAGAAGAAGAGTTTAGTATAAGTAACAGGAGGTGTAATTAATGGCAAGATATACTGAAGCTACCTGCAGATTATGCAGAAGAGAAGGTATGAAACTATTTCTTAAGGGAGATAGATGCTATACAGATAAATGTGCGTTTGCAAGAAGAGCATATGCTCCAGGGCAACACGGACAAAGTAGAAAGAAAGTATCCAACTACGGATTACAATTAAGAGAAAAGCAAAAAGCTAAGAGAATCTACGGTGTGTTAGAAAAACAATTTAGAACATATTATGAAAAAGCAGATAAGCAAAGAGGAATAACAGGTGAAAATCTATTAAGACTACTAGAAATGAGATTAGACAATGTAGCTTTTAGATTTGGATACGGGGCTTCAAGAACAGAAGCTAGACAATTAGTTACTCACGGACATTTCCTAGTAAACGGAAGTAAGGTAGATATTCCATCTTACCAAGTTTCAGTAAATGATGTTGTATCTATCTGTGATAAGAGCAAGGCTACTGAGAAATTCAAAACATTTGCTGAAAATCCAAAAACTTTACCAAAGTGGTTAACATCAAATCCAGAAAATTTTGAAGGAACAGTTATTGCTGAACCAGCAAGAGATGATATAGACGCTCCTATAAATGAAACATTAATAGTTGAGTTATATAGTAAGTAATAGTCTAATAATCTAATAGTCTGCTAAATATAGAAAAATCAATTTAGTAGATATAGAATCAGTTGCCCTCATATAAGGTTGCCATTTAAAAAACAAGGAGGGTTTGCCAATGTTAGAAATCGAGAAGCCTAAAATTGAGTGTATAGAAATTAGCGAAGATGAAAGTTATGGTAAGTTTGTTGTAGAACCTCTAGAGAGAGGATACGGTATAACTCTTGGGAATGCTTTAAGAAGAATATTAATATCTTCACTACCTGGCGTTGCAGCTAGGTATGTAAAGATAGATGGTGTACTTCATGAATTCTCAACAGTTCCAGGTGTTAAAGAAGACGTAACAGAATTAATATTAAACATTAAATCTCTTGCTCTTAAAATGACAGGTGAGGGGCCTAAGACTATATATATAGATGCAAAGGGACCTTGCGAAGTAACCGCTGGAGATATAAAAACTGATAGCGATATAGAGGTTGTTAATAAAGATCTACATATAGCAACCCTGGATGATAATGCAAGATTATACATGGAGATTATAGTTGGAAGAGGAAGAGGTTATGTTTCACAAAACAAAAACAAAATCGAAGAACTTCCTATATCATCTATACCTATAGACTCCATATATACTCCAGTTAAAAGAGTTAACTTTACCGTAGATAACACAAGGGTTGGTCAAATCACAGATTATGATAAGCTAACCTTAGAGATCTGGACAAATGGAACCATAAAAACAGAAGAGGCTTTAAGCTTATCAGCTAAAATTCTAATAGAACACTTTAAGTTATTCATGACTCTTACTGATCATGCAAATGATGTAGAGATTATGATAGAAAAAGAAGAAGATAAGAAGGAAAAAGTTCTTGAAATGACTATTGAGGAGCTTGATTTATCAGTTAGAAGCTACAACTGCTTAAAGAGAGCTGGAATAAATACAGTTCAAGAACTTGCCCAAAGATCTATTGAAGATATGATGAAGGTAAGAAACCTTGGAAGAAAGTCCCTAGAAGAAGTAGAACGAAAACTTAAAGATTTAGGTTTGGGATTAAGATTAAACGACGAGTAAGGAGGTAAAGTTATGGCAGTGTACCGTAAATTAGGTCGTCCAACCGACCAAAGAAGAGCAATGTTAAGAAATCTTGTTACTAGTTTCTTAAAATATGGTAAGATAGAAACTACAGAAGCAAGAGCAAAAGAAACAAAGCGATTAGCTGAAAAAATGATCACTCTTGGAAAAAAGGGAGATCTTAATGCAAGAAGGCAAGCGCTTGCTTTCGTAACTGAAGAAGAAGTAGTAAGAAATTTATTTGATAATATAGCTCCTAAGTACAGTGAAAGAAATGGTGGATATACTAGAATTTATAAAGTAGGTCCACGTAGAGGAGATGCAGCAGAAGTAGTTATATTAGAATTAGTATAACAATTAAGGGGATTAAGTGGCATTAGCTTAGTCCCCATTTTAATATATCTATTTATTTTTATTGCTCAGTATGTTATTTTATTAGTATATTAATATTATTAATATGTAAGTAATGGAAAATAGATTTATAAAGTCTACTTTTCATTACTTATATGCACATTTTTATTTTGGAGGACTATTAAATGAAAAATACTATGATTAAATGCGAAAACCTTACATACAAATATATTAATTCAGAAGATAATTCAGAGAAGTATGCTGTTAATGGTGTTAACCTAGAGGTTGAAAAGGGAGAGTTTTTAGTAGTATTAGGACATAATGGTTCGGGAAAATCTACCCTTGCAAAACATTTAAATGCACTATTAATACCATCAGAAGGCAAAGTTTATGTTGATAACATGGATACATCTGATGAGAATAATACATGGAATATTAGAAGCAAAGCAGGTATGGTTTTTCAAAATCCTGATAATCAAATAGTTGCAACAATTGTGGAAGAAGATGTGGCCTTTGGCCCAGAAAATCTTGGAGTAGAACCTAGTGAGATAAGAAAAAGAGTAGAAGAAAGTTTAAAAACAGTAGGTATGTACGAGTATAGGAAACATGCACCACATCTCTTGTCAGGTGGTCAAAAACAAAGAGTAGCTATAGCGGGCATACTAGCAATGATGCCTAAATGCATAGTATTTGATGAACCTACAGCTATGCTAGACCCTTCAGGGAGAAAAGAAGTAATAAACACTATAAAGAAACTTAATAAAGAGTTTGGAATAACTATAATACTTATTACCCACTATATGGAAGAAGCGGTAGAAGCAGATCGTATAGCTGTTATGGATGAAGGAAAGATAATAATAGAGGGTACACCAAGAGATGTTTTCAAAAATGTAGAATTAATGAAAAAGATAGGACTAGATGTTCCACAGGTTACTGAACTTGCCTATGAATTAAAAAAGAGTGGAATTGATATTAATACAGAAATATTAACTATAGATGAGATGGTGAATAAATTATGTCAATTAAGATAGAAAATTTAACCCATATTTATATGAAAAATACGCCTTTTGAAAAGAAGGCATTAGATGATATAAATTTAGAGATAAATGATGGTGAATTTGTTGCCCTTATTGGGCATACAGGATCAGGGAAATCAACACTTATTCAACACCTAAATGGTTTATTAAAACCAACCAGTGGAAAGATAATAATTGATGGGCAAGATATACTTAAAAGAGGAGTAAAGCTTAGTGATGTAAGAAAAAAGGTAGGCTTAGTATTTCAATATCCTGAATATCAATTGTTTGAAGAAACCATAGAAAAGGACATAGCTTTTGGACCTAAAAATTTAGGCCTAAAAGATGAAGAAATACTTAAGAGGGTTAAAAAGGCCATGGAAATGGTAGGAATAGATTACGAAGAATATAAAGATAAATCACCATTTGATTTAAGTGGAGGTCAAAAGAGACGTGTAGCAATTGCAGGGGTGGTAGCTATGGAGCCTAAGACACTTATATTAGATGAGCCCACAGCAGGACTTGATCCAAAAGGAAGAGATGATATATTGTCTCAAATTAAAACCTTACACAAGGATTATAATATGACTATAATATTAGTTTCACATAGCATGGAAGATGTTGCCAAGGTAGCAGATAGAATTATAGTAATGAATAAGGCAACCTGCATTTTAGATGGAAAGCCAAAAGAAATATTTCAAAATATCGATAGGTTAGAAGAGGTTGGACTTGCAGCTCCACAAATTACTTATTTAGTTAGAGAATTAAGAGCTAAAGGCTTTGAGATAGAAAAAGATATATTTACAGTTGATCAAGCTAAAAAAGCGGTTTTAAAATATTTAGATAATACCAAAAAAGCTAGCTTATAGGGGGAAGAACTTATGATAAAAGATATTACAATAGGACAATATGTACCGGGGGAATCTTTTGTTCATAAATTAGACCCCAGGACTAAAATATTAATATCATTATTATTTATAATCCAATTGTTTCTAATCAAAAGTTTTAGTGGATACATATTTGTAGTGGCATTTATATTAGCTACGGTTTCAGTTGCAAAACTATCACCCACATATTTATACAAAGGTCTAAAACCTGTTTTTATACTTATAGTTGTGACAGCTATTTTAAATTTATTTATGGTAGAGGGTACTGAACTTGTATTTCAATGGAAATTTATAAAGATATATAAAGAAGGACTAAGTACAGCAGGCTTTATGGTACTAAGATTAATATTTTTGATAATTGGAACATCGTTACTTACATTAACAACATCACCTATTGAACTTACAGATGGAATTGAAAGGCTTTTAAGCCCTTTTAAAAAGATAGGTTTACCTGCTCATGAACTAGCAATGATGATGACTATAGCATTAAGATTTATACCTACACTAATGGATGAAACTGATAAAATAATGAAGGCTCAGATGGCTAGGGGTGCTGATTTTGATAGTGGAAATATAATAAACAAAGCAAAAGGATTAATTCCATTACTTGTGCCACTATTTATAAGTTCATTTAGAAGAGCAGATGAGCTTGCTATGGCTATGGAGTCAAGATGTTATAGGGGGGGAGAAGGTAGAACTAGAATGAAACAACTTAAAATGCAAGGTATTGATTTGGTTGCTGCTATAATATATTTTTCTTTAGCAACATTATCCATAGCAATATATTATATATAGTTGGATATTATAATGAAAAATATAAAATTAATAGTAGAGTACGATGGAACAAATTATAGTGGGTGGCAAAGGCAAAACAATGCTATGACTATTCAACAAAAAATTGAAGAGGCTATATTTAAATCAACTGGTGAAAGCTTAGATGTAATAGGATGTAGTAGAACAGATGCTGGAGTACATGCAAAAGCTTTTGTACTAAACTTTCATACTAAATCCACAATACCATCAGATAAAATTAAGAATGTTATAAATCTAAATTTACCAGAAGACATAATTATATTAAGTTCAGAAGAGGTAGAAAAAGAATTCCATGCTAGATATAGTTGTGTAGCAAAGACGTACTCCTACACTATATTTAATAGGGAAAGCGTTCCAGCATTATATAGAAATTATGTATATCATGTAAGGAAACCCCTAAATGTGGATATAATGATAGAAGCCAGTAAATATTTTCTAGGGAAACAAGACTTTTCTGCATTTAAAAATATGGGAAGCTCCGTTAAAACTAGCACTAGAACTATTAAAGATATAGAAATATATAAACAAAATGATTATATAAAGATCTATATAACCGCAGATGGATTTTTATATAATATGGTTAAAATAATAGTAGGTACTTTAGTTCAAGTGGGAAAAGGTAAAATGCCACCAAAGCAGATAAGAGATATAATAGAATCAAAGGATAGATCTAAAGCGGGGAAAGCAGTTTTATCATCAGGGCTTTGTTTAGAAAAAGTATTTTATTAATTTAATAAAATACATTGACACACCAGGAAGATTGTATTACAATGATAATGTTTGAAAAAACTATATTTGCTAAGTGTATAAGATCCACGAAGGTTGGATCTTCACATAGAAATAGAAGAACGAAAAAGTTTATATAAGAAGTTCAGGGAGGGAAAAAGATGAAATCATACATAGCTAAAACAGGAGAAGTTGATAGAAAATGGTATGTAGTTGATGCAGCAGGAAAACCATTGGGTAGAGTTGCCAGCCAAGTAGCATCTATATTAAGAGGAAAACACAAACCAATATTCACACCAAATGTTGATACAGGTGATTATGTAATAGTAATCAATGCTGAAAAGGTAGTTTTAACTGGAAAGAAATTAGATCAAAAGATGTTGAGACATCACTCATTTTATCCAGGTGGATTAAAAGAAACACCTTACAGAGAGGTATTAAAAAAGAAGCCAGAATATGCATTTGAAGAGGCTGTAAGAAGAATGCTTCCAACAGGAGTACTTGGAAGACAAACATTAAGAAAACTTAAAGTATACAGAGGTTCTGAGCATGATCAACAAGCACAGAAGCCAGAAGTTTTAGAACTTAAATACTAATAGGACGCGAGAGGAGGAAATTTTAAATGGCTAAAGTTCAATATATGGCAACTGGTAGAAGAAAGAAAGCTGTAGCAAGAGTAAGACTTATACCAGGTGAAGGAAAAGTAACTATAAATAACAGAGACATAGAAGAATTTTTTGGATTAGAAACTTTAAGGGTTATAGCTAACCAACCATTGGTTTTAACTGAAACTAAAGGTAAATTTGATGTTTTAGTAAATGTACACGGTGGGGGATATACAGGTCAAGCCGGAGCTATAAGACACGGTATTACAAGAGCATTAGTTAAAGCTGATGAAAATTTAAGACCTGAACTTAAGAAGGCAGGATTCTTAACAAGAGACCCAAGAATGAAAGAAAGAAAGAAATACGGTCTTAAGAAAGCTAGAAGATCACCACAATTTTCAAAGAGATAGTATTTATAAAATCACGAAACCCGCAAACATTAATGTTTGGGGGTTTTATTTTTTTAGTCCTAAGTTATTTAAGTTTACAGGACTTACATCATATTAAGACTTAAACCTTTTTAATGGCTAACCTTATTACTTGCTGATATAAAGCTTTTTAAAAGAATTAGTTATGACTATCTGAGCTTTATTAAGTAAATATTTATAAATACTTGATAAAATAGTGGAATATAGTCAAAACTAATAATGTATAATTAAAAGGATGTTATTTTATTAAACAGATAACTGAATTACAAAAAATGTATGCTTATATTAAGATTAGGTTAAAAGTTATGAGATTCTCTTAACATACATAAAAATATACTGTATTATTTCTAAGATAAAAGTAATTTATAATGGGGGAATATGGTTTGAATACAATGGCAATTATAATTGGATTAATAGGTGGTCTAGGTTTATTTTTGTATGGTATGAAACTTATGGGAGATGGATTAGAAAACGCAGCTGGTGAAGGGCTAAAAAGTATATTAGAAAAAGCTACTTCTAATAAGTTTATGGGTGTACTAGTAGGTGCAGTAGTAACAGCTGTAGTTCAAAGTAGTAGTGCTACTACAGTAATGGTAGTAGGATTTGTTAATGCTGGACTTATGAACTTATCCCAAGCAGTAGGAGTTATAATGGGAGCTAATATAGGTACTACTGTAACTGCACAGTTAGTAGCATTTAAGTTAGATACAATAGCCCCGATATTTGTAGGTATAGGTGTAGCCATAGTAATGTTTTCGAAGTCTACAAAAAGAAGAGAGTTTGGTAACATAATATTAGGATTCGGAATATTATTTATGGGTATGGGAATAATGGGAGATGCAATGAAACCAATCGCACAGTCTCAGCAGTTTAAAGATTTAATTATTGCCATAGGCGATAATTGGGCAATTGGTATTGTAGCAGGATTAGCTATGACAGCTGTAGTGCAAAGCTCTTCGGCGACAACAGGTATACTTATAGCTTTAGCAGGTACAGGTAGTATTGATATGTCTATAGCCATTCCTGTAATCTTAGGATGTAATATAGGTACTTGTGTTACAGCACTATTAGCCAGTATAGGAACTTCTAAAACAGCCAGAAAAGCCGCTATTATACATTTGTGTTTTAATGTTATAGGTACATTAATATTCATTCCACTAAGAGGACCTTTAGCACAACTAGTTCAATACATTAGTCCACTAAACACACAAAGACAAATAGCAAATGCGCATGCAGTTTTTAATATAACAAATACTATAATATTACTTCCTTTGAGTAAATATTTAATACTTATAGCAAACAAGGTTATAAAAGGAGAAGATGAAATAGAAAGGGTTGGAGCTAAATTTATAGATGACAGGCTTTTAGAAACACCAGTAATAGCACTAGGCCAAGTTATAAAAGAAGTTTTAAGAATGGCAAATAAGGCTAAGGAAAATGTTGAAATTGCTATCAAAGCCTTTGAAAGTAATGATGAAAAACTAGTCGAAAAAGTTTATAAAAATGAAAAAGTAATAAATATTTTAGAACAAGAAATAACTACATATTTAGTGAAACTTTCAAAAACTGAAGTTTCAGATAAGCAAAAAGGAATTATTGCGTCTACCTTTCATGTTGTAAATGATATAGAACGTATAGGGGATCATGCAGAAAATATTGCAGATTTAACAAGCGAAAAGATAATAAAGAAATTAGAATATACGGATGAAGCATTAGAAGAGCTTAAACAGATGTATGATTATACTATCCATTCATTACAACTTGCAATAGAGAGTTATGAAAATAATGATCCAAACAAAGTTGAAGAATTATTAAATGTGGAAAAAAGAATAGATACATTAGAAAGAGAATTTAGATCATCTCATATAAGAAGATTAAATGAGGGTACATGTACAGCAACTGCTGGAGCTGTATATTTAGATATAATTAGTAATCTTGAAAGAATAGGCGATCATTCTACAAACATAGGTGAAAATATAAATTCAAGTATACTTAGATAATATATAGGTATAAAATCAGTTGCTTTTTATTTAAAAGACAGCTGATTTTTTTTTATTTAAAAGATAGTTGATTTTTAATTAAAATATATTATTATGGGAACAATATATAGGATGATGTATTTAATAATAATTTTAAAATAGATGGAGGTGAATATCTTTGAAATATATAAAATTAAAAAGTATTTACAAATTAACTTTTAGGTTAATGTTTATTCTTACATTAATTTTAGCTATAACACCTTTTACCTACAAAACAGAAGCTCTAGAAAACAAAAATAAAATTATACTTATAGATCCAGGTCATGGAGGAATAGATGGTGGAGCTGTGTCAAAAAGTGGAACTTTAGAAAAAGACATTAATTTAAGCATAAGTAAGATGTTAAAAGAAAGTTTAGAAAAGGAAGGATACCAGGTTTACATTACAAGAGAGGAAGATAAAGGATTATATGAGGATAAAGGTACAGTAAGAGAGAAAAAGAATCAAGATCTTAATAATAGATGCGTAATGAAGGATAAGACAAAATGCGATATGTTCCTAAGCATACATTTAAATATGTTCCCTCAAATAAAGTATTCAGGTGCACAGGTATGGTATTCAGATTACAAAGAAAGTAAAGATTTTGCAAAGATACTTCAAGATACATTAAAAGAAGAATTAAATCCTAATAACAATAGAAATGAAAAAGCTGCAGGAGATACTTACAAAATATTAAGAGATGGGTATAAAGCGCCCTGTGTAATAATTGAATGTGGATTTTTATCAAATATAGAAGAAGAGGCTAAGCTTAAAACATCAGAATATCAAGAGAGTATTGCTAAAGCTATAACAAAAGCTGTAAATAAGTATTATAACAATTAAAAATAGAGTTAAAATTTTAAGGGGTAAAATAGAATTAAACACTTAAGCTATAAAATATAGTTAAAGATTCAAGTTATAAAATGTAGTTTTAAATTTAATAATTTAAAATTTAAATATATATAAATAAAGGTTCATTCTTAATATTTTAAGAATGAACCTTATATCCATGTCTTTAATATTTTTAGTATTATAGAATATGTTAAATTATTTATAAATTAAAGAATTACTTTTATCTATAATCACCCACCAAGTATTACCTCTAACTATAGAAAGTGGTACCTCATTAGAATCATATATAGAAGTTTTATTATTATCTTTAACCCATTTCATATTTAATGCTTTTCCACTTGAAAATAACATTCCATGGCCTGAATCATTTTTGCTAGAACTTTGAAAGGATATGGGATCATCTACAAATTGAACTACCACATTGGTGGCTTTTATGATTTCTTTATCTAAGCTATCTACATGAGGAAGACTTCCTAAAAAGTGTTCATATACCCCATCTTTATATATAAAATTAGAAGTATAAAGATTATTAAGGTTTATAAATAAATATTTAGCATTTATTAAATTAGAGTCAACTTCAACCGCATTTTTAAAATTAAAACTTGGAATTGAATCTAATTTGCTGGTGCGAATTGATGATATTGGGTAATTATTATTGGGTATGTTGCTATAAAATATAGCATTATAATTAAGTTTTTGATTTTCATCTATAAACTCATAAATAATGTCAGCTTTACCTAGACCACAAATCGAATCATTTTCATAAATATCAGTATAATTAACTGAAATGGGTAGTGTATCCTCATTATAAACATTAGTAATTATTTGACCAGTTATTGGAGATACATTTATACTATTATTAGGAACATATTTCTTTTTATAATTAATATATGTATATATATTAAATAAAATGATGATTATTAAGACGGCAATTAAAATTTTTATAATATAATCAAATAATTTATCTGCATTCATTTAACTCTCCTACATAAAGTGAACTTACTTATATTATTAAAATATATTATTAAAACTTATAAAGTATGTTAAATAATTTTCAGTATTTAAATTAATAATAATAAGTGGTTAAATAATGGATAAACTTAAAATCAAGTGTTTATTTTATTAATAGAAGATTTATGAAGGCATATATTATTAATATAATAATATTAAGAAAGCTTTAATAAAAGATACATATTATAAAGGTTACTAAAGTATTAAATAAGTTATGAAAACGTATTGATTGGACTCGTGCATTGTGATATTATTTAATCGGTGGTTCAATCCATTAGTCCAATAGATCTTGGAGGCGAATTAAAATAAACATAGTGATAACTAAAAAAAGTGGCATTCCACTGTATTTGCAAGTAAAAAAGCAAATAATGTATCATATTAGAAGTGGCTCTCTCAAGGTTGGAACAAAGATGCCAACAGAAAGAGAATTATCGGAAAATCTAAAGGTAAGTAGAAATACAATAAGTACTGCCTATAAAGAATTAGAAAAGGAAGGCGTTTTAAAATCTTATCAAGGGAAAGGAACATTTGTAGCAGAAGAAGCCAAGCCTTGGAAGGAACAAAACGTTAGAGATAAAATAGTTAGATTTGTAGATATAGGAATAGAAGAAGCTTTAGAAGCTGGCATGAATATTGACGAGTTTTTGGAAATAGTAAGTACAAGAGTTAAAGAAAAATCAGATTTTATGAAAGAACTTAAAGGTATTTATGTAGAATGCAATACAGAGCAATCTAGAATGTTTAGTAAAGAATTAAGTGAAGCTATGAATATGAATGTTGTACCATTAACTATAGGAGAACTTAAAAAGATGGATGAAGAAACATTAACATTATTAAAAGAGGCTCAAGTGGTTATATCAACATTTAATCATGTTAATGAAGTAAATAAGCTTATAGAAGGATTTCACAAGGAAATATTTGGAGTGGCCATTAACGCAGATTTAGAGACCATCGTAAAAATAGCAAGGTATAAAGAAGGAACAAAGTTCGGGTTTTTGTGTATATCTGAAGAATTTATGTTTAAGATAAAAGGCGCTTTAGAAAGCGCGGGACTCGGAGGTATAAATATAAAATACACAAATACACATAATTTAGAAGAAATAAAAGAGCTTATAGAGGAATCAGAAGTAATAATTGTTTCACCAGGAAGATTTAAAGAAACAAAAAGATTAAATAATGATGATAAAGATATAATTAAATTCATATATAATTTAGACGAAGGATCTGTAAAAGCATTAAGGTCTAAAATACTAGAAATAAATTATAAAAGTTAATAGTTGTAAATTATTTCATAAATATTAATAATAAAAAGATTTAACTTACAATTAAAATAAAAATAAAAAGAAATCATTTAATTTCATTATTATTTTTAGGAGGCTTATAAAATGGAAGAAAAAAGATTAGTTCTTGGAGTAATCGGTTCAGACTGTCATGCAGTAGGAAATAAGATTTTAGACTATGCTTTGTCTGAAGCTGGTTTTAAGGTCGAAAACATAGGGGTATTATCACCACAAGAAGATTTTATAAATGCAGCTGTAGAAACAAATGCTGACGTTATAGTAGTATCTTCTCTCTATGGACATGGTGAGATGGATTGTAGAGGAATGAGAGAAAAATGCGAAGAGTCTGGACTTAAAAATATAATCTTATATGTAGGTGGAAATATAGTAGTTGGAAAACAAAATTGGCCAGAGGTTGAAAAAAGATTCAAAGATATGGGATTTAACAGGGTATTTCCTCCAGGAACATCTGTAGATACTACAATAAAGTGCTTGAGAGAAGACTTAAACTTAGAAGAAAACTAAAAAATAAATGGATGTGATGTTAATGGATGCATATTTATTAATAGACTTTGGGAGCACATATACAAAGCTTACAGCCATAGATATTAAAAATGAAGAGATATTGGCTACATCTAAGGATATAACTACAATAGAAGATGATATAATGATAGGCTTTAATAAGGCCTATGATAAATTATTAAAAGATTTACAAGGTAAAGAAGTTAATTTTGTAAGAAGACTTGCTTGCTCATCAGCAGCAGGTGGGCTAAAGATGATAGCTATAGGGCTTGTGCCGGAACTTACAGCTGAAGCTGCTAAAAGGGCAGCATTAGGTGCAGGAGCAAGGGTATTAAAAACTTATAGCTATGAACTCACAAATATAGAGATGAAAGAAATTAAAAAATCTGACATTGACATTATTCTACTTGCAGGAGGCACGGATGGTGGAAACAAAGAATGTATAATACATAACGCTAAAATGATTGTAAAACATGGAATTAATATTCCGGTTGTAGTAGCTGGGAATAAAGGTGCTAACGATGATATAAGTGAATTATTTGATGAGGCTAAAACACCTTATTTTATTACTGAAAATGTTATGCCTAAATTAAATTCATTAAATGTAGAACCAGCAAGAGAAGAGATAAGAAAGATATTCATGAATAGAATAGTAGATGCAAAGGGCCTTTCTAATGCAGAAGAGTATGTAAATGGAATACTTATGCCAACCCCTGCTGCTGTACTTAAAGCGGCAAGGGTATTAAGCGAGGGCAGTGATAAAGAAGAGGGAATAGGGGAAATTGTTGTTATAGATATTGGTGGTGCAACTACAGATGTACACTCTATAGCAGATGGTGAACCAACAAAAGCCGGAGTTACACTTAGAGGACTTGAAGAACCCTTTGCAAAAAGAACTGTTGAGGGTGATCTTGGCATGAGGTACTCTGCATTATCCTTATGGGAGGCAGCAGGAACTAGAAAAATCAAAAAAAGTCTTAAAAATAAGGATTTGGATGTAGAAGAAAACTGTAGACTAAGATCTAAAGATATAATGATGATACCTAAAACTGAAGATGAGGTAGATTTTGATGAGTCCATGGCGCGTATAGCAACAGAGCTTGCCATGGAAAGACACTGTGGATATGTAGAACCAGTTTACTCACCTTTAGGGGTTGTATACACTCAATATGGAAAAGATCTTATGGAAGTGAAATATATGATAGGAACAGGTGGAGTTTTAGTTCACAGTAAAGATCCAGGCAATATATTACAAGCAGGGACATTTTCTAAAGAAAATTTAAATTCCTTAAGACCTCAAAGATCAAAGTTATTATTAGATAAAACTTATATACTTTCATCTATGGGATTACTTGCAGAAGAATTGCCAGATTTAGCTGTAAGAATAATGAAAAAGTATTTAGTAGAAATAGATTATAAAAAAGATGAAGAAAATGATTATATTGATGAAAAAAAGATAGAATTATTTAAACAACAGTTTAAGGATGCACAAAGCTTTGATAACCACTGTAACGGTGAATTTTAGTTAAATTTTTATTGTAGGTATAAATTTAAGAAGGGCAGGTACAAAAAGTGGGATTAAAAAATAAAAAGTGGACAGAGGAAGAGTTTTTTAAAGAAAGAGAACAGGTTTTAAATCAATGGCCAACCGGCAAAGAAGTAGATCTTCAAGAGGCAGTAGATTTTTTGAAAAAGGTTCCAGATCATAAAAGCTTTCCTAAAAAGCTTATGAAAGCTAAAGAAGAGGGAGTAACATTAGCACAACCAAGAGCAGGTGTTGCACTTATAGATGCTCATATAAAACTTTTAACTTATCTTCAAGATGAAGGTGGGGCTGACTTACTACCTTCAACAATAGATAGTTATACAAGACAAAATAGATATGATGAATGTGAAATTGGAATAAAAGAAAGTAAGCTTGCAAATAGATCACTATTAAATGGATTTCCAGGAGTAAATCATGGTGTTCATGGTTGTAGGGAAGTTTTTGAAGCAATTAACCTACCTATAGAATCAAGACATGGTACTCCAGATGGCAGGCTCCTTGCTGAGATTACTCATGCATCTGGTTGGACTTCTAATGAAGGTGGAGGAATATCTTATAATATACCTTATGCAAAAAGTGTAAGTATAGAAAGAACTTTATTAGATTGGCAATATTGCGATAGGCTTGCAGGATTTTATGAAGAACAAGGCATATCCATTAACAGAGAACCCTTTGGACCACTTACAGGAACTTTGGTACCACCAAGTACTTCTAATGCAGTAGCTATAGTTGAAGCTTTACTTGCAGCAGAACAAGGCGTTAAAAATATAACTGTGGGATATGGACAGTGTGGAAATCTTATTCAAGATGTAGCAGCTATAAGAGCTTTAGAAGAACAAACTGATGAATATTTAAAGCGTAATGGATATAATGATGTATATATAACTACAGTTTTTCATCAATGGATGGGCGGATTCCCAGCAGATGAATCTAAAGCTTTTGGAGTAATATCTACAGGAGCTGCAGCAGCCGCTCTTGCAGGAGCTACAAAGGTAATAGTTAAAACTCCTCATGAAGCTATAGGAGTTCCAACTAAAGAAGCTAATGCAGCGGGCATAAAGGCTACAAAGGTAACTCTTAATTTACTAAGAGGACAAAAGATGCCTATGTCAAAAGAGTTACAAACTGAAATTAATATAATAAAAGCAGAGACTAAATGTATGGTAGATAAATTGTTTGAACTAGGTAATGGCGATCTTGCAATAGGTACTGTAAAAGGATTCCAGGCAGGAATTGTAGATATACCTTTTGCACCTAGTAAATATAATAATGGTAAAATGATGCCAGCTAGAGATAATAACGGAGCTGTAAGGTATCTTAAATTTGGAAATGTTCCTTTCACTCAGGATATTATGAACTTTAATATGAAGAAGTTAGAAGAAAGAGCCAAATATGAGAATAGAGAAATTGGATTCCAAATGACCATAGATGATATATTTGCAGTAGGCAAAGGAGTTCTAATAGGTAGACCAGACAAAAAATAGAGATAGTTTATCCAAAATAAAAGGATGAATATAAAGTATTAATGTAAAGACAAATAAAAAATATCTTTTTAAAAGATAAAAATAATTGAAAAGAGGGCGTAAAATGAAAATTGTTGATGTTGTTTGCTCAGCTGGAAGAACAGGATTTTATTTTGATGACCAAAGAGCTATAAAAAATGGAGTAGAACATGATGGATTTACTTATATAGGAGAACCTGTTACAGAAGGTTTTGACGCTATAAGACAAGCAGGTGAGTCTATATCAGTTATGTTTATATTAGAAGACGGACAGGTGGCTCATGGAGATTGTGCAGCAGTACAATATTCGGGTGCAGGTGGAAGAGATCCTTTATTTTTAGCAGAAGAATTCATACCTTTAATAGAAAAAGAAATTGCACCAAAATTAATAGGTAGGGATTTAAATAGTTTTAAAGACTTAGCAGAAGAATTTGATAAGATGAATGTTAATGGTAAAAGACTACATACAGCAATAAGATATGGAGTAACTCAAGCTATATTAGATGCAGTAGCAAAATCTAAAAAGATCACTATGGCTGAGGTAGTTAAAGAAGAATACAATACAGGAGTTAATATAAAAAGAATTCCTATATTTACTCAATCAGGAGACGATAGATATACAAATGCTGATAAAATGATAATCAAAGGTGCAGATGTTTTGCCACATGCTCTTTTCAATAATGTAAAAGAAAAGCTTGGAGAAAGTGGAGAAAAACTTATTGCATATGTTGAATGGTTAAGAGATAGAGTTTTAAAGGTAAGAAGCTCAGAAGATTATAACCCAATATTTCATATAGATGTTTATGGAACTATAGGTGTAGCTTTTAACAATGATATGGGAAAAATGGTTGAGTACTTTAAAGTATTAGAAGAAACCGCAAAACCATTCCATTTAAGAATAGAAGGACCTATGGATGTAGATGATAGAATAAAGCAAATGGAAGCTCTTAGAGATTTAAGAATTGAGCTTGATAAGAAAAATATTAATGTAGAAATAGTTGCAGATGAATGGTGTAATACTTATGATGATGTAGTTTTATTTGCTGATAACAACTCAGGACATATGCTTCAAATAAAGACTCCAGATCTTGGAGGAGTTAATAACATAATAGAAGCTATATTATACTGCAAGAAAAAAGGAATTGGGGCTTATTCAGGAGGAACTTGTAACGAAACTAATAGATCCTCCGAGGTTTGCACTAACATTGCTATGGCTTGTGGAGCAGACCAATGCTTAGCTAAACCAGGAATGGGTGTAGATGAAGGATATATGATAGTAAACAATGAGATGAATAGAGTAGTTGCCCTTGTTAATAGAAGAAATAAATAAGTGATTTAAATTTCACATAAGGCAGTTTAATTATTAAACTGCCTTTATCCAATTAATGATAAATTATAGAGCCTTTAATACTTGTAATAACTTATTATATATTAAAAACGTTAATACTATATAAAATTCAATGTATTTTCAATATTTAAGGCTAATAAAAGGGTATAATATAGGCAGAAGATAGATTTAAAAAAATATATATAAAAATCAGTTGTTACAAGTAAGGTTTAAACTTGTACAAGGATATTTAAAGGAGTGTTTAATATGAAAGAAATTCATGTGTCAGATATAACTAATGCAGTAAGAAATCTATGTATAGATTCTAACTATTATTTATCAGAGGATGTTAGAAATAGATTAAAAGAAGCCTATGAAAAAGAAACCTGGGCTATTGCAAAAGATATTTTAGATAAAATATTAATAAATGCAGACATAGCTAAAAATCAAAGAATGCCTATGTGTCAAGATACAGGAATGACTTGTGTGTTTGTAGATATGGGTCAAGATGTTCATGTAGTTGGAGGAAACTTAGAAGAGGCTATTAATGAAGGTATAAGGCAAGGGTATGCAGAAGGGTACTTAAGAAAATCTGTGGTTAGCGATCCGCTAAATAGAGTAAATACAAAGGATAATACTCCAGGAATCTTATATTATAATATAGTTCCAGGAGATAAACTTAAGATAACTGTGGCTCCTAAAGGATTTGGGTCAGAAAACATGAGTCAATTAAAGATGCTAAGGCCTGCAGATGGAGTACAAGGAGTTAAAGACTTCGTAATAAAGGTTGTTAAAGAGGCAGGTCCTAATCCATGTCCACCTATAATAGTAGGTGTAGGTATAGGTGGTACTTTTGATAAGTCAGCTAATTTGGCTAAGAAGGCATTAATTAGACTTACATCAGAAAGAAATCCAAATCCTTATTATGCAGATTTAGAAAAAGAATTAATGGAGAGTATAAATGCATTAGGTATAGGACCACAAGGTTTTGGAGGAAGAAGCACAGCTTTAGCTGTAAATATTGAAACTTATGCAACTCATATAGCAGGGCTTCCGGTAGCTGTTAATATAAATTGCCATGCTACAAGACATGCTGAAATAGAATTATAGGAGGAAATAAGTATGGAAAAGAAGATAACAACCCCACTTACAAAAGAAAAGGTTAAAGGTCTTAAGGCTGGAGATAGTGTGCTTATAAGTGGAACTATCTATACAGCTAGAGATGCTGCTCATAAAAGATTAGTAGATCTTTTAGATGAAGGAAAAGAACTTCCATTAGATTTAAAAGACGCAATAATATACTATGTAGGACCAAGTCCTGCAAAGCCAGGAATGGCGCTAGGATCAGCAGGGCCTACTACTAGTTATAGAATGGATCCTTATGCACCAAGACTTTTAGATAAAGGTCTTAAAGGGATGATAGGTAAAGGACTTAGAAGTAAAGACGTAGTAGACTCATTAATAAAAAACAATGCAGTTTACTTTGCAGCTATAGGTGGAGCAGCTGCCCTAATAGGAAAATCTGTAGAAGAAGCTGAAATGGTTGCCTACGAAGATTTAGGAGCAGAGGCTATAAGAAAGCTCACAGTGAAGGATCTACCTGTAGTGGTAGTTATAGATAGCGAAGGTAATAACCTATATAAGATAGGACAACAAGCTTATTTAGATAGTTTAAAGTAACTTTAAGGTAGATATTATATTTAATTATAAAAAAATATTATCTTACTATTAGAACACCTTACCCATAGCTAGACGAATTTATTAATATCTTTTAGTTATGGGTAAATAAAACAAACAAAGAGGTTAAAATAAGTATTTAAATTAATGAACCTTTTTTATAAGAGGAGTGATTTTTATGAAAATTTCTAAGGTGGCAAAGGCAGGAACTTTAGAATCTAATGATGTATTTATAATGGTATCCCCAAATGAAGCGGATACTGTAGATATTAAGTTAGAAAGTATAGTAATGAAGCAATTTGGAGACCAAATATTAAAAGTTATAGAGGAAACATTACAAGATTTAAAGATTGAATCTGTAAGCTTAAAGGCACAGGACAAAGGTGCATTAGATTATACCATAAAGGCAAGAGTAGAAACTGCAATAAAAAGAGCTATGGAAAAGTAGTAAAATAATTATAAGAAACAATATTGTGAGGTGTATTTCAAATGAAAAAATTAAGAAGAACTATGCTTTTTATGCCTGGAAATAATCCAGGGATGCTTCAAAATGCAGCTATACTAGGTGCTGATTCTATAATTTTAGACTTAGAAGATGCAGTAAGCATAACAGAAAAAGATAGTGCTAGAGTATTGGTTAGAGAAGCTATAAAAAATGTGGATTACTCCTCTGTAGAGGTGGTAGTTAGAATTAATCCACTAGATACAGAGTTTGGCCATTTAGATTTAGACGTTATAGCAAGAACTAAGCCTGACAGCATAATGGTACCAAAGGCTGATGAAAATGAAATAAGAGAAGCTCATGAAATATTGAATAAAATAGAAGAAGAAGAAGGGTTTAAAAAAGGGTCTATAAAGATAATACCACTTATAGAAACAGCTTTTGGACTTGAAACTGTATATAATGTAATAAATGCTTCAAAGAGAGTAGTTGCTATTTTATTAGGTGGAGAAGACTTGACCTCTGATTTAGGTATAAAGAGAACAAAAGATGGGGAAGAAATATTTTATGCGAGAAATAGGGTAGCTACAGTATGTAGAGCCTTTAAAATAGATTCTATAGATACTCCTTTTACAGACACTAATGACTTTGAAGGATTAGAAAAAGATACATTAAAAGCAAAAGGTCTTGGACTTACTGGAAAGTCTGCAATAAACCCAAGACAAATAGACAGTATACATAGTGTTTTTGCACCTACAAAAGAAGAGGTAAATCACGCATTAAGAGTGCTAAAGGCTATGGAACAAGCTGAAAGAGAAGGAAAAGGTGTATTTTCTTTAGATGGAAAGATGATAGATGCACCTATAATAAATAGAGCAACAACAACTGTAGAACTAGCTAAATTATTAAATCTTATATAATTTAAAAGTAATAAAACAATCAAAAAAGGTGGGATAGACTTATGAATAACTATATAGAAAGAGATATTCCAGAATATATAGAAGGTTATGGAAGTGTGGTTCCATTTAATGGAGCATATCAAAATTCAATAGTAAAAAGAAAGACCTCAGTTAAAGAAAGTTCTGTAGGACCAGAGGATAAAAAGATTTTAGAGTCTATAGATGAAGCTTTAGACAAGGTAGATATAAAAGATGGTATGACAATATCCTTTCATCATCATTTAAGAAATGGTGATAAGGTATTTAATATGGTTTTAGAGAAAATAGCTGAAAGAGGAGTAAAAGATTTAACTGTGGCTGCAAGTGCTATATTTCCAGTACATGCACCCTTAGTAGAATATATAAAAAAAGGCATAGTAACAAACATAATAGCAAGTTACATATCAGGACCTGTGGCTAAGTGCATTTCAGAAGGTGGTTTAAAAAATCCAGCTATAATGCAAACACATGGAGGTAGGGGAAGAGCTATTGAAAGTGGTGATGTAAAAATAGATGTGGCATTTATTGCAGCACCAACATCTGATGATTATGGAAATATAAATGGACTAAATGGGAAATCTGCTTGTGGAGCTTTAGGTTACGCTATAGCAGATGCAGAGTATGCAGATAAGGTTATAGCTATTACAGATACTATAGTTCCTTATCCAAACTGTCCTATTGAAATAAGTCAAATCTATGTAGATTATGTTGTAGTTGTAGATTCTATAGGTGATCCTGAAGGCATAGTTTCAGGAACAACAAAGATAACTAAAGATCCTGTGGGACTTAAAATAGCTAAAATGGCTGCAGGGGTTATGGAAGCTTCCGGATTAATTAAGGATGGAATGTCCTTTCAAACAGGCGCTGGGGGTATATCACTTGCTGTAGCACAGGAATTAAAAGATATAATGATAAGAGATAATATAAAAGGCAGCTTTGCTTCAGGTGGAATAACAGGATATATTGTAGATATGTTCAAAGAAGGGTTATTTCAATACTTATTTGATGTGCAATGTTTTGATTTAAAGGCAGTGGAGTCTTATTCTACAAGCCATAAACATCAAAGAATGTCAGCATCTATGTATGGGAATCCTCATAATAAAGGAGCTGTAGTAAATAAGCTAGATATTGTTATTTTAGGAGCTACAGAAATAGACACAAATTTCAATGTAAATGTTACAACAGCATCAGATGGAACTATAATGGGAGGATCAGGAGGACACAGCGATACAGCAGCAGGAGCTAAACTTACAATAATAGTTTCTAATCTTATGAAGGCAAGACTACCTTTAATTAGAGATAAGATTACAACAGTTAATACTCCAGGAGAAACCATAGATGTTTTAGTAACAGAAAGAGGTATTGCAATAAACCCAAGAAGGCAGGATTTAATAGAAAAATTAAAAGGAACAAATCTTCCTATAATGACTATAGAAAAGCTAAAAAATATATGTGAAGAGTTAACAGGAAAACCAAAAGATATAGAATTAAAAGAAGATATAGTAGCAGTAGTTGAATACAGAGATGGAACTGTGATAGATGTTATTAGAAAAACGAAAGAATAGATAGAAAAATAAGTTTTAGATGGAGTTTAAGTCTCCTTCTAAAACTAAAATAGTTATATTACTTAAACTAAAAAAGTCTAAATGATTAAATAAACTGTTATATTTATTCATCTGCTTTTTTGAAATATATAGCTAAAATTAAATTATTAAAAATAGGAATAGGTGATTCAAATGGATGGATTGCAAATAGAAATTATTGATATTAACAATGAAGAAGAAAGAAATGAAGTTAAAAGATTTTTAAATACCTTTAACTTAAATTACGAAAAAGATATAGATTATACAGTAGTTTTAAGGGAAAAAGGTGATATAGTAGCTACAGCATCTAAGGGTAAAAATATCTTAAAAGGTTTTGCTATAAATCATAAGTTACAAGGTGAAGGAATTACTGCAATGCTCGTAAACTCACTTTTAGATAGGTTATTTTATGAAGAAATATATCATAGCTTTATATTTACAAAACCTGAAAATATAGATATATTCTCATCTTTAGGATTTAAGCTTTTATATAAAGCACAAAAGGCAGCCTTGCTTGAAAGTGGTATATATGATATTCATGATCATATTAAAAAGCTTATTAAAAAGCATAATATAGATATTACTAAATCAAGATCTGCTTTGGTTATGAATTGCAATCCTTTCACCAAAGGTCACCGATACTTAATTGAAAAGGCTTCAAAGGTTTCAAACGAGGTTTTGGTATTTGTAGTAGAAGAGGATAAGTCAGTTTTTCCATTTGAAAGCCGATATAATATGGTTAAAGATGGAACTTTTGATTTGAATAATGTTAAGGTTATTAGGGGCGGGGAGTATATTATATCTTTGGCTACATTTCCTACATATTTCTTAAAAAAAGAGGATGATATATTAAAAACATATACAGATATAGATGCAGGTATATTTGCAAAGTATTTTTGTAAAGAATTAAATATAGATAGAAGATTTGTAGGCGAAGAGCCCTATTGTAACGTAACAAGTGCCTATAATGATTCCTTACTTAAACAATTAGAAAAGTTTAATATTGATTTAACTGTAATACCTAGAATGTCTATAGATGGTGAAGCAATAAGTGCCTCTAAAGTTAGAACATTAATAAAGAATGGGGATATTAATAAGTTAGAAGCCCTTCTTCCAAGTGTGACTTTAGAGTTTTTACAAACTGAAATTGGAAAGGAGATAGCAGGAGATATAACATAAGTTAAGTCTTCGAAAAAAATATGAATTACACTAAAGAGGATATTTTAGTAGAGAGGGAAAAAAGGGTAAGTTTCCAAGAAGAACTTTTGGATAGATTTGATAAAACATTAGTCTTTATAAGGGTAAACTATCCAGGGATAATGAAAGATAATAGTACATCACAAGGAATAATAATGGTTATGGACAAACTTTTAGATGCTATGTTTGGCAGTGTAAATGTATTTAAGCTTATCACAATAACAGCAGAGGGACCTAATATTACTATGATTTTAGATAAAGAATCTTTAGAGGTTAAAAAGATGTGTGTTGAAATTGAAGACAATCATCCTTTAGGTAGATGTGTTGATATAGATGTATATTCTAGTGATGATAAAAAGAGTATATCTCGAAAAATATTAGGTAAAGCTCCAAGACGATGTTTTATATGTGATGAAAATGCTATGATTTGTGTAAGATCAGAAAACCATGAATTTAAAGATGTAGTAGATTACATAGAGAAAAGTTATAAATGGTTCAAGGGGGCTGTAAATGAAGGGTAAAGATGAAATAGGGCTCATATCCTTTAGTATAGGAGAGCTTGCAGTGCAAGCAATGTTATATGAGGTTTTAACCTACCCTAAACCAGGGCTTGTATCCCCAATTAATTCAGGGTCACATAGTGATATGGATTATTATAAATTCATAGATAGTACAACTGCACTTATAAGGTTCATGTTACTTTTTTCTAAGGAAGGTTATTCTAATAAAAGCCATGAAGAAATATTTAAAAATATAAGGGACATAGGCATAGAGGCAGAAAAGGAAATGTTTTTAAAAACTTCAGGAATAAATACTCATAAGGGTATGTTATTTGTTATGGGTATAACTGTAGCTGCAGTATCCAAAACTCTTTATGAAAATCAAGATTTTAAATCAATTCAAGGTAATATTAAAGCTATGACAAAAGGAATTACAAAGAAAGATTTTAAAGATATTAACTTAAAAAAGGATCTATCTCATGGTGAAAAATTATATTTAAAATATGGAATAAAGGGAGTTCGCAAGGAAGTTGAAAAAGGCCTTCCATTAGTTTTTAATTATTCACTTCCCTTTTATGAAGAAAATAAGTTATTAGTACATAAAGATAGAATAGTAAATACACTTATTGGAATAATGCAATATTGTGATGATACAACTATACTATATAGACATTCAATAGATACACTAAATGAAGTAAAGGAAAGATCAAGGTATATATTAGATCTTGGAGGAATGTGCAAAGAAGAAGGAATAAAAGAAATAATGTCGCTAGAAGAAGACTTTATTAAAAGGAAAATTAGTCCTGGTGGAAGTGCAGACATTTTAGCCGTTACAATATTTTTAGAAGAAATAAAAAAGAAATTTTTTATCAATGAATTAGAAGGGGTAAAAAATGCATATGAATAAAGATGTAAAAATAAAGATTAGGCTATTTACAGTATTAACTTTTTTAGCTGTGTTTGTAATATCTTATACAAGGTATGAAGAAGGGATTAAGTTAGAGAAAATAGAAGAAAAGCAAGAGATTATTTTAAAAGAAAAGAAAGATGAAAATGCTAAAATTATTGCAACTAATGAGAAAAATAAAGAATTAGATAGCAAAAACGAAGAAGCCTTGGCTAAGTTTTATGATGGAAAATATGATGAAGCCATACAAAAGTGTGATGAAGTTATAGATTTAGATGAAAATAATTATAAAGCCTATAATATAAAAGGTATAGCTACAGGCTACAAAGGTAATTTTGAAAAAGGCTTAGAGTATATAGATAAATCTTTAGAGATAAATCCAGAGTTTGGTTACTCAAGATTTAATAAAGCTTTAATTTATGAACTATTTGGAAAGTATGAGGAATCTCTAAAATTATATGATGAGGCCTTAGAGATTGAAGACTATGTATGGAGCTATTATGGAAAGGCTAGTATATATGGTAGGTATGGAGACTTAGAAAACACTTTAAGATCTATGGAAAAGGCAATAGAATTAGATCCTAAAGTAAAAGAGGCAGCAAAGGAAGAAACAGATTTTAATAATGTTAGAAAGTACAAAGAATTTAATGATTTAATTAACTTTTAAAATTTCAAAGTACTGAGCCTATACTTAAAGTATTCTTTAAGTATAGGCTCAGTACTTATAATTTAAAGTAATAAGTTACGTCATCATAATTTAAAGTGCTTTTAAAGTATAAGTTAAGTCCTTTTAATTTAAAATACTCTTTAAGTATGAGTTAAGTCACTTTAAGTAACATAAAATAATCTTTTAAACATAGCTTATAATTCATTAAAAGTTTAAATTAACAATTAATCCACAGAAATATCATATTTTTTGCACTTTAAAGATACAGTTCTGTGGGTAAGTCCTAGCGCTTTTCCTGCCTTATTAAAACTTTTATATTTTTTCATAGCAAGTTTTATTATTTCTTTTTCATATTCCTGAAAGTTTAAGATTTCCCCATTTGGAGTATTAATTAAAGCCGTTTCTTTTTCCATGTCTTTTTGAATATATATAGGGAAGTCTTCTTGTGTAATTATAACTCCTTCGCAAAGGTTTATAGCTCTTTCAATTATATTTTCAAGTTCGCGAATATTGCCAGGCCAGTGATACTCTTGAAGCAAAGAAAGACCCTTTTTATTTACTTCAAGAACATTTTTATCTAATTTCTTGTTGAGTTTTATGATAAAATGCTCAACTAAAGGTTCTATATCTTCTTTTCTTTCCCTAAGGGGAGGTAAGGTAATAGGAATAACATTAAGTCTATAAAATAAATCCTCTCTAAAGGTTTTATCTTTTATCATAGAAGATAGATCCTTATTAGTTGCAGCTATAACTCTAACATCAATTTTTTGTGGTGAAGTACCACCAAGGCTTTCGATTTCCATTTCTTGAAGAACTCTTAACAGTTTTGCTTGCATAGATAATAACATATCTCCTATTTCATCTAAAAATATAGTGCCCCCATCTGCAATAGCAAACTTACCAGGTTTATTTTTAATGGCACCTGTGAAGGCTCCTTTTTCATAACCAAAAAGTTCGCTTTCTAATAAATTTTCAGGAATGGCAGCACAGTTAACTTTAACAAAGGGTTTATTCTTTCTTTTGCTATTATTATGTATTGCTTTAGCTATAAGTTCTTTTCCTGTGCCACTTTCACCAGTAATAAGTACAGTAGAAGTGCCCTGGGAAGCTTTTTCACAAACATCTAAAACCTTTGTGAAGTTTCTATTATATCCTATTATGTCGTCAAATGTAGATTTTAAGCTAGTATGACGTGTTAGTTCCTCTTTATAATAGTCTAATTCTTTTTGAGACTGTTTAAGCTTATTCATTAAATCTTTTATATCTTCTACCCTTTTAGAGGTAGAGATGATGCCTTTAAATTCACCATCAATAAATATAGGTTCTACTGTAGATATTAAATTAATGCCTTCCTTTTTGTATATTATATCTTCTATCTTTTCTTTTGAAGTAAGTACTTTCATCCTAATACCTTTAGGTGAGATATCCTTAATGTTTTTACCCAAAATAGAATTACTATTTAAGTTATAATTTTTAGCGTAAGATGGATTTACATAGCTTATATAACCATCTGCATCTACAAAACAAATCATATCATGAGAAGAGGCTAAAATCTTTTTAAACTTTTCATTAACTTCTTTCATGCTAGCAATTTCTGAAATGTCTTGAAAGACACCTATAGCACCAATAACCTTATTGTTAGAGAATATAGGACTTCTATTAACCATGGTTATATGATTATTTATATGCTGGATTTTACCTAAATGTTTAATCTTTGATATAATGAGATTAGGAAGATCGGAGTTTGGAATTATATCTTTTACATCTTTACCTAAGACATCTTTGGAAGTTTTATCTATAATCTTTAAGGCATAGTCATTTATAGTTGTTATATTTGAATTTATATCTATTACTATTATACCTATTGGTATGTTCTCTATTATTTGTTCATTAGCTATATTAGTTTCTTCTAAAATTGCGTCTATGGCCTTCATATGTGGTGAAGTTCCTGGAAGTATATTAGTTATGAAAGCACTAAGTTCATCCACAGCCTTTTTATTTTCAGAAGAAATAGTTATAGTTTCACCTTCTCTAATTTTTAAAGACAAAAGAGCAAGCATGCTTATAGCAATTGGATCCTTTGCATAGTTAGTGCTTATATAAATTTTGCTTAAATGTTTTAAAATAAGCTCATCACATTTATTTATTAGCATAGCAGCCACTCTAGTATGAAGACCGTTATGAATTTTTATAACAATATCTTTTGAAAACATCTTTAACCTCCTAAAATAGTATTAATATAAATAAGCATTGATAAAAAGTATCAACAAATTTAACAAAACTGATACTTTTTATCAACACTATCATACTACACAGATAAATATAAATCTATATAAATAGAAGTATCTTACAAAAACAAAGATGTAAAGGTTTTAAAATCCATAAATATAAAAATATATTATGTATACATGTTTTCCCACACTTATATAAGGGTAATTTAGGGTAAAATATTATTAATAAATAAGGGTTGATAAAATTTATCAGCTTATTGTGATACCATGATGTATATAAGTTAAAAATTTTACTATAATAAATATTTACATGGATAATATGCAAATAAAAACAAAAGATTTAATAGTTCTATTTTATATAATATAAATGTAGTTAGTAAAAGTATAACTGCAGTAATGTGTATAAAGTTTGATGGAGATAAGCTTAGATATGTTAAGTAATATAAATAGTAGAATTTAAATTGGCTTAATTTTGAGACTTTCTTTTACACTACTTTAAAACGTATAAATATATAAAATTAGTAGGACACTTGGCATGAATATTGCTTTATGTATTATAAGGTAGAATTGTGATAAAAGCTAATAAAATAGGATTCTGACAAAAGTTAATAACATGAAGAACTTTTTAAAATAAAGATAATACTATTATTTAGATAACTTATACAAATGAAAGGTGGGTGAAAATCCTGACTTTAATTATTTAAGTCAGGAAGAATTATGAAAAAAGGTATAGCCGCTTCAAAAGGATACGCTATTGGATATGTGTCAATAAAAGAAAATGAAGAGATAATAATAATTAATGATAAGGTAAAGGATACTAAAGGTGAAATAGAAAGATTGGTAAAAGCTTTAGATCTGTCTAGAACCCAAATAGAAGAAGTTAAACAAAAGGCTTTTGAAAATATGGGAGAAGAAAAGGCTGCTGTTTTTGAAAGTCACATTATGCTTTTAGAAGACCCTGAATTTGTAGGAGCTATTAAATTAGAAATTGAAGATAATAAAACTAATGCAGAAAAAGCTGTAAGTGTGGTATCAGGATCATTCTTAAGTATATTCGAAAAAATGGAAGATGAATATATGAAAGAAAGAGCTGCCGATATAAAAGATGTTTCTAATAGAATAATATTGAATCTTTTAGGAAAAGTTAAAGGCCTTGAAATTCAAGAAGAAAACACCATACTAGTTGCAGATGATTTAACACCATCAGATACAGCGCAATTAGACAAAGAAAAGGTAATTGCATTTTTAACTAATATTGGAGGAAGAACTTCTCATAGTGCTATAATGGCAAGAACTCTTGAAATTCCAGCGGTGGTTGGCATGAAGGATATAACTTCATTAGTTAAAAATAAGGACCTTGTAATAGTGGATGGTATTGAAGGAAATGTAATAATAAATCCAGATAAAGAAACTATTAAAATATATGAAGAAAAAGCTAAAAGTTATAATAAAGAAGTAGAAGAATTAAAGAGACTTATAGAAGTTAAGACCTCTACAAAATCTGGTAAAAGAATAGATGTATCAGGAAACATAGGACAGCCAGAAGATGTAAATAAGGTTATAGAAAATGGAGCTGATGGAGTTGGGCTCTTTAGAACAGAATTTTTATATATGGATAAAGATAAATTCCCAACAGAAGAGGAACAATTTGAATCTTATAAATATGTTCTAGAAAAGATGGAGGATAAACCTGTAGTTATAAGGACTCTAGACATTGGAGGAGATAAAAAGTTATCCTACCTTCCGTTACCAGAGGAAATGAATCCTTTCTTAGGATATAGGGCTATAAGATTATGTCTTGATAGAGTGGACATATTTAAAGTACAACTAAGGGCACTACTTAGAGCTTCTGTATTTGGAAACTTAAAAGTAATGTTTCCTATGATATCTTCTTTAAATGAATTTTTAAAGGCTAAAGAAATAGTAGAAGAATGTAAGAAAGAATTAAAATCAGAGGATATAAAATATAGTGATAATATAGAGTGGGGCATTATGGTGGAAATACCAGCAGCCGCAATCTGTGCAAAGGAACTTGCAAAACATGTTGATTTTTTCTCTATAGGTACAAATGATCTTATTCAATATACCCTAGCAGCAGATAGAATGAGTGAAAAAGTATCATACCTTTACGATCCAATGCATCCAGCTGTATTAAGTCTAATAAAGATGACTATAGAAGGAGCTCATAGTGAGGGCAAATGGTGCGGGATGTGTGGGGAAATGGCAGGAGATATAGAAGCTATACCTACATTAATAGAATATGGATTAGATGAATTTTCTATGAGTGCATCTTCAATATTAGGAGCTAAACAAATAATATTAGATCAGGAATAAAAAATGAATATATATTTTTCAAAAATCACAGGATTAACCTGTGATTTTTTGATATAATTTAAATTAGATGTAACTACACCTTAAAGCTTACGTATATATTATGAATAGGAATAGATGCATCCATTATTACATGGATTAGGAGCGTGTTATTTTTGGATGAAGATTTAAAACTTGTAAAAGAAATTTTAGCAGGTAATATTGATAGTTTTAATATAATGGTTAATAAATACCAATCAAACATAATTAAATTTGTATATGGAATGATAAAGGATAAAGAAGCAGCAGAAGATATAACTCAAGAAGTGTTTATAACAATTTATAATAAGTTATATATGTATAATCCTCAATATAAATTTTCTAATTGGATTCTGCAAATAGCTAGGAATAAGTGTATAGACTATATAAGAAAATATAAAAGAGTTTATGAAGCTAATATTGAAGATATTATAAGTGTTTCTTCAAAAGAGCCTTCACCAGAGGAAATATTAGAATTTAAAGAAGTAAAGGTTGTTGTAGAAAAATTTATTAATGGACTTTCAGATATAGATAGACAAATAATAATTTTAAGATATACTGAAAGCTTAACTTTTTTGGATATTTCCGAAATTATGAATATGAGTGAATCAGCAGTAAAAAGGAGATACTATAAATGTAGAGATAAATTTAGAGCCTTTTTTATTGATAAGAGAGAAAACATAAAAGGGGTGTAGTATTTATATGAAGTGTGATGTTTTCAGAAAAAAGATTTATGATTATATAGAAGATAATTTACAAAATGATATGAAAATTTCTATGGAAGAACATATAAATAAATGCCCTAATTGCAGGGATATCTATGAAAAGGAAATGGGAATAGAAAACACATTAAAAGATTCATTAGACATAAATACCACCATGTTTACTAATCTTAGAGGAGACATAGTTGCATCCATAGATAAAAGCAGATATTCTAAAAGCATTCCTAAAAAAATAAAATTCCACTTTTTTAGGAATTCTAAAAGATATATTACCTTGGCAGTGTTTGCCTTTGTGTTTTTAATGTCTGCACCTTATTTAAATAGGAATATATTCAATAAAGATGAAAGCTTGAAGATGGCAATAGTAGATCCTAAAGAAGACTTGAATAAGGATTTGAAATTAAAAAGTGAGAACTTAGGTAATAAAGGTATGGATATAAGTAACGAAGAAAATAGAAGTTCCAAAGAAGATAGAAACACTGTAGTATTAGAGATAAATAAAGATGAATATAAGGCTATATCTAAAAGGTTGGCAGATGAAACTTATGATAAAAGTGAAATTATACCTTTGTTTACAAAGGAAACTATAAGTTATGATTATAAGCCACAAGATTCAACACCTTGGATTTCTTCTTTTAATATGGACACTTCCATTTGTATTGAAGGGAAAGGAAGTTACTATTTAAAAGATAAAAGTGGAAGCATAATAGTAAGAGATAATGCTAAAAATGAGGCGTGGAAGATATCTTTAGAAGGTAAAGAAAAAGATAAGAATTACCCAATGTATTTAGAATGGGCAGATGATAAAAATATATTTGTAATAGTAGGTATAGAAAATCATGATATATCTCCTGGGGGTAACCTGTATTCAATAAATTTAGATACTATGAAAGCTAGTTTAGTTTACAATCCAACAGCTAATAAAGAAAAGATTACTAGTGTAGAAAATAACAAAGATAGCTTAGAATTAAAAACAATTTCCTTCAATGATGATTTAAAACAAGAATATCATGAAGAAAAAAGAACTATAAATTATAAAGAAGTAACAAACTCTAAAGAAAATTCTGTAACCTTATTATATGATTTTTCAAGGAATATAAATGAAGGAAATAAGGATGCAGCTTTAAACCTATTTGAAAAAAATTTCAAACAGGAATATAAAAATTATATTGGTGATATTAAGGACATAAATAAATTAAATATAAATAGAATAGTAGATGTAACAGATGCATCACTAGGTAAAAATAATAAATATGATTTTAAAGTCTATGGTGTAATGTCAGATTATGAAATAAATACTAGTGCAGATACAAAACTTAAAAGTTCAACTTACTACAATTATTTTGTCTTAATCAAACAAAAGACAGATAAAAACTGGAGTATCCTGCAAATACTAACACCACCACAAAACTAGGATATAAAATTATAATACTACATTGTAGGTGAAAATTAGTTACAAATATATTAAAGTTTTAACAAGCATAGTTTAGTTAATAGAATAAGGATATAGCTACCTTTTAGCTTAAGGTAGCTTTTTTATTTTAAATTAACATTAATATATGATAGAAATCATTGGTATAATTATATTTAATAGGACAAAGATTTTTATTTTATCTAAAAAAGTAGTTTTAAAACATTTACATAGTAATTATAATGAATTAAGGAAAACATATATATATAACAATTATAATGAATTAAAGAAAGCATATATACGGAAACTATAATGAATTAAGAAAAGATTAATAATTATTATAAGCATAGGGAAAAGGAGAACTACATGGATAACACGTCAAAAAGAATATACTCAAAGGCAATGAAATTATACCAAGAGGGGAACATAGATAAGGCTTTAAAGCTTTGTGAAAAAGGAATATCTGAGGATTTAAAAAATGCACCTATAATAAATCTTAAGGGATTATTATTTTACATAAAGGGTGATCTTAAGGGGGCTACTTCTCTTTGGAAGATAAATAAAGATGTAAGTAATGATTCTGTAGCTAAAAAATATCTAGAAGATTCTAATGGTGATAAAGAAAAAGAAAATTTATATAAGCAAGCTGTAAAGTATTTGAAAGAATTAAAATTACCAGAGGCTATGGAAATTTTAAATGTGTGTGAACAAAGTTCATTTAATAGCATAAATGTATATAATGCACTAGCTTTATTGTATATTAAAAAAGGTGAATATGAGAAAGCTAAGGAATATGTAGAGAAGGTCTTATTAATAGATAAAAAAAATAAGGTGGCTTTAGAAAATAAAAGAATGCTTAAAAAATTTGGAGTTTTAAAGTATAAATTTCCTTATGAAAAAGTTGCAGTTTTCACATTTTCTATAATTATTTTATTTGGGTTAGTATGGAGTATAAAAACTTATATTTATCCTTTTGGAAAGATTAAAATAGGACAAGCATATTCCAGCTATCATAATAAAAAAGAAGCTAAAAAGCAAGAGAAAATTAAAGAGAATAAAAAAGATGATGAAAAAGAGAATGAAGCCTTAGAAATAGATAAAGAAATAGAAGCGGATAACATTGAAGATAAAGGTGAAGATACAAATGACACCAAGGAGGATGAAAAAACAGATGAAAATAAAAGTTTCCCTTATGAACAGTTTAAAACATCTTTAGATAACAAAGATTTTAATGAAATTTATAGCTTTGTGAAAGCGTGGAACAATAAACCTTTAACTTTAAATGAAAAAAGTTTATTTGTAAAAGGAGAAGCCTTACTTATAGACCAGGGCGGAAAGTATTTTTATGAATTAGGAACTACATATTTGGGAGAAGATAATAAAGAAGCCATAAATAACTTTTTAAAAGCTTATGATTATTCTAAAGAAAGTTATTTAAACCCTCACATAATATATTATTTAGGAACTCTATATGAAAAAGAAGGAAATGTAGAAGAAGCGGTAAAATATTATGATGAATATATAAATTTATATGAAGGACAGGGCTATGAAGATATAGTGTTATATAATATGGCAATAATATATAAAGATACAGATAACAAAAAATCAAAAGAGTATGCTAAAAAGATAGAGGATATGTTCCAAAATTCTATATACAATAATTCGAAGATCCAAGAAATACTTAAAAATTAAGGAAATGATTGGAAGTTAGGGAAGCGCTTAAAAATTAAAGAAAGGGTGTGTGATTTAATATGATTACTATAATAAAAAATGTTGAAGTTTATGCCCCAGATTATTTAGGGAAGAAAGATATAGCTATCGCAGGAGGAAAAATAGAAGAGATAAAAGATTGCATAGAAGTACCAAAGGACTTTTTAGATATTAAAGTTATAGATGGTAGCGGAAAATTATTATTTCCAGGATTTATAGATGCACATGTTCACTTAATAGGTGGAGGTGGAGAAGGAGGCTTTAAAACAAGGACTCCAGAAATACAGCTGTCTGATTTAATAGAGGCTGGTATAACCACTGTAGTTGGATGTCTTGGAACGGATGGGGTTTGTAGAAATATGAATGCTTTATTTGCTAAGGCTAAAGGGCTTGAGGAAGAAGGTATGACTACTTATTTATATACCGGTTCTTATGAAGTTCCGGTGAAGACAATAACAGGAAATATAAAAGAAGATATCATGTTAATAGATAAGATTATAGGTGTTGGCGAAATTGCTCTTTCGGATCATAGATCATCTCAACCTACCTATGAAGAGTTTGTAAGACTTAGCTCCCATGCAAGAGTTGCTGGAATACTTTCAGGCAAGGCTGGTATAGTACACATACATTTAGGTGACGGCAAAAGAAAGATGGATTATTTAAATAAAATAATAGAAGACACTGAGATACCTATAACTCAATTTGTACCAACTCATATAAATAGGAGCATTGAATTATTTAATGAAGCTATTAATTTTGGGAAAAAAGGAGGATACTTAGATCTTACAACTAGTTCTGATCCGGACTTTTTAGAAAAAGATGAGGTTAAAGCAAGTAAGGGATTGAAATTATTATTAGATGAAGGTATATCAATATATCAAATAACATTTTCTTCAGATGGTGAGGGGAGTCTTCCTATATTTGATGAAAAAAGACAGATTATAGGCCTTGGAATAGGTTCTGTTAAATCTCTTTATAGAGAAGTAAAAGACGCTATTTTGAAAGACAAAGTCCCAGTAGAGGATGCTATAAGGACTATAACTTCAAATGTAGCAAAAGTATTAAAGCTTAATGATAAGGGATCAATTGTTAAGTCCAAAGATGCAGATTTAGTTATGGTAGACTCTGATTTAAATATAACAAATGTATTTTATAATGGAAAAGAAGTTTTTAATCAAGGAACATTGCTATCAAAAGGAACCTTTGAGAAGTAGAAGGGGTATAATTAATCTTAGTGGTAAATATATTGGGTTGATGGATATATAAAAGTTGACTATTATTGTTATATGTAATAAAATATAAACAAGGCATACCCGATAGGGGTATAATTTTAGGAGGTATAATATTATGATGAAAGAAGTATTGGATTCAAATTTTAAAGAAGAGGTTCAAAATCAAAGTGGAGTTGTAGTGGTGGACTTTTGGGCATCATGGTGCGGTCCTTGTAAGATGTTATCACCAGTAATAGAGGAGTTATCCAATGAAGTTACTACTGCGAAATTTGCAAAGGTGAATGTAGATGAAAATCCACAAAGTTCTCAAAACTTTAATATAGCAAGTATACCAACACTACTTGTATTTAAGGATGGTAAAGTGGTAGATACTATGGTAGGTTTTAGACCAAAAGCTGAATTAGAACAATTAGTTAAAAAGCATATTTAATTAATTAAAAGATAAGAGTGTTTTATATACTTTTAGTTAATGTATAGTATCTATAAAACATTGACTGGTATAATACATTTATGGAAATTTATTTATATAGGTGATTCTAAGGTTCAAGCAAAGTGAGTAATTACTCAAAGTGGGTATCTAGCTTAATCTTAGAATTATTTAATTTCCTCTAATTTAAGGAGGCATAATTATGCAAAGGTATGATATAGCTATTATAGGCAGTGGACCTGCGGGATTATCCGCTGCGATAAATGCAAAGATAAGAAATAAAAATATAATTATATTTGGATATGAAGATTTTAGTAGCAAACTTATAAAGGCCCCAAAGATAAATAATTATTTGGGATTTCATGATATAAGTGGTTTAGAACTTAAAGAAAAATTCAAGGAACATATAGAATCAATGAATATAGAGATTACCTATGAAAGAGTTAATAATATATATGCTATGGGAGAGTATTTTTCTATTATGGTAAATGAAACAATTTACGAGGCTAAATCAGTAATTGTTGCAACAGGCATAGAATATACAAAGCCTTTAAAAGGAGAAGAAGAATTTCTTGGTAAAGGCGTAGGTTATTGTGCTACCTGCGATGCACCTTTATATAGAAATAAGGTAGTTACTGTAATTGGATATAATAAAGAGGCAGAAGAGGAAGCAAATTATGTTAGTGAACTTGCATCTAAACTTTATTATATACCAATGTATAAGTCTAATTATGAGTTAAGAGATGGTATAGAGATAGTAGAAGATAGACCTATAGATATAATAGGTAAAGATAGGGTAGAAAAGCTTATCCTAAGTTCTAGACAGTTAGAAACGGATGGCTTATTTATTTTAAAGGACAGCATATCTCCAGCACAATTAGTACCAGGACTTCTTATGGAAGAAGGCCACATTAAAGTGGATAGAACTATGAAAACTAATATAGAAGGGTGTTTTGCAGCAGGAGACTGTATTGGTAGACCTTATCAGTACATTAAAGCATCTGGAGAAGGATTAATAGCAGCTTTAAGTGCTGTAAGCTATGTAGACTACAAAAGAATATAATAAGGCTTCCCAAAGTTATTTCTTTGGGAAGCTATTTTTATAATTTATATTGTTTTTATTTTAATTTACATCGAAAAACACATGATTTCCTATGGTTTTTATATTAGATTTATTTATATTTTTCATCCACTTAGAAGTTGCAGTATTTGGGTTGTAAAAAAACACAGCTTTATTTGTTGGATCATTACCTTTTATTGCATCCATAACAGCACTATAGCAGCTATCGTCAGGATTTTCATATACAGTATTATCTTTTACACAAGAAAATGCATTTTTTTGAATTATAACATCCCTTATTGTTTTAGGAAAGCTTGGATGAGACGCTCGATTTAATATTACAGAAGCAACTGCAACTTTTCCCTCATAGGGCTCTCCTTTGCTTTCTGCAGATACAGTTTTAGACATAAGGTCTATATCCTCCTTTGATACAAGTACCTTATTGTTACCAAAACTTATAACCTCCACTACGTTATTAGTTTCTTTATAAAGGTCTATAGAATTTATATTATTATTTTCAGAAACCTCTTGACTCAGGGGAACATATACGCCTTCAAAGTCCATAGCCTTAGTCTTAGTTTTATTTAAGGATATTTCAGGTATACTTTCGCTTGCATATACTTTTGGTATAGAGCTTCCAATAAGCATAAAGATCATAAGGAAAGTTAAACCTACGTAATATCTTTTCATAAAGAACCTCCTTTGGTTAACTGTGTTATTGGTATTGTTCCCCACTATAAAATTTTAATTCATTTATTTGCCTTTATTTCATCAGAAAAGGTAGTAAAAGTTGTGTTAAATTTTTGTAAACTCATTTCTATATCTTCATATTTACCTCTAATATCCTCATCTATTATCTCTAGAACACTTTTATCAGTAGTTGAATTAAAAACTGACTTTTCATTATTAATACTACGTTTAAGTTCTTTTAGGTAGATATTATAACTATTTAAAACCTCACCAAAAGCTTGATAGGTATCAATGGCATTAGGTGGGATTCTCATAGAATTAAATTCCCTTTTTATATCTTCAAAACTTTTAAAATCCTTTTCTATATCATTTTCTAATATTTCATAAGTGTATTTACCCTCTCTACATTTTTCAATGAGACTGAACTTATCCACTTTTAGAGATAAAAAGCTTTCTAACATGGAAGATAAAGAGGATTTAAATTTTAAATTGTCATTAGTTTTAATATCAATATCTCTTTTTTCTTTTATGGTTTTGTTAAAGGACATATAAGCCTCATTTATATATTTTATGCTTTCAGATGGGAAAATGTCTTTTGAGTGTTCAAAGTTACAATTTGAATATTCTTCAATGGCAATTTTTTTATAGTTTTCTACTAATTTTAAGGTTTCATTAAAATCTAAGGAATTAGAATTATCTAATAATACTTTTATTTGCTGGTAAAAAAGGATGTTATTATGTATACCATTTAAAAAGTTAGGACTTATATTAGGATTATCTTTAAAAATAACTTCAGTATCTTCTTTTAGAAGGATTAATTTATCTAAAGAAACATTTATTTTATTCAAATTTATTGAATTATCTTTCGTATAAATAGAGGTAGATAAATCTTTGTTTATTGAATTTAATTTAAGTATGGTATTATCTACAGATGTAGCTTTGTTTTTAGTAGCTTTAGGATTTAGATAATTAAATATACAAAAGGACACAATTATAATAAGGATAAGTGTCAATATTCCTATGATCCAATTTAAAAGTGTATTTTTAGTATTTTTAAAATTCTTAGTGTCTTTAGAGATGTCAGCATCTTTAATATCTTTAGTGGTGTTAGTATCTTTAACATTTTTAACCTCTTCATTCATATGTATCACCCCACATTTAAATTTTATTTATATTATAGAGGTTATTTTGCATATACTGTAAATGTAAGCCACATACTTTTATACAAAAAATATATTATCAAAAAATTTAGGACGAATTATATATCATCCTAAATTAAATATATTAGTATATAAGATACTTAATTACTAAAATAAGGTGCTTATTAAAATTAAAATAAAAAAACTTTTTGACAGGTACTATAAATATATATATTAGTGTATAATTATAGTTAAGATTTTGATTTAGAGGTGAGAGGCAGTGGATTTAGCAAGTATAATAAATACGGTAAAAAATATATCATTTTTTTCAATATTAGACATATTAGTAGTCTCTTATATTTTCTATAAGGGTTATATGCTTATTAAAGAAACAAGAGCAGAACAATTGTTAAAAGGAATATTGTTAATATTAGTTTTGATTCCTATAAGTTATTTTCTGAGACTTACAATGGTTTATACTATACTTAGTAAAACTATAACTATAGGGGTTTTATCAATCATAATTATTTTTCAACCAGAGATAAGAAGAGCATTAGAGCACCTCGGAAGAACTGCCTTTAATGAAAGACATATATTGCTAGAAGATGAAACACTAATGGAGGAAATAATAACAGAACTTGTAAATGCAGTAGAAAATTTATCTGAAAGTAAAACAGGAGCTTTAATAGCCATTGAGCAAACCACGGGATTAAACGATGTAATAGCCAATGGTACTAAGATAGATGGTATTGTTACAGCAGCATTGCTTGAAAATATATTTGTAGTAAATACTCCTTTGCATGATGGTGCTACAGTAATTCGAAACACTAGAATTGTGGCTTCGGGATGTGTATTACCACTTACAGGAAATACGGATATAAATAAAAAACTAGGAACTAGACATAGAGCAGCTATAGGGCTGTCAGAAGTATCAGATGCATTGATTGTAGTAGTTTCTGAAGAAACTGGGACAATATCTCTTGCTATAAACGGAAGACTTACAAGAAATTACGATAAGGATAAATTAAAAGATATATTAATTAAAATAATGAAAACTAGGCAAGTTAAGGCATCCACCTTAGGAGAGAGGGTGAAGACATGGATAAAAATAAAATTCAAAAAAACTTCTTAATTAAAATATTGTGTTTTATTACAGCTTTTGGAGTTTGGCTCTATATTTATAATGTAGAAAATCCAACTAGAAGCTATAAGCTAACTGGGGTTCCTGTAGAGATAGTAAATACTGATACTATTGAAAGCTCTAAACTTACGGTGCTACCAAATCAAGATCTTACTGTTACATTAACATTAGAAGGGCCAGCCTCTGAAGTTTATAGAGCTAAGGCAGAACAGTTTAAAATTGTAGTAGATCTTAGCACTTATGCAGTAAAAAAAGGGAGTAATCTTATACCTGTAGAGATAACTCAGTATCCTACAAATATAAACATTAAGAAAAATGAGTCTTTAAGGGTAAATGTAGAAATTGATGAATATATAGAAAAGAGTGTACCTGTAAAGCTTGAAGTAGATGTCACTACAAAGGACTCATATTATCCATTTGAGCAAGTAGTTAAGCCTGACAATGTATTGGTTAGCGGTGCTGCTACTTATGTTAATTCTGTGCAGTGGGTTTTAGCTAAGGGCTCAGCAACCAATGCAGATGCAGATGTAAGTTTAAATCTGCCACTAAAGGCTGTAGATGAGACTATGAAAGAAGTAAAAGATGTAAAAATAAACCCAACCACAGTAGATGTACTTATCCCAGTTAGGAAGTCTAAAAATGTAACTATAAAAGTTCCTACAAAGGGAGAAAATAATAAAAATATAATAATAAAAACTATAGAGCCAGCTCCGTCTTCAATAGATTTGGTTGGAGAAACTCAAGATATTGGTAATATAGAGTATATAGAAACAGAAGCATTAGATTTATCTACCATAACAGGTAATAACACTGTGACATTAAAACTAGCATTACCAAAGGATGCAAAGCCCGTTAATGGGAAGGATACTGTATCTGTAAAAGTTACAGTAGAAACAATAAACCAAAACAGTGTGTCAGTTCCTGTAACCATAACAGGTCTTTCAGCAGGCCTTAATGCGGAACCTGGATCTAAAAATATATCTGTAGCTTTAAAAGGAACAGATAGTTTATTAAGTAATATAAAAGATGGAGACATTACAGCTACCATAGATTTAACTAACCTTGCTGAAGGAGAACATTCAATTGCACCAAAGGTAAAGGTTAAAGAAGGAATGACTATTGAAAGCATAAGCCCAGAAAAGCTAAAGATTACAATAACCAAAGTGGTAAAACCAGAAGAATAAATGACAAAATAAATAACTAACAAATGCTTCTCAAAGGATTTCCTTGAGAAGCATTTTAAAAGTGAAAATGTAAATAATTGTCTTCACCTCTGGGGTGCTTCCAACTTATTGGAAGCACCCCAGAGGTGAAGACATAAAATGGAATAAGATTAAGGAGAATAATATGACTATAAGAATAAATAATATAAATTTAAAAATAGATGAAGATATGGATATGTTAAAAGGAAAGGTAGCTAAAAAGTTAGGGATAAATGAAGAAGAATTTATGGAGTTTAAAATAATAAAGGAATCTATAGATGCTAGAAAAAAGAATGATATAAGGTTTAATTATTCAATAGAGGTTAATTTAGAAAATGAAGGTATATTAATTAATAATATAAAAGATAAAGATGTCTTTATAGAAAAGGCATATGAGGAGTTAAATATAGAACTTGGTGATAAAAAACTAAGTCATAGACCTGTCATTGTTGGTATGGGGCCATCAGGCTTATTTAGCGCATTAATGCTAGCAAGATCTGGGTATAATCCAATTATAATTGAAAGAGGCCAAGATGTAGATAGAAGGACCAAAACTGTAGAAGACTTTTGGACCAAGGGAATATTGAATAAGGAATCAAATGTTCAATTTGGTGAAGGTGGGGCTGGTACATTTTCTGATGGAAAGCTTACCACTAGAATAAAGGATAAAAGATGTGATTATATATTAAGAGAACTTGTAAAAGGCGGTGCCCCAGAGGAAATAATATATAAGGGTAAGCCTCATATAGGTACAGATATATTAAAGGGAGTAGTTAAGAATATACGAAAAGAGATAATAGCTTTAGGGGGAGAGGTACTATTTGATCATAAATTAGAAGCTATTAATTCTAAAGAGGGAGTATTAACTTCAATTATGGTTAATGGAAGTGAGATACCTTGTGATTGCTTAATATTATCTATAGGTCATAGTTCAAGAGATACCTATGAGATGCTAAGCAAATCTTCTGTTTTAATGGAACCTAAGGCCTTTGCTATAGGGGTCAGGGTTGAACATAAACAAGAAGTTATTAATTATAGCCAGTACGGTAAAAATGCAAATCATCCAAGACTTAAGGCAGCGGATTATAGATTAGCATATAGAAGTGAAAAGTTACAAAGATCTGTTTATTCATTTTGTATGTGTCCTGGAGGAGAGGTTGTTGGTGCAAGCTCAGAGGAAAATTTACTTGTGGTAAATGGGATGAGTTATTATAAAAGAGATTTAGAAAATGCAAACTCAGCCATAGTAGTTAGTGTTTCAAAAGAGGACTTTGAAGGAAGTGATATACTAGCGGGAGTTAACTTTCAAAGGCATTATGAAAGATTAGCTTATAATTTAGGTGGGGGAGGATATGTAGCCCCAGTACAACTTGTAGAAGACTTTATACAGGATAAAAATAGTACTAAGCTATCAGGGGTAAATCCAAGTTATAGACCAGGATATGAATTTAAAGAGTTAAATAGATGCTTACCATCCTATGTTGTAGGTAGTTTAAAAGAAGGTATGGTGGATTTTGAAAGAAAGATAAAAGGATTTTCTAAAGAAGGGGCCATAATGACAGGAATTGAAACAAGGACCTCTGCTCCAGTTAGAATAATGAGAAATGAAAAGCTTCAAAGTCCCTCTGTGAATGGATTATATCCAGCGGGAGAAGGCGCAGGATTTGCAGGAGGAATAATATCAGCAGCTGTAGATGGCATTAAGGTAGCTGAAAGTTTAATGAAAGAATATTCACCATTATATTAATTTTTCTAAAAGTTATGGTTTTTATATAAAAATTTGTTACAATATATGAGTAAGCTCAGTTTTGTTCACGGCTTTTTTATAATTTTTAAAATATAAAAAGCCGTGAACAGAATAAATAAATTTAATATAATAGGGGGATTTTTATATGTGTGAAGATTACATATTAGCAATTAATCCTGGTTCAACATCCACTAAGATATCATTATACAATGGTGATATTTGTGTAGAAACTGAAAATATACTTCATACACCTTTAGAAATATCAAAATATGAGGATATCTATTTACAAAAGGATATGCGAACAGAATGTATATTAAATTGGCTGAAAAGAAAAGGTTTAGATTTAAATAAAATTAAAGCTGTAGTTGGTAGAGGTGGACTATTAAGGCCTATGCCAGGGGGAACTTATAAGGTAACAGAAAAGATGATTGAAGATCTTAAAATTGGATATCAAGGTCAGCACGCCTCTAATCTTGGAGGGATTATTGCATACGATATAGGAAAAGATATTAATGCACCAGCATTTATTGTAGATCCTGTAGCTGTAGATGAAATGGATGATGTGGCAAGGATATCAGGAATGCCAGAGATAGAAAGAAAATCATTAGTTCATGCTTTAAATATAAAGGCTGTTACAAGAAGGGTTTGTCAAAGAGTTAACCTAGACTTTAATAATAGCTCCTTTGTAGTAGCACACCTAGGTGGAGGAATTTCAATATCACCACTTAAAAATGGCAGGATACTAGATGCAAATAATGCCAATGAGGACGGTCCATTTTCACCAGAAAGATCAGGAGGACTTCCAGCTGGAGATTTAGTTTCCATTGCATTTAGTGGTAAGTATACTCAAAAAGAATTAAAAAAGATTATAATAGGTAACTCCGGGCTTGTAGGATATTTGGGAACCAATGATGGAAGAGAAGTTACAGAAAGAATAGCTAAAAAAGATGAAAGAGCAGAATTTATATTATATGCTATGTCCTATCAGATAGCAAAAGAAATAGGCTCTATGGCTACAGTTCTAAATGGAAAAGTTGATGCCATAATTTTAACCGGAGGTCTTGCATATAATAAGCAATTAGTTAATTGGGTTAGAGAAATGGTAGAATTTATCGCTCCTTTAGAGGTAGTAGAAGGAGAAGATGAGATGATGGCTTTATCTAAGGGTGCCCTTAGAGTTATAAAAGGTAAAGAAAAAGCAAAAATTTATGAAGAAGAGGTGCAAATAAATGGCTAAGACATTTGATGAAGTACTAAGTAAAGTAAAAAAAGGAAAGATGAGAACAGTAGCTGTAGCAGTTGCCCAAGATGAACCAGTGCTTGAAGCTGTAAAAGCTGCAAAGGAACAAGGAATAGCAAACGCTATATTAGTTGGAGACGAAAAAGCTATAAAAGAAATAGCAAAACAAATAAATATGGACTTAGAGGGTTTTGAAATAGTTAATGAAGAAAATATTGTCAAGGCAGCATTAAAGGCAGTAGAACTTGTATCTACAGGAAAAGCAGACATGGTTATGAAGGGCTTAATAGATACTGCAAACTTCTTAAGAGCAGTTTTAAATAAAGAGATAGGACTTAGAACAGGAAAACTTATGTCACATGTAGCTGTATTTGAAATACCAAAATATGATAGACTTATATTTATGACAGATGCTGCATTTAATATGTATCCAGATATTAAGGCTAAAATAGATATAATAAATAATTCAGTATATGTGGCAAAAGCTATAGGAGTAGATATGCCAAAGGTTGCTCCAATTTGTGCTGTTGAAGTGGTAAACCCAGATATGCCAGCAACTGTAGATGCATCTATACTTTCAAAGATGAATGATAGAGGACAAATAAAAGACTGTATTGTAGACGGACCTTTTGCTCTAGATATTGCACTTTCTATGGAAGCTGCTAATCATAAAAAAGTAGGAGGACAAGTAGCAGGACAAGCAGATATAATGTTATTACCAAATATAGAGGCAGCTAATGTAATGTACAAAACATTAACTTACACTACAGAATCAAAAAATGGCGGTCTTCTTGTTGGAACTTCAGCTCCAGTAATAGTTACATCAAGAGCAGATAGCTTTGAAACAAAATTAAACTCTATAGCCCTTGCAGCATTAGTAGTAGCTGCAAAATAAGTTAAATAAGTTTTTAAATATCTACAAAAAGATTCTATAAATAAATATTTGTAAGAAATATTTATTTATAGAAGTATAAGAATGAAAATAAAGATTAAATAATAAAAACAATAAAAAAGTAAAATAAAATATAAAAATAGGGGGAATACATATGTCATATAAATTACTTATAATAAATCCAGGGTCAACTTCAACCAAAATAGCAGTATATGAGGATGAAAAGGCTTTGTTAACTGAAACATTAAGACATACCTCAGAAGAAATTGAAAGTTACAATAGCATATTTGAACAATTTAAATTTAGAAAAGATGTAATTTTAAATGTATTAAAAGAAAAGAATTTCGATATAAAGGAATTAGATGGGGTAATTGGAAGAGGAGGCTTATTAAAACCTATAATAAGTGGAACCTATGAAGTAAACGAAGCTATGATAAAAGATCTTAAAGTTGGAGTCCAAGGCCAACATGCCTCAAATCTTGGTGGAATAATAGCAAATGAAATAGGAAAAGAATTAAATGTACCAGCTTTTATAGTAGATCCAGTAGTTGTAGATGAGATGGATGAGGTAGCAAGAATATCTGGAATGCCAGAAATAGAAAGAAAAAGTATATTTCATGCACTAAATCAAAAAGCTGTAGCAAAAAGATATGCAAAAGAAAGCAAAAAAAGCTATGAAGAATTAAACCTAATAGTTGCACACCTAGGTGGTGGAATTTCTGTTGGGGCTCACAAAGGTGGAAGAGTAGTAGATGTAAACAATGCCTTAGATGGAGAAGGACCATTTTCACCAGAAAGAAGTGGTGGACTTCCAGTAGCAGATCTTGTTAAACTTTGTTATAGTGGCAAGTATACTCAAGACGAAGTGAAGAAAAAGATAAACGGAAAAGGTGGATTTGTAGCTTATCTTCAAAGCAATGATGCAAGAGAAGTTATTGAAAGAGCTTTTGAAAAGGGAGATGAAAAAGCTAAGCTTTTATTTGAAGCTATGGCATATCAAGTGGCAAAGGAAATAGGCAAGAGTGCTGCAGTTTTATGTGGAAAGGTTGATGCTATAATATTAACAGGTGGAATAGCATATTCAGAAAAGATGACAAAGGCTATATCAGATAGAGTAAGCTTTATATCTAAAGTAGTTATCTATCCAGGAGAAGATGAAATGTTAGCATTAGCAGAGGGTGGACTTAGAGTTTTAAATGGAGAAGAAGAGGCTAAAAACTATAAATAAAGTCTCTTTTATGCTAAATTAAGCATTGAAAATTAAAGTGCAATTAACGAATTGTAAGAATATATAGGCATATTCAATATAAATGAATACTTAAAGCAGCTAAAAAATATGAGTTTTTAACAGATAAATCATAGTAAAAGACTAGTGTACTTCACATATATATACTATAATAAGAATGTAAGAAAAAATAATATAAAAAATTGAAGTAGCTTGGAGGAAAAAAATAGTATGAGTAGAATCAGAATTTTCACAGGTCACTTCGGCAGTGGCAAGTCCGAGATAGCTATAAACTATGCTTTAAATCTTGCAAAAAGTGGCAAGAAGGTTTCATTAGTAGATATAGATATTGTTAATCCTTATTTTTGTATAAGGGACTTAAAAGCGCCACTAGAATCTAAAGGAGTAAGAGTTATATCAGCAGATCCTAGCTTTTCAAATGCGGAACTTATGGTTGTACCACCAGAAGTCTCATCAGCATTTAATGATAAGTCTTCTGAAGTTGTAATGGACATAGGTGGAGACAATACAGGGGCTACAGTTTTAGGACAATACAATGCTTATTTGAAAGAAGAGGATTATGACTTATATTTTGTAATAAATAACAATAGACCTCTTACTTTAGACTCAGAAGCTGTAGAAGAACAAATAAAAGCTATAGAGTCATCTAGTAGACTTAAAATAACATATTTGATATCTAATACTAATTTATCTTATGAAACTACTACAGAACATATATTAAAAGGGGACAAAGATACCTATGAAACATCTAAAAGGTTAAATATTCCTTATAAATACGTGGTTTGCAGAAGAGATATGGTAGATAGTATAAAGGATAAAGTACATGCACAAATTTTGCCAATAGATATTTACATGAAGCCACCATGGCGTTAAAATCTAACAATAATATGTAATCGTTTTAAAATTAAGGAGGTATAGTTCATGCCAAGAGTTACATTTAGAGAAGAAAGATGCAAAGGATGTGGACAATGTATAATTGCCTGTCCCAAAAAGATAATAAGCTTTTCTGAAAAGCTTAATGAAAAGGGTTACCACCCAGCAACTATAACAGAAGAAAATATGGCATCTTGCATAGGATGTGCGTCCTGTGGAAGAATGTGTCCAGATTTAGTTATAACTGTGGAAAAATAATTTAAGGGGGATTTGAAATGGGACAAAAAGTTTTAATGAAGGGTAACGAAGCAATAGGCGAAGCAGCTATTCAAGCTGATTGTAAATGTTTCTTCGGATATCCTATAACACCTCAAACAGAAGTAGCAGCATATATGGCAAAAAAGATGCCTAAAATAGGAAGAGTATTTATGCAAGCAGAAAGTGAAATTGCAGCTATAAATATGATTTATGGATCAGCAGGAACTGGAACTCGTTGTATGACATCATCTTCTAGCCCTGGAATAAGCTTAAAAGCTGAAGGAATATCATATATAGCGGGAGCAGAACTTCCTTGCGTTATTATAAATATAGTAAGAGGAGGCCCTGGTCTTGGAAGTATACAACCTGCTCAATCAGACTACTTCCAAGCAACTAAAGGACTAGGTCATGGAGATTATAACATGCCTGTTTATGCACCAGCATCTATTCAAGAAATGGTAGACCTAATCCAAGGAGCTTTTGATGTAGCTGACATATATAGAACTCCTGTAATGATTATGGGAGACGGTATGCTTGGACAAATGATGGAGCCAGTAGAGTTTAAAGAAAGAAAGAAAAGAGAACTTCCAGAAAAGACTTGGGCAGCAAATGGCCTAAAAGGAAGAAAGACACATAACGTAATAAACTCACTATATCTTCAATCAGAGGATTTAGAAAAACATAATATAAAATTACAAGCTAAGTTTGCTAAAATAAAGCAAGAAGAAGTTAAATATGAATTATATAACTGTGAAGAAGAATGCGACGTAATAATGGTTGCATACGGAACCACATCAAGAATATGCAAAAATGTTGTAAAACTTGCAGAAGAAAAAGGGATAAAGCTAGGACTTGTTAGACCTATAACTTTATGGCCATTCCCAGTAGAAGCTTTTGAAAAAGTTATTGATAAGGCTAGACTTGGATTTATATCTGTAGAAATGAGTGCAGGTCAAATGGTAGAAGATGTTAGACTTGCTGTAAATGGAAGAAAGCCAGTAGACTTTTACGGAAGAACTGGTGGAATAGTTCCAACTCCAGATGAGATACTAAATAAAATTATGCAAATGGTAGGGGGTGCAAAATAATGGCAGTAGTATTTGAACCAACAAAAGGCTTATTAGACAAACCTACTCACTATTGTCCAGGATGTACGCACGGAATTATCCACAGATTAGTGGGAGAGGTATTAGTAGAATTAGATGTTTTAGATAAGACTATCGGAGTTGCTCCTGTTGGATGCTCTGTATTAGCTTATGATTATTTTGCCTGTGACATGTTTGAAGCAGCTCATGGTAGAGCACCAGCAGTTGCTACAGGAATAAAAAGATCAGTACCAGACTCAGTGGTATTTACTTATCAAGGAGACGGAGACCTTGCAGCTATAGGAACAGCAGAAATAGTACATGCTGCAGCTAGAGGAGAAAATATAGTAACAATCTTCGTAAACAACTGTATATATGGAATGACAGGGGGACAAATGGCGCCTACTACATTACCAGGACAAATTACAGAGACATCACCTTATGGAAGAGATGTTGCAACTCAAGGACATCCAATAAGAGTTTCAGAAATGATATCAACTCTTGATGGAGCTTGCTATGTAGAAAGAGTATCTGTAGACAGTGTTCCAAATGTTATAAAAGCTAAAAAAGCTATAAAGAAAGCTTTTGAAAATGCTATAGCAGGGAAAGGATTCTCTATGGTTGAGGTATTATCAATATGCCCAACTAACTGGGGACTATCAACTAAGGAATCACTACAATGGTTAAGAGATAATATGATGACACATTACACACTTGGCGTTAAAAAAGATACAACAGTACCGGAGGTGAAGTAAAATGGCATCACAAGAAATTATATTTGCAGGATTTGGTGGACAAGGAATATTGTCCATGGGTAAGTTTATAGCTTATGCAGGAATGGATGCTAATATGAATGTATCTTGGTTACCATCCTATGGCCCTGAAATGAGGGGAGGAACTGCAAACTGTTCAGTAATACTTGCAGACGAACCAGTAGGATCTCCAATAGTAACTATGCCAGATAGCGTAGTTGTTATGAATAGACCATCTTTAGATAAGTTTGAAAAAACTATAAAAAAAGGTGGACTTGTAATATTAGACTCAGACCTAATCGCAAGAGAAGTAGAAAGAGATGATATACAAGTTATAAGAGTACCAGCTCAAACAATAGCAGCAGAATTAGGATCAACTAAGATTGCTAATATGGTTCTTTTAGGAGCTTTAGTTGCAAAGACAGGTATAGTATCCATGGAAGTACTTCTAGGATCACTAAAAGATCATGGTAAAGAAAAGTTTTTTGAAGTTAATAAAAAAGCTTTAGAAAAAGGTGCAGAATACGCTAAATAAATAAATTTATAGCTGAAAAGCTCATAAAAATATAAACAAAAAAAGACTTTAGAGGTAAAACTTTAAAGCCTTTTTTTATTTCACGCAATGAAAATAAATATTTACAACGTAACAATGTTATGCTACACTGAGAATATAGTAAAAGAAAGTAAGAAAGGAGGGGTATTTTTGGATGAGGAACTTATTTCAAAAAAGGACTTACTTGATTTAACAGGAATATCTTACGGCCAATTATACAGATGGAAGAGAAAGAATGTAATACCAGAGGAATGGTTTATTAAAAAGTCTACATTTACAGGACAAGAAACCTTTTTCCCAAAAGAAAGGATTTTAGATAGAATAGATAAGATAATAAATCTAAAGGATGGATTGTCTCTAGACGATTTGGCAGATAAGTTCTCTAATAATCCTTCAGATATAATCCTTAAAAAAGAAGAAATAATAAAATATAATTTAGCATCAAAGTGGACTTTTGATGTATACGAAGAAGTCTTTAATGTTTCCTTACAATATTCTTTTGATGAAGTTCTATATATATATATTTTAGATAGGTTACTACAAAGTGGAGATATAAGCGTAGATGAAGGAAAGTCCATAGTAAATTTATTAAATAAAAACTATAATAAATTGAAGGACAAAGAATATGAGATAACATTGTTACGAAGACTTGGAGTAGGGTTATGGATAATAAACGAGTACACAAATGATATATATTATGACGAAAATTCTAAGGTTGTTATAAGACATTCAATAAGTAAATACGTAGAAGAATTAAAGCTAGAATTAGAAAGCCATAACAACTAAGATTAGGATATTATAATAATTTATAGATTAGGAGGATTTAATATGAATGAATCATTTGATAAAGAAAAAAAGGGTGATATTAAAATATCAGGTTCTGGAAGCGCTGGAGGAGGATCTTATGATGAAGTAAAGATAAGCGGTTCTGGAAAGATAACAGGAGACTTAGATTGTAATTTACTTAAGGCTAGTGGTTCTGTAAAGATAGATGGAAACATAAAGGCTAAAGATATTTATATCAGTGGTAGCTTTAAATCTATGGGTAATGTAAAATGCAATGAGTTTAAAGGTAGTGGAAGTTCAAAAGTAATGGGGGATATGGAAGCGGATGAATTTAGTTGCAGTGGATCAATGAAGGTGGATGGAAATTTAAATGGTATCAACATGTCTATATCAGGATCTATTGGTATATCCAAAAGATTAAGTGGAACAAACCTTAAGTGCACGGGAGTTTTAGATGTAGAGGAAAACTGTGAAGTAGAAGAATTTAAATCCTTTGGAGCATTTAATATAAAAGGATTACTTACAGCGGATAATATAGTTATAAATATAGGGGGTTACTGCAAAGCAAAGGAAATTGGTGGAGAAAACATAGAAATAAAAATAGGACCTCAAAAGGTATTCAACTTCTTTGGGCTTGAAAATATCCTAGGATCTTTGTTTAATAATTATTCAGGAAATGTACTAGAATCTGAAATTATTGAAGGTGATGAAATATATTTAGAATGCACTAGGGCAAAGGTAGTAAGAGGAAATAATATATTTATAGGTAAAGATTGTGAGATTGAAAGAGTAGAATATAAGGGTGAATTAACAATAGAAGATAGTAAAGCTGTAAAGGAATCTATTAAGATAGTATAGAAATTAAAAGTGTTAATATATTATAGTATGAATTTTATGGGGGGGATTTATATGGGGAGTGCTGTGGAAGTTAAAAATCTAAAGAAGTGTTTTATAACGAAGAAAAAGAAATTTTTTAAAACCATAGATAAGAAAGAATTTAAGGCTGTGGATGATATAAGTTTTGATATTTATAAAGGAGAAATTTTTGGATTCTTAGGACCAAATGGAGCAGGTAAAACCACTACTATAAAGATGATAACAGGGCTTTTAAGACCAACATCAGGTCAGGTTAAGGTTATGGGAAACGATGTAGATAAAAACCAAATGGAGGCTTTAAGAAATTTAGGGACAGTGCTTGCAGGGGATAGGAGCGTGTATTGGAAGCTAACAGGAAGAGAAAACCTAGAGTATTTTGCTTCGCTTTATGGCTGCAGTAGTAAAGAGGCTAAAGAAAGAGCATCCAGGATGCTAAAGAAGTTAGAACTTCAAGAAAAGGCAGATGTATTAGTAGAGAAGTATTCTACTGGTATGAAACAAAAGGTAGCCTTAGGTAAGGCCCTGATTTCTGAGGCACCTGTACTGCTTTTAGACGAGCCTACCTTAGGACTAGATCCACAATCAGCACTAAACCTTAGAGAAATCATTTTGAATCTTAAAAGTGAAGGTAAAACCATATTGCTTACTACTCATTATATGGAGGAAGCAGATTTTCTTTGCGATAGAATAGCAATAATAGATGGTGGTAAGATAATAGCTTTAGATACCCCAAAAAATTTAAAGAAGGGTATAAATAAGTTAAAGCTTATAAAAATAGAAGTTAATAAGAGTAATGATGAAATGATAAATGCTATTAGTAAGATAGATAGGTTGGAAAGGGTTTCAAGCAAGTATGATGATGAAAAAAGAAATTATATATTAACCATACACCATAATAATGGGGATGAAATAATCCAACCAATATTAGACATTCTATCTCATAATGAATGTAGCATACAAAATATAAAGGTAGCAGAGCCTTCACTAGAAGATGTATTCATAAATCTTACTGGAAAAAGTTTAAGGGAGTAGGGGGATATTAATGCAAAGATTAAGAAATATAAGAGCAATAGCAAAAAAAGATCTAACTCAATTAATACGATACCCTACGTGGATGATTAGCTTAACTATATGGCCTTTAATATTCCCTATGATATATATATTAACTGGAGTTGTTATGGCAGGATCAAATGGAGGAGGATTTAAAGACTTTGACAAAGTAGCAGGTACAGACAACTTTAGTGCTTTTATAGTGGTAGGGGTAATGGTATGGATGTGGGTAAATTCTGTTATGTGGAGCTTTGGAACATCACTTAGAGATGAGCAAACCAGAGGTACGCTAGAATCTAATTGGCTTTGTCCTATAAATAGATTTGATATGTTAATAGGTGGGGCTATGGTTTCTATAGTAATGGGATTTTTCGTTGTTTTTGTAAGCTTTATTGAGTATAGACTTTTATATGGTATTAAATTTACGGGAAATGTATTAGAGTGGATTATTGTATTTTTGAGCTTAATACCTGGAGTTTATGGATTTGGCAGTATGTTTGCAAGTCTTGTGCTTTGGGCTAAGGAAACTGGAGCAGCAGTTCAGCTAGTTAGAGGTATAATAACGATATTTTGTGGTATAAGCTTTCCTATAATGATAATGCCACAGTGGATGCAAAATGTTGCTAATATTTTACCTTTCACTTTTGGTATATCAGCAGCTAGGAAGATAATGATACAAAACTTAGGAATAGTTGGGGCTAGAGATGATATATTAATGTGTTTATTAATAGGCTGTATATATTTAGCAATTGGTAGAGTATGCTTTATGGCCGTAGAGAAAAAGGTTAGAGACTCAGGATCTCTAGAAAGGTTTTAAGGGTGAGTATTTATGAGTATTAGAGAAAATTTTAATATTTTAAGAGCAAGATTTATAATTTCTGCTAAAATATATTTTAGATATCCTTTAAATATTATATTAAGTTTGTTCAGCCCCATAATATGGCTTAGCCCTTTTTATTTTATGGCAAAAGCTTTTCAGGTTGAAGGTAAAATTTCAGGATTTGAAAGCTATACTGGTAATTCAGATTTTATAGGATTTATGGTTATAGGATACATGATGGCATCTTATATGGGTGTAGCCATGTGGTCTATGGGATTTTCGCTAAAAGAAGAAATGAGACAAGGAGTATTAGAATCTAATTGGAGTACCCCTGCAAATAAGATTCTTTTAATGGTAAGCCAAAGTATGTTTAAGTTTTGTATTGCAACTTTAGAAATAATAATTACAGGAGTTATCTGCCACTTTATCTTTGATTTCAATATAACACCAGATATATTGAAAATAATAGTTATATTAATACCAGGAATAATATCATTAATAGGAATAGGAGTTGCAATTTCTGCTATGGTTCTTATAACTAAAGAGGCAAACACTATTATAGATATATCTAGTGGGTTTTTATCAGCATTTTCAGGTTCGTATTTCCCTATTAATGTTTTACCTAAATCACTTATGATAATAAGTTTTGCAATCCCATTAACTTATTTAAATGATAGTATGAGAGGAATACTTTTAGGCCAAAAAACATTTTTACCATTTAAATATGAGCTAATTATAATAATTATGTTTACATTTTTAAGTGCATTTTTAGGAGTATTTATATTTAATAAAACTGAAAGAAAATGTAGGGAACTTGGAATTGTTTCAGGCCATTAACCTATTAAACATATAGATTTAAATATATATTAATTAGGGACTAATATATTAAAGGCTGTATCATAAAAGATATGGCTTTTAATTTTACATAAATATACAGGTAACAATTTAAAGATTGTTTAAATATCTACCCTATTATATAATAAGAGTGTTAATTAAAAAAATTAAGGATTAAAGTGAGGTAAACCTATGAGTAGAATATTTGGAACCGATGGAGTAAGAGGCATAGCTAATAAAGAGCTTACCGCTGAAATAGCATATAACTTAGGTAGAGCAGGAGCATATGTACTTACGGAAGGAACTCATAAACCAAAGATATTAGTAGGAAAAGACACTAGAATATCTGGGGATATGTTAGAAGCTGCACTTGTTGCTGGGATACTATCAGTAGGAGCAGAGGCAGTTTGTTTAGGGGTAGTACCAACACCAGCTATAGCATATCTAACAAGAGAATATGGGGCAGATGCAGGAGTTATGATATCCGCATCGCATAATCCAGTACAAGATAATGGGATAAAGTTTTTCGATAATAAAGGATATAAGTTATCAGATGAATTAGAAGATAGCATACAAAGCACCATTGAAAGTAACTTTAATGGAGTTCCGGTACCTATAGGAGCAGATCTCGGGAAAAGGGTAATAGAAGAAGCGGGACTAGAAGAATATGTAGAGTTTGCGAAATCAACAATAGATGTAGACTTAAAGGGAATGAAGATAGCCTTAGATTGTGCTAACGGAGCATCATTCAAAGCAGCAGTAGATACATTTAGATCCCTTGGAGCAGAAGTTGTAGTTATAAACAATGATCCAGATGGTATAAATATAAACAAAAACTGTGGATCAACTCATCCAGAAGAATTAATGGAATACGTAGTGAAAAAAGGCTGTGACTTAGGTCTTGCATTTGATGGAGATGCAGATAGATGCCTTGCAGTAGATGAAAATGGAAAGCTTATAAATGGAGATTTTATTATAGCCATCTGCGCAAAAAGTCTTAAAGCACAAAAGAGACTAAAAGGCGATACTGCAGTAGTTACTGTAATGAGTAACTTAGGACTTCAAATAGCCCTTGAAAAAGAGAATATAAAGACAATAAAAACTAAAGTAGGAGATAGATACGTACTAGAAGAGATGGTAAAGGAAGGATATAAACTAGGCGGAGAACAGTCAGGCCATGTTATATTTTTAGATTACAACACTACAGGAGATGGAATAGTTACAGGGCTTCAACTAGCAGCTGTAGTTAAAAAGAGCAAAAAGACTCTATCAGAACTAGCATGTATGATGAAGGAATTACCACAGGTACTAGTGAATGCTAGAATACCAAATAATAAAAAGAACATTCATGAAATAGATGAAGAAATAATAAAAGAAATAAAAGAAATAGAGAAATCTCTTCATGGTTGTGGACGAGTTCTTATAAGACCATCAGGAACAGAAGCATTAGTAAGAGTAATGCTCGAAGGAGAAAACCAAGAAGAACTAGATAAAATGGCACATAGCCTAGCAAAGTTAATAGAAAAGAAAGCAAACTAAGGTATCTTAAAAACAATTTAAGAGCTTTAAATAAAATTAAGCTAAACAAGATTTAACTTAATAAATGGGGGACAGTTCACAAGTGTAAGGCACTTGTGAACTGTCCCCCATTATTTTTGGGCTTTAAGAAGATGATTTAATTCAATTAAGCTTATAAATTATATTGAATATGATGTTATAATTAACATATAAGCAGTATCATTTAAGACATGTAGAAGAACTGCGAATCTGTGCTTTATTTAGGAGGTAGTTAAGTGGCAAAAGGTAGTAAGAGAGATAAAAATATAGCACCTAGCTTAATTTGGCTATGCTTAGGATGTATTGCGTATTTAATATATAGGAATTGGATTTTTTTAGTGATGTGTGTGATGTTAAGTGGAATTTTATATGTTAGAAATAATTAATATATCAAATGCATGTTACTTGTATGGTAAGCTGAGCTTAATGTTTGGGTTAAAAATGGTTTTGTTAGAAAGGTAGAAGATGTTAATGAACGATTATAATAGTACAAAAGTATTCTGGAATAATGTATTTCAAAAGATAACCACAAGTAAATATGAAAACGCTGATTTAGGACAAGAAGATTTGAATGAAGCCTCAAAATGGTTGAGTAATGGAACAGATAGTCTTATAGATTATGGCTGTGGTAGTGGAGCACTTTTGTTTGATTGTGCTCTTAAGGGAACGAAACATCATATAGGAATTGATATTTCAACAGAGGCAATAATACTTGCAAAAAAAAGAGCAAAACTTTTTGAAAGGGGAAACTTTGAGTTTATTGAAGGCAGCTTTGAATGTTTAAATCAAATAGAAGAAAATACTATGGATGGTGCTATATTATCAAATATAATTGATAATATGATTCCCCAAGATTCAGAGTTAGTGTTACGTAATATTCATAGAATAGTTCATCCAGGTGGTAAAATTTTATTTAAGGTAAATCCTGTATTGACTGAAGAACAGATTAAAAAGTTTAATATCAAAGACTTGGGAAATGATTCATTGCTTGAAACAACAGGATTATATTTGTGGAATTTAGAAACAGAAAAATGGTGTAGTATTTTGGAACAATATTTTGAGATATATTTTAAAAAAGATATATATTATAAACAACATGAACAATATAATAGGTTATTTTTGTTGATAAATAAATAGACATAATTGAATATAATTATTGTCTAATATAAGGCTAAGTTAAATTGTAATGGTAGAGTTAAGCGAAACTAAACTTATTAAAATAAATTTATGAATTTTAATTTGTGGAGGGGTTTTATGGCAAAAGTTAGAGTAATTGTCTTTGATTTATTTGAGACGTTGCTTCATGATATTAAATTTGATTTTAATTCGGGTTTGTTTTATCTGCATGAAAATGTTTTATCAAAAGATACTGATAAAGTTGAATTTCTAGATTATGCAGCTACATATTGGAAAGAACTTTATGATAAAAGAAGCGAGGATAATTCAGAACTGGCATTTGAAGATGAACTTTTAGATTTTAAAAATAAATATGGCTTTAAAGTGAATTGTCCACTAGAAGAAATTTTATTTAATTGTGCACTTGAAATAAATACTACTGAATTGTTTAATGACACTATATCTACCTTAGAGCAACTTAAGTTATTAGGAATTCCAGTTTATTTATTAAGTAATTCCATATTTAAAAAGAATGAAATGAAAAAAATCATTAACCAATATGATTTGGAAAAATACTTTGTTAATATACATTTCAGTGCGGATTATAAAGTGAGGAAGCCACATAAAGATTTATTTAAAATTGTATTTGATGATATTAAAAGGTATGATACTAGCATCGAAGTGGAACAAGTTTACTTTATTGGAGATAACTTTGAAGCTGATGTTCTAGGGGCTAAAAATTTTGGATTTACACCAGTTTTTATAAACCGTAAACATGATACTGATATTAATAACAAAAATTTTATTGAGATTAAATCGCTAGATGAATTATTAGAAGTCATTAGATAAATTCCAATTTGTAGTTGAGTTAATTCACATTTATTCTTAAATTATGAAGAGTATTTAATTCAGAGGGAATAGTTTAATAAAAGAAGATAAGGTTATAGATATAATTCTAATGTAGTGTAGTTCGAATTGTAGGATATTATGCAATAAGTAATTTATGTTAGGAAGTGTAAACATTTATGCCAAATTTAAAAGAAAAATTAATTGAATCAATAATACATTCTATTATCATAATGATAATATCATTGTTTATAACATACATAATTATTATGAATTCATATAATATATTTTGGATGTCTTTCTTTTCTTTTATTGGAGTAATATTTTTAATAATTTATATTAGAAAGCCATATAAAAAAGAATATTTAGTCATTAATAGTTGGTTATGTATGATATTCATAATTTTTATTGGAAGTCTAATTGGAAAGTTTATTCCATTATCAACTTTAATTGTACTCAGTATTGGAATACCAATAGTCGATATTATCAGCTTTACAAAAGCTGGTTCAAAAACCGCAAATGCTAAGGTTATGGCGAATAAAAATTCAATGGCAAAATTAATAGTATATGGCAAGTCATTTAAAAATAATAATCCAATACCGACAAAAGGGTTAGGAGATTTTTTATTTTATACAATACTACTTTCAGGTATATATAAATTAAGTAGTGATTTTAATTTTATATTATATGGGGCAGGTCTAATATTTTTAGGATGTACAATAAATTGGATTATAGTTTGTTTTATATATAATAAGAAATGGTATAAGGGGTTTCCAGCTACATTTATCCCTCTTATTTCAGTATTACCATTATTTTTGAAGCTTATGAAATGAATATTTAAGACGCATTTTTTATATATTGCATCATAACAGTAGATATATGAAAGATAAATATTATTTAAAGTTTATGAAAATGATAAAATGGGAGGAAATAAGTTGAAAAAAGAGTTTATGAAAAAAGTAATCACACTGATTATTATTATAGGATGCATTTTTTTAGTGCTAGGGTTATTGGGTTTATTTGGGATAATTAATATGGAGGCAATGCCATGTGTATTGCTATCAGCAGGTCTTTTTAATATATCAAATGCATATTACGTGTATGGTAAGAATAAAAAGTCAGCTATTTTCTTAACTTTATCTGGATTATTTTCAATCTTTGTTTCTATATTTATAACACTTTTTTAGAAGATGTATAAGTATAATTTTTAGTAAGTGTAGTTCGCGTTGTAAGACATGATGAAGCTAACTTATAGTGTAAATATATCGGAAAGTAACTGATAACTTGGATGGAAAATACTTATTTGATGAAGTAGTTTTAAATTATGTCATAAAACATGAAGAATAAAGTTAAGTCACCTTAGTAAGATATTAGGAATAAAATTATTGGAAATGGGGAATTGCAACATGTCAAATTTAAGTAAATCAGCTAAATATGTACCTGCAGCTGGAGTTATCATAGTAGATGAAAAAAATAGGGTGCTACTGCAACTGAGAACTGATAATAATAAATGGTGTATTCCAGGAGGTTGCATAGAGTTAGGGGAAACTGGTGAGGAAACTGCAAAACGAGAAGTGTTTGAAGAAACCAATCTAGTTGTTGAGGAGCTTAGTCTATTTAATGTTTATTCTGGAGAAGAACAACATTGGATTTATCCTGATGGAAATGAAGTATATTTTATTAATATTGTCTATATAACAAATAGATTTAACGGATTTATGGAAGCTGATGGAGTTGAAAGTAAGGAATTGAAGTTCTTTGAAGTAGAAAACTTACCTAAGGAAATTACACCATCCAATAAGCCTATTTTAAGTGATGTGAAAAGCAGGTTGGATTATATTTTTCAGACTAAACATAAAAGATAAATTGTTTAAATCATATGTTAGGTAGATTTAAAGCTAAGAATATTAATAGAAATATGAGGTACTAAGATGAATGATAAAATAGTAATTCATGAATTGAAAGAATTGAATTTAATGGAGGCCCTTAAATTATGGAGAATATCTTTTAATGCAGGCATTGGAAGAAGGAAGGAGCAACGTTCTTTAGAAAAATTAAAAGAGGTTGGTATTACTACAGGATTTTTATTTATTAATGTTAATAATCCTGGGTCAGAAGATTTTTGGAATTCCATGGGATGGACTGTTATCCAGGACATAAAATGTATCCTTTTATATTTTCTGGTGTTATGTGTTCATTAATGGACAAGCTTTTTTGTAACAGTAGCTTAGATTATATATTAGTAAAGTTTTTTTTACGTTTGATTTAAAAGATGTATATATTAATATTTTTACTGGGTTGCTAATCCTATCATTGCTCTTAAAAAGCAAAGTTTTATTATGTGGAGTAAAATATGAAAATGTATATTGTTGGTTCAGTTTCTAGTGGTAAATCTATACTTGCAAAAAAGATATCTGAAACACTAAAAATTACTTATCAATAACTTGATGAATTTGTACATATAGCTGATAAATCAACTCCCTAGGGTAATCGTAAAAGACAATTTAATCATTAGTTCAAACAAGTTAAAAGATGAGTTATTTGAAAAAAGGGGTGTTACTATTGAAGAAGTATATTAGTGAAATAAAACTTGAAATATTCTTGCAGATTGTCTGTTCTATGATTGAATCATTAGCGTTGGCTGGATTAGCATATCTTCCTAAAGTGGTTTTTGATTCATTATCAACAGGTGTAAATAGTAAATTTATTTTTGTTATTATCGCTGGATTTTGTATGTTGTCATTAGTCTCAGTTATTGCGGGTTATCTCGGAATGAAATTCAATTGGAAATATGCCATAAAGTTTGAAAACTCCATTAAGAAAGATTATTTTAATGCCATTATTCAGTATGACGATATCATGTTTCATAAGAGAGACGTTTCTGATTATATTTCTATTCAAAGTAATGATATTATGCAAATTGAACAGGATTATTTAACTCCTTTGATTAGTGCAACCAACCAAATAATTAAGGTCATTATTTTTGGCTTGGTGATGTTTTTGGGTATTGACTGGCGTATAGCGTCTGTTATTTTTATTGCATCAATTATTACAGCAATTTTACCTAAGTATACAGGTAAATTTACATCTCCAAAACGACTACGTTTTGTTAATCAAATGGGAAAGTATACTAATTTGATTTATGATTTTTTTACAGGATTTCGTGAAATTAATTCAAGAACTGCCAAACAGATAATAAAGTGTCATTCAGATGAATTGAATATCACAAGTTCTAGCCGATATAATTATGGAAAAGCAAAATCAATCACTTTATCTATAAATAGTGCTGCAAGAACAATGGTTCAAGTCCTTGGTTTTATTACGGTTGTTGTATTACTGGTTCAAGGTAAAGTTTCAATCGGAACAGGTGTTGTAACTTTTGGGTTTATAAATAGTTTTATTGATCCGCTGGAAGAAACACTTTATTGCTTTACCATGATGGAAACTGTAAGAGATGTGAAAAATAAAGTTTTCGAAATTCTCGAAAAGAAAGAAAATAATCTCAAAAAGATAAACAAAGATTTTCAACATAATTTGGAATTAAAGAATCTTTGTTCACATAATGGATCTTTTCAAGTAAAAGACATATCATTTGTTTTTCAAAAGAATAAACATTATGTAATTATAGGCAATAATGGTTCAGGAAAAACAACATTATTGAACTCAATCATGGGATATCTACCAATGGATTCAGGTAAAATGTTAATGGATGGATGTGATTTATCTCAATTGGATTTGGCATGGTTAGTAACTTACGTACTGCAAAGGTCTCACATCTTCTCGACAAATTACAATAACAACGTAACTATGTTTCAGTCATATAGGGATTTATCTGATGAATTAATTAGAGAATTAAGTTTGTCACAGGAAGTTGTAAATAAAATTAAAACTCAAGATGAGAGTACATCTTTGAGTGGAGGTGAGCAACAGATTGTTGCTTATATAAGAGCGAGAAATTCAGAAACTCCAATTTTAATCATGGATGAACCCTTTTCTGCCGTTGATAAACATTCAAAACAACTACTAATGAAAGACATTGCTTCATTACAAGATAAAACAGTTATTATGATTACTCATGATGTAGACGAATCTTTGAATTATTTTGATGAAATAATTAAAGTGAATAATGGACGTATAGTTAAATAAGGAAAGAGTATATTAAAAGCTTTAAATAAAATTAAGCTAATCAAGATTTAACTTAATAAATGGGGGACAGTTCACAAGTGTAATGCACTTGTGAACTGTCCCCCATTATTTTTAGGCTTTAAGAAGATGCTTTAATTCAATGTTAGAGTATAATTTTAGTAGGCAGAACTAGTATAAAAAACTATATAAATAAAAGGAGATGCAAAAACATCTCCTCAATACATAAATTATCCATTATAATTTTATTATCGAGACAAAACTGAATGGAGTTGAATTTATGTATAATGTTAGTTTAAATGAAAACGGCTTAACTTTCAAGGAAATAGAGAAAAAGATTTATAAGATGGTTTGTGATGAAGCCTGCAATGTTTTAAAAAATGTGTTGGAAGCTTTAGATGAAAAGATACTTAAAGAAAGAGATATTAAAGTATATAGAAATAAGGGACTTAAAAAGACTTGTTTAAGAACGATTATGGGGGATGTT